>NZ_JBITII010000010.1:0-359748 GCF_044458845.1 Streptomyces sp. NPDC050416
CAGCGGCTCGGAGGTGGTGACCAGGTCCCGCAGCGGATGGCGGGCCAGGACCTCGTCCACCTCCGGCGTCAGCGCCGCCGCCAACCGCGCCGCCGCCGGGCGGTTCTCGTCCCGCAGGGCGGCGACGGCCGCGAGGATCACGTCCCGGCGGCCCTCCTCCACGGGCACCCCGGCGGCCGCCCTCTCGTACAGGCGCGCGCCCTCCTCCAGCACGACGTCCGTGTCCATGCCCGCGGGGATCTTGATCTGCGCATGATGGCGCCAGGTGCTGACCGGGTCGCCCCACGCCTCCACCGTGAACGACCACAGGCCGGGCTCCCCGGCGGTGACCTCGGCGCCCCACCGGTCCGTCCCCGGAGCCAGCTCACGCATCGGCGTCCACGGCCCGGGACGGCCCTCGGGATCCTTCAGGACGACATTGGCGGCGACCGCGTCGTGCCCCTCCCGGAACACGGTCGCCGAGATCTCGAACGTCTCGCCGGTCACGGCCTTGGCCGGTCGGCGTCCGCGCTGGACGACCGGGCGGACATCGAGAACGGGTATGCGCCCGACGGCGGTCGCCTCGCCCACGGGGGGTGGTTCAGGGACCTGCGGACCGGCGTCGGCCGGGCGCGCGGGGCGTGGCTCGCCGGCGGGCGCGCGCGCCCCGGTGCGGCGGGTGGGGGATGGTGACGAATGGTGCTTGGCGGGCATGACCGCTCCTGTCCGCGTCAACGTGGGTGGGCGGATGGCTGTGGGGAGATGGGTCCTGCATGGTGCTCCTGAGAGGGGTACCCGGAGGAGCCTTCCCACCCTATTCGGGTGGGCAATCCGGCACTTTGTTAACTACTCACGCGTATGTCGACACACAAGACCGGCCTCGTCCGCGACGGACGAGGCCGGCCCCTGCGCGTGGCTGCTCCTTCGCCCTAGCCGTGCGCCACCCGCAGTGACTTGTCCGGTGAGCCGGGACCCCGGCCGGAGATCTTCCCGGTCGCCGCTCCCTCGGTCAGAGCCCTCGTGACCTGGGCCGGAGCCGCTTTCGGATGATCGGCCAGATACAGCGCGGCCGCTCCCGCGGCGTGCGGTGCCGCCATCGAGGTACCCGAGAAGGTGGCCCGTGCGGTGTCGCTCGCGGCTGACGCCGAGGTGATGCCCACGCCCGGGGCGAACAGATCGAGGGCCGGACCGTGGTTGGAGAAGGCCGGTTTTGCATCCCTCCGGTCGGTCGCGCCGACCGTGATCGCCTGCTTGACGCTCGCCGGGGAGTACCCGCCGGCCGGCCTGCCGTCGTTGCCCGCGGCGACCGTGTAGGTCACGCCGGAGGCGATGGAGGCGCGGACGGCGGCGTCCAGCCGCTCGTTGCGCGGGCCGCCCAGGCTGAGGTTGGCGACGGCGGGTTTCCTCGCGTGCCGGGTCACCCAGTCGATCCCCGCGATCACCCGGGCCGTGGTGCCCGCCCCCGCCGCGTCGAGGACGCGCACGGAGACGACACGGGCCCGCTTGGCGACACCGTGGGCCCTCCCGGCGACCGTGCCGGCGATGTGCGTGCCGTGGCCGTTGGCGTCCGACGCGACCTTGTCGTTCCCGACGAAGTCCCAGCCGTGGCTCGCCCGGCCGCCGAAGTCCCGGTGCGTGGTCCGGACACCGGTGTCGATCACGTACACGCTCACCCCGGAGCCCGCCGAATCGGGAGAGGTGTAGCTCCGGTCCAGCGGCAGGCCCGTCTGGTCGACGCGGTCCAGGCCCCAGGAGGGCGGCTCGGCCTGAGTGCGCTCCAGCCGTACGCGGGTGTCCTGGACGACCGAGGCGACCCGGGGATCGGCGGCGAGCCGCCCGGCCCGTCTCTCGTCGGTCCTGATCGCGTAGCCGTTCAGGACGGTGCCGTAGGTGTGGCTGATGTGCACCCCGTACTTCTCGGCGAGGGCCTTACCGGCCGCCGATGCCGCCCGGGTGCCCTCCTTCAGTGTCACCAGGTAACTTCCGTGCACGGAGCCGGGCTGTCCGGCGCCGAGTATCCGCCCCTCCGGTACGGCGTGCGCGGGCAGGGTGGTGGCCGAAAACGCCGCGGCACCGATCGCCGCCGCCAGGCCCCCTGTCCAGCGCAGACGCCGTGTGCGCGTCCGTGCCATGGTCCGAGTTCCCCTCCTCGACTCGGCGTACGGCTGCCGCGCGGCGCCGCGTACGGCAGGCGCGGGCCCGGTACGCCAGGGGCAGCCTCTCGTGGTGTGTGAAGCGCCACAAGGACGCCTATGGGGGCGGAATCGGCCATATCCGCGGATGGGACGGTTCCGGACGATCGGGGATTGGGTGCAGGAGCTTCACCGGTGGCGGCACCGACGCCGGTACTGTCGTAGGTGACGTCGATGAAGCCCTGTGTCAGAACCCTGCGTCATCCCGCGAACGCGCCGAGGTGGAACCCGTGAAGGCGATCCGTCGATTCACCGTCCGACCCGTTCTCCCCGACCCCCTCCGGCCGCTCAGTGATCTGGCCCGCAATCTGCGCTGGTCGTGGCATGCGGAGACCCGTGACCTGTTCCAGTCCGTCGATCCCGAGCGCTGGGCCGCCTCGGGCGGCGACCCGGTCCGGCTGCTGGGCAGCGTGCCGCCCGCACGGCTCGCGGACCTGGCCCAAGACCGCCGCTTCCTGCGCCGCCTCGCCGCGGTCGCGGGCGATCTGAACGACTACATGACCGCCGAGCGCTGGTACCAGGCCCAGCCCGACGAACTCCCCGCCGCGATCGCCTACTTCTCGCCCGAGTTCGGCATCACGGCCGCCCTGCCCCAGTACTCCGGCGGCCTCGGCATCCTGGCCGGCGACCATCTGAAGGCCGCCAGCGACCTCGGTGTCCCGCTGATCGGCGTCGGCCTGCTCTACCGGCACGGCTACTTCCGCCAGACCCTGTCCCGGGACGGCTGGCAGCAGGAGCACTACCCCGTGCTCGACCCCAACGAGCTGCCCGTGGTCCTCCTGGAGGAGGCCGACGGCACCCCCGCCCAGGTCGCCCTCGCCCTGCCCGGTGGCAGGCAGCTGCACGCCCGGATCTGGCTGGCGCAGGTCGGCCGGGTCCCGCTGCTGATGCTGGACTCGGACGTCGAGGAGAACGACCTCGGCGAGCGCGGCGTCACCGACCGGCTCTACGGCGGCGGCAGCGAGCACCGGCTGCTCCAGGAGATGCTGCTCGGCATAGGAGGGGTCCGGGCGGTGCGCACGTACTGCCGGCTGACCGGGCACCCCGCGCCGGAGGTGTTCCACACGAACGAGGGACACGCCGGGTTCCTCGGTCTGGAACGCATCGCCGAGCTCTGCTCGCAGGGCCTGGACTTCGACTCGGCGCTGGAGGCGGTCCGCGCCGGGACCGTCTTCACCACCCACACCCCCGTCCCGGCCGGCATCGACCGCTTCGACCGCGAGCTGGTCGCCCGCCACTTCGGCCCCGACGCCGAGCTGCCCCGCATCGACGTCGAGCGCGTCCTCAAGCTGGGCATGGAGACGTACCCCGGCGGCGAGCCCAACCTGTTCAACATGGCCGTGATGGGCCTGCGCCTGGCCCAGCGCGCCAACGGTGTCTCCCTGCTCCACGGCAATGTCAGCCGCGAGATGTTCTCCGGCCTGTGGCCCGGGTTCGACGCCGACGAGGTACCCATCACCTCCGTGACCAACGGGGTGCACGCCCCCACCTGGGTCGCCCCCGAGGTGTTCCGGCTCGGCGCCCGGCAGATCGGCGTCCACCGCGCCGAGGACGCCCTGACCGTCGGCGGCTCGGACCGCTGGGACGCGGTGGCGGACATCCCCGACCAGGAGATCTGGGAACTGCGGCGGGGCCTGCGCGAGCAGCTCGTGACGGAGGTGCGGGAGCGGCTGCGGGCCTCCTGGCGGCAGCGCGGCGCCGGCACGGCCGAGCTGGGCTGGATCGACGGCGTACTCGACCCGGACGTCCTCACCATCGGCTTCGCGCGGCGCGTCCCGTCGTACAAGCGCCTGACGCTGATGCTGCGCGACCGCGACCGGCTGATGGACCTGCTGCTGCATCCCGAGCGGCCGATCCAGATCGTCGTGGCCGGCAAGGCGCACCCCGCGGACGACGGCGGGAAGCGGCTGGTGCAGGAGCTGGTGCGGTTCGCGGACGATCCGCGGGTACGGCACCGGATCGTGTTCCTCCCGGACTACGGCATGGGGATGGCGCAGAAGCTGTACCCGGGGTGCGACATCTGGCTGAACAACCCGCTCAGGCCGCTGGAGGCCTGCGGCACGTCCGGGATGAAGGCGGCGCTCAACGGCTGTCTGAATCTGTCCGTCCTGGACGGTTGGTGGGACGAGTGGTTCCAGCCGGACTTCGGCTGGGCCATCCCCACGGCCGACGGTGTGGGGACCGACCCGGACCACCGCGACGACATAGAGGCCGCGGCGCTGTACGACCTGCTGGAGCAGCGGGTGACGCCGCGCTTCTACGAGCGCGGCGGGCAGAGCGGGCTGCCCGACCGGTGGATCGAGATGGTCCGCCAGACGCTGAGCCTGCTCGGGCCGAAGGTGCTGGCCGGGCGCATGGTCCGGGAGTACGTGGAGCGGCTCTACGCGCCCGCCGCGCTCTCCCACCGGTCCATGGGCCCGGACGCGGCGCGCGATCTCGCCGAGTGGAAGACCAGGGTGCGGGCGGCGTGGCCGGGGGTCACCGTCGACCATGTGGAGACGTCGGCGTCGGAGGTGCTGGCGGAGCTGGGGACGACGCTGGGTCTGCGGGTAAGGGTCGGCCTCGGGGATCTCGGGCCGGACGACGTGGAGGTGCAGGCGGTTTCCGGGCGGGTGGACGAGGAGGACCACATCGCTGACGCGGCGGTCGTTCCGTTGAAGCCGGTGGGGTCTCCCGACAAGGACGGGCGCTGGGTTTATGAGGGGCCCTTGTCACTGGATCGCACCGGGCCTTTTGGGTATACGGTGCGGATCCTTCCCGCGCATCGGCTGTTGGCCTCTAGTGCGGAGTTGGGGCTTGTGGCCGGGCCGAGCGAGGAACTGGTGGAGGCTGCGGGGTTGTTGATGCGTTGAGTGTTGTCTGCGGGTGCGTGGGGGCTGGTCGCGCAGTTCCCCGCGCCCCTACGGACGCTGCCCCTCGGTCAGTCCAAGAGTCCCTGGTTGGCCAAATCCCGCAGGACCGTGCCGCACCTGCGTGCGTACGCGTGCTGGAAGCCCCTGGTCGCCGGGCCGCCGGCCCTTGCGTACCACTTCGCGCCGCGGCTGAAGGCGTTCACGGTCAGCCAGACCGTGCCGTCTCCCGTGCGGTCCACGACGAAGGACTCCTCGCCGCACTCGGGGTGGCCGGGCAACGTGCCGTAGGCCCAGCCGGCGCGGCGGGGTTCCTCGATCGTCCACACGACACGGCAGGGAGCCTTGATCATGCCGGCCAGGGTGACAGTGACGTCGACACCGGGGGCGGCCCGGTCCGCGCCGGCGTCGATGCCGACGCCCAGGGCCCGGTGCATCTCCCAGGTGAGCACCGCCTCCGAGGCCCGGCGGAAGACCTCCTCGCCCTCGCCGAGGCGCGTGCGCACGTTCATGGGATGGAAGCCCGGCGGGCAGAAGCCCTGGTCGCGGGTGGCGCCGACATCGGCGTAGGTGAAGTCCTTCGGATCCGCATAAGACACGGTCACCAAGAGTAGGGCGGTACCCGGGTCCGCCTTCGGTCCGGGTACCGCCCGAGGTGGTGCCTCGGTCAGCCGACGTTGACGGCGGACCAGGCGGCCGCGACCGCCTTGTACTCGGTGCTGGACGCGCCGTAGAGCGCCGAGGCCGCGTTCAGGGTCGCCGTGCGGGCGCCCGCGTACTTGGTCGTCGACGTCATGTACGTCGTCAGCGCCTTGTACCAGATCTGCAGCGCCTTGGTGCGGCCGATGCCGGTGACCGTGGAGCCGTTGGACGTCGGCGAGTTGTAGGTCACGCCGTTGATGGTCTTCGAGCCGCTGCCCTCGGACAGCAGGTAGAAGAAGTGGTTGGCGGGGCCGGAGGAGTAGTGGACGTCGAGGCCGCCCAGGCCGGCCGACCAGGCGTCGGCCGAGTCGCCGTCCTTGCTGGGCTTGTCCATGTAGCGCAGCGGGGAGCCGTCGCCGCGGATGTCGATCTCCTCGCCGATGAGGTAGTCACCGACGTCGGAGGCGTTGCCCGCGAAGAACTCCGCGCCCGCGCCGAAGATGTCGCTGGTCGCCTCGTTCAGGCCGCCGGACTCGCCGCTGTAGTTGAGGCGTGCCGTGGCCGCGGTCAGGCCGTGGCTCATCTCGTGGGCGGCCACGTCGAGCGAGGTCAGCGGGTGGGTGTTGCCCGAACCGTCGCCGTAGGTCATGCAGAAGCAGCTGTCCGACCAGAAGGCGTTGACGTAGCTGTTGCCGTAGTGGACGCGCGAGTAGGCCGCCTTGCCGTCGTTGCGGATACCGCTGCGGCCGAAGGTGCTCTTGTAGAAGTCCCAGGTCACCTGGGCGCCGTAGTGCGCGTCGGCGGCGGCGGTCTCCAGGTTGGACGGGTTGCCGTCGCCCCAGACGTCGTCGGAGCCGGAGAAGAGCGTGCCGGTGCCGGAGGTGCCGCGGTTCAGGTTGTACGTCTTGTGGCCGCCGCGCGTGCCGTCCGTGAGGTTGTACGAGGACCCGGACTTGGTGGTGCCGAGGGTGACCTTGCCGCTGTACGTGGTGTTGCCCGTGCCGGTCTCGATGCCCTGGTACTCGTAGAGCTTCTTGCCGGTGGCGGCGTCGGTGACGACGTGCAGCTCGTTCGGGGTGCCGTCCTCCTGGAGGCCGCCGACGACCGTCTCGTAGGCGAGGGTGGGCTTGCCGTCGGCCGCCCAGATCACCTTGCGGGGCGTGGAGTTCGCCTCGGTCTTCTCCGAGCCGGCCGCCTTGGCGAGCGTCACGGCCTGCTTCTCGGCCTTGGCGGCGGTGACGGCGGGCTTGAGCGAGTCGACCGCGAGCTTCGCCTTCGTCGCTCTGGTGACGCCCTGGGGCGCGCCGGACTTCGACGCGTGCACCACGAGGTCGCCGCCGAGGACCGGCAGGCCCGCGTAGGTGCGCTCGTAGCGGGTGTGGACCGTGCCGTCGGCGTCCTTCACGACGTCTCTGACGACCAGCTTCTCCTGTGCGCCGAGGCCTATCGCGTCGGCGGTCTTCGCGGCGTCCGCCTGCTGCTCCTTGATCAAGGCGGTGCGGGCGGGCGCGGTGAGCAGGACGGGAGCGGCTGCGAGAGCCGGCTTGGAGGAGGCGTCGGCGGCGGCGCTGCTGCCGGAGGTCAGACCGGTGGTGAGCAGGGCACCGGCCGCGACGGCGGTGGCGATGGCGAGCGTGGTGCGCTTGTGACGCGCGTAGAGAGAGGTGGACACACAAGCTCCTCGGTGTGGGGGAAGTGCTGTGGTGCTGTGCGGCGGGTGGGGGAAGAGTGGCACTTGAGACGCGTACATGTCAGGACTGCGCGTGATGTTGGCCGGAAATCGACGGCGAGGTGTACGCCCGGACACGTGAAGCGGGCGCCGTCCCGGGGGAGTCGAACCCGCCGGGGCGGCGCCCTGTCCTGGGCGGACCGCGAACGGGCCTACGGGAAGGTGAGCTTCCAGCTGTTGATGTATCCGGTGTCGCGGGCGGCGTTGTCCTGGACCCGCAGCTGCCAGACGCCGTTGGCGGCCTCGGACGAGGCGTTCACCGTGTAGGTGGTGGCGATGTTGTCCGCGCTGCCGCCGGTGCCGTAGCCCTTCAGCGTGTACGCCGTGCCGTCGGGGGCGACCAGCTCCACCTTCAGGTCACCGATGTAGGTGTGGACGATGTCCACGGCGACCTGGAGGTTGGACGGCGCGTTGCCCGTCCGGCCGGAGACGGTGACGGACGAGGTGACCGCCGCGCCCCGGTCGGGGATCGCCACGTCCGCGGTGTTCTCGAAGGACGTACCGCCGCCGCCTCCGCCGCCGGAGCGGGTGCCGACGTTCACGCCCGCCCACGCGTCCTGGACCGCCTTGTACTCGGCGCTGTCGGTGCCGTAGAGCTCACCGGCCGCCGCGAGGGTGCCGGTGCGGGCGCCCGCGTAGTTGGTGGTCGAGGTGAACTTCGTGGTCAGCGCGCGGAACCAGATCTTCTCCGCCTTGTCCCGGCCGATGCCGGTGACCGCAAGGCCGTCCGAGGTGGGCGAGTCGTAACTGACACCGTTGATGGTCTTGGTGCCGCTGCCCTCGCTCAGCAGGTAGAAGAAGTGGTTCGCGGGGCCCGAGGAGTAGTGCACGTCGATCGAGCCGATGCCCGAGTACCAGGCGTCCTTGGACGCGCCGTCCTTGCTGGGCTTGTCCATGTAGCGCAGCGGGGTGCCGTCGCCGTTGATGTCGATCTCCTCGCCGATGAGGTAGTCACCGACGTCGGAGGAGTTCTTCGCGTAGAACTCGACGGTCGAGCCGAAGATGTCGCTGGTCGCCTCGTTCAGACCGCCGGACTCTCCGCTGTAGTTGAGGCCCGCGGTGTTGGAGGTGAGCCCGTGGGTCATCTCGTGCGCGGCCACGTCGATCGACGTCAGCGGGTTCGCGTTGCCCGAGCCGTCGCCGTACGTCATGCAGAAGCAGCTGTCCGACCAGAACGCGTTGACGTAGTTGTTGCCGTAGTGGACGCGGGAGTACGCGCCCACGCCGTCGCCGCGTATGCCGCTGCGGCCGTGCACGTTCTTGTAGTAGTCCCACGTCAGGGCGGCGCCGTAGTGGGCGTCGGCGCCGGCGGACTCCAGGTTGGAGGGGCTGCCGTTGCCCCAGACGTCGTCCGGGCCGGAGAAGAGGGTGCCGGTGCCGGAGGTGCCGCGGTTGAGGTTGTACGTCTTGTGGTTGCCGCGGGCGCCGTCGGTGAGGTTGTACGCCGAACCGGACTGGGTGGTGGTGAGGTCGACCGTGCCGGAGTACACCGTGTTGCCGGTGCCGGTCTCGATCGCCTCCCACGCGTACAGCTGCTCGCCGGTGGTGGCGTCGGTGACCACGTGCAGTTCCTGCGGGGTGCCGTCGTGCTGGAAACCGCCGACGACGGTCTCGTAGGCCACGACCGGCTTGCCGTTGCCGGCCCAGATCACCTTGCGGGGCTCGCGGTTGACGCCGGGGCTCTTGGCCTTCTCGGCCTTGCTCGCGGCCAGGGCCTGCTGCCGGGCCTGCGCGGCGGGCACCGCGGCCTTCGTCGTGGCCGGCTTGATCGCGGCGCGGGTGGCCTTCACGACGGAGGCGGTGGCGTCCGCCTTCGTGCTCCGGACGACCAGGTCGCCGCCGAGGACCGGCAGGCCGTCGTAGGTGCGCTCGTAGCGCGTGTGCACGGCGCCGTCGCGGTCCTTGAGGACGTCGCGGACGACCAGCTTCTCCTTGGCGCCGAGGCCCAGGTCCTTCGCGGTCCGCGCCGTGCCGGCGTCGGCCGCGCGGATCAGCGCGGCGCGCTGGGCGGGGGTGAGCCGGACCGATTCCGAGCCGGGGTTCGCCTTGCTCGCGGCCGACGGTGCCATCGTGGGGGCCGCGGTGGCGGTGCCGCTCTGCACGGCGGCGGCGATCAGCGCGGCGACGCCGGCGAGGGCCACGGCCGCGGTACGGCGGGGGGTGTGGGGAGTGCGTCTGTGGGAGGTGCTTCTTCGCGAGGAACTGCTTCTCAACACTGGCTCCTTCTGCGGGACCGGGGGTCGCCCGGCCTGGGGAGGTGGAGGTGTTGCTGTGGGGTTGCCGTGGAGCAGTCGTGGGAAGCGTGGCAGGCGAGCGCGCTTTCTGTCAGGGGCGCGTCAAGACTATGGCCGGAAACGGTTCGTTGACCGGAAAGCCGTGTTCGCTATGCGGACGGTCGCCAGGGCCTACGCCAGGCTGTCCCGCCAGGCCCGGTGCAGATCCGCGAACCTGCCCGTGCCCGCGATCAGTTGGGCCGGTTTCCCGTCCTCGACGATGCTTCCGTGTTCCATCACCAGGACGCGGTCCGCGATCTCGACGGTCGACAGCCGGTGCGCGATGACCACCGCCGTACGGCCCTTCAGCACCGTCGCCATCGCCCGCTGCACCGCGCGCTCGCCCGGGACGTCCAGCGAGCTGGTCGCCTCATCGAGGATCAGCACCGCCGGATCGGCCAGCAACGCCCGTGCGAACGCGACCAGTTGCCGCTGACCGGCCGAGATACGGCCGCCCCGCTTGCGTACGTCGGTGTCGTAGCCGTCGGGCAGGGAGCTGATGAAGTCGTGCGCGCCGATCTCCTTCGCCGCGCGCTCCATCTCCTCGCGGGAGGCGTCCGGCCGGCCGATCGCGATGTTGTCGGCGACCGTGCCGGAGAACAGGAAGGCCTCCTGCGTCACCATGACCACCCCGCGCCGCAGTTCGGGCACGGCGAGGTCGCGCAGGTCCACGCCGTCCAGCAGCACCCGGCCCTCGGACGGGTCGTAGAACCGGGCGAGCAACTTGGCCAGCGTCGACTTGCCGGCGCCCGTGGAACCGACGACCGCGACCGTCTGCCCGGCCGGGATCGTCAGGTCGAAACGGGGCAGCACCTCGCCGCCGGTGCGGTAGCCGAAGCGGACGCCGTCGAAGACCACGTCGCGGCCGGGGTGTTCGCTCTCGAGCGGCGGGAGCTGCCGCGGCGTGGCCGGCTCGGGGACCGACGGGGTCTGGGCGAGCAGCCCGGCGATCTTCTCCAGCGAGGCCGCCGCCGACTGGTACGAGTTGAGGAACATGCCGAGCCGGTCGATCGGGTCGTACAGGCGCCGCAGGTACAGCACGGCCGCCGCCAGCACACCGAGGGCCAGCGTGCCGTCCGCGACCCGGTAGGCGCCCCACAGCACGATCGAGGCGACCGCCGTGTTGGCGACCAGCCGCGAACCGGTGACGTACCGGGCCATCTCCAGCGTCGCGTCGCCGTTGGTCCGCTCGTGCCGCCGGTTGAGCGCGCCGAAATCCGCGTCGTTGACGGCCTCGCGGCGGAAGGCGCGCACCGGTCGGATGCCGTTCATGGTCTCGACGAACTTGACGATGACGGCCGCGGTCGCCGTCGACCGTGCCCGGTACACCCGGCCGGCCCGCCGCTGATACCACCGCACGAGCGCGTGGAGGGGCACCAGGGACGCGACCGCGACACCGCCGAGGCCCAGGTCGAGCCAGAGGAGCATGGCCGAGATGTAGACGAAGGACAGGATGACCGTCACGAGCTCCTGGAGGCCCTCGTCGAGCAGCTCGCGCAGCGACTCCACATCCGTGGTCGAGCGGGAGATGAGCCGGCCCGAGGTGTAGCGCTCGTGGAAGTCGACACTCAGCGCCTGCGCGTGGCGGAAGATCCGGCCTCGCAGGTCCAGCAGCACGTCCTGGCTGACGCGGGCCGCGGCGGCGACGAACGCGAACTGGAGCCCGCCCGCGGCCAGCGCGCACGCCAGATAGCCGGCGGCCACCGCGATCAGCGGACCGTTGTCCTGCGCCCGGAACGCCGGCACGGCACGGTCGATGGCGTACGCCACGAGCAGCGGGCCCGCCTGCACGACCGCCTGCTGGAGCAGCAGCAGGAGCGTCGTGACCGTGACGCGGGCCTTCATGGGCGCGAGCAGGGAGCGCAGCAGGGCGGCGGTGGCGCCCGGGGGCGTGGGCAGGACGTCCCGGTCGAAGGGGTCGCCGGTGGCCGGGGTACGGGCGTCGTCTTTCCCGCCGCCGGGCTTCTTGGTGTCGGGCTTCTCGTCGCCGGGTGTCCGGTTGGGTTTCCCGCCCTCGGGCGTCCCGTCGGCCGGTGCGGTAGTGGCCGCCGTCATCGTGCGCCCTCCTGTTCGGCCGGCTGTTCCCCGGACGGTTCGCCTGGCTGATCTCCGGCCTGTTCGCCGGACATCAAGTGCGCGTACTCCGCGTTCGTACGCAGCAGTTCGTGGTGGGTGCCGACCGCGGTGATCCGGCCGCCGGACAGCAGGGCGACCCGGTCGGCGAGCAGCACGGTGGACGGGCGGTGGGCCACGATCAGGGCGGTGGTGTCCGCGAGGACCCGCCGCAGGGCGGCCTCCACGGCGGCCTCCGTGTGCACGTCCAGGGCCGACAGCGGGTCGTCCAGGACGAGGAACTCCGGCTGCCCGACGACGGCTCTGGCCAGTGCCAGCCGCTGCCGCTGCCCGCCGGAGAGGCTGTGGCCCTGCTCGCCGACCTGGGTGTCCGTCCCCTGCGGCAGCGCGTACACGAAGTCGGCCTGGGCGACGGCCAGGGCGCGCTCCAGCTCGGCCGGACCGGCCGTGTCGCCGGCGCCCATGAGAACGTTGTCGGCGACCGCGGCCGAGAAGAGCGTGGGCTCCTCGAAGGCGACCGCGACCCTGGCACGCAGCTCCTGCCGGGACAGGGTCGTGATGTCGACGCCGTCGAGGGTGATGCGGCCCGAAGTCACCTCGTAGAAGCGGGGGATGAGCGCGGTGAGGGTCGTCTTGCCGCTGCCCGTCGTGCCGACCAGGGCCATGGACTCGCCGGGGCGGACGTGGAGGTCGATCCCGGCCAGGACGGGAGGGGAGTGGGGCGGGGCGTCGGGGTAGCGGAAGGTGACGTCGTGGAACTGGAGACCGGGCCGGGCAGCGGGCAGCGGCGCCGCGTCACCGGCACTCCCCGGCTCCTCCGTCCCCTCGTCCATCACCTCGAAATACCGCTCCGTCGCCGTCGCCGCCTCCTGGCTCATCGCCAGCAGGAAGCCGATCGACTCCACCGGCCACCGCAACGCCAGCGCCGTGGACAGGAACGCCACCAGCGTCCCCGCCGACAGCCCCCCGTCGGCCACCTGCACCACCCCGACCACCAGCGCCGCCCCGATCGCGACCTCCGGCAGCGTCACGATGACGCCCCAGATCGTCGCCAGCAGCCGCGCCTTGCGCAGCTCGGTGCCGCGCAGCGTCCCCGACAGCTCCCGGAAGGCCCGGGCCTGGCTGCGGTGCCGGCCGAAGCCCTTGATGATGCGGACGCCGAGCACGCTCTCCTCGACGACCGTGGTCAGGTCGCCGACCTGGTCCTGGGCGAGCCGGGCCACCTTGGCATACCGCTTCTCGAAGATCACGCAGGTGACCATGACGGGCACGGCGGGCCCGAGGATCACCAGCCCCAGCGTCCAGTCCTGGAGCAGCATGATGACCACGCCGACGAGGATCGTCACGCTGTTGACCAGCAGGAACGTCAGCGGGAAGGCGAGGAACATGCGCAGCAGCATCAGGTCCGTCGTCCCCCGGGACAGCAACTGCCCCGAGGCCCACCGGTCGTGGAAGGCCACCGGCAGCCGCTGGAGGTGCCGGTACAGGGCCGCCCGCATGGACGCCTCGACATGGGCGAGCGGCCGGGCCACCAGCCACCGCCGCAGCCCGAACAGCAGGGCCTCGGCGAAGCCGAGCAGCAGCAGGTACAGCGCGCCGAGCCACACCCCGCCCGGGTCCCGGTCGGCGATCGGCCCGTCCACCATCCACTTCAGGACGAGCGGGATCACCAGGCCCACGCAGGAGGCCAGTATCGCGACGAACGCGGCGGTGAACAGCCGCATCCGCACGGGCCGCACATACGGCCACAGGCGCAGCAGCGTACGCACGGTGGAACGGTTCCGGGTGGGGGCGGGTGTGGTGGCCATCAGCAGCGAGCCTACGGAACGCCACTGACACTGCCCACCGGGTTTCCGCCGTAACGAACTCGGGTGCAGGTCCTGCGACCTGCCCGTTCGAGGGGTCGTACGACGACATCAGCCGATCGGATGATGCCCGTTCGAGCGCGACGGCCGATGCGCGGACCCGGCCGCCGCCGGGACCCTCGACGCATGTCCGTCATCGAAGTCACCGACCTGCGCAAGGCCTACGCCGGCCGCCCGGCCGTCGACGGTGTCTCCTTCGCCGTCGAGGAGGGCGAGATCTTCGGCATCCTCGGCCCCAACGGCGCCGGAAAGACCACCACCGTGGAATGCGTCGAGGGGCTGCGCGTGCCCGACTCCGGCCGGGTCCGCGTCACCGGCCTCGACCCCGTCACCGAGCACGAGACCACCCGCCGCGTCCTCGGCGCGCAACTCCAGGAGAGCGAGCTCCAGGCGAAGCTCACCGTCCGTGAGGCGCTGGAGCTGTACAGCGCCTTCTACCCGAGCCCGCTCGACTGGCGGCCCCTCGCCGAACGCCTCGGCCTCACGGTCAAGTTGACGACCCGGTTCGCCAAGCTCTCCGGCGGCCAGAAGCAACGGCTGTTCATCGCGCTCGCCCTGGTGGGCAACCCCCGGGCCGTAGTGCTGGACGAGCTGACCACCGGGCTCGACCCGCGCGCCCGCCGCGACACCTGGGAGCTGATCGAGGACATCCGCGCGAACGGCGTGACCGTCCTCCTCGTCACCCACTTCATGGAGGAGGCACAGCGGCTGTGCGACCGGATCGCCGTGATCGACAAGGGCCGGGTGGCCGCCCTGGACACCCCGGCCGGCCTGATCCGCCGCTCGGCCGGTTCCACCGTCATCAGCTTCACCCCGTCCGCCCCGCTGGACGACCGTGACCTGAACGCGCTGCCCGCGCTCGCGTCGGTCGCGTACAAGGACGGCCGCGTCACCCTGTCCGGCACCGACGAGACCGTCAACGCCGTCATCTCCCTCCTCGCCCGCACCCGCGTGACGGCCCACCAGCTCCGGGTCACCGACGCCACCCTGGACGACGCGTTCCTCGACCTCACGAAGGAGGTGGCGGCATGAGCACGGCCGTCGTCGACACCGCCGTACTGAAAAGCGAGATCCGCCTCTTCCGCCGGGAGCCCGGCAGCCTCTTCTGGGTCCTGGGCTTTCCGACGCTGCTGCTGGCGATCCTCGGCTCGATCCCGTCCTTCCGCGAGGCCGACCCGGCCTTCGGCGGGCTGCGCCCGGTCGACGGCTACGTCCCGGTGAGCGTGCTGCTCGGCCTGATCATGGCCGGGGTCCAGGCGATGCCGCAGACCCTCACCGGCTACCGCGAGCGCGGCATCCTGCGCCGGATGTCCACGACCCCGGTCCGGCCCGCCGCCCTGCTGTCCGCGCAGATGCTGCTGTACGGCGGGGCCGCCCTGGGGTCGGCGCTGCTCGTCTTGACGGTCGGCCGACTCGCCTTATCCGTACGGCTGCCGCGGCAGGCCTTCGGATACGCCCTCGCCCTGCTCCTGGCCGTCCTGGCCGCCCTCGCGCTGGGCGCGGTGATCTGCGCCCTGTCCCGTTCCACGAAGATCGCCGGTGCCATCGGGTCGGCGGTGTTCTTCCCGGCGATGTTCTGCGCGGGCGTGTGGATGCCGGTGCAGACCATGCCGGACGTCCTCGCCCGGTCCGTCGGCTTCACGCCGTTCGGCGCGGCGGCCGAGGCCCTGAACCAGGCGGCGGCGGGGGACTGGCCGGGCTGGGACCACCTCGGAGTGCTCGTGGCCTGGACGGTGCTGCTGACGGCCGGTGCCGCGCGCTGGTTCCGCTGGGAGTAGGAGAGGCGCCGTGCACACTGGGGAGATGACCTCGGCGGACGAGCGGATCGAGCACCGTCAGAACCAGTTCCACACCTGGGGCGTCTACGGACTGCTCGCCGTCTCCACCGTCCTCTCGGTCGCCGCGCACGAGCTGATGACGAGCCCGGCCGAGTGGTACGCGGCCGGGGCGCTGGTCGTCGCCGCGGTGCTGCTCCAGCTGTGGCACGGGCCCCGCCGCGGCCGCCGGACGCCGTCCGCCCGCGGGACCGTCTACTACGTCCTGCGCTGGGCCCTCGCCTTCGCCCTCACGTGGCTGAACCCGTTCTTCGGGTTCTACGCGGCCACCGGCTACTTCGACAGCGACGAAGTGATCCTCGGAAGGCGCCGGCAGTGGCTCGGTCTCCTCGCCACCGTCGTCGTGGTGGCGGGCTCGCAGTCCGGCGGGATGCCGATCCGCAGCCCGACCCAGTGGCTGCTGTTCGGCGGGCTGCTGGTCGCGAACTTCGGCCTGCTGCTGGTGGTCGGTCACATCACCCAGCAGGAGGAGGAGCGCTCCCGCGAGCGGGCCGTCACCATCACCGAACTCGAACGCACCAACGCCGCCCTGCAACGGGCCCTCGACGAGAACGCCGCCCTGCACGCCCAGCTCCTCGTCCAGGCCCGGGAGGCGGGTGTCGCCGACGAACGCCGGCGGCTGGCCGCCGAGATCCACGACACCATCGCCCAGGGGCTGACCGGCATCATCGCCCAGCTCCAGGTCGTCGCGAACGCACCCGACCTGGCGGTGGCCCGCACGCACCTGGAACGCGCCTCGGACCTCGCCCGGCACAGCCTCGGCGAGGCCCGCCGCTCCGTGCACAACCTCGCCCCCGTCGCGCTGACCGACGCCGGACTGCCGGAAGCCCTGAAGAAGACGGTCGCCGAGTGGGGCGAACGGACTGGCGTACGCGCCGGGTTCACGGTCACCGGCACCACCGAGCAGCTCCACGAGGAGGTCGCGGCCACCCTTCTGCGGATCGTCCAGGAGGCCCTCTCCAACGCCGCCCGGCACGCGTCCCCCGGCCGCGTCGGCGTCACCCTGTCCTTCCTCGGCGCCGAGGTGATCCTTCGACATCCGCGACGACGGCCACGGCTTCGACCCCCTCACCGTCCCCGCCCGCACCCGCGCCGGCGGCTTCGGCCTCGACGGCATGCGCGCCCGTGCCGAACGCATCGCCGGCTCTCTCACCGTCGAGTCCGAGCCGGGCCACGGTACGGCGGTCTCCGCTCGCGTACCGTTGGTCCGCCATGACTGAAGACGCCGCCGCTAAGGGTGACGCCGCTACGGGTGACGCCCCGATCACCCTGCTCATCGTCGACGACCACCCCGTCGTACGGGACGGCCTGCGCGGCATGTTCGAGTCCGCGCCGGGCTTCCGGGTCCTCGGTGAGGCGTCGAACGGCGTCGAGGCGCTCTCGCTCGCCGCCGTCCTCGATCCGGACGTGATCCTGATGGACTTGCGCATGCCGGGCGGCGGGGGAGTGGACGCCATCCGCGCGCTGACCCGTACCGGCGCCCGTGCCAAGGTCCTCGTCCTCACCACCTACGACACCGACTCCGACACCCTCCCCGCGATCGAGGCGGGCGCCACCGGCTACCTGCTGAAGGACGCCCCCCGCGAGGAGTTGTTCACCGCCGTACGGGCGGCGGCACAGGGCCGTACGGTCCTCTCCCCGGCCGTGGCCTCCCGCCTGGTCTCCGCCGTCCGCGCTCCCCGGGCACCCGGTAACGAGCCGCTCTCCGCGCGCGAACGCGAGGTGCTGGCCCTGGTCGCCAAGGGCACGTCCAACCGCGAGATCGCCCGCGAACTGTTCATCAGCGAGGCGACCGTGAAGACCCACCTCACGCACCTGTACGCCAAGCTCGGCGTCAAGGACCGCGCGGCGGCGGTGGCGGTGGCGTACGACCGCGGGATCCTCGGCTAGCCCGCCCCGCCGTCCCTGCCTCCTCGTCTTCCGTGAGGCGTGATGGGCACGTGAGGGGTGCGTGAGCCGTCGCTGGGAGCGTGGCCGTCGTCAAGGACAGTCTGGGAAAAGGGGATTCGCGTGACCGTGATGGCCGAGACGGACCGTGTGGGGGCCGCGCTGCGTGCGCTCACGTTCGAGCACACCGTGGCGAAGGGCCTCGTACACCGGCGGGCGCTGTCGGAGGTGTTCCTGACCGACAGCAGGGCGGTCGACGACGACCGCTTCGTGGCCGGAGCGCAACTGCCGCCGTCCCACGCCTACTACACCGACCACACGACCGGCTCCGCGGTCGATCCGCTGTTCCTGCTGGAGTGCTGCCGCCAGGCCGAGACGCACGCGGTGCACGCCCACTTCGGGGCGCCGGACGGCACCAAGTTCGTTCTCCAGGAGTGGTCGATGGACCTGCCGGCCCTGACCGCGCTGGAGCGCGCCCACGGGCCGGCCGAGGTGACGATCGCGGCCACGACGCACGACGCGCAGTGGGTCGGCGGGTCGTTGCGCGGTCTGCGGTACCGCATGGCGATCACGTTGTCGGGGCGGCCGGTGGGCGAAGTGACGATGCGGGTGAAGTACGTCGCCGACAGCGTGTACGGGATGCTCCGCGGCCGACGGGACGGCGGGAGCACGCCGACGTCCGAGTCGTACCGCCGGCCGGCCCCCGAGGGCCTCGTGAGGCCCGGCCGCGTGGGCCGGGAACGGCCGGAGAACGTGGTGCTGCTCGACCCGGTCACCGACGACCGGCGGGTCCGGGCACGACTGCTGGTGGCCGGCGGGCACCCCAGCCTGTTCGACCACGCCCAGGACCACGTGCCCGGCATGGTGCTGATGGAGGCGGGACGGCAGACGGCCCTGCTGACCGCCGAGGAGCTGTTCGGGGCTCCGGCGGCGTCGTGGTCGCTCACCGGTCTCGATGCCTCGTTCGGCGCCTACGCGGAACTCGACGAGCCCCTGACGGTGGTCGCCGACGGCCAGGAGCAGGCGGCCGACGCCGCCGGGGCCGTCTCGATCCCCGTGACGTTCGAACAGGGCGGGCGCGGTGTCGCCCGGGCCGCCTTCAGGCTCGAACGCGGCGGCAGCGCGGGACGGTGACACAACAAGGACCGTCCGGACTCCATGAGGTGGAGTCCGGACGGTCTTCTCGTTCCGTGGGGGGAGCGGGGAGGGGTCATCCCTCCTGAGCCGTGGCGGACTGGTCCAGGTCGCGGTCACGGACCATGGTGAAGATGGCGATCGCCCCGGCGAGGGCCACGCAGGCCAGCACCACGTAGACGACGCCCCAGCCGTGCTGGAGACCCTGGACCGCCCGGTCCACCAGGTCCTGCCCGCCACCCGCGCGTACGGAACCCAGCCGGCCCTGGACCACGTCGTCGGCCATCACGCCGTCGCCCGCGGGCAGTTGCCGACGGGTCGAGGTGAGCAGCAGCCCGCCCACGCACGCCACGCCGATCGTCTCGCCGGCGACCCGGAGGGTGTTGAACATGCCCGACGCCATACCGCTGCGTTCGGCCGGCACCACGCTGACCGCCGCGTTGTCCATGACGCCGAAGGCGAGACCGATACCGACACCGGCCAGCAGCAGCGCCGCGTACAGCCCGGTGCGGGACGACACCGGGTCGGTGAACGTCATCAGCAGCAGCGCGACGGCCAGCACCGCCGGCCCGACGGCCAGCAGCATCCGCACGGACAGCAACCGCACCAGCGCGGGGGTGAACAGCGGCAGGACGAAGACCGGCAGCGTCAGCGGCAGCAGCATCGCTCCGGACATCGTCGAGCCCGCGCCGCCCGCGCCCTGGAAGTAGGGCGGCAGGTAGACGAGCAGGGCCGCGAACGCGAAGACGATGCTCACCGGCTGCCAGATGATGGCGACGAACGTGGGGCGCCGCAGCAGGCTCAGGTCGAACATCGGCTCGGCGACGCGCAGTTCGACCACGACGAACAGGGCGAGGAACAGCGCCGCACCCGCGAAGGAGCCGAGCGTGACGATGCCGCCCCATCCCTGTGAGGGCCCCTCGACGAAGCCGAGGGCGAGCAGCATGAGGGCCAGGGTGAAGGTCAGCACACCGGGCAGGTCGATGCGCCGCGCCCCCGGGTTCTTCGACTCGGGCAGCGTGCGGGCCAGGACGAGCACGACCGCGCCGAGCAGGACGTTGACCAGGAACACCGCGTGCCAGGACGCGACGCCCACCAGCAGACCGGACACGAACGGGCCCATCGCCAGGCCGAACCCGATCGAGGCGCCGAAGATGCCGAAGGCCCTGGCCCGGGCGGCCCCGCTGAACGTGTGGGCGAGCAGCGCGGAACCACTGGTCAGAACGGCCGCCGCGCCCATGCCCTGGACGAAGCGCGCCAGGTCCACGAGCAGGATGGTGGGCGCGGTGCCCGCGACGAGCGAGGCCAGCGCGAAGACGGCCGTGCCGCTCCGGAACAGGCGACGGCGCCCGAAGAGGTCGGCCGCGGAACCGGCCGCGAGCATGAAGGCGGTGAACGCCACGTTGTAGGCGTTCAGCACCCACTGGGTGGAGGCGGCCGTGGCGTTCAGCGCGCCCGACATGTCGGCGAGGGCGACTCCCGGCCCCGTGACGGAGATGGGCAGCATCACGGCGGCCAGTGCGATGGCCACCAGCACACGCGTGGGATTGGGGGCGGTCTCCGCAGGGACGGCCCTGGGGGGTGACAGCTCGGAATCAGCAAGTGACTGGGACATCGAAACCTAACAATCCTGGGGCAACTTGGGCTGGGTCGGGTGCGTGGTCAGAGCCGGGAGGCCGGCAGCGCGGCCGGCCGGTCGTCCTCGGCGGTGAGGAGAGAGCCGAGCTCCGCGAACGAGGTCACCTGCGCGTCGATGAAGGACCCGAACGCCGACACGTCGTCGTCCGAGAAGACCGCGCCGCGCATCAGCACCGTACGCAGCCCCGCGATCTTGGCCGCGCGCAGGGCGAGCGGGGAGTCGTCCACCAGCAGCCACTTCCCCGGGTCCCTCTCGCCCTCGGCCGCCAGCAACGCCGCGTAGGTGTCCGGATCGGCCTTGGAGGCGTGGTCGAGCGCCACGTAGTCCTCGGGCCGGAACAACCCGTCGAGCAGCGAGCGGCGCGCGGTGGTGCGGTCCATCGTGGAGAAGACCCGCAACCGCACGTCCCGCGCACGCTGCTGCGCGCAGAACGCCACCACGCCCTCGCCGAGGGTCAGCGGCGTGCCCCGGACGGCGGTCAGCGACCTGAGCGCGTCGATCTCGGCGTTGAGGTGCTGCTCGATACCGAGGCCCGCGAACAGTACGCGCAGGCTCTCGCGTTGGGGAAAGGTGCTGATGGCCTTGAACTGCGTGACCGTCGCCTCGATCGGCAACTCGGTGTGGCGGTTGATGCCTTCGTGCAGGGCGAGCAGCAGCAGGCTCGACGCGTTCAGGCTCAGCACTCCGTCGAAGTCCAGCAGCACGGTCTGCGGGGAAGCGGCGCGGTCCAAGGCGTAACTCCTGGGTGTGTGAGGGGCGCGGCCGGAAGGGCCGGGGCCGCGCGGGGAAGGGGAGGGGCCCCGCGGGCGCCGGACCGGCCGGGGGAGGGCGGTCCGGCGCCGCGTGGCGGCCGTGGGCTCAGTCGCGCCAGACGGAGTGCGCTGCGGCCTCGGCGTCGAGGGTGCGCAGCAGCTCCTCGTCGATGGAGTGCAGCGAGTCGACGATGTGCCGGGCGCCGCTCTCGCGCATCAGCTGGGGCTGGAAGCTGTGCTCGAAGGAGCTGGGGTGGCCGATGAAGGGGATGTCGAGGGCCTTGGCGACCTCCGCCACCCGGGCCACGTCGTCGATGAACAGCACCTCGTCGTACTTCAGGCCGAAGACCTCGGTGGTGATCTCGCGCAGGCCGGGGCGGAAGTCGTTGGTGCAGACGTAGCCGGGCTCGTCGAAGAGGTCGCCGTGCTCGCCCAGGAAGTGGTCGAAGTGCGACTTGTCGAGGCCGCCGTAGCTGACCGTCTTCAGCCCCAGCCCGCGCAGCCGGCGCAGCAGGTCGATCGCGCCGTCGAGCAGCTCGACCGGGTGCTCGCGGGTGTACTCCTCCCGCTCCTTGAAGTAGACGTCGATCGCCTCCTGGGCGGTCCACGGAACGCGTGCCGCGTTCGCCATGCCCTGGCCGCCGACCAGCTGCGGCTGGGAGAAGATGCTGCGCTCGACGTCGGCGGTGTACTCGCCGCCACGACTGACGATGAAGTTGTGGATGACGGGGCTGAAGGTGTCGTTCAGCAGGACGCCGTCGATGTTGACGGCGGCCAGCTTGAGCTGCGTGAGCTTGTCTGCCATGGAATTCCTCGTTACCTGGTGGAAAGAGTGAACGGAGTGAAGAGCGAGGGGTGAAGAGAGCGAAGAGTGACGGGCGTCAGTGGCCGACGGTCGCCATGCCCGCCGGGTCGTAGCGCTCGCCGGAGACGACGTCGTGGGGCACCGCGGCCGACACGGCGGCCAGTTGCTCGTCGGTGAGCCGCAGTTCCGCGGCGGCGACGTTCTCGCGCAGATAGCCGATCCGGCGCGTGCCCGGGATGGGGACGATGTCGTCGCCCTGGGCCAGCAGCCAGGCCAGGGCCAGCTGTACGGGGCTGCACCCGTAGAGCTCCGCGAGCTCGCGCAGCCGCTCGACCATCCGGATGTTGCGTGCCAGGTGCTCCTGCTGGAAGCGAGGGTGCGAGTGCCGGAAGTCGGTGGGGTCCAGGTCCTCGGGCCGGCTGATCGCACCGGTCAGGAAACCCCGCCCGATCGGCGAGTACGCCACGAGCGACGTGCCCAGCTCCCGGGCCACAGGCAGGACTTCGGCCTCCACCTCGCGGGTCCACAGCGAGTACTCGGTCTGCAGGGCCGCGATGGGGTGGACGGCGTGCGCCCTGCGCAGGGTCTGCGCGGTCACCTCGGAGAGCCCGAGGTGCCCGACCTTGCCGGCCCGCACGAGCTCCGCCATGGCTCCGACCGTCTCCTCGACGGGGATGTCGGGGCTCTTGCGGTGCAGGTAGTAGAGGTCGATGTGGTCGACGCCCAGGCGCTTCAGCGAGGCGTCGACGGCCCGCCGGCAGTGCTCCGGGCTGGAGTCGATGTTCCGGCCCTGCCTCGGGTCGCTGTCGTCGCGCCGGATGCCGAACTTGGTCGCGAGGACCACCTGGTCGCGGCGGCCCGCGATGGCCCGGCCCACCAGCTGCTCGTTGTGGCCCTTGCCGTACATGTCGGCGGTGTCGAGCAGCGTGACCCCGCTGTCCAGGGCCGCCTGGAGGGTCGCCAGGCTCTGGGCCTCGTCGGTCGGACCGTAGAACTCCGACATCCCCATGCAGCCGAGACCGATGGCGGAGACCACCGGGCCGTTCGTGCCAATCCTGCGTTGCTGCACTCAGTTCTCCTCGTGCGCGGTCGTGAGCGGGGTCGTGTGAAGGGGTGTCCGGAGCGCGGTCGTCCGCACTGCGGCGCAACGGTGGCCCGCACCGCGGCGCAAGCCCCGCCGCCGGACGCATTCCAGGCTGGCAGCGCGTACTTACGCACCACTCATGTGCCGCTCACGGCCGACGTGAGCGCCACATGTCCGCTGCGTGGGCCGCCCGTGAGGGAAAGCGGAGCCCGCGTTGCCAGGCTGACAACTCCGACGGCGCCACAGCACACCGGTGCACCACGACAGCAGCCAGGAGGAACGACGCAGTGACGGCTACGACAGCGACAACGGCTGTGGCTGACAGCAGCACCCCGGACGACTCCCACGGTGACGGAGACGCCGGATGACCGGCACGGACCGCGCGGCGGTCGTCGCCGGCCTGGGCAGCTGGGTCCCGCCCACCGTGGTCACCAATGACGACCTCGCCCGCCAACTGGACACCTCGGACGAGTGGATCAGCAGCCGGACCGGGATCCGCCGGCGGCACGTCGTCGACCCGGGAGGATCGACCGGTGACCTGGCCGTCGAGGCCGGGCGCAGGGCCCTGAAGTCCGCGGGCGAGGAGCGGGCCGATGTCGTCGTGGTCGCCACCAGCACCCCGGACCGCCTCTGCCCGGCCACCGCGCCCGAGGTCGCCGACCGGCTGGGGCTCGGCGGGGTCGGCGCGTTCGACATCGCCGCCGTGTGCACGGGCTTCGTCTACGCGCTGGGGGCGGCGGCCGGTTTCGTCCAGGCGGGCTTCGCCCGCTCCGTCCTGGTCATCGGGGCGGACACCTTCTCCACCATCCTCAACCCGGCCGACCGCACGACCCGGGCGATTTTCGGGGACGGCGCCGGAGCGGTGTACCTGCGCGCCGGCGCGGCGACGGAGCCGGGCGCCCTGCAGGGGCTCCACCTCGGCAGCGACGGCGGCCAGAGCGACCTCATCCAGGTGGCGGCCGGCGGTTCACGGCAGCGGTCCACCGGCCGGCCGGCCGCGCCGGAGGCCTCCTACTTCACCATGGAGGGCCGCCCGGTGTTCGCGGAGGCGGTGCGCCACATGGCGGCCTCCGTGACGACGACGGCCGACGCCGCGGGCTGGGCGGTCGAGGACATCGACAAGGTCGTCCTCCACCAGGCCAACGCGCGCATCCTGGCGGCGGTCGCCGAGCGCATCGACGTACCGCTCGAACGGTTCCCCGCCAACATCGAGCGGGTCGGCAACACCGTCGCGGCCTCGATCCCGCTGGCCCTGGCCGACGCGTCCGCCGACGGGGAACTGCTCCCCGGCCAGCGCGTCGTGCTCGGCGGTTTCGGCGGCGGACTCACCTGGGGGTCGGTGGCGCTCGTATGGCCCGACATCACGGCGGTCTGACGCCGGCCCCCACCGCAACACAGCCACCCCCACCTCTCACCTCTCACCCCTCATCACTCACCGCACCACAAGGAGAAACACCATGCAGGCGATCGCGGAGCGGGTCTCGGTCCTTCTCTCCGACCAGTTCAAGGTCAAGCCGGAGATCATCGCGTCCGAGGTGACGCTCGGCAAACTGTCCTTCGACTCCCTGGTCCTGATCGAGCTCGGCCTCGTCCTCGACAAGGAGTTCGGGGTCGAGATAGCCGACGGCGAGCTCACCGAGGAGCACACCCTGGACGACCTGGTCCAGCTGCTGTCGGCCAAGGGAGCGGCGGTCTGATGGCGGACGGTCCCGCACACGGCACGGCCGTCACCGGCCTGGGCCTGGTGACCCCGGCCGGAATCGGCCTGGAGGAGAACTGGGAGCGGGTGCTGTCAGGACGCTCCTGCGCCACGCGCGACCCCGCGCTCACCGAGCTGTCCGTCGACTTCTCCTGCCGGGTACCGGGTTTCGACGCCGGCGAACTGCTGGGCGGCTTCGCCGGCTGGCAGCTGGAGCGCTTCGTCCAACTCGCCGTCGTGGCCTCCCGGATGGCCGTCGCCGACGCCGGATGGGACGCCACGGCCTGGGACGGCACGCGGGTGGGGGTGGTGCTCGGCAACTCGCTCGGCGGCGCCGCCACCTTCGCGGAGCAGCACGACACGCTGCGCGAGCGCGGCGCCGGCAAGGTCTCGCCCCTGCTGGTGACGAAGTACATGCCGAACATGCTCGCCGGCTACGTGGCGATCGACGTCGGTGCCCGGGGACCCGGTCTGGTCACCGCCACCGCGTGCGCGTCCGGGGCGACCGCCATCGGCACCGCCCGGGACCTGCTGCGCTCCGGCGCCTGCGACATCGTGCTGGCGGGCGCCAGTGAGTCCGCGCTCACCCCGACGGTGATGGCCGGGCTGTGCAAGATGGGCGCCCTGTCCAAGTCGGGGGAGGCGCCCGAGCACGCCGGGAAGCCGTTCGACGCGGAACGGGACGGGTTCGTGGCGGCCGAGGCGGCCGGCGTGCTGGTCCTGGAGCGGGAGGCGGACGCCCGCGCAAGGGGGGCGAGGATCCGCGCCGTCGTCAGCGGTTACGGATCCTCCTCCGACGCCCACCACGCCACCGCCCCGCACCCCGACGGGGAGGGCATCGAGCGGGCCCTGCGCGCCGCCCTGGCGGACGCGGGCGCCGGCCCCTCAGAGGTCCGGCACGTCAACGCGCACGGCACCGCCACCGCGATGAACGACCTCGTCGAGGGCAGGATGCTGCGCCGCGTCCTGGGCGACACGCCCCTGGTCACGTCGACCAAGGGCGTCACCGGCCACGCGCTGGCCGCCGCGGGCGCCATCGAGGCGGCGTACACGGTGCTGGCCGTGCAGCACGGCACGGTGCCGCCGACGGCGAACCTGAAGAACCCGGATCCCGCCATCGACTTGGATCTGGTCAGCGGCGAACCGCGCGTCACCCCGGTCGACGTCGCCGTCAGCACGTCGCTGGGGTTCGGCGGTCACAACGCCGCGCTCGTCATCACGTCGGCCTGAGTCCGACGCCGAGAGGTCCGCGCCGGGCGGGGAGCGTGCTCCCCGCCCGGCGCGGGCGCCGCACACGCCCTGTGTACGGCGCTCCCATGGCCCCGACCCACCAAGGAATTGAGCATGGCTTCGCACTCCGAGGACTGGACGCACGTGCTGCGGCCCTCCGCAGACCGCGGCAGCCGCGTCGTCGTCTTCCCCCACGCGGGCGCCGGCGCGCAGCGCTACGCGAGCGTGCTGGCCGGTCTGCCGGAGACGGTGGAGGTCGTGGGCGTCACCCTGCCCGGGCGGGAGCGGCGCGCCAGCCTCGCACCGGGGACGACGCCGACGGCCGCTGTGCCGGGCATCCGCCGGGAGCTGAGCGCTCTCGACCCCGCCCCGACCGTCTTCTACGGGCACAGTCTGGGAGGGCTGCTGGCGCTCGCCGTCGCCGACACCGGCGCGCACTGCGACGGCCTGGTCGTGAGCTGTTCGCAACCGGGCGCGGGAAGCCGCCCACGCCCGCAACAACAGGGCTCCGCCGCAGAACTGGCCGAGATCCTCGCCTCCCACCGCCTGCCCGCCGACGCCCTGCACGACCCGTCGCTCAGCCCCGCGCGGCGGATCCTGGCCCATGACCTCGCGCTGGCGCGGGACGCGCTGTACGCGGTGGAGCCGCTGCGGCTCACCGTGCCGGTGACGGCACTGGCCGGTACGGACGATCCGCTCGTCCCGCCGGGCGTGCTGCCTCTGTGGGCCCGCTTCACATCGGGCCCGTTCCGCTGCCGGCTCGCCCGGGGCGGGCACTTCTTCCCCTTCACCCCGTACGGTCAGGGCGTCCTGCTCGAAGAGCTCCTCGCGTCCCTGACGGCCGCCCGCACGGGGGCCCTTGTCCCCTGACGGGTGCTACGCCCCGACGAGATGGGGGGAGCGGTCGTCCAGGAAGGTGTTCTCCAGCGCGTCGTCGCAGTTCAGGATCTGCTGCTGGAGGCGACGCAGCCGGTGCGAGGGCTCCAGGCCGATCCCGTCGGTCAGCGCGGTGCGAACGCCCTGGTAGGCCGCCAGCGCGTCATTGCGGCGCCCGGAGAGGTACAGCGCCAGCATCAGGTACTCGTGCAGCACCTCGTCGTAGGGATTGAGCGCCACGAGGGCGTGCAGTTCGCCGATGACCTCGGCGTAACGGCGCAGCCGCAGGTCCAGGCCGACGCGCTGGCTCAGCACCGCCTTGCGGTCCTCCTCCAGCCGCAGCACGTGCGGGTGCAGTACGGGCCCGGCCGGCACATCGGCCAGGGGCGCGTCACGCCACAGCTTCAGCGCGTTGTTCAGCTGCGCCGACGCCTGCGACAGGTCCCCCCTGGCCTCCGCCTCGCCGGCCGCCGACACGAGCCGGTGGTAGCCGACGATGTCGAACTGCTCGCCGGGGACTTCGAGCCGGTAACCGGTGGCCTCGGTGATCAGCGTCTCCTTGGGGAGACGGTCCGAGGGGCCGCCGGCGAGGGCGTGGCCGATGCTCTTGCGGATCTGCATGACGCAGTTCTGGATGCCCGTCGAGGCGCTCATGGGCACGTCGAGGCCCCACAGTTCACGCTCGATGGCGGCCCGCTGCACCACACGGCCGCGGTTCAGGATGAGCACGGCGAGGAGCTTTCTGGCCTTCAGCGCCGTGGGGACCACCGACACGCCGTTCATGGTCACGCGCAGGGGGCCCAGCACTCTGGCGATCATCCGTCCTCCTCGCTCAGGCAACCTGTGTAGCGGTGTATCAATGGACTGTAGCCCATGTTTTGACCGATGTCGTTCTCGGATTCACCGCCCTATACAAGGAAACGGCAGGTCGTCCACCTTGCGAAGCGGGGGGAAATCCGACCGTGACGCAGTCTTCTCCTGACGTTCATTGGGTCAACTGGAAGTCAAACTTGGTCTCTGGTTTACTTTTGGACCTGATACCGCAGAACCGAGGGGGGCTTCGTGCAGCAAGGCGGCATGCCTGACATCGCGATCGTCGGGATGGGATGCAGATTTCCGGGCGCGCCCGGGGTGCGGGAGTTCTGGCACCTGCTCGAGCGCAGCACCGACGCCGTCACACCCGTGCCGGAGGAGCGGTTCGACGTGCGGCGGTACCACTCGGCGCGGCCGGGTGAACCGGGCACGACCGTCTCGCGGCACGGCGGGTTCATCGACGACCTGTACGGCTTCGACGCCGCCTTCTTCGGAATCGCCCCGCGCGAGGCGCTGGCCATGGACCCTCAGCAGCGGGTCCTCCTCCAGGTCGTGTGGGAAGCACTGGAGGAGGCGCACATCCTCCCGTCCTCGCTGGCGGGCAGCCGCACCGGCGTCTTCGTGGGTCAGGCGACCGCCGAGTACGCGGACCTGGCGGAGCCCGACGGGCATCAGGACGTGCACGGGATGGCGGGCAGCCGGCTGCGGACGATGACCGCCGGGCGCCTCTCCTTCGCCCTCGACCTGCGGGGGCCCAGCCTGATGGTCGACACCGCCTGCTCCTCGTCCCTGGTGGCCGTGCACCTGGCCCGGCAGAGTCTGCTGACCGGGGAGAGCGACCTGGCCGTCGCCGCCGGAGTCAACGCCGTGCTCTCGCCGTCCGACGCCATCACCTACTCCCAGGGCGGCATGCTCGCCCCCGACGGACGCTGCAAGTTCGCCGACGCCTCCGGCGACGGCTTCGTCCGCAGCGAAGGCGTGGGGGCCGTATTGCTCAAGCGGCTGCCCGACGCCCTGCGCGACGGCGACCAGGTGCTCGCGGTACTGCGGGGAAGTGCCGTCACCAACGACGGCCAGGGCAGCGGAACACTGCTTCAGCCCGCCGTGTCCGGACAGACCGAGATGATCCGCTCCGCCTGCCGCAGCGCCGGCATCACCCCGGACCGGCTGGACTACGTGGAGGCCCACGGCACCGGCACCCCCGTCGGGGACGACGTCGAACTGCGCGCGCTGGCAGAGGCCGTGGGCGCCGAAGGGCGGTCGCGGTCCCGCCCGCTGCCCATCGGTTCCGTCAAGACCAACATCGGCCACGCCGAAGCCGCCGCCGGGATCGCGGGCCTGATCAAGACGGTGCTCATCGCCCGGCACCGCACCATCCCCGCGTCCCTGCACCTGCGCACGCCGCACCCCGTCCTGGCCGGGGACGCCGCCGCCCTCGCCGTCGTCACGCGCAACACCCCGCTCGTGCCCGTCGATCGGGCCGCACTCATGGGTGTCAGCTCCTTCGGCCTCTCCGGCACCAACGCGCACGTGATCGTCGGCGAGTACGTGCCCGAGCCGCGCACAGGCCGGCTCCCGCACCGCGCCTCGGACACTCCCGAAGAGCCACAACTGCTGCTGCTCAGCGCCCGCACCCCGGCCGCCCTGAGCCGGCTCGCCGCGCGCTACGCCCACTTCCTGGACGGCGACGAGGGGCGCGCCTTCCCCCTGCGCGAGATCTGCCACACCGCCGCCACGCGACGTGACGCCCACCCGCACCGCCTGTGGGCCGTCGGCCGCACCCACGACGAACTCGCCACCGCCCTGCGCGCCCTGGCCGAGGGCGAGGAGACCCCGGACGGAGGGACGGCCGACGCCGGATTCACGGGCGACCGCCGGACCGCGTTCGTCTTCCCCGGGCAGGGCTCGCAGTGGCTCGGCATGGGCCGCCGCCTGCTGGCCGGTGAAGCGGTGTTCCGCCGCACCCTGACGGAGTGCGACGTGGCCGTCCGGGAGGAGCTGGGCTGGTCGGTCATCGGCCTGCTGACCGGCGACGGCGAGGACGCACCGCCGCGGGAACTCCCCGACGACGTCGCGGTGGTGCAACCCCTGCTGTGGGCCGTGCAGGTGTCACTGGCCGCGCTCCTGCGCGCCAAGGGAGTCGAACCCGACCTGTGCGTCGGACACAGCATGGGCGAGGTGGCCGCCGCCCAGGTCTGCGGCGCGCTGTCGCTGAAGGACGCCGCCTCGGTCATCTGCCGGCGCAGCTCCCTGATGCAGAGCCAGGCGGGGCGCGGCGCGATGCTCGCCGTCGAACTCGCCGCGTCGGCCGCTGCGGACGCGGCGGCGCCCTACGGCGACGCGGTGTGCGTCGCCGCGGAGAACGCCCCCGGAAGCACCGTCCTCGCCGGGGACGCGCGCGCACTGCACCTCATCGCCGAACGCCTCCAGGCCGCCGGGGTGCCCTGCCGGCCCGTCAAGGTCAACGTGGCGTCCCACTCCCCGTACATGGCGGAGCTGCGGGACGACCTGGCCGGCGCCCTCGCCCACCTCACGCCACTGCCCGCCCGCACGGCGATGTTCTCCACGACCCGCTGCGAGCCGGTCGACGGACCCGAACTGGACGCCGCCTACTGGGTGGACAACCTCCGCGAGCGGGTGCGCTTCGTCGAGGCCGTGCGCACAGCCGCCAAGGAGGAGACGGTGTTCCTGGAGATCAGCCCGCATCCGCTGCTCGTCCAGTCCGTCACGGCGGTCCTCGACGAGCAGGGCGCCGCACCGGCCGCCGTCGCCACCCTCAAGCGCCACCAGGACGATGGCGAGAACCTCACCCGGGCGCTCGGGCAGCTCTTCTCCCACGGCGCACGCATCGACTGGAACCGCTACTTCCAGGAGGCCGCGCCCCGCGTGCCGCTGCCGACGTACGCCTGGGACCAGGAACAGTTCAGGAAGGAGCCGGCCCCCGCCGCGGCGCCCACCGCGCCGGGCGAACACATACGAGAGGTCGAACTGCGCGAGTTGGGCCTGGCCGACCTGGGGCAGGGCGTCCGCACCGGCGACGGCGCGGCCGTCGTGCCGCCGGTGCTCTACGTCGAGGCCGTCCTGCGGGCGGCGGACGACTTCGGGCGGCGCGGTGAAGGCGTGCTGGAGGACATCGAGTTCGGCGACCGGCCCTGGGAGCTGGCACGCGCGCGCGACGCCGCGGTGCGCGTGTGCCTGACACCCGCCGCGGAGCAGGGCTGTTTCCTGTTCACCGTCACCGCGCTGCGCACACCGGACGGCACTCGGGACGGTGAGCTGTGCATGGCCGGCAGGTTCCGCACGGCCGGCCCTGCCGCCGACGCGGGCTCCTTGTCCGGCGGAGAGGACACCGCAGGCCGCGGTGTGACGGCCGAGCGGTACGGCCGGGAGCTGCTGGACGCCGGCCTGACCCGGTGCACGGCGTACGTGCCGGCGGCGGAGTTCTACCGCCGTGTCCAGGGCCGCGGCTACACCGTCGACGCGGCGCTGTGCACCGTGGCGCAACTGTGGTGCTCCGACGGCGAATCGGTGGCTCGCATGCGCCGCTCGCCGGGCGCGGGAACGGCGGCCGGGCTCGAAGCCGGGCTCCTGACGATGCTCGCCACGTGGCCGCACGCCACGAGGGCAGGGGGGAGACCGGACGGCTACCTGCCGGTGTCCTTCGGCCGCGTCCTGGTCCGGGACGCGGCGGGAGTCGGCCGGGACCACTGGTGCGTGGCCCGCTTCACGCCCTCGGACGGTACGGACGACGCGCGCTGCGACGTGTGGCTGACGGCCGAGGACGGCCGTGTGATCGCGGAGTTCCGTGACATACGGCTGCGTCGCCGAGCGGCGGGCCCCGCCCGCGGGGCGCTCACCGCGGCAGGCCAGGTGCCGCCTCCCGCGACGCTCGCCGCGGAAGCCCCGGGGCCGGCTCCCGCGACCACGATCCCCGGACGCGCCCCCACATCCGATGACGTCCTGAAGCAGGCCGCCACCGTGCTCGGCCTCTCGGCGACCCGGCTCGACCCGCGCAGACCGCTGCGGACCCTGGGACTGGATTCCCTGCTGGCGACCGAACTCAGGGTGCGCCTGCACCGGACGGCGGGTGTCGACATACCCGCCACACGGCTGCTGGGCCGCGAACCCATAGGCGTGATCGCCGCTTCCGTGGCGTCCCGGCCCTGACGTCACCTCAGGAAAACGAAGACCATGACTCATAGATGTACCATGGTATAATTTTTTCACGGCCGGGGGAGCCCGCACAACGACGTGAGAAGGCGAGGAAACATGGCCTCTGAACCTGCCCGCCCCCTCGGGCGCAGAGAGCGCAGCAAGCAGCGGGTTCGGGACCGCATCTACACCTCCGCCCTGACCCTCTTCGCGGAGCAGGGGTACGACCGCACCACGATCGACCAGATCGCCGAGCACGCCGACGTGGCCCGGGGCACCTTCTTCAACTACTTCCAGCGCAAGGAAGACCTGGTGACCGCCTGGGCCGAGGCCCGCAAGCGGCGCCTGGAGCTGTGCATGGAAGAGTCGATGAAGTCCCGCAACGACGATGTGACGGTGCACCTGGAGAGGTGCATGGCGGCACTGGCGGAGTTCAACGAGTCCGAGCGGGAGATCACCGCCGCCATGCTCCAGGCCTGGGTGAAGGCCGGCCGGCCCCTCCTCGAAGAGCCCTACGCGGGCCAGGTCTTCGCCGACATCATCGAAGCCGGGCGCCGGCGCGGTGAGGTCGCCTTCGACATCGATCCGATGCGGGTCGGCAACATCCTCCGTGATTCGTACCTGGGCCTGCTCTACCGCTGGTCGCAGAACCCGGGCGGGCGCGTACCGCTCCACATCGAACTGCGCGAGGTCCTCAGGATCGTCCTCACGGGCGTCCTGTCGTACTCCCAGCACGGGCGCGGCACTCCGGCGTCGTCGACCCCCGCCGCGACCCCGCTCGCACCGGCGTCGCAGGCGTAGCAGCCGGCCAGGGCGCGGACCGGCCCGCCGACCGCCAGGTCGGCGGGCCGCTGCCGCCGGTCCGGCGAAACGATGCCTCAGCCCGCCACCCGCAGCAGCAGCACCGCCCGAGCCGGCACCGTGATCTCCGTCCCCGCCGGGTGCTCCACCCCCGGCGCCTCCGCCTGCTCCTCCAGACTCGTGTCGACGACGACCTCGTACCGCTCCGCCCAGGGCGGCCCCGGCAGCACGAAGTTCACCGGCTCCTCGCCCGCGTGCAGGACGGCGAGGAAGCTGTCGTCGAGGATCTGGTCGCCGTGCTCGTCCCGGCCCGGGATGTCCCGGCCGGACAGATACATGCCCAGCGTGGCGGCGGGCGCGTACCAGTCCTGCTCCGTCATCTCGGTGCCCCGGGACGTGAACCAGGCCAGGTCGCGCAGGCCGTCCGCGGTCTGCGCCCGGCCCGAGAAGAACGCCCGGCGCCGGAGCACCGGGTGCCGGTGGCGCAGCTCGATCAGCCGGGCGGTCAGCGCGGACAGCGCCTTCCAGCCCGGGTCCCGCAGCAGACCCCAGTCCACCCAGCCGATCTCGTTGTCCTGGCAGTACGCGTTGTTGTTGCCGCCCTGCGTGCGGCCCAGCTCGTCGCCCGCGACCAGCATCGGCACACCGGTCGACAGCAGCAGCGTGGTCAGCAGGTTCCTCAGCTGCCGCCGCCTGAGCGCGGTGACGCCCTCGTCGTCCGTCTCGCCCTCGGCGCCGCAGTTCCAGGCCCGGTTGTCGTCCGTGCCGTCCCGGTTGCCCTCGCCGTTGGCCTCGTTGTGCTTGCGCTCGTAACTCACGAGGTCGCGCAGCGTGAAACCGTCGTGCGCGGTGATGAAGTTGACGGACGCGTACGGCCTGCGCCCGCCCCAGGCGTACAGGTCGCTGGAGCCGGACAGGCGGTAGCCCATCTCCCGTACGTCCGGCAGCGCGTGCCGCCAGAAGTCCCGTACGGCGTTGCGGTACCGGTCGTTCCACTCCGTCCACAGCGGCGGGAACGCCCCCACCTGGTAGCCGCCCGACCCCACGTCCCACGGCTCGGCGATCAGCTTCACCCGGCGCAGCACCGGGTCCTGGGCGATGACCGCCAGGAAGGGGGAGAGCATGTCGACGTCGTGCATGGAGCGGGCCAGCGCCGCCGCCAGGTCGAACCGGAAGCCGTCCACGCCCATCTCCGTCACCCAGTACCGCAGGGAGTCCGTGATGAGCCGCAGCACGTGCGGCTGGACCACGTGCAGGGTGTTGCCGCAGCCGGTGTAGTCGGCGTAGCGGCGGGGGTCGTCCTGGAGGCGGTAGTAGCCGCGGTTGTCGATGCCCTTCAGCGACAGCGTCGGCCCAAGCTCGCCCGCCTCCGCCGTGTGGTTGTAGACCACGTCGAGGATGACCTCGATCCCGGCCGCGTGCAGAGCGCGCACCATGCGCTTGAACTCGCCGACCTGCTGGCCGGTCGTCCCGGAGGCCGCGTAGGCCGCGTGCGGCGCGAAGTAGCCGATGGAGTTGTAGCCCCAGTAGTTGCGCAGGCCTCTGCGCAGCAGATGGTCCTCGTGCGCGAACTGGTGCACCGGCAGCAGCTCCACCGCCGTCACGCCCAGTGTCACCAGGTGCTCGATCGCCGCCGGGTGCGCGAGGCCGGCGTACGTGCCGCGCAGCTCCTCGGGGATGCCCGGGTGCAGCTGCGTGAAGCCCTTGACGTGCAGCTCGTAGATCACCGAGTCCGCCCAGGGCGTCTTCGGGCGGCGGTCGTCCGCCCAGTCGTCGTCATCGTGGACGACGACGCCCTTGGGGACGTACGGCGCCGAGTCGCGGTCGTCGCGCACGGTGTCGGCGACGTGCTGCTGCGGCCAGTCGCGCACGTGCCCGTAGACCTCCGGCGGCAGGCAGAAGTCCCCGTCCACGGCACGGGCGTACGGGTCGAGGAGCAGTTTCGCCGGGTTCCAGCGGGCGCCGGTCCAGGGGTCCCAGCGGCCGTGCACCCGGTACCCGTAGCGCTGCCCGGGCAGCACGCCCGGGACGAAGCCGTGCCAGATCTCGTGGGTCAGCTCGGCGAGCCGGGCCCGCGACTCCTTGCCCCGGTCGTCGAAGAGGCACAGCTCGACCCCTTCGGCCCCGCCCGCCCACAGGGCGAAGTTGGTCCCCGCGACCCCGTCCGGGCCGACCCGGAACCGGGCGCCCAGCGGCGTCGGCGCGCCCGGCCGGGCGGGCACCGCGGGCGGTGGCGCGGCCCGCCGCGCGCCGTTCACGGCGGCGGCCTGGCGCCCGTTCCCGGTGGCCTGATGACCGGCCACCGCCTCCTGCTCGGCTGCGCTGGACACCTGTCAGCCTCCCGCGGCTCGTGGGACGACGGGGGACAGAGGGGTGCGGCTCTGCTGCTGCCCGGGTCGCGGCTCCCCTGCGCGTCGTCCTCCCCACTGTTCTGCCCAGAGCGTGGGTCGCACTCACGTTTCCCCGGGGGCGGGCATGGTCGTTTCCCGGGGATGCGGCCGGTCGTTGGGCACCTCGTGAGGCACGTACAAGGGCGCGCGCGGCGCGCGAGGGCCGCGCTGGCCGCCGTAGTGACATGGGCAGGGCTCCTGACCGGGGCCACCGGCTGTACCTCGGACGACGCGGGCGGGATCGCCGGGGCGTTCGGCGCGCCCCCGGCGCCCGAGGACGTCATCCGGGTCTCGCCCGACGACGGCAGCAGGGGCGTGCGCCCCGGGAAGAAGCTGCGGGTGCGTGTGCCCGACGGCAGGCTGGAGTCGGTGAAGGTCGTCCGGTCGCAGGACGCGCAGGAGTCCCCGGTGCCCGGGCACCTCTCCGCCGACGGACTGTCCTGGGAGCCCGACGACGAGCGGCTCGCGCTGGCCGCCAAGTACACGGTGGACGCGGTGGCCGTGGACGGCGACGGACGCCGCTCCGCCCGGCACACCACGTTCACGACGTACGTCCCGGAGGAACGCTTCATCGGCTACGTCAGCCCGGAGAACCGGGCCACGGTCGGCACCGGCATGATCGTCTCGCTGGAGTTCAACCGCGAGATCGCCCTCCGCGCCGCCGTCGAACGCGCGGTGCGGGTCACCGCCCGCCCGGCCGTCGAGATCCGCCCGCACTGGTTCGGCCGGACGCGCCTCGACTTCCGCCCCGAGCACTACTGGAAACCCGGCACCCAGGTCACCGTCGCCCTGCGCCTGCGGGACGTCGAGGGGGCGCCCGGGGTCTACGGACTCCAGCACAAGACGTTCTCCTTCACCGTCGGACGCAGCCAGGTCTCCGTGGTCGACGCCGCCCGGCACACCATGGAGGTACGGCGTGACGGCGAGGCGCTCGCCACCGTGCCCATCACGGCGGGCGCGCCGAAGAACACCACGTACAACGGCAAGATGGTGGTGACCGAGATGCTCGACGTCACCCGGATGAACGGCGCCACGGTCGGCTTCCAGAAGCACGACGGCAAGGGCGAGTACGACATCCCGGACGTCCCGCACGCCATGCGCCTGACCGACTCCGGCACCTTCCTGCACGGCAACTACTGGGCCCACCACACCGTCTTCGGCCGCACCAACGTCAGCCACGGCTGTATCGGACTGCGCGATGTGAAGGGCGGCGGCTCGGGCACCCCGGCCGGCTGGTTCTTCGACCGCAGCCTCGTCGGGGACGTCGTCGAGGTGGTCCGCAGCAACGACAAAAAGGTCGCTCCCGACAACGGACTCGGAGGCTGGAACATGGGCTGGAAGGAATGGAAGGCGGGCAGCGCGGTGAAGTAACCCGACAGGGGGGAGGGGTGCTTCAACGTTCCGTGGAAGTTGGGACTGAACGGTGACAATCGCAGGTCGTCGGGGTGCGGCGCCTTGTGGTTAATATTCGCCGGTGCGCGGGGGACGCGCAGGGGTGCGGGCCTGGACCAGGCCCTGGGAGGGGAGAACAACGTGAACGGGCGACCGATATCGGGGGCGTCGGCCCACGGCAGGCAGGGACTGCTCGCACTGATGGTCGGAGTGCTGCTGCTCGCCGTCACGGCGTGCGGCGGCGGGGGGACCGGCTCCGGTTCCGGCGGGGGCGACGGCAAGGGCGCGGACGCCGCGCAGAGCAAGCAGTCCGAGGCCGTCGTCGGCATCACGCCGAAGGACGGTGCCAAGTCCGTCGACACCAGCGGGGCGCTGAAGGTGACCGCCGCGAAGGGCGAGCTGACCGAGGTCGTGGTCAAGGACGCCAAGGGGGAGAAGGTCGACGGCGAGATATCCGGCGACGGCGCCACCTGGACGCCGTCCACCCACCTGGCCGCCGCCACCAAGTACACCGTCCACGCGGTCGCCAAGGACGCCGAGGGCCGCACGGCCGCGGAGGACGCGGACTTCACGACCCTGACGCCGAAGAACACCTTCACCGGCACCTTCACCCCCGAGGACGGCTCCAAGGTCGGCGTGGGCATGCCGTTTTCCCTCCGCTTCAGCCGGGGCATCACCAACCCCGACGACGTCGAGAAGGCCATCCGCATCAAGACGGAACCGGCCGTGGACGTCGAGGGCCACTGGTTCGGCAACGACCGTCTCGACTTCCGCCCCGAGAAGTACTGGAAGCCCGGCACCAAGGTGACCGTCGACCTCGGCCTCGACGGCGTCGAGGGCCGCCCCGGCGTCTACGGCGAGCAGGACAAGAAGGTCGAGTTCACCATCGGCCGCAACCAGGTCTCGGTCGTCGACGCCAAGAAGCTCACGATGAAGGTCATGCGCGACGGCGAGGTCTTCAAGACCATCCCGGTCACCACCGGCCAGCCCGGCATGGAGACCTGGAACGGCCAGATGGTCATCAGCGAGATGCTCACGGTGACCCGGATGAACGGCGAGACCGTCGGCTACGGCGGCGAGTACGACATCAAGGACGTCCCGCACGCCGTGCGCCTCACCACCTCGGGCACGTTCCTGCACGGCAACTACTGGGCGGGCGGCGCCTTCGGCAACCACAACGCCAGCCACGGCTGCATCGGCCTGCGCGACGTGCGCGGCGGCTGGGACAAGAAGACGCCGGCCGCGTGGTTCTTCAACCACTCGATGGTCGGCGACGTGGTGGTCGTCAAGAACTCCGAGGACCGCGTCGTCGACCCGGACAACGGGCTCAATGGCTGGAACATGTCGTGGGAGAAGTGGAAGAAGTAACTCTTCACTGCTGACAAGAGGGCCCCGGTGTGACGGACCGCACCGGGGTCTTCGTCGTTAGTGGGCGTTAACCTGCTGCCCATGACCGTCTCTCTCGAAGTCGCTGAAGGCGTCGGCACGCTCCGTCTCGACCGCCCGCCCATGAACGCGCTGGACATCGCCACGCAGGACCGGCTGAAGGAACTCGCCGAGGAGGCCGCGCGCCGCGAGGACGTGCGGGCCGTGGTGGTCTACGGCGGCGAGAAGGTGTTCGCGGCCGGCGCGGACATCAAGGAGATGCAGGCGATGGACCACACCGCGATGGTCCTGCGCGCCCGCGCCCTGCAGGACTCGTTCACGGCGGTGGCCCGGATCCCCAAGCCGGTCGTCGCGGCCGTGACCGGCTACGCGCTCGGCGGCGGCTGCGAACTCGCGCTGTGCGCGGACTTCCGCATCGCCGGCGAGAACGCCAAGCTCGGCCAGCCGGAGATCCTGCTCGGCCTGATTCCCGGCGCGGGCGGCACCCAGCGCCTGGCCCGCCTGGTCGGCCCCTCCAAGGCCAAGGACCTGATCTTCACCGGCCGGATGGTCAAGGCCGACGAGGCGAAGGAGATCGGCCTGGTCGACCGGGTCGTGCCCGCCGACGAGGTGTACGCGCAGGCGCACGCCTGGGCGGCGAAGCTGGCGCAGGGCCCGGCCCTCGCCCTGCGCGCCGCCAAGGAGGCGGTCGACACGGGCCTGGAGACGGACATCGACACGGGCCTGGCGATCGAACGGAACTGGTTCGCGGGCCTGTTCGCCACCGAGGACCGCGAGCGCGGCATGCGCAGCTTCGTGGAGGAGGGGCCGGGCAAGGCGAAGTTCCTCTGAACCTCCATCGAGGGGCTTGCACTTGACGCGGCGTCTGATCCGGGTCCCTCGATGGGGCGGTTTATGGCGGCCTTAAGACAGCCTTAAGCGTGTTGGGTCCCTCTCCTCCGCCGCTTGCCCGGAAGGGGGCCGTCAGCGCAGGTCAGACGGGTTGTGGGCGAGTCTGCAGTGTTCCTGGCCATATGCCTTCGGCCCGCCGTTGCGCATCCCGCTCCAGGGGCCGTTTTCCCCCGGAACGGCCCCCGAGGCCGCTCCGGGCGGCCATGATGGGGGCATGGCGGGGCTGGAGGGTACGGAACAGCCGCGGGGACACGCACATGCGGCCGCGGCGCGCTGGTCACCGACCGTCGAGGACGAACGCGCGCTGAAGGCACTGGAGTTGTACGGCAACCCGACGGAGGCGGAGGTGCCGCTGCCGTCCCGCCCCGAGTCCGCGGCCACCGCCCGGCGGCTGACCCAGGTCGTCGTCCTGCGCCAGTGGGGGCTCACCCCCAAGACCACCGAGGATGCCGTCCTGCTCGTCTCCGAGCTGGTGGGCAACGCCGTACGGCACACCGGTGCCCGGGTCTTCGGGCTGCGTCTGCACCGGCGCCGCGGCTTGATCCGCGTCGAGGTCCGCGATCCGTCCCGGGGGCTGCCCTGTCTCATGCCGGTCCAGGAGCTGGACATCAGCGGCCGGGGCCTGTTCCTCGTCGACAAGCTGGCCGACCGCTGGGGGGTCGACCTGCTGCCCCGGGGCAAGACCACGTGGTTCGAGATGCGGGTCAGCGACCGCTGAGGACCGCCCGCGCGGTGCGGGATCGACGAGGGGTGCGACCTGCGACGGTTCGCCTGGCCGCCGATCGGGCGAATCACCGGTTTCCCCGCGAAGCGGACCTTGAATGGTGCAATGCACCGCCACCTTGTCACCAGCGCCCTCGTCGCGGGCGCCACCCTCGCCTGCCTCGCCGCCTGCGGCACCGGGGGCGGGGAACGGACCTCCGAGGCACACGGCACCAAGGCCGCCGTGCCCGCGCCGCGCGAGAAGAAGCCCGTTCAGGGGCTGCCCGGGATGCCGCCCGTCCTCGACCCCGAGGACGTGTACGCGGCCGACCGCCCGAACAAACTGTCGCCCGTGCTCAAGGACTTCCCGTCCCGGGTCTACGTGCCCAACACCGAGTCCGACACGGTCTCCGTCATCGACCCGAAGACGTACGAGATCGTCGAGACGATCCGCGTGGGCCGGCAGCCCCAGCACGTCGTCCCCTCCTGGGACCTGAAGACGCTCTGGGTCAACAACAACCGCGGCCACACCCTCACCCCGATCGACCCGAAGACCGGCAAGGCGGGCAAGGAGGTCGAGGTCCACGACCCCTACAACCTCTACTTCACGCCCCACGGCAAGTACGCCGTCGTCATGGCCTCCCTCGACCGCGAACTGGTCTTCCGCGACCCCCACACCATGGAGATCAAGAAGACGGTCCCGGTCTCCTGCTACGGCGTCAACCACGCCGACTTCTCCCTCGACGGCCGCTACTTCATCGTCTCCTGCGAGTTCAGCGGCGAACTGCTGAAGGTCGACACCGAGAAGATGGAGGTCGTCGGGCAGCAGCGGCTGCCGTTCGAGGGCGCCATGCCGCAGGACGTGAAGGTCTCGCCCGACGGCAGGAAGTTCTACATCGCCGACATGATGGCCCACGGCATGTGGGTCCTGGACGGCGACAGGTTCACCGAGCCCACCCTGATGCCCACCGGCAAGGGCTGCCACGGCCTGTACGTCAGCCGCGACTCCCGCGAGATGTACGTGTCCAACCGCGGCGAGGGCACGATCTCCGTCTTCGACTTCACACAGGACAAGCTGACCAGGAAATGGCGGCTGCCTGACGGCGGCAGTCCCGACATGGGCGGTGTCTCCACCGACGGCAAGGTGCTGTGGCTGTCCGGCCGCTACGACGGCGAGGTGTACGCCATCGACACCCGCACCGGCACCCAGCTCGCCCGCATCCCCGTCGGCAGCGGCCCGCACGGTCTCGCGGTCTACCCGCAGCCCGGCCGTTACTCGCTCGGCCACACGGGCATCTTCCGGTGACGGTCAGCAGCCGTCCGCAAAGGGGCAGTTGACACGCCCCTGATCGAGTGAGGGTCCCGGCCCGGCGCCGCGGACCCGCGATCGTGCTCCTCATGATCACCACCAGCATGCGGCGGCGCACCGCTGCCGCCGCCCTCTCCCTCGCGGCCGTCCTCACGACCACGGCCGCCACGCCCGGCCAGGCCCCCGCGGCCTCCGCGGCTTCCCCGTCGGCGGCCCTCAAGCCCGCCGCCCCCGGACCGGCCGCCTGCCCCGTCCAGGTCGACGACAAAGTCAAGGCCGCCGCCGACCGCCGGGTCCAGGTCGACCGCATCACCCCCGACCCGTCCTGGCGCACCAGCTGCGGCACCCTCTACCGCGCCGACGGCCGCGGCCCCTCCGTGATCTTCGAGGAGGGCTTCCACCCCAAGGACGTGGTGAACGGCCAGTACGACATCGAGAAGTACGTCCTGGTCAACCAGCCGTCCCCGTATGTGTCGACCACGTACGACCACGACCTGTTCAAGAAGTGGAAGTCCGTGTTCAACTACTACGTCGACGCCCCCGGCGGAGTCGACGTCAACAAGACCATCGGCGACACCCACAAGTGGGCCGACCAGCAGGAGGTCGCCTTCCCCGGCGGCATCGCCCGCGAGTACATCGTCGGCGTCTGCCCGGTCGACAAGCAGACCAGGACCGAGATCATGAGCGAGTGCGAGAGCAACCCGCACTACGAGCCCTGGCACTGAGCGGGGCTTGAGTCTCCACCGGCTGGAAGGCCCAGACTCCCCCACATGATCGACGACGGCACCGGAGTGCTCACCATCGGCGAACTGTCCCGGGTCACCGGACTGACCGTGCGCACCATCCGGTACTGGTCCGACGAGGCGCGATGCCCCGGTGGCCCGGTCCGCGGGCGGCTACCGGCTGTACGGCGCCGCGTCCGTGGCGCGTCTGGAGCTGATCCGGACCCTGCGCCAACTCGGCCTCGGGCTGGCGGACGTCCGCCGGGTGCCGGCCGGTGAGACCACGGTCGCGCAGGTCGCGGCCACGCACGTGGTCGCGCTGGACGCGCGGATCCTCCCCCAGAGGGGGGACCCCCAGCTGAAGGTGACGCGTGCGGTGCTGTCGACGGTCGCGAAGCGGGGTTCCGACGCGGAGGAGACGACCCTGATGAACAGACTGGCACGCCTGTCGGCGGCCGAGCGGCGGCGCATCATCGAGGAGTTCGTGGACGAGGTGTTCCACGGGCTGCACACGGCGGACCCGGTGATCCGGGAGCGCATGCGGAACACCGCCGCCGACCCGCCCGAGGACCCGACACCCGAGCAGGTGGACGCCTGGCTGGAGCTGGCCGAGATGCTCCAGGACACGGACTTCCGTGCTGAGATGCGCAAGGTCGCCGAGTTCAACGCGGCCGACCGCGGTCATGACACACCCGCCGGGGCGTCCCTGTGGTTCTCCCGGCGGCTCGTGCACCTGGGCGCCCAGGCCCGGGAGCGCGGGATCGCCCCCGACTCGCCCGAGGCCGCCGAGGTACTGGGCGAGCTGCTGGGCGATGCCGACCCCGCCGCCGTGCCGGAGCGGCTGCGGTCGCACGCCACCCACCGGGTCGCCCGCTACCGCGAGTTGCTCGCCGTCGTGAAGGGGACCGGACCCGAGGCGGCCTACCGGGAGGAGTTCGCCCGGGTGGTCGCCGCGCTGGAGGAACGTACGGGCAGCTAATCTGACCTGCGTCAGCAAGACCTGGAACACGAGAGTAGGGGCGGATCGGTGGCGGACATCGAGGAAGCACGCAAGCAGTTCGAGCGGATCGATACGGACGGGGACGGATTCATCACCGCTGCCGAGTTCAAGACCGCCCTGGCCCGGTCCGGCGACTGGAACGTCACCGAGTCGGTCGCCGAGGTCGTCATCAAGACCCGCGACCTCGACGGCGACAAGAAGCTGAGCTTCGACGAGTTCTGGGCCTACCTGAACAAGTGACGCCGGCGCTGAAGGTGCCGCGGGGCGTGGGGCCCGGTCCGTCCACGGACGGACCGGGCCCCACGCCATACCGCCGGCCCTAAGGCCGGCCCGAGTTCCGGTGTGGCCCCGCGCTCCGCTGATCCTGATCGAGTGCCTTGGCGACGAAGGCGTCCAGGACGCCCGTCCCGACCACCACCGTGCGGGTGCGGCCGCGCCAGTCGGTGACCGAGTGGGACCGGGCGGCCTCGCGGTGGGCCAGGACAGTCGCCCGGGTGCCGGTGCCCTCGCGCAGGGCCATCGCGGCCAGGGCGGCCCGCGCCCAGTCGCTCGCGCACGCCACCCACGGCGCCGCCGACCTCCGCAGTGACGGGGGAAGGGTGCCGCGCACTCCCGCCAGGACCGTGAGGCGTTCGCGCAGGGCCCGCTCCGCGTCCGCGCCGCCACGCCAGTAGGCGGCGGTGAGCGCGGCCAGCCCGGGCGCCCGGCGGGCGTTCAGCCGCGAGGCGTGGTTGACGTCGGCGAAGGCGCGCAGCGCGGTGAGCGCCTCGTCGTCGCCGTCGGCGAGCACGGCCAGGCCCGCGTCGAGCGCGGCGGCCGGCCGGTAGGCCGCGGGGTTCCAGGTGTACGCGGCCACGGAGAACAGGGCCGGGACGGAGGCGGCGGCCTGGTTCATGGGATTGGCCGTCAGGCCGCCCACCGCGCCGGGCAGGCCCCGCTCGCGTCCCTCGTAGGGGCCGAGCAGCAGGTGGTCCGCCGTGTAGTCGTTGGCGGGGTAGTTGTCCCACACCAGCAGCGGGTGTGCGTACAGCCGGGCGGCTTCGCGGGCCTGCTCCGTGCGCAGCGCCGGAGAGACCACGAGGGGGCCCGTCCACATGACGGTGACGCGTCGGTCCAGCGCGGCGGCCAGCGCGCTCTTGTACGCGCTCGGCCGTGTCCCGTCGTACTCGGTGGGCACGGTGATCAGCGGAGCCGCGCCGGGGTGGCTGTCGAGGAACCGGCGCTGGACCGCGTTCAGCAGGTCCGCCTGTGCGCGCCCGACCGCTCCTCGGCCCCGTCCGTAGACGGCGGCGTCGCGCGCGCAGTTCCAGCGGTTGATGTCGATGTCGTCCAGGGGCACCGCGAAGGCACGCACCCCGGCGTCCCACAGCTGGCCGAACTTGCGCACGAGCGCGGCGGTGTCGGAGGCGGAGGAGTAGCAGACCGACGGCCCCGGCGAGAGGGCGTACACGAAGGAGACGTGGCCGGTCGACGCCCGCCGGGCCAGTTCGCGCAGCTCGGAGAGCTGGTCAACGGGGTAGGGGTCGCGCCAGCGGGCACGCAGGTAGGTGTCGTCCTTGGGGCTGTAGAGGTAGGTGTTGAGTTTCCAGCGTGCGGCGAAGTCGAGTTGCTCCAAGCGCTCCCGGTGCGTCCAGGGCTTGCCGTAGAACCCCTCGACGACGCCCCGGACGGCGGTCGCGGGCCAGTCGCGGATGCGGACGGCCGGCAGGGTGGTGCGGGCCGTCGAGCCGACCGGTCGTACCAGTTGGGCGAGGGTCTGCGCGGCGTGGAAGGCACCGGCCCGGTCCTTGCCGGCGAGGACGATCCGGGGCTCGCCGTGGTCGGTGCCGACGGCGAGGACGTACCCACCGGCGGGGAGGCCTGTCGGCGGCTGCACGGCGAAGGGTTCCAGGGCGTCCGCCGCGCCGTCGCCGGCCACGGTGACCAGCAGTTCGCCGGGCTTCGGCGCGTCCCCGATCCGGACCTGCCGGGCGCCGCCCGCACGCAGGCTGCGGACGACCTCCTGCAAGGTGGCCGGATCCGTGCCCGCCTCGCCGCGCACGGCCGCGCTGCCGCCGATCCGCACCCCTTCCCCGCCCCGGAGCACATGGCGTGGTGGCGGCCAGAGGGCGGGAAGTGCCGCCCGGGCACCGTCGGCGGGAGCCGTACGGGTCGTGCGCCCGTCGGCCGGTGCGGCCGGACTGCTGCCGTCGCCGGTGCAGGAGCGGGTGGCCAGGACGCATACGAGACCGAGTGCGAAGCCCAGCAGCAACGCCGTCGGGGCGCGGAACGCGCGCACGGCCTTCCCCCCTCGCGCGAGTAGCGGTGCGGCGAGACCGGCTCGCCACGCCCGCCCCGAGTATGACGGGGCGGCAGATGCCCGCGGGGCGGAACGCGGGAACGTCCACCGGGACGAGGCCGGCCCCGCGCGGCGACGCGTGAGTGGTGCCAGGCGAATAGTCAAATGCACCACTTAGTGCGCCACTTGGCGTAGACACTGCTGGTTGCAGCTCGTATTCAGATAATCGCGGGGCGCGAGCGGCCCTGCCCGAGCACAGGAGGTCGCCGATGGTGGCGCCGGATCCACTGAACCACTGGATCGTTCTCCTCGACATCGAGGACTTCAGTCTGCGTCCGGTGACCGCCCAGGCGACGCTGCACGAAGAGCTGTATCACGTGGTGGAGTTCGCGCTGGCCCGCGCCGGTCTCGACCTTGACCGATGCCTGGTCCAGGACCGCGGTGACGGTGTGCTGATCCTGGTTCCGAGCGGGACCAGCCCCACCAAACTGCTGCGGGAACTGGTGCGCGGGCTGGAGGACGCGCTGGTGGAGCACCGCGGCAAGTACAACGACGACCACCGGATGCGGCTGCGGGCCGGACTCCACCAGGGAGTGGTGATCCAGCGGGGCGAGCGGTGGACCAGCGACGCGATCAACGACCTGGCCCGCCTGGTGGACGCCAAGCCGGTCAAGCAGGTGCTCGCCCGGGCCCGCAGGGCCCATCTGGTGCTGGTGGTCTCCGAGGAGATACACCGGTCGGTGGTCCTGGGCCGCTTCCCGGGCATCGACCCGGCGGCATATCTGCCGGCCGACTTCGTCACCAAGCACGACGAGCCGCGCCGGGGCTGGGTCACCGTGCCCGGCTATGCGGCGCCACCCGGACTTCCCGCGGAACCGGGGGAGTCGCCACGTGACCGCGGGAGACCGGGGGGAGCCTCCGGCACGGGCGGCGACGCGGGAGGAGTGGGCGGCGGGGCCGACACGGGGAGCCCGGCGCCGCCGCCCATGCCGCACATCCATAATGTGACAGGCAGTCAGATGCTCACGGGGGACGGCGCGCTGGCCGTCTCCGGTGACTACGTGGAGGGCGACAAGAACGTCCACCACCACACGCACGGGGTGGACGGCACGGCGGCGCTCCGCCGCGTTGCCCCCACTGACGGCTCATGAGCACGCCTGCCGGACCCACGACGGCCCCGTCGTCCGCGGCGCCGCCGTCCCCGCCGCCCGCCGCCCAGCCGGCGCCGCCGCCCGGACCCGCTCCCGCGCCCCCGACGGGCGGCAACCCGCCCGCGGCGGGCGGCGCGGACGGGCAGGCGGCGGCAGCGCCCCAGGCCGACGCACCGCAGCCCGCCGCCGACGCCTTCAACGTCGGGGCGGGCGCGAGCGCCAGCGAAGCCACCACCCGGACCGGGCAGGGCAGTCTGCGCGCCGGATTGCTGCGCGAGGCGTGGACCCACATCGGCGGCGACCACGTCCACGGCGACAAGATCGTCATCCACGCCGCGGGAGAGCGCGGTGTCGTCCTTCGCACCCTGGCAGCCGGCATGGTCGAGGCCGTGCGGCACGCCTTCCAGCCGCCGCCTCGCTGGGAGAACACCCAGGCCGACGCCTGGCAGCGCCGCTCGGTCGTGCTGCGCGGGCCCGGCGGCTCGGGCAAGACCGCGGCCGCCGTACGGCTGCTGCTCGCCGCGGGCGTCAAGGCCTGGTATCTGCTGGACTCGGTGGCGGAACTGAACCGCCTGACCGAGCTGCGGCAGCTCGGAAGCGGTGCCGGTCTGATGCTGGACTGTCCCCGGGACCTCGGTGAGCTGCAGGGCTCCCATCTGGCGGGCCTGGAGGACCTGCTGGAGCGGAACGACGCCCGCCTGGTGCTGATCGCCGGGCCGGACGCCGAACTGGACCGTACCGTCGGCGAGTACGTACAGCGAATCGCCCGTCCCGACGCGCTGGACCTCGTCCTGGCCGCCCATCTGGCGCACCGGATCGGGGAGGACGACGCCGAGCGCGCCCTCGCCACGGCCGGCGTCGCCGACCTCGCCGCCGAGCTGCTCGACGACGGCGCCGCCTGCCGCGACGCCGCCCGGCTCGCGGAGGTCCTCGCGCACGAGTACGGTGCCGGCGCCCTCGACCTGGACCGGATCCGCACCCGCATGGACCAGACCGGCGGCGAGTCGCCCGAGGAGTGGTTCGAGGGACTCGGCGACACCGTGCTGCGCACCCAGGCCATCGCCCTCGCCGTCCTGGGCGGCCTGCCGCAGGAAGACGTGGCGCTGGCCGCCTCGAGCCTGCTGGACCGGTTCCGCGGTGAGCGGGGCGTCCTCACCGCCAGCGTCGAGCAGGGCCCCGTACCTCTGCGCCAGGACCCGTTCGCCCGGTCCCGGCGGCTGCTCGCCGAGAAGCTGCGCGCCCGCACCGTCTCCGCCGTGACCCGCGGCAGCTACGGACGGCTGCCGTGCACCGTCGCCGAATACCGCAGCCCCGGATACCCGCCGCGGATCATCCGGCACGCCTGGTCCGAGTACCACATCCAGCACGAACTGGTCGGCTGGCTGGCCGAACTGGTCGACTCCCCCTCACAGCAGGTGCGCAGTTTCGCCGGTACCGCGCTCGGCCTGATCGCCACCGAGTCCTTCGACCACATAGCAACCCAGGTCTTCCCCGGCTGGATCCGCGACGAGGACAGCGGTTACCTGCGCCGCGAGGCCATCGCCTACGCCCTGCGCGTGTGTGCTCGCGAACCCGCGCTGCGGCCCGGCGTGCAGGCCCTCGTGAACGGCTGGTACCTGAGCGGCACCTGGCAGTTCCAGGCCGCCGCCGCCCGTGCGTACGGCCTCTGCCTGGGGGGTGCCGACCTCGACACCGCGGTCCAGGCGCTCACCCGGCTCGGCACCGTCGACCACATCCGCGTCGCCGTCGCCATCGGCGACGCCTGCGCCGACCTGGTGGAGGAGGACGTGGCCGGGCACGCGCCCGTGGTGCTGCGCGCGGTCGCCGAGATGGTGCACGAGCCGAGCAGCCGCGCCTGCGGCCACCTGGTGTTCCTGATTCTCGCCGACGCCCTCGTCGCGGAGGAACCGGACGCGGTCGGTGCCGCGCCGCGCAATCGCCCGACCCTGCTCCAGCTGGCCGCCCGGAGCGAGCCGGGGAGCGAACTGCGCCGGCTGCTCGGTTACCTGTGGTCCGAGGTCATCTGCGGTGAACTCTTCGCCGACCAGGCCGCGAGCGTGCTGGAGGGCTGGGCGGCGCAGGCCGAGACCGACCCCCTCCTGCTCGACGACCTGGTCCGCGTCCTCACCGAGGACGTGGCCGAGCCCACTCCCCGCGCCGGCCTGCTCCTGCAGCAGTGCACCTCGCGCTGGACCGAGCGTGACCGTTTCCGCCCCCTGCCCCGCTCCGCGGCGGTCCTCGGCAGCGCCCTGCGCCGCACCGCGACCGCCGGCTCCGCCCATCCTGGAGGTGCCCGGTGACCCAGCCGGTGTCGTTGATCGTCAACCAGTCGCCGGTGCCCCGCATGTCCGTGGGCCCCACCAAGGCGACCCAGCCGCATCTCGCCGTCGTCTACGCCACCGCCGCCGGCGAGGTGGTCTGCTTCGAGGGCCGGCCGATGAAGCCCACGCAGCAGGTCTTCTCCAAGTACTGCACGCGCTACGAGGTCGACATGCGCCCGCAGCAGCGCACCGCCGTCCTCGGCCGCAATCCGCTGATCTCCGCCGATGGCGTGCACGCCTTCGAGGTGCAGGTCTCCTTCAGTTTCTGCGTCGACGGCTGGCAGGGCGCCGAGAACCTGGTGCGCTCCGGACTGTCGGACGCGCTGCCCGTGGTGCACGGCTGGCTGGTGAGCCGGTTCCACGGCGCCGGACAGCGCTTCGCGATCGAGGACTCCTTCGGCCTCGAGCGCTACCTCAACCAGCTGTGCGCCGCCCCGGTGGTCCTCCCGGAGGGGCTGAAGGTCTACGGCTGCCGCGTGTCCGTGCGGCCCGACGCCGCCTCCCTGTCACATCTGGAGTCCCTGATCGAGGCCCGGCGGCGCGAGGCGCGGGGCGCGGCCGAGCACATCCCGAACACGGGCGACGTCGTACGCAAGGCCGAGATCGAAGCGCTCGAGCAGGACTTCGCCATCAGGGCCACGGCCCGGCAGGCGGAGGCGCTGGCCGACACCCTCACCACCAGCGAGGGACTGATCCGCCACTACCTGATCACCCACCCGCACGACGCCGAGGGTGCCTTCGCCATGGCCCGGCAACTGGAGGAGGCCCGCGCCGCCACGGCCGAGCTGCAGAACCAGCGTGCGCTCGGTCTGTTCCAGGTGATGGCGGAGAAAGGCCTGATCCAGGCCGGCGACCTCGACCACATGCGCCAGCAGCTGACCGGCACGGTGGGCCGGGCCACCGGCGGCGACGGACATCTCGCCTCCGCCGTCACGCCCCAGTTGCCCGGCGCCCGCCCCTGGGACGCGCCCCAGCTCCAGGCCGCGCCGGCCCCGGTCGCCACGGTGCCCGGCTCCGCGGGGCCCACACCCACCCTGGTGGAGTCCGTCGTCACGGAACCCGACCCTCGGCGGACGGCCGCACCCGCGGCGGCCACGGGCACCGCGCTGATCTACCTGGTCCTGGACGAGTCGCTGGACCGCGAGTGCGTCGGCGAGCTCCAGCGCGGCCTGGACGCGTTGCACGCCGCGCTCTCCGCCGCACCGGACGTCTCCACGGTCCTGCGGCTGTGCGTCCTCGGCATGGCCGACACCACCGAACAGCGGCTGTCCCTGGCCAGGGTCGGGCCCGGCACGCGGACCCCGCTCCTCGTCGCCCGGCGCGGGCTGTCGTACAGCCAGGCCTTCCGCACCCTGAAGTCCCTCATCGGGCAGGACGCCACCGTCGTCAAGAGCGAGGGCGCGCAGGTCCTGCGGCCGGTCGTCTACTTCCTCACCGGCGGTGTGCCCGACGAGGGGAACACCTGGCACACCGCCTTCCAGGAGCTGACCGACCCTTCCGTCAACCCCGCCGCACCGCGGATGGTGGCCCTGGGGTTCGGCCGGGCCGAGACGGCGGCCGTGCGCACCGTGGCGACCTTCCCCGAGTCCGCGTTCATGGCCGCCCCTCACCAGGATGCCGCGTCCGCCGCCCACAACTGCGCCGCGTTCCTGCGCGACAGCGTGGTCGGCTACGGGCGCCGCCTCGCCGACGGCGCGGCGAACTTCACGGTCAGCCCGCCGGACGGTTTCCGGCGGGCCGAGGACGCTCTGTGACATTTCCCTGCATAACTGGCGTTACGTCACTTACGCTGCCCCGCACGGCAGTTGAGCGATCCCCTCTCACCCACGCCCATCCCACCCACGCCCATCCCACCCACGCCCATCCCAACGGGACCAGAACGGAACGACGATGATGGAAAGCAACCGGGGGCACTTGCTCCCCATCTACGTCCTCGCCGACGAGTCGGGCTCGATGACCGAGCACATCGACGACCTCAACGACGGGCTGAAATCACTGCACCAGGCGCTGCTCGGTGAGCCGATGGCCGCCGCCAAGGTGCGCTTCTCGGTGCTGGGCTTCTCGGACGACGTGGTCGAACGCGTCCGCCTGGTGGACCTGCGCAGCGCCGGCGAGTTCCCGCGCCTGACGACCCGCGGCATGACCAGCTACCTCGCTGTGTTCGAGGATCTGATCTCCCGCATCCCGGCCGATGTGAACAGCCTGAAGGCGGAGGGCTACCAGGTCCACCGGCCCGCCGTGTTCTTCCTCAGCGACGGCCTGCCCAACCGGGAGGACTGGAAGGACGCGCACCGCCGGCTCACCGACCGGGCGACGACCCTCGGCGCGCCGAACATCATCGCCTGCGGCATCGTCGACGCGGACGCCAGGACGATCAACGAGGTCGCCACCCAGCCGGAGTTCGGCTTCGTCGCCAACAAGGGCGTCGACGTGGGCGCGGCCATCGCCAAGTTCTGCACGGCCCTCACCAAGAGCGTGATCGCTTCGGGCCGTTCACTCGGCTCGGCGTCCCCCCAGCTGGTGGTGGACAGGCCGGAAGGCTTCACCGTCGCGATCGATGTGATCTGACGTGGGCAAGCACCGTCACCAGCGCACCGAGGACCAGGGGGAGGCGGACCGGTCCGTGCCGCCGCCTCCCGGCCCGGCTCCCGCTCTGTACCCGCAGGTGCCCCAGGCGCCGGGGGCGTCGCACGAGCCCGGCCTCGTCGACGTCTACGACTGGCGGCGGGACGACTGGCCGGCCGACGGGTCCTCGCCGGCGCCTGTCCCCCCGTCCGGGCAGTCGCCCGAAGAACCGGCTGCCCGGCGCTGGGACCCGCTCACCGTCGGCACCGCCGGCCCCGCGTTCGAGCCGCGGCCGGCGACGGGCCTGTCGTACCGGCCCGATACGGTGTGCGACGGCTGGTCGACGGACGCGCTCGCACTGCGGCTGGCCTCGGTACGCGGGTACCAGCACCGGTACGACGGCCGCCCGCGTGAGGACGACGCCGCGGCGGGCTGGGACCAGGACACCGGCACCGTGGTGTTCGCGGTCGCGGACGGCGTGTCCGACGCCCGGCAGCCGCACATCGGCTCGCAGCTGGCCTGCCGCAGCGCGGTCGACGAGTTGCTCGGCCAGGTGCGGGCGGGCGGCGGATTCGTCGCCGACTGGAACAAGCTGCTGTCCACGGTGCACTGGCAGTTGCGCGAACAGGCCAGTCGGCTCCTGCGTTCGCCGGACACGAGCGTCGAGGACACCGCCGGCCTGCTGGCGACCACCCTCGTCGCCGGAGCGGCCACACCCACCCAAAGCGGTGTGGAGGTCACGCTGGTCTCGGTGGGCGACTCCGGGGTCTGGGCGATCAAACACGAGCAGCTCTATCCGCTGACCGGGGGAAAGCAGGCCGGGGCCGACGGCCTGGTCTCCTCGGCCGTACAGCCCTTGCCCTACGTCCCCGGTGACCTCCGCCCGTTCCATTTCTCCCTGGATCCGGGCACCGTCCTGCTGGTCGGCACCGACGGTTTCGGGGACCCCGTCGGTGACGGACGGGGCGCCGTGGCCAGGCTGTTCGCCACCGCGCTGCGCCGTCCCGTACCGCCGTTGGGCTTCGCCCACCTGCTCGACTTCTCCCGGGAGACCTTCGACGACGACCGGACGCTGGTGGCGCTGTGGCCACGGAACGAGGGGCCCGGATGCGCGACGTAACAGTGCCCTGGGTCCGTCCCGACCAGTTGGGCGAGTACCGGCTGCACCGGCTGGGCGACGGCGGGCAGGGTGTCGTCTACGGCGTGCCGCGTCCGCCGGACAGACTTCCGGGCACCAATCTGGCCTACAAGGAGTACAAGGCTCCGGTTGACGCCGACGTGCTCCACGACATGTGCTGCTTCCTCGACCTGCTCAGCCCCGAGGACCGCGCCTTCCTGGGGGCACGGCTGACCTGGCCGGTCGCCATGGTCTACACGGGCAGCCCGCCCACGGCACCGCCGCCGTCCGCGAACCGGGGCACCACGGTGGTCGGCTTCCTGATGAACCGGGTCACCGGCGAGTTCGAACTCAGCAGTCCCACGCTGGGGCAGACCAAGCAGCAGGCCCTGGAGTTCCTGCTGAACGGTGACGACTACATGGCGAAGATCGGGCTGCATGTCGATGACGGACAGCGGCTGCGGCTCCTGATCGACCTGGCGCACACGCTCGACCGGCTGCACCGGAAGCAGGTGACGGTGGGCGACCTCTCGCCGAAGAACGTCATGTTCACGCAGGCCGGGCAGGGCCGGTGCCTGCTGATCGACTGCGATTCGATGCGGTACCGGGGCCGGGATGTGCTGACGCAGGTGGAAACCACCGGGTGGGAGGTGCCCGAGGGGGAGAAGGGCACGGTGGCCTCCGATTCCTTCAAGTTCGGGCTGATCGCCTTGCGCGTCTTCAACCGCAGCCAGGACGGCACGGACCCCGGCCCGCTGCGCGGCGTGTCGACGGAGCTCGCGAACCTGGCGCTGCGGAGCCTGAGCGGAGAACCGCACCGGCGGCCGGCTCCGTCCGACTGGCTGCCCGAGCTGGAACTGGCGCACAACCGGTTGAAGACACGTCGGAGCACGGCCGCCACCCAGGCGGGCACCGGCCGGCCCGCGGCGTTCATCACCGCGCACCAGCAGCCCACGGCCACTCCGCGCACGCACCCCGCCCCCGCCGCGCCGGGGACCGCCATGGGGTACCCGGGCCCGCACCCGACCGCCCCCCGCCCCACGGCCGGGAGTTCGTCGGGCGGTCGTACGGCCGGCACCCTGGTCGCTCTGCTGGTGATGGCCGTGCTCGGCTACGGCGCGGTGAACCATTTCACCTCGTCGGACGACTCCGACGCATCCCCGTCGCAGGCCAGCAGCGCCAGCCCGTACGGCGGTTCGACCTCGGACAGCGGCCCGGATGTCGGCGCCCAGGGGACCGAGGACTCCGAGTCACCCCGGGTCGAGGCACCCGGCGCCGCCGTGGACTACTCCCAGGTGTCCGGCGATCCGGAGGCCCAGGAGGTCGCCGCCATGTTCGCCCGCTTTTTCGGTGCTATCAACAACCACGACTACGACAGGGCGCTGGGCTACTACGACCCCGCCACCACCGCTGTCGACCTGGACTCCACCAAGAGCCGCAACGAGTGGAAGCAGGTCATGTCCACCACGAAGGACAGCGACATCGTCCTCAGCGGCCTGGACACCTCGGGCACGTACACCTTCGCCACGGTGAACTTCCGCAGCCGGCAGTCTCCCGGCTACGGTCCCGGGAAGCGGAAGAACGACACCTGCGACGACTGGACGGTGACGTACCAGCTGACCCGCACGGACGGTTACCGCATCCTCAAGGCGCCGCAGGACGGGGTGAGCTTTGCCCCCTGCTGACCCTGACGCACGCGCCTCCTGGATCCTCCTGCTCCGGGCACACGGTCTCGGCGCACGGGCGGAGTCGGCGCAGGCGACCTTGCGGGACGCCCTGCGGGAGCACGCACGCGAGGCGCTCGCCAAAGCCGGTGTGCGGCCCGTGGAGTACCGGTTGTGGCCCCGGGACACCGGTTTCGGCATCCTCGTCACCCCGCAGGTCCGGCCGGCCCGTCTGCTGCGCGACTTCACCCGCTCCCTCGACGACTGCCTGTGCGGGCACAACGACACGTTCCGCGAGACCCACCACCTGGCGCTGTGCCTGGGCCTGCACCTCGGCATGGTCTCCCCGGCCAGGGACTACGTGGCGAGCCGGGCGGTCGACGACCTCACCCGGCTGATGGACGCCACCCCGACCGGACCTGTGAGCCGCCCCTCCGGTCTGGTGGTGGTCCTGTCGCACGACTTCCACGATCTGGTGGTGCGGGCCGAATGCCCGGGCGTCCGGCCGGGCGACTACGTGTGTCTCGATGTCCCGGCCGGACCTGAGGGCCGGCCCGTCCGGAGCTGGGTGGCTGCCTTCACCGACGGCCGGGTCGGCCACCCGCCCTGGGTCCGAGCCGCCCCCTCGGGCGAACCGGACGGCACCGGCTCACCGACCGCTTCCGCCGAGCCGCCCACCGAGCCCGCCGGACAGCCGGTGCCCGGCATCTCCGGGCCGCTCATCCATCCCGACTTCCTGCTGGGCGACGGCGGACAGGGCACGGTCTACGGCGTGATGCGCGAGGTTTCCGGGCTGTCCGGCCCTCTCGCCTACAAGGAGTACCGCGACGGGGTGCTCCGCGACGCCGAGGTGCTGCAGGACATGGTCAGGTTCATCGGGGGTCTCGCCCGGTACGAGCCCCTCGATCACGCCTACCTGGAGTCCCGCCTGGCCTGGCCGCTGCGGCTCGGCCACCGCGGGGGCAGGGCGAGCGGGTTCGTGATGCGGCAGGTCCCCGCGGACTACACCATGCACCTGGGACCCCTGGGCGTGAGCAAGCAGCAGACACTGGAGTTCCTGTTCAACCCGGACGAGTACCTGAGGCGCATCGGGCTGTCGGCGGACAACGGGCAGCGTCTGCTGCTCCTCAAGGATCTGGCAGGCATCCTGACCGTGCTCCACGACCACGGCATCACCGTGGGAGACCTCTCCCCGAAGAACATACTGTTCCGGCTGGACGTCTGGCCGCGCTGCTTCCTCATCGACTGCGACTCCATGCGCTTCAAGGGACGCGATGCCCTGTCCCAGTGCGAGACGCCCGGATGGGAGGTGCCCGAGACCTCCAAGGCCACGCCGGAGTCGGACGCCTACAAGCTGGGACTCGTCGCCCTGCGGCTGTTCAACCGCAGCCAGGAGGACACGGACGCCGGCCCGCTGCGGAGCGTGTCGACGGAGCTGGCGGACCTGGCGACGCGGAGCCTGAGTGCGGAACCGGGCCGTCGGCCGAGGCCGAGGGCATGGCAGGCGGCGGTGCAGCGCGCGATCGAGGGAGGCAAGTCGGACTCCTCCTGGATCGATGTCGATCCCGTCTGAAAACCGACCGGGCGGTCAGCCGCCGAAGGCCTGCCCTTTGAGCTGGTCCATGGAGCGCACCACCAATGTCTGACGCCCCGTCACGACCCAGCCCTGGGAGCGCCACTGTTCCAGGACCCGGCTCACCGTGCGACGGGAGGTGAGCAGCAGGCCCGCCAGATCGTCCTGGGAGAGGGGCAGGCCGATACGGCGGCCGGTGCCGTCGGGAGAGGGGTGGCCGCAGCGTTCGGCGAGATCCAGCAGGAGAGCGGCGAGCCGGGCGGGCACGGGCTCGGTGATACCGGTGCGCTGCAGATCCGCCTCGCGCAGGCGCTGGGACAGGGTCTGCTCGAGTGCCGCGGCGATGCCCGGCCGGGCCCGGGCGAGACCGTGGAAGCGGGCCGCGGTCACCTGGAGCACGTCGACCGTGGTGGCCGTCAGCAGCGAGGCCGAGCGGCGCCGTCGCTCCAGTCCGGCCTGCTCGCCGAGGAGTTCGCCCGCACCACGCAGGGCGAGCAGGGCGCGGTAGCCGGCGTGGGACTCGGCGACGACCTTGATCCAGCCGCGCAGCAGCACGATCAGATGGTCCGAGTCCTCGCCCTGGGCCAGCAATCGCCGGTCAGCGGGCTGTGAGCGCTGTGCCGACGCCCGGAGCAGCGCGGCGCGGTCGTCCGGGTCCAGTGCCTCCCAGAAGGGAGCGGAGTGGCCACCCATGACGGTCAACCCAGCAGCCACGCGAGCGCCGTGACGGCCACGCCCGCGACGGCGAGCACGAGCGACTGCCGCACCCGCTGGTGCTTGGCCCACGCGATCTGGCTCATGTCCACCAGCTGACGTGTCAGGGAGGGCAGCGGGGAGGTGGTCGTGAGCTTCTCGGCGAGGTGCTCGGGGTCCCAGTGCCGCAGATCCCCGAAGTACAGGAAGTGCTGGTGGGGGTTGTGCCCCGGCTGTGTCCGCAGCCGCGGGCTCACCACGGACACGGATGCGAGAGCGGCCAGCCCGAGCAGCGCCACACCCAGCCATAACAGCAGCCTGGGGACCGTGCCGTGCACCTGCCCCAGGTAGTGGCCGGATGCGGACAGCGCGACCAGGGCGCCCAGTACCGCCGACTCCAGCGTGAGCGCGAAGCCGGCCTTCGCGTCGACCCTGCCCGTCCAGTCGGCCAGTGCCGCGTGGATGCGCCAGGCCGTCTCCACCGGATCCGTTTCCGCCATGGCCCCCGCCCCTCGTCGACTGCATCGAGACTGCATAAGTGTGGCCTCAGGCGATCCCTGCAAAACCTGATGGGCCCTGGGAGTTCACAGGGTGCCGGGCGCCGGACCGGTCCGCCGGCGGCCTGAACCGGCTCTGTCAGGCGTCCGCCGCCCAGGTGCGCAGCGCCGCCCTGCTCTCGAAGTCGGCCACGTTCTTGTCCAGCGGATGGTCGGTGTACTGGTGGAAGCGCCACTTGGCCTTGATGCGGGGCTTGCCCGCGGAGACGTAGTCGGCGATCCACAGGGCGTCGCCCGCGTAGGACGTCCTGTCGTGGTTCAGCCAGAAATTCCGGTTGCAGTAGAGCACCACCTGGTTGTCCGGCCGCAGGTCCTTCAGCTTCCGGATGAACAGGTCCTTCTCCGCGTTGCTCGCGTGCGTCCCGTTGCTGGTCGTCTCCCAGTCGACGGCGAGGATGTCGCCCGGCCGGTTTGGGGCCTTGGCGACGAAGTACTCGGCCTGGGCGGTGAGGTTGCCGGGCCACAGGAAGTGGTAGAAGCCGACGACCAGCCCGGCGTCGCGGGCCCGCTTCGTCTGGGCGGCGAGTCTGGGGTTGACGTAGGAACGCCCCTCCGTCGCCTTGACGAACACGAAGGAGAGGCCGTCGGTGTCGTAAGTGGAGGACTGGTAGGCGCTCACGTCTATGCCGCGCAGCATGGGGATCTCCCTGAAGTGCAGGCGAGGAAGGGGGAGTTGGGGTCTCCCGCCATGGCACCGGCCGCTGTGGACTGACGTGGAAGTGTCAACCCGGGTGGGTCGTGAGACGGGCGCGGGTCCCCTGGTGCTCGAAGGGACCAGCTCAAGAGGGGGACGTGCCAGTCGTCAGACGGTCGGCCGGGACGGGTCAGCACTCGATGATGTTGACCGCCAGCCCGCCCCGCGCCGTCTCCTTGTACTTGACCGACATGTCCGCGCCGGTGTCCTTCATCGTCTTGATGACCTTGTCCAGGGACACCTTGTGGGAGCCGTCGCCGCGCATCGCCATGCGCGCCGCCGTGACGGCCTTCACCGCGGCCATGCCGTTGCGCTCGATGCAGGGGATCTGGACCAGGCCGCCCACGGGATCGCAGGTGAGGCCCAGGTTGTGTTCCATGCCGATCTCGGCCGCGTTCTCCACCTGTTCCGGGGAGCCGCCGAGGACCTCGGCCAGCGCGCCCGCCGCCATGGAGCAGGCGGAGCCGACCTCGCCCTGGCAGCCGACCTCGGCGCCGGAGATGGAGGCGTTCTCCTTGAAGAGCATGCCGATCGCGCCCGCGGCGAGCAGGAAGCGGACCACGCCCTCCTCGTCGGCGCCGGGCACGAAGTTCATGTAGTAGTGCAGGACGGCCGGGATGATGCCGGCCGCGCCGTTCGTCGGGGCGGTCACGACCCGGCCCCCGGCCGCGTTCTCCTCGTTGACCGCCATCGCGTAGAGGGTGATCCACTCCATGGCGAGGGCCTTGGGGTCGCCCTCGGAGCGCAGTTTGCGGGCGGTGTTCGCGGCCCGGCGGCGCACCTTCAGACCGCCCGGCAGGATGCCCTCGCGGGACATGCCGCGCGCCACGCACGCCTCCATGACCCGCCAGATCTCCAGCAGTCCGGCGCGGATCTCCTCCTCGGTGCGCCAGGCCCGCTCGTTCTCCAGCATCAGCGCCGAGATGGACAGGCCGGTCTCCTGGGCCATCCGCAGCAGCTCGTCGCCCGTGCGGAAGGGGTACTTCAGCACGGTGTCGTCGAGCTTGATGCGGTCCGCGCCGACCGCTTCCTCGTCGACGACGAAGCCGCCGCCGACCGAGTAGTACGTCTTCGTCAGCAGCTCCGCGCCCGAGGCGTCGTACGCCCACAGCGTCATGCCGTTGGCGTGGTACGGCAGGGCCTTGCGGCGGTGCAGGACCATGTCGTCGTAGGAGAACGCGATCTCGTGCTCGCCCAGCAGGTTCAGCCGGCCGCCGGCCTTGATCGTCTCCACCCGTTCGTCGGCCTTCTCCACGTCCACCGTGCGCGGCGATTCGCCCTCCAGGCCGAGCAGCACCGCCTTGGGCGTGCCGTGGCCGTGGCCGGTGGCGCCGAGCGAGCCGTAGAGCTCCGCGCGGACTTTCGCGGTCGGGGCCAGCAGCTCCTCGTTGCGCAGCCGCCGGGCGAACATCCGGGCCGCGCGCATCGGGCCGACGGTGTGGGAGCTGGACGGGCCGATGCCGATCGAGAACAGGTCGAAGACCGAGATGGCCACGGGGACTCCTGACTACGGGGGTGGTGCAAGGGGTGGTGCAGGGGGACAGGGTGCCCCGCCCCGTACGGAACGGGGCACCCTGAAAGGTTTCTTCGTTATGCGTGCGGACCCGGTGTGTGCGAACCCGGGTACAGCGGGTGCTTGTCGGCCAGGGCCTTCACCCGGGCCTTGAGGGCTTCGGCGTCGTACGACGGCTTCAGCGCCTCGGCGATGACGTCCGCGACCTCCGCGAAGTCCTCGGCCTGGAACCCGCGGGTGGCCAGGGCCGGCGTGCCGATCCGCAGGCCGGACGTCACCATCGGCGGGCGCGGGTCGTCCGGGATCGCGTTCCGGTTGACCGTGATGCCCACCTCGTGGAGGCGGTCCTCGGCCTGCCGGCCGTCCAGCTCCGAGTGGCGCAGGTCGACCAGGACCAGGTGCACGTCCGTGCCGCCGGACAGGACGTCCACGCCCACGGCCCGGACGTCGTCCTTCACCAGACGCTCGGCCAGGATGCGGGCACCCTCCAGCGTACGGCGCTGGCGCTCCTTGAAGTCCTCCGAGGCCGCGACCTTGAAGGCGACCGCCTTGGCCGCGATCACATGCTCCAGCGGACCGCCCTGCTGACCGGGGAAGACGGCGGAGTTGATCTTCTTGGCCAGTTCGGTCGTGGAGAGGATCACACCGCCGCGCGGGCCGCCCAGCGTCTTGTGGGTGGTCGTGGTCACCACGTGCGCGTGCGGCACGGGGTTCGGGTGCAGCCCCGCCGCGACGAGCCCGGCGAAGTGCGCCATGTCGACCATCAGGTACGCGCCGACCTCGTCCGCGATCCGGCGGAACGCGGCGAAGTCCAGCTGCCGCGGGTAGGCCGACCAGCCCGCGACGATCAGCTTCGGCTTCGACTCCTTCGCCAGCCGCTCCACCTCGGCCATGTCGACCCGGCCGTCGTCGCCCACGTGGTAGGCGACGACGTCGTAGAGCTTGCCGGAGAAGTTGATCTTCATGCCGTGGGTCAGGTGCCCGCCGTGCGCGAGGTTCAGGCCCATGATGGTGTCGCCGGGCTTGAGCAGCGCGAACATCGCGGCGGCGTTGGCCTGGGCGCCCGAGTGCGGCTGCACGTTGGCGTGCTCGGCGCCGAACAGCTCCTTGACCCGGTCGATCGCGATCTGCTCGACCACGTCGACGTGTTCACAGCCGCCGTAGTAGCGGCGGCCCGGGTAGCCCTCGGCGTACTTGTTGGTGAGGACCGAGCCCTGCGCCTCCATCACCGCGACCGGGGCGAAGTTCTCCGAGGCGATCATCTCGAGCGTGGACTGCTGCCGGTGCAGCTCGGCGTCGACCGCGGCGGCCACGGCCGGGTCGAGCTCGTGCAGGGGTGTGTTCAGGACGGACATACGGCTACGACTCCTCAGCCGGCGGAGAACGCGGTGTACTCGTCGGCGGAGAGCAGGTCGCCCGGCTCCTCGGCGACCCGCACCTTGAACAGCCAGCCGCCCTCGAAGGGGGCCGAGTTCACCAGTGACGGGTCGTTCACCACGTCCTCGTTGACCTCGGTGACCTCACCGGAGACGGGGGAGTAGAGGTCGGACACCGACTTGGTCGACTCCAGCTCACCGCAGGTCTCGCCCGCGGACACCGTGTCGCCGACCTCGGGGAGCTGGACGAAGACCACGTCGCCGAGCGCGTTGGCCGCGTGCTCCGTGATGCCGACCGTCGAGACGCCGTCCTCGGCGGCCGACAGCCACTCGTGCTCCTTGCTGTAACGCAGCTGCTGGGGGTTGCTCATGGCCTGGATTCTCCTGTACGCGCGGGAGTGCTGATGAAGGGGACTGCTGGTGAGCGCCGTGATGTGCCGGGACCGCTGGTGCGCCCGACGGCCAGTGTCTACTTCTGGCGCTTGTAGAACGGCAGCGCCACGACTTCGTACGGCTCGTGACTGCCCCGGATGTCCACGCCCACGCCGGTCGTGCCGGGCGCGGCGTGCGCGGGATCCACGTACGCCATCGCGATCGGCTTGCCGAGCGTGGGGGAGGGGGCGCCGGAGGTGACCTCGCCGATCACCTCGCCGCCGGCGACGACCGCGTAGCCGGCGCGCGGGACCCGGCGGCCCTCGGCGACGAGCCCGACCAGCACGCGCGGCGGGTTCTGCTCCGCCCTGGCGGCGGCTTCGCGCAGGGCCTCGCGCCCCACGAAGTCGCCCTCCTTCTCGAACTTCACCACGCGGCCGAGCCCGGCGTCGAAGGGCGTCAGCGAGGTGCTCAGCTCGTGCCCGTACAGCGGCATGCCCGCCTCCAGGCGCAGCGTGTCGCGGCAGGACAGCCCGCACGGGACCAGCCCGACGCCCTCGCCGGCCTTGGTCAGGGCCTGCCACAGCTCGACCGCGTGTTCCGGCTTCACGAACAGCTCGAAACCGTCCTCGCCCGTGTAGCCGGTGCGGGCGATCAGGGCCGGGACCCCGGCGACCGTGCCGGGCAGGCCGGCGTAGTACTTCAGCCCGTCGAGGTCGGCGTCGGTGAGGGACTTCAGGATCCCGGGGGACTCCGGGCCCTGGACGGCGATCAGAGCGTAGGCGTCCCGGTCGTCGCGCACCTCGGCGTCGAAGCCGGCGGCGCGCTCGGTCAGCGCGTCCAGGACCACCTGGGCGTTGGAGGCGTTGGCGACGACCATGTACTCGGTCTCGCCCAGCCGGTAGACGATCAGGTCGTCGAGGATGCCGCCGTCGGCCCGGCAGATCATGGTGTAGCGGGCGCGGCCGGGCTTGACGCCGCCGATGTTGCCCACCAGGGCGTAGTCGAGGAGGGCGGCGGCCTGCGGGCCGGCGACGGTGATCTCCCCCATGTGGGAGAGGTCGAAGAGCCCGGCCTTCGTGCGCACGGCGTTGTGCTCGTCGCGCTCGGAGCCGTAGCGCAGGGGCATGTCCCAGCCGGCGAAGTCGGTCATCGTCGCGCCGAGCGAACGATGCAGGGCATCGAGCGCGGTGTGGCGCAGTGGCGTACTGCTCATCGGTCGGTCGTCTCCAAGGGCATGACGGGCGAGGGCGTTCCTCCCCATCTGTCATCGGAACCTGAGAGGTTCGCCATGACCACGGGGGACACGGCTTGCACCTTGGGTGGAGCCACACCCCTTGTCCTGGACAGGGGGATGGCCCGCTTTTCAGATGTGCCTCGCCCGCGCGGTAACGGGGCCTGAGAGATTCAAGGGAGGGACTTGCTCCTTCGGCGCCCCAGCGTCAGCGGTGCTGGGAACTCTCCCGCGCGGATTCAAACGGCCGGTATGCAGTTGGCGCGCACATCATTGCACGCATCGTCGCGGGGCGGCAGGGGCACCACCCTGTAGCAGGGCTGTTGCGGGAAGAGGACTAAAACCAGAGACATCGGGCATTACCTTCTCTTTACACGCGGCGGGGATGGGACTGAAGTACCTGGCCCCAGGGGAGGACGATCACGGTGAACAGGACCACCGCGTACGCCACGACGTCGGGCGTCGCGCTGCCCGAGCAGCCGGCCGCTCCGGCACGGGCGGCCAGCGGCCCGCTGCCGGTGCCGGTCGTCCGCGATCTGCGCGAGCGCGAAGGCCGGGGCCCGCACGCGCTGCTCTTCGGCCCCCGCGACCTCGTCGTGGTCACGGGCCTGCCCGGCAGCGGCAAGTCCACGCTGATGCGGCGCACCGTGCCGGGCCGGCGCATCGACTCCCAGGACACCCGCGACCGCTGGGAAAGCCGCATGCCGCGCTTCCTGCCGTACGGGGTCTACCGCCCGCTCGTCCGCCTCGCCCACTACGCCGGGCTGCGGCGCGCCCTGCGCACCGGCGAGGGCGTCGTCGTGCACGACTGCGGCACCCAGGCCTGGGTCCGCCGCTGGCTGGCCCGCGAGGCCCGCCGCCGGGGCGGCACCCTGCATCTGCTCATGCTCGACGTCACCCCCGAGGAGGCCCTGGCCGGCCAGCGCGACCGGGGCCGCGGCGTCTCGCGGTACGCGTTCCTGCGCCACCGCGCGGCGGCCAACCGCCTGCTGCGCTCGGTGGAGCGGGGCGAACTGCCCGCGGGCTGCGGCTCGGCGATCCTCGTCGACCGGGACGCGGCGGGCACCCTGCGCCGGATCGGCTTCACGGGCTGACCGCCGGCGGCCGGGGAGCCGCTAGCCTTTTGAGCCACAGCAGTGGTTCCAGGCAGGCGGTAGGCAGATGGACTTCCCGGCGGACTTCTCCGCGGACTTCCCGGCGCACACGCAGACCCACCCGCACGGCGGATGGCCCGGCAACGAACTGGAGGAGGTGCTCTCGGCCTCCCTCGGGGCCGGGCCGTCGGCCGGCGGGCGGATCGTCGAGGTGCTCGGCCGGAGTTTCGTCTGGGTTCCCCTGCCCAACGGCGGCGGCCCGCAGAGCGGTCCCCTCGACCTGCCCGGCATCGAGATCGAGGGTCAGGCGTACGTGCCGGTGTTCAGCTCGGAGGAGCAGTTCCGCCAGGTCGTCGGCTCCCACATGTCGTACACGATCGCGCCCGCCGTGGAGTTCGCCCGCGGCCTGCCCCCGCACGCGGGGATAGCCGTCAACCCGGGCGGCGTCGTCGGCATACCCCTCCCGCCGCCCGCGGTGGCCGAGCTCTGCCGGGCCGGGCGGACTCCCTTGGACGGTCCCGCGAGCGGCGGCCGGGTCCGCCTCTTCGAGCCCGACTGGCAGGACGACCCGGTGGACTTCCTCGCCGCCGCCTCCGCCGAGTTCGAGGCCATCGGCGTCGTCCTCACCGCCCGCCGCTGCCTCGCCGCGATCGAGACCGCCGACCCGGTGATGTTCGTGGGCGTCGAACTCTCCCAGTGGGAAGGCGACCTGCGGGCCCTCCCCCTGGAGGCCCTGTCCCGAGCCGTGACCCGGTGCCCGGCCCCGTGGCAGGTCAACCTGGTCCTCCTGGACGTGGCGGAGGACCCGGTGGGCACCTGGATGAGAGACAGGGTCCGACCCTTCTACCAGCGGAGTCTGTAAACGCCCTCAGGGGCAGCGTCCCCAGGGGCGCGGGGAACTGCGCGACAAGCCACGAACGACCTGCACTCGCGAGACGGCACAAAGCCCCGAGCTCCCAGGCGGGCTTAAGCTCCTGGCTCCCGCACGGGCTTAAGCTAGGTCACGGTCGAGGCGTTGTACGAAGGGGCGGTAAAGGTGAGCGCGAGCGGCACGGCCGCGGCCGGACAGGTCGAGCACATGCTGCGCCAGGTCACGCCCGGGCGTTACGACGCCTACGAGGCACTCCTGCGCGCACTCGCGACCCCGCACTCCGGCCAGATCTGGATGCTCCTCTGGCACGGCCAGGCGGGCTCCCCCGACGCCCAGTACGGGAACATGGAGGTCGACGGCTACGGCTACGCCCCCTGTGTGACCTCCGCCCAGGAACTCTCGGCGAGCGGCTGGAACCGCAGTTACGAGGTGGTCGACGGAGTCGACGTCGCCCGCGCCCTCTACCCCGACCACTACGGCCTCTGGCTCAACCCGCACGCCCCGGGCGGCGGCGTCGGCATCCCCTGGCTCGACCTGCGGCGGATCGCCACGGGCCTGGACCGCCAGCCCGCCGGCCCGCTGCGGCTGTCAGAACCGGCCATCGAGCTCCCGCAGTTCTACGCCCTGCTCGCGCAGAACGCCCACCGCACCCCGGCCGTCCGCTCACTGCGCCGGGCCTGGGTGCAGCCCGCGCTGGGCGCGCCGTACCTCGCCATCGGACTGGATGTGTACGACGCCTCGCCGCCGGCCGTGGATTCCGTGCGCGCGATGATGCAGCAGTCCCTCGGTGCCGTACCGGACGGGCTGCCCGTCTCGACCGTCGCCATGTCCGACGAGCACGACCCGGTCGCCATGTGGCTGCGCGCGAGCGCCCGCCCCTTCTACGACCGCGAGGCCCACGCCACCGCACCTGTCCAGGCCCCCGCCTCGGGCTACGGCTACCCCCCGGTCCAGGGCCGCTACTGAGTCGCCCGGCCGGCCCTCGGCAGCCTTCTTTCCTCACCTTCAAACGCGACCGGCTCTCAGCTCTCCGCGCGTAGATAGGGGTGAAAGGCGCGGGTCTGTCCTAAAATGCCCCTATCTCAGCGCGTCCGACCCCCGCAACCCACTGTCCGGATAACGGAACCCCGCAGACAGCATCACGTTTACGCATCCTTTCACCGTCAAGTCTGGCAACAGATCGCCAAAGCATTGAAGACTCCCCGCAAGACACGGGCCGGGTCGGTCTTGTGTACGAGACAAACAAACCGCTACAGCGGCAGCCAGGGGCTCGGCGATCGCCGGCCCGAGAGGGGTCAATCGCACCGTGACCGCACCGATCGAGACCACCGGGGCGGAAGCCGGAGCACAGCCCGAGGCCGTGCTCTCCGGGGTCAAGAAGAGCCAGATCGAAGGGCGCTCGCTCACCCAGATCGCCTGGATGCGCTTCAAGCGGGACAAGGTGGCGATGGCGGGAGGCGTCATCGTCATCCTGCTCACGCTGATGGCGGTGTTCTCCAAGCCGATCCAGTGGATCTTCGACCTCGATCCCAACAAGTTCAACCAGGACCTCATTGACCCCGCGCTGCTCGCCCCCAAGGGCGGCTGGGGCGGAATGAGTTGGGACCACCCGCTCGGCGTGGACCCCCAGTACGGCCGGGACATGCTCGCCCGCATCATCGACGGCTCCTGGGTCTCCCTCCTGGTCGCGGGCGGTGCCACGCTGCTGTCCGTGTGCATCGGCACCGTGCTCGGTGTCATCGCCGGGTACTACGGCGGCTGGATCGACAGCGTGATCAGCAGGCTCATGGACACGTTCCTGGCCTTTCCCCTGCTGCTGTTCGCCATCTCGATCTCGGCCTCGGTGCAGGACGGGTTCTTCGGCCTCGAGGGCCTGTCCCTGCGCATCAGCGTGCTGATCTTCGTGATCGGCTTCTTCAGCTGGCCGTACATCGGCCGCATCGTGCGCGCCCAGACGATGACCCTGCGCAAGCGGGAGTTCATCGAGGCCGCCACGAGCCTCGGGGCACGCGGCCCGTACGTCCTGTTCCGGGAGCTGCTCCCGAACCTCGTCGCGCCGATCCTCGTCTACTCGACGCTGATCATCCCGACGAACATCCTGTTCGAGGCCGCGCTGAGCTTCCTCGGCGTCGGTATCGCTCCGCCGCAGGCCTCCTGGGGCGGCATGCTCAGCAACGCTGTGGATCTCTACACGGCTGATCCGCAGTACATGTTCGTGCCCGGACTGGCGATCTTCATCACCGTCCTGGCCTTCAACCTGCTGGGTGACGGGCTGCGTGACGCCCTCGACCCTCGCAGCAAGTGATCCATCGAATGAGGGGGCTTCCTCAGGTGAAGACGAGAAGGGTGACCGCCGGCGTTGCGTCGGTCCTGGCACTGTCGCTGGGTGCTGCCGCATGTGGCGGCGGAGGTGACGACAACGACGGGAACGGAGGCAACGGCAAGAAGGACGCCGCGCTGACCTCGATCGTCAACCCGTCGAGCAAGAAGGGCGGGACGGTCACGTACGAGCACTCGGACGTGCCCGACTCCCTCGACCCGGGCAACACGTACTACGGCTGGGTGCAGAACTTCTCCCGCCTCTACGGCAGAACGCTCACGTCGTTCAAACCGGCGGCGGGCAAGGAAGGCCTGGAGATCGTGCCGGACCTCGCCGAGTCCCTCGGCAAGGCCAGCCCGGACGCCAAGACCTGGACGTACAAGCTGCGCGCCGGCGTGAAGTTCCAGGACGGCACCCCGGTGACGTCCAAGGACGTGAAGTACGCCATCGAGCGCTCCAACTTCGCGCCCGAGGCCCTGTCGAACGGCCCGACGTACTTCAAGTCGTACCTGGAGGGCGGCGACAAGTACCAGGGTCCCTACAAGGACAAGTCCGCCGAGGGCATCAAGTCGATCGAGACGCCGGACGACCGGACGATCATCTTCAAGCTGAAGCAGCCGTTCGCCGACTTCGACTACCTCGCGACGTTCTCGCAGACGGCCCCCGTGCCGCAGGCGAAGGACACCGGTGCGAAGTACGTCCAGGCCATCCAGTCCTCCGGCCCGTACCAGTTCCAGTCCTACGAGGAGGGCCGCGGCGCCACCCTCGTGCGCAACAAGCAGTGGGACGCCAAGACGGACCCGATCCGCAAGGCCCTGCCGGACAAGATCACGATCAAGTTCAAGGTCAACCCGGTCACGGTCGACAACAACCTGCTCTCCGACAAGATCACGGCTGACGCGGCCGGCACGGGTGTGCAGCCGCAGACCCAGCCGAAGGTGCTGCAGGGCAAGTACGCCAACCAGACGGACAGCTCGTACGCCGGCGCGACGCAGTACATCGCGCTCAACGTCAACGTGAAGCCGTTCGACAACGCCGACTGCCGCAAGGCCGTCCAGTGGGGCCTCGACAAGCAGTCGGTGCTCGACGCCATGGGCGGTTCGCCGAAGGGCGACGTGGCGACCACGCTGCTGCCGCCGTCGGTGAACGGCTACACCAAGTTCGACACCTACGCGACCGACGGTCACAAGGGTGACGTGGCCAAGGCCAAGGCGGCGCTGAAGGCGTGCGGCAAGCCGAACGGCTTCAACACGATCCTGACGGCCCGCTCCGACCGGCCCGCCGAGGTCGCGGCGGCGACCGCCGTCCAGGCGTCGCTGAAGAAGATCGGCATCAACATCGAGATCAAGCAGTTCCCCTCCGGCAAGTACTTCTCCAACTTCGCCGGTGTCCCGAGCTACGTCCACGACAACAAGCTCGGCATGCTCTCGATGGCGTGGGGCGCCGACTGGCCGACCGGCTACGGCTTCCTCGACCAGATCGTCAACGGCGCGGCCATCAAGCCCTCGGGCGGCAACAACCTGATGGAGCTGGACGACCCGAAGATCAACAAGGCCCTGACGGACGCGATCGCCAACACCGACGATGCGGCCCGCACCAAGGCCTGGGGTGACATCGACAAGATGGTCCTCGACAACGCCTCGGTCGTCCCGCTGGTCTACCGCAAGAACCTGCTGCTCCGGCCGACGTCGGCGAACAACGTCACGGTCACGCAGGCCTACCTCGGCATGTACGACTACCTGCTGATGAGCTCCTCGAAGTAATTCAGCAGGCCGGATCCTTTCGAAAGGCAGGTGAAGGCACCGGGTGGCCGCGGCGGACGACCCCGCCGCGGCCACCCGGGGCCGTACCGCTGTGGCTGCGTACATCCTCCGACGCGTCATGGGCGCAGTGCTGTTGCTGCTGGTGGTCAGCGCAGTCACCTTCGCCATCTTCTTCCTGGTCCCCCGCATCGGGGGGCAGACGGCCGACCAGTTGGCCACCCAGTACGTCGGCAAGGACGCGAACCCCGCCTCCGTCGCCGCGATCAAGCAGAACCTGGGTCTGGACCAGCCGGTCTATGTCCAGTACTGGGAGTTCATCAAGGGCCTCGTGGTGGGCGCCGACTACAAGTTCGGCCCTGACGCGACGCACTGCAGCGCACCCTGCTTCGGGTACTCCTTCAAGAGCCACATCGAGGTGTGGCCGCAGTTGGAGCAGCGGATCCCGGTCTCCTTCTCGCTGGCCATCGGTGCGGCGGCGATCTGGCTGATCTCCGGTGTGACGACCGGTGTCATCTCGGCACTGCGCAAGGGCAAGCCGATCGACCGCGCCGCCATGTTCATCGCCCTCGCCGGCGTCTCCCTGCCGATCTTCTTCACCGGTCAGGTCCTGCTCGCGCTCTTCGTCTACGAGATCCCCATCTGGGAGAGCATCGACTACGTCCCGTTCACGGAGAACCCCGCCGAATGGGCCTGGCACCTGATCCTGCCCTGGGTCAGCCTCGCGTTCCTCTTCTCCGCGCTCTACGCCCGGCTCACCCGGGCGGGCATGCTGGAGACGATGAGCGAGGACTACATCAGAACGGCCAGGGCCAAGGGCCTGAAGGAGACCACGGTCGTCACCAAGCACGGCCTGCGCTCCGCGCTCACGCCGATCGTCACCATCTTCGGCATGGACTTCGGCACCCTCGTCGGCACCGCGGTGCTCACCGAGACCGTGTTCTCCCTTCAGGGCATCGGCGCATACTCGGTACAGGCCATCAAGGACAACGACCTGCCCATCGTGATGGGCGTGACCCTGGTCGCCGCGTTCTTCATCGTCTTCTGCAATCTCGTCGTCGACCTGGTGTACGCCGCCATCGACCCCCGGGTGAGGTACTCGTGAGCAAGCTCGACAAAGCCGCGCTCGGCGAACCGGACACCGTCGCCCCGTCCGTGGACGACGACGTGTTCCTGTCCGTCCGCGATCTGCGCGTCCACTTCGACACGGACGACGGCCTGGTCAAGTCGGTGGACGGCGTCAGCTTCGACGTGCGCAAGGGCAAGACCCTGGGCATCGTGGGCGAGTCCGGCTCCGGCAAGTCCGTCACCTCGCTCGGCGTGATGGGCCTGCACCGCTCGGCGCGCGCTCACGTCTCCGGCGAGGTCTGGCTGGACGGCCAGGAGCTGATCGCGGCCGACCCCGACGACGTACGGCGGCTGCGCGGCCGGAAGATGGCCATGATCTTCCAGGACCCGCTGTCGGCGATGCACCCCTACTACTCGGTCGGACACCAGATCGTCGAGGCGTACCGGGTCCACAACGACGTCAGCAAGAAGGCGGCCCGGCAGCGGGCCATCGAGATGCTGGACCGGGTCGGCATCCCCGAGCCCGCCAAGCGCGTGGACGGCTACCCGCACGAGTTCTCCGGCGGTATGCGCCAGCGCGCCATGATCGCCATGGCGCTGGTGAACAACCCCGAGCTGCTCATCGCCGACGAGCCGACCACCGCCCTGGACGTCACCGTGCAGGCGCAGATCCTCGACCTGATCCACGATCTGCAGAAGGAGTTCGGCTCCGCGGTCATCATGATCACCCACGATCTGGGCGTGGTCGCCGAGATGGCCGACGACCTGCTGGTCATGTACGGCGGCCGGTGCGTCGAGCGCGGTCCCGCCGAGGACGTGTTCTCCGAGCCCCGGCACCCCTACACCTGGGGCCTGCTCGGCTCGATGCCGCGCCTGGACCGCGAGGAGACCGACCGGCTCATCCCGATCAAGGGCGCGCCGCCCTCCCTCATCAACCTCCCGTCCGGCTGCGCCTTCCACCCGCGCTGCCCGTACGCGGACATCCCGAAGGACAACGTCACCCGCACGGTCCGCCCCGAGCTGACCGAGGTCGGCGGCTCGCACTGGGCCGCCTGCCACATGACGCAGGAGCAGCGGGAGCGTATCTGGACCGAAGAGATTGCGCCGAAGCTGTGAGCGACGACAAAGCGGTGAGCACACCGGAAACCAGCGGGAGCACCCTCACCCAGGACACCGCCGCCGACGGCGAGGTCCTGCTGAAGGTGACCGGCCTGCAGAAGCACTTCCCGATCCGCAAGGGCCTGCTCCAGCGGCAGACCGGCGCGGTGCGCGCCGTCGACGGCATCGACTTCGAGGTCCGCAAGGGCGAGACGCTCGGTGTCGTCGGTGAGTCGGGCTGCGGCAAGTCCACCATGGGCCGGCTGATCACGCGGCTGCTCGAACCGACCGGCGGCACGGTCGAGTTCGAGGGCAGGGACATCACGCACCTGAAGACCGGCGAGCTGCGCCCGATGCGCCGCGACGTGCAGATGATCTTCCAGGACCCGTACTCCTCGCTGAACCCCCGGCACACGATCGGCACGATCGTCGGCGCCCCCTTCCGGCTCCAGGGCGTCGAACCCGAGGGCGGAGTGAAGAAGGAGGTCCAGCGGCTGCTGTCGGTGGTCGGCCTCAACCCCGAGCACTACAACCGCTACCCGCACGAGTTCTCCGGCGGCCAGCGCCAGCGCATCGGCATCGCCCGCGCGCTCGCCCTCAACCCCAAGCTGGTGGTGGCGGACGAGCCGGTCTCCGCGCTGGACGTGTCGATCCAGGCGCAGGTGGTGAACCTGCTGGACGACCTCCAGCAGGAGCTGGGCCTGACGTACGTGATCATCGCGCACGACCTGTCGGTCGTCCGGCACGTCTCGGACCGGATCGCGGTGATGTACCTCGGCAAGATCGTCGAGCTGGCCGAGCGCGACCAGCTGTACAAGTCGCCGATGCACCCGTACTCCAAGGCCCTGCTGTCGGCCGTGCCGATACCGGATCCCAAGCGCCGGGGCGCCAAGAGCGAGCGCATCCTGCTCAAGGGCGACGTGCCCTCGCCGATCGCCCCGCCGAGCGGCTGCCGCTTCCACACCCGGTGCTGGAAGGCGACGGAGATCTGCAAGACCACGGAGCCGCCGCTGGTGGAGCTGCGCGCCGGGCAGCGCGTCGCCTGCCACCACCCGGAGAACTTCGAGGACCAGCAGCCGCAGGACACCAAGCTGCTCTCCTCGGCCAAGGAGGCCGCGGCCGGCAACGGCGACGCCACCCCCGCGGAGAAGTGACCCCCCCGAGCCCCCGGCCCTAGGGGGTGTCCGCAAGGTCCCGCCTGCCCTGCGGCGTCCGGCACGCACTCTCGCCGCACCGGCCGAAAGCCCGAGTACGCCCAGTACTAGGGCTTCCGGCCGGCACTCCCCCAGCCTTCGGCCGGGGGGACCCCCAGAGCACGCACCGGACGCCGCAGGGCCCGCCCTCCGGGCGGACGCCGGGACCTTGCGGACACCCCCTGGCACCTCAGGGCGGGGGCTCACCCGTGGGTAAAAATGTTCGGGTGCTCCAGCAACTCTTCAGCCCGTCCGTCCAGCACACGCTCGACCTGATCGGCATCTTCGTCTTCGCGATCTCCGGCGCCCTGCTGGCCGTGCGCAAGAACTTCGACGTGTTCGGCATCGCCGTGCTCGCCGAGGTCACCGCGCTGGGCGGCGGGCTCTTCCGTGACCTGGTGATCGGGGCCGTACCGCCCGCCGCCTTCACGGACCTGGGGTACTTCCTGACCCCGCTGCTCGCCACCCTCCTCGTCTTCTTCCTGCACCCGCAGGTGGAGCGCATCCAGGTCGCCGTGAACGTCTTCGACGCGGCCGGCCTCGGCCTGTTCTGCGTCGCCGGCACCATCAAGGCGTACGAGTACGGGCTCGGCCTGACCGCCTCCGCCGGCCTGGGCCTGACCACCGCGGTGGGCGGCGGTGTGCTGCGGGACGTCCTCGCCAACGAGGTGCCCTCGCTGCTGCGCTGGGACCGCGACCTGTACGCGGTCCCGGCGATCGTCGGCGCCGCCCTGGTCGCCCTGTGCATCCGCTACGACGCCCTGAACCCGCTCACCAGCGGCCTCGCGGTGATCACCGCCTTCGTACTGCGCCTGCTCGCGATGCGGTTCCACTGGCGAGCTCCGCGGGCCTGGCACCGGCGGTCGACGGTGAGCGAGGAGGAGCAGCCCGTCCTGCCGTGACGTGGCCGAGGCCCGTCACCTCCGTCAGCCAGCGGAACGCCGGAACCACCTGCGGCCGCCACAGCGCCATGGTGTGACCGCCCGCGCTGCGCGGGATGTACACCACGTGCACGGTCGTCGGCGCCTTCGCGGCCTGCTCCAGGGCGACGGCCGCCTCGTAGCCGTCGTGCGGCTGGCCGGAGAGGTAGAGCGAGACGCGCGGCGGGACGGGCGCCCTGCGCAGCAGCAGGTAGGGGTTGTTCCCGGCCCGCAGGGCGGGCGTCTGCGCGGCGAGCGAATCGCGTTCGCCGATCGGGTCGTTGTAGCCGGACAGGCTGACGGCGGCCCCGTAGCGGTCGGGGTGGGCGACGGCGAGCTTGGCCGCGCAGTGCGCCCCGGCCGAGTAGCCGGCCACGGCCCAGCCCCGCGGGGCGGACTCGGCGCGGAAGTTGTCCATGACCATCATCGGCACGTCGACGCTCAGCCAGGTGTCGGCGTTGACCGTGCCCGGGATGTTGGCGCAGCCCGTGTCCACCCCGGCCAGCAGATTGGTGCGCGGCGCGACCAGGATGAACGGGGCGACCTGCCCGTCCCGCATCAGCGGCTCCAGCTGCTCGTGCGCGTGCAGCGAGCCGAACCAGGCCTTCGCCGAGCCGGGGTAGCCGGGCAGCAGCTCCACGACCGGGAACCTGTGGTGCCGGTAGGCCGGTTCGTCGTACTGCGGCGGGAGCCAGACGTAGACCTCGGCGTTCACGCCCGACACCCGGCCCTTGAGCTGGGTGACGCGCACCCCGCCGGCCGCGCCCATGCCGGGCCCGATGGCCGGCCGGAAGGTCTGGCGCAGCTTGGGCAGCCGCTTCAGCGCGATGCCTCCGGTGCCGTCGGCGCCGAGGTCGGCCGCCTGTTGCACGTGGTCGCCGGTGCCGAGCAGGTCGGCCCAGTTGTCGTACAGGTTGTTGGCGTTGTTGACCAGCGTGAAGACCAGCGCCACGGCGGTTCCCTGGGCGAACAGCAGCATCAGCGCGCGCGTCGCGGTGCGCAGGGCGCGGGGGCCGCGGACGCGCGACCACAGGACCAGCGGCAGCGCGAGCGCGACGACCGACAGCGCGATCAGCGTGTAGAGGAACGGAGTCCCGGTGAGGCTCATGTCTCTTCAGAGGGACGGACGGCCTTCCGGGTTTACGGACGTGTGCGGACACTTACCGAGAAATTGCCCGGTCCTCACCCGGGTCCCAGCCGACCAAAGCTACCGCTTAGTAGCTAGTTCTTGTACTGTTCAGCCATGCCAGAGTCAGCCTCCGCCCAGGCCGTCCGGGCCACGATCGGCGCCAGCGAGTTCGACCGCGACACCGCGCTCACCCGACGCGCGCCCGGCGTCTACGACATCGACCTCTCCGCCGGCTGGACGATCATCAGCGCCGTCAACGGCGGCTACCTGCTGGCCGTCCTCGGCCGCGCGCTCGCGGACACCCTGCCGCACGCCGACCCCTTCACGATCTCGGCGCACTACCTGACCGCGTCCCAGCCCGGCCCGGCGGTCGTCCGCACGGACCTCGTCCGCACCGGCCGCACCCTGTCGACCGGCCAGGCCTCCCTCTTCCAGTACGACGACGCGGGCCACGAGGTGGAACGCATCCGCGTCCTCGCCTCCTACGGCGACCTGGACGCCCTGCCCGACGACGTCCGCACCACGGCCCGGCCGCCCGCGATCCCGCCGCTGGAGCACTGCTTCGGCCCGGAGGACGGCCCCGCCCCCGTCGACGGCAGCTCGGCGATCACCGACCGGCTGATGCTCAAGCTGGACCCGTCGACCCTGGGCTGGGCCCTCGGCAAGCCCTCCGGCAAGGGCGAGATGCGGGCCTGGTTCGGGCTCGCGGACGGCCGTGACCACGACCCGCTCTCGCTGCTGCTGGCGGTGGACGCCCTGCCGCCCACCGCCTTCGAACTCGGGCTGAAGGGCTGGGTGCCCACCGTCGAGCTGACCGTGCACGTCCGCTGCCGCCCGGCGCCGGGCCCGCTGCGCGTGTCGATCACCACGCGCAATCTCGCCGGCGGCTTCCTGGAGGAGGACGCCGAGGTGTGGGACAGCGCCGACCGGCTGGTGGCGCAGTCCCGTCAGCTCGCGCGGGTCAGGCTCGGCTGAGCGGCTCGCGCCCCAGCCAGGCCGCCAGCCTGCCGTAGGCGTCGGCGCCCTCGGGGGCCGGCCGGGCCGAGGCGAACGGCGTGTTCCCGTCGCGCTGTTCGTCCGGCAGCATGCGCCGGGCGACCGTCAGCGCGAACTCGGCGAGCTCCGGGTCGAGTGCACGCGGATGCCCCAGGGCCTCCGACAGGTCCCAGGTGTGCGTCACCGTCTCCAGGACGTAGGCCGACAGGGCCGCCCGGCCGGGCATCTCGCCGAACGGCAGGCGCACCACCGCGTCCAGCAGGTCGTCGTCGCCCGCCCAGGCCTTCACGGCCCGGGTCCTGGCCTCGTCGTAAGCGGCCGTCCAGCCGCCGTCCGGCACGCCCTCGGCGAACGGCCGTACCGCGACCGCGTCACCGCCCTCGGCGACGACGGCCACCCGGTGGGCCCCGCCGGTGAGATGGCTCAGCAGGGTGCGCACGTCGAACTCGGTGCACGGCGTGGGGCCGTCCAGCTGCTCCGCGCGGACGGACGCGATGAGTTGGGCGGCCTGCTCCGTGGCGCGGCCGAACAGCGGGCGGGGATCGTTGGTCATGAAACTCCTCCTGAGTGCGTGGACAGGAGGAGCATGGCCGGAAAACCTGACAGCCGCCGTCAACATTTGCCCGGGCCCTCGCCCGCCACGATGCTGATGCCGTGAAGTCCGACCGCCTGCTGTCGATCCTGCTGCTCCTCCAGACCCGCGGCCGGGTCCCCGCACGCGAACTCGCCGACCGGCTGGAGGTGTCGGTTCGCACCGTCTACCGCGACGTCGAGTCCCTGTCGGCCGCCGGCGTCCCGGTCTACGCCGAACGCGGCCGGCACGGCGGCATCGAACTGCTCGCCGGGTTCCGTACGGACGTCACGGGTCTGACCGCCGACGAGTCCCGCGCGCTGTTCGTCCTGGCCGCGCAGGGCGCGCACGCCGCCCTCGGCCTGGACGCGGCGTTCGGCTCGGCGCTGCGCAAGGTGATGGCCGCGCTGCCGGCCCCGCACCGCCCGGCCGCCGAGACGGCATCCCGCCGCATCCTCGTCGACGCCACCCGCTGGCGCGGCGGGCCGCAGCGGGCCGTCGACCTGGAGGTGCTGCGCGACGCCGTCTTCGCCGACCGCAGGCTGCGGCTGCGCTACCGGCACAGCGGAGAGCGCCAGGCGCGGACGTACACCGTCGACCCGTACGGCCTCGTCGCCAAGGCCGGCGTCTGGTACCTGGTCGCCGACCGGCGGGGCGAACCCCGGCTCTTCCGGGCGGACCGGGTGCGCTCGGCCCGGCTCCTCGACGAGCCCGTACGGCGGCGCCCGGGCGTCGAACTCGCCGATGCCTGGGAGGGCCTGCGGCGCCAGGTCGAGGAGCGGCCCGGCGGGCTGGACGTCACCCTCCGGGTGCGGCGTGACCGGCTGGACATGTTCCTGCGGCTGACGGCCTTCCTCCCGTCGGAAATCCTCGACGACGACGGTGAGAGCGAGTGGGCGACCGTGCGGCTGACGTACGGGATCCTCCCCGAGACCCGCCAACTGCTCGTCTTCGCCGACCAGGTGGAAGTTCTCTCGCCCCCTCAGGTGCGCGAGGAACTGGCCCGGGCGGCCGCCTCCGTCAAGGAGCTGTACCGGCGCTCGGGCGAGGCCCCGGGGTGAAACGCCCGGTCGGCGGGGTGTCTTGGGATGCGGTCAGTCCAGCCAGTGGTGGCGGCCCAGGCCGATCAGCCGCATCTGCCGCGTCGCCACCTGCGTGACGTGCCGGGTCCGCTCCTCGCGCTCCTGCTCCGGGCCCTCCAGCGCCTCCAGGAAGAGCGACGCGGTGATCAGCATCTGGTCGACGTAGAGGTGCGCGAGCATCAGCAGGTCGTCCTCGGTCCAGCCCGCGGACACCGGGTCCTTGGCCAGCTCGTCCTTGACCTCCTGGGCGAACCGGGCCAGTTGGTCCCTTATCGCCGCGCGGACCGGCTGGACTCCGCCATGTCGTTCACGGGCGATGAAACGGACATGTGCGGGGTACCCGTCGACGTGACGGGCGATCAGCTCGATGGTGCGCGCGATGCGTTCCTCACTGTCGCCCGTGGTGGACACCGTCGTCCGGATCATCGGGTGCAGGCTGCCCAGGGCCTCCTCGACCAGGGCGACGCCCAGATCCGCCGTGGAGCGGAAGTGGCGGTAGAAGGCCGTCGGGGCGACACCGACGGCGCGGGTGACCTCGCGCAGCCCCAGGCTGCTCAGACTCTGCTCCTCCAGCAGCCCGAGGGCCGCGTCCAGGAGTGCCTGCCGGGTCTTCTGCTTCTGTGCCTGCCGGATGCCGAGGCTGTGACTCATACCATGCAGTTAACAACTGTTCTCTGTAATTGGAAAGTCATGGGACAGGCTAGACTGGGAAGTCAGTGAACAACTGTAACTACAACCGTTCACCGAATCTCTGGGGGTTGTTTCCCGTGTTGTTCATCGTCGCCGCACTCCTGCTGCTGGGCTTCGTCCTGGGCACCGTGGCCCACGCGCCGCTCACCTTCTCCGTGGCCACGGGCGTCGTCGTCGCCGTCTGGCTCGGCATCTTCGCGGTCCGCGAGCGCAACGGCCGCCGGCGCCACACCCAGGCCCACTGACGCCGTACACGCTCATCGACCGCCCACCACCGACCCGACACCGGGAGTCGATCACCATGCAGCTCACCGCTCCGGCCACGCGCCGCACCGGTATCCGCGACACCGACGGCATGGCCGTCGCGTCCTTCATCCTGGGCCTGCTCGGCCTCCTCGTCCTGAACGTCTTCCTCGGCCCGATCGCCATCGTGCTGGCGAGCGTCGCCCTGTGGCGCGGCACCCAGCGCCGTGGCCGTGCGTTGCTGGGTCTGGGCCTCGGCGTCGCCGACCTGCTGGTCCTGGCCGCGTTCGTGCAGGCCGACAGCACGATCTCGTGGAGCTTCTGAGCCGCCGCCGGACAGTCCTGCGCCGACGAGCGGCGGCCGGCCCGGGGACGACGGGCCGCAGCCGCGCGGGGAAGCGGTTCCCTTCCCTTCAGCCCCGCCTTCAGGTTCGGCCGGCCTTGATCTGAGGACGGCCGCGGGGGAGCCGTAGAATCGGGCTCACCATGGCTTACCTCGACCACGCCGCGACCACCCCGATGCTCCCGGAGGCGGCAGAGGCGCTCACCGCCCTCCTGGGTGCCACCGGCAACGCGTCCTCCCTCCACGCATCCGGCCGGCAGGCCCGCCGCACCGTCGAGGAGGCCCGCGAGACCCTCGCCGAAGCCCTCGGCGCCCGCCCCAGCGAGGTCGTCTTCACCTCGGGCGGCACGGAGGCCGACAACCTCGCCGTCAAGGGCCTTTACTGGTCACGCCGTGACGCCGACCCGGCCCGCACCCGCGTCCTCGCCAGCCCCGTCGAGCACCACGCGGTCCTCGACGCCGTGCACTGGCTCGGCGAACACGAGGGCGCCACCGTCGAGTACCTGCCGGTCGACATCCACGGCCGCGTCCACCCGGACGCCCTGCGCGAGGCGATCGCCCGCGACCCCGACGACGTGGCCCTCGCCACCGTCATGTGGGCCAACAACGAGATCGGGACGATCCTGCCGATCCGCGAACTCGCCGAGGCAGCCGCCGAGTTCGGTGTCCCGCTGCACTCGGACGCCGTCCAGGCCTTCGGTCAGACCCCCGTGGACTTCGCCGCCTCCGGCCTCGCCGCGATGACGGTGTCGGGCCACAAGATCGGCGGGCCGTACGGCATCGGCGCGCTCATCCTCGGCCGTGAACACACCCCCGTACCCGTCCTGCACGGAGGCGGACAGGAGCGCCACGTCCGCTCCGGCACGCTCGACGTGCCCGCCATCGCCTCCTTCGCGGTCGCCGGGCGGCTGGCCGCCGAGCAGCGCGAGTGGTTCGCCCGCGAGATCGGCGCCCTGCGGGACGCCCTCGTCGCCGCCGTCCGTGAGGCCGTGCCGGACGCGATCCTCGGCGGCGATCCCGACCCGGCGGGACGCCTGCCGGCCAACGCTCACTTCACGTTCCCCGGCTGCGAGGGCGACTCCCTGCTGCTCCTGCTCGACGCCCAGGGCATCGAGTGCTCCACCGGCTCCGCCTGCACCGCCGGCGTCGCCCAGCCCAGCCACGTCCTCCTCGCCACCGGCACCGACCCGGACCTGGCCCGCGGCACCCTCCGCTTCTCCCTCGGCCACACCTCCACGGAGGCCGACATCGAGGCCCTGGCGAAGGCCATCGGCCCGGCGGTGGAACGGGCGCGGGCGGCGGGGCTGACGTAGTAGGCAGCCTCCGTCCTGCCCGACCGGTTAGGCCCGCGCCGTACGCGCCGCGCGCACCAGCCGCATGTACCTGTCCCAGTCCCAGTGCGGGCCCGGGTCCGTGTGGTCCGTGCCCGGGACCTCCACGTGGCCGATGATGTGCTCGCGGTCGACGGGTATGTCGTACCGCGCGCAGATGCGGGCCGTGAGCCGGGCCGAGGCCTCGTACATTGCGTCCGTGAGGTCCTGCGGGCGGTCCACGAAGCCCTCGTGTTCGATGCCGACGCTGCGCTCGTTGTAGTCGCGGTTGCCCGCGTGGTACGCCACGTCCAGCTCGCGGATCATCTGCGTGACATGCCCGTCCTGGCGGACGATGTAGTGCGCGGCCGCCTTGTGCCCCGGGTCCTGGAAGGCCTTCACCGCGCTGTCGAAGCTGCCCTGCGTGACATGGACGACGACCATGTCTATGCCGTAGTCGTCCGGCCGGTCCGCGCGGCGCCAGTTCGCGTCCGACGCGGCCACCCAGCGCGCGCCCGCGTAGTCGACCTCGCCCTCCTTGCGCGGCTTCTCGACGCCGGGCACGCGCCACCACAGCCGGCCCAGCTCGTCACGGGCCAGTACCGCGGACCCCACGGCGGCCGCCGCCCCGCCGATGATCAGGGCCCGCCGCCCGATGCGCCGGTCCGTGTCCTCGGATGCTCTTCTCGCCCCCATGTGATCGCCAACGGATACCCGGCGGCCTTGGTTCCCGCGCCCCGTACCCTGGAAGGGTTATGACTGACACCCCGCAGCGCTCCCGCCCCCTCCGCGTCCTGGCCGCCATGTCCGGCGGAGTCGACTCCGCCGTCGCCGCCGCCCGCGCGGCCGAGGCGGGCCACGACGTGACCGGCGTCCACCTCGCGCTCTCCGCCAACCCCCAATCCTTCCGGACGGGCGCGCGGGGCTGCTGCACCATCGAGGACTCACGCGACGCCCGCCGCGCCGCGGACGTCATCGGCATCCCCTTCTACGTGTGGGACCTCGCCGACCGCTTCCGCGAGGACGTCGTCGAGGACTTCGTCGCGGAGTACGAGGCCGGCCGCACCCCCAACCCCTGCCTGCGCTGCAACGAGAAGATCAAGTTCGCGGCGCTGCTCGACAAGGCGCTGGCGCTGGGCTTCGACGCGGTCTGCACGGGCCACTACGCCAAGGTGATCGAGCACGAGGACGGCACCCGCGAGCTGCACCGCGCCTCCGACATGGCCAAGGACCAGTCGTACGTGCTCGGCGTCCTGGACGACAAGCAGCTCGCCCACGCGATGTTCCCGCTCGGGGACACCGTCACCACCAAGGACGAGATCCGCGCGGAGGCCGAGCGCAGGGGCCTGGCGGTGGCCAAGAAGCCCGACTCGCACGACATCTGCTTCATCGCCGACGGCGACACCCAGGGCTTCCTCGCGAGCCGGCTCGGCCGCTCCGAGGGCGACATCGTCGACGAGTCCGGCAACCGGCTCGGCACGCACGAGGGCGCGTACGGCTTCACCATCGGCCAGCGCAAGGGCCTGCGCATCGGCACCCCGGCGCCCGACGGCAAGCCGCGCTACGTCCTCGACATCTCCCCGGTCACCAACACGGTCACGGTCGGCCCGGCCGACGCGCTGGACGTCAGCGCCCTGACCGCGATCAAGCCGCGCTGGTGCGGCGCCGCCCCCACCGGCCCGGGCGCCTACACGGCCCAGCTCCGCGCCCACGGCGGCGAGACGGAGGTCACCGCCGAGCTGGTCGACGGCCGGCTGGAGGTGTCCTTCGCGGAGCCGGTCCGCGGGGTCGCCCCCGGCCAGGCGATCGTCCTGTACGACGGCACGCGCGTGGTGGGTTCGGCGACGATCGCCTCGACCAGGCGGGCCGCGGCGGGCGTGGCCTGACCCCGCGGGCGTCCGGGGGCAGGCCGTCTCCACGCGCGCGTGCCCCCGTCCCTCTCAACCCCGCACGCTCAGCCCCGTGGGCTCAGCCCCGCGAGAAGAACTCCGCCAGCACCGGCGCCAGCACGTTCGGCTCCACCATGTGCGTCTGGCCCTGGAGCGTCCGGTACGACCCGTCGGGGACACAGTCCGCGATCGCCCGGGCCGCCTCGCGGAGCCAGGCCGGGCTCGCGTCGCCCGCGACCGCCAGGACGGGGACGCCGATCGAGGCCAGCCGGTCCCGGGGGACCCGCCCGTCGCGCATGACGGCGTCGTCGTAGGCGAGGCTCGGGGCGATCGACTCCATGGCGGCCCACATGGGGGACTGGCGGGCGCCCTGGATCACGCCCTCCCCGAGGCCGGTCAGCCGCAGGAACAGCTCGACCGCGTCCCCGCGCCGCCCCTCACCGAGCGCCTCCGTCAGCCGCCGGGTGTACTCCGCGCGTTCCTCGGCCCCCTCCTGCGACATCGCGAACGGCGTCTCGTACACCGCGACCCGCCGCACCGGCAGACCGCTCGCCGCCGCCTCCAGGGCCAGCGCCCCGCCCGACGAGATGCCGTACAGGAACGCCTCGCCGCCCACCGCCTCGATCACCGCCGCCAGGTCCTCGACCTCGCGCTCCACGGCGTAGGGCGCCGTGTCCCCGCTGGCACCGCGGCCCCGGCGGTCGTAGACCACGGCCTGGAAACGCTCGGACAGCGACACTGCGAGCGGCGCCAGGGTGCCGCCCGTCGACATCGCACCGCTCACCAGGACGACCGAGGGGCCCCGGCCGGTGCTCTCGTACGCGATGCGGGTGCCGTCACGCGAAAGGATCCTCTTGTCCATGTCAGTGCAGACTGCCGCACGACGCGGTGTTCATGGGTGAGGCGGGCCGTGCGTCAGCCGATCACAACACTTCGACTTCGTAGAAGCACAGGTGGTCCTTGATCTCCGCGACGTCCGGCTTCGGGTCCGGATACGCCCAGACGAGGTCCGCGGCGTCCGGCAGCGACCAGTAGGACGCGGTGCCCTTGAACGGGCAGTACGTGCGCGTGCCGGACGGGGTCAGCAGATCGAGGCGGACGTCCTCGGCCGGAATGTAGTAGCGGTCGGGACAGCCCGTCTCGCGCAGGAGCAGCGGCTGGTCGCTCTCTGCCAGGACCTGCCCGGCGTGCGCCACGCGCACGGGCCGGTCACTCTTCTCGACGGTGATGCGATGCCCGGTGGTCACGATCGCCCTCCTTGGGTAGCCGACTCCCCGGATACAGCGCAGGCTGAAGCGGAGTTCTTCCCTCGCCGCAGGAGGCCACCCATGCGAGCCACGGAACGGGCCCGAAACCGCAGCGCCCTGGTCCACCAGATCCGGTACGCCCTGCGCCACCCGGAGCGCGTGCCCGCGCACGCCCGGCGCGCGGTGCGGGACGCCTGGCTGCGGCTGCGCTACCGCGACCACATCGCCTACTACCGCGCGGTGATGGCCTCCGACGCGGCGCGCAGCGCGGAGGCGGCGGTGGGTCACAACCCCTCGCGCGAGGCGTGGACGCGGATCGGGCGCATGCAGTTCGACTACCTGCTGGGGCACGGCCTCCAGCCGCACCACCGCATGCTGGAGATCGGCTGCGGCAACCTGCGCGCCGGGCGGCTGTTCATCGATCACCTCGACCCCGGGCACTACTACGGCATCGATATCTCGCCGCACATCCTGCTCGCCGCCCAGGACACCCTCGTGGCCGAGGGCCTCCAGTCCAAACTGCCCTACCTGACGCTCGCCGACGACCTCACCTTCGCCTTCCTGCCCGACGCGCACTTCGACGTCGTGCACGCGCACAGCGTCTTCTCGCACTCCCCGCTGCACGTCATCGAGGAGTGCTTCGCCCACGTCGGCCGGATCCTCGGACCCGGCGGGTTCTTCGACTTCACGTTCGACCGCACCGAGGGCGAGGAGCACCAGGTGCTGCACGAGGACTTCTACTACCGGACGGCGACGCTGACCGCACTCGCCGCCAAGCACGGCCTGGACGCCCGGTTCATGGACGACTGGGAACAACTCCCGCACCGGCAGTCCAAAATGCGGCTCACCGCGACGGCGGACCGGGCCCGTACGGTGGGCTCATGAACATCTGTGTCTTCCTCTCCGCCGCCGACCTCGACGAGCGCTACACCACTCCCGCGCGGGAGTTCGCCAGACTGCTGGCCAAGGGCGGCCACACCCTCGTGTGGGGCGGTTCCGACGCCGGCCTCATGAAGGTGGTCGCCGACGGCGTGCAGGAGGCGGGCGGCCGGCTCGTCGGCGTCTCCGTGCAGTTCCTCTCCGCCAAGGCCCGCCCCGGTGTCGACGAGATGGTCGTCGCCCGTGACCTCGCCGAGCGCAAGAAGCTGCTCCTGGAGAAGGCCGACGCCGTGGTGATCATGGTCGGCGGCACCGGCACGCTGGACGAGGCGACGGAGATCCTGGAACTGAAGAAGCACGGCCACACGGACAAGCCCGTGGTCCTGCTCAACACCGCGGGCTTCTACGACGGCCTGAAGGAGCAGTTCCGCCGCATGGAGGACGAGGGCTTCCTGCCCCGCCCGCTCACCGACCTGGTGTTCTTCGCGGAGGAGCCGGTGGGCGCGCTGGCGTACCTGGAGGAGAGCCGTGGCGTGGCGTGATCCCGGGCCGGCGCCCTGTGTGACCCCCGTCTGATGCGAGCATGGCGGTCATGGCTACTCATGTGATCACCGGAGCCGGTTCCGGCATCGGCGCGGCCGTGGCCCGCCGCCTGCACGCGCGCGGGGACGACCTCGTGCTGCACGCGCGCGACGCGGGCCGCGCGAAGGAGCTGGCGGCCGAGTTCCCCGGGGCGAGGACCCTGGTCGGCGACCTCGCCGACCCCGACAGGCTCTCCTGGGCCTTCTCGCACCAGTCGCTGCCGGACCGCGTGGACTCGCTGCTGCACATCGCCGGGGTCGTCGACCTCGGCCCGGTCGGGGAGCTCACCCCGAAGACCTGGCGCCACCAGCTCAACGTCAACCTCGTCGCCCCGGCCGAGCTGACCCGCCACTTCCTGCCCCAGCTGCGGGCGGCCCGGGGCCACGTGGTCTTCGTCAACTCCGGCGCCGGCCTGAACGCCCACGCCGGCTGGTCCGCGTACGCCGCCTCCAAGCACGGCCTCAAGGCCCTCGCCGACTCCCTGCGCCACGAGGAGCACGGCAATGGCGTCCGCGTCACCTCGGTCTACCCCGGCCGCACGGCCGGCCCCATGCAGGCCAAGGTCCACCAGCAGGAGGGCAAGGAGTACGACGCGTCGAAGTGGATCGACCCCGAGTCGGTCGCCACGACGATCCTGATGGCCCTGGACCTGCCGAGGGACGCCGAGGTCAACGACCTGACGGTCCGACCCGGGAAGTGACCGGCCGGAGCCCTGCGTAGGCTGCTGCGGTGAGCGAAAACAGCCAGTTCAGGTTCGGTGGCGCCACGGGTGTCGGCTCCCTGCCCGGGGGCGACGCCCGGGAGGCCGTCAAAACGGCCACCGGAACCTTCGAGGACTTCCCCTTCCTGCCCGAACTGCCCGCCCGCGGACCCGGCGCCGACATGATCGGGCGGACCGCCGGCCTGCTCGTCGAGCTGTACGCGCGCGTGGAGCCCAGCGGCTGGCGGCTCGGCGACCGCCCGGGGCGGGACACCAAGCGGGCCCGCTCCTGGCTCGGCGAGGACCTCGACGCGCTGGAGGAGTTCACGCAGGGATACGCGGGGCCGCTGAAGGTGCAGGCCGTGGGGCCCTGGACCCTCGCCGCCCACCTGGAGATGCGCAACGGCGAGGCCGCCCTCTCCGACCCCGGCGCCTGCCGCGACCTCGCCGCCTCCCTCGCCGAAGGACTCCGTCAGCACCTCGCCGAGGTGCAGAGGCGGGTCCCCGGAGCGCAGCTCGTCCTCCAGCTCGACGAGCCGTCCCTCACCGCCGTCCTGCGCGGCCAGGTGAAGACCGCCAGCGGCTACCGCACCCACCGGGCCGCCGACCGGCAGATCGTCGAGCAGACGCTGCGCGACCTGGTCGGGATGCACACCGACGGGCCGGTCGTCGTCCACTCCTGCGCCCCCGACGTCCCGTTCGCGCTGCTGCGCCGGGCGGGCGTGGCGGCCGTCTCCTTCGACTTCTCCCTGCTCACCGAGCGTGACGACGAGGTGATCGGGGAGGCGGTGGAGGGCGGTACCCGGCTCTTCGCCGGTGTCGTCCCGTCCGCGGAGGGCCCATTGTCAGACCCTGCCGGTAGCGTCATGGGTGTCAGGACGCTGTGGCGCAGGCTGGGGCTGTCACCGGGGCTTCTCGCGGAGGCGGTCACTCTCACGCCGGCGTGCGGACTCGCGGGGGCCTCCCCGGGGTACGCGCGCACGGCTCTCGCGCACTGCGCCCGGGCGGCGAGATCCCTCGCGGACAACCCAGAGTAACGGGAGGACGACACGGTGGCCGGCGACAAGCAAGCGGAGACGACGACGGTGCCCGCCGAGGCACGGGAGAAGCACGCGCGCCTCGCGGAGCAGATCGAGGAGCACCGCTTCCGCTACTACGTGAAGGACGCTCCCGTCGTCAGCGATGCGGAGTTCGACCAGCTGCTGCGTTCCCTGGAGGCGCTGGAGGAGGAGTTCCCCGAGCTGCGCACCCCGGACTCGCCGACCCAGAAGGTCGCCGGTTCCTACGAGACGGAGTTCACGGCGGTCGAGCACCGCCAGCGCATGCTCTCCCTCGACAACACCTTCAACGACGAGGAGCTCGCCGCCTGGTCGGAGCGCATCGCCCGGGAACTGGGCGAGCAGGACTACCACTTCCTGTGCGAGCTGAAGGTCGACGGCCTCGCCGTGAACCTCACCTACGAGCACGGCCGTCTCACCCGCGCGGCGACCCGCGGCGACGGCCGCACCGGCGAGGACATCACGCCGAACGTCCGGACGATCGCGGAGATCCCGGAGCGCCTCAAAGGCGACTCCGTCCCCGACCTCGTGGAGATCCGCGGCGAGGTCTACTTCCCGATGGAGAAGTTCCAGGAGCTCAACGCCCGTCTGGTCGAGGCCGGTGACAAGCCGTTCGCCAACCCGCGCAACGCGGCGGCCGGTTCCCTGCGCCAGAAGGACCCGCGCGTCACGGCCACCCGCCCGCTGCACATGGTGGTCCACGGCATCGGCGCCCTGGAGGGCTTCACCGGCCTGACCCGCCTCTCCCAGGCCTACGATCTGCTCAAGACCTGGGGCCTGCCCACCTCCCGGCACAACAAGGTCGTCGACGGCCTCGACGGCGTACGGGAGTTCATCGCGTACTTCGGCGAAAACCGCCACTCCGTGGAGCACGAGATCGACGGCGTGGTCGTCAAGCTCGACGAGATCCCCCTCCAGGGCCGCCTCGGCTCCACCTCGCGCGCCCCGCGCTGGGCGATCGCCTACAAGTACGCGCCGGAGGAGGTCAACACCAAGCTCCTCAACATCCGCGTGGGCGTGGGCCGCACGGGCCGGGTCACGCCCTACGCCCAGGTCGAGCCGGTCACGGTCGCGGGCTCCGAGGTCGAGTTCGCCACGCTGCACAACCAGGACGTGGTCAAGGCCAAGGGCGTCCTCATCGGTGACACGGTGGTGCTGCGCAAGGCCGGTGACGTCATCCCGGAGATCCTCGGCCCCGTCGCCGACCTGCGCGACGGCAGCGAGCGCGAGTTCGTGATGCCGAGCGAGTGCCCCGAGTGCGGTACGGCCCTGCGGCCGATGAAGGAGGGCGACGTCGACCTGCGCTGCCCGAACGCCCGCACCTGCCCGGCCCAGTTGCGCGAGCGCCTGTTCTACCTCGCGGGCCGCAAGGCGCTGGACATCGAGCACTTCGGCTACGTCGCCGCCGCCGCCCTCACCAAGCCGCTGGAGCCCGAGGACCCGCCGCTGGCGGACGAGGGCGACCTGTTCGACCTCACCGTCGAACAGCTGCTGCCCATCAAGGCGTACGTCCTCGACCAGGACAGCGGTCTGCCCAAGCGCGACCCGAAGACCGGCGAGGAGAAGGTCGCCACGGTCTTCGCCAACCAGGAGGGCCAGCCCCGCAAGAACGCGCTCGCCATGCTGGAGAACATCGCGGCGGCCAAGCAGCGCCCCCTCGCCCGCATCCTCACCGGTCTGTCGATCCGTCACGTGGGACCCGTCGCGGCCGAGGCGCTGGCCCGCGAGTTCCGCTCGATCGAGCGCATCGACGAGGCCACGGAAGAGGAACTGAAGAACACCGACGGGGTCGGCCCGATCGTCGCCGCCGCCGTCAAGGAGTGGTTCGCCGAGGACTGGCACCGCGAGATCATCCGAAAGTGGAAGGCCGCCGGCGTCCGCATGGAGGAGGAGAGCACCGGCGAGGACGAAGGGCCGCGCCCGCTCGAAGGGCTCACGGTCGTCGTCACGGGCACGCTCGAACACTTCACACGGGACGGTGCCAAGGAGGCGCTGCAGAGCCGCGGAGCGAAGGTGACCGGCTCGGTTTCGAAGAAGACGTCATTCGTCGTTGTGGGTGACAGCCCGGGATCGAAATACGACAAGGCGATGCAGCTGAAGGTCCCGGTCCTGAACGAGGACGGTTTCCAGGTCCTGCTGGACCAAGGACCGGACGCGGCGGCCGAAGTCGCTCTTTCGGCCGACGAGTAGCGGTTGAAGGCCACCCGTTCGGCGCATACCAGATGCATACGGGTGGCCGGGGCGCATTCGGGCAACCGTCGGCGACCGCTGCCCGTGGAAGCCTTCTGCGGCCTACTGTTGAGATGTGCGCCTGCCGTGCCCAGCTGCGGTCGGGGCATCTTCGTGTTCGCGGAGCACGGGGAAGGGTTTTCCAACGCGGGCCGCCCAAGGGTTGTCGGGCACCGGGCCGCGGGGCGTGGGCACCGCCGGCTGTGAGAGGGACGGGAATGGAACCGACCGAGAGCGCCGTGCCGGGCTCACGGCTGCGCCTGCGCCGCATGGCGGTCGTATGGCGTGCAGTCCGTGGGACGGGCCGGCCGGCGGGGCGTCCGGGCACGCAAGTGCGCGCCGTCGGACAGTACACCCCGGACGGGCGCACCTCCGGGGGGCGCGCCGCGGCGGACGGCCGCGGTGCCGCACAGCAGGGCACCGACCACACATCCGGCCTGACCGGCGCGGACGCGGACCCCGAACGGCACCTGTCCCGGCCCGCGCTGCCCGCGGCGGTCGTCGCGGCGGCCGGGTTCGTCCTGGGCGCCGGCTTCTACCGCGCCTTCACCGGCGGCCACGCGCTCTTCCCGTCCGGCACGGCCGGCTGGGCGCTGGCCGTGCTGACCGGCATCATCGTCGGCCACCTCGTCATGCTGGGCCGCTCCCGCTGGTGGGGCGGCACCGGCTCGGGCGCCGCCCTCACGCTGGCCGTGCTGCTGCTGTACGGCTGGCTCCCGGCCGGCATGGTCAGCCTCACGGTCGTCGTGCTGGTCGGCATAGCCCGCCGCAACCGCTGGCGCCAGGGCATCCTGCACGGGGCGGTCGACCTCCTCGGCATCGGTGCCGGCGCCCTGGTACTGGGCGTCTTGGGATCCGTACCGTCCGTCGAGTCCCCCTCGGATCCGGACAGCTGGACGCTGTACACCGCACCCGAGGTGGTCCTGGTGGCCGTCTCCTACCTGGCGGTCACCCGCGTCCTGCTGTGGTACCTGCACGCCCCGCGCCCCGGCCTGCCCACCGTCGCCCGCACCGCCCTGGTCAGACAGGGCCTCGTCGCGGTCGCGCTGCTGGGCATCGCGCCGCTGATCTGCGTGGTGGCCATGGCCAAGCCGATCCTGCTGCCGCTGTTCTCCATCCCCCTCATCGCCCTGGACTCCACGCTCTGGATAGCCCGGGCCCGGGCCGAGGAGCAGCTGCGCGACCCGCTGACCGGGCTGCCCAACCGCCAGTGGCTGCTGGAGCGCATCTGGACCGCACTCGACGACGCCGAGCGGATCGACGCGCGCGCCGCCCTGATGCTGATCGACCTCGACCGTTTCCGGTCCGTCAACGACACGCTCGGTCATCTGGCCGGTGACCGGCTGCTCCTCCAGATCGCCGACCGGCTGCGGGCGGCGCTGCCGCGCGGGGCGGAGGCCGCGCGGCTCGGCGGGGACGAGTTCGCCGTCTTACTGCCGGTCGCCGACTCCACGACGTCCGCGACCCGGGTCGCCCGCAACCTGGTCGCCGCGCTCAGCTCCCCGCTCGACCTCGACGGCCTCACCCTCGTCCTGGAGGCCAGCGCCGGGGTCGCCGTCTTCCCCGACCACGCGCTGGACGCCGAGGGACTGCTGCGGCGGGCGGACGTGGCGATGTACCAGGCGAAGCGGGACCGCACGGGCGTGGAGGTCTACGAGTCCAAACGCGACTCGAACACCCCGGACCGGCTCGGTCTGCTGGGAGATCTCCGCAGGGCGCTGGACGCCCACGAGGTCGAGCTGCACTACCAGCCCAAGGTCCGCTTCGACGGACAGGTCGCGGGCCTGGAGGCCCTGGTCCGCTGGGTGCACCCCGAGCGGGGCAAGGTGCCGCCGGACGAGTTCATAGCGATCGCCGAGTCCTCGGGCCTGATGCCCCACCTCACCGAGTACGTCCTGGAGACCGCGCTCGGCCAGGTCGCGCGCTGGCGAGCCCAGGGACTGTTCGTCCCGGTCGCGGTCAACGTCTCCCCGCGTGACGTGCACACCCCCGGCTTCGCCGGCTCGGTCGCCGCGCGGCTGGCCCGGCACGGCGTCCCCGCGGGAGCGCTCCAACTGGAGATAACGGAGCACGTCCTCCTGGAGGACCCGCAGCGCGCCGCCGACACCCTCAACGCGCTGACCGGGCACGGCGTGAAGATGTCCCTGGACGACTTCGGCACGGGCTACTCGTCGCTGGTGCACCTGCGCAAGCTGCCGGTCAGCGAGCTGAAGATCGACCGCTCCTTCGTCGCCCGGCTCGCCGTGGACAACGAGGACGCGGAGATCGTGCGCTGCACGGTCGACCTCGCGCACTCCCTCGGCCTGCTCGTCGTCGCCGAGGGTGTCGAGGACGACGAGACCTGGGAGCGCCTGCGCGATCTCGGCTGCGACGCCGTCCAGGGCTGGCTGGTCGCCGCCGCGATGCCCCCCGAGGAGACCACGGCCTGGCTCCGCGCCAGAGGCTCCCGTGGCTGGCAGCGCCCCCGGGCCGCCCTCCCGGCGGCGACAGCGGACGACTCGGGCCGCATCGCCTAGGGCCTGTCTGACACATTCCCGCCTGCTCCGCGGCGTCCGGCACACACGCTCGCCGCGTTGCCGAACCGCCCACGTGGCTCCTCCCGCGCGCTCGAACAACCTCGCGGGGGACCCCATCGAGGGCGCTCCGGCGCCTTGCGATCGCACGCGCAGACGCCGCGGAGCCCGCTCTTCGGGCGGACGACGGGAATGTGTCAGACAGGCCCGAGGGGGTGCCCGCAAAGCCCCGCCCGCCCCGCGGCGTCCGGCAGGACCTCTCGCCGCAGGGCCCGCCCCTCCGGGCGCACGACGGGACTTCTCGGACACCCCCTCGGCCCCGGCCCTGACCGGTTCGGGGCCGGCCCCGACCCCGCTGTGGCTGGCCGGGCGGCAGGGGCCGGGCAAACCGTTTCACGGTCACGCCTGCCCGCCCCATAGGATTAGGGCCTGGCGCCACATTCCCGCCTGCCGTGCGACGCCTGGCACGCACGCTCGCCGCGTTGCCGAACCGTCCACGTGGCCCCGCCACGAGGACGCTCCGGCGCCCTGCGATCGCTCGTGCCGGAGGCCGCACGGCCCGCCCTGCAGGGGCGGACGACGGGAAGGTGACGCCAGGCCCGAGGCCCGAACCACACACTCACCCCAGAGGATCGCTGCATGCCTGGCATCACGCGCGAGGAGGTCGCCCACCTCGCCCGGCTGGCGCGTCTGGAGCTGAAGCCCGAAGAGCTCGACCACTTCGCGGGACAGCTGGACGACATCATCGGCGCGGTGGCCCGCGTCAGCGAGGTCGCCGACCAAGACGTACCGCCGACCTCGCACCCGCTCCCGCTGACCAACGTCATGCGCCCGGACGAGGTCCGTCCCTCGCTCACCCCCGAGCAGGCGCTCTCCGGAGCCCCGGCCCAGGAGCAGCAGCGTTTCAAGGTGCCGCAGATCCTGGGGGAGGAGTAACCCGCCATGACGGACAGCCCCATCATCAAGCTCACGGCCGCCGAGACCGCCGCGAAGATCGCCTCCGGCGAACTCACGGCCGTCGAGGTCACCGAGGCCCACCTCGCCCGGATCGAGGCCGTCGACGAGAAGGTGCACGCCTTCCTGCACGTCGACCGCGAGGGCGCGCTCGCCCAGGCCCGCGCCGTCGACGAGAAGCGCGCCAAGGGGGAGAAGCTCGGTCCGCTGGCCGGCGTTCCCCTGGCGCTCAAGGACATCTTCACCACCGAGGGGATCCCGACCACCGTCGGTTCCAAGATCCTCGAAGGCTGGATCCCGCCGTACGACGCGACCGTCACCCAGCGGCTCAAGGCCGCCGACGTGGTGATCCTCGGCAAGACCAACATGGACGAGTTCGCCATGGGGTCCTCCACCGAGAACAGCGCCTACGGCCCGACCGGCAACCCCTGGGACCTGACCAAGATCCCCGGCGGCTCCGGCGGCGGTTCCTCCGCCGCGCTCGCCTCCTTCCAGGCCCCGCTCGCCATCGGCACCGACACCGGCGGCTCCATCCGCCAGCCCGCCGCCGTCACGGGCACGGTCGGCGTGAAGCCGACGTACGGCGGCGTGTCGCGGTACGGCATGGTCGCCTTCTCCTCCTCCCTCGACCAGGGCGGCCCCTGCGCCCGCACGGTCCTGGACGCGGCCCTGCTGCACGAGGTGATCGCCGGCCACGACCCGCTGGACTCCACCTCGATCGACGCCCCGGTCCCGCCGGTCGTCGAGGCCGCCCGCAACGGCAGCGTGGAGGGCATGCGCGTCGGCGTCGTCAGGCAGTTCCGCGGCGAGGGCTACCAGGCCGGTGTCATCCAGCGGTTCGACGAGTCCGTCGCGCTGCTGAAGGAACTGGGCGCCGAGATCGTCGAGCTGGACTGCCCGTCCTTCGACCTGGCGCTGTCGGCGTACTACCTGATCGCGCCGTCCGAGTGCTCCTCCAACCTCGCCCGCTTCGACGGCCTGCGCTACGGCCTGCGCACCGGCGACGACGGCACGCACTCCGCCGAGGAGGTCACCTCCCTGACCCGCGAGGCCGGCTTCGGCCCCGAGGTCAAGCGCCGCATCATGCTCGGCACGTACGCCCTGTCGAGCGGCTACTACGACGCGTACTACGGCAGCGCCCAGAAGGTCCGCACGCTCATCAAGCAGGACTTCGACAAGGCGTTCGAGCAGGTCGACGTGATCGTCTCCCCGACGACGCCGACCACCGCCTTCCCGATCGGCGAGCGCGCCGACGACCCGATGGCGATGTACCTCGCCGACCTGTGCACCATCCCGACCAACCTGGCGGGCAACGCGGCCATGTCGCTGCCGTGCGGTCTCGCCCCGGAGGACAACCTCCCGGTCGGTCTGCAGATCATCGCCCCGGTCATGAAGGACGACCGTCTCTACAAGGTCGGCGCCGCCGTCGAGGCCGCCTTCGTGGAAAAGTGGGGCCACCCGCTGATCGAGGAGGCTCCGTCGCTGTGAGTGCACTGACCAAGGCCAAGGGCTTCAAGAAGTCCAGGTCCGGCACGTACCTGTCCATGGCCGGGACCGCGTTCGGCGCGATCGGCGTCGCCAAGCGGCTGAAGAAGGCCCGCGCCGAGAAGGACACGCTGGTCCTGATCGACGCCACCGTGTCCGCCGTCGCCATCGTCACCGGCCTCGCCATCCTCTACCGCGAGCTGAAGCGGCTGGGCGACGACGACGTCCTGCTGGGCTGAGAGGGAAGTTTCACCGTGACCACCACGACCGACCTGGTGTCGTACGAGGACGCACTCGCGTCGTACGACCCCGTCATGGGCCTCGAGGTCCATGTCGAACTCGGCACCAAGACCAAGATGTTCTGCGGTTGCTCGACCGCGCTCGGTCAGGACGCCAACACGCAGACCTGTCCCGTGTGCCTCGGCCTGCCCGGCGCGCTCCCGGTCGTCAACGCGACCGGCGTCGAGTCCGCGATCAAGATCGGCCTCGCACTGAACTGCGAGATCGCCGAATGGTGCCGCTTCGCCCGGAAGAACTACTTCTATCCGGACATGCCGAAGAACTTCCAGACCTCCCAGTACGACGAGCCGATCGCCTTCAACGGCTACCTCGACGTACAGCTGGAGGACGGCGAGACCTTCCGCGTGGAGATCGAGCGCGCCCACATGGAGGAGGACACCGGCAAGTCCACGCACGTGGGCGGTGCGACGGGCCGTATCCACGGCGCCTCGCACTCGCTCCTGGACTACAACCGCGCCGGCATCCCGCTCATCGAGATCGTCACCAAGCCGATCGTCGGCGCGGGCGAGCGCGCCCCCGAGGTGGCGAAGGCCTACGTCCGTGAGCTGCGCGAGGTCATCAAGGCGCTCGGCGTCTCCGAGGCCCGTATGGAGATGGGCCAGATGCGCTGCGACGTGAACCTGTCGCTGCGCCCGAACGGCACCGAGAAGTTCGGCACGCGTTCCGAGACGAAGAACGTGAACTCGCTGCGGTCCGTGGAGCGCGCGGCCCGTTTCGAGATCCAGCGGCACGCGGCCGTGCTGAGCAGCGGCGGGACGATCATCCAGGAGACCCGGCACTTCCACGAGGACACGGGGTCGACGACCTCGGGCCGCGTGAAGGAGGAGGCCGAGGACTACCGGTACTTCCCGGAGCCCGACCTCGTTCCGGTGGCCCCGTCGCGCGAGTGGGTCGAGGAGCTGCGGGCCGGACTGCCCGAGCTGCCGCTGGTCCGCCGCAACCGGCTCCGCGAGGAGTGGGGCGTCTCGGCCACCGACATGCAGGCGATCCTGAACGCCGGTGCGCTGGAGCCCATCGTCGCCACCATCGAGGCCGGGGCCGACGCCGCCTCCGCCCGCAAGTGGTGGATGGGCGAGCTGGCCCGCAGCGCCAACGAGTCGGGCAAGGCGCTCGACGAGCTGGCGATCACGCCGCAGCAGGTGGCCCGGGTCGCCGAGCTGGTCGTGAAGGGCGACCTGAACGACAAGCTGGCCCGCCAGGTCATCGAAGGCGTCCTCGCGGGCGAAGGCACCCCGGACGAGGTCGTCGACAAGCGCGGTCTGAAGGTCGTCTCCGACGAGGGCGCGCTCACCGCCGCCGTCGACGAGGCCATCGCCGGCAACCCGGCCATCGCGGACAAGATCCGCGGTGGCAAGGTGGCCGCGGCCGGTGCGCTGGTCGGCGCGGTCATGAAGGCCACCCGGGGCCAGGCCGACGCGGCCCGCGTCAAGGAGCTGATCCTGCAGAAGCTGGGCGTCAGCGAGGGCTGACCTCCGCGAAACCCCGCAGGGGGGATGCACCGATCCTGGTGCATCCCCCCTGCGTGTCTGTGCCTACGGGCGACGGCCGACGACCCGGACGAAGCCCAGCGTGGCGCCCTGGTCCAGGCGCAGCATCTCGGCGCTCCGGCCGGCCATCCGGATGTGGAACTCGTCGGTGCGCTCCTCGGCCACGACCTCGCTCCACCGCAGCCAGTCGCGCCAGCCGTCGTCCAGCCAGTCGGCCGTCTCGACCTCCACGGCCCCGCTGCGGGTCCAGTGACGCCGCCACCAGGCGGCCGTGTGGAAGCACCAAAAATCGGGCTCCCAGTACGGCCTCAGGTGCTCCGGCGGCTCGGCGCCGTCGATCTCCTCGCGCAGCGCCGGTACGACGACCCCGATCCGCCCGCCCGGCTTCAGCAGCCGCGTCAGCTCGGGCAGGTACAGGTCGTTCGTGCCGAAGTACTGGTAGGCGTCGACGGAGACGATCGCGTCGAAGCTGTTCTCGCCGAACGGCAGGTCGTGCGCCTCGGCGAACACGGGCAGGACGCGGTCCGCGACGCCGGCCTCGGCGATCCGCGCCGCGTTCTCGTCGGGCCTGATCCACAGGTCGGCGGCGGTGACCTGGAGGTCGTACTCCCTGGCGAGGAAGATCGACGTCATGGCGCGGCCGCAGCCCAGGTCGAGCACGCGCGAGCCGGGGCTCAGGGTGTCGAGCCCCAGGGCCGGGGCCAGCCACTCCAGCAGCCACAGCGCGTGCGGGCCCATCTGGTTGTCGATGGTCCAGCGGGCGTCGTAGCGGTTGCTGCGCGGGTAGCGGGGGTGGCTGACGCGGTCAGCGAGGGGGTCGTTCGAGGTCCGGGTAGTGATGTCCGACATCGGTGAACGGGCTCCTTGAGTCCTTGAGGAAGAAAGGGGATGCGTCGGAGCTCGGTCGGACCGTCAAACAATGCACCTGCTTCGGCCGGGCGGCGGGATGCCGCGGGCGTTCCTCGGACCCGCGGACGCTAACAGCCGTCCCGTCGGCCCCGCACCCGGTTTTCCCGCCCGACGCGCTACCGTCTCGGCCATGAGTGGACGCGCTGATTCCGACACCGATCCTGAGATAACGGGCCCGGAGGCAGCCGCCGCGCAGGACACCGGGCCCGACGAAGAACCGGAACCGGACGACGCCGACGATTCGGTGGAGGACGCGCGGCGGGCCCGTTGGACGGCGGCGGGTACGGGCGCCGCGCTGCCCCTGGCGGGCCTGGCCGCGGCCCTGCTCCGCCTCACCCGCTCCGCCCCGGCGTTCGTCCCGGCGGCGTACGCCGGTGGCGCGGCCGTCTGCGCGGGCGCCGCCGTGCTGGGCGCCCGAGGACGCACCCGGCGGGCGCTGTGGCTGCTGATCGCCGGCGTGATGGTGATGGCGCTGGGGGACCAGTCCGACTGATCCCTCTGGCTGTGAATAAGCCCACGAAACCGACAAATGATCTCGTACGCCTGTAAGAGTGATTCCGCATTGCTCATGCGTTCTTTGCGGGCTGTTCAGTTCATGGACGACTGCTCCCGACCAAAGATCCAAAAAAGTCACTCTGGGAGCACGTTTCGTGGCAGCCCTCGCACGCTGGTGTGTCCAACGCCGTCTGGTCACCGTTCTGCTGTGGCTCCTCGCCTTCGCGGGGGTGGCCACGGGCGCCGCCGTCGCCGGCTCCGCGTACTCGAACGACTACCAGGTCCCCGGCACCGAGTCGGGCCGCGCCACCCAGCTGCTGCACGAGGGCTTCCCGCAGCTCGGCGGCGACAGCGACACCGTCGTCTGGCACACCACGTCCGGCAGCGTCCGCGCCGCCGACGTCGAGCAGACGATGACCCGCGCCCTGGACCGCGTCGAGAACCTGCCCGGTGTGGCCTCCGTTACCAGCCCCTACGACGGGCCGGGCGCGGGACGCGTCAGCGCGGACGGCCGTACGGCGTACGCCACGGTCACCTTCGACGGCCAGGCGGAGGACATCAGCCGGTCCGAGGCGCAGGCCGTGGTCGACACCGCCAAGAGCGCACAGACCGACGGGCTCCAGGTGGAGCTGGGCGGCAGCGCCGTCGCGCTCACCCAGTCCTCCGGCGGGCACCTCGCCGAGGTCGTCGGCGTGGTCGTCGCCGCGGTCGTGCTGTTCCTGGCCTTCGGCTCGCTCGCCGCCTCACTGCTGCCCATCGCCACCGCCCTGGTCGGTGTCGGCACCGCGTACGCCGGGATCGTGCTGCTCGGGCACATGATGACCGTCGCCGACTTCGCCCCCATGCTCGGCATGCTGATCGGGCTCGGCGTCGGCATCGACTACGCGCTGTTCATCGTGACGAGACACCGGCGCGGGCTGAAACGCGGGCTGTCCGTCACGGAGGCCGCGACCAACGCCGTCGCGACCACGGGACGCGCGGTCGTCTTCGCGGGTGCCACCGTTTGCATCGCCCTGCTGGGCATGCTGATCCTGCGGCTCAGCTTCCTCAACGGCGTCGCCATCGCCGCCAGTCTGACCGTGATCCTCACCGTCGCGGCCTCCGTGACCCTGCTGCCCGCCCTGCTGTCCCTCATCGGCATGCGGGCGCTCAGCCGCCGCGAGCGCCGCCGCCTCGCGGAACACGGGCCCGAACCCGAACTGCCCACCGGCTTCGCCGCCCGCTGGTCGGCGTTCGTGGAGCGCCACCCCAAGGTGCTCGGGGCGGTCGCCCTGGTGGTCATGGCCGTCCTCGCGCTGCCCACGTTCTCGCTGCACCTGGGCACCTCCGACCAGGGCAACGACCCGAAGACCTCCACCACACGCCAGGCCTACGACCTCCTCGCCGACGGCTTCGGCCCCGGCGTCAACGGCCCGCTCACCCTCGTCACGAAGGTCGACGGAGCCGAGGACAAGCTCGCCCTGGACAACCTCGACGCCACGTTGCGGACCACCGAGGGCGTCGCCGCGGTGACGCCGGTCACGTTCGGCTCCGGCGGCCACACCGCGTACCTGACCGTCGTACCGGAGTCCTCGCCGCAGTCGAAACAGACCAGCGACCTCGTCGACCGGCTGCGCGAGGAGGTGCTGCCGCGTGCCGAGGCAGGCACCTCGCTGGACACGCAGGTCGGCGGCATGACGGCCGGCTACGACGATTTCGCCGACGTCATCGTCTCCAAGCTGCCCCTCTTCGTCGGGGTCGTGATCGGCCTGGGCTGTCTGCTGCTCCTGCTCGCCTTCCGGTCGATCGGCATCCCGCTGAAGGCCGCCGCGATGAACGTCGCCGCCGTCGCCTCCGCCTTCGGGGTGGTCACCGCGATGTTCCAGTGGGGCTGGGGCAGCGAACTGCTCGGCCTCGGCAGCGCGGGGCCCATCGAGCCCTTCCTGCCCGTGATCATGGTGTCGGTGCTCTTCGGCCTGTCCATGGACTACCAGGTCTTCCTGGTGAGCCGGATGTACGAGGAGTGGCTGGAGACCGGCGACAACCGGCGTGCCGTCCGGGTCGGCCTCGCCGAGACCAGCCGGGTGATCAACTCGGCCGCGGTCATCATGATCTCCGTCTTCCTCGCCTTCGTGCTCAGCGGCGACCGCGTGATCGCCATGTTCGGCATCGCCCTGGCCGCCGCCGTCGCCCTGGACGCCTTCGTCCTGCGCACGCTCCTCGTCCCCGCCCTGATGCATCTGCTCGGCGGCGCCAACTGGTGGCTGCCCCGCTGGCTCGACAAACGCCTGCCGCGGATCAGCATCGAACCGCCCGAGGCCCGGGCCGCCCATGAGAGGCTGGCCGCCGCGACGGACGCCGAGGTGGCGGACGTCCTGGCCGAGGAGGAGCGGCAGCGGGATGTACGCGATATCCCTGGGTGACGACGGGGCGGAACTGCGGCCCCTGGAGCCCTGGCACGCCGAGGAGTTCTTCGCGCACCTGGAGCGGGGCAGGGACTTCATCGGGCGGTTCATCAACTTCGGGTCGCAGGAGACGGACGTGGAGTCCGCGCGCGCCATGCTCCAGCGGTACGCCGAGATGCGCGCCGCCGACACGCGCTCGCTGCACGGGCTGTGGCTGAACGGCAAGCTCATGGGCGGCGTGCTGTTCCTGAACTTCGACGCCGCGAGCGGCAACTGCGAGGTCGGCTGCTGGCTGGAGCCCGCCGGGACCGGGCGTGGTCTCGTCACCCGGGCGATGCGCGTCCTCATCGACTGGGCGGTCGAGGAGCGCGGCATTCACCGGATCGAGTGGGTCGCCGCCTCGGGCAACCGGCCGAGCCTCAACGTCGCCCGGCGCCTCGGCATGACCCGCGACGGTGTGCGGCGCGAGGCCCACCCCTATGGTGGCGTACGGCACGATCTCGAAGTCTGGTCGGTGCTGGCGCCCGAGTGGCGCGCCGCACGCGCGCGTGCCGCTCACGACGATCATTAAGAGACTTCTCAGACAGCGACCCTACGGTGCGACACATGGCAACGAACGCAGTGGACGAGACCGAGGCCACCGAGGCCACGACCGACGAGAAGGCGGTGGACACCACCAAGTCCGACGAGGTGACCCGGACCGAGGTCCCGGCCGAGACCGCCGAGACCAAGGAGGAGGGCCCCACCGGCGTCGGCCAGGGCGCCGCCGCCGTGGTCTCCGCCGCGCTGGGTGTCGTCTCGCTCACCGGCAGCTGGCTCGGCACGGTGGCTGCCGCCCGGCAGAACCTCATCGGTCAGCTGGAGACGGCACAGAACGCGGGCGTGGCCAAGCAGATCCAGGCGGTCTACGGCGACGCCTGGCAGACCACCGCCCTGTGGGGCGGCTTCTTCGCGCTCCTCGCGCTGGTCGTCGGCGTCGTGACGCTCGCCCGGCCGGCGTTCGGCACGCCCGGCAGGATCCAGGCCCCCTGGATCAAGTCGGTCGCCTGGGCGGGTGTCGCGCTGGGCGTGATCGGTCTGTTCCTGGCCGTCCTCAAGTACACCGGCATCCTGCTCGGACTGCCGTCGGCGGGCTGAGTCACCGCAGGTCCTGAGGGGTCTTAGGGAATCCGTGAGCACCTTACGGAGTCCCTTGAGGCCCCTCAGCCGTGTCTAAGGCCCCGCAGGCCCCCGAAGATGCGGAACTCTCCCGATGTGGCGGCCGGGCCTGGGAGACGAAGGTGGAGGCATCGCAGAAGAGGCACCGCGGAAAGCGAAGCCCCTTCACCCGACCCTCTCACCAAGGACACGCCATGTACGAGTACGAGCTCCAGCAGCTGCGCGCCGCCGACCTCATCCGCCGCGCCGACCACGAGCGCCAGGTCCGCGAGGCCGCCCGGGCCCGCCGCGCCGCCCGCCGCGAAGCGGCGGAAGGCTCCGCCGAGCACGAGAGCCATATCCGCCGCTTCCGCCGGCCACGGTCGGCCCGCGCCGCGTGAACACGGAGGCGGGACCGGCCGCCTCCACGACCTCCCACACAGAGGCGGCCACCGCTCCGGTGGCCGCCCGTACGGATGTCGCTGCTGACATGGCGGGGGCCTGCGGGGAGGCCGCTGCTGGTGCTGGGGGCGTCCGGGCGGGGACGGCTGTCGGTTCCGGGGGTGTGCGGGCGGGGGCGGTCGCTGATGCGGTGATCGCCGGGTCTGAGGGGGCTGATGGGGTGGCGGTGCGCAGGGATGCGGCTGCCGGGTTCGGGGTTGCCCGGGTGGGGGTGGCCGCCTCCATGATCGCCCGCGTGGGTGCGCTTGCTGCGGTAGGCGCCCGGACGGACGGGGCTGGTGATGCGGTGGCGGTCCGCGGGGACGCAGTTTCCGGTTGTGGGGGCGTCCGAGCGGAGGCGACGGCTGGTTCTGGGGGCGTGCGGGTGGGGGCGGTCGCTGACGCGGTGGCCATCAGGACCGGCGGCGCTGCTGATGCGGCGGCGGTCCGCGGGGAAGCGGCTGCCGGCGCCCGGGCCGCCCGGGCGGGGGCGACCGCCGGTCCCGGGGTGGTCCGGGTAGGGGCGACGGCCGGTCCCGGGGCTCTCCGGACGGGGCCGACGGCCGGTCCCGGGGGAGTCCGGGCAGGCGCGGCGGTCGGTCCCGGGGGAGTCCGGGCAGGCGCGGCGGTCGGTCCCGGGGCCCGGCGTGGCAAAAGCGGTGCCGGGTCGGTGGGTTCGCATGCGATGCTCGGGTCCGTGGAGACCAGGTCCGTCAGCCCCGTGTTCGTCGGCCGGGACGCCGAGTTGGGCTTGCTCGACGAGGTGCTCGGCGGTGCCGCCGCGGGCGACCCCCAGGCAATGCTCATCGGCGGCGAGGCCGGAGTAGGCAAGACCCGGCTCGTCGAGGAGTTCGCCGCCGCGGCCCGCGGACGGGGCGCGGTCGTCGCGCTCGGCGGCTGCGTCGAGATCGGCGCCGACGGGCTGCCGTTCGCGCCGTTCTCCACCGCCCTGCGCGCCCTGCGCCGCGAGCTGCCCGGGCAGTTCGCCGCCGCGGCCGCCGGGCAGGAGGAGGAGCTGGCCCGGCTGCTCCCCGAGATCGGCACGGCCGCGGCCCGCGAGGCGGCCCGGCACGACGAGGACGGCATGGCCCGCCTCTTCGAACTCACCGCACGCCTGCTGGAGCGCGTCACCGCCGAGCACACCGTCGTCCTGGCCCTGGAGGACCTGCACTGGGCCGACGCCTCCACCCGGCACCTGCTCTCCTACCTCTTCCGCACCCTGCGCACCGGCCGCCTCGTCGTCCTCGCCACCTACCGCTCCGACGACATCCACCGCCGCCACCCGCTCAGGCCCCTGCTCGCCGAACTCGACCGCCTCCGCACCATCCGCCGCATCGAACTCGCCCGCTTCACCCGCGAGGAGGTGTGCCGCCAGGTCGCCGGCATCCTCGCCCAGGAACCCGACCCGGACCGGATCGACGCGATCTTCGAACGCTCCGACGGCAACGCCTTCTTCGTCGAGGAACTCGCCGTCGCCGCCCACGAGGGCTGCCGCACGGGCCTGACCGACTCCCTGCGCGACCTGCTGCTCGTCCGGGTGGAAGGGCTGCCCGAGACCGCCCAGCAGGTCGCCCGGATCGTCGCCGAGGGCGGCTCCACCGTCGAGTACCGGCTGCTGGCCGCCGTCGCCCGGCTCGCCGAGGACGATCTCATCGAGGCGCTGCGGGCCGCCGTGAACGCCAGCATCCTCACCCCCGCGCCCGCCGGCGACGGCTACCGCTTCCGCCACTCCCTGGTCCGCGAGGCCGTCAGCGACGACCTGCTCCCCGGCGAGCGCTCCCGCCTCAACCGCCGCTACGCCGAAGCCCTGGAGGCCGACCCGACCCTCGTCCCGGCCGACCAGCACGCGACGCGCCTGGCCAGCTACTGGTACCACGCCCACGACGCGGCCAAGGCGCTGCCCGCCGTCCTCGACGCCGCCGTCGAGGCCCGTCGCCGCCACGCCTACGCCGAGCAACTGCGGCTGCTGGAACGGGCGATGGAACTGTGGGACACCGCCCCCGAAGCCGTACGCCGGACCTTGCGCCCCGTCGACTACGCCGAGGTCTATCCGGCCTGCGGCGGTCCGGAGGCCACCGCGCTGAGCCACCTCGACCTGCTGGCCGAGGCGGCCGTCGCCGGACGGCTCTGCGGGGAGCGCGAAAGCGCCCTGAAGTTCACCAAGCGGGCGTTGCGCCAGCTGGGCGAGGAGGACGACCCCCTGCGCGCCGCCTGGTTCTGGATCCAGCGCTCCCGGCTGGTGCAGCGGCTCGCCCGCGGCGACGGCTGGAAGGAGATCGCCACCGCGCAGGACCTGGTCCGCGGCCTGCCGCCGTCCGAGGTGCACGCCGAGGTGCTCGCCACGGTCGCCCACTGGTCGATGCTCCGCCAGCCGGGCCCGGAGGCCCTGACGGCCGCCGAGCGCGCGGTGGAGTACGCGCGCATGGTGGGCGCCGACGACATCGAGTCCAATGCCCGGCTCACCCTCGGCGGACTCATGATCGACGCCGGGCAGATCGAGGCCGGGCTGGCCCACATGTACGAGGTCAGGGACGAGGTCGTGGCCCGGGGACTCGCCGCGGTCATGGGCCGCAGCCACGTGAACCTGCCCTCCGCCCTGGAGGGCATCGGGCGCTCCGAGGAGTCCGTGGACGTCCTGCACGAGGGCCTGCGCCTCACCGGCAGGATGGGCCTGCGGGAGTCCGAGGGCTGGGTCTGGAGCAATCTCGCCGAGTCGCTCATCTCCCTGGGCCGCTGGGACGAGGCGGCCGAGGCGGCCGTCAGCGCCCAGCGGCGCGGGCAGACGGCCGCGCCCTACGGCTCCGGCGCCAACAGTCTGGCGTTCCTCGCACTCGCCCGCGGCCGGGTGCCCGAGGCGGCTCGCCATCTCACCGAGAGCCGCGCCTCCTACGGCCCGCACGACCCCATGCCGCAGCACGACCTTCCGATCGCCTGCCTCACCCTCCAGATCGCCGTCGCCGAGGGCCGCCTGGCCGACGCCCGCGCCGAACTGGCCCGGGCCCTGAAGTCCGGTTTCCCGCCCGGCACCCAGCGCTACGCCTGGCCGCTGCTGCTCGAAGCCGCCATGGCCGAGGCCGACGCCCGGGCACTGCCGACCGCGCACGACGGCCGCGAGGAGACCCTGGAGAGCATTTTCGAAGCCGTCAGACGCCTCACCACGAACGCCCCTGTCTGGCTCGCCCACGAGCAGTGGGTCCGCGCCGAACTCCACCGCGCCGGACTCCACCGCGCCGCATTCCACGGCGCCGGAAGCCGAAGCGCCCCGGAGATCTGGTCGGAGGTGGTCACCGCCTTCGAACCCCTGGAGCGGCCCTACGACCTCGCCCGCGTCCGGTACCGCCTGGCCGAGTCGTTGCTGACCGGAGGCGGCGAGGCCGACGAGCGCGACCGGGCCACGGAACTGCTCCGCCTCGCCCACGCCGTCGCCCGCCACCTCGGGGCCCGGCCGCTCGCCGACGCCGCCACCGCGCTCGCCCAGCGCGCCCGACTGCCGCTGACGCCCGCCGCGGAACCGGCCCCCGCTCCCGCGGACCCGGCCGAGGCCCTCGGCCTGACCAGCAGGGAGCGGGACGTGCTGCGCCTGGTCTCCGCCGGTCACACCAACCGCCGGATAGCCGAGGAACTGTTCATCTCCCCGAAGACCGCGAGCGTCCACGTCTCCAACATCCTGGCGAAGCTCGGCGTCTCCGGGCGCGGCGAGGCGGCGGCGGTGGCGCACCGGCTGGGGCTGTTCCCGGCCGAATCCGTCATGCCCGGCGCCGCAGGCTGAGGCATACGCTGTAAAGGACATCGGGGGTGTCGCGGCCCAGGGAGGCTCCGTGTTCAACATGTTCGAGGAACTGTTCGCACCCGGTCGCAAACACACCCGAGACGAACAGAACCGCCTGGAGCTGACCCGGCAGGACACCGGGGACGCCGATCCCGGACGCGGGCCGATAGACCTGTCGTCCGGGAAGGTCGTCGTACGCCCGCCGCAGGAGCCGGAGGACGATGACCTCAAAGCCTCCAAAGGTTCCGAAGACTCAGAGGACTGACTCCAAGCCCTGACCCCGGGCTAGGTCACCCGCAGTTCCAGGATCCGGTCGTCCCCGTCCTTGGGACTGCCCCGGCCGTCCGTGTTGCTGGTCACCAGCCACAGCCGGTCGCCGCCCGCCGGGACCACCGTGCGCAGCCGGCCGTACTCCTCCTCGAGGAACGCCTGCGGTTCGGCCGAGGCCTCGGTGCCGTTCAACGGGATGCGCCACAGCCGCTTGCCGCGCAGGCCCGCCATCCAGACCGACCCCTCGGCGTAGGCGATGCCGCTGGGCGAGGCCTCGGCCGTGGTCCACTGGTCGACCGGGTTGTGGAACCCGGAGTCGTCGGACCTGCCCTCGGCCTCCGGCCAGCCGTAGTTGTCGCCCGGCTTGATCGCGTTGAGCTCGTCCCAGGTGTCCTGGCCGAACTCCGAGGCGAACAGGCGCTGCTTCTCGTCCCAGGCCAGGCCCTGCACATTGCGGTGGCCGTACGAGTACACCGGCGAGTTCCCGAACGGGTTGCCCGGCGCCGGCTCGCCCTCAGGGGTCAGCCGCAGGATCTTGCCGCCCACGGAGTCCTTGTCCTGGGACAGACCCGTGTCACCGCTCTCGCCCGTACCCACGTACAGCATCTTGTCCGGGCCGAACGCGATCCGGCCGCCGTTGTGGACGAAACCCTTGGGGATGCCCTTGAAGACCGTGTCGGGCGCGCCGAGCTGCTCGCCGGAGGGCTTCTTCTCGTCGTACAGCATGCGGACGATGCGGTTGTCGGAGGCCGAGGTGAAGTAGGCGTAGACCATGTGGTCCGAGGCGAAATCGGGGGAGAGGGCGATGCCGAGCAGGCCGCCCTCGCCCGCCGCCGAGACCCCGGGCACCTCGCCGAGCTCGGTCTTCTTGCCCGTCTTCTCGTCGACCCGGACGATCGTCCCGTCGTCGCGGGAGGAGACGAGCAGGCCGCCGCCCGGCAGCGGGGCGAGGCCCCAGGGGGAGTCGAGGCCCTCGGCGACGGTCCGCACCACCTTCACCGAGCCCTTGGCGGGCGGTGTCTCCTGCGCGGCCTGTCCGGCCGGCGCGGACGACCCCGGTGCGCTACGGCTCGGGGAGGCGCTCCCGTCCGTGCCGGACGATCCTCCGCCGTCGGACGAACAGCCGGCCGTCAGCAGGAGCGCGGCGGCGGCCAACACGGTCGGCACGGCTCGACGTTGCACGATCATGGTCCCTTCGACGGGGCAGGTCCTCTCCCTGTCATACACCGCCCGCGCCTCACAAGTTCCCGATCACGGAACGCGCCACCGCGAACACGGAGTTTGCCCGAAACGCGCCCCCGATGCGGGACGGGGCTCAGTCCCAGGACCCCTGTGCCGGCGGCAGCTGCGCCACCTCGCGCAGGTCCTCCGCCGTCAGGCGCAGGGCCGCCGCGGCGGCGTTCTCCGTGACCCAGCGCTCCTGCTTCGTGCCGGGGACCGGGACCACGTGCGGGCCCTGGGCGAGGACCCAGGCGAGGGCGACCTGGGCGGGGGTGACGTGCTCGCCGTGGCGGCGGGCCACCCGGCGCAGGCCCGCGACGATCGGCTGGTTCGCGGCCATCATCTCCGCCGTGAAGCGGGGGTGCCGGGCCCGGAGGTCGTCCGCCTCGAAGCCCGCGCCGGGCCGCAGCCGGCCGGTCAGGAAGCCGTTGCCGAGCGGCATCGCCGCCAGGAACCCGATGCCCCGTGCCTCACACCACGGCAGCAGCGTCTCCAGCGCCTCCGGCGACCACACCGACAACTCCGCCTCCACCGCACTCACCGGGAACACCTGCTGCACCCGCTCCAGCTGCCGGATCGTCGCGTCGTGCAGCCGGGCCCCGGAGCGGCGGCCGGCCCGCGCGCCCACCGCGCACAGGCCCAACGCCCGTACCTTTCCGGCCTGGACGAGCTCCGCCATCGCGCCCCAGGTCTCCTCGACGGGCACTTCCGGGTCGGCCCGGTGCAGTTGGTAGAGGTCTATGACGTCCGTCTGGAGACGCCGCAGCGAAGCGTCACAGGCCCGTTTCACATACCCCGGGCGGCCGTTGGCGACGATGTGCTGGTCGCCCACGAGCAGACCGACCTTCGTCGACACGAACGCGTCCGGCCGCCGCTCCTTCAACGCCCGCCCCACCAGCAGCTCGTTGGTGAAGGGGCCGTACATGTCGGCCGTGTCCAGCAGGGACGCCCCCAGGTCGAGCGCCCGGTGCACCGCCCTGAGCGACTCGTCACCGCGCTGCCGCGACGCGCTGTACGCCCAGCTCATCGGCATGCACCCGAGTCCGACGGCCCCCACCGCGAGCGCCGCCGCGCCGATCGTCCTGCGCTCCACCTGGTCGTGACCCTCCCTGTTCCGGCCACCCCAACCTAACCTCTGCCGTCACACCCTCCTGACATAGCCTCCTGTGCATGACTGCTGACGTGTGGCTGCCCATCCCGCCGGACGAGATCGAGGGACTCCCGCAGGGCCCCGCCTACCGCTTCTGGAACGGCGAGGAAGAGTTCCCCGCGGACCCGGCGGACTGTGTCTTCTACGTCGTCCCCTACATGAAGCCCAGTCCGCTGTGCGTGCGTCCGATGCCGGAGATGAGCCGCGTACAGGTCGTGCAGACCCTCTCCGCCGGGATCGACCACGTGGAGCCGGGGCTGCGGCACCTGGGGCCGGGCGTGCGGCTGTGCAATGCGCGCGGGGTGCACGAGGCCAGCACCGGAGAGCTCACCCTCGCCCTGATCCTGGCCTCGCTGCGCGGGGTCCCCGACTTCGTCCGCGCGCAGGACCGGGGGGAGTGGCTCGCCGGGTTCCGGCCCGCGCTCGCCGACAAGAACGTCCTCATCGTCGGGTACGGCTCGATCGGCGAGGCCATCGAGGACCGGCTCGTTCCGTTCGAGGTGGCGCGGGTGGCGCGCGTCGCGCGCTCCCAGCGCACCACGGCGCGCGGGCCGGTGCATCCGCTCACCGAACTCCCGGCGCTGCTCCCGGAGGCGGACGTCGTCATCCTGTCCACGCCACTCACCGAAACCACCCGTGGCCTGGCCGGGGCCGACTTCCTGTCCCGGATGAAGGACGGGGCGCTGCTCGTCAACGTCGCCCGCGGCCCCGTCGTCGACACCAAGGCGCTGCTCGCCGAACTGGAGACCGGCCGCATCACCGCCGCCCTCGACGTCACGGACCCGGAGCCCCTGCCGCGCGAACATCCCCTGTGGCGTGCGCCGGGGGTCCTCATCAGCCCGCACGTCGGCGGTCCCACCTCCGCGTTCCTGCCGCGCGCCAGGCGGCTCCTGGTGGACCAGTTGAACCGTTATGTGAACCGGGAGCCGCTGCGCAACGTGATCCTTACGACGGGTGCATCAACCGGCTGAATCCGAACTCGGTACCGTCCGCAATCCTTCGGGCGCGCTGGGTACTCATACATTGCTTGATCGTCACGCAGAGTAGAGAACCTATGTCCCTGAGTGACGGGACTGGTGTATCGTCCCGACAGGGGCTGCGCCGCGGACCGTTCGGCGCCGGGGACGGACACTTCAGACTGTGAGGGGGGCGACAGGCGATGCACGGCCTATGGACGAGCGACCCGACGGGGCGGGGATGCCGGCGGCGACCCTGGCGGACGGCCGCGGGCAGACGCGGTCACCACGCCGATCACGACGGGCACCACACCCACCACAGCACCCACCACACCGACCAGAGCCATCACCGCCGCAGGCCCGGCAGCCGCAGAAGGCATGCCCAGCCGGCGCACCGGGGCCCGCGGGACCCGGGGGCGGCAGGGACCGGGAGGGTCCGGTGAGCGCGCCGCCCACCCCCGCGCCCACGCTCGACGGAGCGCTGCGGGCACAGCCTCCGTCCCCCGGGGCGCTGCTGCCCCGCACGCCGGCCCCCGGCCCCCGGCCGAGCCCGGCCCTCCAGCTCGTCCTCGCCCTGGTCTGCGCGGGATACGCCGTCGGTTCCGCGCTCGGCTGGGGTTCGGACGAAGTGGCCCTGTTCATGGGCGACTTCGGGCTGAGCGCCGCGGCGGCCACCGCCGCCGTGTCGTGCTTCCTCTACGGCCGCAGCCGCCGCACCCGCTTTCGACCCGCCTGGCTGCTGTTCGGCCTCTCCTCGGCCATGGCGTCCCTGGGCAACCTGGTCTGGGGGTGGTACGAGGTCGTCCTCGGGCAGCCCGTGCCCACCCCCAGCTACGCCGACCTGTTCTTCCTCTGCTTCGCGCCGCCCGCGATCGTCGGGCTGCTCGTGCTCGCCAAGCGGCCGGTCACCAAGGCCGGCTGGGTCTGCCTCGGGCTGGACGCCTGGCTGATCGGCGGCTCGCTGCTCACCCTGGCCTGGAGCCTCGCCCTCGCCCAGGCCGCGAAGTCCGAAGGGCCCGGCGTGGCGCACACCGCGCTGTCGCTGGCCTACCCACTGCTCGACATCGCCCTGGTCAGCATGGTGCTCGCGCTGCACTTCAGGCGCTCCGCGGTGAACCGCTCCGCCGTCAACACCGCGATCGGCGCGCTCGCGCTGACCGTGATGTGCGACGCGCTGTTCATGTCACCGCTGATGCACCACGAGTACCGCTCCGGCCAGCTGCTCGACGCGGGCTGGTTCGCCGGCTCGCTGCTCCTGGCGTACGCCCCGTGGGCCGCGTCCCGCACGCCGGACACCGACCGGTACGGCCCGGACCGGCACAGCACGGCAGGGCACACGCGCGTGGTGCACGGGCACGTGCCCGTGCAGCGCAGCGGCCCGCACCACCTTCCGCCCCTGCCCGGAGGCGAGCTCGGCCGGTATCCGGCCGCCCGGCCCATCTCCGGCTCCCTCGCTGCCCTCACGCCGTATCTCGCGGCGGCCGTGTGCACCCTGGGGATCCTCTACAACGTCCTCAACGGCCGCAGCGTCGACCGCGTGGTCCTGCTCACCGGCGGCACGGTCGTGCTCGCGCTCGTCGTGCGCCAAGGCATCATGCTGCTCGACAACATCACCCTCACCCAGGAACTGGCCCAGAAGGAGAACCACTTCCGCTCCCTGGTGCAGGGTTCCAGCGACGTCATCATGATCGCCGCACCGAGCGGTGTCCTCAGGTACGTCTCCCCGGCCGCCGCCGGTGTGTACGGCCGACCGGCGGAAGAGCTGGTGGGTACGGAACTGGCCAACCTCATCCACCCGGAGGACCTGGGCTGCGTCGTGCACGAGGTCCGGCGTTTCCTCGCCGCCGACCCCGTCGAGGAACCCACTACGCGCATCGAGTGCCGGTTCCGCTCGGGTGACGGAGGCTGGCTGAACGTGGAGTCGACCGTCAACCGCCATCACGGCGGCCTCATCTTCAACAGCAGGGACGTGACCGAACGGGTGCGCCTGCAGGCCCAGTTGCAGCACAACGCCGAGCACGACCCCCTCACGGACCTGCCCAACCGCGCCCTGTTCACCAAGCGCGTCCAGCACGCCCTGTCGGGCCGCCGCGCCTCCGACCGGGGCGTGGCCCTGCGGAACACGGCCGTGCTGTTCATCGATCTCGACGGCTTCAAGGCCGTCAACGACACCATCGGGCACCAGGCCGGGGACGAACTGCTCGTCCAGGCCGCCCGCCGGCTCCAGGAGTCCGTCCGGCAGGGCGACACCGCCTCCCGGCTGGGCGGCGACGAGTTCGCGGCCCTGATCGTCGGGGACAACACCCGCGACCGCGAGGCCCGGCAGCGGCACATACTGGAACTCGCCGACCGCCTCAGGACGACGCTGTCCCAGCCGTACGTCATCGACGGGAACGATGTCCGGGTCAACGCCTCCATCGGTGTGGCCTTCGCGGAGGCCGGCCTCGGCGCGGGCGAGCTGCTGCGCAACGCCGACCTGGCCATGTACCGCGCCAAGGCCGGCGGCAAGGGCCGCGTCGAGCTGTACAAGCCGCAGATGCAGCAGGACGTCGTACGCAAGGCGGAGCTGGCCACGCGCCTGCGGGCCGCGCTGCACGACGGCGAGTTCAACCTGCTCCACCAGCCGGTGGTGTGCCTGGAGGACGGCCGGATCGCGTCGGTGTCCGCGCAGGCGCGCTGGCGTTCCTCGCAGGGGGTGCTGTTCACCCCGGCGGAGTTCCTGCGCGTGGCCGAGGACAGCGACAAGACCGCCGAGCTGGGCCGGTGGATGATCGAGGAGGCCGTCGAGCAGGCCGCCGAGCGGTACGCGACCGGGCTTCGCGCACCGGTCGTCGTCCGGATGAGCGCCCGCCGGCTGCTGGACAAGTCGATTCCGCTCGGCACGATCGAGGCGTTGCTCACGCGGCACGGGCTGCCGTCCGGGGCGCTGGTCATCGAGCTGTCCGACGCCGACCCCAGGACCGGCCTGGACGAGCTGGAGCGCCGGCTGGGCGCCCTCAGGCGCGTCGGGGTCCGGATCGCGCTCGACGGGTTCGGCAGTGGCTACGGGGCGATCACGGCCCTCAGGCGGCTGCCCGTCGACATCCTCAAGCTCGACCGCAGTCTGGTCGAGGGCGTCGTCGAGTCCGCCCGCCTGTATAAGATCACCAGTGGGCTGCTGCGCATCGCCGGCGACCTCGGGCTGAAGTCCGTGGCCGACGGGGTGGATCTGCCCGAGCAGGTCGTCGCCCTGCGCGCGATGGGCTGTACGCACGGGCAGGGCATGGCGTTCTCCGGGCCGCTCGACGAGTACCGGCTGCGCCGGGCGCTCGCTTCGGGCCGCTATCCGGTGCCGCACGGACCGGCCGAACCGGCGCTCGCGGGCGGTGCCCCGCGGGTGTACAGCTCGGGTGTGTCCGCCGTCATCGGAGGCGGTACGGCCCTCCGCTCACATAATGAGACTCCCGTCCCACCCACTTGACAGTAAGTGCGTGCCGGGGAGAGGGTCTGTGCCATGCGCACCCGAATTCTCGTACTTGGACAGCGCGTCGGCTGACGCTGAGCCTCGACCGCTCAGCGACCCCACCCGGCGCGCTCCCCTCGCTTGCCTTACGGCACGAGGGGTTTTTTGTTGCACGGGCGCCTTCCGTGCAGCAGTCGAAAACCGCACAGACTTCGCAAAAAACCCTCAGCATCTGAGAAGAGAATGCCGATGACCGAGCAGGCCACCGGGGCCCATCACCCGCAGCCCCGGCCCCGATCCGGAGGACAGCACTCCGCCCCCGAGCAGGTGACGGGCGCGCAGTCCCTCATCCGCTCCCTCGAGGAGGTCGGCGCCGACACGGTATTCGGCATTCCCGGTGGTTGCATCCTTCCGGCGTACGACCCGCTGATGGACTCCACCCGCGTGCGTCACGTCCTGGTGCGCCACGAGCAGGGCGCCGGTCACGCGGCCGAGGGCTACGCGCTGGCCACCGGCAAGGTCGGCGTCTGCATGGCGACCTCGGGCCCCGGCGCGACCAACCTCGTCACGCCGATCGCCGACGCGCACATGGACTCGGTGCCGATGGTCGCGATCACCGGACAGGTGGCCTCCAAGGCGATCGGCACGGACGCCTTCCAGGAGGCGGACATCGTCGGCATCACCATGCCGATCACCAAGCACAACTTCCTCGTCACGAAGGCCGATGACATCCCGCGGGTGATCGCGCAGGCGTTCCACATCGCCTCCACCGGCCGCCCCGGCCCTGTCCTGGTCGACATCGCCAAGGACGCCCTCCAGGCGAAGACGACCTTCTCCTGGCCGCCGGCCATGGACCTGCCCGGCTACCGCCCGGTGACCAAGCCGCACGCCAAGCAGATCCGCGAGGCCGCCAAACTGATCACCCAGGCCCGCCGACCCGTGCTGTACGTCGGCGGCGGCGTGCTCAAGGCCCGGGCCACCGCCGAGCTGAAGGTTCTCGCCGAGCTCACCGGCGCGCCCGTCACCACCACCCTGATGGCGCTCGGCGCGTTCCCCGACAACCACCCGCAGCACCTGGGCATGCCCGGCATGCACGGCTCGGTGGCCGCCGTCACCGCCCTGCAGAAGGCCGACCTGATCGTCGCCCTCGGCGCCCGCTTCGACGACCGCGTCACCGGCAAGCTGGACAGCTTCGCGCCCCTCGCCAAGATCGTCCACGCGGACATCGACCCGGCCGAGATCGGCAAGAACCGCGCCGCCGACGTGCCGATCGTCGGTGACGCCCGCGAGGTCATCGCCGACCTGGTCCAGGCCGTGCAGAAGGAGCACAGCGAGGGCCACCGGGGCGACTACGGCATGTGGTGGAACGACCTGAACCGCTGGCGCGAGACCTACCCGCTCGGCTACGACCAGCCCGATGACGGCTCGCTCTCCCCGCAGCAGGTCATCGAGCGCATCGGACAGCTCGCCCCCGAGGGCACGATCTTCACGGCGGGCGTCGGCCAGCACCAGATGTGGGCCGCGCACTACATCGAGTACGACAAGCCGGGCACCTGGCTGAACTCCGGCGGCGCCGGAACCATGGGCTACGCCGTCCCGGCCGCCATGGGCGCCAAGGCCGGCGCACCGGACAGGGCGGTCTGGGCGATCGACGGCGACGGCTGCTTCCAGATGACCAACCAGGAGCTCGCCACCTGCGCCCTGAACAACATCCCGATCAAGGTCGCCGTCATCAACAACGGCGCCCTCGGGATGGTCCGCCAGTGGCAGACCCTCTTCTACAACCAGCGGTACTCCAACACCGTGCTGCACTCCGGCCCGGACGACGTCAACCCGCAGGCCCGCGGCACCCGCGTCCCCGACTTCGTGAAGCTGTCGGAGGCCATGGGCTGCTACGCCATCCGCTGCGAGTCCCCGGAGGACCTCGACAAGGTCATCGAGGAGGCGAACTCGATCAACGACCGCCCGGTCGTCGTCGACTTCATCGTCCACGAGGACGCGATGGTCTGGCCGATGGTCGCCGCCGGCACCTCCAACGACGAGATCATGGCCGCCCGGGACGTCCGCCCCGACTTCGGCGACAACGAAGACGACTGAGCGAGAGAGACCGAAGAGATCATGTCCAAGCACACGCTCTCCGTCCTGGTGGAGAACACCCCCGGCATCCTCGCCAGGATCGCCGCGCTGTTCTCCCGCCGCGGCTTCAACATCGACTCGCTCGCCGTCGGCGTCACCGAGCACCCCGACATCTCCCGGATCACCATCGTCGTGGGGGTGGAGGACCTGCCGCTGGAGCAGGTGACCAAGCAGCTCAACAAGCTCGTCAACGTGCTCAAGATCGTCGAACTGGAGCCGTCGCAGGCGGTGCAGCGCGAACTCGTCCTGGTGAAGGTGCGCGCCGACAACGAGACGCGTTCCCAGATCGTCGAGATCGTCCAGCTGTTCCGCGCCAAGACCGTCGACGTCTCCCCGGAGGCCGTCACCATCGAGGCCACCGGCTCCGGCGAGAAGCTGTCCGCGATGCTCAAGATGCTGGAACCGTACGGCATCAAGGAACTCGTCCAGTCCGGCACGATCGCGATCGGCCGCGGTGCCCGTTCCATCACGGACCGGTCGCTGCGCGCCCTGGACCGGTCCGCCTAAGACGGGAAACGGGCGGTCGGCGCGCCGCCGGCCGCCCGTATTCCGAGACCCTCAAGCTTCCCTTCCGCCCCCCGTCATACGGTGGGACGCAACACCTGCACTCCCGAGGAGAGAACCCAAAGTGGCCGAGCTGTTCTACGACGCCGACGCCGACCTGTCCATCATCCAGGGCCGCAAGGTCGCGGTCATCGGGTACGGCAGCCAGGGCCACGCCCACGCGCTGTCGCTCCGTGACTCGGGTGTCGACGTCCGCGTCGGTCTGCACGAGGGCTCCAAGTCCAAGGCCAAGGCCGAGGAGCAGGGCCTGCGCGTGGTGACGCCGTCGGAGGCCGCCGCCGAGGCCGACGTCATCATGATCCTCGTCCCGGACCCGATCCAGGCCCAGGTCTACGAGGAGCACATCGCCCCCAACCTGAAGGACGGCGACGCGCTGTTCTTCGGCCACGGCCTGAACATCCGCTACGGCTTCATCAAGCCCCCGGCCGGCGTGGACGTCTGCATGGTCGCCCCGAAGGGCCCGGGCCACCTGGTCCGCCGCCAGTACGAGGAGGGCCGCGGCGTTCCCTGCATCGCCGCCGTCGAGCAGGACGCCACGGGAGGCGCCTTCGCGCTGGCCCTGTCGTACGCCAAGGGCATCGGCGGCACCCGTGCCGGCGTCATCAAGACGACTTTCACCGAGGAGACCGAGACCGACCTGTTCGGTGAGCAGGTCGTCCTCTGCGGCGGTACGGCCGCGCTGGTGAAGGCGGGCTTCGAGACGCTGACCGAGGCCGGCTACCAGCCGGAGATCGCCTACTTCGAGTGCCTGCACGAGCTGAAGCTGATCGTGGACCTCATGTACGAGGGCGGCCTGGAGAAGATGCGCTGGTCGATCTCCGAGACCGCCGAGTGGGGCGACTACGTCACCGGCCCGCGCATCATCACGGACGCCACCAAGGCCGAGATGAAGAAGGTCCTCGCCGAGATCCAGGACGGCACCTTTGCCCAGACCTGGATGGACGAGTACCACGGCGGTCTGAAGAAGTACAACGAGTACAAGACGCAGGACTCCGAGCACCTGCTGGAGACCACCGGCAAGGAGCTGCGCAAGCTCATGAGCTGGGTCGACGAGGAGGCGTGAGCCGCCGGGCCCGGCCGCCGCAGCGACGCCGCGGCCGGGCCCTTTCTCGTCCGGGTGATCCTTCCGCACAGACGTAAGACGCCCACCGTCGCACCACTACACTGCTGCATATATACGCGTCAGGCCCACAGCGTCGTGCGTCTTCCACGCGGCAAGCACCCCTCCACCGCCTGCGGCCGTCGGGACGGCCGTCCGCAGCACTGGACTTGTGAGGACTCACGTGAGCTCGAAACCCGTCGTACTCATCGCTGAAGAGCTGTCGCCCGCCACCGTCGACGCCCTGGGCCCGGACTTCGAGATCCGGCACTGCAACGGCGGGGACCGGGCCGAACTGCTCCCCGCCATCGCCGACGTGGACGCGATCCTGATCCGTTCGGCCACCAAGGTCGACGCCGAGGCGATCGCCGCCGCGAAGAAGCTCAAGGTCGTCGCACGAGCCGGCGTCGGCCTGGACAACGTGGACGTCTCCGCCGCCACCAAGGCCGGCGTGATGGTCGTCAACGCCCCCACCTCGAACATCGTGACCGCCGCCGAGCTCGCCTGCGGTCTCCTCCTCGCCACCGCCCGCAACATCCCGCAGGCCAACGCCGCGCTGAAGAACGGCGAGTGGAAGCGCAGCAAGTACACGGGTGTGGAGCTGGCCGAGAAGACCCTCGGCGTGGTCGGCCTCGGCCGCATCGGCGCGCTCGTCGCGCAGCGCATGTCCGCCTTCGGCATGAAGGTCGTCGCCTACGACCCCTACGTGCAGCCCGCGCGCGCCGCGCAGATGGGCGTCAAGGTGCTGTCGCTGGACGAGCTGCTGGAGGTCTCCGACTTCATCACCGTCCACCTCCCGAAGACCCCCGAGACCCTCGGCCTGATCGGCGACGAGGCGCTGCGCAAGGTCAAGCCGAGCGTGCGCATCGTCAACGCCGCGCGCGGCGGGATCGTCGACGAGGAGGCGCTGTACTCCGCCCTCAAGGAGGGCCGGGTCGCCGGCGCCGGCCTCGACGTGTACGCCAAGGAGCCGTGCACCGACTCGCCGCTGTTCGAGTTCGACCAGGTCGTCGCCACCCCGCACCTCGGTGCCTCCACCGACGAGGCGCAGGAGAAGGCCGGTATCGCCGTCGCCCGCTCCGTGCGTCTCGCGCTCGCCGGTGAGCTCGTGCCGGACGCGGTGAACGTGCAGGGCGGCGTCATCGCCGAGGACGTCAAGCCGGGCCTGCCGCTCGCCGAGCGCCTCGGCCGGATCTTCACCGCGCTCGCCGGTGAGGTCGCGGTCCGCCTCGACGTCGAGGTGTACGGCGAGATCACGCAGCACGACGTGAAGGTGCTGGAGCTGTCCGCCCTCAAGGGTGTCTTCGAGGACGTCGTCGACGAGACGGTGTCGTACGTCAACGCCCCGCTGTTCGCCCAGGAGCGCGGCGTCGAGGTGCGGCTGACCACCAGTTCGGAGGCGACCGAGCACCGCAACGTCGTCACGGTGCGCGGCACCCTGGCCGACGGCGAGGAGGTGTCGGTCTCCGGCACGCTCGCCGGCCCCAAGCACCTCCAGAAGATCGTCGCCGTCGGCGAGTACGACGTCGACCTCGCGCTCGCCGAGCACATGGTCGTCCTGAAGTACGAGGACCGGCCGGGTGTCGTCGGCACGGTGGGCCGCATCCTCGGTGAGGCGGGCATCAACATCGCCGGTATGCAGGTGTCGCGGGCCGTGGCCGGCGGCGAGGCGCTGGCGGTGCTGACCGTGGACGACACGGTGACCTCCGGTGTGCTGGCCGAAGTGGCGGCTGAGATCGGTGCGACCTCGGCCCGTTCGGTGAACCTGGTCTGACGCATCCCGGGGGCTGACGCCCCCGGGCCTCCCGTTCGCCCCGAACGGGTTCGTCCTCACACGCCGGACGGGCTGAGTCGATCAGCTCGTCCGGCGTTTTCCCGTACCCGGACCCGCCGCAGTGTCACCGTCGCCGCCACCGCCGCCCCGGCCAGCAGCACCGCGCTCGTGACCGCCGCCGCGTGCATGCCGCTGGTGAAGGCCTCGCGCGCCGCCGTCGCCAGGGCGTCCCCCGCGCGCCCCGGAAGCCGGTCGGCGACCGCCAGGGCGCCGCCCAGCGTCTCGCGGGCCACAGCGGGCGCCGAGGCCGGGATCTCATGGCGGTAGACGGCCGTGCCGATGGAGCCGAGGAACGCCATGCTCAGCGCACCGCCGAATTCCGTGCCGGTCTCCAGCAGCGACGAGGCCGCGCCCGCCTTCTCCACCGGGGCGGCGCTCAGGGCCAGGTCGGCCACCTGGGACATGACGGCGACGACACCGCAGGCCAGGACGGCACACGCGGCCAGCAGCAGCCAGAGGGAGTCCGTGCCCGTCAGGGCCAGCAGGACATAGCCGCACCCGGTGACCGCGAAGCCTCCGCCGACGACGTACGCGCGGGGAACGCCCCGCTGCACGAGCTGCGCGCTGACCGGGGCCGCCAGCCCGATGGGCACCGAAGGCAGCAGGCTCCACAGCGCTGCTTCGAGAGGGCTCTTGTCCAGGACCGACTGGATGTACTGGGTCGTGAAGTAGGCCGAGCCCATCATGCCGAACGCGGCGACGAGGTTGAGGACGACGGCCGGGCTGAAGCCTCGGCTGCGGAACAGCGCCGGCGAGATCATCGGTGACACCGCCGTGCGCTGGCGGTGGACGAACAGCGCGGCGAAGAGCAGGCCGACCGTGACCGACAGGGCGTACCGCACGTTCCAGCCCTCCGACGCGAGCTCCTTCAGGCCGTAGATCACGGGGAGCACCGCCGCCATCGACAGGGGCACGCTCAGCCAGTCGAAGCGGCCCGGGCGCGGGCTTTTCGACTCGGGCAGCAGGACCGGCCCCAGGACCAGGAGCAGCACCATGGCGGGCAGGTTGACCAGGAAGACCGAGCCCCACCAGAAGTGCTCGACGAGCACCCCGCTCAGCACCGAGCCGAGCGCGATGCCGGCCGTCATCACACCCGACCACACGCCGATCGCCTTGGTGCGCTGCGCGGGGTCGGTGAACATCGTGCGCACCAGCGCCATCGTCGACGGCATCAGCGTCGCGCCGCCGATGCCGAGGACCGCGCGGGCGGCGATCAGGGTCTCGGCACTGTTCGCGTAGGCCGCGACCAGGGAGGCCGTGCCGAAGGCGGCGGCGCCGAACAGCAGGAGCCTGCGGCGGCCGATGCGGTCGCCGAGGGAGCCCATCGTCATCAGCAGGCCGGCCAGGACGAAGCCGTAGATGTCGAAGATCCACAGCTGTTGGGTGGCGCTCGGTTCCAGATCGGCGCTGATCGCGGGGATCGCGAAGTAGAGGACGGACACGTCCATCGAGACCAGCAGCAACGGCAGCATCAGCACGCCGAGCGCCGTCCATTCGCGGCGGCCGGCGCGGGCCGGCGGGGTGGGGTTCGTCGTCATGGGCAGGACTGTACGGGCGTCTTAAACGCTTGTCTAGTACGACTGTTTAAGACGGATGTATGGATACCGGGGTAGGATGACGGGTCATGGGACACCGTGAGGATCTGCTGGAAGGCGCGCAGCGCTGCCTGCTGGCGAAGGGCTTCCTGCGCACGACCGCGCGCGACATCGTCAAGGAGTCGGGGACGAACCTGGCGTCGATCGGCTACCACTACGGCTCGAAGGACGCGCTGCTGGCGCAGGCGTACGTCGAGATGGTGGAGGGCATGTCGGGCGCATTCGAGGGGGGCGGCGAACTGAGCGGGGAGCCGGGGTCGCTCGAGCGGTTCACCGAGGTGTGGGCGAACATCATCGGCACCATGCGGGAGCCCGGTTCCATGTGGCGGCTCAGCATGGAGATCGTGGCCATGGGGGATCAGCTGCCGGAGGTGCGGGAGCATCTCGCGCGGGCCCAGCGTGAGGGCGCGCGCGGCATCGTGACGCTCTTCCACGGTGGGCGGGAGGAGGACGTTCCGGAGGAGCGGGTGGACACCCTCGGCTACTTCTATCTGACCCTGATGATGGGGCTCATGGCGCAGTGGACCTTCGATCCGAAGAGTGCGCCCGAGGCCCGGCAGCTCGCCGAGGGGCTCCGCCAGGTGATCGAGGCCGCTACCCCGAAGTGACGCTCACGCGCCCCTCGCGCATCTCGACGACCCGGTCCGCGACGTGCCGTACGACCGCCCGGTCGTGGCAGATGAACAGGTAGCCGAGGCCGAGGTCGTCCTGGAGGTCGGCGAGCAGGTTCAGTACGCCCGCGCGCACCGACGGGTCGAGGGACGACACCGGCTCGTCGAGCACCAGCAGCCGCGGTTCGGACGCCAGGGCGCGGGCGATGCCGGCGCGCTGGCACTGGCCGCCGGAGAGTTCGTGCGGCCGGCGGTCGCCGTACGCGGGGTCCAGGCCCACCCGGTCGAGGAGTTCGGCGACCCGGGCCGGGCCGTCGGCGGGATCCCAGCGGCCCTGGACCTTGAGTGGTTCGGCGATGGCGTCGCGGATGCGGTGGCGGGGGCTCAGCGAGCCGTACGGGTCCTGGAAGACGGGCTGCATACGGGGGCGCAGCGGGCGCAGCTCGCGTTCGGTGAGGGACGTCAACTCCCGTCCCTCGAAGCGGACCTCACCGCCGGCCGGGCGGCGCAGCTGGAGCACCGCCAGGGCCGTGGAGGACTTGCCGCAGCCGGACGGGCCGTTCAGCGCGAGGGTCTCGCCGGGGGCCAGGGCGAAGGAGACACCGTCCACGGCGGTGACCTGGCCGTAGCGGACGACCAGGTCGCGGACGTCGAGCAGGGGATCGGTCATGCTGGCTGCCCCTCCTTCAGGAACAACTCGGTGGCCGGGTCGGGGAGTTCCTCCCAGCGATGGCAGGCGACCAGGCGTCCGGACACCTGCCGGGGCTCCGGCTCGTCCGTGTGGCAGGGGCCCGCCGCGAGCGGGCAGCGCGGGGCGAAGGCGCAGCCCGGCGGGAGCGTGCCCGGGGCGGGCGGGGTGCCGCGCAGGGCCGGGAGACGGCGGCCCGGGGGCACGTGCTGCGGGAGGGACGCCAGCAGGCCGGCCGTGTAGGGGGCGCGGGGGCGGGTCAACACCTCGTTCGCCGGGCCGAGTTCGGTGAGCCGCCCGGCGTACATCACCAGCATCCGGTCGGCGTGCCCGCGTACGGCGTCCATGTCGTGCGTGACCAGGACGAGCGCGGCGCCGACCGCCTCCCGCTGCTCGGCGAGCAGCCGCAGCACCTGGTCGCGGCGTTCCTCGTCGAGGGCGGTGGTGGGTTCGTCGGCGACCACGACGTCCGGTTCGTTGATCATGGCCATGGCGATCACGGCGCGTTGCCGCATCCCGCCGGAGTACTCGTGCGGATACGCCCGCGCCTTGCGGGCCGCGTCCGGGATGCCGACGCGGTCCAGGGCAGCGACCGCCCGGGCCCGGGCCTCCTTGCCGGAGACGCCGGCCACCGACCGTACGGCGGCGGCGAGTTGGTCGCCCACCCGGTGCACGGGGGACAGGGCCGACAGGGCGTCCTGCGGGACGAGGGAGATGCGCCTGCCCCGGTGGGCCGACAGGTCCGGGCTGATCATCCCGCTCGTCGTCGCGCCGCGCGGCAGCATGCCGAGGAGCGCGCGGGCCGTGAGGGACTTGCCCGCTCCCGACTCGCCGACAATGGCCAGCACTTCGCGGGGCCGGACGTCGAAGGACAGGCCGCGCACGGCCTCGACTCCGTCGAAGGCGATCCGCAGCTCGCGTACCGACAGCAGTGGCTCAGACTTCAACGGGGATCTCCTTCGTCACCTTGACCGGAGCCGGGGTGACCCGCCGTACCCTCCGGCCCTGCGTGAGTGCCGCGCCCGACACCGCGAGTCCCGCCAGCAGGGCCAGTGCCACCGCCGGGGCGAGGGCCGCCCACGGGGCGCGCTCCACATAGGCGCGGGACTCGTCGAGCAGCAGACCCCACTCGGGAGCGGGCGGCTGGGCGCCCAGGCCGAGGAAGCCCAGCGAGGCCAGGGCCAGGGCGATGCCCGGCAGACGCAACAGGGCGTGCCGGGCGACCGGGGCGGCCACCGACGGCAGGACGTGCCGGGTGAGGATCCACAACGGGCTCGCTCCAATGGCGCGTTGGGCGGTCAGGAAGGCCGAGGCGCGCACCTCCTGCACCAGCGCCGCCGCGTGCGCGGACAGGGCCGGCCAGGAGATCAGCGCGACCGCGAGGGCCGCGCCGCCGGTGCCCGGGCCGACGGCCGCCGCGACCAGGATGCCGACGATCACCGGGGGCAGCGCGTTGGCGATGTCCGCCGCGCCCTCCGCGATCCGGGGCAGGAAGCCCAGGGCGAGCGCGACCAGCAGGCTCAGCAGGCAGACGGCCGCGGCCGTGCCGACCGTGGAGGCGGCGCCGTGGCCGAGACGCGCGAGCACGTCACGGCCGAGGCCGTCGGTGCCGAGCGGATGGACCCAGGAGGGCGCGGCCAGCCGGGCCGTGGTGTTGACGGCGTACGGATCGCGCAACAGGCCCCAGCCGATGGTCACGGCGAGGACGGTGAACAGCGACAACGGGATCGCGGGATGTGCGCGCACCGGCCGTGCCGGGGGCAGCGCCAGCGAGGCGTCCCGCAGGGCCGGGCCCAGCAGCCGCCGCCGGGCGAGCGCCGCCAGCGCGCCCGTGACCAGCCCGAGCGCGAGCAGCGCGAGCACCGCGCCCTGAAGCAGCGGCAGGTCCTGTGACTTGGCCGCGCCGAGCGCGGTACGGCCGATGCCCGGCACCGCGAAGACCGTCTCCACGGCGACCGCGCCCCCGGTGAGCCCCACGGCGACCATCCCGAACTGCGGAACCAGCGGCGGCAGGACGCGCCGCAGCGCTGCCCCCGCGACCCGCGCCCGGCTCACGCCGGCGGCCCGCCACAGCTCCACCCAGCGCTCGTCGAGCACGGCGGGCAGCGCGTCCGCGACCAGACGGCCGAGCAGGCCGCCGCCGGGGACGCCGAGGGCCACGGCGGGCAGGACCATGTTCTCCGGCCCCGCCCAGCCCGACGTCGGCAGCCACCCCAGCCACACCCCGAACACCAGCAGCACGACCGTGGCCAGCAGGAACTCGGGTATGGCGACCAGCATCGCGGCCCACGCCCCGGCCGAGGACCGGCCCCGCACCAGCACCGGCGCGACGAGGGTGCACGCGAGCAGCAGCGCCAGGCCGAGCGAGGCGCCCATCAGCGCCAGTGACACCTGGAGTCCGGAGACCACCGAGGGCAGGACCTCGGTGCCCGACACCCAGGACGTGCCGAGGTCGCCGTGCAGCAGGTCCGAGGCCCAGTGGCCGAGCAGGGACAGGGGCCCGGCGCCCAGACCGAGGTCCCGGCGTACGGAGTCCAGGGCCTCCTTCGTCGGGTCCTGTTCGGCGGAGCGGGCCCGCAGCACGGCGAGTGCCGGGTCCCGGCCGGAGAGCCAGGGCAGCAGGCCGACGGCGGCCAGGACGGAGATCAGGCAGAGCAGGCGGGTCAGGGTGGCGGCGTCCGCCAACCGCCGTATGCGGGCTCTCACTTGACGTAGGTGTCCGCCGTGACCAGTTCCCGCTCGCGCGGGTCGTGGGCGACACCGGTCACGCCGGCGGCGTCGCCCTGGATCACGCGCTCGTGCAGCATGGGCACGGCCGCGTCCGTGCCGAGCACGGCGGCCTCGGCGGCGATGACCGCCTTGCGCCGGGCGTCGCCGGCCGCCGTCTCGCCGGCCTTCTTCAGGGCCTTGTCCACGGCCGGGTCCGCGAGCTGGGAGATGTTGAAGGAGCCGTCGGAGGCGAAGTCGCTGTAGAGGTAGGCGGCCGGGTCGCCGGAGTCCAGGACGGTGGCGCGGGAGAGGATGAACGCGTCGAAGCGGCCCGCCAGCGCGTCGGACTCGATGTTGGCGTACTCGCGGACGTCGAGCCTCACCTTGAACCCGGCCTTCTGCAGCTGCTGTTGCAGCGCGGCGGCGACCTCGGGCAGCTCGGCACGGTCGGTGAAGGTGCCGATGGTGATCGTCCTGCCGGCCGGGTCGCCGGCCTCGGCCCGCTTCACCGGCCCCCGCAGCTCGGCCGCCCACGGCAGGGCGGGGCCGAGCAGCCCCTCGGCGACATCGGCGCGCCCCTCGTACACGCCCTTCACGATCGACCCGGCGTCGATCGCCCCACGGGCCGCCGCCCGCAGTGCGGCGTCCTTGAAGACGCCCCTCTCGGTGTTGAGGTACAGGGTGTTGGTGCGCGGCATGGGCACCTCGGTGATCAGGTCCTGGTCCAGCACCGCCGCCTGCGAGACCGGCACCGCCTCGACGATGTCGGCCTCGCCGGTGCGCAGGGCGGCGGCGCGGGCCGTGCCGTCGGGCACGAACCGGACGTCGATGCCGGGGGCCTCGGCCTTCTTCCCCCAGTAGCCGTCGTAGCGGTCGAGAGCGGCGGAGGAGGTGCCGTTGACCTTCGTCAGCTCGAAGGGGCCGGTGCCCGCGCCGACGGGGCTGACGGCCTTCCCCCGGTAGGCCTTGGCCGCGAGGATCGACAGCTGCGGGGAGCTGAGCCGCTGCGGGACCAGGGGGTCCTCGGTGGCGGTGGTGACGGTGACCTTGCCGCCGTCGGCCTTCGCGGTCAGGTCCACGCCGTCGAGGATGCGGGGCTTGGGGGAGGCGGCGGCGGCCTTGGTGAGCGAGTTGACGACGGCTTCGGCGGTGAGCTTCGTCCCGTCGTGGAAGGTCACGCCGTCGCGCAGGGTGAAGGTCCAGCTCCGGCCGGACTGGGTCCACCCGGTGGCCAATGCCGGCTCGGCGTCACCGTCCGCGTCCAGTTTCACCAGGGTCTCCGCCGTGGACCAGCGTGACAGCTTGAAGGCGTCGTCCGACAGCGGGGACAGCGCCGAGCGTGGGGGCAGCATCATCGCCACGCGTATGCGCTTGCCCTCTGCCCCGGAGTCGTCGGTGGCCGGCTGCCCACCGGAGAAGCAGGCGGTGAGCAGGGCGGAAGCCGCGCTGAGGGCAGCGAGGGGGACGAGACGGGCGGGGACGCGCACGGGACACCTCGGTCAAGGCCTGGTAAAGGACGGGAAGTGTCATGACCGTAGCATGATGACAATCATTTTCAGAAGTGTTCTGGATGGCCCGGCCGTCAGGGGACGGGGCGGAAGTACTTCCGCAGCGCCCAGGCGGCGAGCCGGCGACCGGTGGCGTCGCCCACCTCGTCGGCCGTCCGGGTGTGGATCCCGCCCCAGACCCGGGCGTCGCAGACGTCCCGCTCGTACTCGTGGGCGTAGCGGTAGTGGCGGGAGGTGCCGGTGGTGGTCGACCGGATGTGCAGATCGACGCGGGAGATGCCGAAGATCCCGGTCAGCATGCGCATCAGCGCACCGCCCATGGTGGCGTGGCCGCTGAGGTAGTCGGGAGGGGACGGGGTGGTCAGCAGCGGCTCCCAGTGCGGGTCCGGCCGGGTCGCGGGGTTGCCGTCGGTGTCCGCCTCCCGGATGGCGGTGACGGGCCGCCAGGTGCCGTAGTGGAGTTTGGCGTCCCAGGCGGTGATGACGGCGTCGGCCCGGGCCGTGTTGGCCGCCGCGTACAGGCGTGCCGTCTCGGCGATGTCGAACCCGTGCCGGGTGGCGTGGTCGGCGAGGGCGCCTTGCAGGTCCAGGGAGACGAAGTACTGGCGGTGTCCGTCTGTTGGGGGCTCCGGTGCGAGCCGGTCCGGCCACCGTAGAGCGCGAGTTCGTGGAGGTCCCTGGCGTACCGGGCGGAGCGCAGCGGGGGCGGCGGGCCAGGGCGGAACTGGTGCGGGGAGTCCAGCAGCAGCGGCCGAACCCGGCCGACCCAGGCGCTGGCGAAGGGCTCGTGGCCGGGCGGGGTGGGACGCCAGACGCCGGGGCGCGGGCGGGCGGGAAACGGTACGGACGCGCCGCGGCCGTCGTCGCGGCGGAGCTCGACGATGTGCTCGGCGGCGAGCTTCCCGAACGCGACGCCCTCGTCCTCGGCCTCGCCGTCGGGGATCTCCGCGAGGGTGCCGGCCAGGGCGGCGTCCAGCCGGGGCGCGGCTTTGGGGAAGTGATGCCGCAGCACCTGGTGCGCGGCCGAGGCGGCAGCCGCCGCGGACGAGGCCGTGCGGGGTGCCCGGCCGTCCCACTTGTACGGCGCGAAGCGGCCCTCGATGCCGACGACGGCCTTGTAGACGGCGGTGGAGACGTACGCCTCCCAGATGAACAACTCGGGCGGGGGCGCGTGGGTCTCGGCCTTGATGGTGGCACCCGCCGTGCGCATCCAGTCGGTCACGGCCGACGCGTCCCGCGCGGCCCCGGCCACCGCCCCCGCGGGACGGCCGGCCCCGGCCACCGCCACCGCGGGACGGCCGGCCCCGGCCACCGCCCCCGCGGGACGGCCGGCCCCGGCACTGCGTGGGCGCCCGGCAGCGCGAGCGCGAGCACCCCGTAGGCCAGCCCCGCCATCACCGTTCGCTTCGCAGACCAGGCCCGTCGGTTCCGCACGAGAACTCCTGCCAGCCGATGGCACGCGAGGAGAACCGTGACCGGGCGCGGCGTCCGACGGCGCGCGGGCCGTCCTCAAATCGCCCTTTCGGGCGACGGACTCACCCGGACGGCCCGATGCCGTGACCCTGCGCGAGCCGGGCGCCCTTCAACGCCATGTGCAGGAGCAGGCGGTCCTCGCCGTCGTCCAGGTCCAGGCCGGTGAGCTTCTCGATCCGGGACAGGCGGTAGTACAGGGTCTGGCGGTGGATGCCGAGCTCGGCGGCGGCCCGGGCGGCCTGCCCAGCGCAGTCGAGGTAGACCTCGGCGGTACGGGCCAGCTCCCGGTGGACGGGGAAGAGCAGGGCGTGCACCGCGGGGTCGCGGGCCACCTCCGGCGGCAGCGCGGTGAGCAGCCGGAAGGGCCCGATGGACGCCCACTCGGCGACGGGCCCGAGCCCGGGTTCGGCCAACGCGGCCCGCGCCGCCGCCGAGGCCTCCCACCAGGCGCTTCCCAGTTCGGCGAGACCGGAGCGGGGCGTTGAGAGACCGGCGGCGGCGGACCCGGCTCCGGCACCGTGCGAGGCGCCGTCGGCTGCACCGCGAGGGGTGGGGCCGGGGGAGGTGGGGTCTGCCGGTCTGTCTGAGGTGCCGGCCGTCCCGCGTGAGGCGGTCGCTCCGTGCGAGCCCCGGCCGGTCGGCGCCCGCCCGGCGCCGCCGAGCGGACCGCTTCCCCCGCCCGCCCGCTCCAGCAGGCGGGCCGCCGCTGTCGTCGCCGGAGTCAGTACGTCCGGCGAGCGGAGGCGGATCAGGACGGCCACGCACTGGGACGAGGCCCCCCACGGCAGGGTGCACAGGGCCGTCGCGCCCGGCATCGTGCGGACCGACGGGGCGTCGTCGGGGTCGGCCGTGGGCCAGGGGGCGACGCAGAGCACCGTGTGGAGGCCGTCGGCGCGCGGGCCGAGGGCGGTGCGGAGTTCCGCGATGGCCATGTCGCGCTGCCAGTCGCGGTCGGCTGTGAGGACGGCCCGCAGTTCGCGCGTGAGGTCGGCACCGTGCTGGGCCTCGTCCGCGAGCAGCGCCCCGATCCGGGTCGTGACCTGCATGGCGGCGGACAGCCGGCCTTCGCTCGGGCCGGGATCGTCGTCCAGCAGCCAGACATAGCCGTGGACCACGCCCCGGTGCCGGACGGGCAGGCAGATCCGGCCCCGGTACACCCCGGCCTCCGGCGTCGGCGGGATACGGACCGGGCCGGTCGCACGCGTGATGCCGAAGCCCTCGAACCACGCCCGGACGGCCGCGGTCGAGCGGCGGGTGAGGATCGAGCGGGTGCGCACCGGGTCCAGGGCCGACGGATCGAGGTCGCCCTCGCTGTCGTACGCGCCGAAGGCGATCAGCTCGAAGTCCCGGTTCTCCAGCGTCGCGGGCGCCCCGAGCAGCTCGGAGATCTCGTCGACCAGCTCCTCGTAGTCACCCCTGTGTTCCGACGTCATCCGGGCATTGTCCCGCACCGAAGGGGACCCTTCATACATCTGTCTGAGATCTGCGGCACGGATGCGTGACAGCTGTCGATGGCCGACAGTCGGAGGGATCCTTAGGTTTCACGGTGGTTCTCCGTGCCGTACCCGAAGCGTCATCCGCCCGGGGTCCGGCCATCCGTTGGTTGTGCTCTGGAGGTGCCCCGTGCTGGGTCCCGTGATTCTCGCCGCGTCGCGCAGCGACCGGATGCGACGCCTGGTTTCGGCCGCCCCGGTGACCAAACAGGTCGTCGACCGATTCATCGCGGGCGAGGGTGTCGACGACGTCGTGCCGGTCATCCAGGAGCTCACCGGGCAGGGCCTGGAGCTGACGATGGACGTCGTCGGTGAGGACATCACCAACCCCACCCAGGCCGCCGCCGCGCGGGACGCCTACCTGGAGCTGATCGACCGCCTGAAGCCGCTGGAGCTCGGCACCCGCGCCGAGATGTCCGTGAAGCTGTCGATGTTCGGGCAGGCCCTCCCGTCGCCCACCACCGCCCTATCCGAAGGGCCCTCCGGGCCCGCCCCTGCATTCCAAGGCGGCCACGAACTGGCCCTCGCCAACGTCCGCCCGGTCGTCGAGGCCGCCGCCGAGATCGGCACCACGGTCACCCTGGACGCCGAGGACCACACCACCCTCGACTCGATGTTCGCCATCCACGAGGAGCTGCGGAAGGACTTCCCGCAGACCGGCTGCGTCATCCAGGCGTACCTCTTCCGCACCGAGGCCGACGCCCGCCGCCTCGCCGCGAACGGCAGCCGGGTGCGCCTGGTCAAGGGCGCGTACAAGGAGCCGGGCTCGGTCGCGTATCTGGACAAACACGAGATCGACCGGGCATACGTTCGGATCCTCCGGACGTTGATGGAGGGGGAGGGGTACCCGATGATCGGGTCCCACGACCCGCGACTGATCGCCATCGGCCAGGAGCTCGCCCACCGCGCCGGGCGAAAGCTCGACGAGTACGAGTTCCAGATGCTCTACGGCATCCGCACCGAGGAGCAGCTGCGGCTGGCCGCCGAGGGCCACCGGATGCGCGTGTACACCGCGTACGGCACCGACTGGTACGGCTACTTCATGCGCCGACTCGCGGAGAAGCCGGCCAACCTGCGCTTCTTCGTGCGCAGCATGATCACCAAGGGCTGAGACCGCATTCACCGCTCAGTAAGGAGTTACGGAAAACATGGACGCTGTGACCCAGGTCCCCATCCCCGTCAACGAGCCGGTGCACGGCTATGCCCCCGGCTCGCCCGAGCGTGCCCGGCTGGAAGCCAGGCTCAAGGAGCTGGCCGACAACCCCGTCGACCTGCCCTGCACCATCGGCGGTGAGAAGCGGATGGGCGGCGGCGAGGCCTTCAAGGTCGTCCAGCCGCACAACCACCGGGCCGTGCTCGGCACGTACCGCAACGCCACGCAGGCGGACGCCCAGGACGCCATCGACGCGGCCCTGGCCGCCGCGCCCGCCTGGCGCGCCATGTCCTTCGACGACCGCGCGGCGATCATCCTGCGCGCCGCCGAGCTGCTCTCCGGCCCCTGGCGCGAGACGCTCGCCGCCTCCACCATGCTCGGCCAGTCCAAGACCGCCCAGCAGGCCGAGATCGACACGCCCTGCGAGCTGATCGACTTCTGGCGGTTCAACGTCTCCTACGCCCGCAAGCTCCTGGCCGAGCAGCCCCCGGCCAACTCCCCGGGCGTGTGGAACCGTCTGGACCACCGCCCGCTGGAGGGCTTCGTCTACGCGATCACGCCCTTCAACTTCACGGCGATCGCGGGCAACCTGCCGACGGCCCCGGCCCTGATGGGCAACGTCGTCGTCTGGAAGCCGTCCCCGACGCAGACCCACGCCGCCGTGCTGCTCATGCGGCTGCTGGAGGAGGCCGGCCTGCCCAAGGGCGTCATCAACCTCGTCACCGGCGACGGCATCGAGGTCTCCAAGGTCGCTCTGGAGCACCGCGACCTCGCCGGCATCCACTTCACCGGCTCGACCAAGACCTTCCAGTACCTGTGGAAGACGGTCGGCAACAACATCGAGAAGTACCGCACCTACCCGCGTCTGGTCGGCGAGACCGGCGGCAAGGACTTCCTCGTCGCCCACCCGTCCGCCGACCCGGCCATCCTGAAGACGGCGCTCACCCGCGGTGCCTTCGAGTACCAGGGCCAGAAGTGCAGCGCCACCTCCCGGGCGTACATCCCCGCCTCGATCTGGAACTCCGGCTTCAAGGAGGAGTGGGCCGCCGAGGTCGACGGCATCAAGATGGGAGACATCACCGACCTGTCGAACTTCATCGGCGCCGTCATCGACGAGCGTGCCTTCGCCAAGAACAAGGCCGCCATCGACCGGGCCAAGGAGGACCCCTCCTGCACGATCGTCGCTGGCGGCACCTACGACGACTCCGAGGGGTACTTCGTCCGCCCGACGGTCATCGAGTGCGGCGACCCGGAGAACGAGGTCTTCCGCACCGAGTACTTCGGTCCGGTCATCGCCGTGCACGTCTACGAGGACGACCGGTACGACGAGATGCTGACGCAGATGGAGTCCGTCTCCGACTACGCCCTGACCGGCTCGGTGATCGCGAACGACCGCGCGGCGGCGGCCTACACGGCGGACAAGCTCCGCTACGCGGCCGGCAACTTCTACATCAACGACAAGTCGACCGGCGCCGTCGTCGGCCAGCAGCCCTTCGGCGGCGGCCGTGCCTCCGGCACCAACGACAAGGCCGGCGCCCCGCAGAACCTGATGCGCTGGACCCTGACCCGCGCCATCAAGGAGACGCTGGTCCCGCCGACCGACTACACCTACCCGCACATGGGCTGAGCCCCGCGGCACCGACGGGCCGGGTCACGAAATGACCTGGCCCGTCGGCATGTCCGCGGGAAGACTGGGCCGATGGCCACCCGCGCGCGCACCGCCCACACCGCCGACCTCACCCCCGCCGAACTCGGCGCCGTACGGGCCCTTCTGGACGCCGCCTTCGACGGCGACTTCGGCGACGAGGACTGGGAACACGGCCTCGGCGGCATGCACGTCCTCGTGCACGACGGCTCCGGGCTCGCCGCGCACGGCGCGGTCGTGATGCGCCGGGTGCGGCACCGCGGCCGGTGGCTGCGCGCCGGGTACGTCGAGAACGTCGCCGTACGCGCCGACGCCCGCCGCTCGGGCCTCGGCGGGCAGGTCATGGCGGAGCTGGAGCGCATCGTCGACCGCGCCTACGACCTCGGCGCCCTCTCCGCCAGCGACGACGGCGCCCGGCTCTACACCTCGCGCGGCTGGCGGCTGTGGCGCGGCCAGGTGCACGCCCTCAGCCCGCGGCACGGCGTCGTCCGCCTGCCGGAGGAAGAGGACAGCACCTACGTCCGTCCTGCCCTCGCCGGCCCGCTCGACCCCGCGCACGAACTGCTCTTCGACTGGCGCGACGGAGACGTGCTCTAGGAATCACCGCAGGTGAGCTGGGTGTGGCGTAGTCCACTGTCTCAGATAGTAGGAAGTCCGAGTAATTGTGGAGACAGACGCTCCGGACTCCCTTAGTTTTGTAGGAGCCGAACGTCTCGCTCGACCAAGCGAATGGCGGTCGTGAGCCGGGCACGTGCAGGCAACCCCTGCGGCACCGCTCCCCGCCCCATCTGGGGGCACCTCCCACGCCCTTAAGGCAGTGGGTCTCGTATCTCTCTCTGCGCTCCATGCTGTCGAAGGAGTCGATTTCCCATGGCCGAGACGACCGTCCGCCGCCGAGTTCGTCACGTCTCCCGCACGAGCGAGTCCGACCGCAAGAACGCCGCCGCAGCGCTCCAGCGCGCCCTCGACCGCAGGGACAACGGCGGAAACACCGGTCACTGAACGGATCCGCCGGCCACTGAGCCGTAACACCCCTGATCCGGGAGCCGCACCCGACGAGGCGCGGTGCGGGGCCTCACGCCCCGCGCCGCACCTCGAAATGGTCGATCCGCTCACCGCTCGACGCCAGCGCCGACACCTTCAGCCTCGGCGCGGCGCCGCTCACGGCCTCCACCGAGAGGAACGAGAACCCGCGGTAGCGCACCCGCGACCACTGCACCGACTCCGCCTTCGTGTCCTGGGACTTCGTCCACCGGAACGTGGCGACCGACTCGCGGTCGGCGGTGTTCCCCTCGTAGCTCTCCTTCACGCCGTCCGGGAAGCCGTACAGCTCTTTGCCGCCGCCGCCCGCGGTGACGTACACGATCCCGTCCCGCCTGGGATCCGTCGTCCCGCCGACCGGAACAGGCCTGCCCACCTCGCCGTTCTTGACGGCGTCGATCCGCTCGTACACGTGGTTGTGCCCGTTGATCACCAGGTCCACCTGGTGCTCGGTGAACAGCGGCAGCCACTCGGCGCGCACCCCGCCGTCGGAGGCGTGCGTGGACGTCGAGTACGCGCAGTGGTGGAAGAAGACGACGATGAAGTCCACGTCCTTCGAGGACCTCAACTCGCCGAGCTTGCTGTCCAGCCACTTCGTCTGCCGCCCCTCCGTGTAGCCGAAGTTGGCCGGGAACTCGTACGACACGTCGTTCGCGTCCAATGCGACCACGCCGACGTTGCCGTACGTGAAGGCGTACACCCCCGGCGCCGTGCGCGCGTCGAAGCCGCTGTCCGGCAGGGAGAAACGGGCGATTTGGCCGCCGTAGCCGTCCGGCGAGTACCAGGCCTCCATGTCGTGGTTGCCGGTCGTCACCATCCACGGCACCGACCTGGCCACCGGCTCGGTCTGCTTCAGGAACCGGTCCCACTGCCCGGCGTCGAAGACGTCCGACTCCTTGCCCTTGCCGGTCGGGTCGGCGTAGCAGATGTCGCCGGCGTGGAGATGGAACGCCGGGCTGCGGCGCAGCAGCAGACGGTCGTTGAGGGCCGCCTCGTCGCCGACGCCCTGGTCGCCGAACGCGGTGAACACGAACCGCTCGGGCGGACTGGCCGGGGCCGTGCGGAAGGACGTGACGGTCGACCGGTGCCCCGGGGACGCCGGGTCGAAGCCCTCGTGGCCGACGCCGTAGTAGTACGTCGTGCCCGGGCGCAGGCCGTCCAGCGCCGCGTGCAGGTAGTACTGCTCGACCGCCGGCCGTACGCCCTTCAGCTCCGGGGTGTGCAGGTCACGCAGTTCGGCCTCGATCTTGCGCCCGAGGTCGTCGGGGCGCAGGCCCACCCGGACGTACGGCCCCCGCACCGCCAGCGGCACCTGCCAGGAGATCCGCATCTGCGTCTTCGGGTCGGCGCCGAAGGCGAGGTGACGGCCGAAGGGCGTGATGTGGGAGCCGGGCGCCTTGGACGTGCTCGGCGATGGGCTCCCGGTCGTCGTACCGCCCGCCGGCGCGGAGCCGGAGCAGCCGGTCAGCAGACCGCCCGCGACCGCGCCCGCCGTCACCAGCGTGCGGCGCCGCGACAGCCGCGTGCGCAGGTACTCGTGCTGTTCCGCCATGCTCATTCGGCGGGCGAGCTCGGGCGGGATGCCGAAGTGGGGGATCTCCATGTCGGGTCAATTTCCCATTGAACGCCAACGTCCGCCCCACATACGGGTGAACGGAAACAGTCGGCCGAGTGCGCTCCGCCGGGCGGGTGCCGTACCGCCCGCCCAGCGCTGTCCGCATCACGGACACCCTGTGTCATTCCATGGGACGAGGAGTAGGGTGCCCGCATGTCTCGCAGCATCAATCTCGCAGTGATTCCCGGTGACGGCATCGGCCAGGAAGTCGTGGCCGAAGGCCTGAAGGTCCTCTCCGCCGTCCTTCCGCAGGATGTGAAGCTGGAGACGAAGGACTACGACTTCGGCGCGAAGCGTTACCACGCCACCGGTGAGACCCTCACCGACGCCGACCTCGAGGCCCTGAAGAAGCACGACGCCATCCTGCTCGGCGCGATCGGCGACCCGAGCGTGCCGTCCGGCGTCCTGGAGCGCGGCTTCCTGCTGAAGCTCCGCTTCGCCTTCGACCACCACGTCAACCTGCGTCCCTCGAAGCTGCTGCCGGGTGTCGCCACCCCGCTGGCCGGCGAGCCGCAGATCGACTTCGTCGTGGTCCGCGAGGGCACCGAGGGCCCGTACACCGGCAACGGCGGCACGATCCGCAAGGGCACCGAGCACGAGGTCGCCACCGAGGTGTCCGTGAACACGGCCTTCGGTGTCGAGCGCGTGGTCCGCGACGCCTTCGCGCGTGCCCAGGCCCGCCCGCGCAAGAAGCTGGCGCTGATCCACAAGAACAACGTGCTGACCTTCGCGGGTCACCTGTGGACCAACATCTTCAACAAGGTGGCCGAGGAGTTCCCCGAGGTCACCACCGAGTACATGCACGTCGACGCGGCGACCATCTACCTGGTCACCCAGCCCGAGCGCTTCGACGTGATCGTCACCGACAACCTCTTCGGCGACATCATCACCGACCTCGCCGCGGCCGTCTCCGGCGGCATCGGCGTGGCCGCCTCCGGCAACATCAACCCGTCCGGAGAGTTCCCCTCGATGTTCGAGCCCGTGCACGGCTCGGCCCCGGACATCGCCGGCCAGGGCAAGGCCGACCCGACCGCCACCGTGCTGTCCGTCGCCCTGCTCCTGCGCCACCTCGGCTACGAGGCCGAGGCCGCCCGGATCGACGAGGCGGTCTCCGCCGACCTGTCGGAGCGCACCGGCAAGCCCGCCCGCTCAACCTCGGAGATCGGCGACGCGCTCGCCGTACGAGTAGCCGGCTGACCCGCCGCTGCTTGAACCAAGCCGCCGGGTCGCATCCGCACCCGGCGGCTTCCGCATGTTCCCGCCGGGTGTCACCATCGACCACCGGGCCGCATTCACACCGTTCCGTCCTCCGTCGCCCCCGGGCGATAATCGAACGCGAGGCCGCGGAACGAGGGAATGCTCGGACGTCCTAGCACTGGTCACCATCAGAGCTGTACCGAGCGCGGCCCGTCACTACAACCGGTGAAGGACTTCAACCCATGACGACGCCCACGATCGAGCTCAAGCCGTCCGCCAACCCGCTCTCCGCCGCAGAACGGGAAGCGATCCTGGCCAACCCCGGGTTCGGCCGCCACTTCACCGACCACATGGTGACGATCAAGTGGACGGAGGGCCGCGGCTGGCACGACGGTCAGCTCGTGCCGTACGCGCCGATCTCCCTCGACCCCGCCACCACGGTCCTGCACTACGCGCAGGAGATCTTCGAGGGGCTGAAGGCCTACCGCCGCCCCGACGGCTCGGTCGCCACGTTCCGTCCCGAGAAGAACGCCGAGCGCTTCCAGAGCTCCGCGCGCCGGCTGGCGATGCCCGAGCTGCCGGTCGAGACGTTCATCGAGGCGTGCGACGCGCTCGTGAAGCAGGACAAGGCGTGGGTGCCGGCGCACGGTGGTGAGGAGTCTCTCTACCTGCGTCCGTTCATGATCGCGACCGAGGTCGGGCTGGGGGTGAAGCCGGCCAACGAGTACCTGTTCCTGGTCATCGCCTCCCCGGCCGGCGCGTACTTCCCGGGAGGCGTCAAGCCGGTCTCCATCTGGGTCTCCGAGGACCGCGTCCGTGCCGTCCCCGGAGGCATGGGTGACGCCAAGACCGGCGGCAACTACGCGGCGTCCCTGCTCGCGCAGGCCGAGGCCGCGACCAAGGGCTGTGACCAGGTCTGCTACCTCGACGCGGTCGAGCACAAGTGGGTCGAGGAACTGGGCGGCATGAACCTGTACTTCGTGTACGGCGACAAGATCGTCACGCCGTCCCTCACGGGCTCCATCCTGGAGGGCGTCACGCGGGACTCCCTGCTCGCCGTCGCCCGTGATCTCGGGTACGAGGCCGAGGAGGGCCGGGTCTCGGTCGACCAGTGGCAGCGGGACTCGGAGAACGGGTCGCTCACGGAGGTGTTCGCCTGCGGTACGGCCGCGGTGATCACGCCGGTCGGGACGGTGAAGCGGGCCGGGGCCGAGTGGAAGCAGAGCGGGGGAGAGCCGGGCGAGGTCACGCTCCGGCTCCGCCAGGCGCTGCTCGACATCCAGCGCGGTACGGCGGAGGACAAGCACGGCTGGATGCACCAGCTGGGCTGAGTCCGCTGCCCACCCCGGGGCTCCGCCCCTGGGCCCCGGCCTATGCCCACCCACCGCCGAATCGGTCGGTCAAGAAACCGCGTTTGCTCCTGTTGCCATGATCCATGCTCAGCCCAAGGCCCCGAACGGTGTTGGGCGTTCTGGTCACCCGCGTTCGCTCCACAGTCCGGCGGCACGGATCGTGTCCGTGGTCCGGGAATGCGGGGGGGGCGGTTCCCTCACCCTCAAGGGCACGCCGGTCGGCCTGGACGGTCAGATGCCCGTGCACATCGCTCTGGTGTGCACGGGGCGGTGTCGTCCGTCGCCGGATCGAGTGTCCTTGAGAGCGCCGTCCGATGGCCAGGGCGGCGGCGTCGTGGCGAGTGGTCTTACGCTGTGTGCCGGTCAGCGGGGCCTGCCAGTGGTACTCGCACGTCTACGTGCGTCACCTGAAGTGACCGACCGCATCCTGAGACAACCATGAGCCGGGCGCGGGGGTTGTGCCAGACTGCCCCCGTGCTCTCGTTCGCCATGATTATTGGCAGCAGGCGCGCCGGTCCGCAGTGACCGCCACGTACGACCAGGTACGGGCGGACACCGTCGTCCTCGACCCGCGCGCAGACCTCTCGCACCCGCGAGAGGTTTTTCGCATTTCTGGCCCACCCGCAGCCGGAGGCGAGAGCGCGAGGGAGTATGCGAGGGCGGTGGAGCCGGTCATTCCGGTACGACCGAGATCCCATCCTCAGGAGCCTTGACACATGACCGCACCCAGTGAGCTCGACGATTCCTTCCACGTCTTCGACACCACCCTGCGCGACGGCGCCCAGCGGGAGGGCATCAACCTCACCGTCGCCGACAAGCTGGCCATCGCGCGGCACCTGGACGACTTCGGCGTCGGCTTCATCGAGGGCGGCTGGCCGGGCGCGAACCCCCGGGACACCGAGTTCTTCGCCCGCGCCCGGCAGGAGATCGACTTCCGGCACGCGCAGCTGGTCGCGTTCGGGGCGACCCGCCGCGCGGGAGCCAAGGCGGCTGACGACCCGCAGGTCAAGGCCCTGCTGGAGTCGGGCGCCGAGGTGATCACGCTGGTCGCCAAGTCCCACGACCGGCATGTCGAGCTCGCCCTGCGCACCACCCTGGACGAGAACCTGGAGATGGTGCGCGACACGGTGTCGTTCCTGAAGGAGCAGGGCCGCCGGGTCTTCGTCGACTGCGAGCACTTCTTCGACGGCTACCGCGCGAACCCCGAGTACGCGAAGTCGGTCGTCCGTACCGCCTCGGAGGCAGGCGCGGACGTGGTGGTCCTGTGCGACACCAACGGCGGCATGCTCCCGGCGCAGATCCAGGCGGTCGTCGGCACCGTCCTGGCCGACACCGGCGCCCGGCTCGGCATCCACGCCCAGGACGACACGGGCTGCGCGGTGGCGAACACGCTGGCCGCCGTCGACGCGGGCGCGACGCACGTCCAGTGCACGGCCAACGGCTACGGCGAACGCGTCGGCAACGCCAACCTGTTCCCGGTCGTGGCGGCCCTGGAGCTGAAGTACGGCAAGCAGGTCCTGCCCGAGGGCCGGCTGCGCGAGATGACGCGCATCTCGCACGCGATCGCCGAGGTCGTCAACCTCACGCCCTCCACGCACCAGCCCTATGTGGGCGTCTCGGCCTTCGCGCACAAGGCCGGCCTGCACGCCTCGGCCATCAAGGTCGACCCGGACCTGTACCAGCACATCGACCCCGAGCAGGTCGGCAACACCATGCGGATGCTGGTCTCCGACATGGCCGGCCGGGCCTCCATCGAGCTCAAGGGCAAGGAACTCGGCATCGACCTCGGCGACGACCGTGAGCTGGTCGGCCGGGTCGTCGAGCGGGTGAAGGAACGCGAACTCAGGGGCTACACGTACGAGGCGGCCGACGCGAGCTTCGAGATCCTCCTGCGCACCGAGGTCCAGGGCAAGCCGCTGCGCTACTTCGAGGTCGAGTCCTGGCGCGCCATCGTCGAGGACCGGCCCGACGGCTCCCACGCCAACGAGGCGACCGTCAAGCTCTGGGCCAAGGGCGAGCGCATCGTCGCCACGGCCGAGGGCAACGGCCCGGTCAACGCGCTCGACCGGGCCCTGCGCGTGGGCCTGGAGAAGATCTACCCGCAGCTCGCCAAGCTGGAACTGGTGGACTACAAGGTCCGCATCCTGGAGGGCAAGCACGGCACCAACTCGACGACCCGCGTGCTGATCTCCACGTCCGACGGCACGGGCGAGTGGGCGACGGTCGGCGTGGCCGACAACGTCATCGCCGCGAGCTGGCAGGCCCTGGAGGACGCATACACGTACGGGCTGCTGCGGGCGGGAGTGAGCCCGGCCGAGTAGGCCGGGAGGGGGCGGGCGACGGCGCCTTGCGCGCCGTCGCCTCAGCCGCCCCGATCCATCGCGTCCGTCTGTGTCGATTCTGTGCCGATTCGGGTAGCTTCGAACATATGAAGGCCGCAACGGTGCGTACCCTCGTACGTCTGCTGATCGTGCCGGTCGTCGCCGTACTGGCGGCGCTGATGGCCGGTGCGCCCGGTGCGCAGGCGGCCACCGACCTCTCAAAGGTCGCCGCGGAACTGCGCGAGAACCCGGTCTACGTCGATCCGGCCGCCCGCGGCCAGTTGGCCGCGTCGGACGCCGAGGCGCTCGCCGACAAGATCAAGGACGCGGACAAGCCCGTCTTCGTGGCGGTCCTCCCGGCCGGCTTCCCCACCCAGGACCTCTTCAGGAACCTCCGCACCGAGACCGGCGTCACCGGCCTGTACGGCATCCGTCTCGGCGACGAGTTCGACGCCCGTGCGGACAGCGCGGTGATGAGCAGCCAGGCGGTGTCCAACCTGGTCACGGCCGTACGGGGCGCGGGCGACGCCAAGGCCCAGCTGAACGACTTCGTCGACGACGCCCTGCGCAACGTGCGCGGCTCGGCGCCCAGCAGCTGGAGCGACGGCTCGGGCACCGACGTGCCGGTCGGCGGTCTGGTGACGGTCGGCGCGCTGGTCGCGGCCGGCGGCGCGGGCGCCTACGCGCTGGTCCGCCGCAACCGCCGCCGCCACGAGGAGGAGCAGCGGGCCGCGCTGGAGAAGCTGCGCGTGGTGGTCGACGAGGACATCACCGCCTTCGGCGAGGAACTCGACCGCCTCGACTTCCACCCCGGCGAACCCGGCGCGGACGACGCGATGCGCGCCGACTACGAGCACGCGCTGGACGCCTACGAGCAGGCGAAGTCCCTGATGGCCGCCGCGACGAAACCGGAGGACGTGCGGGCCGTCACCCAGGCCGTGGAGGACGGCCGGTTCTCCCTGGCACGACTCGCGGCCCGCCGCGGGGGCGCCCCGCTGCCGGAGCGCCGCCCGCCCTGCTTCTTCGACCCCCGTCACGGCCCCTCGGTCACCGACGCGAGCTGGACACCCCCGGGCGGCGCCACGCGCGACGTCCCCGTCTGCGCGGCCGACCGGACCCGGCTCGCCGAGGGCCGGGACCCGGTGATCCGCGAGGTCGACACCGAACTCGGCCGCCGCCCGTACTGGGAGGCAGGCCCCGCGTACGGCCCCTGGGCCGGCGGCTACTTCGGCGGCGGCCTCCTGCCCGGCCTCCTCGTCGGCACCATGCTCGGCAGCATGATGGCCACCCCCGCCTACGCGTCCGACTACGGCTCCGGCTACGGCGACTTCGGCGGCGGCGACGTCTCCGGCGCGGACTTCGACACGGGCGACTTCGGGGGCGGCTTCGGCGACGGAGGCTTCGGCGGCGGCGACTTCGGCGGGGGAGGGGACTTCGGCGGCGGCTTCTGACCCGATGGGCGACGGGCCCCGGACCCGAGTCCGTCCTGCACGAGCAGACCGAGCGCGGTGCGCCGAGCCCGGCCCTGGTCACCGCCTCCGCCCCCGACTTCGGCACCCACGCCGGGGCAGGGTCCGGCACCCGAGCCAAGGCCGACGCCCGGCCGCTTCCCGGTCCAGGGACCTGCTACCCCTGTCGCTTGTCACCAACGTCCCGGGACAGCACAGTGCAGAACGTCGCACCGTTGACGAGGGCGCCCAGCGCCAGCGTGACGAGCAGCCGGGGGCTGCGCAGCGACCGCAGTTCACCGCCCAGCGCGGGCGGCGCACCCCCCGCCGAACCGCCCGGCACCGACCTCGCCACCGCCACCAGCGTCGGCAGTGACACCAGCGCCACGGCCCAGAACGCCGCACGCCAGCCCCACAGCCCGCCCAGCACGGCCCCGGCGGGCACCCCGGCCACGCACGCCAGCGTCACCCCGCCCAGCAGCATGGACGTGGCGCGCCCCTTCGCGTCCGCCGGGACCATGTCCACGGCGGCCACCAGGGCGTCGGCGAGGAACCCGGCGTTGGCGAGCGCCCCCACGACCCGCGTGGCGAGCAGCACCTCGAAACTGCCGGTGAGAGCACCGACGACATGGACGGCGAGGAACACCACGAGGAACGCCAGCAGCGCGCCCCGCCGCGGCCGGCGCCGCGCCAGGCCCGCCACCAGCGGCGCCCCCACGACCATCCCCACCGCGAAGGCGGAGGTCAGTGCCCCCGCCGCGGGAACGGACACCCCCAGATCCCGCGCGATGTCCGGCACGAGACCGGACAGCATGAACTCGGACGTTCCCTGCGCGAACACGGCAAGGCCCAGCAAGAGAAGAGCGAACGGCAGGAAGAAACTCCGCAACCCGAAGCCGACGTCGGACACGACAGGTCGGACGGCTTCCGGCGGCGGAGCGAGCCGAGCTCAGCGGCCCGGCATCACGAACAGCCACCGGAGAGCCGGTGGCCGCACTCTGGACGCCTCGGGGCTGGACATGGCGCAGACGTTAGGCGGAGCCGGGCGCCCGGGTCCACCGGTATTCCTCCGGCTCTCCCCGGGCCGCGGTCACGGCCGTTTCCCGCCGGCCGCCACCGCGGTGGACGACGACCACGGCCGCGAGGCAGACGGCCAGGCCGAGCGCGGTCTGCACGCCGAACGGCTCACCGAACACGAGCGCGCCCCAGACGGCCGTGACCGGGGCCATGAGGAACATCAGCGTGTTCACCTTCGTCACCCCGGAGCGCTTCAGGATGAGCCAGTACAGCCCGTACCCGCCGAACGTGGACAGCCCCACGAGCCAGGCGACGGCCACCCAGAACCCGCCCTCCGCGGGCGGCACGGCGGCCCCCGTGGCCAGCGCCAGCACGGAGAAGAGGACGGCACTGGTGGCGCAGTGGACGGTCAGCGACACCGAGGGGGCGACCCGCGAGCGGGACCGGCTCTCCAGGAACGTGGCCGCGACCAGCGACAGCATGCCGAGCAGCGGGACGGCGTACGCCCACCAGGGCACGCCGGTCCCGGCCGCGGCGTCCGCCAGGGTGACCACCGCGACGCCGCCCAGGCCCAGACCCAGGCCGATCCACTGCCGGCCCGAGACGTACTGCCCCAGCAGCGGCCCCGCGAGCGCCCCGGCGACGAGCGGCTGGACACCGTCGATCAGGGCCGTCGTGCCGCTGGAGACGCCGAGCTGGATGGCGTAGTAGACGCTGAGCAGGTAGCCGCTCTGCGACAGCACGCCGATGACGGCCTGCCGGGTCACGTCCCGGGTGGTGAGCCCCCGCCAGGCCGTGCGCGTGAGCGCGGCGACCGCGACGAGGACGACGGCCAGCGGCAGGAACCGCCACATCAGGACCGTGATCGCGGACGCGTTGCCCGCTCCGAGTTTGGCCCCGATGAACCCGGAGCTCCAGCAGAGGACGAAGGCGACGGAGAGCAGGATGTTCATGAACATCACAACCAGTAGACAGATCGGTATACCCGTTCCCCGTCAACTATACAGATCGGTATACTTGGGTGCTATGAGTACCACCGCCGCCACTGCCGGGAATCCGCGCCGGGTCATGATGACGCCCGCCGCCCGCCGCGTCCTGGCGGCGGCCGCCCGGCTGTTCTACGAGCGCGGCATCCACGCCGTCGGCGTGGACCTCATCGCCGCCGAGGCCGGGGTGACGAAGAAGACCCTCTATGACCGGTTCGGCTCCAAGGAGCAGATCGTCGTGGAGTACCTCGCGGACCGCGACGAGCGCTGGCGGACCTTCCTCGCCGAACACCTCGACGCGGCCCCGCCCGAGCCCGCGGAGCAGGTCCTGGCGGTCTTCGACGCCTCGCGCGCGTGGGCGGCGGAGCACAGCCCCAAGGGGTGCAGCATGGTCAACGCGCACGCGGAGATCAGCGACCCCGCCCACCCGGCCCACCCGGTCATCACCGGGCAGAAGCAGTGGATGCTCGCCCTCTTCACCCGCCTCGCCTCGGGCGTCGACCCGGAGGGGGCCGACGCCCTGGCCCGGGCGCTGATGCTGCTGCACGAGGGCGCGCTCGTCGCGCACGGCCTCGGCATCTTCCCGGACGCCATCGCCCATGCCCGCGAACAGGCCCGCGCGCTGCTGGCGTAGCGGACAGGATCCGTCCTACCGGGTCTCTACGGTGGTGCCATGACCGCCTCCGGAGACGCCCTCTCCTTCGCGACCGCCGCCGACCTGGACTCCTGGCTGGCGGCACACCCCGCCCCGCATCCGGGCCTGTGGGTCAAGGTCGCCAAGAAGGGCTCGGGCATCCCCTCCGTCAGCGCCGCCGACGTCAACGACGTGGCACTGTGCCACGGCTGGATCACCGGGCAGCGCAAGGGCCTCGACGCGTCGTACTACCTCCAGCGGATCACCCCGCGGCGCCCCGGCAGCCTCTGGTCCATGGTCAACGTCCGCCGGGTCGAGGAGCTGACCGCCGAAGGGCGGATGCGGCCCGGCGGCCTCGCGGAGGTGGCGGCCGCGCGGGCGGACGGACGGTGGGAGGCGGCGTACGCGTCCCAGCAGGAGGCCGAGGTCCCGCAGGACCTCGCGGCGGCACTGGAGGCGAGCCCGCGGGCCGCCGCCGCCTTCGAGGCGCTGGGCCGGACGGACCGGTACCTGGCGATGCTCGGCGTGCTCCGCGCCCGGACCCCGAGGAGCCGGGCGGCGCAGGTGGCGGCGGCGGTCGCGAAGCTGGAGGCCGGCCGGAAGACCAGGTGAGGCACGGGCAGGGCCCGGCACCGTACGGCACCGGGCCCGCAAGGCGTGTGCGGCGGAGTCAGAGTGTCGACGCCGCCGAGGCGATGGCGGAGGCGAACGTCGAGACCTCCGTGTAGACGCCGGGGGCCTCGGGCCGGGCGCAGCCCTCACCCCAGCTGACGATGCCGACCTGGATCCAGGCCCCGGCGTTGTCCTTGCGGAACATGGGTCCGCCGGAGTCGCCCTGGCAGGTGTCGACCCCGCCCGCGTCGAAGCCGGCGCAGATCTCCTCGCTCGCGACGAGGCCGCTGTAGAGGCCGCCGTAGGCCTTGCAGGCGGCGTCGCCGACGAACGGCACGGTCGCCTTCAGCAGATAGCGCTGCTGGGAACCGCCCTCCCGGTTCGCGCCCCAGCCGGCGACGGTGAAGTCACCGGTGTTGTACTGCGCGGTGGTGGCGATCTTCAGGGTCGGCAGGTTGATGGGCTGGGCGAGCTTGATCAGCGCCCAGTCCTTGCCGGTGCCGTTGTAGCCGGGAGCGCGCAGCACCTTGGTGGAGCGGACCTGCACCCGGCCGCTGGTGGACTGGAGGTCGACGACCCCCGCGGTGGCGGTGATGCCCGTGTTGTTGCCGGAGGCCCCCACGCAGTGCGCGGCCGTGAGCACGATCTGCTGGGTGTACAGCGCGCCGCCGCAGCCCATGGAGAGCCGGACCATGAACGGGAACTCGCCCTGCGCGGCCCGCGTCCCGCCGACGACGGGCGAGGGGGCGGCCTGCGCGGCGGTGACGGGCTGAAGGCTGGCGACCGCGAGGGCGGCGGCCCCGAGGACCGCGCATCTCTTGAGGGCCGTGAGGAGTCTCTTCAACGTGATGCCTTCCGTGGGGGGTTGCCTGGGGAGGTGCAACCGGAAGCATTAGATTGACGAGCGCATGACAATATCGGTAGGCGGGAACCGGCCAGAACCGGCCCGGCGGTATGTCACCGGGCCGGCCGCGCCGGGCTCACGCGTTCCTGATCGCCGAGATGTCGAAGTTGAGCTTGATCTTGTCGGAGACCAGGACACCGCCGGTCTCCAGCGCGGCGTTCCAGGTCAGGCCCCACTCGGAGCGCAGGATCTCCGCCTTGCCCTCGAAACCGACGCGCTCGTTGCCGAAGGGGTCCTTCGCGGCGCCGTTGAACTCGAGGTCGATGGTGAGGGGGCGGGTCGTACCGAGGATCGTCAGGTCGCCGGTGATGCGGTAGTCGTCGCCGCCGAGGGCCTCCGCCCGCGTGGAGCGGAACGTCATGGCCGGGAACTCGTCCGCCTTGAAGAAGTCCGAGCTCTTGAGGTGGCCGTCGCGGTCGGCGTTGCCCGTCTCGATGCTGTCCATCACGACGTCCAGGGAGGCGGTGGACCGCGAGGGGTCGGTGCCGTCGAGGTGGAGCGTGCCCGTGAAGTCCTGGAAGCTGCCCTTGACGTTGGTGACCATGGCATGCCGGGCGACGAAGCCGATCGTCGAGTGCGCGGGGTCGATCGTGTAGTCGCCGGTCAGGGCGGCCAGCTCCGGGCGCACGGCGTCGGTCGTGGCGGTCTCGGTGTCCTTGCGGCTGAAGATGCTCATGGGGTACTCCTCCTGTGTTCTGCGATCGGCTGGAATGTTGAACGTTGTACTACCTAACGCGACCCACCGTAGACCTATTCCGGTTCAACGTTCAACATTTTTGGCGGGTGTGTCGCGACATGGCGCCGATACCGCCGCATGGCGGCACCGGGCGGCACGCAGGGGTGGTGCTGCCGCATCCTGTGCGGAGGGCCTGGAAGGCGAGGTTCCACTTCATGGGACCGGCAGGAGACAGCCGAGACCACGGCGGACGGACAGCGCAGGGAGACCGACCGATGACACTCACCGGCTCCGGCTCGGCCTACGACCCACCGGCGGGCGCCGCCCCACGCCGTCCCGCCGCCCCCTCCCCGGCGCCCGAGCACGGCCCGCCACGACGCCTGGACCAGCGCGTGGCCCTGGTCACCGGGGCCTCCTCGGGCATCGGGGCGGCCACGGCACGGCGCTTCGCGATGGACGGCTGGCAACTGCTCCTCAGCGGCCGCGACCGGCGCCGCCTGGAGCAGACGGCCTCCGGCACCACGGCCGTCGTGCTGCCCGCCGACCTCGCCGCCCCGGACGGCCCGCGCCTGCTGGCCCGGTCCGCGCTGCACACGACCGGCCGGGTCGACGTCCTCGTCGCCGGGGCGGGCATCGGCTGGGCGGGCCCGTTCGCCGGCATGCCGCACACCGACATCGACCGGGTGCTGACCCTGGACCTCAACGCCACGCTCCACCTCGTGCGCGAGGTGCTGCCCGTCATGATCGCGGCCGGGCAGGGCCGGGTGGTGCTGCTCGGCTCGATCGCGGGCTGCGTGGGCGTACGGGAGGAAGCGGTGTACTCCGCGGCCAAGGCCGCGCTGGCCGCCTTCTCCGAAGCGCTGCGCCGGGAACTGCGCGGCACGGGCGTGGGCGTGACCCTCGTGGTGGCCGGCCCCGTCGACACGCCCTTCCACGCTCGCCGCGGCAGGCCCCACGACCGCTCCCACCCCCGGCGGATCCCGCCCGGCCGCGTCGCCGGCGCCCTCTGGGAGGCCGTACGCGACGGCCGCGACCAGGTCTACGTCCCCGCCTGGCTGGCCCTCCCGGACCGCCTGCGCGCCCTGGCGCCGGGGATGTCCAGACGCCTGCTGAACTGCTTCGGCTGACCCCGCCCCGGCATCCGGGGTGTCGTTCCGCCGTTCCGGTCACTCCGGCCGGATCCTCCGTTCAGGTGACCGTCTCCCCGTGGTAGGGCAGGGGCATGGTTCCCCAGCGTCGCGTCTTCTCCCGCCGTACGGCCGAGGCCGCCGCCCCGCCTCGCCCCGGCCGCCGCGGCCTGCTGCTCGCGGCCGCGGCCCTGGCGGCGACCGGCGCCGCGAGGTCCACGCCCCGTGGCACCGGCGCACCGGACGCCGACGCGCAGGACACCGAGGTTCAGGGTCCCGGCGCTCAGGGCCCCGAGGCCGACCCGTACGACACCCTCCGCCGGCGCTGGCTCGGCATCGCCCTCGGCACCGGATACGACCCGGCCGCGCAGCCGTACGCCTCCCGCCTCGCCGAGACCGGCGAACTCGCCCGCGCCCTGCACGCGGCCATGGCCCCGGCGGCGGACTCCCTCTGGCCCGGCCACCTCTTCGACCCGCCGGCCGGCATCACCATGAGCTACAGCCGCCTGTGGACCATGGCCCGGGCCCATGTCCAGCAGGGCACCGGCTCGACCGCCGACCCGGACCTCACCTGGAACCGTCCGGTCCGCCGGGTCACCCACACGGACGAGACGGTCGAAGTACTCTCCACAGGCCGCCGGCTGCGGGTGCGCGTCACCCCCGGGAAGGCATGCGCCACCCACGTCTGTGAGGTGACTCTCGGCTGACGGCTTTGTCGGACCCGTACAAGCGACACGCCCCCTGAGCAGTCAGAAGGGCTGCACCCCGCCGTGGTTCTGTTCAGGGGTACCAGGAAAACACGCCGGAGACTGTGAGGAGTCGACGGCCCGCAATCCTTGGTTGGCTTCGTAAGGTCGCTACATGACCGTTTTGGATGAGGCGCCGGGTGAGCCGACCGACGCGCGCGGACGCGTGGCCGAACTGCACGAGATCCGTGCGCAGGCGGTGGCCGGACCGAGCGAGAAGGCGACCGAGGCGCAGCACGCCAAGGGCAAACTGACCGCGCGGGAGCGTATCGAACTTCTCCTCGACCCCGATTCCTTCCGTGAGGTCGAGCAACTGCGCCGGCACCGGGCCACCGGCTTCGGTCTGGAGGCCAAGAAGCCGTACACCGACGGTGTGATCACCGGCTGGGGCACCGTGGAGGGCCGGACGGTCTTCGTCTACGCCCACGACTTCCGCATCTTCGGCGGCGCGCTGGGCGAGGCCCACGCCACGAAGATCCACAAGATCATGGACATGGCCATCGCGGCCGGTGCCCCCCTGGTCTCCCTGAACGACGGCGCGGGCGCCCGCATCCAGGAGGGCGTCTCGGCCCTCGCCGGCTACGGCGGGATCTTCCAGCGCAACACCAAGGCGAGCGGGGTCATCCCGCAGATCTCGGTGATGCTCGGCCCGTGCGCGGGCGGCGCGGCCTACAGCCCCGCCCTGACGGACTTCGTGTTCATGGTCCGCGACACCTCGCAGATGTTCATCACCGGCCCGGACGTCGTCAAGGCGGTCACCGGCGAGGAGATCACGCAGAACGGCCTGGGCGGCGCGGACGTGCACGCCGAGACGTCCGGCGTCTGCCACTTCGCCTACGACGACGAAGAGACCTGCATCGCCGAGGTCCGCTACCTCCTCACCCTCCTGCCGCAGAACAACCGCGAGAACCCGCCCCGCGCGGAGGCCTCCGACCCGGTCGACCGCCGCTCGGACGTCCTGCTCGACCTGGTCCCGGCGGACGGCAACCGGCCGTACGACATGGCCAAGGTCATCGAGGAGATCGTCGACGACGGCGACTACCTGGAGGTCCACGAGCGCTGGGCCCGCAACATCATCTGTGCGCTGGGCCGGATGGACGGCCAGGTCGTCGGCATCATCGCCAACCAGCCGCAGGTGCTCGCCGGTGTCCTGGACATCGAGGCCTCCGAGAAGGCGGCCCGCTTCGTCCAGATGTGCGATGCCTTCAACATCCCGATCGTCACTCTTCTGGACGTTCCCGGCTTCCTCCCGGGCGTCGACCAGGAGCACGGTGGCATCATCCGCCACGGCGCGAAGCTCCTCTACGCGTACTGCAACGCGACCGTGCCGAGGATCTCGCTGATCCTGCGCAAGGCCTACGGAGGTGCGTACATCGTCATGGACAGCCAGTCCATCGGTGCGGACCTCACCTACGCCTGGCCGACCAACGAGATCGCCGTCATGGGCGCGGAGGGTGCGGCCAACGTCATCTTCCGCCGTCAGATCGCCGAGGCCGAGGACCCCGAGGCCATGCGGGCCCGCATGGTCAAGGAGTACAAGTCCGAGCTGATGCACCCCTACTACGCGGCGGAGCGCGGCCTGGTCGACGACGTCATCGACCCCGCGGAAACGCGCGAGGTGCTGATCAAGTCCCTCGCGATGCTCCAGACCAAGCACGCCGACCTGCCCTCCCGCAAGCACGGCAACCCTCCGCAGTAACCTCGCGGACATCTCTCTCCTGGAGACTGAGACCCATGGACATCCCTGACATCCGCGTCGAGAAGGGCCACGCCGAGCCCGAGGAAGTCGCCGCCATCACGGCGATCCTCCTGGCCCGCGCCGCCGCCCGCCCCACGGACCCGACCCCGACGCACCGCGGCCGCGTGAAGGCGGGCTGGCGCCGCCTGGAACGCGAGCCGGGCTTCCGCGCCCCGCACAGCTGGCGCTGACTTCTGCCGAGCGCTCACCGCCCCGTCCTCCTCCGGGAGAACGGGGCGGTGGCACGTCAGGTCCCGGGTCGGGCGGTGACCGGGGTGGCGTACAGGACCAGGTCCTCCTCGTACGCACCGGCCTCCTCGTCGTACGCACCACCACAGGTGACCAGCGCCAGGCGGTGCGGCCCGTGCCGTGAGAACAGGCCGACGGGCAGCCGCTGCCGCGGGTATCCGAGGCGCGCCGTGACGCGGTAGGCGCGTACCGAGCCGTCCACGCCGGTCACATCCACCGTGGTGCCCATGTCCAGCCGGCCCAGGGGCTCGAACGTGCCGGGCTCCCCGGCCTCGGTGTCGACGTGGCCCGCGACGAGCAGCGTTCCGTGCGCTGCCCCTGCCGACGCGCCCAGAGCCCACCAACCGGCCTTGCCAGGGGCCGCGGGCGGATGCAGCGCCCCGTCGATCCCGGTCGCCACCGGTACGAGATCCGCCACCAGGCCGCCCGCTGCGCGCAGCCGCACCGGGACGGCGGCCGGGCCCGGCCGGTACGCCGAGCCGGGGACGACGGCCCGGCCGTGCAGCGCGCCCGCGTCCCGGGGCACCGCGGCGGGCGAGTCCTCCACCGACGACACCGGCCCTCCCACGCACAGCACTCCGGCGGTGCACAGGGAGGCGACCGCGCATCCCGTCGGCACCGACGGGCTCCACGGACGCCCCGCCCTCACACACCCGGCACCGGTGCCACGACCCGGTGGTCAGCGGCTGCCCGTGGCGGCGCGGCGGCGGGCGATCAGGCACCAGGCGGCCGCCGCCGTCAGCACGCCCCCGGCGCCGAGGGCCGTGGCCGCTGTCCGGCCGGTCGTGTCGTCGGCGAACGCGGCCCGGGGGGACCGAAACCGGCGCGGACGGGCGCGGACGGTCTTGGACGTGCCGGGCGCATGGCAGTCCCGCCCCTCACCATGTCCAGGTGCATCTTCACCGCAGGACGCGCGGCCTCGGCCGCGGCGACGGCCTTGGCGTTGCTGCCGCCGGAGATCTCCTGGTCGATCAGCGCCAGCGTCTTGGTGTGCGCGTCGTTCTGCGCGACGAGCCAGGCCTTGTCGTACGCGGCGCTGCCGGCCTTGGCCCGGTCCGACGCGAGCACCCGGCGCTGCTCGGGGCTGGGGCCGCTGGGCAGTGAGACGTTCAGCTTTCCGGCCAAGGCGCGGACATGGCGTCGAGATGGGTGTGGGCCCGGACCAGCACCGCGCCGACGTGCCGCACAGATGACGTGCCGCACAGATGCGGTGGCCGCGTTCTTCTCCGCGTCCTGGCCGGCGGCGATCTCCGCGAGGTTGCCCTGGTGGGCGGCGCGCAGGAACGACGCGTCCTGCGTGCTCACGTCGGCGGCGAACGCCGGGGCCGGAGCCACGGCGGCCATGGCTATGCCGCACATCGCCGTGAAGGTGACCACGCCGGGGATCCTGGATCTGCGCATCGGGGATGCTCCTTCCGACCGGTGCGTGGCATCACCCCGCGCCGGTCCGGCTCGTCAGAGCGGGCAGCCGTTCCGGCGCCCGACGGGCCATCCCTTCCACGCGTCGGCGACACGCCGTGAACTCACCCGCACGGCGCATGCCGTCCACCCGTGCGGACGGCATGCAGGCGGCCGACCGGACCGGCGCCGGTACGACGACCGCCGGGACCCGGAAAGCGGGTCCCGGCGGCCGGGAGGAGACGAGCACCCCGCGGGGTGCGACGGCTACCGCAGGCGTGCCATCAGCGCGTGCTCCACCAGCGTGATCAGCGCCGACTTCGCGTCCGCCCGGTGCCGGGCGTCCGTCGTGATGATCGGGGTGTCAGGGCCGATCTGGAGAGCTTCCCTGACCTCGTCCGGCGTGTACGGCTGCTGGCCGTCGAAGCCGTTGAGGGCGATGACGAACGGCAGGCCGCTGTTCTCGAAGTAGTCGACCGCGGGGAAGCAGTCGGCGAGACGGCGGGTGTCCACCAGCACGATCGCACCGATGGCGCCGCGCACCAGGTCGTCCCACATGAACCAGAACCGGTCCTGGCCCGGCGTACCGAAGAGGTACAGGATCAGGTCCTGGTCCAGGGTGATACGGCCGAAGTCCATGGCGACCGTCGTGGTCGTCTTGTCCCCGGTGTGGGTGAGGTCGTCGATGCCGGCCGAAGCTGACGTCATGACGGCCTCGGTACGCAGCGGGTTGATCTCCGAGACGGCCCCGACGAACGTGGTCTTGCCCACGCCGAAGCCACCCGCCACCACGATCTTCGCCGAGGTGGTGGAGCGGGAAGGACCGCCGCTAGAGCTTGCGAAGTCCACTGAGCACCCTTTCGAGCAGTGTCACGTCTGGCTGGCCGCCGGCGTTCTCGTCGCCGCCGGGCTGATGGATGGCGACCAGTCCCGCCTCCGCCAAGTCGGCGACGAGGATCCTGGCCACGCCGAGAGGGATCGTCAAGAGCGCCGAGATCTCGGCGACCGACTTGATTTCCCGGCAGAGGTTGCAGATCCGCTGATGCTCGGGCAACTGGCCCTGCATCTGGTGCGGCTGCGCGGTGGTGTGCACCAGCGCCTCGATGGCGAGCTGGTAACGAGGGCGGGTCCGGCCACCGGTCATGGCGTACGGACGCACCAACGGGTTGTGATTGTTCGACGCCCCACCGGGCGCCGGCTCTGGGGTGCGGCGCTGCGGCTGCACGGGCTGGATGCGCGGGGCCGGCGGCTGGTCGTACGGCGACGGGCCGGGGCCCTGTGGCGCGTACGGCTGCCGGTGGCTCGGTGCGGAGGGGAAGTTGTAACGGTTCGGGTTCTGTCCACCGTCGCCCTGGCCCTGGGCAGGGCCGTACGACCAGTTGCCCGAAGACGAACCGCCTGGGGGTGTTGCCACTTTCTCCTCCTCCGACTGTGCCGGGCACCCATCGCTGTGGAGCCGCGTCCCGAAACCTTACGGCCCCGGGACGCCAAAACGCACCGTCCGTCTGTTAGTTGAGCAGGCTCCCCTGGAGCTCCGCACGAAGGTCCGGTGTCAGGACCGTACCGGCTCGGTCGACGAGCAGCGCCATCTCGTATCCGATGAGGCCGATGTCCGCCTCCGGATGTGCGAGAACCGCGAGCGACGAGCCGTCGGAGATGGACATGATGAACAGGAATCCCCGCTCCATCTCCACAACCGTCTGATTGACGCTTCCACCCTCGAAGATCCGGGATGCGCCTGCCGTCAGAGACGTCAGACCGGAGGCGACGGCCGCGAGCTGGTCGGCGCGGTCGCGGGGGAAGCCTTCGGACATCGCCAGAAGGAGTCCGTCGGCGGAGACCACCACCGTGTGGGACACCCCCGGGGTGTTGTCCACGAAGTTGGTGATCAACCAGTTCAGGTTCTGTGCCGCCTGGCTCATCGGGCTCACACTAACGCTCCTGGTTGTAGGTGCTGTCAGGACCGAAGCCCTGGCCGTTCGTTTCACTGCCTGCGCTGCGACCACGCTGTACGCCGCGGCGCAGGTTGCTCAGCCTGCCCCGGACGTCCTCCGGGGCGCGGGAGACCTGTGGGCCTCCCTGGGGAGTGCTCTCGGCGGAACCCTCGATCAGGTTGGCCTTGGGCACCCGCCTCGGCAGGCCGGAGGAGGTGACCCCACCCGCCTTGGGCTTCCGGAGCTGCGAGGCCTGCTGCCACCGCTCGTCGTTCGCCGAGCGCCAGTCGCGGTCGCCGTTGCTCTCCGGGGTGGAGGCCGGAGGCTCCTGGCTCGCGTGCCGGGCGCCGCCCGCGCCGTTCGCACCGCTCGCGGCGGCCCCACGGCGGGGAAGCCCGGCGTCGGTCAGCGAGGGTGCGGCGGATTGGGCCTGTCCCGGACGGTCGAAGCCTACGCGGTCCTGCTCACTCGCGTCAGCGGCCTGCGCAGATTCCGTTTCCTGGGCCTGAGAAGGGTACTGGCTCGGGTAGCCGTTCTGGTAACCGTCCTGCTGGGGCCAGTCGTCCTGGTGGCGCCGCTGCTCGAAGGCGGCGAAGCTGCCGGGCGCACCCGCACCCTGTGCCGGGGGCTCCTCCTGGGCCGGCTCCGCATAGGAGGAGGGGTCCGGGTAGCCGCCGTTCGGCGAGAAGGTGTCGTTCTGCGGCAGACCGCCGTTCGGCGCGTAGTACTGCTCGTCGTACGCGGCCCGCTGCGGCTCCTCGTAGGCCGTCTGCCGCTGCTCCTGGTACGACGCCTGCTGGTTCTCGTACGACGCCTGCTGGTCCTCGTACGGCGCCTGACGGTCGTACGCGGACGGCTGCTGCTCCGGGTAGCCGGTCTGGCCCGTGTCGTAGGCCTGGCCGGAGTCGTAGCCCTGCTGTCCGTGGAACTCCTCGGGGTATCCGGGAGTCTCGCCCTGCTCCAGCGCGGGCTGCTGGTGGTTCTGGGCCTCCAGGGCCGCCCGGCGCTCCTCGCGCATCAGGGAGCGGCCCACGGGGTCCAGCTCGCGTATGTCGTCGGGGACATCGGCGTACCGGCTGTCGTCGAAGCCGAACTCCGCCGCCGTGCGCATGGGCTGCTGGTTGAAGTTCTCGCCGCCGAAGTTCTGCTCCGGGATGATCTGCGAGACGGTGAACTCGTCGCGGTCCACGTGCTGCTCGCCGCCACCACCGTGGGTGATCGCGTCGGGCAGCATGACCAGCGAGGTGGTGCCGGCCTGCTCGCCCGAGGGGCGCAGCTGGACGCGGATGCCGTGCCGGTCGGACAGCCGGCCGACCACGAACAGCCCCATGCGCTGCGAGATCGCGGCGTCCACGGTCGGCGGGTTGGCCAGCTTGTGGTTGATGTCCGCGAAGTCCTCGGCGGTCAGGCCGATGCCCTTGTCGTGGATCTCGATCATCACGCGGCCGTCGGGGAGACGGGTCGCGGTGACGCGGACCTTGGTCTGCGGGGAGGAGAACGTGGTCGCGTTCTCCAGCAGCTCGGCGAGCAGGTGCACGAGGTCGGTCACGGCGCGGCCGTGGATCTCGGCCTCCGGGACGCCGGACAGCTCGATGCGCTCGTACTGCTCCACCTCGGAGGAGGCGGCGCGCAGCACGTCGACCAGCGGGACCGGCTGGTCCCAGCGGCGGCCGGGCTCCTCGCCCGCGAGGACGAGGAGGTTCTCGCCGTTGCGGCGCATACGGGTCGCCAGGTGGTCCAGCCGGAAGAGGTTCTCCAGCTGGTCCGGGTCGGCCTCGTTGTTCTCCAGGTCGGTGATCAGGGTCAGCTGGCCCTCGATCAGGGACTGGTTGCGGCGCGACAGGTTGGTGAAGATCGCGTTGATGTTGCCCCGCAGCAGGGCCTGCTCGGCGGCGAGCCGGACGGCCTCGCGGTGGACCTGGTCGAAGGCGCGGGCGACCTCGCCGATCTCGTCCGTGGTGGTGATCGGGATGGCCTGGACACGGGTGTCGACCCGGCCGGGGTCGGTGCGCGAGAGCTGGTCGACCAGCATCGGCAGGCGCTGCTCGGCGATACCGAAGGCGGCGTTGCGCAGCTGGCGCATCGAGCGGCTCATCTGGCGGGCGACCGCGCCGGCCAGGATGAAGGCCAGGAGCAGGGCGACCACGACGGCGGCACCGGTGATGTAGGCGTCGCGCTGGGCGTCGTCGGCGATGTCGGAGGCTTCGCTCACGGCCTTGTCGGCCAGGTCCGTCTCGATCTTCTCGTAGGCGTTGAACTTGAGCGTGTTGACCGCCCACCAGTTCTCGGCGGTGACGCCCTGTTCGGCGAGGGCGGCGCGGGCGCTCGGATCCGTGGTCTGGAGCGTCGCGACGGCCGAGACCATCGTCTCCGGCTTGGACGGCGGGGCGACGTAGTCCGGGTTCTTGGCCTTGGCCTCCCGGGCCATAGCGGCGCCGTCGGCCCTGATCTTCGCCTCGGCCGCCTTGAGCTTGGCCGCGTCCTGCTCGGTACCGCCGCCGATGTACTCCTGCACGGCGATGCGCTCGAGGTAGGCGTACGAGGACAGGGCGATGCGCTGGCTGGCCAGGTTGCCCTCGTCGGGGCCCGGCTTGGTCAGGATGTGCATGCCGATGGAGCGCTGGAGCGACAGCGCCGCCTTGGTGAGCTCGATGGCGTACACGGTGCGGCCGTAGCTGGTGATGTTGCCGGTGCCGAGGCCCAGCTCGTTGGCGAACTCCGTCAGCGGGTGGGCGATCTCGACGTAGCCCTCTTCGGTCTGTACGCCCTTGAGCTTGGAGGTGTACGCGACCTGCCGCAGGGTCTGCAGCTTGGGTTCCACCTTGCGGAACAGGTCCAGACGCCGCTCCAGACCGGGCTTGGCCGGCATGTTCTGGGCCGCGGCGTCGAAGGCGTCGGCCGCCTCGTCGGTGTTCTTGCGGACCTGGGTGACGGTCGCCTTGTCCTGGGAGTTCTGGGCGCTGCCCTTCAGCAGGGGCGCCGCGGAGGTGTCGCGCTCGTTGTAGAGGGCGTTGGCGTACAGCAGGGAGGCCCGCACCAGACGCGCGGTGTTCTCCGCGTCCTCGGCCTCCTGCCAGGTGTCGATCGAGCTCTTCACCTGGACGCCGCCCATGACGAGGCCGACCAGCACGGGTATGAGCAGGATCGCGTTGAGCCTGGTCGCCACACGCCAGTTGCGCGGGGAGAGACGGCCGCCGCTCTGGGCGGGCGCGGCCGATGGCTCCGAACCGGGCACGGGGGCGGGCGCCGCTGTGCGCGGCGGCGGGGTGAAGTTGCCCCGGGCCGACGGCTCGGGACTGTTCTTGCTTCGCCTCACTCGACCAACAACCTCTCGGCGGTCGGCACCAACGTTGTGCCGCAGTTTCTCAGAGCCCGGTGACGCCATCGACTGACGTGTACGTCATTGACTATTGGGCAGTTCAGGCATTCCAGCACGACGACCTGCGCTCTTCCAAACAGTCCGAGGTGGGGATTCCGGGGGATGTAAGCCCCAGATAAAACGGTCATAAAGAGCGAGCCCCGCCAAAAGGCGGGGCGATTGTGCGCGCAGCGAGACCGGATGTGCGCGACGCGTGGCCGTACCACCGGATTCCTCTGCCGAAACGTTATGAACACCTCGGCCGACCGTGTCAAAGGACACAGTCGGCTCTGGTACATCTACGACAACTGCCGTATGGCGCTTCTGAATTGGGTGCTACCTCAGCCGTGCCATCAGGGCGTGCTCGACCAGCGTGATCAGCGCGCTCTTCGCGTCGGCCCGGTGCCGGGCGTCCGTCGTGATGATGGGGGTGTCGGGACCGATCTGGAGAGCTTCCCGCACCTCATCGGGGGTGTAGGGCTGCTGGCCGTCGAAGCCGTTGAGGGCGATGACGAAGGGCAGACCGCTGTTCTCGAAGTAGTCGACCGCGGGGAAGCAGTCGGCGAGACGGCGGGTGTCCACCAGCACCACGGCGCCGATCGCGCCGCGCACCAGGTCGTCCCACATGAACCAGAACCGGTCCTGGCCCGGCGTACCGAAGAGGTAAAGGATCAGGTCCTGGTCCAGGGTGATACGGCCGAAGTCCATGGCCACCGTGGTGGTGGTCTTGTCCCCGGTGTGCGTGAGGTCGTCGATGCCCGCGCTGGCGGAGGTCATCACGGCCTCGGTGCGCAGCGGGTTGATCTCCGAGACGGCGCCGACGAACGTGGTCTTGCCCACGCCGAAGCCGCCCGCCACCACGATCTTCGCGGAGGTGGTGGAACGACCCGCGTCAGAGCTTGCGAAGTCCACTGAGCACCCTTTCGAGCAGTGTCACGTCCGGTGCGCCGGTGGCCTCGTCGCCGCCCGGCTGGTGGATCGCGACGAGACCGGCCTCCGCCAGGTCCGCGACCAGGATCCGGGCCACCCCGAGCGGCATGTTGAGCAGCGCCGAGACCTCGGCGACCGACTTCACCTCACGGCACAGGTGGCAGATGCGCTGGTGCTCCGGGAGCAGCCCCATGAGCGCCGCGGGATCGGCGGTCGTGCTGATCAGTGCCTCGATGGCCAGCTGGTAACGCGGCCGGGTCCGGCCACCGGTCATGGCGTAGGGCCGGACCAGCGGCTGGTCGCCCTCGTCCTCGTACGGCTCCGCGTACGGATCATGAGAGGCGGGGGGCGGGGTCATGGGTCCTCCGGGCGGGACAGCAAGTCGGTCAGTCGAGCCGTCTGACGAGGCCTGTGTGGGGTCTGTGGCGGCCGGACGGTGATGTGGTGAGAGGGGTGGTGCCGGGGCCGATCAATGGAGCAGACTGCCTTGGAGCTCAGCTCGCAGGTCGGGGGTGAGGACCGCGCCCGCGCGGTCGACCAGGAGCGCCATCTCGTAGCCGACGAGGCCGATGTCGCATTCGGGGTGCGCGAGGACGGCGAGCGACGAGCCGTCCGAGACGGACATGAGGAAGACGAATCCCCGCTCCATCTCCACGACCGTCTGCGCGACGTCGCCCCCCTCGAAGATCCGGGAGGCGCCTGCCGTCAGGGACGTCAGACCGGAGGCGACGGCCGCGAGCTGGTCCGCGCGGTCGCGCGGGAAGCCCTCCGACATCGCCAGGAGGAGTCCGTCGGCGGACACGACGACGGTGTGGGACACCCCTGGGGTGTTGTCCACGAAGTTGGTGATCAACCAGTTGAGATTCTGTGCCGCCTGGCTCATCGGACTCAACTAACGCTCCTGCTGGTGAGAGGGCCGAGGGAAGCTGCCGGTCTGGGTGGACCCGGCCTGACGACCCTGTGCAATACCGCGGCGGAGATTGGTCAGCCGACCGCGTACGTCATCGGGGGCACGCGAGATCTGCGGACCGCTCTGCTGGGGCTGCTGCTGTGCCGTGCCCGGAACGAGGTTCGCCCGGGGCACGCGGCGCGGCAGGCCGGAGGTGGTGACACCGCCGGCGGCGGGCTGGCGGACGCGCTCGGCCTGGCGGACGAGGTCGTCGTTCGGCGAGCTGCGCCAGCCGGCGGGGGCGGACCGCTGCGGACCGCCGGATCCCTCCGGCTGCTGCGGGGCCGGCGCCGAGCCGTTGCTCTGCGACGGCTGCTGCTCCTGCTGGCCGTGGAACCAGTTGGTCTCGAGTGTGTCGTACAGCGGCGTACGGCCGTCGCCCGGACCGGTCGCCGGCGGCAGGGCCTCGGGCTCCTGCCGAGCGGGCCGTGCCTGCGGGGCGGGCGGGCGCGGGGCGCCGAAGTCGGCCGGGCCCCGGGCGCCGTTGACCTGCCCGAACTGGCCCGTGCCCGCCGGGTCGGCCGGGGTGGCCGGACCGGGAAGGGTGGGCCGGCCGGAGCCGCTGTCCTGGCGCGGTGCGGGGTACTGGCCCGTCGAGCCGTTGTCGTAGGACTGCGGAGCCGGGTACTGCCCGGTCGAGCCGCTGTCCTGGCGGGGTGCCGGGTACTGGCCCGTGGAGCCGCTGTCCTGGCGGGGCGCGGGGTACTGCCCCGTCGAGCCGCCGTCCTGGCGCGGTGCCGGGTACTGGCCGGTCGAGCCGTTGTCGTAGGACTGCGGAGCCGGGTACTGGCCCGTCGTGGACGACGGGTCGCGGCGGCCGCCGGGGGAGCCGAAGACGTCCGGGCGGACGAACTGGCCCGAACCCTGCGAGTCGTCCGCAGCGGGCAGGCCGAACCGGTCCGCGTGCTGCGGGCCGCGCGCGCCGAAGTCGGCCGGAGAGCCGGGGCCCTGCCGGTCGTCGTCGCGCGGGACGGCGGGGATCTCCGCGGTCGAGCCCGGGCCCTGCCGGTCGTCGATCCGCGGCATCTGAGAGGTCCGGGAGACGTCCGGCTCCTCGTGCCCGCGCGGGGTGTCCAGGGAGGCACGCGGCACCGGCGGCTGGGCGTTCTCGTCGCTCCAGCTCGGCACGCGCTGCGCGTCACCGCTGCCGGGCAGCTCGGCCCGCGGACCGCCGCGCGGCGGCAGCTGCGGCCGACGGCCCTGGCCCTGATCGGAGTTGCCCGGGCGATGCCGGCCCCGGCCCTGACCCTGGTCCTGCGGCCCGTTCGTCCCCGCGGCCTGCAGACCCTGCGGAGCACCGGGCGCCTGCCCGTACCCGGCACCGGCGGGAGCCGGACGGCCCTGCGGCGGCGCGGGGGGACCACTCTGCTCGAACAGCGACGGGGCCTTGTCGGCACCCTGCGGTCCGCGCCCGCCACCGGGACGGCCACCGTCCGCGTCCCGCCCGGGCAGCGCGGCCCGCGGGCCCTGGCCGGCAGCGAGCCGGCCGGCGCCGGACGGCGAACCGCCGCCGAAGCCACCACCGCCGGACGCGCCGGCCCCGAGGGCACCGCCGCCCGCCTGGCCGGCACCGGCGGCACGCCGGGCCGCGGCAGCACCGGCGGCGGCCTGCGCGGCAGCGGGACCGCCACCGCCGGCCGGCGGCTGACCACCCTGCTTGGGCTGGGGCTTCCTGCCGCCCTGGGCGACATCGACGGGCAGCATGACCAGCGCGGTCGTGCCACCGGAGTCGGACGGGCGCAGCTGGATGCGGATGCCGTGCCGCTGGGACAGCCGGCCGACCACGAACAGACCCATGCGGCGGGAGACGGAGACGTCCACCGTCGGGGGAGAGGCGAGCCGCTCGTTGATTGCCGCCAGGTCCTCCGGCGACAGGCCGATACCGGTGTCGTGGATCTCGATCAGCACCCGGCCGTCGGGCAGGGCGTGACCGGTGACCTTGACCTTGGTCTGCGGCGAGGAGAACGAGGTCGCGTTCTCCAGCAGCTCGGCGAGCAGGTGCACGAGGTCGTTGACGACCCGGCCGGCCACCTCGGTGGTCGGCACGGAGGCCAGCTCGATGCGCTCGTACTGCTCCACCTCGGAGGCGGCGGCGCGCAGCACGTCGACCAGCGGGACCGGGCGGGTCCAGCGCCGGCCGGGCTCCTCACCGGCGAGGACGAGGAGGTTCTCACCGTTACGGCGCATGCGGGTGGCGAGGTGGTCGAGCTTGAACAGCGAGGACAGCTGGTCCGGGTCGGCCTCGCGGGACTCCAGTTCGGAGATGAGCGACAGCTGGCGCTGGATGAGGCCCTGGGAGCGGCGCGAGAGGTTGGTGAACATCGCGTTGACGTTGCCCCGCAGCAGGGCCTGCTCGGCGGCGAGGCGGACCGCCTCGCGGTGCACGTCGTCGAAGGCCGCGGCCACCCGGCCGATCTCGTCCCGGGAGTGCACACCGACCGACTCCACGGACGTGTCGACGTCCTGCGGGTCGGACTCGGAAAGCTGCTTGACCAGCTCGGGCAGCCGGTCGGAGGCGACCCTGGTCGCGGTCTCCTCCAGACGGCGCAGCGAGCGGATCATGGAGCGGGCCACGACGAAGGCGCCGACCAGCGACACACCGAGCACGATGAGGATCAGCGCACCGGAGATGATCGCGTCGCGCTCGGTGGCGCTGCGCAGCTCGCGGGCCTTCTGTTCCATCTCCTCGAGCAGCGTGTGCTCGATGTTCTTCATCTGCTGGATCTTGGTGGAGCTGTCGTCCAGCCAGTCGCGGTAGGACCGCTTGTCCTGCTGGGCGAGTCCGCTCGCGGAGACCAGGGCCCGACCCGCGTAGGTGTCGGTGGCCTTGATCGTGGAGTTGCCGCCGTCCTCGATGGGCTTGAGCAGCTCGGCGGCGGAGTCCTCGCCGTAGATGCTCTTGAAGCTGCGGAGCTCGGACTTCTGGCTCTCCAGGGCCGACTCGGCGTAGAGCCGGTCGTTCGGCGAGAGCTTGCCGGTCGTGGTGTTGCTCGCGGGCAGAGCCGCCGCGAGGGCCGCGCGCTGGATCGAGGAGTACTCCTTGGCGGAGGAGAACGCCGCGAGCGCACGCGTGCGCTGGATCATGTCCGGGTTGCTGGTCGCCTCGGCCATGTCCTGGGAGAGGTCGATCAGGTTCTCGATCAGACGGTGGTACGCCTCGATCGTCTGCGTGGAGTTGCCCTCGGAGGCGTAGGCGCCCTTGCGGATCTGCTCCAGGTCGCCCAGCTCGCCGGCGAGCTGGATGAGGTACTCGCGGACGCCCTTGAGGTTGCCGTCCTTGCTGGCGCTGTCGATCTGCTCGGAACTGTCGAGGAAGTTCTTCCTCGCCCGGTCGGTCTTCTCCCGCAGGCCCTTGACCGTGAAGTCGGTCGCCTTGCCGCCGTGCGCCAGCGGGCCGGCCGACTGGTCGCGCTCCTCCTGGAGGGCGGCGGACAGCTCGGTGGCCTGCTTGGTCATGTCCGTCAGCAGCTTCATGTTGTCGAGCTGCTGGATGTCGTCCATGGACTGGTTGATGCGCAGCGCGCCGAGCGAGGTGGCCGCGACCACCGGGAGCGCGAGCAGCGACACCAGACGGGTGGAGATGCGCCAGTTGCGCAGGGCTATTCGCGGGCCGGGGCCTGGCGGACCCGCCGGCGGCTTCAGGGCCGGAACCGGGCTCGCGGGCCCCGTGGGGGCCGACGCACCGGGGCGCCCGGGGCGCTCCCCGCCGTCACCCGCCGGGCCCTGGTTCTGGGCGTGCTGGGCCGAGGGACCTCGGTCGGTCCCGCCGTGCGGCTCCGGCTCCGCCGAAGCGCTGCCATCCCTCTTGAAACGTCCCTGCACTAGCGTCGCAACCTCTGGACCAGGCGCCCCATCGTGTGAACGGCGGGGCACGGTGTCGGCGTTCTGGGGACGCCCTGAGTACGCCCCCGTGGTGGTCTTGAGTGACCGGCGCTGGCTCCCCCTTCTGGCCGCCACTCGGCGCGTCTGTGCGCCCCCTGTGCGCCGGCTCGATCCTGCGGCGGTCCGTGGCATTCCAGCACAGCACAGGATCTCCAACAAGGCTCGTAGGCCAGGCCGTGACATAGGTGACACCACGTGAGTGCCGAATCACCGGACGTAGAAGGTGAGTTCACCTATTTCGGACGTATGCCCGCGAGTCGCCGAGGCGCAACGGGTGTCCCAGTCGCCATGATCAGCAGCGGAATGAGTGCTTCAGTAGGTCAATGTCCGTTTCGGTGGGGTGGGACGCGAGCCTGAATTGACCGATTCGCCCCCTGAGTCGTGAGCAAACTCACACGCTGATCACGGTCTCCTCGCGATTACGCCGGGAATCCCATGTTTAGCCTGACGCTTTACAGAGTTGGCAAAACCGACAACCCGCGCCTGGGCGAGGGTCCTACGTGCCCTCCCGGCGCCCGTCACAGAACAGGGTCAAGTAAACAGTGAAGACGACGACGATGTTCCACAAGATCGCCAACCCGCGACGCACGACGCTGGCGCACCTGGACGACGCCGACGAACTGCAGACGCCGGAACAGCAGGAGCACCGCGTCGAACTCCCCACCCAGACCGCCAACCCCAAGCGCACCATCCTTACCGAGGTCCCCGTCGCGGCCGCCGCCGCCGCGGAGTGACACCGGGTAATACGCGCACCGGCCGCCGGATGCTCAATGCGGCGGGACGAGAACATCGAGGGGCGCCGCCGGGCGACGGTGGCGCCCCTGCCTGATGCGCGCGGCGCGGACCCCTCCCCGCGTTAGCCTGGAGCGTCAACTCCAGCCGCTTCAGTCAAGGGGCCAAGCATCCCGTGCGCATCGCCAGATTCTCCATCGACGGGAACGTCGCCTTCGGCGCCATCGAGGGCGAGAAGCAGGACGAGCTCGTCCTGGACATCATCAAGGGCATCCCGTTCGCGGACTTCGAGCTCTCCGGCACGAAGGTGCCGGTCGGCAAGGTCAGGCTGCTGCCGCCGGTGCTCCCCAACAAGGTCGTGGCCTTCGGCCGCAACTACGCCGAGCACGCGAAGGAACTGGGCAACGAGGTCCCGCAGGCCCCCTTCGCCTTCTTCAAGCCGTCCACCTCGGTGATCGGCCCCGGCGACGAGATCCAGTACCCCTCCTTCTCCGCGGAGGTGCACCACGAGGCCGAGCTGGCCGTGGTCATCGGCCGGATGTGCCGCGAGGTCCCGCGCGAGCGCGTCAAGGACGTGATCTTCGGCTACACCTGCGCCAACGACATCACCGCCCGCGACGTCCAGAAGCGCGAGAAGCAGTGGGCCCGCGCCAAGGGCTTCGACACGTCCTGCCCGCTCGGCCCCTGGGTGGAGACCGACCTGGACCCGAGCGACCTGACCATCCAGCTCACGGTCAACGGCCAGCAGCGCCAGCTGGGCCGCACCAGCGAGATGATCCACTCCATCGAGGACCTGATCGTCAACATCTCCGAGGCCATGACGCTGCTCCCCGGCGACGTGATCCTCACGGGCACCCCGGCTGGGGTCGGCCCCCTCAACGTCGGCGACGAGGTCGCCGTCACCATCGAAGGCATCGGCACTCTCACCAACAAGGTTGTCAAGCGTGGCTAGCGCACCCGGCACTCCCGTACGCGTCCGTTTCTGCCCGTCGCCCACTGGTAACCCCCACGTGGGCCTGGTGCGCACCGCCCTGTTCAACTGGGCGTTCGCCAAGCACCACCAGGGCACCCTGGTCTTCCGCATCGAGGACACCGACGCGGCCCGCGACTCGGAGGAGTCCTACACCCAGCTGCTCGACTCGATGCGCTGGCTGGGCTTCGACTGGGACGAGGGCCCCGAGGTCGGCGGCCCGCACGCGCCGTACCGCCAGTCGCAGCGCATGGACCTGTACAAGGACGTCGCGGCCAAGCTCCTGGACGCCGGCCACGCCTACCGGTGCTACTGCTCCCAGGAGGAGCTGGACACCCGCCGCGAGGCCGCCCGCGCCGCCGGCAAGCCCTCCGGCTACGACGGCCACTGCCGCGAGCTGACCGACGCCCAGGTCGAGGAGTACCAGGCCCAGGGCCGGGAGCCGATCGTCCGCTTCCGCATGCCCGACGAGACGATCACCTTCACCGACCTGGTCCGCGGCGAGCTGACCTTCACCCCGGAGAACGTCCCGGACTACGGCATCGTCCGCGCCAACGGCGCCCCGCTCTACACGCTGGTCAACCCGGTCGACGACGCCCTGATGGAGATCACCCACGTCCTGCGCGGCGAGGACCTGCTCTCCTCCACCCCGCGCCAGATCGCTCTGTACAAGGCGCTGATCGAGCTGGGCATCGCGAAGCAGATCCCCGCCTTCGGGCACCTGCCGTACGTGATGGGCGAGGGCAACAAGAAGCTCTCCAAGCGCGACCCGCAGTCGTCCCTCAACCTCTACCGGGAGCGCGGCTTCCTCCCCGAGGGCCTGCTCAACTACCTCTCGCTGCTCGGCTGGTCCCTCTCGGCCGACCAGGACGTCTTCACGATCGACGAGATGATCGCGGCCTTCGACATCACGGACGTCAACCCCAACCCGGCGCGCTTCGACCTCAAGAAGTGCGAGGCCATCAACGGCGACCACATCCGCATGCTCGACGTGAAGGACTTCACCGAGCGCTGCCGCCCGTGGCTCCAGGCGCCGTTCGCCCCCTGGGCCCCGGAGGCCTTCGACGAGGCCAAGTGGCAGGCCATCGCACCGCACGCCCAGACCCGCCTCAAGGTGCTCTCCGAGATCACCGACAACGTCGACTTCCTGTTCCTGCCGGAGCCGGTGGAGGACGAGGCCTCCTGGAACAAGGCCATGAAGGAGGGCTCGGACGCCCTGCTGCGCACGGCCCGCGAGAAGCTGGAGGCGGCCGACTGGACCTCCGCCGAGTCGCTGAAGGAGGCCGTCCTGGCCGCCGGCGAGGCCCACGGCCTCAAGCTCGGCAAGGCCCAGGCCCCGGTCCGTGTCGCCGTCACCGGCCGCACGGTCGGCCTGCCGCTCTTCGAGTCGCTGGAGGTCCTGGGCAAGGAGAAGACCCTGACCCGCATCGACGCGGCGCTGGCGAAGCTGGCCGCGTAACGGCGCAGCACGGTGAGGGCGGCGTCCGGTTCCGGGCGCCGCCTTCCGCCTTCCGTACCCACGGCACCGCGGGGACGGGGCCCACAGCCCGCCCTGGGCTGAGAGCACCGGACAGTGGGTACGGTCGGACCATGAGCATCCACGCCGTGGTCTGGGACGTCGACGACACCCTCTTCGACTACACCACCGCCGACCGCCTCGGCATGCGCGCACATCTCACGAACGAGGGCCTGCTCGACGACTACGACACCGTCGAGCAGGCCATCACCCGCTGGCGGGAGATCACCGACCTGCAATGGGCGCGCTTCTCGGCCGGTGAGGCCACGTTCGAGGACCAGCGGCGCGACCGCGTCCGGGTGTTCGTCGGCCAGGACCTCACCGAGGACGAGGCCGACGCGTGGTTCAAGCGGTACCTCGCCTACTACGAGGCCGCCTGGGCCCTCTTCCCGGACGTCCTGCCCGTCCTCGACGCCCTCGCCGCCAGCCACCGGCACGCCGTGCTCTCCAACTCCAGCATCCACGTCCAGGACCGCAAACTGCGCGTCCTCGGTGTCCGCGACCGCTTCGAGAGCATCCTGTGCGCGGCCGAGCTCGGTGTCTCCAAACCCGAGGCCGGGGCGTTCCTCGCGGCCTGCGAGGCCCTCGCCCTGCCACCGCACCAGGTCGCCTACGTCGGCGACCACCCGGAGATCGACGGACGGGGCGCCGCCGACGCCGGGCTGCTGTCGGTGTGGATCGACCGCGGGGGCGCGTACGCCACGATCGACCCGCCGGTCGGGCCGCACCGCATCGCCTCCCTCGCCGAACTGCCGTCTCTACTCGGCGCGGATACTCGTTTTGGAGCCCCGTCCACCTTCGGGTAATGTTCTTCCTGCGCCGCGGGGAGCGGGCCGGAAGGCAGGAAACCCCAGGCGCACTACTAGAACAAGATCCCCCCAGGGGGCTTGCGTTCCAGTGGCCTATGGTGTAATTGGCAGCACGACTGATTCTGGTTCAGTTAGTCTTGGTTCGAGTCCAGGTAGGCCAGCTCGCAGAGCTCATCTGCACCAGCGGATTCCGATCCGCAAGCCCCCGTTGTGTAGCGGCCTAGCACGCTGCCCTCTCAAGGCAGTAGCGCCGGTTCGAATCCGGTCGGGGGTACGGTTCCGAAAGATCGACGATCATCTCGGGACTGCTAGGGCCCCCGTTGTGTAGCGGCCTAGCACGCCGCCCTCTCAAGGCGGTAGCGCCGGTTCGAATCCGGTCGGGGGTACTGACTGGTCTAAACCACATTGGTCTATGGTGTAATTGGCAGCACGACTGATTCTGGTTCAGTTAGTCTTGGTTCGAGTCCAGGTAGACCAGCTCGGACCTGCGGAAACGCAGAGTCCACGCCCCCGTTGTGTAGCGGCCTAGCACGCCGCCCTCTCAAGGCGGTAGCGCCGGTTCGAATCCGGTCGGGGGTACGCATACAAGGAGGCCCTCCACTTCGGTGGGGGGCCTCCTGTGCATGTCCCTCGTTTTAGGGGCGCGGGGGAACTGTGCGAGCAACCACTGCGGACCCGCACTCGACGACGAAACCGCTGCTGTCATGGCGCCTGGTCGGGGAAAGCCTGCCGCGGCGTTGAGGCCGACCCTCCCCGAGAACACCCGTCGGTTCAGCCGGTGCGCCGCAACGCCTCGGAGAGGCGCCCCGCCGCGTCGATCACAGCCTGCGCATGCATCCGGCCCGGGTGCCGAGTCAACCGCTCGATCGGCCCGGACACCGACACCGCGGCCACCACCCGGTTGGAAGGCCCCCGCACCGGCGCGGACACAGACGCCACACCGGGCTCACGCTCACCGATCGACTGGGCCCAGCCCCGCCGCCGTACGCCCGACAGGGCCGTCGCCGTGAAGCGCGCGCCCTGGAGGCCGCGGTGCAGCCGCTCCGGCTCCTCCCAGGCCAGCAGGATCTGCGCCGAGGAGCCGGCCTTCATCGTGAGCGTCGAACCGACCGGGACCGTGTCCCGCAGTCCGGACAGACGCTCCGCCGCCGCCACACAGATGCGCATGTCGCCCTGGCGGCGGTAGAGCTGCGCGCTCTCGCCCGTGACGTCACGGAGGTGGGTGAGCACCGGGCCCGCGGTGGCGAGGAGACGGTCCTCACCCGCGGCCGCGGCCAGTTCTGCCAGGCGAGGGCCGAGAATGAAACGGCCCTGCATGTCGCGCGCCACCATGCGGTGGTGTTCCAGCGCCACGGCCAGGCGGTGGGCCGTGGGTCGTGCCAGTCCGGTGGCGCCGACCAGGCCCGCGAGGGTGGCCGGACCGGACTCCAGAGCGCTCAGGACGAGGGCCGCCTTGTCCAGAACGCCGACGCCGCTACTGTTGTCCATGAAACGATACTCGCGTCTCACTCTGTGAAACGCAAGTTCAAATTCTCGTGGAACCCGCCACTCTGGAAGACACGAAGTCACAGCGGCCCGTGACGTACGGGCCTGGCGGCGGTTGCCCGGAAACGCAGGGGCGCGGGCCCGCCTCCTCAAGATCTCTAGTTGGGCCGGCGGATCGTCGTCGGCCGGAGGGAACAGCGATGGGTAGGACACTCGCGGAGAAAGTCTGGGACGACCATGTCGTCCGGCGCGCGGAGGGCGAGCCCGACCTTCTCTTCATCGATCTGCACCTGCTGCACGAGGTGACCAGCCCGCAGGCCTTCGACGGCCTGCGCAAGAGCGGCCGCAAGGTCCGTCGCCTCGACCTCACCATCGCGACCGAGGACCACAACACCCCCACCCTCGACATCGACAAGCCGATCGCCGACCCGGTCTCCCGGATCCAGCTGGAGACGCTGCGCAAGAACGCCGCCGACTTCGGCGTGCGGCTGCACCCGCTGGGCGACGTCGAGCAGGGCGTCGTGCACGTCGTCGGCCCGCAGCTGGGCCTGACCCAGCCCGGCATGACCGTCGTCTGCGGCGACTCCCACACCTCCACGCACGGCGCCTTCGGCGCGCTGGCGTTCGGCATCGGCACCTCCCAGGTGGAGCACGTGCTGGCCACCCAGACGCTGCCGATGTCCCGCCCGAAGACCATGGCGATCACGATCGACGGCGAACTGCCCGACGGCGTCACCGCCAAGGACCTGATCCTGGCGATCATCGCCCGGATCGGCACCGGCGGCGGCCAGGGCTACGTCCTGGAGTACCGCGGCGAGGCCATCGAGAAGCTCTCGATGGAAGCGCGGATGACCATCTGCAACATGTCGATAGAGGCCGGCGCCCGCGCGGGCATGATCGCCCCCGACGAGACCACCTTCGCGTACCTCAAGGGCCGCCCGCACGCCCCCGAGGGCGCGGACTGGGACGCGGCCGTCGAGTACTGGAAGACGCTCAGGACGGACGAGGACGCCGAGTTCGACGCCGAGGTCGTCATCGACGCCGCCGAACTGTCGCCGTTCGTCACCTGGGGCACCAACCCCGGCCAGGGCGCGCCGCTTTCGGCGTCCGTCCCCGACCCCGCTTCGTACGAAGACGCATCGGAGCGCTACGCCGCCGAAAAGGCCCTGGAATACATGGGGTTGGAGGCCGGCCAGCCGCTGCGCTCCATCAAGGTGGACACCGTCTTCGTAGGCTCGTGCACCAACGGCCGCATCGAGGACCTGCGCGCCGCCGCCGAGCTGATCAAGGGCCGCAAAGTCGCCGACGGCGTACGGATGCTGGTCGTGCCGGGCTCCGCGCGGGTGGGTCTCCAGGCCGTTTCCGAGGGCCTGGACGTGGTCTTCAAGGAGGCCGGCGCCGAGTGGCGGCACGCGGGCTGCTCGATGTGTCTGGGCATGAACCCGGACCAGCTGGCCCCGGGGGAGCGCTCCGCGTCCACCTCCAACCGCAACTTCGAGGGCCGGCAGGGCAAGGGCGGTCGTACGCACCTGGTGTCGCCGCAGGTCGCGGCCGCTACGGCCGTCCTGGGCCACCTGGCCTCCCCGGCCGACCTGTCCGCCGCCGACACCCGTACGCCCGCTGGAGTCTGAGAATCATGGAAGCCTTCACCACCCACACCGGCCGGGCCGTCCCGCTGCGCCGCAGCAACGTCGACACCGACCAGATCATCCCCGCCCACTGGCTCAAGAAGGTCACGCGGGACGGGTTCGAGGACGGGCTGTTCGAGGCCTGGCGCAAGGACGAGTCGTTCGTGCTCAACCAGCCCGAGCGGCAGGGCGCGACCGTCCTGGTCGCCGGACCCGACTTCGGCACCGGCTCCTCCCGTGAGCACGCCGTCTGGGCGCTGCAGAACTTCGGCTTCAAGGCCGTGATCTCCTCCCGCTTCGCCGACATCTTCCGCGGCAACTCGCTCAAGAACGGCCTGCTCACGGTCGTCCTGGAGCAGAAGATCGTGGACGCGCTGTGGGAGCTCACCGAGAAGGACCCGCAGGCCGAGATCACCGTCGACCTGGTCGCCCGCGAGGTCCGCGCCGAGGGCATCACCGCCTCCTTCGAGCTGGACGAGAACGCCCGCTGGCGGCTGCTGAACGGCCTCGACGACATCTCGATCACCCTGCAGAACGAGGCGGACATCGCCGCCTACGAGGCGAAGCGCCCGTCGTTCAAGCCGCGGACGCTCCCGGTCTGATCCGGAGCACGATCCGCCGCCCCTGAACAAGGCGACTTTCGGCCACCGCAACACCCCTCTGTACCCCCGATCAGCCCGATCGGGGGTACAGCCGTTTCTGCACCCGAACGGCCCTGCCCCTGCTGAGCCGGACACTCAACTTCCCACGTTATGCCGGTGGTTGTTGGGGTACGCGAGCTGTACAGCCGTGACCTCCGTGTGCGCCCGGAAGGCCGTTTGAGGCGGCAGTTGTCCCCTGCGCAGGCGACAACTCGCCCCAGATGGCACAATCTGTGCATGGAACACGACGGCCAACTCGAGCTCTATGCGGCAGTCGCGGGCCAACTCAAGGAAGCGCACGCAAAAGTGCGCGCACTGCAAGTCCCGGAGGGCGTACGGATGGCGCTGACCCGGAAGCTGCTGGTCATTACGGCCGCGGCCAAGCACGATCTCGCCGACGCGGCAAGGCGGCTGGATCGGTTCACCGCGGACCTCGACGAGGGGCGAATCCCCGACGAGGAACGCTGAACCGGACGGCACCGCCGAGTTCGTTGCGGCACAAGGGTGATAAGCCCGTTTCGTGTTTGATTTGCGGTATATATCTGCCTAACGTGCGAAAAAGCTTGAACACTTTCGTTCTGGCGATGTCTCCGAAGGGGAAGACGTGAACAAGGCGCAGCTCGTAGAAGCGATTGCCGACAAGATGGGCGGCCGACAGCAGGCCGCCGATGCTGTCGACCATGTACTGGACGCCATCGTCCGCGCGGTCGTCGCTGGTGAGAGGGTTTCCGTCACCGGTTTCGGTTCTTTCGAGAAGGTCGACCGTCCGGCCCGCTACGCCCGTAACCCCCAGACGGGCGAGCGGGTTCGGGTCAAGAAGACCTCCGTTCCGCGCTTCCGCGCGGGCCAGGGCTTCAAGGACCTGGTCAGCGGCTCGAAGAAGCTGCCGCGTGGCGGCGAGGTCTCCGTCAAGAAGGCTCCGAAGGGCAGCCTGACCGGCGGCGCCGGCGCGACGGTCAAGAAGGCCGCCGCGAAGAAGGCGACCGCCAAGACGGCCGCCGCGAAGAAGACCACGGCGAAGAAGGCTCCTGCGAAGAAGGCCACCACCAAGACGGCGGCCGCGAAGAAGACCACGGCGAAGAAGGCCCCGGCCAAGACCACGACGGCCAAGACCACCGCCGCGAAGAAGACCACCGCCAAGAAGGCACCGGCGAAGAAGGCGACCGCCAAGAAGGCGCCCGCCAAGAAGTCGACGGCGCGCTCCACCGCGAAGAAGACCACCGCCCGCAAGAAGTAAGGGCGCTGGGGCACTCACGCGCCGGGCCGGACTCCGTACGGAGTCCGGCCCGCGGTGTGTTCAGGGAGTGGGCAGGGGGTTCAGGGAGTTCAGAGGGTCTGGAGGGTCACGAGAGTGATCCGCAGGTCCTCCTTCGCGCCCTCCACCTCGATCCGCACCCGCTGTCCCGGGCGCAGCAGCCTCAAGCCGCCCGCGTCGAACGCCGCCGCGTCGAAGGGCACCGGGGTGCCGTCGTCCAGGAGCACCTGTCCGCTGCGGCTTTCGGGGTCGTACGTGTACGCGGTCGCCTGCATGGCCGCAGCCTACTGCCCGGGTATCAGCAACCGCGCGGCGGCCGCGGCCGTATGAGGGCCGACCCCCAGGGCCAGCGCGGTGCGCAGGTCGTCGCCGGTGTCCACGTCCTGGCGTACGGAATCCACGGCGGCGAGGGACAGTTCCACGGCCCCGGACGCGCGGTGCCTGGCCCGGGAATCGATACCGAAAGCCGGGAACAATCGCTGGCCCGGGGCGGCGGCCAACAGGGTCGTACCGATTGCGGCCGCGTCCGGGAGAAAAGCGCGCGGGAATTCAGCGGCGGCATCGAGTACCCGGGCCAATTCCGGCGGGCGCAGCGCCGGCAGGTCGGCGTTCAGCGCGGCCACCGGACTTTCGGGACGTGCGGAGCGGACGGCCCCCGCCGCGTGTGCGAGGGCGGCGTTGAGGCCGCTTCCCGGCTCGTCGGGGATGATCGCCGCGCCCAGTGCGGCCAGCTCGCGGCCGGCCCGGGCGTCGTCCGTGACGACTGCCACATCCCGCACCGCCGGGCAGGCGAGCGCGGCCGCCACCGTGTCCTGGGCGAAGGCCAGCGCCAGGTCCGGCCGCAGCCCGTCGTCCGCGGTGTCCGCGAGTCTGCTCTTGGCCTGGGCCAGGGGCTTCAGGGGTACGACCAAGGTCCACTGCACAGATGTCCCGTCCTTCTCTTGTCGCGGTCATTGTCACCCGGGGCCGCCGGTGCCCGGCGTGTCGGGGCGTACGGTGTTCTCGACAGACCGGCGGCCTGGGGCGACACTTGTGCGGCCCCCCGTGGCCCCCGCTTCAGGCCCTAGAGGAAGGTGTCCGCGTGCCCCGCCGCAGAATCGGCTTCTGGTACCGCTTCGCCGCGGTGATCTGCAAACCGCCGCTGGTGGTTCTGCTCAGGCGGGACTGGCGCGGAATGGAGCACATTCCGGCCGAGGGTGGATTTATCACCGCGGTAAACCATAATTCGCACATCGACCCCTTCGCTTACGCGCACTTTCAGTACAACACCGGGCGCGTCCCGCGATTCCTCGCGAAGAGCGGGCTTTTCAAGAAGGGATTCGTCGGCGCCGCGATGCGCGGGACCGGGCAGATCCCCGTCTACCGCGAGAGCACGGACGCGCTGAGCGCCTTCCGGGCCGCTATCGACGCCGTGGACCGCGGGGAATGCGTCGCCTTCTATCCCGAGGGCACCCTGACCCGCGACCCGGCGGGCTGGCCCATGACCGGCAAGACCGGGGCCGCGCGCGTCGCCCTGCAGACCAAGTGCCCGGTGATTCCCGTCGCCCAGTGGGGCTGCAACGAGTTGCTGCCGCCGTACGCGAGGAAGCCGCACCTCCTGCCGCGCAAGACGCACCACGTCCTCGCCGGGCCGCCGGTGGACCTCACACGGTTCTACGACCGGGAGATGACCGCGGACCTCCTGAAGGAGGCCACCGAGGTCATCATGGCCGCCATCACCCGCCAGCTGGAGGAGATCCGCGGCGAGAAGGCGCCCGAGACGCCCTACGACCCGCGCCGGGAGCGGATCGAACAGCGGCGCCGCACCCAGGCGCAGACACAGCGGGGCGCACAGCAGGCGGCGTCGCCGGTGCAGTCGGCGCCCTCGGCACAGTCGGCAACGGAAGAGGGGCTGGGCAAGTGAGCAAGCCGGTCAAGGCGGCGGTCCTGAGCGCCGGTTCGTGGGGCACGGCATTCGGCATGGTGCTCGCCGACGCCGGGTGCGAGGTCACCCTGTGGGGGCGCCGCCCGGAGGTCGTGGAAGCGATCAACTCCACCCGCACCAACCCCGACTACTTCCCGGGTGTCGAGCTCCCGGAGAACGTCCGGGCCACCACGGATCCCGCGCAGGCCGCCGCGGACGCCGACTTCACGGTCCTCTCGGTCCCCTCGCAGACCCTGCGCGGCAACCTCGCCGACTGGGCGCCGCTGCTGGCCCCCGGCACGGTCCTGGTGTCGCTGATGAAGGGTGTCGAACTCGGCTCCGCGATGCGGATGAGCGAGGTCATCGACGACGTCGCCAAGGTCGGCCCGGACCGCATCGCGGTGGTGACCGGACCCAACCTGGCCCGCGAGATCGCCGCGCGGATGCCGGCCGCCGCCGTGGTCGCCTGCACCGACGAGGCGGTCGCCCAGCGGCTCCAGGCCGCCTGCCACACGCCGTACTTCCGCCCGTACACCAACACCGACGTCGTCGGCTGCGAACTCGGCGGCGCGGTCAAGAACGTCATCGGCCTGGCCGTCGGCATCGCGGACGGCATGGGCCTCGGCGACAACGCCAAGGGCTCGCTCATCACTCGCGGCCTCGCCGAGACCACCCGGCTCGGCATGGCGCTCGGCGCCGACCCGCTGACCTTCTCCGGACTCGCGGGCCTGGGCGACCTGGTGGCCACCTGCTCCTCGCCGCTGTCCCGCAACCACACCTTCGGCACCAACCTCGGCAAGGGCATGACCCTCCAGGAGACCATCGCGGTCACCAAGCAGACCGCCGAGGGCGTCAAGTCCTGCGAGTCGGTGCTGGATCTGGCCCGCCGGCACGGCGTCGACATGCCCATCACGGAGACGGTCGTCGGCATCGTGCACGAAGGCAAGCCTCCGGTGGTGGCCCTCAAGGAGCTGATGTCGCGCAGCGCGAAGCCGGAACGACGCTGAGCGACGCGGCTCCGTGGGCGCTGTATCCCGGCCTTACCAACGGGTACTCTCAACGCGATATGAGCACCGAGAACCTCCCCCAGAGCCCCGAGCAGCCGCCTCGCAAGCCGCGTGTGGCCGTCGTGTTCGGCGGGCGCAGCTCAGAACACGGGATCTCCGTGGTCACGGCCGGCGCCGTCCTCAAGGCCATCGACCGGACGAAGTACGACGTCCTGCCGATCGGCATCACCCAGGACGGCCGTTGGGCGCTCACGGCGGACGAACCGGAGCGGATGGCGATCGTCGACCGGCGCCAGCCGAGCGTCGACCTGCTCGCCGAGTCCGCCGAGGGCGGAGTCATCCTCCCGGTCGACCCGGCCAGCCGTGAAGTCGTCTACAGCGAGCCGGGATCGGTCCCCAAGGCGCTCGGCGAGGTCGACGTGGTCTTCCCGGTGCTGCACGGCCCCTACGGCGAGGACGGCACCCTCCAGGGCCTCCTGGAGCTCTCCGGCGTCCCGTACGTCGGCTCGGGCGTGCTCGCGTCGGCCGTCGGCCAGGACAAGGAGTACATGAAGCGGGTGTTCACCTCGTTCGGGCTGAAGGTGGGTCCGTACCTGGTGATCAGGCCCCGCGAGTGGCAGCAGGACGAGCCGGGCGCCCGCAAGAAGATCGTCGACTTCGCCGGCGAGCACGGCTGGCCGCTGTTCGTGAAGCCCGCGCGCGCCGGTTCGTCGATCGGCATCACCAAGGTCGACGACCTGTCCGGCCTCGACGAGGCGATCGCCGAGGCCCAGCGGCACGACCCGAAGATCCTCGTGGAGGCCGCGCTGCGGGGCCGCGAGATCGAGTGCGGCGTCCTGGAGTTCGAGGACGGCCCCCGGGCCTCCGCCCCCGCCGAGATTCCCCCTCCCGAGGCGCACGCGTACTACGACTTCGAGGCCAAGTACATCGACTCCACGCCGGGGATCGTGCCGGCGCCCCTCACGCCCGAGGAGACGGCCGAGGTCCAGCGCCTTGCGGTCGACGCCTTCGAGGCGGCGTCCTGCGAGGGCCTGGTCCGCGCGGACTTCTTCCTCACCGAGGACGGCGAGTTCGTGATCAACGAGATCAACACGATGCCCGGCTTCACGCCCATCTCGATGTACCCGCAGATGTGGCAGGCGAGCGGAGTGAGCTACCCGGAACTGGTGGACCTGCTGGTGCAGGCGGCACTTCGCCGTTCGACAGGTTTGCGCTGACCGACCCAGAGGCTCTCAGGAGGCGATCCCCTCGGGGATCGCCTTTTTCACAGCCGGAGCCAGATCGATGAGAACCCCCGAGCTGTCCACGCCCTCCGGCACGGCCACCTCGACGTAGGCCTCACGGTTCGCCGAGGTGAACCGGTACCCCCCGTCGTCCTGCTTCTCCATCAGCCAGTCGACCCCGTTCACACCGCCGGCGACCGCGTCCGGATCCTGCCCGGACGCCACCTTCGGATCGACCATCTCGGGCGGCTGCGGCACACCGCAGCGAAGTATGATCGCCGGGCTGCCCCAGCCCGCCGTCAGCGCCGACGTGGGCTCGGGATCCTCGCGACGCTCTCCGTCCACCTTCACGGGCAGTACCTTGTCCAGGTTCCGGCACAGTTCCGTGACCTTCGCGTCCGGACTGGGAACCGCCGCCGACGCGCTGTCGTCTGCCGAGGAGCAGCCCGCGGCAGTGATCAACAGCGCGAGAGCGGGCAGGCGGAAGAAGACACGGAACACAGCACGGTGCCGGTGACGGAAAGAGTTCACCGGCACAGGGTAGACGGGGGCTACAGATGGACGACCGGGCAGGTCAGAGTGCGGGTGATGCCGTCCACTTGCTGGACCTTGGCGACCACCATGCGTCCGAGGTCGTCGACGGTGTCGGCCTGGGCCCGCACGATCACGTCGTAGGGTCCTGTGACGTCCTCGGCCTGGATGATCCCAGGAATCTTGCTGATCGTCTCTGCGACGGTCGACGCCTTGCCGACCTCCGTCTGGATCAGGATGTACGCCTGTACCACGGAACCTCCAGGGCGGCCACGAGGATCATGTGGGGAAAAGGAACGCCACGGTATCGCGTCGCCGCTCGCCGCGGGGAGACCTGCGGGGACCGGGTCTTGCGCGCCGGGGTGCAGGTCCGGCAGAACTTGACGGTCACTTCGACCGTAGCGAGGACCGAGAGGCCTCGCGACCGGGCACGGACAGGGACAGAAGGGGAGAAAGGGCAATGAAGGGCACTGTTGGTGAGCTCGGTGAGTTCGGGCTCATCAGGGAGCTCACCTCCCGTCTGACCACCACCCCGGCGGTCCGGGTCGGCCCCGGCGACGACGCCGCCGTGGTGGCCGCGCCCGACCGCCGGGTCGTGGCCAGTACGGACATCCTGGTGGAGGGCCGGCACTTCCGCCGGGACTGGTCGACGGCCTACGACGTGGGCCGCAAGGCGGCGGCGCAGAACCTCGCCGACATCGCCGCCATGGGTGCCGTACCGACCGCGCTGCTGCTCGGCCTGGTCGTTCCGGCCGAGCTGCCGGTGACGTGGGCGAGCGAGCTGATGGACGGCCTGCGCGACGAATGCCAGGTGGCCGGTGCCGCCGTGGTCGGCGGTGACGTCGTACGCGGCGACTCGATCGTGGTGTCGATCACCGCGCTCGGCGATCTGCGCAACCAGGAGCCGGTGACGCGGGCGGGCGCACAGCCCGGCGACCTCGTCGCGGTGACGGGCTGGCTGGGCTGGTCGGCGGCCGGGTACGCGGTGCTGTCGCGCGGGTTCCGTTCGCCGCGCGCCTTCGTGGAGGCCCACCGGCGTCCCGAGCCGCCGTACCACGCGGGTCCGGCCGCCGCCGGGCTCGGGGCGACCGCGATGTGCGACGTGAGCGACGGGCTGATCGCCGACCTCGGGCACATCGCCGAGGCCAGCAAGGTGCGGATCGACATCCGCTCCGGGGCGATCGACATCCCCTCCCAGATGAACGACATCGGGCAGGCCGTCGGCGTCGACCCCATGCAGTGGGTGCTGACCGGGGGAGAGGACCACGCGATCGTGGCGACCTTCCCGCCGGACGTGAAGCTGCCCGCCCGCTGGAAGGTCATCGGCGAGGTCCTCAACCCCTCGGCGCTGCCCCAGGTGACGGTCGACGGGGCGCCGTGGACCAGCAAGGGCGGCTGGGACCACTTCGGGGACATGGACTCATGATCCCCAACGTCCTCACGGTGGCGGGCTCCGACTCGGGCGGCGGCGCCGGCATCCAGGCCGACCTGAAGACGATGCTCGCCCTCGGCGTGCACGGCATGAGCGTCCTCACGGCGGTGACCGCGCAGAACTCCCTCGGCGTGCAGGGCGCTTGGGAGCTGCCCGTGGAGGCGGTGCGGACCCAGTACCGCAGTGTCGTCGACGACATCGGCGTCCAGGCGGTCAAGACCGGGATGCTGGCCTCCGCCGAACTCGTGGAGGCGGTCGCCGAGTTGATCGCGGGCACGGACGCCCCGGCGGTCGTCGACCCGGTGGGTGTCTCCAAGCACGGCGACTCCCTGCTCGCCGCGTCCGCACTGGACTCCGTCCGTACGAAGCTGCTGCCGGTGGCCACGGTCGCCACCCCGAACCTCGACGAGGTGGCCCAGCTGACGGGCGTCCGCGTCGAGTCGGAGGAGCAGCTGCGGCGGGCCGCGGCGGCCGTGCTCGGGTACGGGCCGCGGTGGGTGCTGATCAAGGGCGGCCACCTGTCCGGGGACGCCGTGGACCTGCTCACCGACGGCTCCGAGGAGCACTGGCTGCGGGCGCCGCGCCACGACAGCCGGCACACCCACGGCACGGGCTGCACCCTCGCCTCCGCGATCGCGTCACAGCTCGCCAAGGGGCACTCGGTGCCGGAGGCGGTGGCGGCGGCCAAGGAGTACGTCACCGGGGCGATCGCAGCCGGGTTCGCGCTCGGCGGGGGCATCGGGCCGGTGGATCATGGCTGGCGGTTCCGGGCCGGCTCCTGAGCATCACGACGGCTACGGCGTCAAGACAGGGCAAAGAGCCGGTCCACCAGGGGTGGACCGGCTCTTTAAGCGAACCAGCAGTGGCCGCGCGCTAGCTGAGCGTCAGCGCGAGACCTTGCCGGCCTTGATGCACGAGGTGCAAGCGTTCACGCGCTTCGGCGTCCCGCCCACCACGGTACGCACACGCTGGATGTTCGGGTTCCAGCGACGGGACGTACGGCGGTGCGAGTGCGAGATGTTGTTGCCGAAGCCCGGCCCCTTGCCGCAGACGTCGCAGTTGGCAGCCACGGGTCACTCCAAAGACTTCAGATGCACTTACGGTTGATCCCGGCATGCCGGGATCCGGATCAGAGGATCTGAGTGGCGCTGCCAGGGGAATGGCCCGATTCGATCGGGCAACCGGAGCAGCATACAACGACTGCGCCCGTGCAGTGAAACTACCATGGTCGGCCCGCGCCCCCTCCCGGCCCACTTCCGGTGGACAGGGCCCCGGGGTCTACGCTGCGTGCCACGTCCAGCAGCTCAGGGAGGCGCGGTGGCGCAGGTGCCGCAGACATTCTTCGATGCTCTCGCGGTGCGCACCTGGTGCGGTCTCGCACTCGAGACGCTGGGGCGGGCGCGTGAGGAGATCGACGCGATCAACGTCTACCCCGTGGCGGACGGGGACACCGGCACGAATCTGTATCTGACCCTGGAGTCCGCCGCCGCGGCGGTCGAGGCCGTGTTCGCCGGGCATGCGGCGAGGTCGGGCCCCGAGGGGCCGACGCTGGCCGACGCGGTCCGGGCGATGGCGCACGGGGCGCTCATCGGGGCCCGTGGGAACTCCGGGACGATCCTCGCCCAGCTGCTGCGCGGCATGTCCCAGGTGCTGGCCGACCAGGAGACCGGGCACGCCGACGGCGAGACCGCGCACGCCGACGGACAGGGCCTGCGGCTGGCCCTGCGGCACGCGGCCGACTCCGCCCGGCAGGCCGTGGCCCACCCGGTCGAGGGCACGGTCCTCACGGTCGCCTCGGCCGCCGCCGACGCCGCCGACGCGTCCTGCGGCGCCGAGGGCGACTGCGGGACGGTGGCCAGGGCGGCCTACGAGGGAGCGCGCGCGGCCCTGGCCGCGACCCCCGGCCAGCTGCCCGTCCTGGAACGCGCCGGGGTGGTCGACGCCGGCGGTCGGGGGCTGGTGGCGGTGCTCGGGGCGCTGGTGGAGACGTTCACGGGGGAGAGGCCGCGGGACCGGGCGGCGGCGGTGACGGCGGGTGCGTGGCGGGCGGGCGAGGACGTGAGTCCGCACGGCGAGTGCGCCGACACCGCCGCCGTGGCCGGCCAGGACGGCCCCGCCTTCGAGGTGATCTACCTCCTGGAGGCCGAGGACACGGCCGTGGCGCGGCTGCGGCAGCGGCTCGACGCGCTCGGCGACTCGCTCGTCGTGGTCGGCGGCGACGGGCTGTGGAACGTCCACGTCCATGTCGACGACGCGGGCGCCGCCGTCGAGGCCGGTATCGAGGCCGGGCGGCCCTACCGCATCCGCATCACGCACTTCGCCGCCGGCGACGTGCACACCACCGGCGCCGAGCGGCCTCCCCGCGAGCGCGCCCAGCGTGCCGTCGTGGCCGTGGTGCCCGGCGAGGGCCTGGCCGGGCTGTATGCCGAGGCCGGCGCGACCACCGTGCTCGCACGCCCCGGGGAGCCGCCCGCGAGCGGCGAGCTCGTGCAGGCCGTACGACGGGCCCATGCGCGCGAGGTCGTGCTGCTGCCCAATGACGCCGAACTGCGCCACACCGCCGCGGCGGCGGCCGAGCAGGCCCGTACCGAGGGGATCCGGGTGGCTCTCATCCCGACCCGCTCGGCGGTCCAGGGCATCGCGGCGCTGGCCGTGCACGAGCCGGAGCGCCGTTTCGACGAGGACGTGGTGTCGATGACCTCGGCGGCCGGCGCGACCCGCTACGCCGAGGTCACGGTCGCCGAGCGCCAGGCCTGGACGATGGCCGGCATCTGCCAGGCCGGCGACGTCCTCGGCCTGATCGACGGCGATGTGGCCGTGATCGGCTCGGACGTCACGGCCACCGCCCGGACCGTCCTGGACCGCATGCTCGCGGCCGGGGGCGAGATGGTCACCCTGGTGCTCGGCGACGAGGCTCCCGACACCATCGCCGAGCACCTGGAGGGCCGGGTCCGCGAGGGGTACCTCGCCGTCGACACGGTCGTGTACCGGGGCGGGCGGCAGGGGGCCGTGCTGCTCATCGGCGTCGAGTAAGCCGGACAGGGCGGGTGCCGGGTGATTTCAGTCCGGGTCCTCCGTCGCGACGCGGAGCAAGTGCTCGGCCTCTGCCCGCCGGGCCCGCACCGCCTCGCGGTCATCGTCGTCGTTCATCCCCTCGGGGACCGTGCCGCCGGAGTCCGTCTCGTCGTAACCGTCGTACGCCGCCAGCACCGCACGCGCGCGTGCCCTCGCGTCGGTGAGACGGCCCAGCTCGATCTCCAGCCATCCCGCCGTGAGTTCGGCGCCGGTACGGCTGTGCAGGGCGCCGTCCCCGAGGGAGGCGAACACCTCGGCCGACCGCCGCAGTTGGGACAGCACGTCCTCGGACACGGCCGGGAGCGAGCCCTCCGCGTCACCCTCGGCGGACCGGGCCAGCAGGTCACCGAACTGGCGGTGGGTGTGGCCGAGTTCGGCGACGAACCGCTGCCGGGACTCCTCGTCGGCCGCCTCGTCCCGCGCTGTCTCGCACTCCCGGACCGCGTCCGCCATGAGCAGGCGTGCCACCGCGGGGCCGTCCTCCGTGCGCAACGCCAGCCAGGCACGGGCACGCAGGGACCGCACCAGCCCCTGGACGTTGCCGAGTTCGCGCCACAGGTCGCCCGCGCGTGCGTAGGCCCGGTCCGCCTCGTCGGCCAGTCCGGCCTGCCCGAGGGACTCCCCGGCCAGGTGGGCGAGGGTCGCGTGGTCGTGCTGTTCGGGCCAGTGCCGGGCGATCTCGGCGGCCTGGAGACGCCGTTCGGCGGCGGCGCGGTGCTCGCCGAGTTCGCTCAGGCAGTCGCCGAGCCACCACTGCGTCTGCACGACCGCCCCGTCGCCGTGCGTCTCGGCCGTCAGGTCGGGCAGCGCCGACTCCAGGACCTCCGCGGCCTCGGCCCACCGTCCCTGCCGCAGCAGGAACCCGCCGAGCTGCTGCCGGGCCCAGACGCCCAGCGTCGCGCCCTCGCCCGCCTCGTCGGCCCAGTGCGCGGCCTCCAGGGCGTGCCGGGCGGCCTCGACGACCTCGCCCCGGCCGCCGGTCAACTCGGCGAGCTGGAGGTGCAGCTGGGCCCGTCCGGGCGCCTCCAGCTGGGCTCCGCCGTGCTCCAGGGCCGCCCGCAGGGCCCGTTCCGCCTCCGCCATGTCGCCGAGGTGGTGGGCCAGGGAGGCCAGCCGGGCCTCGTACTCCACCGCGTACCACGGCAGTCCCGCCGCGACGAACGCCGCCGCGCCCCGCGCGAACAGCCCCGCGGCCGTCTCCAGGTCGCCGCCCAGTCCGGCCAGCTCGGCGAGCATCGCCTGCGCCTCGGCGCCCCGCGCGGCCAGCCGCGCGTCCTGACCGGCCTGCCCGTCGACCAGTGCCAGAACCTCCCGGACAGCGGCTTCGGCCGCATCGAGAACCGCCTCCGGGCCCTGGCTTTCGGCGTCACCCTCTGCGAGACCCGCCTCGTGCGCCCGGCGCAGCAGGATCCGGGCCCGTGCCATCAGGACGGACGCCGTCTGGCGTATCCCGGTGTCGCCGGCGGCGTACAGCGCGAGGATCTCGTCGTAGGGCCCTGACACGGCCGCGAGCGCCGCGTCCACGTCACCCGCGAGAGCACGTACGTACGCCGCACGCGCGCTTGCCGCCAGGGCCTCACCGGGGTCGCCCGCCGCCGCGTACAGCTCCGCGGCCCGTTCGAAGAGCGCGGTGCCCTCCGGGCCGCGGCCCATCGCCTCGTGGTCGGCGATCTCGGCGCGGTCGCGCGGGTCCAGCTCCACGCCCCGCGCGGCCTCGGCGACCGCCGCCCACGCCTCCACGGCGCCCGGCCGCAGGCTGTCCGACAGCCGGCGTGCCTCGGCCAGCAGGGCGGGCAGATCCGGCTGCCCGGTCGCGGCGGCCGTGACCACCGGGGGAACGGGCACGGGCACCGGCCGTACCGACCGCACCCCCAGCGGCAGCCGCTCCACCAGCGGGCGCCGCTCCATCCGCGCGCGTGCCCGCTCGCTGACGTACGTCGTGCCGTTGCGCTCGTCGAACCGCGCCGCCAGGGCGAGGGCCTCCGCACGCGCGTGCGCGGCCAGGTCACGGGCGGTCCACGTCCGGCCGGCCGGACCGGGCACCTGCCGGTCACCCAGCCCCAGCCCGGTCAGACGGTCCATGAGCAGGGCCACCACGCTCATGAAGTCCAGCTTGCTCTGCGGCTGCCCGTCGTCCGTGAAGTACGCCGGCCGCTCCGCGAGCAGCTCCAGACCGCGGGCCTCGTTGCCGGTCAGCGCGCAGAACTCCACGTGCTCCGCGTACGCGGAGCGCATGCTCTCCATGGCCCGTACGAGCCGGAAGCCCCGCAGATGGTTCGCTCGGGCCTCGTCCAGGCGGCCCAGCCGCAGCAGTGGCACCAGGGACGAGGCGAGGGTCGTGTGCGGCTCGTGGGCGCAGGCGTACTCGCCCTCCAGCACCGGCCGCCACAGCTCCAGGGCCTCGGCGTCCCGGCCCCGCTCCGCCTGCCACCAGCCCTGCCCGTGCCGCTCGCAGGCGTCACAGTCCGCCATGGTGTCCCGGTCGGCGGCCAGCCACGCGGCGTACGCCCGCTCGGCCCGCGCCAGGTCCCCGACATGCGCGGCCACACTGTGCTCGGCGCTGCGCACGGCGCGCTCGGAGTACCCGGCGAGCCGGTAGCGGTGCTCCATCTCGCCGAGCCATTTCTCGATGGACGCGAGCGGGATGTGCGGCTGGTCCAGCATGCCGGACGAGACCCACTTGAAGACCCAGTGCAGCGTGTAGGTCTCGTACTCGTCGAAGTCCTCGGGCCGTTCGTCCCACATGCGCAGCAGACGCGCGAAGGGGACGAACATCTTCCCCTTCTCGGAGCTGTAGTTGTAGACCTTCAGCTGGTGCCCGAGCGCCTCGATCACGGCGAGCGGGACGTTCAGCTTCTCGGCCGCCGCCAGCAGCTCCTCCGCGCGCGCGTTGCGGGCCGGGCCCTCCGGCTGCTCGGCGTTCTCCGCCATCGCCCGGCGCAGGGCGTCGAAGTCCGTGATCTCACTCATGGCCGGCCGTCCTCGCTGTGCGTGGCCCACTCCAGGAGGCCGATGAACGCCCGGTTGAGCAGCGCCGAGTCGGCGGGCCTGAGCGGCCGCTGCGCCATCAGCAGTGCCTGCCCGTACAGCGACTCGGTGGCGGTGCCGATCAGCTCCGGGTCGTGCAGCGAACTGATCCGCCTCACCAGCGGGTTGAGGTGGTTGAGCACCAGACGCGCGCGGGGAGCGCTGCCGCGCAGCGAGCCGAGGATGCCCGCCCAGAGGTCGTCCGCCTGCGCCTCGGCGTCCGCCCGGGCCTGTTCGTGCCGGGCGTCCCGGTCGTCGAGGTGCAGCGCGGGCACGGAGAGCGGGTGGAAGGCCCGCAGCACCACGTCGCAGCCCAGCGGGTCCAGCCGGGCCCGCGCCGCCGCCAGGAAGCCGGACAAGGCCAGTTCCTCGGCCGGGTCGACCGCGTCCAGATGCGCGGTCACCGTCTCGGCGTCCAGCTCGGCGACCACGGTCCCCGGCATCACCGACGGCAGCGCCTGAACCAGCTCGCTGTCGTACGTGTAGCCGCCGTTGATCACGCCGATGCCCTGCGCGGACGCGATCGGCGCGACCTGCCGGTACTCCTCGACCGTCCGCGTGAAGTGCACCACCGGGTGCCGCTGCGCGAACTCCTCCAGCGACAGCCGCCCGTCGGTCGTCTCGAAGGGCAGCCACGGCAGCATCGTGCGCAGCATCTCCCGGTCGTGCCGGGCCAGGGACTTCACGCCCAGGTAGTGCACCGCCAGGAACGCGGCCAGCCGCTCCGGATCACCGGCCGCCAGACCGGTCAGCCAGGCCCGGATCCGCTCGCCCAGCGCCTCCCGTACGGCGGCCAGCGTCTCGTCCTCGTACAGCGCCTCGCGCGACGCCGTCGGCCGCAGACTGTCCGTGTCCAGGACACAGCGCACGAAGAACGCCCAGTCGGGCAGCAGCTGTTCGGCCCGCTCGGTCAGCAGCATGCCCTTGAGATGGACGCGGTGCCCCGTGCGCTGGGCCGGGCTGACCGCCGACGGCAGTACGTACGCCACCCCGCGGACACCGGCCAGCGGCACGGACAGGTCGATCGTGTCCAGCGGGGTGAAGCCGAACAGCTCGTGGCAGTGCCGGGCGAGGGCGACACGGCGGGCGGCCGGGCCCGGATACGACCGGTCCCAGGGCGCGGGCAGGTCGGTGACCGGCTCGTCGCCGACCCGGACGTCGTACGGCAGCAGCGACCCGAAGTCCCGGGCCAGCGCCTCGACCCGCTCGGGCGTGAGCCACTCGGCCGCTCCCGCCCGGGCCACCAGATGCACGGTGGTGCCCGGCTCGGAGCGCTCGGCGTCCGGCAGCGTCCGCACGGTGTACGAACCGTCGTCGGACGCCGTCCACTCCACGGGCGGCGCCCCGGGCGTACGGGCGCTGCGGCTGACCACCCGGATCCGCTCGGCGACGACGAAACAGGCCAGCAGCCCGATGCCGAACTGCCCGAGAAACTCCGAACGCGCCTCCTGAAGGCCCTCGGCACGCTTGGAACTGCGCCCGATCGTGGCGAGCAGGTCGTGCACGTCCGCCTCGGTGAGCCCGACACCGGTGTCCTCGACGCGCAGGGTGCCGCCCTGCGCGGACAGCCGCACCCGGGCCGGAGCATCGGGTTCCGCCGCGCGTCTGGCGGTGATGGCGTCCACGGCGTTCTGCAACAGCTCGCGCAGATCCACCTTCGGACTGGAGTAGAGGTGGTGGGAGAGCAGGTCCACCAGACCACGCAGGTCGACCTGGAACGTATGAGGTGGCTGGGGCGGATGGGATGGCTGGGATGCCTGTGAGATCTGGGAGTCCATCGTCACAGCGCCGGTGGGGGACTCGCGACGGCGCGGGGTCGGGCGGTCCCGGTGAGGCGGTGACCGCGAAAAGGAGGCCGGGAGCGCGTCATCCTAAGGCCCAAACCAACCGCCTGACCAGGGATTTCCGGGACGTATACGGCGACCTGCGCCATGACCTCTACGGCATTGTCAGTGGTGTGGTGTGCAATGGATCTCGTGCCCGCACTTCACGAACCGCTGCAACAACCACTGAAGTCGGTGCTCGGCCCCGCCACCGCGAAGGTGATGGCCGAGCACCTCGGCCTGCGCACCGTCGGCGACCTGCTCCACCACTACCCGCGCAGATACGAGGAGCGCGGCCAGCTCACACACCTCGCCGACCTCCCCATGGACGAGCACGTCACGGTGGTCGCCCAGGTCGCCGACGCCCGCCTGCACACCTTCGCCTCGGCCAGGGCCCCGCGCGGCAAGGGCCAGCGCCTGGAGGTCACGATCACGGACGGCAGCGGCCGTCTCCAACTGGTCTTCTTCGGCAACGGCGTTCACAAGCCCCACAAGGAGCTCCTGCCGGGCACCCGCGCGATGTTCGCGGGCAAGGTCTCCGTCTTCAACCGCCGCCTCCAACTCGCCCACCCGGCTTACGAGTTGCTGCGAGGCGACCCGGAGGAGTCCGTCGAGACATGGGCCGGCGCCCTGATCCCGATCTACCCGGCTACCGCCAAACTGGAGTCCTGGAAGATCGGCAAGGCGATCCAGACGGTCCTGCCCACAGCCCAGGAGGCGGCCGACCCGCTGCCGGACCCGCTGCGCGAGGGCCGCGGTCTTGTCCCCCTCCCCGAGGCCCTCCTGAAGATCCACCGCCCGCACACCAAGGCGGACATCGAGGACGCCCGCGCCCGCCTCAAATGGGACGAGGCCTTCGTCCTCCAGGTCGCCCTCGCCCGCCGCCGCCACGCGGACGCCCAGCTCCCCGCGGTCCCCCGCACACCCAGCCCCGACGGCCTCCTCACGGCCTTCGACGCCCGCCTCCCCTTCACCCTCACCGAGGGCCAGCAGCGCGTCTCCCGGGAGATCTTCGAGGACCTGGCGACGGAGCATCCGATGCACCGGCTGCTGCAGGGGGAGGTCGGATCGGGCAAGGCCCAGCCCCTCGACTCGCTGGTGCTCACACCCACGGGCTTCCGTGCCATGGGGGATCTGCGGGTGGGCGACGAGGTGGTGGTGCCGGACGGGGACATCGCGCTGATCGATGGCGTCTTTCCTCAGGGGGAGCGCGATGTCTGGCGCTTGGTTCTGTCCGACGGGAGTTCCGTCGAGTGCGACGACGAGCACCTGTGGATCGTCGGCACGAGCTGCGGTTGGCACCGTGGTCAGGCTCCCAAGGTCATGACGACCCGGGAGATCCGTCTCGACACGTTCAAGGCCAACGGGTCCTCGAAGTGGTACATCCCGCCGGCCAAGCCGGTCGATCTCGGCGGCGACGCCGGGCTGCCCCTCGACCCGTACCTGATCGGGCTGCTGCTGGGGGGTGGTTCATTCCGGCACAATCTCCGTCTTTCCACCATCGACGACGAGATCCGTGACGCGGTGTCGGCGGCGGTAGCGCCCGAATGCCGACTGGTACCGGTGAAGGGATCACGCCGTGACTACGCGATCCAGCTCAAGCAGCGCGCCGGAGGAGTGCGCAACCCCGTGATCCAGGTCCTGGGCGAGTTGGGCCTCTGGGGGGCGACGTCCCACGACAAGTTCATCCCTCAGGAGTTCAAGAACGCTCCGATCAAGGACCGTCTCGCCGTGTTGCAGGGACTTCTGGACACGGACGGCACTGTCCAAGCCGACGGCATGAGTGTCTCCCACTGCTCGGCTTCGCGCCGCCTCGCGGAGGACGTCGCATGGCTCGTACGTTCTCTGGGCGGCCGGGCGCGCGTGCTGCCGAAGAAGGCCGCGTACAACGTGCAGGTGTCCTTGCCGGACGCTTACGCCCCGTTCCGGCTCACCCGCAAAGCGGAACGCGTGCGTCCGAGGCCGAAGTGCAACACGTTCCGACGCGGCATCCGGGCGGTCGAGTACGTGGGGCGCAAGCCCGTCCAGTGCATCAGCGTCGCGCACCCGAGTCATGCATACGTCACCGACAACTTCACCGTCACCCACAACACCATGGTCGCCCTGCGCGCCATGCTCGCCGTGGTCGACGCAGGCGGTCAGGCCGCCATGCTCGCGCCCACCGAAGTGCTCGCCCAGCAGCACCACCGGTCGATCGTCGAGATGATGGGCGAGCTGGCCGAGGGCGGCATGCTGGGCGGGTCCGAGCAAGGCACCAAGGTCGTGCTGCTCACCGGATCCATGGGCGCGGCAGCCCGCCGCCAGGCCCTGCTCGACCTCACCACCGGCGAGGCCGGCATCGTCATCGGCACGCATGCGCTGATCGAGGACAAGGTGCAGTTCCACGACCTGGGCCTGGTCGTGGTCGACGAACAGCACCGCTTCGGCGTCGAGCAGCGCGACGCCCTGCGCGGCAAGGGCAAACAGCCCCCGCACCTCCTGGTCATGACGGCCACGCCGATCCCGCGCACGGTCGCCATGACGGTCTTCGGCGACCTGGAGACGTCCGTCCTGGACCAGCTCCCGGCCGGCCGCTCGCCGATCGCCAGCCATGTCGTCCCGGCCGCCGACAAGCCCCACTTCCTGTCCCGCGCCTGGGAGCGGGTCCGCGAGGAAGTGGGCAACGGCCATCAGGCGTACGTGGTCTGCCCCCGCATCGGCGACGAGGAGGACGACCCGAAGAAGGCCGGCAAGAAGAAGTCCTCAGAGGCCCCCGGGCCCCCCGAGGACGCCGCGGAGAAGCGCCCGCCCCTCGCCGTCCTGGACGTGGCCGACCAACTCGCCAAGGGCCCCCTGAAGGGGCTCCGCGTCGAGGTGCTGCACGGCCGTATGCACCCCGACGACAAGGACGCCGTCATGCGCCGCTTCGCCGCCGGCGAGACCGACGTCCTGGTCGCCACGACGGTCATCGAGGTCGGCGTCAACGTCCCCAACGCCACGGTCATGGTGATCATGGACGCCGACCGCTTCGGCGTCTCCCAGCTCCACCAGCTGCGCGGCCGCGTCGGCCGTGGCTCGGCCCCCGGCCTGTGCCTCCTGGTCAGCGAGATGCCCGAGGCGAGCCCCGCCCGCCAGCGCCTGAACGCCGTCGCCGCGACCCTCGACGGCTTCGAACTCTCCCGCATCGACCTGGAACAACGCCGCGAGGGCGACGTCCTCGGCCAGGCCCAGTCGGGCGCCCGCACCAGCCTGCGCATGCTCGCGGTCATCGAGGACGAAGAGATCATCGCCGAGGCCCGGGAGGAGGCGGCGGCTGTCGTGGCGAAGGACCCGGAGCTGACCCACCTCCCGGCCCTGCGGACAGCACTGGACGCCCTCTTGGACGAGGAAAGGGAGCAGTACCTGGAAAAGGGGTGACAGGTGCTGCCCCCAAGGGGCGCGGGGCTGTAGTCCATACGCGGCTACCGCCGCGCGGGCGCGACCAGCCACACTGATACTGAAGCCGCCCACAACCAAGGACCGAAGATGACCCGCGTGATCGCCGGCACAGCCGGCGGACGTCGCCTGGCAGTACCCCCAGGCACCGGCACCCGCCCCACCTCCGACCGCGCACGCGAAGGTCTCTTCTCCACCTGGCAATCCCTCCTCGGTGGCCCCCTGGACGGCGAACGCGTCCTCGACCTCTACGCGGGATCAGGAGCCGTGGGCCTGGAGGCCCTCTCCCGCGGCGCCGGCCACGCCCTCCTCGTCGAGGCCGACGCGCGAGCGGCCCGCACGGTCCGCGACAACGTGAAGTCCCTCGGCCTCCCCGGCGCCGAGGTCAGATCAGGCAAAGCGGAACAGATCATCCGCACATCACCCCCCGGCGAGCCCTACGACCTGGCCTTCCTCGACCCCCCGTACGCCGTCACGGACGACGATCTTCGCGAGATCCTGCTCACACTCCGCACGGAAGGCTGGCTCACCCAAGAAGCCATCGTCACCGTGGAGCGCAGCACCAGAGGCGGTGAATTCCGGTGGCCCGAGGGTTTCGAAGCCCTCCGGGCCCGTCGCTACGGCGAGGGAACGTTTTGGTACGGTCGCGCCGCCTCTACGTGCGAAGACGCACGATGACCGGACCGGAGAGCGAGGGATCACAAGTGCGCCGCGCCGTATGTCCCGGGTCGTTCGACCCGATCACCAACGGACACCTCGACATCATCTCCCGCGCCTCCAGGCTGTACGACGAGGTCTACGTCGCGGTGATGATCAACCAGTCGAAGAAGGGCCTGTTCGAGATCGACGAGCGGATCGACCTGATCCGCCGGGTCACCGCCGAGTACGGCAACGTCCGCGTCGAGGCCTTCCACGGCCTGCTCGTCGACTTCTGCAAGCAGCGCGACATCCCCGCCATCGTCAAGGGGCTGCGCGCAGTCAGCGACTTCGACTACGAGCTGCAGATGGCCCAGATGAACAACGGCCTCTCGGGCGTGGAAACCCTCTTCATCCCCACCAACCCCACCTACAGCTTCCTGTCGTCCTCCCTGGTCAAGGAGGTCGCGACCTGGGGCGGCGACGTCTCCCACCTGGTTCCGGCGGAGGTCCTCGAGGCCCTCGGCGAGCGCCTGCGGAAGGACTGAACAGGCCCCGTGCGCCCCACCGGACCCTGACACCCCGTCACCCGGTGTTCCCCGGGGACACCATGGCCGTACAGTCGTCCCGTCCGTCTCCAACGCATCTGTAGAGAGTGGCGAGCACACGGTGGACGTGCAGAAGAAGCTCGACGAGATCGTCGCCGCGGTCTCCGGCGCCCGGTCCATGCCCATGTCGGCCTCGTGCGTGGTCAACCGCGCCGAACTGCTCTCCATGCTGGAAGAGGTGCGCGCGGCGCTGCCCGGCTCCCTCGCCCAGGCCCAGGAGCTGATCGGCGACCGAGAGCAGATGGTCGAACAGGCCCGCCAGGAGGCCGAGCGGATCATCCAGGCCGCGCACGCCGAGCGCGGCTCACTGATCTCGGACACCGAGGTCGCCCGCCGTTCCCAGGCCGAGGCCGACCGGATCCTCGCCGAAGCCCGCCAGGAGGCCGAGGAGATCCGCGCCGAGGCCGACGAGTACGTCGACTCCAAGCTCGCCAACTTCGAGGTCGTCCTCACCAAGACCCTCGGCTCCGTGGGCCGCGGCCGCGAGAAGCTCCTCGGTACCGGCCCCGGCACCGACGAGCAGGGCTACGAGGACGAGGACGCCCCCGAGCGCAGCCAGGACCCGGAGACCCAGCGCCGCAGCGCCGACGAGTACGTCGACGTCAAGCTCGGCGCCTTCGAGGCGGTCCTCGCCAAGACCCTGGACGCCGTCGGCCGCGGCCGGCAGAAGCTGCACGGCCGGATCGCCACCGACGACCTCGGCTCACTCGCCGACGACACCAGCACCGTCCAGCACTCCAGTGACGCCGACTACCTCGCCGGCTTGGCCGCCCTCGCGGACGAGAAGCCCCCGGCCGAGCAGCCCGCCCAGCAGCAGGACTACGGCCAGCCGCAGCCGGCCTACGCCTACCAACAGCAGCCCGACCCCTACGGCGGCTACCCGCAGCAGCCGTACGCGGCCCAGCAGGACCCGTACGGCTACCAGCAGGCCCAGCAGGCCGATCCCTACGCCTACCAGGGCTACGACCCCCAGGCCGCCTACGACCCGAACCAGGCCCAGCGGGCGCAGCCAGCGCAGCAGCCACAGCCCGGGCACCAGGGCCACCAGGGATACGCCCTGGACGAGACCAGCCTCTTCGACACCGGCATGATCAGCGCCGAGCAGCTCCGGGCCTACGAGCAGGGCCGCGGCAACGGCTGAGCACCGGATTGGGCCGACGGGCAAAGGTCCAGTATCCTGGCTCTTCGGTCGCGCGTACGTCCGCGATCACCGCTGCCCGTAACACCGAAGGGCGGCGTCCCCCTCAGCTCAGCAGACCGAAAGCAGGAATGGCCCTGAACGCCCGCCTCGACCACCGCAACCCCCTCGTGTTCGACACACACGAGCTGGGTCGGCGGCCCGGTGCGCTACAGCGCCTGACCCGCACGGTCGACGCTCCCCAGGACCTCGGTATCAAGGGAGTCATCGGAGTGCCGGAAGGCGCCCCGGTGGAGCTCGAACTCCGCCTGGAGTCGGTCATGGAAGGGGTGCTCGTCACAGGCACCGCCCGTGCCGCCGCCGAGGGGGAGTGCGTAAGGTGTCTGGAGCCGCTTCGGCTCGACGTCGAAGCGGAGTTCCAGGAGATGTTCTCGTACCCTGACGCCGACGACCGGGGCCGCGTGATCGCGGAACCGGGCGACGACGCCGAGGACGACGAGGACAGGCTCTTCCTCGAGGACGGCCTGTTCGACCTCGAGCCCGTGCTGCGTGATGCGGTGGTGCTCGCACTGCCGATGCAGCCGGTGTGCCAGGAAGACTGCCCTGGTCTGTGTGCCGAGTGCGGCGCACGGCTGGCGGACGACCCGGACCACCACCATGACGCCGTCGACATCCGTTGGGCGGCATTGCAGGGACTCGCCGACACCATGTCGGACGGCGAGAAGGACGAGATGAGCGGCGCCGAACCGGGCGTCGACGAGAAGCAGGAGAAGTAGCCGTGGCTGTTCCGAAGCGGAAGATGTCGCGCAGCAACACGCGCCACCGCCGGTCGCAGTGGAAGGCTGCGGTCCCCACCCTGGTTGCGTGCGAGCGCTGCCACGAGCCCAAGCAGCAGCACATCGCGTGCCCCTCTTGCGGCACTTACAACAAGCGCCAGGTCCTCGAGGTCTGAGCGGCTGGTGAGAGGCACTGTGTCCACGCCTAAGAACAAGTCTTCCCGCGTGAGCGGGAACGCAACGGCGGACAACCAGGCCTCGTCCCACACGCTTCTGGAAGGGCGGCTCGGCTACAAGGTCGAGTCCGCCCTTCTGGTGCGAGCACTGACCCACCGGTCGTACGCATACGAGAACGGCGGTCTGCCGACCAACGAGCGTCTGGAGTTCCTCGGGGACTCCGTGCTCGGCCTGGTCGTCACGGACACGCTGTACCGCACCCACCCCGACCTGCCAGAAGGCCAGCTGGCCAAGCTGCGGGCCGCGGTGGTGAACTCGCGTGCACTCGCCGAGGTGGGCCGCGGGCTCGACCTGGGCTCCTTCATCCGGCTCGGCCGGGGTGAAGAGGGCACGGGCGGCCGGGACAAGGCGTCCATCCTCGCCGACACCCTCGAAGCGGTGATCGGCGCGGTCTATCTCGACCAGGGGCTGGACTCGGCGGCGGAGCTGGTGCACCGCCTGTTCGACCCCCTGATCGAGAAATCCTCGAACCTCGGAGCCGGCCTGGACTGGAAGACCAGTCTCCAGGAGCTCACCGCGACCGAGGGGCTCGGCGTGCCCGAGTACCTGGTCACGGAGACCGGCCCCGACCACGAGAAGACCTTCACTGCTGCTGCCCGCGTCGGAGGCGTCTCGTACGGCACCGGCACCGGCCGCAGCAAGAAGGAGGCGGAGCAGCAGGCCGCCGAGTCCGCGTGGCGGTCCATCCGGGCCGCGGCGGACGAGCGCGCCAAGGCGGCGAAGGCCGCCGAGGCGACGCAGACGGCGGCGGCTCAGGCCGCCCACACGGCCGTCGACGGCAGCGTCGACGGCTGACAGCCACCGCCCGGCACCGCGAGCCGGGCGGCCGGCACAGCACAGCGCGACCCGAGCGCCCGCCCCTGCCCGGGGCGGGCGCTCGGTCATCCACAGGTTTGTGACGGGGGACCCCATGCCCGAGTTGCCCGAGGTCGAGGTCGTACGGCGCGGTCTGGTGCGGTGGGTCGCCCACCGGACCGTCGCCGAGGCCGAGGTGCTGCACCCGCGCGCGGTGCGCCGCCACCTCGCGGGCGCCGACGACTTCGCGCACCGCCTCAAGGGCCACCGCATCGGCGTCCCGAGCCGCCGCGGCAAGTACCTGTGGCTGCCCCTGGAGGACACGGACCAGTCGATCCTGGCCCACCTCGGCATGAGCGGCCAGCTGCTGGTCCAGCCGCACACGGCCCCGGACGAGAAGCACCTGCGCATCCGCGTCCGCTTCACCGACGCCCTGGACACCGAACTCCGCTTCGTCGACCAGCGCACCTTCGGCGGTCTGTCGCTGCACGACAACACCCCCGACGGCCTGCCCGACGTCATCGCCCACATCGCCCGCGACCCGCTCGACCCGCTCTTCGACGACGAGGCCTTCCACCGGGCGCTGCGCCGCAAGCGGTCCACGATCAAGCGGGCCCTGCTCGACCAGTCACTGATCAGCGGCGTCGGCAACATCTACGCGGACGAGGCCCTGTGGCGCGCCCGTATCCACTACGAGCGCCCGACCGCGACCTTCACCCGCCCGCGCAGCCTGCTGCTCCTGGGTCATGTGCGGGACGTCATGAACGCGGCCCTCGCGGTGGGCGGCACCAGCTTCGACAGCCTGTACGTCAACGTCAACGGCGAGTCCGGCTACTTCGATCGGTCCCTCGATGCCTACGGCCGCGAGGGCCTGCCCTGCCGGCGCTGCGGCACCCCGATACGCCGACGGCCCTGGATGAACCGCTCGAGCTACTACTGCCCGAAGTGCCAGCGGCCCCCGCGGATCACGCCCTAGCGGAGTCGTACCGCCCGCGCGCGGCGATGACCTCGTCCATGCTGCCCTCCACGAAGTGGATCAGGGCCAGCAGCCGCTCGGCCACGCCGCGGCCCAGCGGCGTCAGTTCGTAGTCCACGCGGGGCGGGTTGGTCGGCTGGGCCTCGCGGTGCACCAGGCCGTCGCGCTCCAGCGCGTGCAGCGTCTGGGAGAGCATCTTCTCGCTGACGCCGTCGACGCGGCGACGCAGCTCGTTGAAGCGGAGCGAACCCTCGTACAGGGCGCCCAGCGTCAGTGCGCCCCAGCGGCCCGTGACGTGCTCCAGCGTGCCGCGCGAGGGGCAGGCCTTGGCGAACACGTTGTACGGGAGGTCGTCCAGCCCCGCCGTGGGCTCCTGGGTGGTGGTCATATGCCCAGCCTACGCCAGCACAGCGCTAACCGACAGGTGGCGCTAACTGTTGGTTAGCGCCACCGTATGGGCTCAGTATCCGAAGTTCTGGGTCCACCACGGGCCGCCCGGCCCCAACTCGACACCGACGCCCAGCGTCTTGAAGTCGCAGTTCAGGATGTTGGCGCGGTGGCCGGGGCTGTTCATCCAGGCGTCCATCACGGCCGCGGCGTCGGCCTGGCCGCGGGCTATGTTCTCCCCGCCGAGGTTGGATATCCCGGCCTTCTCGGCCCGGTCCCACGGCGTCCTGCCGTCCGGGTCGGTGTGGTCGAAGAAGCCCCGCGCGGCCATGTCCTCGCTGTAGTTCTGCGCCAGGTCGGTCAGCGCGCTGTTCGCCGCGACCGCGCTGCACCCCACCTTGGCCCGCTCGTCGTTCACCAGCTTGAGCACCTGGGCCGCGGCGGCGGACTCCCCGGAGAGGGCGGCGGACGCGCTGGGGGGCTGCGGCGCCCTCGTGGCCGTACGGGAAGGGGTGGTGTCCGGCTTCTCGCGCGGGGTGGCCGCCGGCTGCTTCTTCTCCGGGGTCTTCTCCTGCGCCTTCTCCGGCTTCTCCGGCGTCTTCGTCGGCGCGGCCGACGACTTCGAGGCCGACGGCGACGGCGACAGGGAGCGCTCGGTGTCCCGGCTCGTGGGCGCGCCGTCCCGGTCGTCGGCACTGCCGGTGGTGCCGCCCTGCTCGATCGGGCTGTTGGTCGGAGTGTCCCCGGCCTGCACCTTGTCGGCGCCGCCGCCACCACCGAGCTGGTAGTTCTCGAGGCCGGGCACCGCGCCCGTCGCGACCGCGACCGTGCCGAGCGCGACCGCCGCGGACACGCCGAGCAGCCCGGTGCGCATCGGCCGTGCGGGCTTCTTCCGGCGGCGGTGCGAGCCGGGGCGCCGGGCGCCGCCGTCGGGCGTGAAGCCGTCGGAGGCGAAGACGGCCGTGTCGGCGCTCCGGACGTCGTAGCCGTCACCCGGCTCGGAGGCGCCCGTCGCGAACAGGTAGGCCTCGCTCCTCGCGTAGGTGCCGGCGTACGCCTCGGGGTTCAGGTAGGGCGCGATGCCCATCGTCGCCGGGCCGTCTCCCGCGGGGGAGTGCAGCGGGTCGTGCCCTGCCACGGAGCCGTCGGCCTGCGTGATCGCCGTGGCGCGGCCCGTGGCGGCGCGGCCGGCGGCGGAGCGTCGGTGGCGTCCCATGTCCTGGCCTTCCTCGTCCTGGCGGTCGACTCGTCCTCGAGATCAACACCAAACTCACTCGATCGTGTGAGTTTCATATGAGATTCGTTGGGTGGGGACGGTACCGCATGGCGCAAGTGGAGGAAGTGCCCGGAGCGAGTTCGGGCGGTTAGGTTGCAGTCATGAGCGAGGATGTGCGACTGGTCGCCTGGGTGCGTGGACGCGTCCAAGGTGTGGGTTTCCGCTGGTTCACGCGAGCCAAGGCCCTGGAGATCGGCGGCCTGAGTGGTTTTGCTCTCAATTTGGGCGACGGACGCGTCCAAGTGGTCGCGGAGGGCGTGCGAGAGGGCTGCGAAGGCCTGCTGGAGTGGCTTCAGAGCGGCGACACGCCCGGCCGCGTGGACGGGGTCACCGAGATCTGGGACACACCTCGCGGGGGCTACGAGGGCTTCGCCATCCGCTGACCCCTCGCCGCCGGGCGGCCTCCGGGGCCGCCCGCGGACCGGCCACCGAGGGCCTCCCCGAACGGAAACTTGCTGGTGATTGCCGAGAATCACTTGCCTTGGCAGGTCGCACCCGCAAGGATGATCGTCACGCCCCGAAGGCCCCGCAAGTAGCCGCAGCATCGCCGTTCCAGGCCGTGCGCGCCCGGGTCGCCGCCAATACGGGGCGTGATCGTGTTGACCGTCAAACTTTTTGGTGAGACGCTGAAAGCACCCCGCGCACCTAGCTGTTTGGCATGGCTGAACGGCAGCACAACTCCAGGCCCTGCCAAGACTGCGGGTGCGGAATCCCTCACGACCCACACCGCATCGGTCGGTCACTCATTGTGGAGGACCATCCATCATGGCAAAGGCGCTTCTCGGTTACGTCGGCGGCTCCGACCCTCGACTCCTCGCCGAGATGCGACGGCTCCAGCAGCGCGTCCAGGACCTGGAATCCGAACTCGTACGGATCCAGGCCGAGAACGAGGCGCTGACGGCTGCCGCTTCTCACGACAGGATCATGGAGAGCGTTGACGCACACCAGGCGGAGCCTGCGCTCACCTGATCACTGCACCGCTCCACAACAGCACCGCAGTGGTTGGGCCGCCCGTCACAACCGCTGAGTTGTCAGAAGTGCAAGGGACGCCCTAGGCGTCCCTTCTTTCTTGCCCCCGCATCCTTTCACCGTCTTTAACGTCTGATGTGCCCTGTGCGTTCAGCGGCGAAACCGCGGGTTCATGGAGTGAGACGGACCCGGCCGGTAGAGTCCAGCGGCGTGCACCTCAAGGCCCTGACCCTCCGCGGGTTCAAGTCGTTCGCATCGGCGACCACACTCCGGTTCGAGCCGGGAATCACGTGCGTCGTCGGGCCGAACGGCTCGGGCAAGTCCAACGTCGTCGACGCGCTCAGCTGGGTCATGGGCGAGCAGGGCGCCAAGTCGCTGCGCGGCGGCAAGATGGAGGACGTCATCTTCGCCGGCACCACCGGCCGCCCCCCGCTGGGCCGGGCCGAGGTGTCCCTGACCATCGACAACTCCGACGGGGCCCTGCCCATCGAGTACGCCGAGGTCACCATCACGCGGATCATGTTCCGCAACGGCGGCAGCGAGTACCAGATCAACGGCGACACCTGCCGCCTCCTCGACATCCAGGAACTGCTCTCCGACTCCGGCATCGGCCGCGAGATGCACGTCATCGTCGGGCAGGGCCAGCTCGACTCCGTGCTGCACGCCGACCCGATGGGCCGCCGGGCCTTCATCGAGGAGGCCGCCGGCGTCCTCAAGCACCGCAAGCGCAAGGAGAAGGCGCTGCGCAAGCTGGACGCGATGCAGGCCAACCTCGCGCGCGTGCAGGACCTCACCGACGAGCTTCGACGGCAGCTCAAGCCCCTTGGCCGCCAGGCCGCCGTCGCGCGCCGGGCCGCCGTCATCCAGGCCGACCTGCGTGACGCCCGGCTGCGCCTGCTGGCCGACGACCTCGTACGGCTCCGGGAAGCCCTCAAGGCCGAGGTCGCCGACGAGGCCGCGCTGAAGGAACGCAAGGAGGCCGCCGAGCAGGAGCTGCGCAGGGCGCTCCAGCGGGAGGCGCTCCTGGAGGACGAGGTACGGCAGCTCACGCCACGCCTGCAGCGCGCTCAGCAGACCTGGTACGAGCTCTCCCAGCTCGCCGAGCGGGTGCGCGGCACGATCTCGCTGGCCGACGCCCGCGTGAAGAGCGCCACCTCCGTGCCCCCCGAGGAACGGCGCGGCCGCGACCCGGAGGACATGGAGCGCGAGGCCGCCCGCATCCGAGAGCAGGAGGCCGAGCTGGAAGCGGCCCTGGAGGCGGCTGAACGCGCCCTCGAGGACACGGTCGCCCACCGCGCCGAGCTGGAGAGCGCCCTGGCCCAGGAGGAACGGCGCCTGAAGGACGCCGCCCGGGCCATCGCCGACCGGCGCGAGGGCCTGGCCCGGCTCAGTGGCCAGGTCAACGCGGCCCGCTCCCGCGCCGCCTCCGCCCAGGCCGAGATCGAACGCCTGGCCGCCGCCCGCGACGAGGCGCAGGAACGTGCCGTCGCAGCCCAGGAGGAGTACGAGGCCCTCAAGGCCGAGGTGGACGGCCTGGACGCCGGCGACGCGGAACTCGCCGAGCGGTACGAGTCCGCGAAGCAGCAGCTCGCCGAGGCCGAGGCCGCCCTCACGGCAGCCCGCGAGGCGACCACGGCGGCGGAACGCAAGCGCGCCGCGACCCAGGCCCGCCACGAGGCCCTGGCCTTCGGCCTGCGCCGCAAGGACGGCACCGGGATACTGCTCGCGGCGAAGGACCGCCTCTCCGGCCTCCTCGGCCCGGCGGCGGAACTCCTGACGGTCACCCCCGGGTACGAGGTCGCGCTCGCCGCGGCCTTCGGTGCAGCGGCGGACGCGATCGCCGTGACGTCCCCGGCCTCGGCGGCCGACGCGATCAGACTCCTCCGCAAACAGGACGGGGGCAGGGCGACTCTGCTCTTGGCAGGAGCCTCCGACCTCAGGGGCGCGGGGAACTGCGCGAACGGCCACGACGCACCCGCCGACGCACGACACACCTACGCCGCCGACCTGGTCCGCGGCCCTGCTGAGCTGATGCCCGCAGTCCGCCGCCTCCTGCAAGGAATCGTCGTCGTCAGCACCCTGGAGGACGCCGAAGACCTCGTCTACGCCCACCCCGACCTCACCGCCGTAACGGCCGAAGGCGACCTCCTCGGCGCCCACTTCGCCCACGGCGGCTCCGCAGGCGCCCCCAGCCTCCTCGAAGTACAGGCCTCCGTGGACGAGGCAGCCGCGGAGCTGGAAGAGCTGGCCGTCCGCTGCGAGGCGCTGACCGAGGCCCAGCAGGCGGCGGTGGAACGCCGCAGGGAGTGCGCCGCGCTGGTCGAGGAGCTGGGGGAACGGCGCCGGGCCGCCGACCGGGAGAAGTCCGCCGTCGCCCAGCAGCTCGGCCGGCTCGCCGGGCAGGCGCGAGGCGCGGCGGGGGAGGCCGAGCGGTCCACCGCCGCCGCGGCCCGGGCCCAGGAGGCCCTCGACAAGGCGCTGCAGGAGGTCGAGGAACTCGCCGAGCGGCTCGCCGTCGCCGAGGAGATGCCGATCGAGGAGGAGCCCGACACTTCAGTACGGGACCGGCTCGCCGCCGACGGTGCCAACGCGCGGCAGACGGAGATGGAGGCCCGCCTCCAGGTCCGTACGCACGAGGAACGGGTCAAGGGCCTGGCCGGACGGGCCGACTCCCTGGACCGGGCCGCCCGCGCGGAGCGCGAGGCACGCGCGCGTGCCGAGCAGCGGCGGGCCCGCCTGCGCCACGAGGCGGCCGTCGCCGAGGCCGTCGGCTCGGGCGCCCGGCAGCTGCTCGCGCACGTCGAGGTCTCCCTGGCCCGGGCCGACCAGGAGCGCACCGCCGCCGAGGCCGCCAAGGCCCGCCGCGAACAGGAACTCGCCCGTGCCCGCACCGAGGGACGCGATCTCAAGGCCGAACTCGACAAGTTGACGGATTCGGTCCACCGCGGCGAGGTACTCGGCGCCGAGAAGCGGCTGCGGATCGAGCAGCTGGAGACCAAGGCGCTGGAGGAGCTGGGTGTCGAACCGGCGGGGCTGGTGGCGGAGTACGGACCGCATCAGCTCGTGCCGCCCTCGCCCCCCGCCGAGGGCGAGGAGCTGCCGCAGGACCCGGAGCACCCGCGCAACAGGCCGCGCCCGTTCGTCCGGGCCGAGCAGGAGAGACGCCTCAAGGCCGCCGAGCGCGCCTACCAGCAGCTCGGCAAGGTGAACCCGCTGGCCTTGGAGGAGTTCGCCGCGCTGGAGGAACGCCACCAGTTCCTCAGCGAGCAGCTGGAAGACCTCAAGAAGACGCGGGCGGATCTCCTCCAGGTGGTGAAGGAGGTCGACGAGCGTGTCGAGCAGGTCTTCACCGAGGCCTACCGGGACACGGCCCGGGAGTTCGAGGGCGTCTTCAGCCGGCTGTTCCCGGGTGGTGAGGGGCGGCTGATCCTCACCGACCCCGACAACATGCTCACCACGGGTGTGGACGTCGAGGCACGGCCGCCGGGCAAGAAGGTCAAGCGGCTGTCGCTGCTCTCCGGCGGGGAGCGGTCGCTGACCGCTGTGGCGCTGCTGGTGTCGATCTTCAAGGCCCGGCCCAGCCCGTTCTACGTCATGGACGAGGTCGAGGCCGCCCTCGACGACACCAACCTCCAGCGGCTCATCCGGATCATGCAGGAGCTCCAGGAAGCCTCCCAGCTGATCGTGATCACCCACCAGAAGCGCACGATGGAGGTCGCCGACGCGCTGTACGGCGTGTCCATGCAGGGCGACGGTGTGTCGAAGGTCATCAGCCAGCGTCTCCGCTAGATGGGTGTGTTCTACACCTGTCTCACCTGCGACCCTCAATGACTTCAATACTTGAACACATCTCTCACACACTCCTGCCTCAGATTCATGGCCAGTGACCTATTGACTTCGAAACTTGAAGGCATAGTCTCGGCAACGTTCCTTTTACCTTCAGGTACCTTCAGGTGGCACCTCGAAGGCTGATTCGCTCCGGCAGCGTTGCCGGTGGCCCGAGGAGTACACGTGACCAGCACAGCGCAGGCACCCAAGTCCGGAGCCAGGGCGGCTCATCCCGAGCATCTCGGGCATGTCATCTTCATCGCGGCGGCAGCCGCGATGGGTGGTTTCCTCTTCGGCTACGACAGTTCCGTGATCAACGGCGCCGTCGAGGCCATCCGGGACCGCTACGACGTCGGCTCCGCAGCTCTCGCCCAGGTCATCGCCATCGCCCTCATCGGCTGCGCCATCGGCGCCGCGACCGCCGGCCGCATCGCCGACCGCATCGGCCGCATCCGGTGCATGCAGATCGCCGCCGTCCTCTTCACGGTCAGCGCCGTCGGCTCCGCCCTGCCCTTCGCGCTGTACGACCTCGCCTTGTGGCGCGTCGTCGGCGGCTTCGCCATCGGCATGGCCTCCGTGATCGGCCCGGCGTACATCGCCGAGGTCGCCCCGCCCGCCTACCGCGGCCGGCTCGGCTCCTTCCAGCAGGCCGCGATCGTCATCGGCATCGCCGTGTCGCAGCTGGTCAACTGGGGTGTGCTGAACGCCGCCGACGGTGATCAGCGCGGCAAGCTGATGGGCCTGGAGGCCTGGCAGGTCATGCTCGGCGTCATGGTCGTCCCGGCCGTCCTCTACGGGCTGCTCTCCTTCGTCATCCCGGAGTCCCCGCGCTTCCTCATCTCCGTCGGCAAGCACGAGCGTGCCCGGGAGATCCTCACCGAGGTCGAGGGCAAGGACGTCGACCTGGACGCCCGTGTCGCCGAGATCGAGCACGCCATGAAGAGCGAGCACAAGTCCAGCTTCAAGGACCTGCTCGGCGGCAGCTTCTTCTTCAAGCCGATCGTCTGGATCGGCATCGGCCTGTCGGTCTTCCAGCAGTTCGTCGGCATCAATGTCGCGTTCTACTACTCCTCGACGCTGTGGCAGTCGGTCGGCGTCGACCCGACGGACTCGTTCTTCTACTCCTTCACCACGTCGATCATCAACATCGTCGGCACCGTCATCGCGATGATCTTCGTCGACCGCATCGGCCGCCGGCCGCTCGCGATCATCGGCTCGGTCGGCATGGTCGTCGGCCTGGCGCTGGAGGCCTGGGCGTTCTCGCACCACCTGGTGGACGGCAAGCTGCCCGCCACGCAGGGCTGGATCGCCCTGATCGCCGCGCACATCTTCGTCCTCTTCTTCGCCCTGTCCTGGGGTGTGGTCGTCTGGGTCTTCCTCGGCGAGATGTTCCCCAACAAGATCCGCGCCGCCGCCCTGGGCGTGGCCGCGGCCGCGCAGTGGATCGCCAACTGGGCGATCACCGCGAGCTTCCCGTCGCTGGCCGACTGGAACCTCTCCGCGACCTACGTGATCTACACGGTCTTCGCCGCGCTCTCCATCCCGTTCGTCCTGAAGTTCGTCAAGGAGACGAAGGGCAAGGCCCTGGAGGAGATGGGCTGAGCCCGTCCCGCACACTCGGGGAGGAGGGCCCAAGTCCCCGCTGCCCCTCTCCCCGTAACCCGCCGCCGCCCCGGTTCGGCCACTGCCCGAGCCGGGCGGCGGTCCGTCGTTCACCAGATCAGGACGCCGGCACCGCTCTCCAGGGCACGAAGCGCGGTCGCCTCGATGTTCCGCAGCCGTGAGTCGAGCTGGTCCCGGCGCTCCGCGAGCCCGCGGGGCCGCTCGGTGGAGGCGGCGATCAGATCGAGGTTCGCCCGCGCACCTCGTCGGCCTCGACGAACAGGTTGTCCTCGGCGAGGACCGGAAGGTGTCGGGCGCCCAGCGAGCGCACCGCCTCCGAACCCCACACCGTCCGGCGCCACGCCTCGAAGCCGGCCGAGTCGGAGCACCCCTCCGGGACATCGAGGACCCGCCACTCTCCGTCCGTGTCGCGCACGAACACATCCACCGCCAACGTCATGCGCGCCGTGCATCACCGACGGGCGGCGGCGTTCCAGCGGATATCGGGGGTGTCAGCCCGCCAGCCCGGGCAGCACCTGCTCGCAGAACAGGTGCAGACTGCGCCACCCCTCGTCCACCGGCATCCCGCCCGCGAGCGGATGCAGCACGTAGGAGTCCAGGCCCAGCGCCACGCACGCGTCCGGCGTGAGGATCCGGTACACGCCTTCGGCACGCAGATCCTCGACCGTCGTCGCCGTCGATTTCACCGCCGAGCGCACCCCGCCCGACTGCCAGGAGGCGTACGTCCGCGCCTCGTGCAGGAAGTGCTCCCCGTACTGAGCCCAGGCCCGGTCCGGGTCCTCGGCCACGTGCAGCAGCGGTGTCTCGGCGGCGGGCATCATCACCCAGCCCTCGGTGCCGTACTCGGTGAGCCGCTCCTTGTAGTACGCCTCCAGCTCCGGCAGATGCGCGCTGGGGAAGAAGGGCAGGCCGAGCCGGGCGGCCCGGCGGGCGGCCGCCTTGGAGGAGCCGCCGACCAGGAGCAGGGGGTGCGGTTCGGTGTACGGACGCGGGGTGATGCGGACCGTGCGGCCCCGGAAGGCGAAGGGCTCGCCCGTCCAGGCCTTCAGCAGCGTCTCCAGCAGCTCGTCCTGGAGCCGCCCGCGCCGGGCGAAGTCCACGCCGAACAGGTCGTACTCCTCGGGCCGGTACCCGATCCCGGCGACCGTCACCAGTCGGCCGCCGCTCAGCAGGTCCAGCACGGCGATCTCCTCGGCGAGCCGCAGCGGGTCGTGCAGCGGGCCGATGACCGCCGAGACCGTGACCGCGACACGCCGGGTCGCGCCGAAGACGGCCCCCGCGAAGGCGAACGGCGACGGCAGCCAGTTGTTGCCGGCCCCGTGGTGCTCCTCGGTCTGCACGGTGGTCACGCCCCGGTCGTCGGCGTACGAGGCCATCTCCAGGGCCGCCCGGTAACGGGCGCCGAGCTCGGCGGGGGCGGCCCCGGGAGCGACGAGGTTGAAGCGTACGACCGAGACGGGCATGGGACGTGTCCCCCTTCACCGGCGGCTGTGCGGGGACCATAGCTGACGGGCCGTCAGGTGGCTAGATGCTCTCACCGGGGAAAGAAGGGTGTGTCACGACCCACCGCATGGGCCGTGACACACCCTGGGGGCGCTGCACGCGCACCCTGCGAGTCCCAGCTGATACTGGACGCGTTGTGACTGCGCCCCGATGGGCTTCCGGCCGACGCGAGGTTGGACCGCGGGCCGGCCCGGCCCGGTAGGGCTTTCGCGGCCCCGCGTGGACACGAACGGCCGGGCGTGCGGTCACGCCATACTGGGCTTGTTATGGAAATCGTCATCCTTGCTGTAGTCATCGCCGTGGTCGTGCTCGGCGCGCTCGGCGGGCTCATCGTCGGCAGTCGGCGCAAGAAGCAGCTGCCCCCGCCCCCGCCCGCAGCGCCCGACCTCACCGCCCCACCGGCCGAGCCGCACGTCGGCGACGAGGCCGAGACGCCGCGGGAGGAACCGCGGCGCACGATAGAGGAGGTGGATCTCCCGGACGGCTCGGCTCCGGTCGTCGTCGAGGAGCCGCCCGCCGAGGCTCCCGAGATCGAGATCCCGGAGCCCACCGCGGGCCGCCTGGTCCGGCTGCGGGCCCGGCTCTCCCGCTCGCAGAACGCTCTCGGCAAGGGCCTGCTGACCCTGCTGTCGCGCGAGCACCTCGACGAGGACACCTGGGAGGAGATCGAGGACACGCTGCTCACCGCCGACGTCGGCGTGCAGCCCACCCAGGAACTGGTCGAGCGCCTGCGCGAGCGCGTGAGGGTGCTCGGCACCCGCACCCCCGACGAACTGCGCACCCTGCTGCGCGAGGAACTGATCACGCTGGTCGGCCCGGACATGGACCGCGCGGTCAAGACCGAGCCGGAGGACCGCAAGCCCGGCATCGTGATGGTCGTCGGTGTCAACGGCACCGGCAAGACCACCACCACCGGCAAGCTCGCCCGTGTCCTGGTGGCCGACGGCCAGAGCGTCGTGCTCGGCGCCGCCGACACCTTCCGGGCCGCCGCCGCCGACCAGCTCCAGACCTGGGGCGAGCGCGTCGGCGCCCACACCGTGCGCGGACCCGAGGGCGGCGACCCTGCCTCCGTCGCCTTCGACGCGGTCAAGGAGGGCAAGGAGATGGGCGCGAACGTCGTGCTCATCGACACCGCCGGCCGGCTGCACACCAAGACCGGCCTCATGGACGAGCTCGGCAAGGTCAAGCGGGTCGTGGAGAAGCAGGCACCGGTGGACGAGGTGCTGCTCGTGCTCGACGCCACCACCGGGCAGAACGGCCTGGTCCAGGCCCGGGTCTTCGCCGAGGTCGTCGACATCACCGGCATCGTCCTCACCAAGCTGGACGGCACGGCCAAGGGCGGCATCGTGGTCGCGGTCCAGCGCGAGCTGGGCGTCCCGGTGAAGCTGGTCGGGCTCGGAGAGGGCGCGGACGACCTGGCGCCGTTCGAGCCGGAGGCGTTCGTTGACGCTCTTATCGGAGAGTGAGCTGCGGCATCCGCCCGGCAGCCGCATCCGGAACGTCGTATGCGGTAGCGAAGCGCCCGCCCCGATACACCGTCGGGTCGGGCGCTTCGCCGTGTCCGTCCCTGCTGCGGCTAGGCCCGTGACCGGTGTGCCACGTACGCCAGCGTGCCCAGCACCAGCCGGGCCTCCGGCGGCCGGGAGGCCGAGTCCAGGGCGGGGGAGCGCAGCCAGCGCACCGGGCCGAGACCGCCGCGGTCGGAGGGCGGCGCCGTGATGTGCGCGCCGGGGCCGAGGCCGCGCAGGTCGAGGGCGGCAGGGTCGTCCCAGCCCATGCGGTAGAGCAGGCCGGGCAGGTCGGCGGCGGCGCCGGGGGCGACGAAGAAGTGGGCGCGGCCGTCCGGCGTCGCCGCGACCGGGCCGACGGGCAGACCCATGCGCTCCAGCCGGGCGAGCGCACGGCAGCCGGCGGGTTCGGCCACCTCGATGACGTCGAACGCCCGGCCGACCGGCAGCATCACCGAGGCGCCGGGGAACTCGCCCCAGGTCTTGGTCACGTCGTCCAGCGTCGCCCCGGCGGGGATCACCGGCGCGAAGTCCAGCGGATGCGCGCCCGGCGCCGGACAGTCACGGCGGCCGCAGGAGCAGGCGCCCGCGGCGGCCCGGGCCCCCGGCACCACGTCCCAGCCCCACAGCCCGGTGTACTCGGCCACGGCCGTGCCGTCCGACGTGCGACCGCGGCGGCGTGAGCCGGACCGGATGTCGCGCATGCCCCGGCTGATGCCGATCGTGAAGCCCATGCCCCCTCCAACGGGTCCGACGCACCGGTGGTTACGCTGCGGACCCGATGCGTGACTCTCTGTTCCCGCCTTCCCGGCGACGACCGGTTCACGCCGCGCCCGGAAGTGCCCAGGGTGGTGTGTCCGGCGACACGCGCCCCTGAGTGCATCGCTGCACCCGCTCCTGGTTGTGCTGTGTCAAGTGAATCGCGGTCGCGCGCACGTGAGTTCATTCGAAGGGGTGGCGAATGGTGGCGTTTCCGTGTGAGGCGTGGCTGGACGGGTGATCGTAGGATTACTTTGTGTGCACGAGTCCTGGGGGCACATGCACTCGTGGGTATGCCGGAGGCAAGTCGGTATTCCGTTCGAAGGGTGACAAGGGCCGGACGGACGGCCGTACGAGACGGCATGCTGATAGGGCTTGGCGCACTCGGCGACAAGTGGTCTCAGGGATGGGGGCGTTCCAGTGAGCGGCAACGGCGGAAGCGGGACAAACGCTGCACACGCTGACAAGCGCCCGAACGAGCTGCTCACCTCCTGGTTCGTGCGCAGCGGCTGGTCCAAGGGCGAGCTCGCCCGCCAGGTGAACCGCCGGGCCCGCCAGCTGGGCGCCAACCACATCTCCACGGACACCTCGCGCGTGCGCCGCTGGCTCGACGGCGAGAACCCCCGCGAGCCGATCCCCAGGATCCTGTCCGAGCTGTTCTCGGAGCGCTTCGGCGTCGTCGTCTCCGTCGAGGACCTGGGCCTGCGCACCGCGCGCCAGTCACCCTCCGCGACCGGCGTCGACCTGCCGTGGACGGGCCCGCAGACCGTGGCCCTGCTCAGCGAGTTCTCGCGCAGCGACCTGATGCTGGCGCGGCGCGGCTTCCTCGGGAGCTCGCTGGTGCTGTCTGCGGGCCCGGCCCTCATCGAGCCCATGCAGCGCTGGCTCGTCCCCTCGCCCCCGGCCCCGCGCTCCGAGCCGGAGCCCGCGGCCGGCGCCTCCGGGCGGGCCCGCGGCCGGCTCTCCAAGCCGGAGCTGGACCTTCTGGAGTCCACGACGGTGATGTTCCGGCAGTGGGACGCCCAGTGCGGCGGCGGCCTGCGCCGCAAGGCGGTCGTCGGCCAGCTCCACGAGGTGACGGACCTCCTCCAGGAGCCTCAGCCCGAGGCCACCACCCGGCGCCTGTTCAAGGTCGCCGCCGAGCTCGCCGAGCTGGCCGGCTGGATGTCGTACGACATCGGGCTCCAACCGACGGCCCAGAAGTACTTCGTCCTCGCGCTGCACGCCGCCAAGGAGGCCGGTGACCGGCCTCTCGGTTCGTATGTGCTGTCCAGCATGAGCCGGCAGATGATCCACCTAGGCCGGCCCGACGACGCGCTGGAGCTGATCCACCTCGCGCAGTACGGCAGCCGGGACTGCGCGAGCCCGCGCACCCAGTCGATGCTGTATGCGATGGAGGCCCGCGCCTACGCCAACATGGGCCAGCCCGGCAAGTGCAAGCGGGCGGTCCGGATGGCCGAGGACACCTTCGCCGAGGCCGACGAGTGGGACGAGCCCGACCCCGACTGGATCCGCTTCTTCTCCGAGGCCGAGTTGTACGGCGAGAACTCGCACTCGTACCGCGACCTGGCCTATGTCGCCGGCCGCAGCCCGACGTACGCCTCGCTGGCCGAGCCCCTGATGAAGCGGGCCGTGGAGCTCTTCGCCGAGGACGGCGAGCACCAGCGGTCGTACGCGCTGAACCTGATCGGCATGGCCACGGTGAACCTCCTCCGGCGCGAGCCCGAGCAGTGCACGGTCTACGCCTCTCAGGCCATGCAGGTCGCCAAGAAGGTCCGCTCCGAGCGGGTCAACACTCGTATTCGAAAGACGGTCGACACGGCCGTACGCGACTTCGGCGACCTGGGCGAGGTCGTCGACCTCACCGAGCGGCTCGCCGCCGAGCTGCCCGAGACGGCAGAGGCGGTCTGAGCTGCCCTCCTCCGAGAATCCGCCCACCCCCTGAACCCCGGCCGCGGCCGGCCCTCCCGAACTGCCCGACTCGGCTCCCCCATGCCAGGTCATCGGAAGGCCGACCGCGGCCGGACCTGCTTCCTCGCGGAAGATTGCGTCACGATAACGATCGACGCGCCCGCGATCCGGCAGTTCATCGAGGCGTAACACACAGAGCGCCTTCGTCACGGCGGCGAAACAACGAGGGGCTTCCACCGAAACCGCGCTGCGCCAATCTCGTGGCGCATAACCGGCCCACCCCTCATTCCGCTCGAGGCTTCGCCCGCACGGGGCCGTACCAACGACGAGGAGACGCCGATGGCACCAGCCATCACCCTTGCCGCAGAAGCACCCAAGCTGTCTGCCGCCAACACAGGGTTCATGCTCATCTGTTCCGCCCTGGTGATGCTCATGACCCCGGGCCTGGCCTTCTTCTACGGAGGCATGGTCCGCGTCAAGAGCACCTTGAACATGCTGATGATGAGCTTCATCAGCCTCGGGATCGTCACCATCCTGTGGGTGCTGTACGGCTTCTCCATGGCGTTCGGCACCGACTCCGGCAGCCTCATCGGCTGGAACTCCGACTGGCTCGGCCTCAGCAACATCGGCCTGACCCAGCTGTGGGACGGCTACACGATCCCGATCTTCGTGTTCATGGTCTTCCAGCTGATGTTCGCCATCATCACGCCCGCCCTGATCAGCGGCGCCCTCGCCGACCGCGTGAAGTTCAGCGCGTGGGCGCTGTTCATCACCCTGTGGGCCACGGTCGTCTACTTCCCGGTCGCGCACTGGGTCTGGGGCGCCGGCGGCTGGGCCTTCGAGCTGGGTGTGATCGACTTCGCCGGTGGTACGGCGGTCCACATCAACGCCGGTGCCGCCGCGCTCGGCGTGATCCTGGTCATCGGCAAGCGCGTCGGCTTCAAGAGGGACCCGATGCGTCCGCACAGCCTGCCGCTGGTCATGCTCGGCGCCGGTCTGCTGTGGTTCGGCTGGTTCGGCTTCAACGCCGGCTCGTGGCTCGGCAACGACGACGGCGTCGGCGCGCTGATGTTCGTCAACACGCAGGTCGCCACCGCCGCTGCCATGCTGGCCTGGCTCGCCTACGAGAAGATCCGCCACGGAGCGTTCACCACGCTGGGCGCCGCCTCCGGCGCGGTCGCCGGTCTGGTCGCCATCACCCCGTCCGGTGGTGCGGTCAGCCCGCTCGGCGCGATCGCCGTCGGCGTCATCGCCGGTGTCCTGTGCGCCATGGCCGTCGGCCTGAAGTACAAGTTCGGCTACGACGACTCGCTCGACGTCGTCGGCGTCCACCTGGTCGGCGGTGTCGTCGGCTCCCTGCTGATCGGCTTCTTCGCCAGCGGCCACGGCCAGTCCGACGTCGCGGGCCTCTTCTACGGCGGCGGCCTGACCCAGTTCTGGAAGCAGTGCGCCGGTGTCTTCGCGGTGCTCGCCTACTCGCTGATCGTCTCCGCGATCCTCGCCTTCATCCTCGACAAGACCATCGGTATGCGGGTCCCCGAGGACGACGAGATCGCCGGCATCGACCAGGCCGAGCACGCCGAGACCGCATACGACTTCAGCGGTGCCGGTGGCGGTGCCGCCAAGACCGCCGTCGCGGCCGCCGTGGCCGGAGCCGAGAGCAAGAAGGTGGACGCATGAAGCTCATCACCGCCGTCGTGAAGCCGCACCGGCTCGACGAGATCAAGGAAGCCCTCCAGGCCTTCGGAGTGCACGGCCTGACGGTCACCGAGGCCAGCGGCTACGGTCGTCAGCGGGGCCACACCGAGGTCTACCGCGGTGCCGAGTACACGGTCGACCTGGTCCCGAAGATCCGCATCGAGGTCCTGGTCGAGGACGACGACGCCGAGCAGTTGATCGATGTCGTGGTCAAGGCGGCCCGCACCGGCAAGATCGGTGACGGCAAGGTCTGGTCCATCCCGGTCGACACGGCCGTACGGGTCCGGACCGGCGAGCGCGGCCCCGACGCGCTCTGAGGCAGGCAAACAGAACAGGAGTCGCTGGGTGACGGGTACGGACGTGCAGAAGGAAGCAGAGGATTCGGGACCCAGCGGCTACGCGGCGGCCCGGCTGCGTCTCCTCACCGAGGAGGCGCGGTCCGGGCCGCCGCGCCGTGCGGCCCTGGCCGACCTCACGGACGACTGGCTCACCGGCCTGTTCGCGGCGGGCGCGGAGGGGCTGCGCGGGGTCTCCCTGGTCGCCGTCGGCGGTTACGGCCGCGGCGAGCTCTCCCCGCGCAGCGACCTCGACCTGCTCCTGCTCCACGACGGCAGTGACGCCAAGGCGGTCGCCGCGCTCGCCGACCGGCTCTGGTACCCGGTGTGGGACCTGGGCCTGGCCCTCGACCACTCCGTCCGAACGCCCGCCGAGGCCCGCAAGACCGCGGGGGAGGACCTCAAGGTCCAGCTCGGCCTGCTGGACGCCCGGCACCTCGCCGGTGACCTCGGCCTCACCGCCGGGCTCCGTACGGCCGTGCTGGCCGACTGGCGCAACCAGGCGCCCAAACGCCTCCCCGAACTCCAGGAACTGTGCGCCGAACGCGCCGAGCGCCAGGGCGAGCTGCAGTACCTCCTGGAACCCGACCTGAAGGAGGCCCGCGGCGGGCTGCGCGACGCCACCGCGCTGCGCGCCGTCGCCGCCTCCTGGCTCGCCGACGCCCCGCGCGAGGGCCTCGCCGACGCCCGGCGCCGGCTCCTCGACGTACGGGACGCCCTGCACCTGGCCACCGGGCGGGCCACCGACCGGCTCGCCCTGCAGGAGCAGGACCAGGTGGCCGCCGAGCTCGGCCTGCTCGACGCGGACACGCTGCTGCGGCAGGTGTACGAGGCGGCGCGGCTCATCTCGTACGCCAGTGACGTCACCTGGCGCGAGGTGGGACGTGTCCTGCGGTCGCGCGCCGTGCGGCCCCGGCTGCGCGCCATGCTGGGCGGCGGGAAGCCGACCGCCGAGCGTTCCCCGCTGGCCGAAGGCGTCGTGGAGCAGGACGGCGAGGTGGTGCTCGCCCGCGCCGCACGCCCCGAGCGCGATCCCGTGCTGCCGCTGCGCGCCGCGGCCGCGGCCGCCCAGGCCGGACTCCCGCTCTCCCTGCATGCCGTGCGGCGCATGGCGGCCACCGTGCGCCCGCTGCCCACGCCCTGGCCCGCCGAGGCCCGCGAACAGCTCGTCACCCTGCTGGGCTCCGGCTGCCCGACCATCGAGGTCTGGGAGGCCCTGGAGGCCGAGGGGCTGATCACGCGGCTGCTGCCCGACTGGGAGCGGGTGCGCTGCCGTCCGCAGCGCAACGCCGTGCACATCTGGACCGTCGACCGGCATCTCATCGAGACCGCCGTGCGCGCCTCCGAGTTCACCCGCCGCGTCAGCCGTCCCGACCTGCTGCTGGTCGCCGCGCTACTGCACGACATCGGCAAGGGCTGGCCCGGCGACCACTCGGTGGCCGGCGAGATCATCGCCAAGGACGTGGCCGCCCGCATCGGCTTCGACCGCCACGACGTGACGGTCGTGGCCACCCTCGTCCGCCATCACCTGCTGCTCGTCGAGACGGCCACCCGGCGCGACCTGGAGGACCCGGCCACCGTGCGCTCGGTCGCCGAGGCCGTCGGCTCCCAGAGCACCCTGGAGTTGCTGCACGCGCTCACCGAGGCCGACGCCCTGGCCACCGGCCCGGCCGCCTGGTCGTCCTGGCGCGGCTCGCTCGTCGCCGACCTGGTCGAGCGGGTCTCGGCGGTGCTCGCCGGGGACGCCCCGGACGATCCCGAGGACGCCGCGCCGACGGCCGAGCAGGAGCGGCTCGCCATCGAGGCGGTCGCGACGGGCAGCCCGGTCCTCTCCCTGCGGGCCCAGACCGAACCGCCCGCCGGGCAGGAGCCCTCCGGCGACCCCGAGCCGCTCGGCGTGGAGCTGCTCATCGCCGTCCCCGACCAGCCGGGTGTGCTGCCCGCGGTGGCCGGTGTCCTCGCCATGCACCGGCTGACCGTACGGACGGCGGAGCTGCGGTCCCTGACCCTCCCGGACGGCGTCGACGGCTCGGTCCTGCTGCTGGACTGGCGGGTCGCCGCCGAGTACGGCTCCCTGCCGCAGGCCACCCGCCTGCGCGCCGACCTCGTGCGGGCGCTGGACGGCTCCCTGGACATCGCCGGCCGTCTCGCCGAACGGGACGCGGCCTATCCGCGCCGCCGGGGCGTGGTGGCCCCGCCGCCCCGGGTGTCGGTCCATCCGGCCGCCTCCCGGCTGGCCACCGTGATCGAGGTCCGTTCCCAGGACGCCCCGGGCCTGCTGTTCCGCATCGGCCGCGCCCTGGAGGACGCGAGCGTGCTGGTGCGCAGCGCGCACGTCTCGACGCTCGGCGCCAACGCCGTCGACGCCTTTTACGTGACCGGTCCGAAGGGTGTGCCGCTGCCCGGTGACGAGGCCGAGTCGGTGGCGCGGAAGCTGGAGGAGACACTGCGTGGGTGAGGGCGACCCGGCGACTTGTCACGCCGGGATACCCTGGAGGGCGATTCCCCAGTCTGTCTCCGACCCCGAGGACCGCGAGCGCCGTGTTCGATACTCTTTCCGATCGCCTCTCAGCGACCTTCAAGAACCTGCGCGGCAAGGGACGGCTCTCCGAGGCGGACATCGACGCCACGGCGCGCGAGATCCGGATCGCGCTCCTCGAGGCGGATGTGGCGCTGCCGGTCGTCCGTACGTTCATCAAGAACGTCAAGGAGCGCGCGCTCGGCGCCGAGGTCTCGCGGGCGCTGAACCCCGCCCAGCAGGTCCTCAAGATCGTCAACGACGAGCTGGTCACCATCCTCGGCGGCGAGACCCGGCGGCTGCGTTTCGCCAAGCAGCCGCCCACCGTGATCATGCTGGCGGGTCTGCAGGGTGCCGGTAAGACCACCCTCGCGGGCAAGCTCGGCCGCTGGCTGAAGGAGCAGGGCCACTCGCCGCTGCTGGTCGCCTGTGACCTCCAGCGCCCGAACGCCGTGAACCAGCTCAGCGTCGTCGCCGAGCGCGCGGGCGTCAGCGTCTACGCGCCGGAGCCGGGCAACGGCGTCGGCGACCCGGTCAAGGTCGCCAAGGACTCCATCGAGTTCGCCAAGTCCAAGGTCCACGACATCGTGATCGTGGACACCGCCGGCCGCCTGGGCATCGACCAGGAGATGATGCAGCAGGCCGCGGACATCCGGGACGCGGTCAGCCCCGACGAGATCCTGTTCGTCGTCGACGCGATGATCGGTCAGGACGCCGTCAACACCGCCGAGGCCTTCCGCGACGGCGTCGGCTTCGACGGCGTGGTGCTCTCCAAGCTCGACGGTGACGCCCGCGGTGGTGCGGCCCTGTCGATCCGGCAGATCACCGGCAAGCCGATCATGTTCGCGTCGAACGGCGAGAAGCTCGACGACTTCGACGCCTTCCACCCGGACCGGATGGCCTCCCGCATCCTCGACATGGGTGACCTGCTCACCCTGATCGAGCAGGCGGAGAAGACCTTCGACCAGGCCGAAGCCCAGAAGATGGCCGAGAAGCTGGCCTCCAAGAAGGGCCAGGACTTCACCCTCGACGACTTCCTGGCCCAGATGGAGCAGGTCAGGAAGATGGGCTCCATCTCCAAGCTGCTCGGCATGCTCCCGGGCATGGGCCAGATGAAGGACCAGATCAACAACCTGGACGAGCGGGACGTCGACCGCACGGCCGCCATCATCAAGTCGATGACCCCGGCCGAGCGCCAGGAGCCGACGATCATCAACGGCTCGCGCCGCGCCCGTATCGCGCGGGGTTCCGGTGTCGACGTCAGCGCGGTGAAGAACCTGGTCGAGCGGTTCTTCGAGGCCCGCAAGATGATGTCCCGCATGGCCCAGGGCGGCGGCATGCCCGGGATGCCCGGGATGCCGGGCATGGGCGGCGGACCCGGCCGGACCAAGAAGAAGCAGAAGCAGGCCAAGGGCAAGCAGCGCTCCGGCAACCCGATGAAGCGCAAGCAGCAGGAGCAGGAGGCCGCCGCCCGGCGTGCGGCCGCCGCCGAGGGCGGAGGCGCCTTCGGGCTGCCGCAGCAGGGCGCCAAGGACTTCGAACTCCCCGACGAGTTCAAGAAGTTCATGGGCTGACGGCCCGCACGCACGACACCGAGGGCGCCCCCTTTCGCAAAGGGGGCGCCCTCGGTGGTCTGTCGATGGCCTGTCGGTCAGGCGTTCGGGAACGTCCAGATGTAGAGCTCGCCGTCCTCCTCGGACCAGTGGACCTCGACGTTCTTGGCGTTCGCCGGGATCACGTAGGTCTCGCCGAAGACGTGGTTCTCGCCCTTCTTCCAGCTCTCGACGTCGTACGGGTCCTCGCAGCCCGTCGCGTCCTCGGACGCGCCGATGAGGATGTTGCCTCGCGCTGTCCGTCGGCGAAGACCGTGGTGCCGTCGTCCACGTCGGTTCCGTCGGTGAGGGCGGGCCCGCTCTTGTGCGTGTACTTCACGTGGGCGACGGCCAGCACCTTGCCCTTGACCTTGTCCGGCTCCGAGACGGCCTTGGCCGCCTCCGCCTCGGTGCCCAGTCGACCTTCTGCGCCACGACCTCGTAGGTGACCTCGCCCGGGTCCTCCGCGACCTTGCCCGTGGCGCTCTCGCCGCTGTCCATGTCACCGCCGGAAGACGGCTCCGGCGAAGGGAAGACCTTGGCCTTCCCGGTGTCCGGGCTCTTCGCGTCGGCCTTGTCGCCGCCGCCCACGCAGGCGGTGAGCGCCAGAGCGAGGACGGCGACGGGCGCGACGAGGTGTTCGCTAAGGAGTCCGGGCGATCCCGTCACGGCGTCCGGGCGATCAGATACCGGAATACGTTCGGCATCCACACCGTCCCGTCCGGCCGCTGGTGCGGATGCAGAGCCTCGGTCAGCTCCTTGTCCACCTGCACCTGGTCCGTCGCCGTGATCGCCGCGTCGAACAGCCCCGTCGACTTGAGCCCGCGCACCGCGCTGTCCACATCGGCGTACCCGAAGGGGCACGCCACCCGCCCCGACCCGTCCGGCCTGAGACCGGCCCGCTGCGCGACGTCCTCCAGGTCGTCGCGCAGGGCGGGGCGCCAGCTGCCCGCGCTGCGCAGCGGCTCCGCCAGCTTGGTGGCGACCCGCAGCACGGATGTCGTCGCGCACCGCTCCGGCGGACCCCAGCCGGCCAGCACCACGGCCGCTCCGCGCCCCGCCAGCGGCGTCGCCTCCGCGAGCAGCCCGCCCAGCCCCTCCGAGTCGCCCGCCAGGCACCCGATCGGCTCGAACGCGGTCACCAGGGTGTACGCCGGAGCGCCCGGCTCCGCCGTGTCCCGGGGCGAGCCGTCGACCAGCCGGTTGCCGTCACGCGCGCGCCCGGCCCCGCCCTCGGGCAGCAGTCGCTCCCGTGCGAGGGCCATTCTTTCGGGGGAAGCGTCGACACCGGTGACCGCCGCTCCCCGGGCGGCGGCCATCAGCAGGGCGAGCCCGGAACCGCAGCCGAGGCCGAGCAGCCGCGTCGCGGGACCCACGTCCAGTCGCTCGTAGACGGCCTCGTAGAGCGGTACGAGCATCCGCTCCTGGATTTCGGACCAGTCACGCGCGCGTGCACGCAGGTCCACGCGGGGTGCGGACCCCGCGTGAGGCAGGTGCTGCCGCACGAGCGTAGGTGTCATAAGTAAGCGCCCCAATCCGCCGAGAGTTGCCTCTTGCCCGATTCCATGGCCCCCGTGACAGTGCGCTCGCACTACCCCCGTATGCCAGGAAACTCCCCCCTCGACCTGTCGTCCAGTGGAAAGCGGCACGGCATATGAGTTGTCATGTGCCTATGGCGAGATTTCACATTCCGGCAACGTGGGCCCGTACGATCTCGCCATGGCCAAGACACCCGTTCTCACCCCCCAGGCGGACGATTTCCCGCGCTGGTACCAGGACTTGATCACCAAGGCGGAGCTCGCCGACAACGGTCCGGTGCGCGGCACCATGGTCATCCGACCGTACGGATACGGGCTGTGGGAGCGGATGCAGGGCGAGATGGACGCCCGCATCAAGGAGACGGGCACCCAGAACGCGTACTTCCCGCTGCTGATCCCGCAGTCGTACCTCACGCGCGAGGCGGACCACGTCGAGGGCTTCGCGCCCGAGCTGGCCGTGGTCACGCACGGCGGCGGCAAGGAACTCGAAGAGCCCGCCGTGGTCCGGCCCACCTCCGAGATGATCATCAACGACTACTTCTCGAAGTGGATCCAGAGCTACCGTGACCTGCCGCTGCTCATCAACCAGTGGGCGAACGTCGTGCGCTGGGAGCTGCGGCCCCGCCTGTTCCTGCGCACCACCGAGTTCCTCTGGCAGGAGGGCCACACCGCGCACGCCACCTATGAGGAGGCGCGCGATTTCGCCGCGCACATTCACCGGAAGGTCTACGAGGACTTCATGGTGAACGTCCTGGCGATGGACGTCGTCCCCGGCCGCAAGACCGTCAAGGAGCGGTTCGCCGGCGCCATCAACACCCTCACGCTCGAAGGCATGATGGGCGACGGCAAGGCCCTCCAGATGGCCACCAGCCACGAACTGGGCCAGAACTTCGCCAAGGCCTTCAACACGCAGTACCTGTCGAAGGACGGCCGGCAGGAGCTGGTCTGGCAGACCTCCTGGGGCTCCACCACCCGCATGATCGGCGCCCTGGTGATGATGCACGGCGACGACAACGGCCTGCGCGTCCCGCCGCGGCTCGCGCAGACCCAGGCCGTGGTGCTCGCGATCAAGGGCGATGAAGCGGTTCTGGCCAAGGTCCGTGAGCTCGGCGACCGGCTGAAGGCGGCCGGGATCCGCGTCCATGTGGACGACCGTACTGACACCCCCTTCGGCCGCCGCGCCGTCGACTGGGAGCTCAAGGGCGTGCCGGTCAGGATCGAGATCGGCCCGCGCGACCTGGAGAACGGCACCGCGATGCTGGCCCGCCGCATCCCTGGCGGCAAGGAGCCGGTCTCCCTGGACGCTCTGGTGTCGCTGCTGCCGCAGGTCCTCGAAGAGGACCAGGCCCTGCTGCTCAAGCAGTCCCGGGAGCGCCGCGAGTCCCGTACCAGCGAGGTCTCGACGATCGACGAGGCGGTCGAGGTGGCCGGCGCGGGCGGCTGGGCACGCATCCCGTGGGCGGTGCTCGGCGAGGAGGGCGAGGCCAAGCTGGCCGATCACGCGGCGACCGTACGATGTCTGGTCGCCGAGGACGGGTCGGTGCCGGACGCCGACGACGCACCCGGTAACGTCGCGGTCGTCGCGCGCGCTTACTGAGTCGCGGCACGCGCTTACCGAGTGGGGCGCAAGGCGACCGAAACGTCTCTTGCGTATCCGCGGACCTCTGGGCTCCCGGCGCGCGGACACTCTCTACGTGCCGGGGCGTACGCGGGACTACGCACCACCTTGTGGTGAGCTGTGAGGCTTCTCCACAGATCAGCGCACCCGCCCTCGTCGGGACGCATCAGAGGCAACTGACGGGTACGTGCAAATTATTTGGGATGCCCCGGAATCGGAACACTGGGGCACCCCGGCTCGTTGTCATTACGTGAGCACGACACAGACACCACCTGTTCTCGCCGCAGAGCTGGCACAGGCGTGGGCCGACATTCAGCGGTACCACCCCGAGCTGCCCGACCTTGCCGCGCCAGAGTCCCTGATCGGGGAGTCGTCGTCCGCGTGCGGGCACGAGCTCTCCTTCGAGCGACTGCTCCATGAGGCAGTCCATGGCATCGCCGCCGCCCGCGGCGTCCGCGACACCTCCCGTGCCGGCCGCTACCACAACCGCAGATTCCTCGCGATCGCCGAGGAGCTGGGCCTGGACCACCCCGAGGAACCGCATCCCAGCAGCGGCTTCTCCCTGGTCACGCTCACCCCCGAGGCGAAGCGCCGCTACCGCCCGACGATGGAGCGCCTCCAGCGCGCCCTGAAGGCCCACACGGCCGCGACCTCCTCCGACACCTCCCGCACCTTCCGGGGCCCGGCCGCCCGGCACGGCTCCTCCGGCGGCGGCGTCCGCGTCAAGGCGGTCTGCGACTGCGGCCGCAACGTACGCGTCGTGCCGTCGGTCCTCGCCCAGGCGCCGATCGTCTGCGGCGGGTGCGGCAAGCCGTTCCGGATCCCGGACGTGGTGGGAGCGGTGGCGGGCTGACGTCCACACCGGCATCTCGTGGCTGCCGGTCGGGACAGCACCCGCCACCGCAGGGCAGGGCACCCGACGTACTTCACCTCCACGCCGGGTGCCCCTTAGGCCTGCCCCGAGCCGCGGCGAACCCCGCGGTCAAAGCCGCCTGGCAGGGTGTGGCACAATGGCTAGCTGTACTCGACAGCCGCACAGGACCCCTCTCTCCTCCGGCTGACGCGTCCATCGGGCACTCGGGTACCGCAACCCCACGCGGCTTCTCTCGCCGTGCCCAACCACGTCAAATCCAGGAGAACCCACTCCCGTGGCAGTCAAGATCAAGCTGAAGCGTCTGGGCAAGATCCGTTCGCCTCACTACCGCATCGTCGTCGCCGACTCCCGTACCCGTCGTGACGGTCGTGCGATCGAGGAGATCGGCAAGTACCACCCGACGTACAACCCGTCGGTGATCGAGGTCGACGCCGAGCGTGTGGCGTACTGGCTCGGTGTCGGCGCCCAGCCGACCGAGCCCGTGATGGCCATTCTCAAGAAGACCGGCGACTGGCAGAAGTTCAAGGGCGAGCCCGCCCCGGCTCCGCTGCTGACGGCGCCCGAGAAGGCCGCGCGCCCGTCGTTCGAGGCTCTCGGCGGTGACGACGAGGGCAAGGGTGAGGCGATCACCCAGAAGAAGAAGGCTGAGAAGAAGGACGAGGCCGGCGCCGAGTCCGCTTCGACCGAGGCCTGAGCATGCTCGAGGAGGCTCTCGAGCACCTCGTGAAGGGCATCGTCGACAACCCTGACGATGTGCAGGTCGCCTCGCGCGACCTGCGCCGCGGGCGGGTGCTCGAGGTCCGGGTCCACCCGGACGACCTCGGCAAGGTGATCGGCCGCAACGGCCGCACCGCACGCGCCCTGCGTACCGTCGTGGGCGCCATCGGCGGTCGCGGTGTCCGCGTCGACCTCGTCGACGTGGACCACGTCCGCTGACGCTTATCGCAACCGGCTCGGGCCGGGGACGGCCTGAGGGCCGTCCCCGGCCCGCAGTCGTATGACAGGAGACTGGACACGTGCAGTTGGTAGTCGCACGGATCGGCCGCGCCCACGGCATCAAGGGCGAGGTCACCGTCGAGGTACGGACCGACGAGCCTGAGCTGAGGCTCGCCCCCGGCGCCGTACTCGCCACCGATCCCGCCGCCGCGGGACCCCTCACCATCGAGACGGGCCGCGTCCACAGCGGCCGTCTCCTGCTGCGCTTCGAGGGCGTCGGCGACCGCACGGGCGCCGAGGCCCTGCGCAACACCCTCCTGATCGCCGAGATCGACCCGGAGGAACTGCCCGAGGGCGAGGACGAGTACTACGACCACCACCTGATCGACCTCGACGTGGTCACCGCGGACGGCACGGAGGTCGGCCGGATCACGGAGATCTCGCACCTGCCCACCCAGGACCTGTTCATCGTGGAGCGCCCCGACGGCAGCGAGGTGATGATCCCCTTCGTCGAGGAGATCGTCGCCGAGATCGACCTGGAGGAGCAGAAGGCCGTCATCACCCCGCCGCCGGGCCTGATCGACGACCGCGCGGAGATCGCGTCCAGCCGGGAAGACGCCTCCGGCCAGGGAGACGTCTCCAGCCGGGAAGAGTCGTAATGCGCCTCGACGTCGTCACGATCTTCCCCGAGTACCTGGAACCGCTGAACGTCTCCCTCGTCGGCAAGGCACGCGCGCGTGGACAGCTGAACGTGCACGTCCACGACCTGCGTTCCTGGACCTACGACCGCCACAACACCGTCGACGACACGCCCTACGGCGGCGGCCCCGGCATGGTCATGAAGACCGAGCCCTGGGGAGAGGCGCTGGACTCCGTCCTGGCCGACGGCTACGAGACCGGCTCCCACGCGCCCGCCCTCATCGTGCCCACGCCCAGCGGCCGCCCCTTCACCCAGGAGCTCGCCGTCCACCTCTCCGAGCGCCCCTGGCTGATCTTCACGCCGGCCCGCTACGAGGGCATCGACCGGCGCGTCGTCGAGGACTACGCGACGCGCATGCCGGTGTACGAGGTGTCCATCGGCGACTACGTCCTGGCCGGCGGCGAGGCGGCCGTCCTCGTCATCACGGAGGCCGTGGCGCGGCTGCTGCCCGGCGTCCTGGGCAACGCCGAGTCCCACCGGGACGACTCCTTCGCGCCCGGCGCCATGGCGAGCCTGCTGGAGGGGCCCGTCTACACCAAGCCACCCGAGTGGCGCGGCCGGGACATCCCCGACGTGCTGCTCAGCGGGCACCACGGGAAGATCGCCCGCTGGCGGCGGGACGAGGCCCTGAAGCGCACAACCGCCCACCGGCCCGACCTCATCGAGCGGTGCGATCCCAAGGCCTTCGACAAGAAGGACCGCGAGATGCTGTCCATCCTGGGCTGGGCGCCGGACCCCGCGGGGGAGCCGTACGGCCGATTTTGGCGCAGGACCGAGGGCATGGAAGAATAGCCAGCTGTTGTGCGTCCGTCCGGCGCGCGCCCCTGCCACAGGGGGAGACGACGCCCGCTCCGACCCGCACAACCCTGATCCGGAACACCTAGTTTCCGTTGATGACCTGTGGCATCAGCGAGGAAAGCAGACGAAATGTCTCACCTGCTCGACACCGTCGACTCCGCGTCGCTGCGCAGCGACGTCCCCGCCTTCCGCCCGGGCGACACGGTCAACGTGCACGTCCGCGTCATCGAGGGCAACCGCTCCCGTGTGCAGCAGTTCAAGGGTGTGGTGATCCGCCGCCAGGGTGCCGGCGTCCGCGAGACCTTCACGGTCCGCAAGGTCTCCTTCTCCGTCGGCGTCGAGCGCACCTTCCCGGTGCACACCCCGATCGTGGAGAAGATCGAGCTCGTCACCAAGGGTGACGTCCGCCGCGCCAAGCTGTACTACCTGCGTGAGCTGCGCGGCAAGGCCGCGAAGATCAAGGAGAAGCGCGAGAACTGAGCGCTCTCCGGGGTTCACATCGGGGCCGGATAACATCTGGCTCCGATGGACACCGAAGCTCAGCCGACGGAGCGCGACCGCTCCTCCCGCCCTTCCGAATCCGAGGACACCTCGGATCCCGGAGGGCCGGAGGACCGGTCGCGTTTCGCGTTGTCGCGTGTCACCGAGTGGGTCCCGGGCGGCCGGATCACTCTGACGCTGCTGGCCTGCCCGCTTTTCCTGCTGCTGCTCAGCACGTTCGTGCTGCGGCCGTTCCAGATCCCCAGCGGATCCATGGAACAGGGATTGAGGATCGGGGACCGGGTTCTCGTAAATAAGTTGGCGTACCGTTTCGGAGCCGAGCCGCAGCGGGGAGACATCGTCGTGTTCGACGGGACCGGGTACTTCGGGCACGCGGACTACATCAAACGCGTTGTCGGCGTGGGGGGAGACCACGTGGTCTGCTGCGACGAGGAGGGGAGGATCCAGGTGAACGGCCGGCCGGTCGACGAGTCGGGCTTCCTGTACCCCGGCGACAGCCCCTCCACCGTGCCCTTCGACGTCGTCGTGCCCGCCGGCGCCCTGTTCCTCCTCGGCGACCACCGCGGCGACTCCAGCGACTCCCGCGACCACCTCGGCTCGCCCGGCGGCGGCATGATCCCGGTCGACGAGGTGATCGGCCGCGCCGACTGGATCGTCTGGCCCTTCGGTCACGCCACCCGGCTGAACCGCCCCGACGCCTACGCTCGCGTGCCCGCTGCCGCCGCCGGAAGGGCGGGCGCCCATGGGTAACCGCGGCAAACCGCGCGGCGTCCCCGCCGGCCCCGCCGAGAACCTGCTGCCCACCGGCGCCCGTCGCGCCGCCGGCCCGTCCAGCGGCCGGACGCGCGCCGAGCGGCGCAAGCTCCAGAAGAAGGTCAAGCGGCGCCGCAGGCGCGGTGCCGTCAAGGAGATACCGCTCCTCGTCGGCGTCGCCGTCCTGATAGCGCTGGTACTGAAGACGTTCCTCGTCCAGGCCTTCGTCATCCCGTCCGGCTCCATGGAGCAGACGATCCAGATCGGCGACCGCGTCCTGGTCGACAAGCTCACCCCGTGGTTCGGCTCGAAGCCGCAGCGCGGGGACGTCGTCGTCTTCAAGGACCCCGGCGGCTGGCTCCAGGACGAGCAGACCACCCTTCCGAAGGACGACCCCATCGTCGTCAAGCAGGTCAAGGAAGGGCTCACCTTCATCGGCCTGCTGCCGTCCGACAACGAGAAGGACCTCATCAAGCGGGTCGTCGGTGTCGGCGGGGACCGCGTCAAGTGCTGCGACGCGCAAGGACGCGTGACCGTCAACGGCATCCCGCTGAACGAGGACTACCTGTATCCCGGCAACGCCCCGTCCGACACGCCGTTCGACATCACCGTCCCCCCGGGGCGGCTGTGGGTGATGGGCGACCACCGGAACAACTCCGCGGACTCCCGCGCCCACCAGGACACCGACTACGGCGGCACGGTCTCCGAGGAAGAGGTCGTCGGCCGCGCCATGGTCATCGCCTGGCCCTTCGGGCACTGGACCACCCTGGAGGAGCCGAACACGTACGCCTCCGTGTCCGACTCGGCCACCGGGTCGACCGCCGCTGCCGAACTGTCGCATAGGGTTGCCTCCGACGATCCGAACGGAACGATCCAGCTCCCGACCCCTGCGGAACTCCCGCTCGTTATGGGAGTAGTGGGCCTGCGTCGTGTGTGGGGCAGGCGGCGGCACAGAGTGAGGAGTTGGCGTGGGGGATGTGGCGGTTGGCGCACGGTCGGGACACGACGGGGAGGAGCACCGCGGACGCCCCGCGGAATCCACCGTCCCGGCCGCGGACAGCGCCGTGACCTCCGGGAATGACTCCGGGGCAGCCGAGGGCGACAGGGTGACAGACGAGTACGGCACAGCAGAGGGCGAAGGGCCGGGAGGCACGGCCAGGACACCGAAGAAGCAGCGCTCCTTCTGGAAGGAGCTGCCCATTCTGATCGGCATCGCGCTGGTGCTCGCTCTGCTGATCAAGACGTTCCTGGTGCAGGCGTTCTCCATCCCCTCCGACTCGATGCAGAACACCCTCCAGCAGGGCGACCGCGTCCTGGTCGACAAGCTGACCCCCTGGTTCGGCTCCGAGCCCGAGCGCGGCGAGGTCGTCGTCTTCCACGACCCGGACAACTGGCTGGCGGGCGAGCCGACGGCGGATCCGAACGCCCTGCAGACGTTCCTCAGCTGGATCGGCCTCATGCCGTCCGCGGAGGAGAAGGACCTCATCAAGCGGGTCATCGGCGTCGGCGGCGACACGGTCGAGTGCAAGGCCACCGGCCCGCTCACGGTCAACGGCAAGGCGCTGGACGAGCGGTCGTACGTCTACGCCGGCAACACGCCGTGCAGCGTCGACGACCAGGGCGGTCAATTCAAGGTAAAGGTTCCCAAGGGCTACATCTGGGTCATGGGCGACCACCGGCAGAACTCCCGGGACTCCCGCTACAACCAGGCGGACAAGCACCACGGCATGGTCCCGGTGAAGGACGTCGTGGGCCGGGCCATCGTCGTCGCCTGGCCGATCAACCGCTGGGACAACCTGCCGGTGCCGGACACCTTCGACCAGCCCGGTCTGAGCGCCCAGCCGGCCGCGGTCGGTCCGGCGGTGGCACCGCAGGCGGCGGCGCTGCTGGGTGTGGTGCCGGTGGTGCTGTGGCGCCGCAGGAAGCAGTGATCCCGGCGGTGGGCTGACCCCGGTCGGTACCCCCGGGTAGGGTGCGGACCCATGGGTGGCGAGAGCATGACGCACACGGCCCCGCGCAGCGGTGGCACAGGCCCGGGCCCGGTGGGCAGCCGGACCGGACAGCGGTTGTCCGGGCTGGCCGTCGCACTGGGCCTTGTGCTGTTCCTCGGGGGTTTCGCCTGGGGGGCGGTGGTCTACCGGCCGTACACGGTGCCCACCAGTTCGATGACGCCGACGATCGACGCCGGCGACCGGATCCTGGCGCAGCGCGTCGACGGCGGTGAGGTGCGCCGCGGTGACGTCGTCGTCTTCAAGGACGCCACCTGGGCCAACGCGCCGATGGTCAAGCGCGTGGTCGCCGTCGGCGGCGACACGGTCGCCTGCTGCCAGGACGCCAAGCTCAAGGTCAACGGCAAGGAGATCGACGAGACGTACCTGCCCAAGGGCACACCGGCCGAGATGAGCAACTTCCCCACGGTGACCGTCCCCAAGGGCCGTCTCTTCCTGCTCGGCGACGAGCGGGGCAACTCCGTGGACTCCACCGCCCACCTCACCGACGCCGCCAGCGGCACGGTGGCCCGCTCCGCCGTGGACGCCCGCGTCGACTCCGTGGTCTGGCCCATGAAGGGCATGCTGGCGCGCCCCACCGGCTTCGAGACGCTCGGCACCCTGTCCTCGCCCGGACCGCTGCGGACCATCACCGCCCTGGTGATCGCCGGCGCCGTGCTCGTCCTGGGCGGAGGCGCCTACGGCCCCGTCGCCAAGCGCGCGGGCGCGTCCCGGGCCCGGCGGGCGAGCACGGAGCCCGCCGGTGTCCGCTGAGGCCCTGGGGGCGGGCCAGGACGGCTACGCGGGTGGGCTGCGCAAGGTCGCCCGGGTCGTGCTGCTCGATCCGCAGGACCGCATCCTGCTGCTGCACGGGCACGAGCCGGACGATCCGGCCGACGACTGGTGGTTCACTCCCGGCGGCGGTGTGGAGGGCGAGGAGACCCGTGAGGAGGCCGCCCTGCGGGAACTCGCCGAGGAGACGGGCATCACCGAGGTCGAGCTGGGCCCGGTGCTGTGGCGGCGGAAGTGCTCCTTCCCGTTCGCGGGCCGCCGCTGGGACCAGGACGAGTGGTACTACCTGGCTCGAACGGACCGTACGGCGGTCGAGGCCGCGGGGCTGACCGAGCTGGAGCGGCGCAGTGTCGCCGGAGCGCGCTGGTGGACGTGTCCGGAACTTTCCCGGGCACATGAGACGGTGTATCCGACCAGACTCGCCGGGCTGCTGCGCACGCTGCTCGACGAAGGTCCCCCGGCCAGGCCCGTGATCCTTGACCCGGAAATCGTCTAGGGGCGCACGGGACTGGCGCACAATGGTGGGATCGCACGGCTGAAGGGGAACATGCCATGAGCGCCGAGGACCTCGAGAAGTACGAGACCGAGATGGAGCTGAAGCTCTACCGGGAGTACCGCGATGTCGTCGGTCTGTTCAAATACGTGATCGAGACCGAGCGGCGCTTCTACCTGACCAACGACTACGAGATGCAGGTGCACTCGGTCCAGGGTGAGGTGTTCTTCGAGGTGTCCATGGCGGACGCCTGGGTGTGGGACATGTACCGGCCGGCCCGGTTCGTGAAGCAGGTCCGCGTCCTCACGTTCAAGGACGTGAACATCGAGGAGCTGAACAAGAGCGATCTGGAACTGCCGAGTGGGTGACGCTCACCCAGGAGGGTGACGGGGTTTTCCACAGCCGCTGAGCTGTCCACCAAGATCCACTTCGTGGGGGCGGGTGCGTGATCGTTGGCGCCGGAGGTGGTGCCGACATGAACGCACGCAGTGCGATGGGCAGGTACGGAGAGACTCTGGCGGCCCGGCGGCTGGCGGAGAGCGGACTGACGGTCCTGGAGCGCAACTGGCGCTCGGGCCGGGCCGGAGAGATCGACATCGTGGCCAGGGACGGGGACGTCCTGGTCGTCTGCGAGGTGAAGACCCGCAGGGAGAGTCCCTTCGAGCATCCGATGGCCGCCGTGACCCCGCAGAAGGCGGAGCGGCTGCGGGACCTCGCCGAGCGGTGGATCCAGACGCACGGGGGCGCACCGCCCGGCGGGGTCCGCATCGACGTGGTCGGGGTGCTGCTGCCGGCCCGCGGCGCGGCCGTTGTCGAGCATGTGCGGGGGGTGGCCTGATGGCATTCGCCCGTACGTGTTCGGTGGCGCTGGTGGGCGTCGAGGGCGTGGTCGTCGAGGTCCAGGCCGACCTGGAGCCGGGTGTCGCGGCGTTCACGCTGGTGGGACTGCCCGACAAGAGCCTCACGGAGAGCCGGGACCGCGTACGTGCCGCGGTCGTCAACTCGGGCACGGCCTGGCCCCAGAAGAAACTCACGGTCGGCCTCAGCCCGGCCTCCGTCCCCAAGTCCGGCAGCGGCTTCGACCTGGCCGTCGCCGCGGCCGTTCTCGGCGCGGCCGAGCGCATCGACCCCCGGGTCCTCGCCGACATCGTGATGATCGGCGAACTGGGGCTGGACGGGCGGGTACGGCCGGTGCGGGGGGTCCTGCCCGCGGTGCTGGCGGCGGCGAACGCGGGCTATGAGCAGGTGGTCGTGCCCGAGTGCGCCGCAGCCGAGGCGTCCCTCGTGCCGGGGATCTCCGTACTGGGCGTGCGGAGCCTGCGCCAGCTGATCGCCATCCTGGCCGACGAACCCGTGCCCGACGAGGATCCGGACGAGCAGGGCCGCCCGGACCCGCTCCTCGCCGGCCTGCGCATGCCGGGCACGGGCGCCGCCACGGGCATGCACAGCGTCGGAGCGGCCCAGCACGAGCCCGGCCACGACCTGGCGGACGTCGTCGGGCAGATCTCGGCGCGCACAGCGGTGGAGGTGGCCGCGGCGGGCGGACACCACCTGTTCCTGGAAGGTCCTCCCGGCGCCGGCAAGACGATGCTCGCGGAGCGCCTGCCCGCCATCCTGCCCCCGCTCGGCCGGCAGGAGTCACTGGAGGTCACCGCGGTCCACTCGGTGGCGGGCCTGCTGCCCCCGGGCAAACCCCTGATCGACGTCGCCCCCTACTGCGCCCCGCACCACTCGGCCACCATGCAGGCGCTCGTCGGCGGCGGCCCGGGCGTCGCGCGGCCCGGTGCGGTCTCGCTGTCCCACCGGGGAGTCCTCTTCCTGGACGAGACACCCGAGTTCAGCAGCCAGGCCCTGGACGCCCTGCGCCAGCCGCTGGAGGCGGGGCATGTCGTCATCGCGCGCAGCGCGGGAGTGGTGCGCTTCCCGGCGAAGTTCCTGATGGTGCTCGCGGCCAACCCCTGCCCGTGCGGCCGGTTCTCGCAGCGGGACGACCTGTGCGAGTGCCCGCCCTCGGCGATCCGCCGCTACCAGGCCAGGCTCTCCGGCCCGTTGCTCGACCGGGTCGACCTGCGCGTGGAGGTCGACCGCGTCACCCGCACCGAGCTGACGTCGTCCGGCGCGCGCGGCGAGTCCACCGCGACGGTCGCCGACCGGGTACGGGCCGCGCGGGAGCGCGCCACGCAGCGCCTCGCCCGCACCCCGTGGCGCACGAACAGCGAGGTACCCGGCCGTGAACTGCGCAGCCGCTGGTACGCCGTATCCGGGGCGATGGACGAGGCCGAGCGGAACCTGGAGCGCGGCGTCCTGACCGCCCGCGGCCTCGACCGCGTGCTGCGCGTGGCCTGGACCGTCGCCGATCTCGTCGGCCACGACCGGCCGGACGCGACGGACGTCGCCCTCGCGCTCCAGCTGCGCACCGGTGTCCCGAGGGGCGTGCCCATGGCCATCGGAGCGCTGACGTGAGCGTCGCCGGGGGCCCTGACGTGAGCGCCGCCGGCGAACCGGACGACGAGCTGCTCGCCCGGGTCTTCCTCACCCGCGTCATCGAACCCGGTGACGAGATCGCCGGGCGGTGGGTGCGGGAGTCCGGGGCGCCGGAGGTGGCCCGGCGGCTCGCTGAGGGCGGGCGGCCCCTGACCGGGGTGAGCGGGAAGCGGTGGAAGGGGCTGCTGGCCAGGGCCGAGGTGGCCAGGCCGCGTGCGGACCTCGCCGTCGCCCGGGAGGCCGGGGTGCGGTTCGTCGCCCCCGGGGGCGCGGAGTGGCCGGGACAACTCGACGATCTCGGGGATGCCCGGCCGCTGGGACTGTGGGTGCGAGGGCGGGCCAGCCTGCGGATGTGGGCGCTGAGGTCGGTGGCCGTCGTCGGCGCCCGCGCCTGCACCGAGTACGGGGCGCACATGGCGGCCACCCTCGCCGCCGGCCTCGCCGAGCAGGGCTGGGTCGTGGTGTCCGGCGGCGCCTACGGAGTCGACGGCGCCGCCCACCGCGGCGCCCTCGGCGCGGGCGGCGCCACCGTCGCCGTCCTCGCCTGCGGCGTCGATCGCCCCTACCCGCGCGGACACACCCAGCTGATCAGCAGGATCGCCGAACAGGGACTGGTCCTCGGAGAGTTGCCGCCCGGCGATCATCCGACACCGAGCCGGTTCATCCTGCGCAACCGGGTGATCGCGGCGCTCACCCGCGGCACCGTGATCGTCGAGGCCGCCCACCGCAGCGGCTCCCTGGTCACGGCGCGGGCGGCACAGCGCCTCGGCCGGTACACCATGGGCGTACCCGGCCCGGCCACCAGCGGACTGTCCGCGGGGGTGCACGAGCTGCTGCGCGGCGAGGCGGCCCTGGTCACCGACGCCGCGGACGTCATCGAACTGGTCGGCGACATCGGACAGCTGGCCCCCGACCGGCGCGGCCCCGTCCTGCCCCGCGACCTGCTGGCACCGGCCACCCGGCAGGTGCTCGCCGCGCTGCCCTCCGGCCGGGCCGCCGGGCCGGACGAGATCGCGCGCCGCGCACAGACCGCACAGGACGACGCAGTCGCGAGACTGTACGAACTGCGGGCACTCGGTTACGTCGAACGACACGGCGACGGCTGGAAGTTGACACGCCAGGCGGTGATGTCGGTCCGCGGCGGTCCGGGGCCCTGCTGACCGCGCCCTGTTCGGCCGTCCGGGGGAACCTCGACATCCCTTGGAAATTCCCCCAGTTGGGGTTCTCCGGTGATCACACCGACCGAGCTCGCCGACCCGGTCGGAGGCCCTGAGGAACGTATCTGCGCCCTTGTTGACCTCAGTCCTTCGCGCACCGCGACACCCCAGTCACGCTACGCTCACGAGGATCCCGACACGGACAGGCAACTCGACATCAGACAGACAGCCCACCCCAGCAGCACCACTCCGCAGCAGAACGGCACAAGGCGACGAATGCCCCAGCACACCTCCGGGTCCGACCGGGCGGCGATCCCCCCAGCCGCCCGTGACGGTGGCAGCGTGCGGCCGCCCGCTCCCTCGACGCTCGACGAGCTGTGGCGGTCGTACAAGGCGACGGGGGACGAGCGGCTGCGGGAGCAGCTGATCCTGCACTACTCGCCCCTCGTGAAGTACGTCGCCGGCCGGGTCAGCGTGGGCCTGCCGTCCAACGTCGAGCAGGCGGACTTCGTCTCGTCCGGGGTGTTCGGGCTGATCGACGCGATCGAGAAGTTCGACATCGACCGCGAGATCAAGTTCGAGACCTACGCGATCACCCGGATCCGGGGCGCGATGATCGACGAGCTGAGGGCCCTGGACTGGATCCCCCGTTCGGTGCGGCAGAAGGCGCGCAACGTGGAGCGCGCGTACGCCACGCTGGAGGGGCGGCTGCGGCGGACACCGACCGAGGGCGAGGTGGCCACCGAGATGGGCATCGCGGTGGAGGAACTCCACGCCGTGTTCAGCCAGTTGTCGCTGGCCAACGTGGTGGCCCTGGAGGAGCTGCTGCACGGCGGGGCCGAGGGCGGCGATGGCCTGAGCGTCATGGACACGCTGGAGGACACCGCCGCCGACAACCCGGTCGAGGTCGCCGAGGACCGGGAGCTCCGCAGGTTCCTCGCGCGGGCGATCAACACGCTGCCCGAGCGGGAGAAGACGGTGGTCACGCTGTACTACTACGAGGGGCTCACCCTGGCCGAGATCGGGAACGTGCTGGGCGTGACCGAGAGCCGGGTCAGCCAGATCCACACCAAGTCGGTGCTCCAGCTGAGAGCGAAACTGGCGAGCTTCGGCCGCTGACCAGGCCGTACGGCGACGAGGCGGCGGAAGCCACTCCCGTCCGGTCCGGCGCGTCCGTACAGTGGTTGACGTGCCAAGGATTCGAGCGGCCTCCGTGGCCGAGCACCGGTCGATGCAGCGAGCCGCCCTGCTGGACGCGGCTCGCGCCTTGTTGTCCGAGGGTGGTACGGAGGCGCTGACCTTCCCGGCCCTCGCCGAGCGGACGGGGCTCGCGCGGTCGTCCGTCTACGAGTACTTCCGGTCCCGGGCGGCCGTGGTCGAGGAGCTGTGCGAGGTCGACTTTCCCGTCTGGGCGGCGGACGTTTCGGCGGCGATGGAGCGGGCGGGGACGGCCGAGGCCAAGGTCGAGGCGTATGTGCGGCGGCAGCTGGAGCTGGTGGGGGACCGGCGGCACCGGGCCGTGGTCGCGATCTCGGCGAGTGAGCTGGACGCCGGGGCCCGGGAGAAGATCCGGGCGGCGCATGGCGGGCTGGTCGCGCTGATCGTCGAGGCGCTGGGTGAGATGGGGCATGAGCAGCCCCGGCTGGCGGCGATGCTGGTGCAGGGCGTCGTGGACGCGGCGGTGCGGCGGATCGAGCTGGGGGCGGCGGAGGAGCCGGGCGTCATCGCGGAGGCGGCGGTGGGTATGGCTCTGCGGGGCGTGCGGGGCTGAGCCGCGCCGGTGCCGGGCCGGGTGGGTGCGCAGCCCGGCGTTGCGGGGTGCCGCTGCGCCACCCCTGCCGCCCTGGTGCACCTCACAGGCCCTTAAGGCGCTGGGGGAGGCACGACGACTGCCCGCAGCTCGGTCAATAGACCGGCAGGAGTCTCGACGGGCCCCTGTGCAGGAGCCATGGGGGCAGGAGCCCGAGCGGGTTCAGGTAGGTCTTGTCCCGCCGCAGGCCCCAGTGCACGCACGTAGTCGTGCAGTGGGAGCCCGTCGCGTCCACCGTGCCGATCACCTCGCCCGGTTCGACCTCCTCGTCCTCCCGCACCGTCGCCGTCACCGGCTCGTAGGTCGTGCGCAGGGGCGGGTCGCCCGTTCCCGTGAGCTCCAGCGAGATCACTCCCTTTCCGGCCACCCGGCCCGCGAAGGACACCCGGCCCGCGGCCACCGCCCGCACCGGCGTGCCCGGGGGCGCCGCCAGGTCCACGCCGCGATGGCCGGGGCCGTAGACCGACGCCGGGGGTTCCCAGCCGCGCACGACCCGGGGGCGTAACCCCACGGGCCAGGCACGTCCCACCGACGGGACGGTGGCGTCCGGGACGGGTGGGGCGGCACCGGCCGCGAACAGGGGCGGCGGTGGGGCCAGCAGGGCCGTCACCGTCACGACCAGCAGCAGGATCAGCCGCGTCCACACACGCACACATCGCTTCGCTCGCATGCCGAAAGCGTGCCGGAGCGCCGCCCGGCACCGGCCCCGGCTGTGGACCGCCGTCCGGTTGTGGACAACGGCGTCACCCGGTGCCCCGCGGGTCCCGTACACTTCTGGTGGCGATCCGGGTCACCGGGTCGACTTCGCACGCCCCGATACGCACCCCGGCAACGGGCCGTATCAGCGCCCCTCGGTCCCTCGTGGCACGGCGCGCAGCGGGCGTCAGGCGCGGAGGCCATCCGGCATCCGCGGCACAACCGAGAAGCACAAGGAGATACGGCCATGGCCGTCGTCACGATGCGGGAGCTGCTGGAGAGCGGCGTCCACTTCGGTCACCAGACCCGTCGTTGGAACCCGAAGATGAAGCGCTTCATCTTCACGGAGCGCAACGGCATCTACATCATCGACCTGCTCCAGTCGCTGTCGTACATCGACCGCGCCTACGAGTTCGTCAAGGAGACCGTCGCCCACGGTGGCACGGTCATGTTCGTCGGCACGAAGAAGCAGGCGCAGGAGGCCATCGCCGAGCAGGCCACCCGCGTCGGCATGCCCTACGTCAACCAGCGCTGGCTGGGCGGCATGCTCACCAACTTCTCGACCGTCTACAAGCGTCTGCAGCGCCTCAAGGAGCTCGAGCAGATCGACTTCGAGGACGTCGCCGCGTCCGGTCTGACCAAGAAGGAGCTTCTCGTGCTCTCGCGCGAGAAGGCCAAGCTGGAGAAGACCCTCGGCGGTATCCGCGAGATGCAGAAGGTGCCCAGCGCCGTCTGGATCGTGGACACCAAGAAGGAGCACATCGCCGTTGGTGAGGCCCGGAAGCTGAACATCCCGGTCGTCGCGATCCTCGACACCAACTGCGACCCCGACGAGGTCGACTACAAGATCCCGGGCAACGACGACGCGATCCGCTCCGTCACCCTGCTCACCCGCGTCATCGCCGACGCCGTCGCCGAGGGCCTCATCTCCCGCAGCGGTGTCGCCACCGAGGGCAAGGGCGAGAAGGCCGCGGGCGAGCCGCTGGCCGAGTGGGAGCGCGACCTGCTCGAGGGCGAGAAGAAGGCCGACGAGGCTGCCCCCGCCGCTGAGGCCGCTCCGGCCGCCGAGGCTGCTCCGGCCGCCGAGGCCGCCCCCGCCGCTGAGGCCGCCCCCGAGGCCGAGAAGCCGGCCGAGGGCGAGAAGGCCGCCGAGGCCGAGCAGGCCTGACCCGTCAGTCCGAGGTGACGGCGGGAGCGGTACGGCATCACCAGCGCCTCCGGCGCGGTGTGAAGTCCGCTCCCGCCGTTCACCCGTAGGTCAGCGGCAGGACAGTGCGCTCCGGCTCCATGGAGCGCATCCGCAGATCTTCGATCTTCCAGACTTCGAGAGAGATTCACAGACTCATGGCGAACTACACCGCCGCCGACGTCAAGAAGCTCCGTGAGCTCACGGGCGCCGGCATGATGGACTGCAAGAAGGCGCTGGACGAGGCCGAGGGCAACGTCGAGAAGGCCGTCGAGGCGCTCCGCATCAAGGGCCAGAAGGGCGTCGCCAAGCGCGAGGGCCGTTCCGCCGAGAACGGTGCCGTCGTCTCGGTCATCGCCGACGACAACTCCTCCGGTGTCATCGTCGAGCTGAAGTGCGAGACGGACTTCGTCGCCAAGGGCGAGAAGTTCCAGGCCGTGGCCACGGCCATCGCCGAGCACGTCGCCAAGACCTCCCCGGCCGACCTCGAGGCCCTGCTCGCCTCCGAGATCGAGCCCGGCAAGACCGTCCAGGCGTTCGTGGACGAGGCCAACGCCAACCTGGGCGAGAAGATCGTCCTGGACCGCTTCGCGCAGTTCGCCGACGGCTACGTGACCGCGTACATGCACCGCACGATGCCCGACCTGCCCCCGCAGATCGGTGTCCTCGTCGAGCTGGACAAGCCGAATGCGGAGATCGCCAAGGGCGTCGCCCAGCACATCGCCGCCTTCGCGCCGAAGTACCTCTCCAAGGAGGACGTGCCGGCCGAGGTCGTCGAGTCCGAGCGCCGCGTCGCCGAGGAGACCACCCGCGCCGAGGGCAAGCCCGAGGCCGCCCTGCCGAAGATCGTCGAGGGTCGCCTCAACGGCTTCTTCAAGGACGCCACGCTGCTCGGCCAGCCCTACGCGCTCGACAACAAGAAGTCCGTCCAGAAGGTCCTGGACGAGGCCGGTGTCACCCTGAAGCGCTTCTCGCGCATCAAGGTCGGCATCTGAGTCCGTACCGCGATCGACGCCCGACCCCGATAGGGTCGGCAGCAGTCGTCCCGGTACGCCGTCACAGGGGTGGCGGACGACAGCAGATCTGACGAGGAGGCCATTGCCGTATGGGATGCGAACCACGCCCCACCGGCAATGGCCTTCTTCGTATGTGCAACACGTGAAAGAGGCGGGATCCCCCATGACCACCAAGGCCCAGAAGAGCGACGACGGCAAAGTGCGCGGCCGGTTTCTGCTGAAGCTGTCCGGAGAGGCCTTCTCCGGCGGTGGGGGCCTGGGCGTCGACCCCGACGTGGTGCACAAGATCGCCCGCGAGATCGCGGCCGTCGTACGCGACGGTGCGCAGATCGCGGTCGTCATCGGCGGCGGCAACTTCTTCCGCGGTGCCGAGCTCCAGCAGCGCGGCATGGACCGGGCCCGCTCCGACTACATGGGCATGCTCGGCACGGTCATGAACTGCCTGGCCCTGCAGGACTTCCTGGAGAAGGTGGGGGTGGACTGCCGGGTGCAGACCGCCATCACCATGGGCCAGGTCGCCGAGCCGTACATCCCGCTGCGCGCCGTGCGGCACCTGGAGAAGGGCCGTGTGGTCATCTTCGGTGCCGGTATGGGCATGCCGTACTTCTCCACCGACACCACCGCCGCCCAGCGCGCCCTGGAGATCGACGCGGAGGCGCTGCTGATGGGCAAGAACGGCGTGGACGGGGTCTACGACTCCGACCCGAAGACCAACCCGGACGCGGTGAAGTTCGACCACCTCGGCTACGGCGAGGTCATCACCCGTGACCTGAAGGTCGCCGACGCCACGGCCGTGACGCTGTGCCGCGACAACAAGCTCCCGATCGTGGTCTTCGAGCTGCTGGCGGAGGGCAACATCGGACGTGCCGTCAAGGGTGAGAAGATCGGCACGCTGGTGGGGGACCCCGGCAGCCGGGACTGAGACCCGAGAACAACCCCGTCCGGGGGACGGACGGGACGGAGCCGGGCCGGGGGATGGACAATGTTCCACCGGTCGGGAACCGTGCAGGAAGAAGACGCGACGCAGCCGGCCGCCGCCCACATGGAACCGCAGCCGGGCCTACTCAAGACACGCAGGAGCAAGTGGTGATCGAAGAGACCCTCCTCGAGGCCGAGGAGAAGATGGAGAAGGCCGTCGTGGTCGCCAAGGAGGACTTCGCCGCGATCCGCACCGGTCGTGCGCACCCGGCGATGTTCAACAAGATCGTGGCCGACTACTACGGCGCGCCGACCCCGATCAACCAGCTGGCCTCGTTCTCGGTGCCCGAGCCGCGCATGGCCGTGGTGACCCCGTTCGACAAGAGCGCGCTGCGCAACATCGAGCAGGCGATCCGCGACTCGGACCTGGGCGTCAACCCGAGCAACGACGGCAACATCATCCGAGTGGTGTTCCCCGAGCTGACCGAGGAGCGCCGCCGCGAGTACATCAAGGTCGCCAAGAGCAAGGGTGAGGACGCCAAGGTCTCCATCCGCTCCGTGCGCCGCAAGGCCAAGGACGCCATCGACAAGCTGATCAAGGACGGCGAGATCGGCGAGGACGAGGGCCGCCGTGCGGAGAAGGAGCTCGACGACACCACCCACAAGTACGTGGCGCAGGTGGACGAGCTCCTGAAGCACAAGGAAGCGGAGCTGCTCGAGGTCTGATGAACGACTCTTCCTGGGGGGCGCCGCCACAGGCCGGGTACTGGGGGCCCACCGACCAAGGGCATTCCCATGGGCACTCCCACACCCATGGGAATGGGCATGCCCACCCCCCTGGCCAGGGGCACGTCCAGGGAGCCGCTCCGGCGGGTCCCGCTTACGATGCGCATGAAGCGCCTCAGACTCGCCCCATGCCCATCGTGCCCGACGTAGCCGCGTACGGCGGAAACCAGGATGACGACCGGGGGGCTGCTCGGCTGAGCGGCTCTCCGGTCCGGAACGAGACGAATCCGGAGCCCATGCCCGACGCCGCAGAGCCGGCACCCAAGCCGCAGAAGAAGAGCGCGGGTCGCGACCTGAGTGCCGCGATAGGGGTCGGGGTCGGGCTCGGCGCGGTGATCGTCGCGTCGCTGTTCGTCGTCAAGGCCGTGTTCGTCGGTGTGATCGCGGTCGCCGTGGTGGTGGGTCTGTGGGAGCTGACCAAGCGGCTGGACGAACGCAAGGGCATCCGGGCGCCCCTCGTGCCGCTCGCGCTCGGCGGTGCCGCGATGGTCGTCGCCGGGTATGTCCGGGGTGCCGAGGGCGCCTGGGTCGCCATGGCGCTCACGGCACTGGCCGTGCTGGTGTGGCGCATGACGGAACCGCCCGAGAACTACCTCAGGGACGTCACGGCGGGCGTCTTCGCGGCGTTCTACGTGCCGTTCCTGGCGACGTTCGTCGCGATGATGCTGACGGCGGACGACGGGGCGCAGCGGGTGCTCACGTTCCTGCTGCTCACGGTCGTGAGCGACACCGGTGCCTACGCGGTCGGCTGGCGCTTCGGCCGGCACAAGCTCGCCCCGCGCATCAGCCCCGGAAAGACCCGCGAGGGTCTGCTCGGTGCGATCTCCTTCGCGATGGTCGTGGGCGCGCTGTGCATGCAGTTCCTCATCGACGACGGTGCCTGGTGGCAGGGCCTGGTGCTCGGCCTCGCGGTCGCGGTCAGCGCCACGCTGGGCGATCTCGGCGAGTCCATGATCAAGCGGGACCTGGGCATCAAGGACATGGGCACGCTGCTGCCGGGGCACGGCGGCATCATGGACCGGCTGGACTCACTGCTGCCCACGGCTCCGGTGGTGTGGCTGTTGCTCGTGCTCTTCGTCGGGTCCGGCTGAGGCGATACGGCTCTTACGGATCGTATGGCGAGCTCCGGCCGGGTGACCGGCGGGGGCTCGCTGCCGTTGTGCGGAGGTGCCTGCGACGTCTCCACGTGGGACGATTCAGGTGTACGTCGCAAAGGGGGACATCATGTCCAGCATTCGACAGACCATCGATGTCGACCGGCGCCCCGAGGACGTCTACGACTACGTCACGGACGCCGAGCGGCTGCCGGAGTGGCAGCTGAGTGCCGTGTCCGCGGAACGTCTCGACGAGGGGCCGGTCGGTGTCGGCTCCCGGATGCGGGTCACCCGGCACGTCGGCCGCCGGGTCATGCCGATGACCATGGAGGTCACGGAGTACGACCCGCCGCACAGCTGGGGCATGCGGGGTGTCGACGGCCCCGTCCGGGCGCGGGTGCACGGCGAGGTCGAGCCGTTCGACGAGGGACGGCGCTCCCACGTGACGATCGAGGTCGACTTCGAGGGCCACGGCGTCGGCAAGGTCCTCGTCCCGCTCGTCGTACGCCCCCAGGTCCGCAAGGAACTGCCGCGCAACGAGCAGATCCTGAAGGACCGGCTGGAGCACACGGGAGAGCAGGGCCTCTGAGGGGTACGGCCGCTGTGTGACGGGCCCTTCTGTGTTCAGACAGGGGCTCACCGCCGTGGCCCTCGAAAACGGCATGCTGACTGAACCGTGGACCGTCCCTGGGCCGTGCGAGGCCGAGCGGCGATGGCAGATGGCGATCAGGGGTGACCGCCCCCACCCCGCTCCGGCCTGGGGCACCGGAGTTGATCTGCCACACTGGATGGGTTATGCCTGCACCCGGAGAACTCACTTTCGTCGCCCCGCGCGGAGCCAAGAAGCCGCCGCGGCATCTCGCCGACCTCACTCCTGCTGAGCGCAAGGAGGCCGTTGTCGCTGTCGGGGAGAAGCCGTTTCGTGCCAAGCAGCTGTCGCAGCACTACTTCGCGCGGTACGCGCACGATCCGGAGCAGTGGACCGACATTCCGGCCGGCTCCCGTGGCCGGCTCCAGGAGGCGCTCCTTCCCGAGCTGATGACCGTCGTGCGGCATCTGTCGACCGACCAGGGGACCACGCGCAAGACGCTGTGGCGGCTGTTCGACGGGACGCTCGTGGAGTCCGTGCTGATGCGCTACCCGGACCGGGTGACCATGTGCATCAGCTCGCAGGCCGGGTGCGGGATGAACTGTCCGTTCTGTGCGACCGGGCAGGCGGGGCTCGACCGGAATCTGTCCACCGCCGAGATCGTGCACCAGATCGTGGACGGTATGCGGGCCCTCAGGGACGGCGAGGTGCCGGGCGGGCCGGCGCGGCTGAGCAACATCGTGTTCATGGGGATGGGTGAGCCGCTCGCCAACTACAACCGGGTCCTCGGCTCCATCCGGCGGCTCACCGACCCCGAGCCCGACGGGCTGGGGCTCTCGCAGCGCGGGATCACCGTCTCGACGGTCGGACTCGTCCCGGCCATCCACCGGCTCGCCGACGAGGGCCTCAAGTGCCGGCTCGCGATCTCGCTGCACGCCCCCGACGACGAGCTGCGCGACACCCTCGTCCCCGTGAACACCCGGTGGAAGGTCCGCGAGGTGCTGGACGCCGGCTTCGAGTACAGCGCCAAGTCCGGGCGCCGGCTGTCCATCGAGTACGCCCTGATCCGGGACATCAACGATCAGGCGTGGCGCGGTGACCGGCTCGGGCGGATGCTCAAGGGCAGGCCGGTGCACGTGAACCTGATCCCGCTCAACCCGACGCCGGGGTCGAAGTGGACGGCTTCCCGGCCGGAGGACGAGAAGGCGTTCGTGGAGGCCATCGCGGCCCATGGTGTGCCGGTGACGATCCGGGACACCCGTGGTCAGGAGATCGACGGGGCGTGTGGTCAGCTCGCGGCCACCGAACGGTAGTCTGACCGGCGTAAGCACAACCGTATTTTCCGACACCTTCATATTCCGACAGGGGAGCGCCACAGCGCTGAGAGTGCGGCACACGGCCGCAGACCCTCCGAACCTGGCCCAGGTCATTCTGGGTAGGGAGATCGGTCATCACTCGAGCTGTTGCGCCCTGCCCGGGACTCCCAGAGATCCCGGGCAGGGCCGCGTCTTCTCCTGGTCCTCCAGGAGGAATCCAGTGAGCCACACCATCAAGCGGCTGACGGCGGTGGCCGTCGGGCTCGGCATGGCCGGCACGCTCGCCGCGTGCGGGTCGTCCGACGGCGGCCAGGGGTCCGGCGACTCCAAGACCGTGACCCTCGTCAGCCACGACTCGTGGGCCGCCTCGAAGGACGTCATCGCGGCCTTCGAGAAGCAGTCCGGCTACAAGGTCAAGGTCCTCAAGGACGGCGACGCCGGGCAGGCCGTGAACAAGGCCATCCTGACCAAGGACAACCCGCAGGGCGACGTCTTCTTCGGCGTCGACAACACGCTGCTGTCCCGCGCCCTCGACAACGGCCTGTTCCAGCCGTACGAGGCGAAGGGCTCGGACCGGATCGCGCCGGAGTACCGGGCCGACCAGGACGAGCACCGGGTCACGCCCATCGACACCGGCGACATCTGCGTCAACTACGACAAGAAGTACTTCGCCGACCACAAGCTCGACCCGCCGCGCAGCTTCGACGACCTGGTCAAGCCCGAATACAAGAACCTCCTGGTCACCGAGAACGCCTCCACCTCCTCGCCCGGCCTCGGCTTCCTGCTCGGCACCGCCGCGAAGTACGGCGACGGGGGCTGGGAGGGGTACTGGAAGAAGCTCAAGGCCAACGGCGTGAAGGTCGTCGACGGCTGGGAGCAGGCCTACAACGAGGAGTTCTCCGGCTCGGCCGGCGGCAAGAAGGCCAAGGGCGACCGGCCGCTCGTCGTGTCGTACGCCTCCTCGCCGCCCGTCGAGGTCGTCTACGCCGACCCGAAACCCGCCGCGGCACCGACCGGGGTCGCGCAGGGCACCTGCTTCCGGCAGGTCGAGTACGCCGGGCTGCTGAGCAACGCCGAGAACACCAAGGGCGGCAAGGCGCTCCTCGACTTCCTGATCAGCGAGCGGTTCCAGGAGGACATGCCGCTCAACATGTACGTGTACCCGGTGCGCGAGGGCGCCCAGGTGCCGCCGGAGTTCGTGAAGTACGGGCCGCAGGCCAAGGACCCGGAGACCATGAACCCGGCGAAGATCGCCGACCGCCGTGACCAGTGGGTCAAGTCGTGGACTTCGCTCGTACTGAAGTAGCCGCCCGGAAGAGGAGCGCGGCGGCGCGGTCCGGTCTGCTGGCCGTGCCCGTCGCGTTCTTCGCGGTCTTCTTCGCCTACCCCGTCGCCGCGATCGTCGCGCGCGGTCTGGAGGTCGACGGGGTCTGGCAGTTCGGGCGGATCGGGGAGGTGCTGGCGCAGTCCGACGTCCGGCACGTCCTGTGGTTCACCACCTGGCAGGCGGTCGTCTCGACCGTGCTCACGCTGCTGGTCGCACTGCCCGGCGCGTATGTCTTCGCGCGCCTCGACTTCCCGGGCAAGCAGGTCCTGCGGGCGGTCGTGACCGTGCCGTTCGTGCTGCCGACGGTCGTCGTCGGTACGGCCTTCCTGGCGCTGGTCGGGCGCGGCGGGCTGCTGGACGAGCTGTGGGGCGTGCGGCTGGACACCACCGTGTGGGCGATCCTGCTCGCGCACGTCTTCTTCAACTACGCGGTCGTCGTACGGACCGTCGGCGGGCTCTGGGCGCAACTCGACCCGCGGCAGGAGGAGGCCGCGCGGATGCTCGGGGCGTCGCCGCTGCGGGCCTGGCGGCAGGTCACGCTGCCGGCGCTCGCGCCCGCCGTGGCCGCCGCCGCGCTCATGGTCTTCCTGTTCACCTTCACCTCCTTCGGTGTCGTCCAGATCCTCGGCGGCCCCACGTTCTCGACCCTGGAGGTGGAGATCTACCGGCAGACGTCGGAGATCTTCGACCTGTCCACGGCGGCCGTGCTGACCTTGATCCAGTTCGTCGCGGTGGGCGCGATCCTCGCCCTGCACGCTTGGACCGTACGACGGCGGGAGACCGCCCTGCGGCTGGTCGACCCGGCCGTGACCGCGCGCCGGCCGCGCGGCACGGGGCAGTGGGCGCTGCTGGGCGGGGTGCTCGTCACCGTCGTCGTGCTGCTCCTGCTGCCGCTCGCCGTGCTGGTGCAGCGCTCGCTGGACGCACCAGGCTTTGGCTACTACCGGGCGCTCACCAGGGACGACGGCGGGGTGTTCCTGGTGGCGCCGATCGCGGCGATCGGCAACTCACTGGAGTACGCCGTCGCCGCGACCGCCATCGCCGTGGTGATCGGCGGCCTGGCCGCCGTCGCGCTCACCCGCCGGGACGCCGGGCGGTTCGTGCGCGGCTTCGACGCGCTGCTGATGCTGCCGCTCGGGGTGTCCGCGGTGACCGTCGGCTTCGGGTTCCTGATCGCCCTGGACGAGCCGCCGCTGGATCTGAGGTCCACGTGGATCCTGGTGCCGCTCGCGCAGGCGCTGGTCGGTGTGCCGTTCGTCGTGCGGACGATGCTGCCCGTGCTGCGGGCGGTGGACGTGCGGCTGCGGGAAGCGGCCTCGGTGCTGGGGGCCTCGCCCTGGCGGGTGTGGCGCGAGGTGGATATGCCGATGGTGCGGCGGGCGCTGCTGATCGCGGCCGGGTTCGCCTTCGCGGTGTCGCTCGGGGAGTTCGGGGCGACGGTGTTCATCGCGCGGCCCGACAACCCGACGCTGCCTGTGGCGGTCGCGCGGCTGCTGGGGAGGCCCGGGGAGCTGAACTACGGCCAGGCGATGGCCCTTTCGACGGTTCTGATGGTGGTGTGCGCCGTGGCCCTGCTGGTACTGGAGAGGCTTCGCACCGACCGGAGCGGGGAGTTCTGATGCTGCTGGCCCTGGAGGGTGCGACGGTCCGTTTCGGCGGGCGTGCCGTGCTGGACGCCGTCGATCTGGAGGTCGCCGAGCACGAGGTCGTGTGCGTGCTCGGGCCCAGCGGCAGCGGCAAGTCGACACTGCTGCGGGTCGTGGCGGGGCTCCAGCCGCTCGACTCCGGGCGGGTGGTGCTGGACGGGCGCGACCAGGCCGGCGTGCCCGCGCACCGGCGCGGGGTCGGGCTGATGTTCCAGGACCACCAGCTGTTCCCCCAGCGGGACGTGGGCGGCAACGTCGCCTTCGGACTGCGTATGCACGGGGCGTCGAAGCGGCAACAGGCCGACCGCGTAAAGGAGTTGCTGGACCTGGTCGGTCTGCCGGGCGCGTCCCGCCGGGCCGTCGCGGCGCTGTCCGGCGGGGAGCAGCAGCGCGTGGCGCTGGCGCGGGCCCTGGCGCCGAGCCCCCGGCTGCTGATGCTGGACGAGCCGCTGGGCCAGCTCGACCGGTCGCTCAGGGAGCGGCTGGTCGTCGAACTGAAGGAGCTGTTCGGCCGGTTGGGCACGACCGTGCTCGCCGTGACGCACGACCAGGGGGAGGCCTTCGCGCTGGCCGACCGGGTCGTGGTGATGCGGGACGGGCGGATCGCCCAGTCCGGTACGCCTCTTGAGGTGTGGCAGCGGCCGGCCGACGCGTTCGTGGCCCGCTTCCTCGGCTTCGAGAACGTCGTCGAGGCGACGGTCGGGGCGGAGGCCGCGGACACGCCGTGGGGCAAGGTGCCCGTGCCGGAGGATGCCCCGCAGGGCACACGGACCCTGCTCGTGCGGCCCGCCGGTGTGCGCCTGGTGCCCGTCGGCGCGGGTCTGCGCTGCACGGTGACCGCGCGCACCTTCAAGGGCACCCATGTCGCCGTCCACCTCCAACCCGAGGACGCCCCGCGCCTGGAGGCGGCCTGTGCGCTGCGGGCGGCGCCGGAGCCCGGGGACGAGGTCGGGGTGGAGTTCGACGCCGCCGAAATCGTGGTGCTCGACTGATCGGACACCCCCTAGGGTGCGGGCATGACGTTACTCGCACACGACCGCTACTGCGACGAAATCGCCCACCAAGTGGGCCTGTTGAGGTCCGTGGTCACCTCCGGCGCGGATCTGTCCGTAACCGTGCCCACTTGCCCCGACTGGTCGCTGGAGGACCTGGTCCGGCACATGGGCGGGGCTCTGCGCTGGGTGGAGTTCATCGTGCGGACCCGGGCCGAGGAGGAGGTGCCCGAGGAGCGGGTGCCGGGCCTCGCCGGGCCCGGAATCCGGGGTGACGCCGTCGTACTGGACGCATGGCTGGCGGAGGGCGGTGAGCAGGTCGTCGCGGCGCTGCGGGAGGCCGGGCCGGACACGAGGGTGTGGAGCTGGGCGGGGATCCCCAACTCCGGGTTCTGGGCCCGCCGGATGACGCACGAGATCACCGTGCACCGCGCGGACGCCATGCTCGCCGCCGGACTGCCCTATGAGGTCGCGCCCGACGTGGCCGCCGACGCGATCGACGAGTGGCTCCAGATCGTCGAGTTCGTCCAGCGGACGGCACCGCACGACACGGCGCGGGAACTGCGCGGCCCGGGCCGCAGCATCCACCTGCACGCCACCGACACCGGCGCCGACCTCGACGCCGAGTGGCTCATCGAACTCGCCGAGGACGGTGTCACCTGGCGCCGCGGCCATGAGAAGGCCACCGTCGCCCTGCGCGGGCCGCTCACCGCCGTCCTGCTGGCCTTCTACCGCCGGCTGCCGCTGGACGCACCGGAGCTGGAGGTGCTGGGGGAGCGGGAATTGCTGGAGTTCTGGCTGGAGCGGGCGACGTTCGGGTGAGACGGGACGTGGCCCGCCCCAGGGATCACGGGACGGGCCACATCACGGTGTGCGCAGGCGTCAGCTGTCGCTGCTGCTCGCCCCACGACGGCGCATGCCGAAGAACACCGCGCCGCCACCGACGACGACCAGGGCCGCCGCGATGCCGGCGATGATGCCGGTGTTGGAGTCGGCACCCGTCTCGGCGAGGTTGGAGTCACCGGCCGCGGGCGCGGGCGCGTTGCCCGCCGGCGTGGTGCTCTCGCTCTCCGACGGCGACGGAGCCGGGGTATCGGCCGGGGTGTCGCCCTCCTCGGCCGGCTTCGACGGGGAGGCCGACGGGGTCGGCGTGGCCGGCTCGGTTGCCGGCGACTTCTCCTCTTCCTTCTTGCAGGCCGTGGCCGGGGTGACGAGGTTCGGCTTGATGTCCTCGTCGACGTACGGAGTGGCCTTCACATGGATGCGGTACTCCGCGTTCGGCTTCCAGTTCTCGGCGAAGGTGATGGTGGTGCCTTCGCGCGAGCCCTTGACCACCTGCTCGCCGACCTTCTTCACATCGGCGCCGTTGTTCTCCAGGTACACGGTGACGGTCGCCGGGACACCGGCGGGGTCCACGTCCGTGACGGTGATGACGCCCTTGTCACCCTCGCACTTCGCCTCGGCCGAGAACTCGTTGATGTTGCAGGCGAGCGCGTTGCCGGCGGCACCGAGCGCGAGCGCGGCCGAGGCGGAGACGACACCGAGGATCCGCACGGAACGTGCGACGGTACGGCGCGAAGCCGTACGACGTGATACGGACAGAACTGCCACGTTTGTCCTTTACAGGATGCGCAAATGCGGGGGGTGGAGGCAGCGCTGACTGTGCATCAGCACTACCGGGAGGCTCTCAGGTCTATAAGCGTCACATAAGTAGTGTCAACGCATATGCAGGCTGCAAGCACTTGCTTTGCCAGCTTATTAACCGCCGAGACGTTTCAACGCCTCGGGCACCTCCTCGATGCGCTCCACGAGCGCGATCCGCGCCTCCATCGAACGGCCCCTGGCCAGCGACTGGAGCAGTGGCCACGTCGGCAGCTTCTCCGTCCAGTGCGCCCGGTTCACCAGCACCATCGGCGTCGGCTCGCCGCGCGACTCGTAGTAGTTGGGCGTCGCGTTGTCGAAGATCTCCTGGACGGTACCGGCGGCGCCCGGCAGGAACACCACGCCCGCGTTGGACCGGGCCAGCAGGCCGTCCTCGCGGGTGGCGTTGGCGAAGTACTTGGCGATGTGCGACGCGAAGGCGTTCGGCGGCTCGTGGCCGTAGAACCAGGTCGGGATCCCCACGGAACGCCCGCCCTGCGGCCAGCGCGCGCGTATCTCGAAGGCGGCCACCGCCCACTGGGTGATCGACGGCGTGAAGTGCGGTGCCTTGGCGAGCAGTTCGAGCGCCTCGGCGAGCATCTCGTCGCCGAACGGGGCGGCGTACGCGCCGAGGTTCGCGGCCTCCATCGCGCCCGGACCGCCGCCCGTGGCGACCGTGAGGCCGGCCCGGGCCAGCTCCCGGCCGAGCCGCGCCGCCCCCGCGTAATCCTGGGTGCCACGGGCCATCGCGTGGCCGCCCATCACGCCCACGACCCGGGCGCCGGACAGGAGTTCGTCGAGCGCGTCCGAGACGGAGTCGTCGTGGACCGCGCGCAGCATGGAGGCGTAGATGTCCCGGTCCGCCTTCGTGCGCTGGAACCAGGCGTAGGCCTGGGCGTCGGGCGTGGCCTCGTAGCCGTCCGCCAGCGACTCGAAGAGTTCGTCCGGCGCGTAGACCTGGCCGCGGTAGGGGTCGAAGGGCAGGTCCGGGACCGGCGGGAAGACCAGGGCGCCGTCCGTGCGGATCTTCGCGGCGGCCTCCTCGCGCATCGCGCAGCCGAGGAAGACGGCGCCCGTGGTGTCCGTGCCGAGCAGTTCGCGCGTACGGTCCGTCAGGTCGACGGCCTGGACGCGGTGACCGGCGAGCGTGCCGCGCGCCGCGACGGTCGCGTCGAACTCCTCGAGTGTCTCGATCTCACGGTCGTCATGGTGGGCCGCATGGGCGGGCATCGTCTGCACGCGCCCATGCTGGCACAGCGCCTCAGCCCTCGACGGCCGTCGGGTCCATCCACACGACCTCGAAGGTGTGGCCGTCCGGGTCGTCGAAGGCGCGGCCGTACATGAACCCGTGGTCCTGCGTCTCGCCGGAGACGGAACCGCCCGCCGCGACCGCCTTCTCGACCAGCTCGTCGACCTTCTCACGGCTCTCGGAGCTGAGCGCGATCAGCACCTCGCTGGTCTTCTTGGCGTCCGCGATCTCCTTCCTGGTGAACTGGGCGTACTTCTCCTTGGTGTGCACCATCACCACGATGGTCTCGCTGATCACGAGCGAGGCGGTGCTGTCGTCGCTGAACTGCTCGTTGATCGAGTAGCCGAGCTCCGTGAAGAACTTCTTCGAGGCGTCCAGGTCGCTGACGCACAGGTTCACGAAGATCATCTGCTGGTACATGCGAGGTCTCTCCCATCGGGTGTGTGTCGTTACGCGGGGATAGACCGGGGGCCGGAGCGGAACTCATCGCCGTACGGAGATTTTTTTCGCACGAGTTTTTCAGCGGACCGGCGTCAGTTGACCGGCGTCAGCGGGCCAGCGCCAGCGCCGCCAGCTCGGCGACGGTCAGGGTGAGCGGGCCGAACAGGGCGAAAAGGGCGCCCGCGCGGAGGGCGGCGGCACCGCGGAGCATCGTCGCGGGGGCGCCGAGCCGCAGCAGGGCGGCGGTGGTGTCGGCTCGGGCCTGACGGGCCTCGACGGCGGCCGTGAGGAGCGTCCCCACGGTGCAGCCGGTCACCAGCAGCACGCCGAGCGTGGTGAGCGGACCGAGGGACAGTCCGTCCGGGGCGTGCAGCAGCGCCATGGCGTACGCCGCCGCCAGCACCGCGCAGACCACGCCCAGGGGGCGGCCGATCCGGGCGGCCTCGGCCATGAGGATCCGGCCGGCCAGGAGCCGGAGGGCGCCCGGGCGGGCCGACTGGAGCAGCCGTCCGCACAGATGGGTCAGGCCGGGACCGGCCAGGGCCAGTCCGACGGCGGCCAGGACCCAGCCCGCCAGGACGCCGGGGGAGGCGCCGGAGAAGGTGAGGTCGGGGGGCGTGGGGGAGGTGCGGCTCGTGTACGTCTCCACGGCGAGACCCGCGGCCAGGACGGTGATGCCCCAGGGGAGGCCGGAGGGGGCGGTGGTGGGGGCGTTGTCCGGCAGGCCGGCTTCCGGCAGGGCCGCGTCGGAAGCGGTGGCGGTGGAAGCGGCGAGCTCGCCGTCGCCGTGCGGTGCCGCCGCGTGCCGGGCGGACTGCCGGGCGGCGTCGGCGGCCGCGTGTGCGGCGCCGCCGGCCGGGATCACGGCGCTCACGGTGCCCTGTGCCGCCGTCCGGGACCCGGACGGCTCGGGCGAATCCTCGACCGTCGTGCTCCCGGCGCCCCGCGCGGTCGGGCCTGTGGCCGATGCCGGGACGGACCCGCCCGTCCGCGCCGGAGGCGGCCCGCCGTGCTGCGCGCTCTGCCCGGCCCCGGCCGCTGCGGAGGGCTCGGTGGCACGACCGCCCGTGGGCCGGACGATCTGCCGGCCGAAACGGCCGTACGCCCCGAAGGACTCGCGTGTGGCGGTGCGCCGGTACGCGCCGAAACGGCCGTACGTCCCGGCCGGCCGGGACGGTGCCGGACCCGTCTCCCTCGGCCGCAGCGCCAGGGCCACCGCCACCGACGCCGCTCCGGGCACGAGCGCGAGCAGCGTCAGGGCTCCCGGCAGCGGCAGCGGCCGGTCCGCCGCGAGGGGCTCGGCGGCCGCGCCGTCGAACGGCATGCCCGTCAGGTCACCGCGCAGGTGCAGGAAGACCAGCAGGGCCAGCACCGAGCCCAGGACGCAGGACAGGGCCGTCGTCGTCGCCGAGAGGGCCATCAGGCGCAGCGGGCCGAGTCCGATCGCGGAGAGGCCGGTGCGGGGCTTCGTGGCGGGGTCGGTGCGGGCCACCGCGACCGCGAAGTACACCGTGGCGGCCAGGGGAACCACGCACCAGGCCAGGCGCAGCAGGGCGGCGCCGGTGGCGTCGGGGTGGCCCAGCGCGTAGCCCAGGGTGCAGAGCAACAGGAAACCCGTGCCCGCCGAGGCCGCCGCGACCAGCAGGCGGCGCAGCTGGACGGCGGGGTGGGCGCCGCGGGTCAGACGGAGAGCGAGCACGCGGCCCGGCCTTCCGACTCGGTGGGCCCGCCGACCGGCGGCAGGTGCACCGTCTGCACGCGCCGCCCGTCGAGCAGGGACACCGTGCGGTCGGCGAGCGCCGCGGTCTCCGCGTCGTGCGTGGCCAGGACGACCGTGATGCCGTGGGAGCGGGCCGCCGTGGTGAGGGTGCGCAGCACATGGGCGCGGTCGGCGCGGTGCAGGGGCGCCGTGGGCTCGTCGGCGAACAGGACCGACGGGGCGGGGGCGAGGGCACGGGCGATGCACACCCGCTGCCGCTCGGCCTGCACCAGCTGGTGCGGGCGTTTGCGGGCGCCCTCGCCGATGTCCAGGCGCTCCAGCCACTCCAGGGCCGCCTTCTTGGCGCGGCGCCTGCTGGTGCCGCGCAGCATCAGCGGCAGGGCGGTGTTCTCCCAGGCGTTGAGCTCCGGGACCAGCGAGGGCGCCGGGTCGATCCAGCCGAAGCGGTCGCGGCGCAGTCGCTCGCGGGTGAGGGAGCCCATGGTGTGTACGGGCACGCTGTTGAACCAGACCTCGCCGCGCCGTACGGGCACCAGGCCGGACAGGCACCGCAGCAGGGTGGTCTTGCCGCTGCCGCGCGGGCCGCTGACGGCGAGGATCTCGCCCTCCCGGACGCCGAGCGAGACACCGCTGAGCGCGGGGGAGCCGTCGTCGTGCTGGAAGTGCAGGGCGCGTGCCCAGAGCACGTCGTTGTCAGGCGGGGCCTCCATGAGCGTACACCTCGGTTCAGATCCGTAGTTCCCGTGCCAATCCCCCGTGCGGGGGAACGAAGGCAGGGCCGATCGGTCACTGGCACGCTAGGCAGAAGGCGGCGGGACGCCGGACAGCACGCGGCCCCGGACCGCCGTTTCTCACTCGAACGGGCGGCACCGGGGCCGGTGTTGATCATCCATGCAGACGATCGGAGCAACGCGTGGTCACAGCTTCGTCCACGCCTCCGACAGCGTGGCGCGCAGGATCTGCTCGATCTCGTCGAACGTCGACTGGTCGGAGATCAGCGGCGGGGCGAGCTGCACGACCGGGTCGCCGCGGTCGTCGGCGCGGCAGTACAGGCCGTTCTCGTACAGCTTCTTGGAGAGGAAGCCGTACAGGACCCGCTCGGTCTCGTCCGCGTCGAAGGACTCCCTGGTGTCCTTGTCCTTGACCAGCTCGATGCCGTAGAAGAAGCCGTTGCCGCGGACGTCGCCCACGATCGGCAGGTCGTGGAGCTTCTCCAGGGTGGCGCGGAAGTGGCCCTCGTTGTCGAGGACGTGCTGGTTGAGGTTCTCGCGCTCGAACAGGTCGAGGTTGGCCAGGCCCACGGCCGCGGAGACCGGGTGGCCGCCGAAGGTGTAGCCGTGCAGGAAGGTGTTGTCGCCCTTGTAGAACGGCTCGGCCAGGCGGTCGGAGACGATGCACGCGCCTATGGGGGAGTAGCCCGAGGTCATGCCCTTGGCGCAGGTGATCATGTCCGGGACGTAGTCGAACTTGTCGCAGGCGAACATCGTGCCCAGGCGGCCGAAGGCGCAGATGACCTCGTCGGAGACGAGCAGCACGTCGTACTGGTCGCAGATCTCGCGCACCCGCTGGAAGTAGCCGGGCGGGGGCGGGAAGCAGCCGCCCGCGTTCTGCACCGGCTCCAGGAAGACCGCGGCGACCGTGTCCGGGCCCTCGAAGAGGATCTGCTGCTCGATCTGGTCGGCGGCCCAGCGGCCGAAGGCCTCGGGGGCGTCGCCGTGGATCGGCGCCCGGTAGATGTTCGTGTTCGGCACCTTGTGGGCGCCCGGCACGAGCGGCTCGAAGGGCGCCTTCAGGGCGGGCAGCCCGGTGATGGACAGGGCGCCCTGCGGGGTGCCGTGGTAGGCGACCGCGCGGGAGATGACCTTGTGCTTGGTGGGCTTGCCGACCAGCTTGAAGTACTGCTTGGCGAGCTTCCAGGCGGTCTCGACCGCCTCACCGCCGCCGGTGGTGAAGAAGACCTTGTTCAGGTCGCCCGGGGCGTGGTGCGCGAGGCGCTCGGCCAGCTCGACGGCCTTGGGGTGGGCGTAGGACCACACCGGGAAGAACGCCAGCTCCTGCGCCTGCTTGAAGGCGGTCTCGGCGAGTTCGACGCGGCCGTGCCCGGCCTGCACCACGAACAGGCCGGCGAGACCGTCGAGGTAGCGCTTGCCCTGGTCGTCGTAGATGTACGTGCCCTCGCCCCGGACGATGGTGGGGACGGGGGCCTTCTCGTACGACGACATGCGCGTGAAGTGCATCCACAGGTGGTCGTACGCGGTCTGGGAGAGGTCCTTGCTCACGGCTATCGGGTCCTCACGGTTATCGGGTTCCCCACATGTAGGTCTGCTTCTTGAGCTTGAGGTAGACGAAGCTCTCGGTGGAGCGCACTCCGGGGACGGCCCGGATGCGTTTGTTGATGACCTCCAGGAGGTGGTCGTCGTCCTCGCAGACGATCTCCACCATCAGGTCGAAGGAGCCCGCGGTCATCACCACGTACTCGCATTCGGACATGGCCGTCAGCGCGTCCGCCACCGACTCCACGTCGCCCTCGACGTTGACGCCGACCATCGCCTGTCTGCGGAAGCCCACGGTGAGCGGGTCCGTGACGGCGACGATCTGCATCACGCCCTGGTCGAGCAGCTTCTGGACACGCTGGCGCACGGCCGCCTCGGACAGGCCCACGGCCTTGCCGATGGCGGCGTACGGCCGGCGGCCGTCCTCCTGGAGCTGCTCGATGATGGCGAGGGAGACGGCGTCCAGCTGGGGACCGCCGCCGTTCCTGGACTCGCGGGAGTCCCTCTGATCTGCGCTTCGACTGGCCACCGGCTCACTGTGCACGAGGTCTCGACACTTCCGCAAGGTCTGATCGATGAAATCCGTTGTTTGCATAGCTCACATCTGCGGATTCCGCACGATCGAAGGGAGTGGGGGTGTTGAAAACGTGGACCGGCCGACTAGGGTGGGTGTCTCAAGTACTGGACATCCGAACTGGAGGGCCGGCAGTGAGCACCGAGCTGCGTCGTCTGCGCAACTACATCGGCGGTGAGTTCCGGGACGCCGCCGACGGACGGACCACCGAGGTGGTCAATCCCGCGACGGGCGAGGCGTACGCGACCGCTCCGCTGTCCGGGCAGGCGGACGTGGACGCCGCGATGGCGGCGGCCGCCGAGGCCTTCCCCGGCTGGCGCGACACCACGCCCGCCGAGCGCCAGAAGGCCCTGCTGAAGATCGCGGACGCCTTCGAGGAGCGGGCCGAGGAACTGATCGCGGCCGAGGTGGAGAACACGGGCAAGCCGGTCGGGCTGACCCGCTCCGAGGAGATCCCGCCGATGGTCGACCAGATCCGCTTCTTCGCGGGTGCGGCGCGGATGCTCGAGGGCCGCTCGGCCGGTGAGTACATGGAGGGCCTGACCTCCATCGTGCGCCGCGAACCGGTCGGCGTCTGCGCGCAGGTCGCGCCGTGGAACTACCCGATGATGATGGCCGTGTGGAAGTTCGCCCCGGCGATCGCGGCGGGCAACACGGTCGTCCTGAAGCCGTCCGACACCACCCCGGCCTCCACGGTGCTGATCGCGGAGATCCTCGGCGGGATCCTGCCGAAGGGCGTCTTCAACGTCATCTGCGGTGACCGCGAGACCGGCCGCATGATGGTCGAGCACGACATCCCGGCGATGGCCTCCATCACCGGCTCGGTACGCGCCGGCATGCAGGTCGCCGAGTCCGCGGCCAAGGACGTCAAGCGCGTCCACCTGGAGCTCGGCGGCAAGGCCCCGGTCGTGGTCTTCGAGGACACCGACATCGCCAAGGCCGTCGAGGACATCTCGGTCGCGGGCTACTTCAACGCCGGCCAGGACTGCACGGCCGCCACGCGCGTCCTCGTCCATGAGTCCATCCACGACGAGTTCGTCTCCGCGCTGTCGAAGGCCGCGTCCGAGACGAAGACCGGGCAGCCGGACGACGAGGACGTGCTGTTCGGCCCGCTCAACAACCCCAACCAGCTCAAGCAGGTCGAGGGCTTCATCGAGCGGCTGCCCGCGCACGCGCGGGTGGAGGCCGGCGGCAAGCGGGTCGGCGACAAGGGCTACTTCTACGCGCCGACCGTCGTCTCGGGCCTGAAGCAGGACGACGAGATCATCCAGAAGGAGGTCTTCGGGCCGGTCATCACCGTGCAGTCCTTCCGCGACGAGGAGCAGGCGGTGGAGTGGGCCAACGGCGTCGAGTACGCGCTCGCCTCCTCCGTGTGGACCAAGGACCACGGCCGCGCCATGCGGATGTCCAAGAAGCTCGACTTCGGCTGCGTCTGGATCAACACGCACATCCCGCTGGTCGCCGAGATGCCGCACGGCGGCTTCAAGAAGTCCGGCTACGGCAAGGACCTGTCGGCGTACGGCTTCGACGACTACACGCGGATCAAGCACGTGATGACGTCGCTGGACGCGTAGCTACTCCGTTCGGTCGTGACGGCCCCGGGCGCTGATGCCGCCCGGGGCCGTTCGTCTGCCCGCTGAACTATTTTTGAACATGTTCAACACAGGCGTAGAGTGCCGCCATGAGCGACAGAGCCGCCCTGCTGAAGGGCATCCGTGCGTGGCTGGTCTTCTTCGTCGTGTGCCTGGTGCTCAGCGGCGCCACGGCCTTTCCCCTGGTGCACGAACTGCGCTGGACCGAGGATCTGCTGCGCACGCTGTCCGTGGGCGACCACCTGCCCGGCTTGACGGACTGGATCGAGCGGGTCCGGGCCGGGCTCGACGAGGCGGACGCCGAGTACCCCTTCCTCCTCTACGGCACGGACTGGCTGGCCTTCGCGCACCTGGTGATCGCGGTCGCCTTCTACGGGCCCTACCGGGACCCGGTCCGCAACATCTGGGTCGTCGAGTTCGGGATGATCGCCTGCGCGGGGATCATCCCGCTCGCCCTGATCTGCGGGCCGCTGCGCGGGATCCCCTTCTGGTGGTCGGTGATCGACATGGCCTTCGGGGTGCTCGGGGTGATCCCGCTGTACGTCGTACGGCAGCGGATCAAGCGGCTGGAGGCGCTGACCGCCCCGGCGGCGGCCACCCCGGCATTCGGCGGCTGAGAAAAACTGTTATCCCGAGAACCTTCACGCCGTCTCCCCGCATGTGATCCCCCACATAGCCAAGACCCCCGTCCTGCCTGAGAGGGTGCGTGCGGAAAAGTACTGATCTCAGCCGGCGAGAGGCCACCGTGGACAGTCAGCACTGGCGCGCCGTCATCACGGCGGCGCAGGCCGGCGACCGGCAGGCGCTGGACGAGCTGGTCGCGGGCTGGCTGCCGCTGGTCTACAACATCGTGGGCCGGGCTCTGAACGGCCACGTGGACGTCGACGACGTCGTGCAGGAGACCATGCTGCGCGCGGTCGACCACCTCGGTTCGCTGCGCGACCCGGACAGCTTCCGGTCCTGGCTGGTGGCGATCGCCATGCGCCAGATACGCGACCGGGCCCGGCGCCGCACCCCGGAGCGGCTGGAGGAGGCGGCGGCCTCCGACTTCGCCGAACTGACCGTGCTGCGGCTCCAGTTGGAGGGGCAGCGGCGCGAGGTCGCCGAGGCCGTGCGCTGGCTCGACGACGAGGACCGGCAACTGCTGTCGCTGTGGTGGCTGGAGGTCGCGGGCGAACTGACCCGGCGCGAACTGGCCGCGGCCGTCGGCATCACCCGGCAGCACGCCGCCGTGCGCGTGCAGCGGATGAAGGAGCGCCTGGAGACCTCGCGCGGCATCGTCCGCGCCCTGGACGGCGCCTGCCCGGACCTGCGCGAGCTGACCGGCCGCTGGGACGGCCGGCCCGACTCGGTGTGGCGTAAACGGCTGGCCCGGCACATCCGGGGCTGCGGCTACTGCGGCGGCACCCGCGAGACGGTCGTACCGGCGGAACGCCTCCTGGTCGGCATCGCGCTCGTCCCGCTTCCCGTCGGGTTCACCCTGTCCCTCGCCTTCGGCGGGAAGACGGCCGTAGCCGCCGGCTCCGCCGGGTGGTCCGCCAAGCTGCTGGGCGCGCTCACCAAACCGGCCGTCGCGATGACCGCCGGCGCGACGATCGTGGCGGGCGGCGCGTACGTCGTCACCCAGCCGCCTCACGCCCCGCCTCCCCGGGCCGCAATCACCCCCACGGCGAGGGCCACGTCCGAACCGCCGCCCTCCGCCACGCCCAGCCCCAGCCCCACCCCCACGCCCTCACCGTCGGCGACGAAGAAGGCCGACCTGTACGGCACGGTCGTCGACGCCGTCGACCGTGCCCCCGACCCGGACGCCCGGCCCGCCGCCCTGCCCCGCCGCCCCGAGTCCGGCGTCACCAGCACCGGAGGCCCGAAGGCCGTCATGCAACACCGTGGCGACAGCGTGACGCTGAGCGGCCGGGGTTATGTCCTGGTCCGCTGGCAGATCTCGCCGCACGCCCGGCCCGGCGGGGTGGTCATGCCGACCTGGACCGGCCTGAAGGGCAAGCTGTTCCACGTGGCCTCCGGCGGCTCGCGCCGCATGGACGACCCGCTGCCCGGCGCCCCGAACGGCTACGTCACCGGTATGGGCGGCCCGGACATCGGATACGCCGTACTGCCGCCCGGCACCCAGCAGATGTGGCAGAACGAGTACTTCTACGTCGACGGCACCGTCACCCTCACCCAGAACGAACGCGGCTGCGACTACGGCATCGCCGTGTTCCCGTCGAACTGGGAGGCCGTCGAGAAGGACGTCGACACGGGCCCCGCCCATGGCGCCATCCGCTACGGCCTCGTCCGCGACACCGGCACGGACAGCGCGCCGGTGCCGCAGTACGTCACGCGGGCGACCCCGGCCGATCCGGCGACGGTCCCGCAGCGCTCGCGCGTGTAGCGCACAGCACGTCGATGCGGTTGGTCGTGATCGAGTCCACTCCCGCGCGCAGCAGCCGCCGCATGGAGCGCCGTGTGTCGGGAGTCCACACGGAGAGCAGATAGCCGTCGCGGTGGACCCGCTCGGCGAGGGGCCGGTCCACCAGGCCGAAACGGTAGTTCAGCCAGCGCGGGCGGATCGCCTCCAGCAGGACGGGCCGGGGCGGGGCCAGCGTCGTCCAGGTGAGGGCGATCTCGGCGGCCGGGTCCGCCGCGCGCACGGCGAGCATGGCGTCGGCGCCCGCGCAGTAGTAGACCCGGTCCGCCGCCCCGGCCTCCCGCACGGCGTCCGTCACCCGCCGCACCGCCCGTACGTCGGGCGAGCCGGGCAGGTCGATCATCACCCGGTGGCCCTCGGTCGCGGCCAGCGCCTCCGTCAGGGCCGGAACCCCGCCGCCGGTCAGTCCGCGCACCTCCTCCCAGGACAGCGCGAGCACCGGCCGCTCCAGCTCCCAGAGCCGCTTCAGCGTGTCGTCGTGCAGCAGCACCGGTACGCCGTCCCGGGTGAGGCGTACGTCGATCTCCACCGCGTCCGCGCCCCGGTCGAGCGCGGAACGCAGCGAGGCGACGGTGTTCTCGCGGTGGCGGTAGGGGTCGCCCCGGTGGGCCACGGCGGTCACGCGCCGCCGGGCAGGCCCGGGGTGTCCCGGGTGCTCGGGGTGCTCGGGGGCGGACGTCACCGGTGGAGCCATCCCGCGGTGTACGTGTCGATCTCCTCCTTGATCCTGGCCTTGCCCGCCGCGTCCAGGAAGGACGCCGCCACGGCGTTCTTCGCCAGGTCGGCCAGGCCCCGCTCGTCGAGGTCGAGCAGCCGGGCGGCGACCGCGTACTCGTTGTCGAGGTCGGTGCCGAACATCGGCGGGTCGTCGGAGTTGATCGTGACGAGGACCCCGGCCGCGGCGAACTCCTTGATCGGGTGCTCGTCGAGGGTGCGGACCGCGCGCGTGGCGATGTTGGAGGTCGGGCACACCTCCAGCGGGATCCGGTGCTCGGCGAGGTGCGCCAGCAGCTTCGGGTCCTGCGCGGAGCTGGTGCCGTGCCCGATGCGCTCGGCCCGCAGATGCGTGAGGGCGTCCCACACCGTCTCCGGGCCGGTGGTCTCGCCGGCGTGCGGTACGGAGTGCAGCCCGGCGGCGATGGCCCGGTCGAAGTACGGCTTGAACTGCGGACGCGGCACGCCGACTTCGGGCCCGCCCAGACCGAAGGAGACCAGGCCCTCCGGGCGCAGCCGGTCGTCGGTGGCGAGCCGGGTCGTCTCCTCGGCGGCTTCGAGTCCGGCCTCGCCGGGGATGTCGAAGCACCAGCGCAGCACGGTCCCGAAATCGGCCTCGGCGGCCTTGCGGGCGTCCTCGATCGCGTCCATGAAGGCGCGCTCGTCGATACCGCGGCGGGTGGAGGAGAACGGGGTGATGGTCAGCTCGGCGTACCGCACCTGCTGCCGGGCCAGGTCACGGGCCACCTCGAAGGTCAGCAGCCGGACGTCCTCCGGGGTGCGGATCAGGTCGACGACCGACAGGTACACCTCGATGAAGTGGGCGAAGTCGGTGAACGAGAAGTAGTCGACCAGGGCGGCGGGATCGGTCGGGACCTTCGAGTCGGGGTGCCGGGCGGCCAGTTCGGACACGATCCGGGGGGAGGCGGAGCCCACGTGGTGCACATGCAGTTCGGCCTTGGGCAGTCCGGCGACGAAGGCCGTGAGGTCGCGTGGGGCGCGAGGATCGACGAGATGCTCGGTCAAGGGTTCCTCCCCGGAACGGCGCCCCTGCCGGCGCGTGGCCGGCGGGGCGCGGGTGATCGGCTGATCGATGACTCGGAGTCATCGTATGCCGTGGGCACAGCGCCCGTTCAGGGGCGCGGGGCTGTATCCATATGCGGCTCCGCCGCGTGGGCGCGACCAGCCCCACGCACCCGCACTGTGGCGCTTCGCAGACGCCCCGTAGCATGGCGGCACGATCGACCCAGGGGGGATGCACCATGACGGACGCGACGCAACCAGACGGAGGCGGCGGCCACGACCCGTGGGCGCCCCCGGAGAACAAGACCTCGCTCGACAAGAACCAGACGCCGCAGTCGCCGTCAGGGTCGCCGTCCGTGCACGACCAGGCCACGGTCACCTCGATGCCGAGCGCGGGTTTCACCCCGCCCACCGGCACGCCCCAGTACGACACGTCCCACTCCGGCGCTGTCCCGCCCCCACCCGTGGCCCCCGGCGGGTACGGCTACCCCGGCTATCCGCAGGCAGGCGGGTACCCCCAGGCAGGCTACGGCTGGCCGGGCATGCCCGTGGCCCCCCAGAACGGCATGGGCGTCGCCGCGATGGTGCTGGGCATCATCTCCTGCACGCTCTTCTGCCTGTACGGCGTGGTCTCCCTGGTCACCGGCATCCTCGCCGTCGTCTTCGGCATCAAGGGCCGCAAGCGCGCCGAGGCCGGAGTGGCCACCAACCACGGTCAGGCGCAGGCGGGCCTGATCATGGGCATCATCGGGATCATCCTCGGCATCGCGGTGATCGTCCTGATAGCCGTCGGCATCACGGCCGCGATCAACAGCGACGAGCCGTACGACGACCCGTACTACGGCGCGCAGGCCCCGGTCGCCACTGCCGCGTCCCTCCGCTGAAACTGCCGTACTGCGCGGCGGATTCGGCCACTACGATTCCCTGGTCTGACAACGGAGGGGAGATCGTCCATGTCCAACACCAACCCCACGCCCGGTGGGTTCGGTCCGCCGTCCCAGCCACCGCAGCAGCCGCCCCCCGGGTACGGCTACCCGCAGCAGGGCGGCCCCGGCTACGGCTACCCCCAGGGCACTCCCGGTTACCCGGCCGCGCCCCCTGCGGGCTACCCCCAGGCTCCCGGCTACGCGATGCCCGCGCAGCCGAGCAACGGCATGGGAACCACGGGTCTGGTGCTGGGCATCATCGGCGTGGTGTGCAGCGTGACCTTCCTGCTGTGGTTCTTCGGCGTGATCCTGGGCATCCTGGCGATCATCTTCGGCGCCATCGGCCGGGGCAAGGCCACCCGTGGTGAGGCCACCAACAAGGGTGCGGCGACCGCCGGTCTGGTCTGCGGCATCATCGCCACCGTGATCCTGCCGCTGCTGGGCTTCCTGCTCTTCGCCAGCATCATGGGCGGGATCGGCGCCGCTTCCTGAACGAGGGCCCGAGACGGGGGCCGGTCCGTGGGCCGGCCCCTCACTCATGTCCCGCGCAGCCGCTCCCGCGCCTCCATCAGCGCGAAGCCCAGCAGGTTCGGCCCCCGCCACCGCTCCGGATCCCCCGCCGCCTCGTCGTCCGCGGCCAGCCCTATGCCCCACACGCGGTCCACCGGACTCGCCTCGACCAGCACACGATCACCCGTGCCCAGCAGAAACTCCCGCAGCGCGGGATGCGCGCCGAACTTGTGGACGCTGCCCTCCACGACGATCCGGAACCGCTCCCGTTCCCATATCGCCTCGTCGAACCCGCGCACGAGCCGCCCGGCCTTCTTCGCCTCGGCGGGATGCGCGGCGGCCAGGGCGGCTCGCTGCGCCGCCGCGTCCTCGAAGAGCCGGGCCTTGCCCGCCATCATCCAGTGCTCGGCCGTCGCGTACGCCACGCCGTCCACCGTGAACGGCGCCGGCCACCACTGGCTCAGACAGCTCTCCCCGATCCGGCCGTCCGGCCGCGGCCGGTGCCCCCAGAAATGCAGATACTTGATCCTGGTCCCCGTACGGGACGCCCTGATCAGGGCGTCCCGGGAACGGACCGCCCCCGTGATCTCCTCCATGCACGCGAGTCTGGCACGCACCACTGACACAGCGTCCTGCCTTTTCGCGGGGGACTCGACACCTGGTCGACAGATTCCGTCGCGTAACCAAAAATCAACAACGGAATCCCTTGTTGGCATGCCATCCCTCTGTCAGGATCGGCACTCAAATCGAGCCTGAGCCACGCCGGCCCCACCACGGGGACACGGAGGAGAGCGACATGCACAACCCGGGCAACGCCACCGCGGACCGATTCCCGGCCGAGGAGCGCTTCGCGGAGGGTACGCAGTTCATCGCCGGGCGCCTGACCAGGGGCACCTCCGGCCGCACGCACGCGGTCGTCGACCCGGCGTCGGGCGAGGAGGTGCTCCGCTACGAACTGGCGGGCACGGCCGACGTCGACCGGGCCGTCGCAGCCGCCCGCGCGGCCTTCCCGGGCTGGGCGGCGGCCACGCCCGGCGAGCGTTCCGACGCCCTGCACCGGTTCGCCGCGGTCCTGGCCGACCGCGCCGAGGACTTCGCCCGCGCCGAGTCGCTCCAGTGCGGCAAGCCGCTGAAGCTGAGCCGGGAGTTCGACGTCCCGGGGACGATCGACAACACCGCCTTCTTCGCCGGTGCCGCGCGGCTGCTCCAGGGCCAGTCCGCCGGCGAGTACTCCGGGGACCACACCTCGTACATCCGGCGCGAGCCCATCGGTGTCGTCGGCTCGATCGCGCCCTGGAACTATCCCCTGCAGATGGCCGCCTGGAAGGTCCTGCCGGCGATCGCGGCGGGCAACACCATCGTCCTGAAGCCCGCCGAGCTCACCCCGCTGACCTCGCTGCTCTTCGCCCAGGCGGCGACGGACGCCGGGATCCCGGACGGCGTGATCAACATCGTCACCGGCACCGGCAGGGAGGCCGGTGAGCACCTCGTCGGCCACCCCGACGTGGCCATGACCTCCTTCACCGGCTCCACCGCCGTCGGCAAGCGCGTCGCCGAGATCGCCACCGCCACCGTCAAGCGCCTCCATTTGGAGCTCGGCGGCAAGGCACCCTTCGTGGTCTTCGACGACGCCGACCCGGAGGCCGCCGCCCACGGCGCGGTCGCCGGCGCGCTCATCAACACCGGGCAGGACTGCACGGCCGCCACGCGCGCGTACGTGCAGCGACCGCTGTACGAGGCCTTCGTGGAGCGGACGGCGGCGCTCATGGAGACCGTCCGGCTCGGCGACCCCTTCGCCTCCGGCACCGACCTCGGACCGTTGATCTCGCACGCGCAGCGCGACCGGGTCGCCGGTTTCGTCGACCGGGCGCGTGCCTACGCGCGCGTGGTGACCGGCGGCGAAGCACCGGAGGGCGAGCTGGCCAAGGGCGCCTTCTACCGGCCCACCCTCATCGCCGACGCCGCCCAGGACAGCGAGGTCGTCCAGTCCGAGATCTTCGGACCGGTCCTGGTCGTGCTGCCCTTCGACACCGACGACGAGGGCATCGCGCTCGCCAACGACACCCCGTACGGGCTGGCCGCCTCCGCGTGGACCCGGGACGTGTACCGGGCGAACCGGGCCACGCGCGAGATCAAGGCGGGCTGCGTGTGGGTCAACGACCACATCCCGATCATCAGCGAGATGCCGCACGGCGGCTACAAGTCCTCCGGCTACGGCAAGGACATGTCCGCCTACTCGTTCGAGGAGTACACCCAGATCAAACACGTCATGTTCGACAACACCGCGGTGGCCGCGAAGGACTGGCACCGCACCGTCTTCGGGGATCGATAGTCGTCCGCAGGCCGCCTGACCAACGGCCGTCCACCCTCCGAAAGGGCACCACGCGCATGGAGCAGTACGAGCCCGACCGCCTGTCCCCGGCCCAAGTGGCCGCCATGCGGCGCAGTTTCAACAACGGCAGGGCCGCCCTCACCCGGCGGTCGCTGCTGCGCGCCTCCGCGGGCGGGGCGCTGGCGGTCGGCGGACTCGGGACGCTGAGCGCCTGCGGCATCCCGGCGGCGGGCCAGTCGCAGGGCGGCGTCCCGGCGCAGGACCACTCGGCCGAGGAGAAGACCGTGAACTTCTCCAACTGGACCGAGTACATGGACGTCGACGACAGCGGCAAGCACCACCCGACGCTGGAGCAGTTCACGAAACGCACCGGCATCAAGGTCAAGTACACCGAGGACATCAACGACAACAACGAGTTCTTCGGCAAGATCAAGCCGCAGCTCGCCGCGGGCCAGGACACCGGCCGGGACCTGATCGTCCTCACCGACTGGCTGGCGGGCCGCCTCATCCGCCTGGGCTGGGTGCAGAAGCTCGACCCGAGCAACCTGCCGCACGCCTACGCCAACCTGTCGGCCCAGTTCCGCAGCCCCGACTGGGACCCGGGTCGCGCCTACTCGTACGTCTGGCAGGGCATCTCGACCGTCATCGCGTACAACAAGAAGGCGCTCGACGGCGTCGAGGTGAAGTCGATCTCCGACCTGCTGGACAACCCCAAGCTCAAGGGGCGGGTCGGCTTCCTGTCGGAGATGCGCGACAGCGTCGGCATGACGCTGCTCGACATGGGCAAGGACCCGGCGGACTTCACCGCCGACGACTACGACGCGGCCATCGCCCGGCTCCAGAAGGCCGTCGACAAGGGCCAGATCCGCCGCTTCACCGGCAACGACTACACCTCCGACCTGACCAGCGGCGACTTCGCGGCCTGCGTCGCCTGGGCCGGGGACGTCGTCCAGCTCAAGGCGGACAGCCCCGACATCGACTTCCTCATCCCGGACAGCGGCTACATGACGTCGACCGACAACCTGCTCATCCCCAACAAAGCCCGCCACAAGACGAACGCCGAGCGGCTCATCGACTTCTACTACGAGCCGAAGCCGGCCGCCGAACTGGCCGCGTACATCAACTACGTGTGCCCCGTCGACGGGGTGAAGGCCGAGCTGGCGAAGATCGACGAGGACGCGGCGAACAACCCGCTGATCATCCCCGACAAGGCCATGGCCGCCAAGTCGCACGCCTTCCGCTCGCTGAGCTCGAAGGAAGAGACCGAGTTCGAAGAGAAGTTCGCGAAGCTGACGGGGGCGTGACCCAAGATGACGAACAAGACAGACCCCACCGGCGACGTCCGCCTGACGGGCATAGCCAAGACCTACGGGGCCTTCACCGCCGTCCATCCGCTCGACCTGACCGTGCCGCAGGGCTCCTTCTTCGCCCTGCTCGGCGCCTCCGGCTGCGGCAAGACCACCACCCTGCGCATGATCGCCGGCCTGGAGGAACCTTCCGCCGGGACCGTGTCGCTGGGCGGCCAGGACGTGACCGCGCTCCCGCCGTACAAGCGGCCCGTGAACACGGTCTTCCAGTCCTACGCCCTCTTCCCGCACCTCGACATCTTCGAGAACGTCGCCTTCGGCCTGCGCCGGCGCGGCCTGAGATCGGTGAAGAAGCAGGTCGAGGAGATGCTCGACCTCGTCCAGCTCGGCGAGCAGGCCCGCAAGAAGCCGTACCAGCTCTCCGGCGGCCAGCAGCAGCGCGTCGCCGTGGCCCGCGCGCTGATCAACCACCCCAAGGTGCTCCTCCTCGACGAGCCGCTCGGCGCCCTCGACCTCAAGCTGCGCCGCCAGATGCAGCTGGAGCTCAAGCGCATCCAGACCGAGGTCGGCATCACCTTCATCCACGTCACGCACGACCAGGAGGAGGCCATGACCATGGCCGACACGGTCGCCGTGATGAACGCGGGCCGCGTCGAGCAGCTCGGCTCACCGGCCGACCTCTACGAGAACCCGCACACCACCTTCGTCGCCAACTTCCTCGGCACTTCCAACTTCATCGAGGCCGAGGTCGACTCCAAAAACGGCGGCGAGATCGTGCTGAAGGCGGGCGGCGGCAAGCTCGTCCTGCCCGAGGCGCGGTGTTCCGCCCCCGCGGCCACCGGCGGCAAGGTCCTGGTCGGCGTCCGCCCGGAGAAGATCTCCCTCACCCACGCGGACGACGCCGGCGAGATACCCGAGGGCCGCAACCGCATCACCGGGAAGATCGCCGACTCCAGCTTCATCGGCGTCTCGACGCAGTACGTCGTCGACAGCCCGGTCTGTGCGGACTTCGAGGTCTACGCCCAGAACATCGACCGCGACCCGCGGCTCGTGCCCGGCGCCGAGGTCGTCCTGCACTGGAACCCGGCCCACACCTTCGGCCTGGACGCCGCCCAGGACGCCGATGCCGGAGTGGAAGAGGCGGCCTGATGTCGACACTCACCGAGGCACCACCCCCGCTCGCGCCGGAAGCGCCCGAGCCGAAACCCCCCAAGCGCCGGGGCCGCTGGACGCCGTACTGGCTGCTGCTCCCCGGCATCCTCTGGCTGGTGGTCTTCTTCGCGCTGCCGATGATCTACCAGGCCTCCACGTCCGTGCAGACGGGCTCCCTGGAGGAGGGCTACAAGGTCACCTGGCACTTCGCCACGTACTGGGACGCGCTGTCCGCGTACTGGCCGCAGTTCGTGCGCTCCGTGCTCTACGCGGGCACCGCGACGATCCTGTGCCTTCTGCTCGGCTACCCGCTCGCGTATCTGATCGCCTTCCGCGCGGGCCGCTGGCGGAACCTGATCATGATCCTGGTGATCGCGCCGTTCTTCACCAGCTTCCTGATTCGCACCCTGGCCTGGAAGACGGTCCTCGCGGACGGCGGCCCGCTCGTCGGCGCGCTCGACACGCTGCACGTCCTGGACGTGACGAACTGGCTCGGCTGGACCGCCGGCGACCGGGTCCTCGCCACACCGCTCGCGGTGGTGTGCGGACTGACGTACAACTTCCTGCCGTTCATGATCCTGCCGCTCTACACCTCGCTGGAGCGCATCGACGGCCGGCTCCACGAGGCCGCCGGTGATCTTTACGCCCGCCCCTGGACGACCTTCCGCAAGGTCACCTTCCCGCTGTCGATGCCGGGTGTCGTCTCCGGCACGCTGCTGACCTTCATCCCGGCCACCGGCGACTACGTCAACGCCGACCTGCTCGGCTCCACCGACACCCGCATGGTCGGAAACGTCATCCAGACGCAATTCCTCAGAGTGCTCGACTACCCGACGGCGGCGGCGCTGTCCTTCATCCTCATGGCGGCCATTCTCCTCATGGTCACCCTCTACATCCGCAGGTCCGGGACGGAGGATCTGGTCTAAATGCCCTTCGTCAACTGGCTGAAAAGAAATCTCGTCGTCATCGCGGGACTGCTGACGCTCGGTTATCTGCTCCTGCCGAACGTCATCGTCACGGTGTTCTCCTTCAACAAACCGAAGGGGCGCTTCAACTACGAGTGGCAGCAGTTCTCCCTGGACGCCTGGAAGGACCCGTGCGGCGTCTCCGATCTGTGCGGCTCACTGTCGGTCAGCCTCCAGATCGCCTTCTGGGCGACACTCGGCGCCACCCTCCTCGGCACGCTCATCGCGTTCGCGCTGGTCCGTTACCGGTTCCGCGCCCGCGGCGCCGTGAACTCGCTGATCTTCCTGCCGATGGCGATGCCCGAGGTCGTCATGGCCGCCTCGCTGCTCACCCTGTTCCTCAACATGGGCGCCCAGCTCGGCTTCTGGACCATCCTCATCGCGCACATCATGTTCTGCCTGAGTTTCGTGGTCACAGCCGTCAAGGCGCGCGTGATGTCGATGGACCCCAAGCTGGAGGAGGCGGCGCGGGACCTGTACGCGGGCCCGTTCCAGACCTTCGTCCGGGTCACCCTGCCGATCGCGGCACCCGGAATCGCGGCGGGCGCACTGCTCGCTTTCGCCCTCTCCTTCGACGATTTCATCATCACCAATTTCAACGCCGGATCGACCGTCACCTTCCCCATGTTCGTCTGGGGCTCGGCGCAGCGCGGAACGCCCGTTCAGATCAATGTCATCGGCACGACCATGTTCGTCGTCGCCGTGCTGCTCGTCCTGGCTTCCATGGTCGTCGGTAATCGGCGCAACATACAAAAGGCCTGACCGTAGGGAGTTGACATCATGGCCCCGAGCGCCATGAACCAGTGGATCCGTTCGCTTTCCGAAGCCCAGCCGCTTCCGTACTGGCTGGACGACCCCGGCCGGCCCCGCCCCGAACCCGCCCTCACCACCTCCGAGACCTGCGATCTGCTGGTCGTCGGCGGCGGCTACAGCGGACTGTGGACGGCGCTGATCGCCAAGGAACGCGAACCGCAGCGGGACGTGGTGCTGGTGGAGGGCCGCGAGGTGGGCTGGGCCGCCTCCGGCCGCAACGGCGGATTCTGCGCCGCCTCCCTCACCCACGGCCTGCCCAACGGCCTCGCCCGCTGGCCCGACGAGATCCACAAGCTCCAGGAGCTGGGCGCCCGCAACCTCGACGCGATCGAGGCGGCGGTCGCCCGGCACTCCATCGACTGCGACTTCGAACGCACCGGCGAGATCGACGTCGCCACCGAGCCCTACCAGGCGGCGGAACTGCGCGGCTGGCACGAGGAGACGGCCCGCCGGGGCCTCGCCGAGGACGTCGAGTTCCTGGACGCCGAGGCGGTCCGGGAGCAGGTGAACTCACCGACCTTCCAAGCGGGCCTGTGGGACCGCCGGGGCGTGGCCATGCTGCATCCCGCGAAGCTCGCCTGGGGCCTGAAGCGGGCGTGCGTCGAGCTGGGCGTCCGCGTCTACGAGCACACTCCCGCCCTCACCCTGAAGCCGTACGGCGCGGGCATGGCCGTACGCACCCCCTACGGCCGCGTCCGCGCCCGCCGGGTCGCCCTCGGCACGAACGTCTTCCCGAACCTCGTCCGGCGGGTCCGCTCCTACACCGTTCCGGTCTACGACTACGCCCTGATGACCGAGCCGCTCAGCCCTGACCGACTGGCCTCGATCGGCTGGAAGAACCGCCAGGGCCTCGGGGACAGCGCCAACCAGTTCCACTACTTCCGCCTGTCCGCCGACAACCGGATCCTCTGGGGCGGCTACGACGCGATCTACCCCTACGGCGGCCGCGTCCGCGCCGAGTACGACGACCGCCCGGAGACCTACGCCAAGCTCGCCGGGCACTTCTTCACCTGCTTCCCGCAACTGGAGGGCGTCCGCTTCACCCATGCCTGGGGCGGCGCGATCGACACCTGCTCCCGCTTCTCGGCGTTCTTCGGCACCGCCCACCAGGGCAAGGTCGCCTACGCGGCCGGCTACACGGGCCTGGGCGTCGGTGCCACGCGGTTCGGCGCCGAGGTGATGCTGGACCTGCTGGCGGGGGAGCGCACGGAGCGCACCGAGCTGGAGATGGTCCGCAGGAAGCCGCTGCCGTTCCCGCCGGAACCCTTCGCCTGGACGGGCATCGCCCTCACCAAGTGGTCCCTGGCCCGCGCCGACGCCCAGGGCGGCCGCCGCAACCTGTGGCTGCGGACGATGGACCGGCTGGGGCTGGGCTTCGACAGCTGAACCGGCGGCGTGTGGGACGGTTCACTCGTGTGAGACGGTTCACTCCAACGAGGGGCCGAAACCCGCGTAATGACCGCGAGGAGACCTCCTCTCCCTCGTGACGCCCTCGGAACGCACCGCGCGTTCGCGAGGTTCACGAGCGAGAAGGAGGTCTTCCTGATGACCGGTGCGAAGACGGCGGTCGAGTGGCTGGCATCCGTCGCACCCGATCCCGAGAGCTGCCGCTGGGAGTGGGAACGCAACCCGCTCGGGGTCGCGCTGCTGCCGGCCGGCAGCGCGTGGGACGTCCTCATCCTGCCCGGCGAACTCGGCTACGCCACGCTCGACGTGCTCAGTCGCGTCCTCGACCAGCCGGGCCCCGTGCTCGTCGACTTCGGCGACGCGCGCATGGGATTCTTCGTGCCGCCGGGCACCGCGGCCCGCTGGCTCGGCACGGGCATCCGCGCGGCCGGCCCCGGCACCTGGATCGTCGTGCCGTACCCGGGCCGTTCCTCACCCGGCGGCGTCCGCTGGCTCGTTCCCCCGGACGGCTCGGGCACCCTGACGGACCCCGCCCTGCTGGAACTGGCGATGCACGAGGCGGCGGCGGGGCTGGCCACGGAGTACGACGATTAGCCCGACAAGGGCTGCCCGGGCCGGGCCGTCCGCCCGAGGAACAGCCACAGCGACGACAGCAGCACCGCGCACAGGCACCAACTGGCCACCACGTCCAGGGGCCAGTGGTAGCCATGGCGGACCAGGCCGAAGCTCACGCCGAGTACGAGGGCGAGGCAGGCGGTGACGAGGGTGCGGCGGGCGAGGGGGGTGCGCAGCCGGGGAAGCAGGAGCAGGGTCGCGCTGCCGTAGGCGATGGCGGCCGTGGCGGTGTGGCCCGAAGGGTAGTAGCCGGTGCCGGGCGGGACGGCCGGGGTGCCCGGGCGGTCCGTCAGTTCCTTGAGCGGCACGATCAGTGCCAGAACCAGCGCCATGGGGAGGACCGCGGCGGTGACGGGCAGCCACCAGCGGTCCGTACCGCGGGTCCGCAGCGCGAGGTATCCGAGGACGACGGCGAGGACCGGGAGCGCGACCTGGACGTTGCCGAGGTCGGAGAGGAACTCGGAGAGACCGTCCGGGTGGAGGAGGCCGCGGCTGACGCGCTCGTCGAGACGGACGAGCGGACCGTCCGCGACGACCTGCCATGTGATCAGGGCGAAGAGGAGCACCGGGACGCCGAACAAGACGGCGAGGAAGCGTGGGAGCTGCGCGGTGGCGGATTCGTCGAGATCCTGGTCCTCGGAGATCGGCATGGGAACCAGCTTGGCACGGGCACGGATATCCACCGTCCACCTGCTCGACCCAGTGGAGGATCACGTGAACCACCCGGCGGAGAACGACGACGACGGCCTCTTCGACCACTGTCCATGGCTCTATGCCGAGCAGGCGTCGCAGGGGCAGCGGGCGGCACAGCAGCGGCGGCAGAAATGGCTGGTCGGGGGAGCGGGGTCGGGAGCGGAGCCGGGCGCTGCGTCCGTACGGCTCGGGGAGGGCTGCTTCGTCGCGGAGACGGCCGCCGTGTACCCGGACCATCTGTCCCTGGGCGACCGGTCGTACATCGCGGCCCACGCCTACGTCACCGGCGAGATACGCACCGGCGCCGACTGCACGATCAACCCCTTCACCGTGGTGCGCGGCACCGTCACGCTCGGGAACGGGGTGCGTATCGGCGCCCACAGCTCGCTGCTCGCCTTCAACCACGGGACCTCGCCCGACCTGCCGGTCCATCAGCAGCCCGTCACCAGCGCCGGGATCACGGTCGGCGACGATGTGTGGATCGGCTCCCACGTGGTCGTCGTGGACGGCGTCACCATCGGCGACCACTGCGTCATCGGCGCCGGCGCGGTCGTCACGAAGGACCTGCCCGCGTGGACGGTGGCGGCCGGCAACCCGGCCCGGCGGATACGCGACCGCCGGGAGCCGCGGGTGCCAGCGACGCGCGGAGCGGCACCGCGCCCCTCCACGGAACGGTCGGCGCTCATGGAGGAACTGTCCGCGTTCGCCGACGACGCCCGCGCGCAGGCCGCCGGTCTGCTCGACCGCTGCCGGCAGCCCGAGACCGGCCGGTACGTCGACCGGCCCGGTGTCGAGCCGACCGTGCGGGCGCACTGCGACGCAGTCGAGGTCGCCGCGCTGCTGCTCGGGGAAGCACCGCCCCACCTGCCCGCCGCCGAGCACGCGGCCCGGCTGCGTGCGCTCCAGGACCCCGTCACCGGACTGGTCCCCGAGTACGGCGCGGCACCGCCGGTCCCCGGCCCGGCCGGGCTGCCGGAGGACGGGGCCTCGGCGTACCACGTGCTGTGCGTCGGCTACGCGCTGGACCTGCTCGGCAGTTCCTTCGCCCACCCGGTCCACTCGGTGCGCACCACCACGGCGGACCGACTGGTCGGGCGCCTGGCCGAACTGCCCTGGCGCGACCGTGCCTGGCACGCCGGGGCGTGGGTCGACTCCTGGGCCACCGCGGCGCACTGGAACCGGCGCCTCGGTACGGAGGCCGCCGCGCCCGGGGCGCTGGAGGCGCTGTTCGGCTGGCTGCACACCCGTGCCGACCCCTGGACGGGCATGTGGGGCTCGCCCACCCCCGAGTCCGGGCGCCTCCAGATGGTCAACGGCTACTACCGGCTCACCCGCGGTTCCTTCGCCCAGTTCGGGCTGCCCGTGCCGTACGCGGAGCGCGTGGTCGACACGGTTCTCGACCACGCGCGCGACACCCGGTACTTCTCACCGGGCCGGGAGAACGCCTGCAACGTCCTGGACGTGATCCATCCCTTGTGGCTCTGCGCCCGGCAGACCACCCACCGTGCCGAGGAGGCCCGTGCCGGGGCGTCGGCCCAGCTCACCGCGGCCCTGCGTCGCTGGCACCCGGGCCGGGGATTCCCCTTCGGCCCTGCTCCCGACGGCACCGGCCCGGGCCGTGAACCCGGGCTCCAGGGAACGGAGATGTGGCTCGCCATCGTCTGGCTGCTCGCGGATCTCGTCGGGCTCGCGGATGCCCTGGGATACCGCCCGCGCGGGATACACCGTCCGGAACCCGCACTGCCCGCCAGGGGAACGGCATGACCTTCGACGGGCCGGAGATGGAGGTCGGCCGCCCCGGAACAGGGGGGGGAGTTCCGGGGCGGCCGACCGGACCGGAACGTCGCGCGCCCCGGGGGGTTTGGGGCGGGCGACTGTCCGATCGGTGAGGAGATCCAGAGCCTCAGGCTCCGGTTGTGTGCGCGAGGGCACGACCAGGTCGAAGCTGGGGAGGCCTCGGCCTGATGTCACCCACAGTCCCCTGTGGGCGGGGTGTATCTCTCATCTGGGTAGAACCTACGACAGGGGCTGGCCCCAGGACAGGCCGTAGGGCCCCCTGTCATCCACCTCGCACACCTTCTTCACACGCTCTGCGTGCTCTGCCGACGTCAGATGCGGGAAAAGGCCTGCTCGATGATGTCGAGGCCCTCGTTCAGCAGGTCCTCGCCGATCACCAGCGGGGGCAGGAAGCGGAGGACGTTGCCGTAGGTGCCACAGGTCAGGACCAGCAGGCCCTCGGCGTGGCAGGCCTTGGCGAGCGCGGCGGTCGCCTCGGGGTGGGGCTCCTTCGTCGTACGGTCCTTGACCAGCTCGATGGCGATCATCGCGCCCCGGCCGCGGACGTCACCGATGATGTCGAACTTGTCCTGCATGGCGGAAAGGCGCGTCTTCATCACGGCCTCGATGTGCTTCGCCCGGGCGTTGAGGTCGAGTTCCTTCATGGTCTCGATCGCGCCGAGCGCGCCCGCGCAGGCGACCGGGTTGCCGCCGTAGGTGCCGCCCAGGCCGCCGGCGTGCGCGGCGTCCATGATCTCGGCGCGCCCGGTCACGGCGGCGAGCGGCAGACCGCCGGCGATGCCCTTGGCGGTGGTGATCAGATCGGGGACGACGCCCTCGTCCTCACACGCGAACCACTGCCCCGTACGGCAGAAGCCGGACTGGATCTCGTCGGCGACGAAGACGATGCCGTGGTCGGAGGCGAACGTACGGATCGCCGGCAGGAAGCCCTTGGCCGGCTCGATGAAGCCGCCCTCGCCGAGCACCGGCTCGATGACGATCGCGGCGACGTTCTCCGCGCCGACCTGCTTGCTGATCTGGTCGATGGCCTGCGCGGCGGCCTCGGGGCCGGCGTTCTCGGGGCCGGTCGGCCAGCGGTAGCCGTACGCCACGGGCACGCGGTACACCTCGGGCGCGAACGGCCCGAAGCCGTGCTTGTACGGCATGTTCTTGGACGTCAGCGCCATGGTCAGGTTGGTGCGCCCGTGGTAACCGTGGTCGAACACCACGACGGCCTGCCGCTTCGTGTACGACCGCGCGATCTTCACGGCGTTCTCGACGGCCTCGGCGCCGGAGTTGAACAGCGCGCTCTTCTTGGCGTGGTCACCCGGGGTCAGCTCGGCGAGCGCCTCGGCGACCTCGACGTACCCCTCGTACGGCGTGACCATGAAACAGGTGTGGGTGAAGTCGGCGAGCTGCGCGGACGCCCGGCGCACGACGGCCTCGGCGGAGGCACCGACGGAGGTCACGGCGATGCCCGACCCGAAGTCGATCAGCCGGTTGCCGTCGACGTCCTCGATGATCCCGCCGCCGGCGCGCGCCGTGAACACGGGCAGCACGGACCCCACACCCTGCGCGACCGCGGCGGTACGGCGGGCCTGCAACTCCTGCGACTTCGGTCCGGGAATGGCGGTGACGACGCGACGCTCCTGCGGAAGTGCGGTCATGCGGGGCTCCTGGGGTGGTGCGGACGAATGGTTACAGCCACTTCGCTTCTTTTCTCGCAGGCTAGGGCGGGGGGAGGGGGGTGGGCATGCTCCATGTGGGCGTTGTCGGAAGGGCGGCTTGTCCGGGGTGGACATGGCGGTCTCGTGGGCTGGTGCCCCCGCCCCGGCCGTGTAAGCGGTGAACTCCCCAGGGGAGGGCGTTAGATTGGCTCGCTGATGGTGGACGGAGCGGCTGGTCAGGGGGCAAGGGCGATGGACAGCGACGGGACGCAGGAGGCGCGGGGTACGCACGCGAACCCGGTGCCGCGTCCGGCGGGGCCGCCGGAGGTGCCCGGGGTGCCGCCAGAGGGGGTCACTGTGCCGCCCCGGCCGACCCGGGCGCCCGGGATGCCTCCGGTGCCGGACGGGACCTCCTTTCTGACGTGGCTGCGTACGCCCCGGCCCGAGGCGCCGCCCGGCGTGTGGCGGTTCGGGCATCGGCCGCGGCCGGCGGAGGAGCCGGAGGAGATCCCCACGCGCCAGCTGCTGAGCGGGGCGCTGATCGCCTTCCTGGTGGGATGGCTGATCTGGTCGCTGCTGCAGAACGGCTACCTCGGCAACTGGTGGTGGGTGCCGTTCGATCTGATCGTTCCCGACGCCTGGCGCGGCGCCGACAGCGGCATCGGCGAGACCGGCACGTTCGTGGTGTACCAGGGGTACGAGCTGCTCGTCGCCCTGGCGATCATGGTCGGCGTGGCGCGGCTCGGCCGCTGGGGCGAGGTGTGGCGCCGCTTCGTCGCCCCCCGTTTCCGCAGGCCGGAGTCCCCGCAGGCGCAGCCGGCCGACCAGGACGATCCGGCCCAGTGGAACGAGCTCCGCGCCGCAGGAGCCGTCGACGCCGCCGAGCGGCTCGCCGCCGAGGCCCGCTCCGGGCTCATGCGGGACGTCGATCATGCCCGGATCCTCCGTGCCTGGCAGGGCGTGCGCACCGGACGGCACAGCCTCGCCACTTTCAGCTCCGCGGTCCTGCGGGACGGCGCCGCCGCCTGCCTCCATCCTTCCGGGGAGCGCGACCTGCCGGCGCGGCTCGCCCGGCACGACCTGCTCACCGGCCAGGTACGGCTGGGGACCACCGTGGACGACGCCCGCAACCCCTACACCTACCGCGGCGCGGGGCTCGGCCTCGGGCCCGACCTGCTCGGCACCTCGCTCGTGGCCGTCGGCCCCGCCGGATCCGGTAAGACCGGTACCGTCGTGCGGCCGCTCGCCGAGTCGTTGTGTCTGCATGCTCTCGCCGGGCGGGCCGCCGTCGTCGTCGTCGGGGCGGCGGGGGCCGGGCTCGGGCCGGCCGACGCGTATGACGTCGTCGTGCGGATCGGGAACCAGGAGTCCGAGTACGACCTGGATCTGTACGGGGGGACCGGCGACCCGGACGAGGCCGCGGCCGTGCTCGCCGAGGCGCTCGTCGGGGACCTCGCCGATCCGCATCCGGGCAGTGACAGCCGGCGTTCCACGACCGTCCTCGCGCAGTTGCTGGGGCCGTTCCGGGCCGTGCACGGGCGTTTTCCGTCCGTGCCGGAGCTGCGGCAGCTGCTGGACGGGGCGCCGGGGCCGCTGGCCGCGCTGCGGCAGGGGCTCCAGGAGGCCGGGCAGGAGTCGCTGCTGCGGGAACTGGACGCCCGGGAGCGGCAGATGGGGCAGCCGGGTGATGTCGGCGGGGTGCTCGCGGATCGGGTCGCCCTGCTGGACCGGCCGGCCTTCGCCTCCTTCTTCGACACCTCCGGGGCCACCCGCCCCTTCACCCTCAAGGCCCTCGACCATCCCGTACGCGTGCGGATCGACCTGCCCGAGCGCGGGCACGCCGACGCGTCCCGGATGCTGGCGCGGCTGGTGCTCGCGCAGTTCACGGCGAGTGTCGCCGTACGCGAGGACCGGTCGCTGTTCGCCTGTCTGCTGCTCGATGACGCGACCGGCGTGGTGACGCCCGAGGCCGTGCGCGGCATCCAGCGGCTGCGGTCCGGCAACGCCGGTGTCGTGCTGACCCTGCGGACGCTGGACGACGTACCCCGTCCCCTGCGCGGACCCCTGCTGGGGGCCACCGGGTGCCGGATGGCGCTGTCGGGGCTCACCCCGTGGGACGGGCAGGACTTCGCCGAGGTGTGGGGCAAGGAGTGGACCGAGGCCCGGGACGTCACCGATCGGCAGATCATCGCGGAGACGCCCGCCGGCAAAGCCGCGCACATGCTGCGGAGGGTCATCACCGGCAAGGCCCCGACCGCGCGGGCGGTGACCGTGCGGCAGGTCGAACGGGAGCGCTGGTCCGCCTCCGAGCTGGCGCACGGGGTGCCGGCCGGGCACGCGGTGCTGTCGCTGACCGACGTCAAGGGCGAGCACGCGCCACCGCTGCTCGTGGATCTCCGGGGCTGACCGGGCTGGCCTCTTCCAGCCGTGCCGGTACGCGGGGACCGTACGGTGAGGCAGAATCGTCACAGGTCGTTCATACGTGACGGCCAAAACAGCACAACGATCACACAGCCCTGACGCAGACCTGAAGGCCTCATGCCCCCGACGCTCGCCTCGCTCGTCCACCACTCCGCGCTGAAACTCACCGTGCGGGCGGGCGAAGACCGCCTCGACGTGCCGGTCCGCTGGGCGCACGTCAGCGAGCTCGCCGACCCCGTCCCCTACATGGAGGGCGGGGAACTGCTGCTGGTCACCGCCCTCAAACTGGACGCCGAGGACCCGGAGGCCATGCGCCGCTACGTGCGGCGGCTGGTCGGGGCCGGCGTGGTCGGGCTCGGCTTCGCCGTCGGCGTCAACTACGAGGAGATCCCCAAGGCCCTGGTCGACGCGGCCGAGGAGGAGGGCCTGCCGCTGCTGGAGGTGCCGCGCCGCACGCCGTTCCTCGCCATCAGCAAGGCCGTGTCCGCCGCGATCGCCGCCGACCAGTACCGCTCCGTCACGGCCGGGTTCGCCGCCCAGCGGGAGCTGACCCGGCAGGCGCAGACGGGCGGGCCCGAGGGGCTGCTGGCCGCGCTCGCCTCGCAGGTCGACGGCTGGGCCGCGCTGTACGACGCCTCGGGCGCCGTCGTCGCCACGGCACCCGAGTGGGCCGGGCGGCGGGCCACGCGGCTCACCGGCGACGTGCAGCGGCTGCGCGACCGGCCCGCGCCCGCCTCGTCGGTGGTCGGCGGACCGGAGAACGAGGACCGGGTCGAACTGCACACCATCGGCACGGGCCGCCGCCCCCGGGCGGCCCTCGCCGTGGGCACGGCCGCCGCCCTCGGCACCGCCGAGCGCTACGCCGTCCACTCGGCCATCGCCCTGCTGACCCTGACCACGGAACGCTCCCGGTCCCTCCAGGCGGCCGAGCAGCGGATCGGCGCGGCCGTGCTGCGCATGCTTCTGGCCGGGGAGCCGGACCACGCGCGCGCGGTCGCCGGTGACCTGTACGGCGGGCTGCTGGACGCGCCGTTCCGGATGCTTGTCGCGGAACGGGTGCCGGTGTCGGCCTCGGCCGCGCTGGCCCGTGCCGAGACCCACTCGGGCGCCCCGGCCGTCGACCGGCCCTCCGCCGCCGCGCTCGCCGCCGCGGAAACCAACGGCGACCCCCTCGCGGCGCTCGTCGACGTCATGGAGTCCGCCGCTGCCCGGGCCGGCGAGGCCGTCCTCGTCGTGCCGGAGGGGGAGCGGCTGGTGGTGCTGGCCGCGGACGGCGGTGCCGCCGCGGCGGCCTGCGGGGAGTACGCGGCGGCACTGGAGTCGGCCCGGGCCGGCGTGCGCGAGAAGGTGCCGGGCGGCGAGCAGGACGAACTGGTCGTGGGCCTGTCGGCGCCGGCCGGGCCCATCGCCGCCTCCGCCGCCTACAAGCAGGCCGAGCAGGCGCTGTCGGTGGCGCGGCGGCGCGGGCGCGTCCTTGTGGAGCACGAGCAGATGGCGGCCGGATCCGTACTGCCGCTGCTGGCGGACGACGCGGTACGGGCCTTCGCCGACGGGATGCTGAGGCCGCTGTACGAGCACGACGCCACGGGCCGCGGCGACCTCGTCGCCTCCCTGCGCGCCTGGCTGTCCCGGCACGGCCAGTGGGACGCGGCGGCGGCCGACCTCGGCGTCCACCGCCACACCCTGCGCTACCGCATGCGCCGGGTCGAGGAGATCCTCGGCCGCTCCCTGGACGACGCCGACGCCCGGATGGAGCTCTGGCTCGCCCTGAAGGCGACCAGCTCCGAGTAGCCAGTCCGTAGTGTGCCCGCCCCCTATTGCTACGCCCTGGACAAACGCCGTTCGGCCACCCCGCCCCTACCGTGGAACCCGCAGTACAGGACACCCCCAACGCCGAAGGGCCGGAACCAACATGACTTCCACCCACGCCTTCTGGCTCGCCGGCCGTGAGGCCACCGGCGAGGACACCTTCGACGTCACGTCCCCGTGGGACGGGCGGCTCGTCGGCAAGGTGAGCGTGCCGACGGACGTGCAGGTCGAGGAGGCCGTGGCCGCCGCGTACGCCGTGCGGGACGAGTTCGCCGCGACCCCGGCCCACGTGCGGGCCGCCGCCCTCGACCACGTCAGCAAGCGCCTCGTCGAGCGCACCGAGGAGATCGCCCGGCTGATCTCCGCCGAGAACGGCAAGCCGCTCAAGTGGGCGCGCGGCGAGGTCGGCCGGGCCGTGTCCGTCTTCCGCTTCGCGGCCGAGGAGGCCCGGCGGTTCAACGGCGGCGAGGCCCAGCGGCTCGACACCGACCTCGGCGGCCAGGGCCGGCTCGCCCTCACCCGCCGCTTCCCGAAGGGCGTCGTGCTCGGCATCGCGCCCTTCAACTTCCCGCTCAACCTCTGCGCCCACAAGGTCGCCCCGGCCATCGCCGCCGGCGCGCCGATCATCCTCAAGCCGGCCCCGGCGACGCCGCTGTCCGGCCTGGTCATCGGCGAATTGCTCGCCGAGACCGACCTCCCGGCCGGCTCCTGGAGCATCCTGCCCGTCGCCAACGACAAGATGCCCGCCCTGGTGCAGGACGAGCGCCTGCCCGTGATCTCCTTCACCGGCTCCGAGAAGGTCGGTTACGCGATCATGGACTCGGTGCCGCGCAAGCACTGCACCCTGGAGCTGGGCGGCAACGGCGCGGCCGTCGTGCTCGCCGACTGGGCGAGCGACGAGGACCTTGACTGGGCGGCGAACCGCATCGCCACCTTCTCCAACTACCAGGGCGGCCAGTCCTGCATCTCCGTCCAGCGGGTCATCGCGGACGCGTCCGTGTACGACCGGCTGCTGCCGCGCGTCGTCGCCGCCGTCGAGGCTCAGGTCACGGGCGACCCGAGCGACGACGCGACCGACGTCGGGCCGCTGGTCAGCGAGGAGGCCGCCAAGCGCGTCGAGACCTGGGTCCGTGAGGCGGTCGACGCGGGTTCCGCGCTGCTCACCGGCGGCAAGCGCGACGGCGCCTCGTACGCGCCGACCGTGCTGGCCGACGTACCCGCCGACGTGACGATCTCCTGCGAGGAGGTCTTCGGGCCGGTCCTCACCGTGCAGAAGGTGAACGGCGAGGCCGAGGCCTTCGCCGCCGTCAACGACTCCAAGTACGGCCTCCAGGCGGGCGTCTTCACCCACGACCTGCAGACCGCCTTCCGGGCCCACCGCGCCCTGGAGGTCGGCGGCGTCGTCGTCGGCGACGTGCCGTCCTACCGCGCCGACCAGATGCCGTACGGCGGCGTCAAGCAGTCCGGTGTGGGCCGGGAGGGCGTGCGGTTCGCGATGGAGGACTACACCTACGAGCGCGTGATGGTCCTCACCGGCCTCGCCCTCTGACGCCCCGCCACTAGCTCATGGGAACCATTTTCATATAGAGTGGGCGGAGAGGCCCGGCGCCGATGCCTTCCGGTGCCGGGCCCCTCCTTTACGCCGGCCTGCTCCGGACCCTCAACCGGAGAAGCCGACGTGCGCGAGCCGCAGCGGGCCGCGCAGTCTCAGGTGCACGTCGTGCACGCCCGCGGCGTCGGCGGAGGCGCCGAGCGAGACGTAGTCGTACGGGCCCGATGTGGGCGTGGCGGTCGACAGCACCGCGAGCGCCGGGCCGCCGTCGAGGGACAGCTCGACCGAGCCCTCGCCGGCCACCTCCACCGTCACCCCCGATACGCCGGAGCCGAAGTCGCAGGCCCGGTAGACCAGTTCGCCCGCCGTCCCGTCCGCCGGCGTCACCGCGTCGCCCGACACCTTCGTCCGGTCGACGATCTCGATGCCGCTCTGCTCGTCGAAGCCGGCCGCGGCCAGACCGCCCGCGACGACCGCGCGCGGTGTGGCGGGCTCGCCGTCGAGCGTGACGGTCGTCCGCAGCCGGACATCCTCGCTGGAGGCCCCGGCCAGCAGCTCGTACGCGCCCGGCTCCAGACGCCACCGGTCCTGGGCCACGTCCCAGAACGCGAAGGCGGACAGCGGGACTTCGAAGCTCAGGGCGGCCGTCGCGCCGGGGGCGAGGGTGACGCGGCGGTGGTCCAGCAGCTCGCGCCGGGGGCGCGGCACGGACGCTTCGGCGGCCCGGGTGTAGAGCTGGGCGACCTCGTCGGCGGTGACGTCACCGGTGTTGGTGACCGTGAAGGACACGTGTACCGCCCCGTCCGCCACCCGGGTCGTCAGGCCGTCGTACGCGAACGACGTGTACGACAGGCCGTGCCCGAAGGGGAACAGGGGCGTGCCCTCGAAGTACAGGTACGTCTGCCGGCTCCCGATCACGTCGTAGTCCAGGAGGCCGGGCAGGGCGGCGTCGTCGGCGTACCAGGTCTGCGGGAGGCGGCCGGCGGGGGAGACGTCGCCGGCCAGCACCCGGGCCAGGGCGGCGCCGGCCGCCTGGCCGCCATGCGCGGTCCACAGTACGGCCGGGACATCCGCCGGGTCGATCGCGTAGGGGTAGGCGGAGACCAGCGCCAGCACGGTCGCCGGGTTCGCCGCGCGGGCGGCCCGCAGCAGCCGCTCCTGGTGCCCGGGCAGCCGCAGGGTCGTACGGTCCTCGGTCTCGCGGCCGTTGATGTGCGGGTCGTTGCCCGCCACCACCACGACCACGTCCGCCTGCGCGGCGGCCCGCGCCACCGCCTCCTCGCCGCGCTCGGCGACGACCAGCTCGAAGACCTCGGGATCTTCGTCGGCAACCTTCACGCCGTCGGCGGAGACACACACGTGGCGACCCGTTCCCAGGTGCTTCAGGAGGTGCCCGTTCCCGTGCGGTTCCAGTCGGAACGTCTCCTGGACGACCCAGCCCCCCGGCTGGTCGGCGGAGGCGCGGACGCGGCCGTCGTCGGCGACCGAGAGGTAGCGGCCGTCGGGGGCGCGCAGGGTCAGCACGCCCTCGCCCCAGTCGACCAGCGCCAGCTCGGTGCCGGTCGCGTCGGTGGTGAGCGGGGGCAGGTCGGTGCGGCCCGCGAGCAGCGCCGGGTCGAGCGCGCCCTCGGCGCCGCGCACCTCGTCGGCGGCGTCCTCGGCCACCGGCACGTGCAGGAAGGCACCCGCGGAGGTCTTCAACCGGACCCGGTCCACGCCCTCGGTGAACTCCACCCGGTCCGCGCCGAACCGCTCGTACAGGCCCTCCAGTGGGGTCGAGCGGTGGAGGAGCGTGCCGCTGTACCAGTCGAGCTTGCACTCGTCGGCGAGCAGACCGACCACCGCGACCCGGGTGTCCGGGGCGAGCGGCAGCACCCCGTCGTTCTTGAGCAGCACGATCGCCTGCTCGGCGGCCTCCAGCGCGAGGGCACGGTGCGCCGGGGTGTCGAACTCGCTGGTGGCGCCGTGCGGGTCGTACTCCGGGTCGAACTCGCCCAGCCGGAAGCGGACCGAGAGCTGCCGGCGGACGGCGGTGTCGACGTCGGCCTCGGTCAGCAGCCCGCGCTCCAGGGCGCCTTGCAGGCGGCCGATCATCTGCGAGGAGTCCGTGCCGTGGTCCGTGAAGCTGTCGACGCCCGCCACGAGGGAGGCCGCGGTGGCTTCCTCGTGGGTGTCGAAGTAGTGCTCGGAGTCGACCAGGTTGCTCGGCGCGCCCGCGTCGGAGCAGACCAGCAGGTCCTCGTCGGTCCAGGTGCGCAGGTGCTCGCGCAGGTAGGGGGAGACGTGGTTGGGTCGGCCGTTGACCAGGTTGTACGCCGGCATCACCCCGGCCACCGCGCCCGCCTCGACGGTCTCGCGGAAGGCCTTCAGGTCGTACTCGTGCAGCACGCGCGGGCGCACCGAGCTGGACGTCGTCGACCGGTCGGTCTCGTTGTTGTGGGCGAGCCAGTGCTTCAGCACGGGCGCGGTGCGCCAGTAGGTGGGGTGGTCGCCGCGCAGGCCGTGCGTATAGGCGGTGGCGATCGCCGAGGTGAGCTTGGGGTCCTCCGAGTACCCCTCCTCGTTGCGGCCCCACAGGGGGTGGCGCAGCAGGTTGACGGTCGGGGCCCAGACGTTCAGGCCGACGCGGTCGTCCTTGGCGCGCATCGCGCGGACCTCCTTGGACACCGCGTCGCCGACGCGCCGCACCAGCTCCGGGTTCCAGGTGGCGCCGAGGCCGACCGCCTGCGGGAAGACCGTCGCCGGGCCCATCCACGCCACGCCGTGCAGCGCCTCCTGGCCGGTGCGGAAGGCGGCGATGCCGAGCCGTTCGACGGCGGGCGCGAACTGGTGCAGGAAGGCGATCTTCTCCGCCGGCGTGAGCCGCGACAGGAGGTCGTCGATCCGCTTCGCGAACGGCAGGCGCGGATCGCGGAACGGCGGACTGGGCGGCGTGGGTGCGGTCACGTGGGATTCCCTTTGCGGTGGAGCGGCGAGGCCCTTTCGAAGCGCTTCGATGCTGGGTCGACGACCGGTCGGGTGTCAAGGGACCGGTGCCGTCCCTTCAAGCCGTGCATGAGGAACGGTCCCCTCTCGCGCCTTCGAGGAAGTTTGGGGACGACCCTTGTGCACCCCTGGGCGTTCACTTAACCTCACAGCAACATCGAAGCGCTTCGACTAAGAAGGCCCCTGCTGGGTCGAAAGCTCGCTTCGGCTCAGCCAGTTCCACTCGAGACACCGCAGCCGACGGCCCACCGCCGGGTGTCCTGGTGCGCCATGAAGGGTTGACGCAATGACGCCGAACGCCGCCTCTGCCTCCTCCGGACCGAGCCGGAGAAGTTTCCTCGCCTCCACGGCGGTCGCCACCGCAGCGGTGGCCGGTGGGATGCCGCTGCTCGCCGCCTGCGGGGGGTCGCAAGAAGGGCGCAAGGAGGGAACCACCTCCGGGAAGGACGCCAAGAAGCTCCTTCCGGCCTTCGTGGCGCGGAACGTCGTCAGCCCCGACATCCCCTCGAAGAACGGTTCGGCCGCGGGTTTCACCCGGCCGCTGGACCTCAGCACCCTGAAGACCGCGGTGCCGGAGAAGCTCGGCAAGGGAAGCAAGATCAAGATCATGGCCCCGTTCTGGGGCACGCCCCCGTCGAACAACAACCCGTACTACAAGGCCATGAACGAGGCCATCGGGGTCGAGGTCAGCTGGCAGAACCAGGATGGCAACACCTACGACGAGAAGCTGGGCGCCATTCTCGCCTCCAGTGACATCCCGGACGTGGTGGTCGTCCCTGGCTGGAACCTGAACGGCAAGATACCGAGCGCCATCAACGCCAAGTTCGCGGACCTCGGAGAGTACCTCTCCGGCGACAAGGTCAAGGACTACCCGAACCTCGCGGCCGTCCCCACCGACGCCTGGCAGCGCTCCATCTTCGGCGGTCAGCTGCGCGCGATCCCGATGCCCGCCTCGCCCGTCGTGAACATCGCCCCCTTCTACCGCAAGGACGTCTTCGACAAGGAGGGCTACACGCTCCCCACGTCGGCGGACGAGTTCCTGGCCTGGGCGAAGGAGGCCACCAACGCCAAGGCGAAGGTGTGGGCCTGCGACGACATGAAGTGGCTCTCGTTCAGTGTGTTCGGCGTGCTGAGCGGGGCCGACAAGGCGCTGTGGTGGAACCTCGAGGGCGACAAGCTGATCAACCGGATCGAGACCGAGGCGTATCTCGAAGCCCTGGAGTGGACCCGCAAGCTCTACGCGGCCGGCGTGGTCCACCCCGATGCCAAGGCGGCCAACCAGGGCGTCGCGGGCAACCGGTTCACCGCCGGCCAGTCCCTCGTCTACAACGACGACCTCTCCGCCCTGTGGGGCAAGACGGCCGAACAGCGCACCCAGAACAAGGACTTCGACATGGGTGTGATGGACATCTTCGGTCACGACGGTGGTGACCCGACCCTGTGGGCGGTCCAGCCCGCGAACATCTTCACCTTCGTCAACAAGAAGGCGTCCAAGCAGGTCGTCCAGGACTTCCTCGCCCTGGCCAACTACTGTGCCTCGCCGTACGGCACCAAGGAGTACATGCTCACCGTCTACGGCGTCGAGGGCACCGACTACACGGTGAAGGACGGGGTGCCGACGAAGACGACCAGGGGTGTCAACGAGGTCAACGGCGCCTTCGACTACACCGGCGACCCGGCCGCCTACATCGCCCACCCGGACCTGCCCGAGATAGCCAAGCAGCAGGTCGAGTGGCAGCAGCGGATGGGTGCCTTCACCAAGAAGTCCTCCTTCCAGGGCATGACCATCACCGAGCCCAACCGGTGGACCAACCTGGCCGACGACTTCGAGCAGCTCGAGGACGACGTCGTGCGCGGGCGCAAGAAGATCAGCGACATGCAGCAGGCGGTCTCCGACTGGAAGAAGCAGGGCGGCGACGACCTGCGGGCCTGGTACAGGAAGCTGCTCGACGACAACGGTCTCGCGAAGTGACCCGGGGCTGAGGCAAGGAGAAGGCCGTGTCCCACAGCACGGTGCCTCGCAGCAGGGCCGAGGCGCACACGACGGACGGTACGACGAAGGCGGAGGGGTCCTCCGGGCGGGGCCGGCCGGCCGGGAAGCGCAAGGGGAGAGGCGCGGGAAAGCTGAGCCTGCGGATCCGCTTCCGGCGTGACCGGACGCTCGTCCTGATGACCGTACCGGCCGTGCTGCTGGTGCTCGTCTTCAACTACGTGCCGATCCTCGGCAACGTCGTCGCCTTCCAGGACTACGACCCGTACCTCAGCGAAAACGGCTTCGTCGCCATGTTCGAGAGTCCATGGGTCGGCCTGGAGCAGTTCGAACGGGTCTTCTCCGACTCCGAGTTCTGGCACGCGGTGCAGAACACCTTCGTGTTGTTCTTCCTCCAGCTCGTGCTCTTCTTCCCGGTGCCGATCCTGCTCGCGCTGCTCATCAACAGCGTGATCAGGCCCCGGGTCCGGGCTGTCGCCCAGGCGGTCCTGTACCTCCCCCACTTCTTCTCGTGGGTCCTGGTGGTCACGGTCTTCCAGCAGATCTTCGGCGGCGCGGGCATCATCGCGCAGACCCTGCGCGATCACGGGCGTGGCGGGTTCGACATCATGACCGACCCGGAGATCTTCAAGTACCTGGTCACGGTCGAGGGCATCTGGAAGGACGCGGGCTGGGGCGTCATCGTCTTCCTCGCGGCCCTCTCCTCAGTCAGCAACGATCTGTACGAAGCCTCCGCGATGGACGGTGCCGGGCGCTGGCGCCGCATGTGGCACATCACGCTCCCCGCGCTGCGGCCGGTCATCGCCCTCCTGCTGGTCCTGCGGGTCGGCGACGCCCTCACCGTCGGCTTCGAGCAGCTGCTGCTGCAACGCGACGCGGTCGGGCCGGAGGCGTCGGAGGTGCTCGACACGTACGTGTGGTGGAACGGCATCCGTAACCAGGACTTCAGTTACGCGGCCGCCGCCGGACTGATCAAGGGCATCGTCGGCCTGACCCTCGTCCTGGTGGCGAACAAGGTCGCCCACCTCATGGGCGAGCAGGGGGTGTACAAGAAGTGAGCACAGTCGTCGACCGGCCGTCGCTGACCGAGGTGGCCAAGAAGTCCAGCCCCTGGACCGCCCCGCCCCGCCCGTCCTGGGAGGAGGAGCCCGCCAAGGCCGGACTCGCGGCCAAGGGCATCGTCCTCGCCTTCGCCTGCTTCGCGATCCTTTTCCCCCTGTGGATCGTGATCGTCACCAGCCTGTCATCGAAGAAGACCATCGACGCGGCCGGCGGGCTGGTGGTGATCCCCAAGGACATCACCTTCATCGCCTACCAGGAACTGCTCAGCGGTGGCCAGGTCCAGCGCGCGGCGCTTGTCAGCCTCGGCGTCACCCTCGTCGGCACGCTGTTCAGCATGACGGTGTCGGTGCTGTGCGCCTACGGGCTCTCGCGCTCCGGCTCGCTCGGCCATCGCTGGATCCTGATGACCTTGCTCGCGACGATGTTCTTCGGCGCCGGGCTGATCCCGACCTACCTGCTGGTGCAGGCGCTCGGGCTGACCGACACCTATCTGGCGCTGATCCTGCCCAGCGCGGTCAGCGTCTTCAACATCCTGGTCCTGCGGGCGTTCTTCATGAACATCTCGCAGGAACTCACCGACAGCGCACGGATCGACGGTGCCGGGGACTTCCGGATCCTGTGGCAGATCGTCATGCCGCTCTCCCGTGCCGTGATCGCGGTGATCTCCCTGTTCTACGCGGTGGGCTACTGGAGCGCCTGGTTCAACGCCTCCATCTACCTCACCGACCAAGACATGATGCCGCTGCAGAACGTCATGATCCAGCTCGTGCAGAAGCAGGAGCGTCCGGTCGGGCTCGCCGCGCAGATCAACACCGGCCAGATTTCGGCCCTCTCGATCCAGATGGCGGTGATGGTCATGGCTCTGCTTCCCGTCGCCGTGCTGTCGCCCTTCGTCCAGAAGCACTTCAAGAAGGGCATGCTCACGGGGGCCGTCAAGGGCTGAAAACGCCCTTCCGCCGTAGGGCTGCCGGTCATCGGTGGCTGCGGCCGCGTCGTGGCTGATCGCGCAGTTCCCCGCGCCCCTGAGGTATGTCTCTCCGCCCTTTCTCGTAGATCGAGGTATGTGTCATGTACGCGTCCCACCTCAGCAGAAGAGCCGTCCTGGCAGGGACCGCGGCCACTGCCGCGCTCGCCACCGTTCCCTTCCTGCCCGGGCGCGCGCACGCCGCCGAGGCGGCCGCCTTCGCCGGCCAGGCGTACCGCTGGCGCAACGTCGTCCAGGGCGGCACCGGATTCGTGACCGGTGTCCTGTTCCACCCTGCCGTCCGCGGCCTCGCCTACGCCCGGACCGACATCGGCGGCGCCTACCGCTGGGACGACCGGAGGGACCGGTGGATCCCGCTGACCGATCACCTCGGCTGGGACGACTGGAACCTGCTCGGTGTGGAGGCCATGGCCGTCGACCCGGCCCACCCGAACCGGCTGTACCTCGCCCTCGGCACGTACGCCCAGTCCTGGGCCGGCAACGGGGCCGTGCTGCGTTCCGAGGATCGGGGGGCCACCTGGAAGCGCACCGACCTCGGTGTGAAACTCGGGGCCAACGAGGACGGGCGTGGCTGCGGGGAGCGGCTGCTCGTCGACCCGCGCGACGGCGACACGCTCTGGCTCGGCACCCGGCACGACGGGCTGCTCAAGTCGACCGACCGGGGCGCCACCTGGAAGGCCGTGAGCTTCCCGGCCGCTCCGAGCGTCACCGGCCAGGGCGTCACCCTCCTGGTCGCCGCGGGCCGCAGCGTCTACGCCGGCTGGGGCGACTCCGACGGCACCTCCGCGAATCTCTACCGAACCGCCGACGGCATGACCTGGGAGGCCGTCCCCGGGCAGCCCCAGGGCACCGCCGCCAAGGTCCCGGTCCGGGCCGCGTACGACCGGCACACGCGCGAGCTGTACGTGACGTACGCCAACGCCCCCGGCCCCAACGGCCAGTCGGACGGCAGCGTGCACAAGCTGCGCACGACCACCGGGAAGTGGACCGAGGTCACGCCCGTCAAGCCCGGCGGAGCGACGAGCGACGGCGGGACCGACTCCTTCGGCTACGGCGGCGTCGCCGTCGACGCCCGTCGCCCCGGAACCGTCGTCGTCTCCACCAACAACCGCTGGTCGCTGGTCGACACCCTGTACCGGAGCACCGACGGCGGCCGGACCTGGACGTCCCTGAAGGACCAGGCCGTCCTCGACGTCTCCGAGACCCCGTACCTCAAGTGGGGCGCCGACCAGCCCAAGTTCGGCTGGTGGATCCAGGCCGTCGGCCTCGACCCGTTCGACTCCGAGCACATCGTCTTCGGCACCGGCGCGACCCTCTACGGCACCCGCGACCTCGAGCACTGGGCCCCGGAGATCCGCGGCCTGGAGGAGGCGTCCATCCGCCAGCTGATCTCCCCTCCGGCCGGGGAGGCGCACCTGATCAGCGGGTCCGGGGACATCGGCGTGATGTACCACGAGCGGCTCACGGCGTCCCCCTCGCGGGGCATGGCGTCGAACCCGGTGTTCGGCACGTCGACCGGGCTCGCGCTCGCCGCGGCCAAGCCGTCGTACGTCGTGCGGGCCGGGTGGGGCGACCACGGCAACGGCGCCTGGTCGGGCGACGGCGGCAAGAGCTGGACCCCCTTCGAGGCCCAGCCGGAGGTGGCCAAGTCCGCGCCGGGCCCGATCGCCACCAACGCCGACGGCAGCGTGCTGCTGTGGTCCTTCGGTACGGGCAACCCGGGGTACCGCTCGGCGGACAACGGCGGTACCTGGTCCGAGGTGGCCTCCTTCCCCAAGGGAGCCGTCCCGGTCGCGGACCCCGTGGACCCGGCGCGCTTCTACGCCTTCGACACCACCACCGGCACCCTGTTCGCCAGCACCGACGGCGGCCGGACCTTCACCGCGCGGGCCACCGGTCTGGACTCGGGCGACACCGAGTTCCAGCTGGCCGTGGCACCGGGCCGCTCCGGCGACCTGTGGCTGAGCCTGAAGGGGAACGGGCTGTACCGCTCCACCGACGGCGGCGCGAGCTTCACCGAGGTCGACAGCTGCCGGGCGTCGTACACCCTCGGTTTCGGCAAGGCCGCCGAGGGCGCCTCCTACCCGGCGCTCTACATGGTCGGCTCCACAGACAGCATCACCGCCGTGTACCGCTCCGACGATGAGGCGAAGAGCTGGACCAGGGTCAACGACGACCAGCACCAGTGGGGCTGGATCGGCGCGACCATCGCCGGGGATCCGCGCGTCCACGGCCGGGTCTACATCGCCACCAACGGGCGCGGCGTGCAGTACGGGGAGCCCGCCTGATGCCCGGCCTGAGCGACGCGACCCGAGGCCGTCTCCTGTTCGGCGGCGACTACAACCCGGAGCAGTGGCCGCAGGAGACCTGGTACGAGGACGTCCGGCTGATGAAGGACGCCGGCGTCAACTCCGTCACCCTCGGGGTGTTCTCCTGGTCGAAGCTCGAACCGGAGCCGGGGGCACGGGAGTTCGGCTGGCTGGACACGCTGATGGACCTGATGCACGACAACGGCATCGGGGTCGTCCTCGCCACCCCCACGTCCTCGCCCCCGCCCTGGATGGGCCGGCTGCACCCCGACACCCTGCCCGTCACCGAGGACGGCCGCACCGAGTGGTGGGGCGGCCGGCAGCACTTCTCGCACTCCAGCGCCACCTACCGGCGCTACGCCGCCGCCATCACCGAGGATCTGGCGGCCCGCTACGGCGGCCACCCGGCCCTGACGATGTGGCACATCAACAACGAGTACTGCACCGCCGATCACGGCGACGAGGCCGCCGCAGCCTTCCGCCGCTGGCTGCGGCAGAAGTACGGCACCCTCGGCGCCCTCAACGAGGCCTGGGGCACCGCCTTCTGGAGCCAGGGCTACGACACCTGGGACGGCATCCTGCCGCCCCGCCTGCCCCACTACATGCGCAACCCCGGGCAGGTCCTGGACTTCCGGCGCTTCACCTCCGACATGCTCCTGGAGTGTTACACCGCCGAGCGGGACATCGTCCGGCGTCACACCCCGCACATCCCGGTGACCAGCAACTTCATGCCGCTGTGGGTCGGGCAGGACGCGTGGCGCTGGGCGGCGGAGGAGGACGTCGTATCGGTCGACATCTACCCCGACCCGCGCGACCCGCTCGGCGCCCAGAACGGCGCGCTCGTGCAGGACATGACCCGCTCCCAGGCACGCGGGCCCTGGATGCTCATGGAGCAGGCGGCCGGGCCGGTCAACTGGCGGGGCGTGAACCACCCCAAGCCGCGCGGCCTCAACCGGCTGTGGTCCCTCCAGGCCGTGGCCCGGGGCGCCGACGCCGTCTGCTTCTTCCAGTGGCGGCAGTCCCGGCAGGGCGCGGAGAAGTTCCACTCCGGCATGGTCAGCCACGCGGGGGAGGAAGGCCGTACGTACCAGGAGGTCAAGCAGCTCGGCGCGGACCTGGCCAGGATCGCCCCGCAGGTGACCGGCCGGCACCTCACCGCGAACGTCGCCGTCCTGCACGACTGGGACGCCTGGTGGGCGGGCGCTCATGACGGCCGCCTGTCCAGCCGGGTCGAGTACCCGGACGTCCTGCGCGCCTGGCACCGGGCCCTCTGGCAGGCGCACCTCACCTGCGACTTCGCCCACCCCGAGCACGATCTGACGCCGTACTCGGTGGTCGTCGTGCCCCAGCTGTACGCGCTCACCGACGCGGCGGTCACCAACCTCCTGACCTACGTCCGCGGCGGCGGCACCCTCGTCTGCGGCTTCCTGACCGGCGTCGCCGACGAGGACGACCGGGTGCGCCCCGGCGGCATGGACGCCCGGCTGCGGGAACTGTTCGGCATCCGCACCCTGCACGAGTGGTGGCCGCTGGACGCGGACGAGACCGTCGCGTGCGAGGGCTTCCGGGGCACGCTGTGGTCCGAGGAGATCGAGCCCGCCGACCCCGACCACACGACCTGCTACAAGGGCGGCGAACTGGACGGCATGCCCGCCGTCCTGCGCAAGGGCCGGGCCTGGTACGTCTCCACGCTCCCCGAGCCCGAGGCCCTGCGCGAGCTGCTGGCCCGGATCGCGGGCGACGCGGGCGTCCGGCCGGTGCTCGACGGCCTCCCCGAGCAGGTCGAGGCCGTCCTGCGGGGCGAGATCCTGTTCCTGCTCAACCACGGCCGTGAGCCGGTGACCGTCGAGGTCCCCGGCACCCACCACGACCTGCTGACGGAGACGGCCGTCACCGACCGGGTCACCCTCGGCCGCTACGGGGCGGCGGTGCTGCGGCCATGACCGACTCCGCACCCGTCCACGGCACGTGGGAGCCGCACCCGGCCGCCCGCTGGGAGGACGGCTTCCTGAGCGGCAACGGCCACCACGGCGCCCTCGTGTCCGGTGACCCGAACGACGAGCGGGTCGTCGTCACCCACCACACCTTGGTCCGGCCCAACGGCAGGGACTCCCGGCCCCCGCAGCTCGCCGACGGCCTGCCCGCCCTCCAGGACCGCCTCCTGGCGGGCGACACGACCGCGGCCGAGAGCTTCACCGACGGCAGGCCGCTCCAGTGGGTGCAGCCCTTCCACCCCGCCTTCCGGATCCGGCTGCGCCGCCCGCCGGACGACTGCCCCGGCTACCGGCGCGACGTCGACTTCACCACCGGCGTCGTGCGGGCGGCCTGCACCGGCTGGACAAGTCGCCTCTTCGTCTCCCGCGCCGACGACGTGCTCGTCCAGCAGGTCACCGGACCCGGCCTCACCCTCGACATCGACCTGGACCACCGGCTGCCCGGCGCCCCCGCCGGACTGGGCGTCGGCCACGGAGCCGTCCTCACCCCCGAGGGCGCCCTGCTGAGCCTGCGCGCCCGCTACCCGGACAGCGACCTGGCCTGCACCGGCGTCACCCTGCTCGCCGTCACCGGCGGCACGACCACCCTCACGCCCCCCGGCGTGCACATCGAGGGAGCCCGGTCCGTGCTGCTCCTCACCCGGGTGCACCGGCACACCGGCGAGCTGGACGTGGTCGCGCAGGGGCGTGCCCTGCGGGACCTGCCCACCGGGTACGACGAACTCCTCGACCGCCACGCAGCCCTGCACCGCACCGCCTACGAGCGCGTCACCCTCGACCTGGCCGCCGACCCCGCCGAACGGGCGCTGCCGGGCTCCGAGTTGCTGAAGCGGCCCCGCAGCGCCGCCCTGCTGGAGCGCCTGTTCGCGGCCGGCCGCTACCACCTGCTGTCCGCCAGCGGCCTTTTCCCGCCCCGTCTGACCGGACTGTGGACCGGCGACTGGAACACGGCCTGGTCGGGCGCGTTCACCAACGACGCCAACCTCAACCTCCAGACCTCCTCGGCCGCTGCCGCCGCCCTCCCCGAGGTCACCGAGGCCCACGCGAACCTCATCCACCGCCAGCTGCCCGACTGGCGCGACAACGCCCGCGCCGTCTTCGGCACCCGGGGCGCCGTCGCCCCCGCCCACACCGACGGCGAGTCCGGCCACTCGTACCACTTCAGCCGCGAATACCCGCTGCACCTGTGGACCGCCGGCGCCGACTGGCTGCTCAAACCCCTCGTCGACCATGACGAGACCCACGGCACCCGCGATCCGCGCACCGCCGCCGCGCTCGCCGAAGTCGCGCTGTTCTACGAGGACTTCCTCACCCGCACGGACGAGGACGGCCGGCTCGTCGTCGTCCCCTCCTACTCGCCGGAGAACCGGCCCGCCAACGCGAGCTGGGGCACCCTCGACGCGGCCATGGACCTCTCCGCCGCCCGGCACGCCCTGCTGACGGCCGCCGCCTACCACCCGGGCCCCGACGCCGACCGCTGGCGCGCCCTCGCCGACCGGCTCCCCCCGCACCGGATCAACGCCGACGGAGCCCTGGCCGAATGGGCCTGGCCGGGCCTGGAGGATTCCTACGACCACCGCCACCTCAGTCACCTCTACGGCGTCTGGCCGCTCGACGAGATCACCCCCTACGACACCCCCGAGCTGGCGGCCGCCGCGCACCGCGCCCTGGAACTGCGCGGCGCCGAGAACGACTCCGCGCACGGACACCTGCACCACGCGCTCATCGCGGCCCGGCTCAGGGACGGCGACCGCGTCGCCCGCGCCCTCGGCCAGGTCCTGGACGGCGACTTCTTCCACGCGTCCCTGATGAGCGCCCACTACCCGAACCGGAACGTCTACAACGCCGACGCCGCGCACACCCTGCCCGCCGTGCTGATCGAGATGCTGGTGCAGTCGACCCCCGACCGACTGGTCCTGCTGCCCGCGCTGCCGGCGGCGTACCCCAGCGGCGCACTGCGCGGTGTGCGCACCCGGTTCGGGGCGGAGCTCGACGTCACCTGGACGCGTGACGGCGCCACCGTGGTCATCAGGCCGGGCCGCACCCACCGCGTCGAACTGCGGACTTCCTCCGGCGCAGAATCCCTCCACCTGGTCGCCGGAGAAGACCACGTCCTCACCCTGAGGGCGTGGTAGTTCCCCCCATCCCCCCACCCATGGAAGGGACACCATGGCATCACGCACCTTGAGCAGGGTCACCAAGGCCCTGCTCGCCCCCGCCCTGGCACTTGGCGCGACCATAGGCCTCGCCTCCGCCCCCGCCTCCGCCGCCGTCTGGAACTCCTGTGACCAGTGGGGCAACACGAGCCTGAACGGCTACACGCTCTACAACAACATCTGGGGCTCCGGCGCCGGCAGCCAGTGCATCTGGGCCAACTCCGGCACCAACTGGGGTGTCTGGGCCGACCACCCCAACACCGGCGGCATCAAGTCGTACCCGAACTCCAAGAAGGTGATCAACAAGTCGATCGACTCGCTGCGCTCCCTCTCCAGCAACTACAACGTCTCCGTGCCGTCGTCCGGCGCGTACAACTCGTCGTACGACGTCTGGGACACGGACTACGACTACGAGATCATGCTCTGGGTGAACTACAACGGAGCGGTCGGCCCGATCGGCACCTCCCAGGGCTCCGTCAGCCTCGGCGGTCACACCTGGAACGTCTACAAGGGCAGCAACGGCAGCAACGAGGTCTTCTCGTTCCTGCGGACGTCCGACTCCAACTCCGGCACCGTCAACATCCTGCCGATCCTGAAGTGGATCAAGGACACCAAGCGCTGGATGGGCAACGAGACCATCGGTGACGTCCAGTTCGGCTACGAGGTCACCTCGTCGTCCGGCGGGCTGAACTTCACCACCAACAACCTGACGGTCAGCAGCAGCTGATCCGTCGCGGGGGCCGGGGCCGGCCGTGCCGCTCAGGCGCGGTCGACCTCGGCCCGCAGCGCGTTGTAGTCCGCGAACGCCGCCTCGACCTCGGCGCGGCTCAGGCCGTAGCGGGACAGGTCGTAGGTGTGCTTGCGGGTGCCCTTGGGGCGGGCGACGGCCGCCGGGAGACGGGCCGCGTCCGCCTCCGTCCAGGGGGCACCGACGGCCGCGTAGAGCTTCGGGGCGCCGGTGGCCGGGTCCGAGCCGAGCCACGAGTACGGGGCGTCCACCAGCTGCTCCGCCGGGATCGCGGCCCGGGCCGCGAGGCCGCGCGTCATGGCACGGCTCAGCAGGCCCAGCCAGGTGGCGCCGATGCCGGCCAGGTCGAGCGGGCGGGTGCTGACGGCCATGCCGTGCTCGATCAGAGAGCAGAACGACGCCACGACGGTGACCGGATCGCGGTGGCACCACACGATCGTGGCGTCGGGGAACACCCTGCGCAGCGCGTCCAGGTTCTCCAGGTGCATGGGGGACTTCAGCACCCAGCGCCGCCGCGGACGGCCGTACTGGAGCACTTGGTACACCTGCTTGAGGTACCGGTAGTCGGCGGTGAAGTCCCGCTCGCAGTGCCAGTCCAGGTACTCCGGGATACGCGCCTGGGAGAACGGCATCAGGGCGTGCGGGAGCGCGAACGTGCACTCCTCGGGCCCCTCGGCGGCCATCGCGTGGATGTCGCGGAAACGCGGCGCGAAGAGGTCCGTGCCCCGCACCAGCCGGCGCCCGGCCGTGATCGCCCCGCGCCGCTGCCGGGGCGGCAACTCGAGGTCGGGCCCGAGCAGTTCCCACAGCCGGGGACACCGGTGCTCGTCCGAGATCGCCAGCACCGAGTGCGTGACCGTGGTGGCGGTGCGCGGCAGCCCCACGACGAACACCGGCTTCTCGATGGGCTCCCGCTCGATCTCCGGATGCTCGGCGATCAGCCGCAGGACGCGGGCCCGGTTGGTGAGGTGCCGGCGCACGTGCACCTGCGCCGACTGCCAGCCGACCGGGGTGAGGTTCCCGGCCTTCGCCCACCACCCCAGCAGCGACCGGAAGCCGTCGACGAACTCCCGGTCTCCCGGCGCCTCACCGGCCTCCACCACGATGCGGTCGAAGATCCGGCCCGGGTCACGGCGGGAGCCGAAGCCCGGCCGCAGCAGCAGGTTCGCCAGCGTGAGAGCGAGTGGTGACGTGGACACGCAGGGAACTTATCCTCTCGAACCCGCTTGCCGTGGGCGAAAGTTGGCCGAACAGGCGGACGGGGTGGCCGGAAGACCTCCATCGAACCGGCCACCCCTCCCGCTGACGCGGCTACTCCGCTACGGGCAGCCGCGCCCCGTCCCGCAGGAACAGCGGGATGCGGTCCAGCGGGGCGTCGACCGTCACGGACCGGCCGCCCTCGTACGTCTCACCCGTCCACGCGTCCGTCCAGGTGGCCCCCGCCGGCAGATACGCCGTACGGGCGGTGGCGCCGGCGGTGAGCACCGGGGCGACCAGCAGGTCCGGGCCGAAGAGGTAGGAGTCGTCGACCGACCAGGCGGCCTGGTCGTCCGGGAACTCCAGGAACAGCGGCCGCATCACCGGCAGGCCCTCCTCGTGCGCCTCCCGCATGACCCGCAGCACGTACGGCTTCAGCCGCTCGCGCAGCCGCAGGTACTTCTCCAGGACGGCCCCGGCCTCCTCGCCGTACGACCACACCTCGTTCGGGCCGCCGGTCATCGCGGGGCCCAGCGGCATGCCCGGGTCGCGGAAGCCGTGCAGGCGCATCAGCGGGGACAGCGCGCCGAACTGGAACCAGCGGACCATCACCTCCCGGTACGCCGGGTCGTCCGGGTCGCCGCCGTGGAAGCCGCCGATGTCGGTGTTCCACCACGGGATGCCCGACAGCGCGGTGTTGAGGCCGGCCGCGATCTGGCGGCGCAGGGTCGGGAAGTCCGTGCCGATGTCACCGGACCACAGGGCGGCGCCGTAACGCTGACTGCCCGCCCAGGCCGAGCGGTTGAGGCTGACGACCTCCTCCTCGCCGGTGGCGACGAGGCCCTCGTAGAACGTGCGGGCGTTCTCGGCCGGGTAGATGTTGCCGACCTCCAGGCCCGGGCCCGCCCAGTAGCGCAGGTTCTCCTGGAAGCCCGGCTTCAGCTCCGGCTCGCAGGCGTCCAGCCAGAACACCGTGATGCCGTACGGGTCGAGGTAGTTCTCCTTCACCTTCGACCACACGAACTCCCGGGCCTCCGGGTTGGTGGCGTCGTAGAAGGCCACCTGGACCGTGGAGGCGACCTCCTTGTCGGGCCAGTCGGCATGCGCCATCGGGCCGTACTGCGTGCCGATGAAGTAGCCGCGCTGCTCCATGACCGGGTGGTTCTCGCTCAGCGGCGACACCGACGGCCAGACGCTCACCACCAGCTTGATGCCGAGCTCCTCCAGCTCGCGCACCATCGCCGCCGGGTCCGGCCACTCCTTCGGGTCGAACTTCCACTCGCCGAGGTGGGTCCAGTGGAAGAAGTCGCACACGATCGCGGAGATCGGCAGGCCCCGCCGCTTGTACTCCCGGGCCACCGCCATGAGTTCGTCCTGCGTGCGGTAGCGCAGCTTGCACTGCCAGAAGCCCGCCGCCCACTCCGGCAGCATCGGCGTCCGGCCGGTCACCGCGCTGTAGCGGCGCTGGGCTGCGGCCGGGTCGCCCGCCGTGATCCAGTAGTCGATCTGCCGGGCCGAGTCGGCGACCCACCGCGTGCCGTTGTGCGCGAGCTCCACGCGGCCGATCGCCGGGTTGTTCCACAGCAGGGTGTAGCCGCGGCTGGAGGTCAGCACCGGGATGCCGACCTCGGCGTTGCGCTGCACCAGGTCCAGGACCAGGCCCTTCTGGTCGAGGCGCCCGTGCTGGTGCTGGCCGAGGCCGTACAGCTTCTCGTCGTCGTACGCGGCGAAGCGCTGCTCCAGGCGGTGGTGGCCGTTGCCGACGGCCGTGTAGAGGCGGGAGCCGGGCCACCAGAAGTGGGCGCGGTCCTCGGCGAGCAGTTCGGCGAAGTCCTCCGTCCGCAGGAAGCGGATGAGGCCCTCGGCGTTCACCTCGACGGTGAGCGTGCCGACGGTCAGCTGCCCGCGCCCGTCCTCGATCTTCACCGTGGACGGGGTCGCGGGGGCCTCGTGGAGGAGGGCGCCCGGGAGCCCTTCGAGCACCGGGCCGCCGAGCCGGGCCCGCACCCGGACCGCGTCCGGGCCCCACGGCTCGATCCGTACGGTCTCCTGGCGGCCGCTCCACTCCAGCGCGCCGCCCCGCTCGCGGAACGTGCCGACGGTGGGGGAGGACTGCGCCAGACTCACCTGGGGCTGGGTTTCAGCAGGCTGATTCACGTGGCGGGCTCCTGTGCTCCTGGGGGAGTGCAGACAGAGGTGTTCAGGCATGACGGTGCCGTGGGAGGACGGCGGTGGTCGGTGAGCGGGAGAAGGGGGTGGGCTACGACCGGGTGGGCGCCGGCCCCGTGCTGCCCCGGACCGTCAGCTCGGGCGCGATCAGCACGACCTCGTCGCTGCCGCGTCCCTCGAACTTGGCGACCAGGTGTTCCACGGCGTTCCGGCCCATCTCCTGCGCGGGGATGGCGACCGACGTGAGCCGTACCGAGGCCTGCGTCGCGACCTGGTCGGGGCAGATCGCCACCACCGACACGTCCTCCGGCACGGCCCGGCCCTGCTGCCGCAGCAGCGCGAGCAGCGGCTCGACCGCCGACTCGTTCTGCACGATGATCCCCGTGGTCCCCGGGCGTTCGTCGAGGATCCGGGCGAGCGTCACGGCCATCGCGTCGTACCCGCCCTCGCACGGCCGGTGCAGCAGCCGCACGCCCAGCTCCCGGGAGCGGGACCGCAGCCCGTCGAGCGTGCGCTCGGCGAAGCCGGTGTGCCGCTCGTAGACGGCCGGGGCCTCGCCGATGACAGCGATGTCCTGGTGCCCCTGCTTGGCCAGGTGCTCCACGCACAGCGCGCCCGTCGCCCGGAAGTCCAGGTCGACGCAGGTCAGCCCGGTGGTGTCGGCGGGCAGCCCGATCAGCACGGACGGCTGGTCCGTCGCGCGCAGCAACGGCAGCCGCTCGTCGTCGAGTTCGACGTCCATCAGGATCATCCCGTCGGCGAGCCCGCTCCCGGCGACGCGGCGCACCGCGTCCGGGCCCTCCTCACCGGTGAGCAGCAGCACGTCGTACCCGTGCGTCCGCGCGGCGGTCGCCACCGCGATGGCGATCTCCATCATCACGGGCACGTACATGTCCGTGCGCAGCGGGATCATCAGCGCGATGATGTTCGACCTGCTGCTGGCCAGGGCGCGGGCCCCGGCGTTCGGGTGGTACCCGAGCTCGCGGATGCTCCGCTCGACCCGCTGCCGGGTGTTCGCGGAGATGGACCGCTTGCCGCTGAGGACATAGCTCACCGTGCTCGCCGAGACTCCGGCGTGCTGGGCGACCTCGGCGAGGGTGACCATCCGCTCTCCAAGCTTTGTGAAGCGCTTCGACAATGCGCGTTGCTGATATGGGGGGTGAGGGTGGTTCGACAGTAGCTCCAGCGGGAGTACGTGTCCATAGGTTGTCGAAGCGCTTCGATACCGAATTCCGGAACGGCACCAGAAGGGTGGGCCGTTCCCGGGAGGACACCTTGATGCAACACCGTCCTCAGGCCCCCGACAAGTCCGGGAGCTTTCCGTCCCCTTCGGCTGAACGGATGCGTGAGGACTGGTGGGAGCGTCCGGTTTCGGGTACCAACGATCCAGTAGCACTGATCGGTAACGTACGGTCCTCAACATCCCTATATGCGGCGAGGTGGCCCTCATGTCCGCTTCCACCACCCCCTCTTCCCGTCCCGCCGTCACCGAGCGGGAGGCCCGTGAGGTGGCGGAGGCCGCCCGGGAACAGCACTGGCGCAAGCCCAGCTTCGCCAAGGAGCTCTTCCTCGGCCGCTTCCGGCTCGACCTCATCCACCCCCACCCCCTTCCGGCCGACGAGGCGGTTCAGCGCGGCGAGGAGTTCCTCGCCAAGCTCCGCGACTTCGTCGAGACGAAGGTCGACGCGGCCCTCATCGAGCGCGAGGCCCGGATCCCCGACGAGGTGATCGACGGGCTGAAGGAGCTCGGCGCCTTCGGCATGAAGATCGACACCAAGTACGGCGGTCTGGGCCTCACCCAGGTGTACTACAACAAGGCGCTCTCCCTGGCCGGCTCCGCCAGCCCCGCCATCGGCGTGCTGCTCTCCGCGCACCAGTCGATCGGCGTGCCGCAGCCGCTGAAACTGTTCGGCACCCAGGAACAGAAGGAGCGCTTCCTGCCCCGCTGCGCCCGCACGGACATCAGCGCCTTCCTGCTCACCGAGCCCGACGTCGGCTCCGACCCGGCCCGCCTCGCCACCACCGCCGTGCCCGACGGGGACGACTACGTCCTCGACGGCGTGAAGCTGTGGACCACCAACGGCGTCGTCGCCGACCTGCTGGTCGTCATGGCCCGGGTTCCGAAGAGCGAGGGCCACAAGGGCGGCATCACGGCCTTCGTCGTGGAGACCAACTCGCCCGGCGTCACCGTGGAGAACCGCAACGCCTTCATGGGCCTGCGGGGCATCGAGAACGGCGTCACCCGCTTCCACCAGGTCCGCGTCCCCGCCGCCAACCGCGTCGGCGCGGAGGGCCAGGGCCTGAAGATCGCCCTGACCACCCTCAACACCGGACGGCTCTCCCTGCCCGCCTCCTGCGTCGCGGCCGGCAAGTGGTGCCTGAAGATCGCCCGGGAGTGGTCGGCGGCCCGCGAGCAGTGGGGCAAGCCCGTCGCGCACCACGAGGCGGTCGGCTCCAAGATCTCCTTCATCGCGGCCACCACCTTCGCCCTGGAGGCCGTGACGGACCTGGCCTCCCAGATGGCCGACGAGGACCGCAACGACATCCGCATCGAAGGCGCCCTCGCCAAGCTGTACGCCTCCGAGATGGCCTGGAAGATGGCCGACGAACTCGTCCAGATCCGCGGCGGGCGCGGCTTCGAGACGGCCGAGTCCCTCCGGGCCCGCGGCGAGCGCGGCGTCCCCGCCGAGCAGCTCCTGCGCGACCTGCGCATCAACCGCATCTTCGAGGGCTCGACGGAGATCATGCACCTCCTCATCGCCCGCGAGGCCGTCGACGCCCACCTCTCGGTCGCCGGCGACCTCATCGACCCCGAGAAGTCCCTGGGGGAGAAGGCCCGAGCGGGCGCCAACGCGGGCGTCTTCTACGCCAAGTGGCTGCCCAAGCTGGTCGCGGGCCCTGGCCAGCTCCCGGCCACCTACGCCGAGTTCAAGCACGGCGTGGACCTCTCCGGGCACCTGCGCTACGTCGAGCGCACGGCCCGCAAGCTCGCCCGCTCCACCTTCTACGCCATGTCCCGCTGGCAGGGCCGGATGGAGTCCAAGCAGGGCTTCCTCGGCCGGATCGTCGACATCGGCGCAGAGCTGTTCGCCATGAGCGCGGCCTGCGTCCGTGCCGAACTGCTCCGCACCCAGGGCGACCACGGCCGCGAGGCCTACCAGCTCGCCGACGTCTTCTGCCGCCAGTCCCGGATCCGGATCGAAGAACTCTTCAACCGCCTGTGGACCAACACCGACGACCTCGACCGCAAGGTCGTCAAGGGCGTCCTGTCGGGCACGTACGAGTGGCTGGAGCGCGGCATCGTCGACCCGTCGGGCGAGGGACCGTGGATCGCGGACGCGACACCGGGACCGAGCCGGAAGGAGAACGTGCACCGGCCGATCCGCTGACCGGCCACTCCGGGGGCGCGTGCCCATGCGGCGCGCGCCCCCCGTGTCGGAAGGAGCCGGTCGAAATGATCAGGCGGAACAGGATGCGCCCATGCGATCCGATGCGCCGCCCGACTGGCTCGGCCGCAGCCGCGTCGACCGGATCGAGCACGGCGCTTACGACACGAGCTTTGACGACCTGCTGCTCATCGAACGCATCCTGGATGTACCGCTCGCAGACCTGGTCGCCGACTGAGGCGGGGAGCTCGCCCGGGGCATGAGCCGCCGGGTCGGCCGGCAACGCGCCCCCGCGAGGGGGATGCGCTGTCCTCACACGCCACGCTTACGGCAACAATGGAGCAATGAGCGACAGTCCAGCCCCCCTCGCCGACCCGCACCTCGTCTACGACCCCGTAGCGGGCGACGGCCCGAAGGACGTGGTGATCCTCGGCTCCACCGGGTCCATCGGCACGCAGGCCATCGACCTCGTGCTGCGCAACCCCGACCGGTTCCGGGTCACCGGCCTGTCCGCCAACGGCGGCCGGGTCGCCCTCCTCGCCGAGCAGGCGTACCGGCTGCGGGCGCGCACGGTCGCGGTCGCCCGCGAGGACGTCGTACCGGCCCTGCGTGAGGCGCTCACCGCGCAGTACGGCACGGGCGAGCCGCTCCCCGAGATCCTCGCCGGCCCGGACGCGGCCACCCAGCTGGCGGCGTCCGACTGCCACACCGTCCTGAACGGCATCACCGGCTCCATCGGCCTCGCCCCGACCCTGGCCGCCCTGGAGGCGGGCCGCACCCTCGCGCTCGCCAACAAGGAGTCGCTCATCGTGGGCGGCCCGCTGGTCAAGGCCCTCGCCAAGCCGGGGCAGATCATCCCGGTCGACTCCGAGCACGCCGCCCTCTTCCAGGCCCTGGCCGCCGGCACCAGAGCGGACGTCCGCAAGCTGATCGTCACCGCCTCCGGCGGCCCGTTCCGCGGCCGTACGAAGGCGGAGCTGGCCCACGTCACCGTCGAGGACGCCCTCGCGCACCCGACCTGGGCCATGGGCCCGGTCATCACGATCAACTCCGCGACCCTCGTCAACAAGGGCCTGGAGGTCATCGAGGCACACCTCCTCTACGACATTCCCTTCGACCGCATTGAGGTGGTCGTGCATCCCCAGTCGTATGTCCACTCGATGGTTGAGTTCACGGATGGATCGACACTGGCCCAGGCGACCCCGCCCGACATGCGCGGGCCCATCGCCATCGGCATCGGCTGGCCCGAGCGGGTCCCCGACGCCGCGCCCACCTTCGACTGGAGCAAGGCCTCGACCTGGGAGTTCTTCCCACTCGACACCGAGGCCTTCCCGTCGGTGAACCTCGCGCGGCACGTCGGCGAGCTCGCGGGCACCGCCCCGGCGGTGTTCAATGCGGCCAACGAGGAGTGCGTGGAGGCGTTCCGCCAGGGCGCACTGCCCTTCAACGGGATCATGGAGACGGTCACCCGGGTCGTCGAGGAGCACGGCACCCCGCGTACGGGAACCTCACTCACCGTGTCGGACGTCCTCGAAGCGGAGACCTGGGCGCGGACCCGGGCCCGGCAACTGGCGGCACAGACGGCGGAGGCCCGTGCATGACGACCCTGATGTTCATCCTCGGCATAGGTCTCTTCGTGGTCGGTCTGCTGTTCTCGATCGCGTGGCACGAGCTGGGGCACCTGTCCACCGCCAAGCTGTTCGGCATCCGCGTGCCGCAGTACATGGTCGGTTTCGGCCCGACGGTCTGGTCGCGCAAGAAGGGCGAGACCGAGTACGGGCTCAAGGCCATCCCCTTCGGCGGCTACATCCGCATGATCGGCATGTTCCCGCCCGGCCCCGACGGCCGGCTGGAGGTCCGCTCCACCTCCCCGTGGCGCGGCATGATCGAGGACGCCCGTTCGGCCGCGTACGAGGAGCTCAGGCCGGGCGACGAGAACCGCATGTTCTACACGCGCGCGCCCTGGAAGCGCGTGATCGTGATGTTCGCGGGCCCCTTCATGAACCTCGTCCTGGCCGTGGCGCTGTTCCTCACCATCCTGATGGGCTTCGGTATCACCCAGCAGACGACCACGGTCAGCTCGGTCTCCCAGTGCGTCATCGCGCAGAGCGAGAACCGCGACAAGTGCGCGAAGGGCGACCCGGCCAGCCCGGCCGCCGCCGCGGGCCTCAAGGCGGGCGACAAGATCGTCTCCTTCAACGGCGTGCCGACCGACGACTGGAACAAGCTGTCCGACCTGATCCGCGCCAACCCCGGCAAGGAGGTGCCGATCGTCGTCGACCGCAAGGGCCAGGACGTCACCCTGCACGCGAAGATCGCCACCAACCAGGTCGCCAAGAAGGACTCCGGCGGACAGATCGTCGAGGGCGAGTACGTCCGGGCCGGATTCCTCGGCTTCAGCGCCGCCACCGGCGTGGTCAAGCAGGACTTCGGCGAGTCCGTGACCTGGATGGGCGACCGGATCGGCGAGGCCGTCGACTCCCTCGCCGACCTCCCCGGCAAGATCCCGGCCCTGTGGAACGCGGCCTTCGACGGCGCCCCGCGCGAGGCCGACTCCCCGATGGGCGTGGTTGGCGCGGCCCGCGTCGGCGGCGAGATCTTCACCCTCGACATCCCGCCGACCCAGCAGCTGGCCATGGCCCTCATGCTGGTCGCCGGCTTCAACCTCTCCCTGTTCCTGTTCAACATGCTCCCGCTGCTGCCGCTCGACGGCGGTCACATCGCGGGCGCCCTGTGGGAGTCGCTGCGCCGCAACACGGCCAAGGTCCTGCGCCGGCCGGACCCGGGCCCCTTCGACGTGGCGAAGCTCATGCCCGTCGCCTACGTGGTCGCCGGGATCTTCATCTGCTTCACGATCCTGGTCCTGATCGCGGACGTGGTTAACCCGGTGAGAATCTCCTAGTCACACGGCGTTCGTGGCGGCTCGGCATACTTTCTGCCGGGCCGCCTCCCATCGAGTGGCAACCCGGGTGGGATGTGCCCGCGCCAAGGCATGTGCCGTAATCTCGAAGCTCGGAGCCCGCTGCTCACGGGACCGGACCTTGATCCACGACTTGGGGTTGCACAGCAGATGACTGCGATTTCTCTCGGCATGCCGTCCGTTCCGATCAAGCTCGCCGAGCGCCGGAAGAGCCGGCAGATCCAGGTCGGATCCGTGGCCGTCGGCGGAGACGCCCCCGTCTCGGTCCAGTCGATGACGACGACGCGTACGTCCGACATCGGCGCGACCCTCCAGCAGATCGCCGAACTCACCGCCTCCGGCTGCCAGATCGTCCGCGTCGCCTGCCCGACCCAGGACGACGCCGACGCCCTCGCCACCATCGCCCGCAAGTCGCAGATCCCGGTCATCGCCGACATCCACTTCCAGCCGAAGTACGTCTTCGCCGCGATCGAGGCCGGCTGCGCGGCGGTCCGCGTCAACCCCGGCAACATCAAGCAGTTCGACGACAAGGTCAAGGAGATCGCCAAGGCGGCCCGGGACCACGGCACCCCCATCCGCATCGGCGTCAACGCGGGCTCCCTCGACAAGCGCCTGCTCCAGAAGTACGGCAAGGCGACCCCCGAGGCCCTGGTCGAGTCGGCCCTGTGGGAGGCGTCCCTCTTCGAGGAGCACGACTTCCGCGACATCAAGATCTCCGTCAAGCACAACGACCCGGTCGTGATGATCGAGGCGTACAAGCAGCTCGCCGAGCAGTGCGACTACCCGCTCCACCTCGGCGTCACGGAGGCCGGGCCCGCCTTCCAGGGCACGATCAAGTCGGCGGTCGCCTTCGGCGCGCTGCTCAGCCAGGGCATCGGCGACACCATCCGCGTCTCCCTGAGCGCGCCCCCGGCCGAGGAAGTGAAGGTCGGCCTCCAGATCCTGGAGTCGCTGGGCCTCAAGGAGCGCGGCCTGGAGATCGTCTCCTGCCCGTCCTGCGGCCGCGCCCAGGTCGACGTCTACAAGCTGGCCGAAGAGGTCACGGCCGGCCTCACCGGCATGGAGGTCCCCCTCCGCGTCGCCGTCATGGGCTGCGTCGTCAACGGCCCCGGCGAGGCCCGCGAGGCCGACCTCGGCGTCGCCTCCGGCAACGGCAAGGGCCAGATCTTCGTCAAGGGCGAGGTCATCAAGACCGTCCCCGAGTCCAAGATCGTCGAGACCCTGATCGAAGAGGCGATGAAGCTCGCCGAGCAGATGGAACAGGACGGCGTCGCCTCGGGCGAACCGTCGGTGGCGGTAGCGGGCTGAGGTTTTCAGAGTCGCCGGGTTTCCCTGCGTCCTGCTTGGGGGCGCGGGGAACTGCGCGACAAGCCACAACGAACCCGCACCCGCCGACAAACCCCCCGCTCCCGAGCTCGAAGGCGCCCCGCCCAAGCAGCGCAGCTATAGTGCGGAGACCAAGCAGACCCGAGTGTGTGAGGCCCCGCCCGTGTTGACGCAGACGACCTCCCGGGTCCTCGAACCGAGCGACCTGGACGCCGCGCTCGCCATACTCGACCGCGAGCCCGTCACGAACGCCTTCGTGACCTCCCGCGTGCAGATCGCCGGCCTCGACCCCTGGCGGCTCGGCGGGGAGATGTGGGGCTGGTACGAGGACGGCATGCTGACGTCCCTGTGCTACGCGGGCGCCAACCTCGTCCCCATCTGCGCCACCCCGCGCGCCGTCCGCGCCTTCGCAGACCGCGCCCGCCGGGCCGGCCGCCGTTGCTCCTCCATCGTCGGCCCGGCGGGCTCCACCGCCGGCCTGTGGCGGCTGCTGGAACCCCAGTGGGGCCCGGCCCGCGACGTCCGCCGCCACCAGCCGCTCATGGTCACCGACCGCCTGCCGGACGGCATCGCCCCGGACCCCTACGTCCGTCGCGTCCGCAAGGACGAGATGGAGAAGATCATGCCGGCGTGCGTGGCGATGTTCACCGAGGAGGTCGGCGTCTCCCCGCTGGCCGGCGACGGCGGCCTCCTCTACCAGGCCCGCGTCGCCGAACTCGTCGGCTCCGGCCGCGCCTTCGCCCGCTTCGACGCGGACGGCAAGGTCGTCTTCAAGGCCGAGATCGGCGCCGCGACCGACCGCGCCTGCCAGATCCAGGGCGTCTGGGTCGCCCCCGAGTACCGGGGCACCGGCCTGGCGGCCCCGGGCATGGCAGCGGTCCTGCGCTATGCCCTGGCCGACGTGGCCCCGGTGGCGAGCCTGTACGTCAACGACTTCAACACGGCAGCCCGCAGGACGTACCAGAGGGTGGGCTTCCAGGAGGTCGGCGCCTTCATGAGCGTGCTGTTCTGACAACTCGAAGCCCCCTGTAGGCTCCCCGCCATGGACCTGGTGATCGGCCCCCTCGACCTCTCCGCCCACGTCGACGAGGCCCTGGAAGTCCAAGCCGTGGCATTCGGGCTGGGCCCCGACGAAGTCGCAGTCCGCCGCCAGATCGTCCTGCGCCACATGACCTACCCGGGCGCCCGCGCCCTCGGCGCGACAGCGGGCGGCAAGCTCGTGGGCTTCGTCTACGGCATGCCCAACGACCGCGCCCACTGGTGGTCCACCGTCGTGGAGCCGTACCTCAGGGCGAACCACCACGACCACTGGCTCGACGACGCCTTCGTGATCACCGAACTGCACGTTCACCCGGCTCACCAGAACCGCGGCATCGGGCGTTCCCTGATCACCACGATCACCGACGACGCCGCGGAACCCCGCTCGATCCTCTCCGCGATCGACACCGAGAGCCCCGCCCGCGCGCTCTACCGCTCCCTCGGCTACCGGGACCTCGCCCGCCAGGTCCTCTTTCCGAGCGCCCCCAAGCCGTACGCGGTGATGGGCGCTCCGCTCCCGCTGCGCCGCCGTTAACCGATTTCCGCCGCCCGGTGCCCCCCGGATAACCTCCTGCCATCACCCACACGCAGCAGGAGCAGATCCATGGCGAACGTACCGGTCCAGCGCATGTCCCAGTTGATGGCGAAGACGTTGCGCGACGACCCGGCGGACGCCGAGGTCCTCAGCCACAAGCTCCTCGTCCGCGCCGGGTACGTGCGTCGCACCGCCGCCGGGATCTGGAGCTGGCTGCCGCTCGGCAAGCGCGTCCTGGCCAACGTGGAGCGCATCGTCCGTGAGGAGATGGACGCCGTCGGCGCCCAGGAGGTGCTGCTCCCCGCCATCCTGCCGCGCGAGCCCTACGAGGCCACCGGCCGCTGGGACGAGTACGGCCCCGAGCTGTTCCGCCTCCAGGACCGCAAGGGCGGCGACTACCTCCTCGGCCCCACGCACGAGGAGATCTTCACCCTGCTGGTGAAGGACCAGGCGTCCTCCTACAAGGACCTGCCGGTGATCCTCTACCAGATCCAGAACAAGTACCGTGACGAGGCCCGGCCCCGCGCCGGCATCCTGCGCGGCCGCGAGTTCCTCATGAAGGACTCCTACTCCTTCGACACCGAGGACGAGGGCCTCGCCCGCTCCTACGCCCTGCACCGCGAGGCCTACCAGAAGATCTTCGCGCGCCTCGGCCTCGACTACCGCATCTGCGCCGCCACCGCCGGCGCGATGGGCGGCTCCAAGTCCGAGGAGTTCCTCGCCCCGGCCGAGGCCGGCGAGGACACCTTCGCCGACTGCCCGAACTGCGACTTCGCAGCCAACACCGAGGCGATCACGTACGAGCTGAAGCCCGTCGACGCCGCGGACGTCCCCGCCGCCGAGGACATCCCGACCCCCGACACCCCGACCATCGAGACCCTCGCCGCCTCCCTCGGTGTCCCGGCCTCGGCCACGCTGAAGAACCTCCTCGTCAAGGTCGACGGCGAGATCGTCGCCGTCGGTGTCCCCGGCGACCGCGAGGTCGACATGGACAAGGTCGAGGCGCACTTCGCCCCCGCGGTCGTCGAACTGGTCACCGAGACGGACTTCGCGGCCCGCCCCGACCTGGTCCGCGGCTACGTCGGACCGCAGAGCCTGGACAAGGTCACGTACATCGCCGACCCGCGCGTCGCCCCGGGCACGTCCTGGATCACCGGCGCCAACAAGCCCGGCACCCACACCAAGAACGTCGTCGCGGGCCGCGACTTCGAGGTCGACCGTTACGTCGACGTCGTGGTCGTGCAGGAGGGCGACCCCTGCCCGAAGTGCGGCACGGGCCTCGTCCTCGACCGCGCCATCGAGATCGGCCACATCTTCCAGCTGGGCCGCAAGTACACCGACGCCCTCAAGCTCGACGTCCTCGGCCAGAACGGCAAGCCGGTCCGCGTCACCATGGGCTCCTACGGCATCGGCGTCTCCCGCGCGGTGGCCGCCATCGCCGAGCAGAGCGCCGACGACAAGGGCCTGTGCTGGCCCAAGGAGGTCGCCCCGGCCGACGTCCACGTGGTCGCCGCCGGCAAGGCCCTCCAGACCGAACTGGCCCTCGACATCTCCCAGAAGCTGGCCGCCGCCGGTGTCCGCGTCCTGGTCGACGACCGCGCCGGCGTCTCCCCGGGCGTCAAGTTCACCGACTCCGAGCTGATGGGCGTACCGCAGATCCTGGTGGCCGGGCGGCGCGCGGGCGACGGTGTGGTGGAGCTGAAGGACCGCCGCACCGGCGAGCGCGAGGAGCTGACGGTCGAGGAGGCCGTCGCCCGGCTCACCGCCTGAGTGCCCCGGCCCTGTGAGCGCTCCGGGCCTGCGGAGCGCTCACAGCCAGCCCGCGAACTCCAGCAGCAGCTCCGCGTCCCGCGGGCGTCCGACCCGCCCCGCCCGCACACCCGACTCCACGGCCCGGAACAGCGTCCAGCCGCGCAGCCGCTCCTGGTCCACGTCCAGCGACTCGGCCAGCCGCTTCACCCGTCTCCGGGTCGTCGCCGCGCCGGACGGCTGGGCGATCAGGTCCTCCACCCGGTCGCGGACCAGCCGGGCCAGATCGAACGCGCACTCGCCGACCACCGGGTCGGGCCCCACTGCCAGCCACGGCATCCGCTCCCCGGCGAGCACCTTGCTCTGCCGGAACGTGCCGTGCAGCAGCCGGTGTTCGGGCGGCGCGGCCAGCAGCTCCGCACGCGCCGCGAGCGCCACGTCGACCAGCGGCGCCACCTCGGGATCGACCCGGGCACGCGCCCGCATCGCCTCGGCCTGCCGCCCGGTCCGCTCGGCCACGGTCTCGAAGGGGAAGCCGGCGGGCGGCTCCACCCACAGCCGCCGCAGCGTCCCCGCCGCCTCCAGCAGCGCCTTAGCCTCCGGCAGCGACCGCACCGACACGTCCGGATGCAGCCGCTCCAGCAGCAGCACGCCCTCGGTCCGACAGGGTTCGAGCAGCTGTACGGCACCCCGCCCGGCCCAGTGCGCGAGCGCGGCCCGCTCCGCCTCCGGGCGGGCCCGGCCCGGCGCCAGCTTCAGCACGGCGGGCGTCCCGTCGGCCGTCCGCACCAGCACGACCAGGCTGCTGCGCCCGCCGGGCACCTGCACCCGCTCCACGGTCAACTCGCGTAGCGCGACGGCCTGCTGCGCCGCCCGGGGCAGCTTCTCCAGCCAGTCGTCACCGTCCGGTGCCGTCTCACCGAGCGCCCTGACCAGACGCTTCGGCGGTTCGAAAACCATGCGCGAGTCGTTCCCTTCGTGCTGTCCGCGGTGCGTGCCCTGCGCGGGTCACGCCGTCGGCGCCGCCAGGGGCGGGGCCGTGCCGGCCCGCTCGGCGAGCCCAGGGAAGGCTACGCTCTCGCCGCGCCAGCGCACCGCCCGCACGGCCGCCTCCCGCAGCGCCTCGGCCGCCAGGGCCCGCCGGGCGCCGCCCGCCGCGCGCACCAGGTCCGAGTACACCCCGGCCACCCGGTCCTCCAGCTCGGCGGCGAGCCGCACGGCCGCCGCCGCGTCCGGCACCGGGAACGGCAGCGCGTACCCGGCGGCCGCCGCCACGGGCCTGCCGCCCAGGTCCTTCACCTCGCGCACCAGCGCGTCCCGGCGCGCCCGGTGCGCGTCGTACGCCGTCCGTGCCTCGGCGCGCTGCCCCTCGCCGATCCGGCCGCCGACCACGCCGTAGCCGTACACCGCCGCGTGCTCGGCAGCCAGCGCCGCCTGCAGGGCCCGCAGCTCCCGGTCCTTCGCCTCGCTCACGCGCCACCCTCCGTCAGCAGATACACGTGCGCCGCCCCGGCCGCCGCCACCGAGGCCATGAGCCGCGCCAGCTCCCCCGGCACGTCGAGCAGCGCCTTGGCCCGCCGGTCGGCGAGCTCCCGCTCCGCGGCGGCGAGCGCGGCGAGCGCGTCCTTGTCGCTGCCCGGCACGGCGGTGGCCGAGGGGGAGGGAGACGTTTTCCGGCCCGGGCCCCCTCCGAAGGCCCGCGCATGCCGCACGGACTCCTCCCGCAGCGGGCGCAGCCGCTCCGCGAGCCCCGGATGGGCGGTGATCACGGCGTCGTACCGCTCCACCAGCCCCTCGCTGTCCCGAGCCGCACGCGCGCGTGCCCTGCGCTCGGCCACCGACGGGCCGCCCTCCGGGGCATCCGGACCGTCGCCCCCGGCGGTGCAGCCCGCCAGGGCGAGAGCCGCCGGGCCGACGGCGAGCAGAGTCCTTCTGCGCGGCCCCGACCGGGCGCGCGGCGATGAGGGGAACGGCACGTCAGACGTCCTCGGGGGGCTCGTACGAGAAAGAAACGACTCCAGGGGCTGAACGCCCGTGATCACGGTACCCGGGCCCCCGCCCGGGACCACTCAGCGGCACCGTTCGTCACCGGGTGGACGGCAACACACCCCGCGACCGGATACCCTTTGACCAGACACGCGACCCATCCCACAACAGCACACGCGGCCGAGGAGTCACCCGGATGAGCACCACCCAGAGCGAGAGGCTGCGAAAACTGCTGGAACCGCTCGTCACATCCCAGGGCCTGGATCTCGAAGAGATCGAAGTGGACTCCGTCGGACGCAAGCGTGTGCTGCGCGTCGTCGTCGACTCGGACACGGGCGCCGACCTGGACCAGATCGCCGATGTGAGCCGCGCGCTCTCGGCGAAGCTCGACGAGACGGACGCGATGGGCGAGGGGGAATACACCCTCGAGGTCGGCACCCCGGGCGCGGAGCGCCTCCTCACGGAACACCGGCACTACGTCCGCGCCACGGACCGCCTGGTGAAGTTCCAGCTGGCCGAGGGCGGCGAGCTGGTCGCCAGGATCCTCAAGGTCGACGACGACGGAATCGACACCGAGGTGCCCGGGATGAAGGGCCGCAAGGCCACCGCGCGCAGACTCGCCTTCGACGACATCGTCCGGGCACGCGTCCAGGTCGAGTTCAGCCGCAAGGACAACAAGAAGGAAGAGGAGGCGTAGCCGTGGACATCGACATGAGTGCCCTGCGGGGCTTGGTTCGGGAGAAGGAGATCTCCTTCGACCTGCTGGTCGAGGCGATCGAATCGGCCCTCCTCATCGCCTACCACCGCACCGAGGGAAGCCGCCGTCACGCGCGCGTGGAGCTCAACCGGGAGACCGGCCATGTGACCGTGTGGGCGAAGGAGGACCCCGACGACCTCGAGGAGGGCCAGGAGCCCCGCGAGTTCGACGACACCCCGTCCGGTTTCGGCCGTATCGCCGCCACCACGGCCAAGCAGGTCATCCTGCAGCGCCTGCGCGACGCCGAGGACGACGCGACGCTCGGCGAGTACGCCGGCCGGGAGGGCGACATCGTCACCGGCGTGGTCCAGCAGGGCCGCGACCCGAAGAACGTGCTCGTCGACATCGGCAGGCTCGAGGCCATCCTGCCGGTCCAGGAACAGGTGCCGGGCGAGACCTACCCGCACGGCATGCGGCTGCGGTCGTACGTCGTCCGGGTGGCCAAGGGCGTCCGCGGCCCGTCCGTGACGCTGTCGCGGACGCACCCCAATCTGGTGAAGAAGCTCTTCGCCCTGGAGGTGCCGGAGATCGCCGACGGTTCCGTGGAGATCTCCGCGATCGCCCGTGAGGCCGGTCACCGCACGAAGATCGCCGTACGGTCCACCCGGTCCGGCCTGAACGCCAAGGGCGCCTGCATCGGCCCCATGGGCGGCCGTGTGCGCAACGTGATGGGCGAGCTGAACGGCGAGAAGATCGACATCGTCGACTGGTCGGAGGACCCGGCCGAGATGGTGGCGAACGCGCTGTCCCCGGCCCGTGTCTCCAAGGTGGAGATCGTGGACATGGCGACCCGGTCGGCCCGGGTGACCGTGCCCGACTACCAGCTGTCCCTGGCCATCGGCAAGGAAGGGCAGAACGCCCGCCTCGCGGCCCGGCTGACCGGCTGGCGGATCGACATCCGGCCGGACACCGAACCGGCCGGGGACGACCGGGCCGGGGAATAGATCCAAGCCGCGGGTCGTTCAGATCACGACAGGTTCGGGCCCGCAACTGTTCGAATCCTGCCCCAAAGGGGTGAGGCGCCTACGGGGAGGTAGACTTAACGGTGTCTGGCCGGACGCGCACCCGAGTATGCCCTGAACGCACTTGTGTGGGATGTCGGGAGCGAGCGGCCAAGGCCGATCTTTTGCGGGTCGTGTTGATCGAGGGTGCATGCACCCCTGATCCACGCGGTACGCTGCCCGGCCGGGGTGCGTATGTGCATCCCACACCGGTCTGTCTGGACCAGGCGGTTCGCCGCCGGGCGTTCACGAGGGCACTGCGCGCCCCGGGAGCGCCCGACACAAAGGCGTTGCGCCGATACGTCGAGCAGACAACAGTTGCCGATCAGGCAACACGGTAAGAACGTGCCGTACGGAACCCCCCGTGCGGTCTAGGTACCTCGCGAGTCGAAAGCAGGTCGAGATTGCGATGAGCACTCGATGAGTACGCGATGAGTACGCCCATGAACTAGCGACGGTCCGGCTTCACCCGGACCTCAAAGGAGCGAAGTGGCTAAGGTCCGGGTCTACGAACTCGCCAAGGAGTTCGGTGTCGAGAGCAAGGTCGTCATGGCCAAGCTCCAGGAGCTCGGTGAATTCGTCCGTTCGGCGTCTTCGACCATCGAAGCGCCCGTTGTACGCAAGCTGACGGACGCCCTCCAGCAGGGCAACGGAGGCGGCAAGCCCGCCCCCGCACGCAAGGCTGCCCCGGCGAAGCCGGCAGCCCCTTCCCCGGCGCAGGCTGCCCGTCCGGCCGCCCCGCGCCCGCCGGCCCCCAAGCCGGCAGCCGCCGAAAAGCCCGCGGCTCCGGCCGCACCGGCCACTCCCGGCCCCCGTCCCACCCCGGGCCCGAAGCCCGCGCCGCGGCCCGCCCCGGCGTCCCCGGCTCCGACCGCGCCCGAGTTCACGGCACCCCCGTCGGCTCCCTCCTCGCAGGGCTCGTCGCAAGGTTCCGGTCCGCGTCCGGGCGCCCCGCGTCCGGCCGGCCAGTCGCCGCGCCCGGGTGCCCCGCGTCCGGGTGGTTCCGGCCAGGGCCGTGGTGACCGCGGCGAGCGCCCCGGCGCCTCGCGTCCGGGTGGCGGCGCCCCGCGTCCCGGTGCCCGTCCGGCGGGTCCCCGCCCGGGCAACAACCCGTTCACCTCTGGTGGTTCCACCGGCATGGCGCGCCCCCAGGCGCCCCGTCCGGGCGGTGCCCCGCGTCCCGGCGGCCCCGGTGCCCCCGGCGGCGCGCCGCGTCCGCAGGGCCAGGGCCAGGGCGGTCCTCGTCCGCAGGGTGCGGGCGGCGGTCCTCGTCCGCAGGCTCCGGGCGGCGCGCGTCCCACTCCGGGCGGCATGCCCCGTCCGCAGGGCGGCGGTCCGCGTCCCGGCGGCGGTCCCGGCGGCGGTCCCGGCGGTCCGCGTCCCAACCCCGGCATGATGCCGCAGCGTCCGGCTGCCGGTCCGCGTCCCGGTGGCGGTGGCCCCGGCGGCCGCGGTCCCGGTGGCGGAGGTCGTCCCGGTGGCGGCGGCGGTCGCCCGGGTGGCGGCGGCTTCGCGGGTCGTCCCGGTGGCGGCGGTGGCGGTTTCGCCGGCCGTCCCGGTGGTCCCGGTGGCGGTGGCGGCGGTTTCGCCGGCCGTCCCGGTGGCGGCGGTGGCCGTCCCGGCTTCGGCGGTCGTCCCGGTGGTCCCGGTGGCCGTGGTGGCACGCAGGGCGCCTTCGGCCGTCCCGGCGGTCCCGCGCGTCGTGGCCGCAAGTCGAAGCGGCAGCGCCGTCAGGAGTACGAGGCCATGCAGGCCCCGTCGGTCGGCGGTGTGATGCTGCCTCGCGGCAACGGCGAGACCGTTCGCCTGTCGCGCGGTGCCTCGCTCACCGACTTCGCGGAGAAGATCAACGCCAACCCGGCGTCGCTCGTCGCGGTCATGATGAACCTCGGCGAGATGGTCACGGCCACGCAGTCCGTCTCCGACGAGACGCTCCAGCTCCTCGCCGACGAGATGAACTACACGGTTCAGATCGTCAGCCCGGAGGAGGAGGACCGCGAGCTCCTCGAGTCCTTCGACATCGAGTTCGGCGAGGACGAGGGCGACGAGGAGGACCTGATGGTCCGCCCGCCGGTCGTCACCGTCATGGGTCACGTCGACCACGGTAAGACCCGGCTCCTCGACGCCATCCGCAAGACGAACGTCATCGCGGGCGAGGCCGGCGGCATCACCCAGCACATCGGTGCCTACCAGGTCGCGACCGAGGTCAACGACGAAGAGCGCAAGATCACCTTCATCGACACCCCGGGTCACGAGGCGTTCACCGCCATGCGTGCCCGTGGTGCGCGGTCGACGGACATCGCGATCCTCGTCGTCGCGGCCAACGACGGCGTCATGCCGCAGACGGTCGAGGCGCTCAACCACGCCAAGGCGGCCGACGTCCCGATCGTCGTCGCGGTCAACAAGATCGACGTCGAGGGTGCGGACCCGACCAAGGTGCGCGGTCAGCTGACCGAGTACGGCCTCGTGGCCGAGGAGTACGGCGGCGACACCATGTTCGTCGACATCTCCGCCAAGCAGGGGCTGAACATCGACTCCCTGCTGGAGGCCGTGGTCCTCACGGCCGATGCCTCGCTCGACCTTCGGGCCAACCCGAACCAGGACGCGCAGGGCATCGCGATCGAGTCCCGTCTCGACCGCGGCCGTGGTGCCGTGTCGACGGTCCTCGTCCAGCGCGGCACGCTGCGGGTCGGCGACACCATGGTGGTCGGCGACGCGTACGGCCGGGTCCGGGCGATGCACGACGACAACGGCAACCTCGTCACCGAGGCCGGCCCGTCGACGCCGGTGCAGGTCCTGGGTCTGACCAACGTCCCGGGTGCCGGCGACAACTTCCTCGTCGTCGACGAGGACCGTACGGCCCGTCAGATCGCGGAGAAGCGTGCGGCGCGCGAGCGCAACGCGGCCTTCGCGAAGCGCACGCGCCGTGTGTCGCTGGAGGACCTGGACAAGGTGCTGAAGGCCGGCGAGGTCCAGCAGCTGAACCTGATCATCAAGGGTGACGCTTCCGGTTCCGTCGAGGCACTCGAGTCCTCCCTGCTCCAGCTGGACGTCGGCGAAGAGGTCGACATCCGCGTCCTGCACCGCGGCGTCGGTGCGGTCACGGAGTCCGACATCGACCTGGCGATGGGCTCGGACGCCATCGTGATCGGCTTCAACGTGCGCGCCGCCGGGCGTGCGCAGCAGATGGCCGAGCGCGAGGGCGTGGACGTCCGGTACTACTCGGTCATCTACCAGGCGATCGAGGAGATCGAGGCGGCCCTCAAGGGCATGCTCAAGCCGGAGTACGAAGAGGTCGAGCTCGGTACGGCGGAGATCCGCGAGGTCTTCAAGTCGTCCAAGCTGGGCAACATCGCGGGTGTTCTCATCCGCTCCGGCGAGGTCAGGCGCAACACCAAGGCCCGCCTCATCCGCGACGGCAAGGTGGTCGCGGAGAACCTCAACATCGAGGGCCTGCGTCGCTTCAAGGACGACGTCACCGAGATCCGCGAAGGGTTCGAGGGCGGTATCAACCTCGGCAACTTCAACGACATCAAGGTCGACGACGTCATCGCGACGTACGAGATGCGCGAGAAGCCGCGGGTGTAACCCACGGTTCCCAGACCGGCCGACGGGGCCCCGCCCCGTCGGCCGGCTGGCCGTTTGTCCCTCCTGCGGAGCTGATCGACGCACACCCGCCCTGGTACGCGGCGCGAAGCTCCGCGAGGGGTGCGGGGGACGCAGTCCCCGCCGGGTTCCGGGGCGGAGCCCCGGGGGCAGCGCCTCCTGGCCGACCGTGTCGGGCGGGTGGGCGGGCAAAGGAAAACCCCGTCGAGCCACCGGACGGTACGCGGTACCGTTCTTGATGTCCCTGCCCCAACCGCAGGGCCATCGATCCCGTACCGGCGGGTCATCCGGATACACATGTACGTGGGGACTCTGTCCTTCGACCTGCTCCTCGGCGACGTACGGTCGCTGAAGGAGAAGCGCTCCGTCGTCCGCCCCATCGTCGCCGAGCTCCAGCGCAAGTACGCGGTGAGCGCGGCCGAGGTGGATCACATGGACCTCCACCGCAGGGCCGTCATCGGCCTCGCGCTGGTGTCCGGCGACGCGGGGCACGTGAGCGAGGTCCTCGACCGGTGCGAACGGCTGGTCGCCGCCCGCCCCGAGGTGGAGCTGCTGTCCGTGAGGCGGCGCTTCCACGGCGAAGACGACTGACGAACCGAGAACGACCCAGACAGGAAAGAACGGGAGACGGACCAGTGGCCGACAACGCGCGGGCCAAGAGGCTGGCGGACCTCATCCGGGAAGTGGTGGCCCAGAAGCTGCAACGTGGGATCAAGGACCCGCGGCTCGGCTCGCACGTCACCATCACGGACACGCGGGTCACGGGCGATCTGCGGGAGGCGACCGTCTTCTACACCGTGTACGGGGACGAAGAGGAGCGGAACGCCGCCGCGGCCGGGCTGGAGAGCGCCAAGGGCGTCCTGCGCTCCGAGGTCGGCCGGGCCGCCGGCGTGAAGTTCACGCCGACCCTGACCTTCGTCATGGACGCCCTCCCGGACACCGCGCGCGCCATCGAGGACCTCCTCGACAAGGCGCGCCAGTCCGACGAGAAGGTGCGGGAGGCCTCCGCGGGCGCGAAGTACGCCGGCGACGCCGACCCGTACCGCAAGCCGGACGAGGACGACGAGACGGACGACACCGCCGAATGACCCAGAAGCACACCACGCCCGACGGCCTCGTCATCGTCGACAAGCCGTCGGGCTTCACTTCGCACGACGTCGTCGCCAAGATGCGCGGCATCGCCAGAACGCGACGCGTCGGGCACGCCGGCACCCTCGACCCGATGGCGACGGGCGTGCTCGTCCTCGGCGTCGAGAGGGCCACCAAGCTCCTCGGTCACCTCGCGCTGACCGAGAAGGAGTACCTGGGCACGATCCGGCTCGGGCAGAACACCCTCACCGACGACGCCGAGGGCGAGATCACCTCCTCCACGGATGCCTCCCAGGTCACCCGCGACGCCATCGACGCCGGCATCGCCAAGCTGACCGGCGACATCATGCAGGTGCCGTCCAAGGTCAGCGCCATCAAGATCAACGGCGTGCGCTCCTACAAGCGGGCCAGGGACGGCGAGGAGTTCGACATCCCGGCCCGGCCCGTCACGGTCTCCTCCTTCGGCGTGTACGACGTCCGGGAGGCAGTCGCCGAGGACGGCACGGCCGTACTCGACCTGGTCGTCTCCGTCGTCTGCTCCTCCGGCACGTACATCCGGGCCCTCGCCCGCGACCTGGGCGCCGACCTCGGCGTCGGCGGGCATCTCACCGCCCTGCGCCGCACCCGCGTCGGCCCCTACAAGCTGGACGCGGCCCGCACCCTGGACCAGCTCCAGCAGGAGCTGACCGTGATGCCGGTCGCCGAGGCCGCCGCGGCCGCGTTCCGCCGCTGGGACGTCGACGCCCGGCGGGCCAAGCTGCTCACCAACGGCGTACGGCTGGAGATGCCCGAGGAGTACGCGGGCTCCGGGCCCGTCGCCGTCTTCGACCCGGAGGGCCGCTTCCTCGCCCTCGTCGAGGAGCACCGGGGCAAGGCCAAGAGCCTGGCCGTCTTCGGCTGACGGACCGACCGGGACCGTCCGCCCGTGGAGCGGCGACCACGGGGTACCTCCACTGCCGCCGCTCCACGGTCCCCCCTCGGTTCCCCCACCCCTAGGGTGTATCCAGCCTCCCCTCTCCGTTCACCCGTCCGTGCGGGCGCTCGGAGTGAACCGGGGGAGCGGAAGGGGGCGCTTTCGCCGAGCGATCTGTCCGGCTGATCATCCCGGCCCTACCGTCGAACACAAGGGCACGGGTGTACGGCGGGGAGGCTCGACGATGACGTCGCGGAACCGGTCCGGGGAGACACAGGACAGCGCATCAGGATCCCAGGACCGCCCCGAAGCAGCGGAGCAGACGACCGAGGGGACCGACGCCGGGGCATCCGGCCCGGCCCTCGTCCGCATCCACGACCTCGCCGGCCGGCCCCGGGGCACCGGCTTCCTGGCCGACCACCACGGCACGCTCGTCACCAGTCACGAGGCGGTCGACGGCCTGCCCCGGCTCGTCCTGCACGGGGCCGGGGACCGGCGCCGGGTCGTGTCCGCCGACGCGGTGACCCCGCTGCCCGCGCTCGGCCTGGCCCTCGTACGGACCGAGGGCCTCGGTGTCCCGCCGCTGCCCGTCACCGTGCGGGGCGGGGCCGGGACGGGCGCCTATGTGCGGATCGCCGCCGGCGGCTGGCGCGAGGCCAGGGTGCTGGGCTCGACGGCCGTGACGTACACCGCCACGGACCGCCTCCACCGCCTCGACGGCGCGCTGGAACTGGCGGTCGGCACGGCAGGGCGGGACGCGCTGCGGCTGGGCGGGGGAGCGGCCGGCGGCCCGGTGCTCGACGCCGCGAGCGGCGCGGTCGTCGGGGTCCTCGGCACGGCGCTCAGTTCCGACCACAGCGACGTCGGGTTCGCCGTGCCGCTGCATCCCCGGGACCCCGGCGCGGCGGGCCCGCTCGCCGAGCTGCTCGCCGAGAACGCGGCGACGGTCCCCGCGTACGGCGCCGACCTCAACCTGGCCGGGGTGCTGGAGCTGACCGGCACGGCGGTGGGGCTGGACGGCCCGCCCGGCGGCACGGGACTCCCGGAGCCGGTGGAGCGGGCGGCTGTGGTGGCCGAGTTCGGCGCGTTCACGGCAGGACCCGCGGCGGTGCTCGGCCTCGTCGGGCCGCCCGGCAGCGGCCGTACGACGGAACTCGCGGCGCTCGCCGCGCGCCGCGCGAGCGCCGGGCATCCCACACTGTGGCTGCGCGGCTGCGAACTGCGGGGCGACGACGCCTCGGTGGCCGACGTGGCACGCCGGGCGCTGACCCGGGCCGCCCCTGTCGTGGCCGCGTCCCGGCCCCGTCACCTGCCGGCCGACCTGGGTGACACCACGCCCGAGCGCCTCGCCCGACTCGCCGGCGCCCTCGGCCGGCCCCTGCTGCTGCTCCTCGACGGCCCGGAGGAGATGCCCTTGGCACCGGCCCGCCGCCGGGCCGACTGGACGGACGGGACGGTGCGGTGGCTCCGGGAGACGGGAGTGCGGCTGGTCGTGGCGTCCCGGGCGGAGTACTGGGAGGGGGCGGGCTTCCCGGCGGACGTCCTGCACCGGCCGGCCGGTGCCGACGGCGGGCCCGCCTGTGTGCGCCTCGGCGATCTCACCGAGGACGAGGCCCGCGAGGCCCGCCTGCGCCACGGCATCCCGGAGAGCGCCCTCCTCGACACCGACGCCCGGCACCCTCTCACCCTGCGACTGCTCGCCGAGGTCCGGGCGGCCCTCGCCGGCGCAGGCGACAGTCCGACCAGTCCCCACGGCCCCGGCGCCACCGTCGGCCGCGACGACGTCTTCGCGGCCTACCTGGACCTGATGTCCCTGCGCATCGCCCAGCGGCTGGCTGCCGGGAACGGCCTGCGCGGCACGGCCGTCCGGCGCCTGGCCGCCAAGGTCGCCGGGCAGGTGCACGAGGCCGCCCGGCGCGGGCTCGGGCCCGGGCTGGGGGACCTGGACCGGGAGGCCTTCGAGTCGGTGTTCCCGTGGGGGCCCGCACCGGAGCGGCTCGGCGGTGGCACCGGCTGGGCAGCGGCCGTCCTCGCCGAGGGCCTGCTCGTGCCCGCCGGATCCGGCTACCGCTTCGCCCACGAGGAGCTCGCCGACTGGCTCCAGGGCATGCACCTCGACCTCGACGAGGCCCTGCACGTCCTGGTCCACCGCCGGCCGGACGCCCAGTCCGACCCCGTCCCGCACCACCGCATCGGGCCGGTCGTCCAGGCCCTGCTGTTCGTCGCCCGCCAGCACGGCACCGGCCGGCTGGCCTCCCGGCTGGCGGACCTGGTGTACGCCCTGGACGCCGATCCGCGGTCCTGGTGGGCGGCCCGGCTGCTCGCCGGGACCCTGTCGGCCGTGCCCGAGGCGACGCCGTACGCGGAGGTGCTGCGGCTGCTCGCCGACCGGATCGTGGCCTGGCGGCGGCAGGGGAGGCCCCTGTCGGAGGAGGTCGGGCCCGCGTTCTGGGCCGGCGTACGGCTGCCGGAGGACGAGCGATTCGCGCTGCTGAGGCGGCTGGTGCACGCCGACGGCCCGCCGTGCGAGGCCGGTCCCCGGTTCCTGGACACCGTCGCGCGGCTGCTGGCCGCCGATCCCACCGCCGTGCAGCCGCTGCTGGCCCGCTGGTTCGACGACGAGCAGCCGCTGCCCGCCACCCCGCACGCGACCGTGGCCACGGCCGCGCAGGCGCTGCTGCACACCCACCGGCACAGCGCTCTGGACGACCTGGTGGACGTGCTCGTCGACCGCGCCCATCGCAGGGCCGACGAACTGCTCGCCGTGCTGGCCGAGGAGGAGCCCTCCGCGGTGTGCCGGGCCGTCGACCGGTGGGCGCGCGACGAGCGCCCGGCGCGACGCAGTGCCGCGATGGCGCACGGTCTGCGTGTCGCGCCGCATGTGAGCGCCGGAGGCGACCGCGCCCTCCTGCGCTACGCGGCCCTCACTCTGCTCGCCCGCCCCGCCGACCGCGCCCTGCACGGCGGCGCACTCGCCCTCCTGGTCCAGGATCCGCACACCCGGGACCGTTATCTCCCCCGGGCGCTGGAGCACTTCGCGGCGGGCGACCCACATCTCCCGCCGGACGCGCCGGCCGCCGCCCTCGCGGCCCACCCCGAGCCGGTCCTCGGCGCCTTCGCGGTGCGGCTGGAGCGGCCGGACCCGGAGGAGGCGCTGTGGGCGCTCGCCGACGCCACCCCGCCCGGCCTGGCCCGGCGGGTCGCCGCGCTGGTCGGGCAGGCGGCACAGCGGCGGCCGGAACTCGCCGGGCACGTGGCCGCGTACGTCGACCAGCGGATCGACCGTGGGCCTACCGCCCGGGCCGTGCTCCTGCCGCTGGTCAGCGGCCTGCTGGAGGACGGCCCGGTGCGGCTGCGGTGCGCCCTCGCCGCGGTGCTCACCCCGCCCGGCATCCCCGCCTCCCGCCCGCTGCGCCGCGAGCTGCGCGACGCGCTGCTGGACCGCGAGCGCGACACCGACGTCCTGGACGCGCTGCTGCACGCCGCCGCCCGGAACGGCGGCGACGACCTGCGCGACCTCGTCCGCCGCATCGGACTGCTCCTCGTGCGCACGCCGGAGGGCGCCGGCCGCTTCGACCGCGCCCTGGTCGACCTCGGCCGGCACGTGCCCGGCTTCGCCGCCCGCGTGGCCCGCTGGCTGGCCGCCGCGCCCGAGGAGTGGGCGGCGCTGGTCGGGCCGAGCTCGCACCGGACGATCGAGAACCTGGCGGGCGCAGGCGTCCCGGCCTGACGGGATCCGGCGCAGGCCGGAGGGGACGCGGCCTCGTGCGCCCGGTCACACCCCCATGCCGATGCGGGCCGGAGGCACCCGGCATGGCACCCTTAGACCTGCGTACGAGGCAACCAGGAACAACCACGGACACGGGTTCGACGAGCTTTCGACAAGGAGCAGGCACAGTGCAGCGCTGGCGTGGCTTGGAGGACATCCCCCAGGACTGGGGGCGCAGCGTCGTCACCATCGGCTCCTACGACGGAGTCCACCGCGGACACCAGCTGATCATCCGGCATGCCGTGAACCGGGCCCGGGAGCTGGGCGTGCCCGCCGTCGTCGTCACCTTCGACCCGCACCCCAGCGAGGTCGTCCGCCCCGGCAGCCACCCGCCGCTGCTCGCCCCGCACCACCGCCGCGCCGAACTCATGGCCGATCTCGGTGTGGACGCCGTGCTGATCCTTCCCTTCACGACCGAGTTCTCGAAGCTGTCCCCGGCCGACTTCGTCGTCAAGGTGCTCGTCGACAAGCTGCACGCCAAGGCGGTCGTCGAGGGCCCCAACTTCCGCTTCGGCCACAAGGCCGCGGGCAACGTGGAGTTCCTGGCCGAGCAGGGCAAGATCTACGACTTCGAGGTCGAGGTCGTCGACCTGTACGTGACCGGCGAGGCGGGCGGCGGCGAGCCGTTCTCCTCGACGCTGACCCGGCGTCTGGTCGCCGAGGGCGACGTCCAGGGCGCGGCGGAGATCCTGGGCCGTCCGCACCGGGTGGAGGGCGTCGTCGTCCGGGGCGCCCAGCGCGGGCGCGAACTGGGCTTCCCGACCGCCAACGTGGAGACGCTGCCGCACACGGCCATTCCGGCCGACGGTGTGTACGCCGGCTGGCTGCACGCCCAGGGCGAGGCGATGCCGGCCGCGATCTCCGTCGGCACGAACCCGCAGTTCGACGGCACCGAGCGCACGGTGGAGGCGTACGCCATCGACCGGGTGGGCCTCGACCTGTACGGCCTCCATGTCGCCGTCGACTTCCTGGCGTTCGTGCGGGGACAGGCGAGGTTCGACACGCTGGACGCGCTGCTGGAGCAGATGGCCGAGGACGTCAAGCGCTGCCGGGAACTGGTGGCGGAGGCCGAGCGGTCCGCCTGACGGCCCTGACACATCCGGCCACCCGCTATGCGCTCGCGGCCTCGTCCGGGTGGAGGGCGTCGAGGATGAGGGTGAGGCCGAAGGCGAACTCGCCGGCGTAGTCGTAGCCGGGCTTGAGGACGTGTTCGGTGGCCAGTTCGGTGAGGTGGGGGTAGGTGTCGGCGGGCATGTCGCGCAGGATGGCGCCCGCGACCTCGTCCAGCTCCGCCGCGCCCTTGAACGGCAGGCTCAGCTCCTGGAGCACGAACCCGTACAGGTAGCTGTCGATCAGTGAGACGGCGTGCGCGGCCATGGGGACGGAGAATCCTCCGGCGCGCAGCGTCCCGATGACGGCGTCGTGATGGCGCAGGGTCGCCGGGCCGGGCTGGGAGCGGGAGTCCATGAGCCCGACGGCCCAGGGGTGGCGCAGCAGGACGGCACGGGCGGAGTCGGCGCGGTGGCGCAGGGCGCTCTTCCAGTCCATCTCGCGCGGCGGCAGGTCGATCTCGCCGAACACCGCGTCCACCATGCCGTCGAGGATGTCGTCCCGGCCCGCGACGTGGTGGTAGAGCGACATCGCCTCGACGCCCAGCGGTTCGGCGATGGCCCGCATGGTGAGCGCGGCCGCTCCCTTCTCGTCCGCCACTGCCATCGCCGTGCGGATCACCCGCTCGCGACTGAGCGGAGTACGCGCCGACGCTCCCCGCCGGCCCTTGTTTCCCTCGCCCACCCGGGGCCCTCCTCTGACTTCCTCGTGCGCTCCCTTGACCGCCTTACGGCATAAGGCTAGCTTGCCTTACAACATAAGGTAGGCATCCCGGTGAAAGGGGCCGCGCCATGTCCGTGGACACGGATCGCGTGAAGAGGGTCTGCATCATCGGGGCTTCGGGGAAGCTCGGGCAGTACATGGTCGGGCACGCCCTGGAGCGCGGCTACGAGGTGGTCGGGGTGTGCCGGGAGCGCAGCGTGCCGAAGCTGGCCGCGTTCGCAGGCCGGATGACCGTCGTCCCCGGAGACACGAACGACCCGGAGGTGATCCGGCGGGCGGTCGCCGGGTGCGACGGCGTGCTGACGGTACTGGTGCCGTGGGGTGTGCGGCAGTACGCGTCGGGCACGGCACAGGCGGTGCTCGACCACGCACGGCCGGGCGCGCGCCTGGTCTTCTCCTGCGGCTGGCACATCACCCGCGACGGCAAGGACACGTACTCACGGCTGTTCACCCTGGGCGTCCGGATCGCCACCGTGCTGGCCAAGCTCGTCCGCGCCGTCGAACTCGACGACCAGGTCGAGGCGTGCCGGCGGGTGTTCGCCAGCGACACCCGGTGGACCGTGGTACGCGGCAGCTCCCTGGAGGAGGGCGAGAGCCAGGGCCTGCCCGTGTGGAGCCGGCACGTGGGCGACCCGGTACTGGCCGGCAACCTGACGCGCCGCGTGGACTTCGCGCTGTTCATGGTGGCAGCGCTCACCGACGACACGCTCGTCCAGGAGGCCCCGGCGATCGTCGGCTGCCGGACGCCCAGCGCTCTCGCTCATGCCGGGGGGACTCGCAGCTAGAGCAGCCGACCGTGCTCCGGAACGCGTGTCTCGCACCGATCACACAGCACCAGAAGGATCCGCCGGCTCTCACGCAGTGAGCCGACTGCACCGCATCGCTCACAGGTGCTCTCACTGCGGTCAGCGAACGCTTCAGTCACAGCACTGACACGTGCGGACTCGGCATCCGTCCAGTTGCCGCCGTGCCTCCATGGCCGCGGAAACGCCTGGAAGGACAAAGAGCCCCACTTCTGCTTCACGGCAAGGAGCTCATACTCGGGGAACTCCGCGGCAACCGCCTGATGGCACTCAAGCACCGACAGACGCCAGCCGGGCCCCACGTCGAAGTCGTACGAAGGGTCTCGCAAGTGTCGCCTCACCGGCTCCAGTACGTCGCCTGAAGCCGGGGAAGTCCCAGCCATCCCGCCCCCCCTCACACAGCGATGACCCCCGATCCTACGGTCCACGGCTCGCGCGAGGTGATCCGCCGGAGAAGCCCTGCCGGGCAACGCAGTGAGCGGGGAGGTCCCGTCCGGGTTCCCCTCAGCGCGTGGCCCAGTGGCATGCCACCTGGGCCGTGCCGGTGCCGTCGAGGATCTCCGGGTCCTGGTTGCGGCACGCGTCCGCGACGCCCGCCCGGTCCGCCTCGCCGCTCGCGAGGATCTGGCAGCGGGCGTGGAAGCGGCAGCCGGACGGCACCCTTGACGGGTCGGGCGGCTCGCCGGTGAGGACCACCGGGTCGCCGGGGGCCTCCGGCAGCACTGACAGCAGGGCCTGCGTGTACGGATGACGGGGCGCGGTCAGGACCTGCTCCACCGCGCCCGTCTCCACGATCCGGCCCAGATACATCACGGCGACCCGGTCGGCGATGTTCCAGGCCAGCCCCAGGTCGTGCGTGACGACCAGCGCGGACAGGCCCAGCTCGGTGCGCAACCGCAGCAGCAGGGCGAGGATCTCGCCGCGCACGGAGGCGTCGAGGGACGCCACCGGCTCGTCGGCGACGAGGAGTTCGGGTTCCAGGACGAGCGCGCCCGCGATGACGACCCGCTGGCGCTGCCCGCCCGACAGTTCGTGCGGATAGCGCAGGAAGAAGCGCTCCGGGGGGCGGAGGCCTGCCCGGGACAGGGCCTCGGCGACCGCCGTCCGTTCATCGCCTCCGTAGCCGTGGATGCGCAGGCCCTCGGCGACCGCGTCGTACACCGTGTGCCGCGGGTTGAGCGAGCCGCTCGGGTCCTGGAGGACCAGCTGGACGCGCTTGCGGTAGGCCTTGAGGGACCGGCCGGAGTACTCCAGCGGGCGGCCGTCGAACGTGAGCCGGCCGGAGGTCGGCTCGACCAGGCCCAGCAGACAGCGGGCCAGGGTCGTCTTTCCGCAGCCGGATTCGCCGACCAGCGCGACGATCTCGCCGGGCCGGATGTCGAGGTCGACCCCGTCCACCGCGCGGGCCCGGGGGCCGCCGTGCCGGCCGGGGAAGGTGACGTGCAGGTCCTGGGCGCTCAGCAGGGGTGCCGTGGTGACCTCGGGGGCCGTGGGGGACGTGGTCATGGCGTACTCGGCCTCGCTTCTTCCATGGCGTCCGGATCCTCGTGGGCCTCGCGGGGCTCCAGGGCCGGCGACCCGACCAGGACGCACGCCGCCCGGCGCTCCGGCCCCGCCTCGGCGAGCACCGGGTCCTCCTCCGGGCACGACTCCAGCGCCACCGGGCACCGCGGATGGAACGTACAGCCGGACGGCAGCGCCGCCGGGTCGGGCGGGTCGCCCGCCAGCCCCCGCGGCGCGAACCGGGAGGACGGGTCGCCGATGCGCGGGAACGCGGCCGACAGGGCCCTGGCGTACGGGTGCCGGGCGTCCTCGTACACCTGCCGGGCCGGGCCCTCCTCGACCACCCGGCCCGCGTACATCACCGCCAGCCGGTCGCAGGTGTCGGCGAGGACGGCCAGGTCGTGGCTGATCATGATCAGGCCCAGGCCCTGGTCCGCGACGAGCTGCTCGATGAGCCGGAGGATCTGCGCCTGGATCATCACGTCGAGCGCGGTGGTCGGCTCGTCGGCGACGATCAGCCGCGGATCGCAGGCCAGCGCCATGGCGATCATGACGCGCTGGCGCTGTCCGCCGGACAGCTCGTGGGGATAGGCGTCCGCGCGGGCGGCGGGCAGGCCGACCTGCTCCAGCAGCTCCCCGGTCTTCTTCTTCGCCCCCGCCGGGGTCGCCTTCTTGTGCAGCAGGATCGGCTCGGCGATCTGGTCGCCGATGCGGTGCACGGCGTTCAGGGAGTGCATGGCCCCCTGGAACACGACGGAGGCCCCGGCCCAGCGGACCGCCCGCACCCGGCCCCACTTCATCGTCAGCACGTCCTCGCCGTCGAACAGGACCTCGCCCGTGATGGGGGTCCCGGCGGGCAGGAGCCGCAGCAGGGCCAGCGCCAGCGTGGACTTGCCGCAGCCGGACTCCCCGGCCAGGCCGAGCTTCTGCCCGGCGTCCAGGCGCAGGCCCACCCCGCGCACGGCGGCGGCCCCGCCCGGGTACGTCACCGTCAGGTCCCTGACGTCGAGCAGCGTCACCGCGACACCCCCAGCCTGGGGTTGAGGACGGACTCCACGGCCCGCCCGCACAGCGTGAACGCCAGCGCCACCACGGCGATGGCGATGCCCGGCGGCACCAGGTACCACCAGTCCCCGGCACTGACCGCGCCCGCCTCCCGAGCGTCCTGGAGCAGCCCGCCCCACGACACGACCGTGGGGTCGCCGAGCCCGAGGAAGGCGAGGGTCGCCTCGGCGAGGATGGCCGAGGAGATGATCAGGGTCGTCTGGGCCAGCACCAGCGGCATCACATTGGGCAGGACGTGCCTCGACATGACGTGCCAGTGCCCGCCGCCCAGCGCCCTCGCCCGCTCGATGTACGGCCGGGTCTCCACGGCGAGGGTCTGCGCGCGCACCAGCCGGGCCGTGGTCGGCCAGGTGGTGACGCCGATCGCCACGACGGTCGTGGTCAGCGAGCGGGACATCACGGTGGCCAGGGCGATCGCCAGCACCAGCGTCGGCATGACCAGGAACCAGTCGGTGATCCGCATCATGACGGTCGCGTACCAGCCCTTGAAGTGCCCGGCCGTGACCCCGATCAGCGTGCCGATCGCCACCGACAGCGCGGCCGCGAGCAGCCCGACCAGCAGCGACACCCGCGAACCCCAGACCACCAGGCCCAGCAGATCCCGCCCGAACTGGTCCGTGCCGAGCGGGAACTCCGCGCTCGGGCTCTGCATCGGACGCCCCGGCGCGTCGGTCACACTGCTCACGTCGGAGCCCACGAACAGCGGCGCGAACAGCGCCAGCAGCGCGCACAGGGCGAGCGCCGTCAGGCCGTACAGCCCCGCCCGCTCGGAGCGGTACTGCCGCCAGAAGCGCGCGACGGAGGCCCGGCGCCGCTGCCGGGCGAGGGCGCGCGGGCTCAGGCCCGTGCCGGTCGTCGTCGTCATCGGGCCACCCGGGGGTCGAGCAGGGGATACACCAGGTCGGCGAGGGTGTTCATCAGGATCACCGCGGCGGCGAACACGAAGAACAGCCCCTGCACCAGCGGCAGGTCGGGCACGCTCAGCGCCTGGTAGAACAGCCCGCCGAGGCCGGGCCAGGAGAACACCGTCTCCACGAGGATCACGCCCGCGACCGTCCGGCCGAGGTTGATGAAGATCAGCGTGACGGTCGGCAGCAGCGCGTTGGGCACGGCGTGCCGGCGCCGCACCAGGTCGTCGCGCAGCCCCTTGGCCCGCGCGGTCGTCAGATAGTCGCTGCCCATCTCGTCCAGCAGCGCCGACCGCGTGACCAGCAGCGTCTGCCCGTACTCCACGGCCACCAGCGTCACCACCGGCAGCACCAGATGGTGCGCCACGTCGACGACGTACGCGAAGCCCTCCTCGCCGCCCGACTCCATGCCGCCGGTCGGGAACATGCCCGGGACCGGGCCGATGCCCACCGCCAGCACGATGATCAGCAGCAGCCCGAGCCAGAAGGACGGGATGGAGTACAGCGTGAGCGCCAGGCCGGTGTTGACCCGGTCGCCGAGCCCGCCGCGCCGCCACGCCGAGCGGGTGCCGAGGAAGACACCCAGCGCGGTGTAGAGGACGAAGGCGGTCCCGGTCAGCAGCAGGGTGTTCGGCAGCGCCTCGGTGATCTTGTCGACGACGGGGGCCCGGAACTGGTACGACGTCCCGAAGTCGCCGGTGAGCGCCTTGCCGCAGTAGTCCGTGAACTGCCGCCACAGCGGCAGGTCGAGCCCGAACTCCTCGCGATAGGCGGCCAGCTGCTCGGCCGAGACCTGACGGCCGCCCGTCATGGTCTTCACCGGGTCGCCGGGGATCAGCCGGAAGAGGAAGAAGCTGGTGACGAGCACGGCCAGCAGCGAGACGACCGCGCCCGCCACCTTGCCCGCGAGGTACCGCGGGTACGCGGAGCTCTTGCGTCCCCGCGGCCCGGCCGCCGCGTGCTTGTCCTCGACCAGCGCGGGTGTCGCGTCAGCGGTCATGAGTGTCCGTTCGCCCGCTCTACTCGCGGTCCTCGGCGGTGGAGCGCCGCCGCAGCGCCGCGAAGACACCGAGCCCGGCGAGGACCACGACACCTCCGACGATCCCGGCCACGACCCCCGTCGACGACGCGTTGTCCGAGGAGCCGCTCGACTCCGCCGGGACCGCAGACCACCAGCTCCAGTAGCCGTCCTGGCCGTAGATGTTCCCCGCCTTCGCCGGCATGGTCGTGATGGACTCGATCTGGTCCGTCCGGTAGGCCTCGACCGCGTTCGGATACGCCATGACGTTCATGTACCCGAGGTCGTACAGCCGGGACTCCATCTGCTTGACGATGTCCGCCCGTTTGGCGGGGTCGTACTCGGCGAGCTGCCGGGCGTAGAGCTCGTCGTACTTCTTGTCGCAGATGAAGTTGTCGGTCGCGCCCGTCTCCTCCGGGGTCGCCGGGAGCGCGCCGCAGGTGTGGATGGACAGCACGAAGTCCGGGTCCGGGTTGACCGACCAGCCGTCGAAGGCCAGGTCGTACTTGCCGGCGAGCCAGGGGTCGGTCACGTTGTCCAGGCAGTTCAGCTGGACGCCGATGCCGAGCTCGCCCCACCACTCCTGGAGGTACTTGCCGACCGCCTTGTCGTTCGGGTCGGTGGCGTGGCACAGGACGCGGTAGGTGATGGGCTTGCCGTCCTTGCCGACGCGCTTGCCGTCGCCGTTCTTCCGGTAACCCGCCCGGTCGAGCATCCGGGCCGCCTCGGCCGGGTCGTACGTCAGCTTCTGGCCGGCGGACGGCTTCCAGAAGTACTGCGAGAAGCGCGGCGGGATGTAGCCCTCGCCCTCGACGGCGTGCCCCTGGAACACCTTGTCGATGACGGCTTTGCGGTCGACGGCCTTGAACAGCGCGTTGCGCACCCGCTGGTCCAGCAGGGACGGGTGGCCGTCGCCGAACTTCTCGCCGTTCTTCGCCTTCGCGCCCGGGTTGGTGGCGAGCGCGTAGAAACGGCGGCCGGGGGCGTCGTTGACCTTGATGTTCTCCGCGCCCTCCAGGGACGCCGCCTGAGCGGGTGTCAGGGACGGCGAACCGGCGACGAACGACACCTCGCCCTTGCGCAGCGCCGACACCGCCGCGTCCTGGTCCTTGTAGTAGCGGAAGACCAGCTCGTCGAACTTCGGTGCCCCGCGCCAGAACCTCTTGTTGGCCTTGAGCCGGACGTAGCTGTCGGCCTTGTACCCGGTCAGCACGAACGGCCCGTTGCCCACCACCGGGAAGCTCTTGTCGTTGTTGAACTCGGAGAAGTCCGAGACCTTCTCCCACACGTGCTTCGGCACGATCGGCACATCGAGCGCCGTCATCGTGGCCTGCGGCTTCTTCAGCTCGATGACCAGCTTGGTGGGGCTGGGTGCCGTCACCTTCCTGAAGTTCCCGACGTAGCTGCCGTTCGCCGTGGCCGCGCCGGAGTCGGTCATCATCTTGTTGAACGTCCACGCCGCGTCCTCGGCGGTGGCCTGCTTGCCGTCCGACCACGTGGAGTTGGAGCGGATCGTGTACGTCCAGGTCAGCTTGTCCGGCGACGGCTCCCACTTGGTGGCCAGGCCCGGGATGGCGTGGTTGTCCTTGGGGTCGTAGTTCGTCAGGTACTCGTACATGAGCCGGTGAATGCTCGTGCTGAGCAGCCGGACCGCGAGGAACGGGCTGAGCGAGTCCACGCTCTGCGCCACGGCGACGGTCAGCGTCTTCTTGCCGTCGTCGGCCGCCCGGGCCTGCCGGGGCGCCGGGTCGAGCGGGGTCGCGAGACCGGCGGTGAGGGTGAGCGCCGCCGCACCGGCCACGGCGACGAGCCTGAGGCCGCGCGGGAGGCTGCGTGTCTGATCTTTCGTGTCCATGGTCGGACCTCGCGTCATCGCTCGGACGGGAAGGACGGGTTGATCAGCTGTCAGTGGATGCTGAGTATGTATCAGCGGCCGTCTCCACCCGTCAACGGCGCGTTCACCCCTTGTGGCCTGCGGAAATAACGAATTGGCGAGCTTTTCACGGCCATTGGTCGAGACCACTGACGCGCCCCTGGCCAGGGCCTGGCAACGGATTTGGCCCCGAACGCGCCGTGGCCCGCGCCGAGTGGGAACGGCGCGGGCCACGAAGGGGACCGGCCCCTCGAAAGGGGCCGATCGGGTGAGGCGATTACTGCGTCGGAGGCGGGGGCGGCGGCGTCTGCCCCTGCCCGTCGGGCTGCCCGGGGTGGCCGGACTGGCCCGGCTGCGGGTAGCCGTAGCCCGGCTGCGGAGGGGCGGCCGGGGGCTGCCCGGGCTGGGGTTGCTGGGGGTACGGCTGCCCGGGCTGGCCCTGCTGCCCCGGCTGCGGGTAGGGCGGCTGGCCTGCCGCTTGCGGATACGGCTGCTGCCCCGGCTGGGGGTAGGGCTGGCCGGGCTGGGGGTACGGCTGCCCAGGCTGCTGCGGGTAGAGCTGTCCCGGCTGCTGTGGATACGGGCCCGGCTGCTGCTGGCCGGGGTACGGGGGCTGGCCGGGGACGGGCTGGCCGGGGACCTGCTGGCCGGGCAGCGGCGGGGCGGCCACCGGCGGCGGGTTGCCGTCGGAGGTCCACAGGCCGTGGGCCTGCTGGTGGCGGGTGAAGTCCTCGGCGACCATCGCCGCGAGGTTGAAGTACGCCTCCCGCACCTTCGGCCGCATCATGTCCAGGTCGACCTCGGCACCGGCGGCGAGATGCTCGTCGAACGGCACGACGATGACGCCGCGGCAGCGCGTCTCGAAGTGCGACACGATGTCGTCGACCTTGATCATCTTGCCGGTCTCGCGCACACCGGAGATGACGGTGATGGACCGGGCGACGAGGTCGGCGTACCCGTGCGCCGACAGCCAGTCCAGCGTCGTACTCGCACTGCTCGCACCGTCCACCGACGGCGTCGAGATGATGATGAGCTGGTCGGCGAGGTCCAGCACACCGCGCATGGCGCTGTAGAGCAGACCGGTACCGGAGTCGGTGAGGATCACCGGGTACTGCTTGCCCAGCACGTCGATCGCGCGCCGGTAGTCCTCGTCGTTGAACGTCGTGGACACGGCCGGGTCGACGTCGTTGGCGATGATCTCCAGGCCCGACGGCGCCTGGGACGTGAACCGCCGGATGTCCATGTACGAGTTGAGGTGCGGGATCGCCTGGACGAGGTCACGGATGGTGGCCCCGGTCTCGCGCCGCACGCGACGCCCCAGGGTTCCCGCGTCCGGGTTGGCGTCGATCGCGAGGATCTTGTCCTGCCGCTCGGTGGCGAGCGTGGAGCCGAGCGCGGTGGTCGTGGTCGTCTTGCCGACACCGCCCTTGAGGCTGATCACGGCGATCCGGTAGCAGGAGAGCACGGGCGTGCGGATCAGCTCCAGCTTCCGCTGCCGCTCGGCCTCCTCCTTCTTCCCACCGATCTTGAACCGCCCGCCACCGGCCACCGGGCGGCTGCTCTTCGCCTTCTGCTTCTTGCTGTTGAGCAGCCGGTCGGACGACAGCTCCACGGCAGCGGTGTAACCGAGCGGCGCGGCACCCGGGTTGGTCGGCTGCCGCTGGTCGTGCTGCATGGGCTGCGGCCAGGCGGCCCCGGTCCGCGGGTCCACGGGCTGCTGAGGCGGCTGCCCTTCGGGCTGCGGCTGGCCCTGCGGGGGCACGCCGGGGTGGGGGAAGCCGTATCCCTGGGGATGGGGAGCAGCCGGCGCGGGCGCCCCGGGGTGCGGGAAACCGTAACCGTCCTGCGCGTTGGGCGCGGGGGCGGGCGGGGTGTGGGGCTGCTGGGCGGGGGGTTGCGCGGCCGGCGGCTGCTGTGCGGCCGGGGGCTGGGCGGGGGTGCCGGGGTGCGGGAAGCCGTAACCGGCTTGGGGGTTGGGCCCGGGCTGCGGGAAGCCGTAGCCGTCCTGCGTGTTGGGGGTGGGGGTGGGCGGGGTGTTGGGCTGCTGGGCTGGCGGTTGCTGTGCGGCTGGGGGCTGGGCGGGGGCGCCGGGGTGGGGGAAGCCGTAGCCGTCCTGCGTGTTGGGGGTGGGGGTGGGCGGGGTGTTGGGTTGCTGGGCCGGCGGTTGCTGTGCGGCTGGGGGCTGGGCGGGGGCGCCGGGGTGGGGGAAGCCGTAGCCGCCCTGGGCGTCGGGTGCGGCCGGGGCCGGAGCGCCCGGATGCGGGAAGCCGTAGGCCCCGGGCTGCGGTCCGGGCTGGGCGGGCGGCTGGTTCGGCGGCGGCGTCGGTGCGGCCGGCGGGTTCCAGGCGGCGGGTGCGGGCTGCGGCGCCTGCGGCTGGAACGACGGCTGCCCCTGCGCGGGAGCGTTCGGGTCCGTGGGCTGTGCCTGGGGCTGCGCCTGCGGCTGAGGCTGGGCCTGCGGCTGTGCGGGCCACTGGCTGGCCGGGGCCGGGGCCGGGGCGGCCGGCTGATACGACGGCGGCAGCGGCGGCATGGCCTGCGGTGCCGGGGGAGTCCAGGCGGGCTGGACGTCGGCCGGTCCGGGCACGGCGGCGTCCTGCGGAGCGGCGCCCTCGGGAGCGGCGTCGGCGGGCACGGCGTCGGTGGGCGGGGGGTCGGTGGGCTGTGCGTCGGCCGGCTCGGGAGCAGCCGGAACCTCGTCCGCAGGAGCTGCGTCGGCCGGGGCCTCGTCCGCAGGCACCGCATCCGCAGGCGCGGAGTCCTCGGCCGCGTCCGTCTCCGCCTCCGGAGCCGCTTCCTCCGCAGCCGCAGCCGCGTCCTCGGGAGCTTCCTCCTCCGGTGCGGTCACCGCAGCGTCCGCGTCCCCGCTGTCGGCGTCGTCGGAAGCAGGACCGTCCGCACCGGGCGCGTCGGCCACGTCAACCGCGACGGCCGTGTCGGAGGAAACGTCCTCATCGGCGTCGGCGTCGGCCTCGGCGTCCCTGGGAGCCTCCTCGACGTCACCGCCGGACTCGTCACCCGGCTCCGCCCCATCGCCCGGGCCGGAAGCGACGGCGAGACCGTCCTCGTCCCCGCCCTTGTCCTCGTCCTGGTCGTCGTCGGCCGACTCCAGCCGCGCCTCGACCTCGGCGGCGCGCTCCTCGATCTCCCGCTTCAGGGCGACGGCGGAGAACCGCATCGTGGCACCGCTCTCCAGGTCACCGTTCTCCGGCTCCGCATCCTCGGAAGCAGGAGCGGCCGGAGCGGCAGAAGCAGCCGAAGCCTCGGGAGTGGCCGGAGCAGCCGGGGGTTCCGACACCTCCGACGGAGCGGCCGGCGCCCACTGCGCCTGATACCCGCCGACGGGGATGTTCGGCACGGCCGTAGGAGAGGCCGAATCCGCCGCAGGCGCCTCGGTCCGCCCCTGCGGCTCGAACCCCACCGGAAGCCGGGGCACGGCAGCCGGCCCTCCGGCAGACGGCCCCCCGGCAGCAGGCGGGGGCGGCGTGAAGGGCGTACCCGGCGCGGGCGCGGGAGGAGCGGGAGGCGTGAACGGAGCGCCCGGAGCAGGCGGCGGCGCGGGCGGCGTGAAAGGCGCCCCTGGAGCCGGAGAAGGAGCCTGCGCCGGAGCCGAGCCGGCGGCCTGCCCCTGCCCGTTTCCTTGCCCCTGCCTCGGAATGGACGACGCCGCACCAGAAGGATTGGCATGCGGCGGCGGAGTGAGCCCCGGCAGCGGCGGAACCGGCCCCCTCGGCCCCCCGGAACCCCCCTGCGGACGTGACCCCCCGGGTGCCCCGGAAGCACTGGAGCCCTCGGACTGGCCCGCCCCCTGCCCCGAACTCGAACTCCCCGAGGCGTTCTGCGTGTACCAGGCCGGCGGCGCGTAGTCGATGGTGAACTCGCCCGTCACCTCTGCCGCGGACTCCGCGTCGGGCTGGTCATCGCCGGGTGTCGCCCAGCCCCCGCGGTTCCCGTCCCGATCGCTGCTCACAGTGTTCCTCCTGGTGTGGTCGAGCACCCTCATGCCGTGCTGGGGCGACCCTTGCTTGTCGTCCGACGTCGTGCGATGTCGTTTGAGGCGTATGGAGGTCGTCCGAGGTCGTCCGATCCACAGGCGCCCCCGCTTCCCCCTGGGACGCCGACGCCCACTCCACGGGTTCTGACGTCGCGCCCCGTACCAGCCTAATCACCACACGCCTCACCCCGGCAGGCCCGTCTGCCCCTCCACAGCAACGGCGGCCCTTGAAAGCCCCGCAAATGCGACGTAATTCCAGGCGCAACAGTTGACAAACCGGGTGCTACGAGCGCTTCCGCTACGAGATCCGTCAGTCCATCCGACGTGGCGTACCCAACAGCCCGGTCTCCGCGTCCGTGGGCTGTGTCATCACGTACTGCCGATCGCGATCGGTACACCACAGGGTAAGACCGTCGGAGAGTCCCGGCAGGGAGTCCATCTCGGCTCGGGTGAGTGCCATAGTGCGGCTCAGTTCCGTGGCCTCGTCCGGCGATACCCTCTGAATCCCGACCAGCCGCGACTGCCGCACGAGCCGCGGAGCGACAGGGCTGACGTACGGCAACAGGGTCAGCACCGACTGCCAGGGACCGGAGACCACGCGACCGCGAGGCGGCCGCATCCCGCAGTCCCGCACCACCAGCACCGGCGTACCGGCTGAGGCACCCAGCGGCGGCACCCGCCCGACGTCGTACACGGCCATCCCGTTCTGGCCGCCCCCCATGGCGTGCACCATCTGCATCCAGACCTGTGCCCGCCCCGTCTCCACGGCGACCCGCGCCCCCGTCGCTGCCGCCCTGAGCGCGATGACCTGTGCGGTCCACAGCCCACCGATGAGGACGACGTCGTACGGCAGCGGCCGATTGAGCCCGAGTACCGCGGGCCGGTTCTCCGCGTCCACACCGATGACGACGCCGTCGTCGGCGACGGGGAGGGCGAGCGTGTCCAGTTGGTCGACGGTCACGGAGTGCCGCGGGTGTCTCGGGCCGATCAACCCGAAGCCGCGGCGCAGTAGTTCACGCGCCCGCTCGGGGGCAGATGTCTGCCGCGCGCCCCGGCCGGTGGCCGCCGCCTGTCCCACGCGCGGGGTCGTCGCCGTCACCGGGCACCTCCGAGGGGCAGAGTGGCGAGCATGCCGGGTACCTGTTCCCGGTCGAGTCGGGCGAGCCCCATGCCCGTGTGCCGGGCCGCGGCCTGCACTGCGCGCCGGGCGGCGACGAGTTCGTCGTCGCTGCGCCCGGTCACCCGCAGGTGCCCGCACACGGACACCTCCTTCCGCTCCCCGCGACTGAGCGTGAGGCTGAAGGTGGTGGCGAGGGTGGGGACGGCAGTGATCAGAGCGACGAGCTGCGGCAAGGACGGCGCCCTCTCGCCACCCAGTGCGGGCCACCGACGGATCCAGTACGTGGTGTGTCGGCGGTTGTCACAGCGCCAGTTCCGGCCTGACTCCTCAGTCCGCCGCTCCTGTGTGTCCCTCCGCCCCGCCTCCGCCGTCACCAGCGGGTTGGCGCAGGCCGAGGTGGCGATGGCGGAGATCAGCTGCTCTTCGTCGAGGAGGGTCGCCCGGAATCCGGCTCCGGTCAGCCGGCTCGCGAGATGATCTGCGGCACGCACGACGCACTTCTGCGCTCCGACCAGGCCGCCCCCGCGCGCGGCCACGGCTTCCGGACACAGTTCCGGGTCGAGCTTCAACGCGATCCACGTGATGCGTACGGCCGGTGCGCCCGTCTGCTCCTGCAGAGGCGCGTAGTTGGCGACGGCCACGGACTGCTGGGGCAGATGGATCGCGGGCGCCGGCTGGGTGTGGAGCACGACCTGCGCCGACTCCAGCCGGACACCGTCCACCTCGAGGGCGTCGTATACCAGAGAGAGCGGCAACGGCTGTCTGTTCCGCTCCGCCCGCAGCGCGGTGGCGTCGGCCTCGACATGCAGGACCGCGGTCACGAACGTACCGTCCCCGACGATTCCGACAGGCCGGCGGTCACGGCCGGCGTACGTGTACGTCCGCAGACTCGGGTCGCACTCCCAGGCCGGCGCCAGCCCGGGCTCCGTGCCCTCCGGTATCGGCGTGCTCGCCGCCCGCCGCTGCCGCGCACGCAACGCCTGCGCCGTGGCCAGCCATTCGGTCAGGGAACGGCTGCGGCGACGGAGGAAGGAGACCAGCACCAGACAGACGGCGAGGGCGGCCGCGGGCACCAAGGCCACGGGATCGATCACCCACCCGACGAGCAGGACGGCAGCCGCGATCTCGAACAGGACAAGGCGTTGCAACCGGAATGCCCCGGCCTGCCCCGAACGCACCTTGGAGTGGAGGGCGCCCGGCGAGGCCGACCGCTGCGCCGGTCTCTGTGGGGGCGCCGCAACGCCCCGTGTCCGCGATCGGTCACGGGACCGGGCGCGCGTTCCGGATGCCATCACTCCATCCCCCCGTTTTGCTAGCAACTCGCCGGTATTTCAGCACCGCACAAGGCCCTTGATGGCCCAGGTACCCTACCCGCTCCGCAAGTCCCCGCGGATACCAGGCATAGTAGGGGGCCGCTCTGACACCGGGGGCGGGGGACCATGTCACACCTGGCGAGCGCGGCACATGTGAACACGGGGAGAGACAGGCACAGATGGCATCTCGGCGCGACCAGCTCAATGCCTACACCTTCGCGAAACGCCGCATGCTCGCGGCCTTCCTGCAGTCGTCGCCCGACGGTTCGGAGGAGGGGGCGCCTCGTCCGCTGCGCGCGATCATCCCCGGCGTCATCGTGGGTGTGGTCGTCATGGCCGTGTTCGGGGCCTGGGGCATGTTCAAGCCCACCGCGCCCAAGGGCTGGAACGAGCCCAACGCCAAGGTGATCGTCGCCAGCGACTCGACCACGCGCTACGTCGTCCTGAAGACCGGCAAACAGGTCCAGCTGCACCCGGTCCTCAACATGGCGTCCGCCAAGCTGCTCCTCAACGAGGGCCAGGGCGAGGTGGTGACCGTCGCCGAGTCCGTCCTCGACAACGGCAAGATCCCGCACGGCGTCACCATCGGCATCCCGTACGCGCCCGACCGCCTTCCCCCGGCGTCCGAGGCGGGCAGCGAGAAGCGCTGGGCGGTCTGCGAACGCCCCAGTGCGGGCGGCGAGTCCATCCAGAAGGCGGCCCTGGTCCTGGCCTCCCGCGACATGAAAGCGACCGAGGGCAAGGGAGAGAAGCTGACGGGCGGTCAACTCCTCTACGTCGCGGCTCCGGACGGGAACCACTACGTGGTGGACGCGAGCGGACGCTCGTACTCCATCGACAAGAGCGACGAGCTACTACTGCGCGCCGTCGTCGGCTCCGGACGCAAGCCGCAGAAGGTGTCCGAGCAGTGGCTGGAGACCCTGCACACCGGCGACCCGATCTCCTTCCCGGAGATCCCCGACCAGGTCGGCATCGCGGCCGACGCCCCTGGTCAACTGGACGAGAAGACCAACAAGGTCGGCATGGTGCTCAAGGCGTCCGACCTCAACAGCGACCAGTACTACGTGGTGCTGCCCGGCCGGGTCGCCCCCATCTCGGCCTTCGTCGCCCAACTTCTGCTGTTCAGCGAGGACCTGGCCTCCCTCGGCCAGGCCGGTGAAGCCAAGGGCATGAGCCCCGGTGCGATCGTCCCCGGCAAGCCGTTCGGCACCGAGCACCGCTGGCCGACCGAGGACCCCCAGCCCGTCAACGAAGCCTCCGGCGCTGCGGGAAGCCGCAGCACCGTCTGCAACGTCCTGCACGGCGTCAACACCGGCTCCGGCGCCACGACCCTGAGCACCTGGGCGGGCACGGACTTCCCGGCCAAGCTCCCCACCGGCTCCTCCAGCGCCTACGTCACGCCCGGCTCCGGCCAGCTCTACCGCCAGTTCCAGGGCAGGGAGACCAAGGCCGGCCCCGTCTTCCTCGTCACCGACACGGGCCTGCGCTACGTCCTGCAGTCCAACGCCGACAGCGGCGCGGACGACGCCGGCATCGGTACCACGGCCAAGGAGCGCGAGCAGGCACAGCAGGAGGCGCGGCAGGCCCAGACCCGGCTCGGCTACAAGGACGTGGACCCCGCGCCGATCCCCGCCGCCTGGTCGGAGTTCCTGCCCACCGGCCCACGCCTGTCGACGACGGCGGCACGCCAGCCGCAGGGTTCCTGAGAGGGCCGGCATGCCACACGTGCCCTCCTTCTTCCGTACGGCGACCACGGTGGTGGCCGCGACCCTGCTCACGACCGCCCCCGTCGTCCTCGCGCCCCCCGCGGCGGCGGCCGACCTCCCGTACTCGGACCAGTGCTCGTTTCCCAACGGCAAGTACCCGGGCCGGCCCTGGTCCCTGCAGCGTGTCCTCCTGGACGAGCTGTGGAGCCAGTCCAAGGGCAAGGGCATGCGGGTGGCGGTGATCGACACCGGCGTCGACGTGACGAATCCTCAACTCACCGACGCGGTCGACGTGAAGAGCGGCCGCAACTTCCTGCCCAGGAACCTCAAGGACGACGACGGCAACGCGATCGAGCGGGGCAAGGAGAACGGCACAACCGACACGGTCGGCCACGGCACCAAGGTCGCCGGCATCATCGCGGCCCGGCCCGCCAAGGGCACCGGCTTCGTGGGCCTGGCCCCCGAGGCGACGATCATCCCGATCCAGCAGAACGACGCGGAGGGCCACGGCGACGTCGACACCCTGACCGCCGCGATCCGCTACGCCATCCAGGCCGGGGCCGACGTCATCAACATCTCCCAGGACACCACGAAACCGATGAAGTCGACGTCCGCTCTGGCCCTGGCCATCGACCAGGCACTGGCCCGCAAGATCGTGGTCGTGGCCTCGGCCGGCAACGATGGCCTCGGCGGCAACGTCAAGGAGACCTACCCGGCTTCCTACGAGGGCGTCCTCGCGGTCGCAGCGTCGGACCGCAACAACGAGCGAGCCTCCTTCTCCCAGTCCGGCGAGTTCGTCGGCGTCGCGGCCCCCGGCGTCGACATGATCTCCACCGTTCCCAAGGGCGGCCATTGCTCCGACAACGGTACGAGCTTCTCGGCGCCGTACGTCGCCGGCCTCGCGGCGCTGATCAAGGCGAAGCACCCCGACTGGACGGCCCGGCAGATCGTCTCCCAGATCGAACAGACCGCGGAGCGCACCGTCGCGGGCCACGACCGCCTGGTCGGCTGGGGAGTCGTCGACCCGGTACGCGCCCTGACGGAGGACGAACACCCCATAGAGTCTCCGAAGCCCCAGGCAGGCCTGGGCAAACAGCAAGCCCCCACCCCGGCCGAGTTCCAGATCGGCGAAACCGCCGAGGAACGCAACGCCCGCCTCGCCACGTACGTGGTCGTGGGCGCGGTGGTCCTCGTCGCGGCGCTAGGGGGCACGGCGGTGGCGCTCCGCGACACGCGGCGCAGGCAGAAGCGACGGGTGGAGGCCGGCTCATGGACGCGCTGACCCAACTGAATGTCCTGGGCCTCATCCTGTCCGCCGTGCTGCTGGCCATGGCCTGCGTCAAGGCGGACCGCGTCCGGGCGTGGCGCGCCGGCATCAACCCGTCGGCCGAGGAACTGCCCGACGCCGCCTTCATCGCCGCTCGCGTCGTGTTCGTCGCCCTGGCCGGCGTCGGCATCTACCTGTGTGTGCAGGGCTTCGGAGTCTCCGACGACACGACCTGGGACGACACCGAGTTCACGACTGCGGTGCAGGGGGCCACGGACGCCTTGGACGGCAGTTCCGGTTTCGGCGACATCTATGCCGAGGACAACGACACCGGCTGGATCGACGAATACGCGACAAAAATCGAGCAGGAGGTCGTCGAGCACGGCGGCGGCGACGCCCCGCAGTACGGCGTGAACGCGACGCCCGCCGACTCGAACACGCCCTCCGAGGCGCGTTACACGGTCACCGGCGGCGACTCGGCCTTCTGCATGCAGGTCACCCGCACCCGGTCGAAGGACGGGGACTATGAGCCGCCGGGAATCGCGGGAGGCCAGGGGACGGTGACGGTCCCTTCGTATGACTTTGCGGTGAAGACGCACGAGGGGGGTTGCTGACTTCGTGGCTCGGCTGGGACTGGTCCCTCTGTTAACTCACATACCACGAAGTTCAGTTGGTCGCGTCTCACACGATGACTAGAGTGGTGATCGAGTGTGCCGATCGGTTCAACACCTGTGCACCGCTCAACGACTTCATCAACGGGGAACGGGGAGGGAAGGCATGCTGCCTGCGGAGGGTTTCAAGGTCGGCTTGGAGGCGCTGGGAACCTTCAAGAAGCGCGTCGATGCCGTGCTCTCCACGTTCGAGGGCTCACCCGGCAGCCCTCAGCAGATCGCGGCGCACGCCCTCTCCGAGGCCTCCTTCAGCGGTTCGGGCGGCTTCGCCGAGGCCAAGGGCCTCCACAGCCAGTACGAGCGTGTCCACGAACGTCTCACCGCACTCTCCAAGAACCTGGGCCTTCAGATCGAGGCGATGCAGATCGCCGTCATGGGCGCGGGCGGAAACTTCAGCAACATCGACGAGGAGGAGCGGCGGCGGTTCTGGGAGATCAGGACTGAGATCAGCCGTCAGCACGAGGAAGCGGAGCGGGAGAGGGCAGCGGCGGAGACGGAGAAGCAGGGCGAGTCCGCACCGAAGAGCAACAACGAGCGGACGGTCACCTACTAGTGAGCGACAAGCAGAAGCCCCAGGATTCGCACCAGTCGGAGAGGGAGCAGGCCGCGGCGCAGGTCAGCGCCATCGACATGGTGAGCGGAGCGACGGGGGTCGCCCAGCTCCTCCCCTTCGGCTGGAACGTCCCCCGTGTCTTCGGCAAGACGAACTTCGAGGGCCACGCCCTGAACGACATGATCGACATGGTCGAGTCCGCAAAACCGGAGGACTTGGAACTCGCGGGCACTGCCCTGCTGAACGCCCAGACCGCCATCGAAGACGCCGCCGAGGAACTCGAAGGCCACATCACCCGGGTCGACTGGGAAGGCGAGTCGGGCGAGGCCTTCCGCAAGTGGGGCGCCAATCTCGTCATCCACGCCCGCAAACTCGCCGCCTTCGCCGACGCCGCCGGCACCCAGATCACGGCAGCGGCCACGGGCCTCGCCTCCGTCCGGAGCGCCATGCCACCCCGCGACACCCGAGAGGACCCCAAAGCGGTCGCGGACATTCCGACGCCCAAGCAAATCGAAGGCAACGCGGAGTACGCGGCTGCGGTCAAGGCCGAGAAGGACCGCCAAGAGGCGATCAACCAGATGAACCGGCTTGCGTCCTTCTATGCGGTGTCGGAAGAGATCATGGCGGCGCAGGAGCCGCCGACGTTCGAGCCTATGCCGGATGTGGGGGTGCCTAAACCGGTTCCGAGCTACGGGGTCCCCCGCGGCGATGGGGAAGTGCAGAGCTCCGGGGAACTTGCGGGCGTTCGTGAGTCCGTGGGTGCCGGACACGACGCTCCGAACAGGGGAACAGAACACTCGCGTTCGGGAGACACCACGCCGCCGCTGAGAAAAGTGGACGACTCGGCCATTCCGCAGGATGGGAACGTTGGCACGAGGATCGACAGCGTGGGCACCCTGCCGCCCCAGGAAACCACAAGACCGTTGACCAATGCGCCGCATACGGTGACGGGTCCGAGTGGCAACGGCGGGACGGCCCCTCCCTTTCCCTCCGGCACGGTTCCTCCTGCCCCAAGCGGGCCGGCAGGCCGCACATCACGCTTCGGCGGAGCGAACGGCAACAAGGCCCCGATCTCGGCTCAGGGTCGTACAGGCACTTCGAGCGGCACCGTCGGCGGTCGCGGCGGCTCAGGCCCGATGGGGCACGCCACCACCACGGGGCAGTCAGGTGCTCGAGGTGGCAGCGCGTCCCCCATGGGCCGAGGCATTTCCGGCGGAATGCCACGCACCGTCGGAGGACCGGCGAGCGACCGCGCGGGCGGTGCGAGTGCCACAGGTGCGGCGCGCGGTAATGGAATTGTCGGAGGAAGACCTGCCACAGGTCCTCAAGGGGCGACCGGTTCCAAGGTCCCGCGCGGTACGGTCGTCGGCGCCGGCGGCACCACCGGCTCCCGTGCGCCCGTCGGCCAAATCGGGCAGCGCGGAGTGATCGGAGCGCCGAACTCCACCCCTGGCGCGCGTCCGGGCCAGACTGCGCGTCCAGCCGCGGGCAATGCCGACGGCGTCGTCGGTACACCCAAGGGGCGAGCCCCAGCAGGGAGAAGCGGTGGACCGGCCGGAGGCGGTGCAGGCGCGCCGCATGGCCGCACGGGAAACCGACGAAGCACGAACCGCAGGGATCGTGAGAGTGATTCTCAACCGGAGACCCCGCGACGCAACACGCCACCAGTGACTGACTGATCAGAGCGAGGATCTACAGAGGCATGACGGGGGTCAGCCCATGTGGCGGATTGACGGCGTTCTTCGCGGGACGTGCCGGAAGACGGGTGTCCACCGCGTGCGCGGCACTCGGGCGTCACCGTCTCACCCTCCGCTCCCGCATCGACCTCGTCACAGGTCCCAAGAACACTTCTGGCGGCCAGACTTCGGCGGCAGGATCAAGCCCGGAGCCGTCCGACAACACCACGATGTGGGTCGCCCTCGGAGCCGCAGGGGCTGTCCTGGTAATCGGGGGCGGAGCCTTCGCGGTGATCCGCTCGCGCCGAAAAACATGACGACTCACACACGTCAACCGGTCACACACGACCTCTCCGACGCGGTGACGCGCTCGGAAACGAACCATAGCTCTTACGAAGGGGAGTGCCGAAATGGTCGACCGCAAGCTTAATGAAAGCGACGTACAGAGGCTTCAGACTGAGGTCGTCGATCGATACGACAACATCAGGGGGTCGCTCGCGAAGCTGCAGGGCACGATCGACATGATCGAGAAGGCCTGGAGGGGACAGGGCGCCCAGGCCTTCAACACGAAGCAGACGGAAATCAACCAGCACATGGTCGCGATCGGCAAGATGCTCGACGACTTCCTCGAGGGCATCAACCTGAACAAGATCGACAAGCGCAACCTCGAAGATCAGATCGAGGCCGACCTTAAGCAGATCTCGGTGGACGATCTCGGTGGAAAGACTTCGGCGCTCAACAGCTACTGAAGCTACTGACGAGCCATCGGCGGCACTGAGCCGCACCGTGGTCCGGGCTGCGCAGTCCGGCTGAAATCTTCACAGAAACGAGGGAAAAATGTCCGGAGCCCACTACGACGAACTGGCCGTTACGTACGGCACCATGGATGCGCTCGCCACCGAGCTCGGCAACCAGGCCAAGAAGCTCGAGGAGGACCTCGAGGCCCTGAAGCAGGCCGTGCTCAACGTGTCCTCGGGCTGGGGCGGCGAAGCGTACGAGGAGTTCCAGGAGAAGTCCAAGCAGTGGGACACGCACGCGCGGGGCATCCACACGGCGCTGGTCCAGATCTCCCAGCGCGTCCACACCGCCGGCGGTGACTACCGAGGCGGCGACCTGAAGGGCGCCAGCTACTTCCAGTAGGAGCGCACGGTCTGCAGAACCAGGGTGGGCACGCACGGGAGGTGCCCACTCTGTGCGGTACCGCGCCCTCAGAAAGCCCGCACCACACGTCCGCGGTGTGTCCCGAACGAAGCGTTGGCTACTCCGGCTTATGCCAGGGAACCCCTCCAACGTGCCGGGAGAACCGCTGCCAAGTCCGCCTACTGTCTTCTCGTCATGACGCCTCATACCGGAGTCACTCATGACCACAACCCGGTTGTCCCTAGCAGCTTCGATCCTCTCGGCCTGAAGGACGACCACCGATGGAGCGGAACGCATTCGCTCGAGCAGCGCATCGCCGAGACGGAGTGCTCGCTTCCCTCCGGGAAATTCCGTACCAGTGTCTCCTTCAGAGTGAACGAAAAGGGATCATGCACCGAACTCTTCGAGCCTGCGCTGTGTCCGTCGCCTGCCTGTTGGGTATCGCCGGCCCGTCCCCCCTCGCCGTGGCAGCGGACACGGCTCCCAGGCAGTGGTACCTCGGAGTCATGAAGGCCGAAAATATGTGGAAGGTCAGCACGGGCAAGGGCATCAAGGTCGCCGTCATCAGCACTGGCGTGAACCCTGCTACGCCCTCTCTGCGGGGACAGGTCCTCACGGGGGTGGACGCCTCGGTGCGATCCGGGAACGTCAAAGGCAGCGTGACGGACACTACCGACACCACCGGTGCAGGGACCACAGCCGCCGAGCTCATCGCCGGAACGGGCCGCGGCGGCGGGCTGCAGGGACTCGCCCCCGGCGCCAAGATCATCCCGATCCGTGTGCCGCCCGTCGCACACGACGATGCTCCTCACATCAACTACCCGCTGGCCACCGCCGTGAAGGCCGCCGCCGACAGCGGCGCGCAGATCATCTACTTCTCCATCAACAACCAGTACCCCCTCAGCAACGTGTTCGGGGACAGTGATGCATTTGAGTACGCGGTCAAGAAGGGAGCGCTGCTGATCGCCGGCACCGGCGACGTAGCGAAGCTGGGAAACAAGCCGCAATACCCCGCCGCGTTCCTTGAAGTGGTGGGCGTGGCGGCCGTCGATCGGTTCGGGAAGGTCGCCCCCACGTCTCAGCATGGTGAGGATGTCGACATGGCTGCTCCAGGGGTCGACATACCCCGGTGGTGCGACGCGACTTTCCAGCGGTACTGCAAGGACGGAGGCGGCACCGCCGCAGCGGCTGCGCTGGTGTCGGCCTCGGCTGCCTTGGTGTGGTCCAAGCACCCCACGTGGACTGCTGCGCAGGTTTGGCGCGTTCTTGAGGAAACTGCTGGCCGTGACTGGCCGTCGGACTCCGTCAGCACATACCTCGGTTACGGTCTGGTCCGCCCTCGGCAGAGCCTCCTAGACGGCAAGGGTCAACCTGGGAGTGCCGATCCGGATAGCGATCCTTTCTTCGTGCGCCCGGTCACCGGAACCTCGAGCGCCTCGTCGAGGCCCACAAAAGGTGCCGAACCGGTGCACGAGACAGCGAACTCCGCTTCGTCCGCTGCAGCGGACGCCTCCGACGGCGACAACGGCGCGCCCTTGGCGGGGATTGCCGCTGTGGCTGCCGTAGCTGTGCTGGTTGGGGGCACGGCGTGGGTGCTGGTACGGCGTCGGCAACGCTGACCACAGGGCGATCCCGCATCGGTCCGGCTCGCCGACTGCCGTGCGAAGGCCGTTTGACCACAGGGACGATGGCATCAGGTACTGGCCAGCCGACGAGTGGTGTTGGAGCTGTCGAGGCCAGGCCGGACCAGCAAGCGGCGGACTGGCTCAACGCCACGTATCGATGCCCGCTCGAACTGTCCATACCTGGCCGGTACACACGACTGTCAGCTGGAGGCTGTCCTGAGCGCGGGCTGACTTCACGTCGTCAGGAGAGCCGCCCTCCAGAGACGGCCAGAATGGGGCGGGCGCCGACGTCAGGGCCGCGTCCAGACTCCGCCTTTCCGCTCGTAACCCTTGGGCACCATCTGTTGTCCTGCGTCTGAAGATCGAGATCGCTGCTGGGAGAAGGCGTTATCGCCATGCCGTCAGCCTCACCGATCCACGCGGTCGAGTCCCCGAGCGCTCCTACTCAGGCCGTTGCCCTAACGTCATTCCGACGAAGAATCCGGGGTGAGGGAAGGCGGAGGCAGGTAGGGCGGACGGGACGGGATCCGGTGCCCGGGTGGCGGCGGTGGAGGCGGTTGTCTTCGTAGGCCTGGCGGCTCCTTAGCAAGCTCCACTGCTACACAAGCCGGACCACGAGCCTCGTCCAAGCTGTCCTCAGCTCCATTTGGCCAGTGCGGTGAGGAAGGAAAAGGCTCAGCGATCGCAGACTCCTCCGCGCGCTCCGTTTTTCATTCGACGATCAGAGCTTGAACACGCCCCGCCAGGTCCATCCGAGGCCGAGGACTACGTTCCACAAGGGGTCCGTCATCTCCCTCGTGTGGAAGCGGAACGCCTCGACCCTGCGCCGACGGCCGTCGGGACCCCGCTTCGTCTCCCACTAGCGGTACACCGTGGGCGCGTGCCCACGTCCGTACTTCGCATTGGCGCTGTCAGACGAACGGTTCTCCCACCGCTCATCGAGGAAACGTACCTCGCGCTTCTCCGGGATCAGGCGCATCCGGGTCTTGAGGGTCACGCCCACCTGCCGGACCTTGCACACCGCCACTAGGTCGGCCTTCTCGTCAGGGAGAGCATTGCGCACGCGGTACGGCATGTCCGGCCGGTTGAGCGCGAGCAGTGCGGCCCGGACCTTGTCGATAGAACGCGGTTCGACACCGCTGTCTGGGCGCTCGGTGCCGGTCAGTCTGTCGAAGAGACCCATCTCTATGCCGCTCTCCCGGTGTTCGGGCCAACAGTGGGGTCATCGCCCCCGTCAGCTCGATTGGCGTGCTATCGCCAGACTGGCAAACTGTCCACCTTCCATAGGCGGCCGAGATACTCCCGCGAGCGCCGCTCCATTGTGCGTCCGTCGCCAATCCGACGGAGGCTGGGTCCTTCGCCGGGACACGAAGGCCCCTCGTCCGGTAGGCATCGGCAGTGACCGAACCACGCCGAGCATGGTCGTCGCCCTGGCCGGGGTTGCCGGCCAGCCCGCCCCCGGTGCGAATCTTAGCGAGGACCAGCCCCCGGGGGCGGGTGGGCTAGCTACTCACATGCGTACGTGATGCTTTCGTGTCATGATTGCGTGTCATTACGGCGAAGTCGTTGTTGCGTCTGGAGCTACTCGTCGATCTTTGGCGTCATGTCACACTTCGCTTTGGCGTGAGTATACGAAGAGGCAGTCCTTGTGAGCTTGATCAGCTCATCGCGCACCGCGTCATCGCTGGAGTTGCCCGCCTGCTTCAGCTCAGTGGAAACGCTGAGATTGTATTGTCCACCTGGAGCCTTCCCGGGTGAAGTGCATGGTACGAAGATGGCCGCGAACCTACTAGAGGCGACGGCTTTATCTCCGGCCGTGAAGGGTGTGAGTGATTTGGTGGATTCCTCGTTCGCAGCTGTTCCTTTGACCCACTGAGTCCAGCTTTTTGCCGGCTCGTATTCCATCAAGCGTGCTTTCACGACCAGTAGCTGTTTGTCGCCCCCAGAGACGAAACATGAGGACTCATAGTTGGTGTCCGTGACGTCAACGCGAAGGCTCGCATTTTCGTCGAAGGAGTACGAGGGTTCCTCCGGTAGTACCTCCGTCAAAGCGTTGACCACGCTGGATGAGGGGCCCAGTGAGGAGCATACCTCTCCCGCTTCAATCTCACCCTTCTCTCTGAAAGGCCAGATTTTGTAAGTGTAGGCAAGACCTGCGAAGAGAGCCAAAGCGACCACAGCTCCGACGATGAGAATCATCTTTGGACGAGTGAGTCTCACTTTTCAACCTTCCGAATCGAGTTGCCTGGGAATTCCCTCGCCATCGAAATAGTCATGAATCTTCGTGCGAGCGCTGTCGAATCCACTCTCTGCTGAAGTTCCCACGGAGGCCTCGATGAGTGGATATCTGTGGCCGGAATTCTTTCCTGCTTTTTGAGCTGCTGCTTCGACGGCGGCATAGGTCGAGGACTTGGTGTCCTCAACCTTTTCACCGTTGCGGTAAACGACCTCTCCCGAGCTGTCCTTCAGAGAGCCCTCGGTGATGCCGCTGATGATTTCGTCGGCAGCTGTGCCGGCCAAATCTCCGATGATGACGCCACCAGGGCCAGTGGCCGGTGTTGCGGCCATACCGATCCCAATGCCGACAATGGCGCCGCCCCAAGTGCCGACACTCTCGATCTTGGCGTTGTAGTCGGCATCCTTGACGCCGCCTTCGAGTTCGCTCTCGTAGGCGCGACCTGCGCCGATCATGCCCTCGATCTGCCCGGCGGTTCGGGCGATATCGTCAATTCCTTGCTTGAGGCGATCTTGCTGATCAAACGCAGGGTCGTTGGCGTACACCTCGGGATGCTCGAAGTGGTACTGCATCAAGTGCGTCGTGTAGCTGGTCTGCCCCAGATTCACAGCTGCGTAACTCTCAGGATTTCGGCCGAGTGTGTAGAGGAAGCGTGTGGTGTCCCTTTCGCTCAACTCTGCTGCTGTGCCTGCAATGGGGAAGAGCTGTGCCTCGCCCTTAGTTCCGGCATGAAGTCCACGATGAATATCAGGCATGTATTCAGCAGCAATTTGTCCCATGCTGTCCGACATGTAGCCGTTCTTGGTGAGACGGGTCGGATCTTCCGAGATGGATGACACGAGGCTCTGCGTGAGCTTGGCCTGCTCGGCATTATGAGGCGGTGTGTCCTTCGTCGGATCTTCTCCCGCCGGATGCCCCGTAGTAGCCGCCTCCAACGCAAGCGCCAAATTGTTCCGCCCGGCGATGCTGTCCTCGCCCTTGTCATCCGTGTCCTGCGGCCAGTCGCGCTCCTCGAACAGGTAGTCGAAGTTACTGAGAGTCCTCTTTCCCTCCTTCCCGTCACCATCAGTGTCGTGCGTGAAGTCATGGTCCTCGTCCTTCGTGACGAAGGTGCCGTTGAAGAACTCCGTTGCCGCATCCGGGCTGTTGGACAGCGCCTTGAGATACCCAGTCATCGGGTCCCAGCCCGAGTCGGTGCCGGTGCGGTTGAGGAGTGGGTCGCCACCCGTACGAGTCCACGCCCCGTGGCGCCCGTTGCCCGTGAACTTCTTCTCCGTCTCGATCAGCTTGTCGCCGTAGTCGGCGAGGAATCTGTCGTCGTAGTTGCCGAACCGCATCAGGTTGGTCATGACCTGCGCCCCGAGGGGGAAACCGCCGTTGCGGCCCACAGGCTTGTCGGCCAGGTCGGTCATTCTGTACTTCCAGTCCGACATGTCGGCGCTGTCGCTCTGCGATGCCGTAGCAAGGGTGAGGCTGAGGTTCTTCTGTAGGTCGTCGTACTTGTCGGACCGCTTCTGTCCCAGTTCCCAGGCGCTGTTCGGATCGTTGACGCCGGTCCAGAAGTTGAGAGTTCCATCCGGTCCGAGGCGCGTGGCGAAGCGTTCCGCGAACAGTTCGTCGTCCGCGTAGTCCTTCAGGCCCTTGTTGAGTCGGTCGAACTCCGCAGGGGTGAGGTCCTCGGGCTTCTTCTTGGCCAGCCTGGCCAGCTCGTCGGCTTTCTTGATCGCGTCGGCCGCCTCGTCCCGACTGTCGTAGTCGGCGTCCGAGAAGCCCAGCTTGCTCTGGTCGGCAATGGACGTGAGGACCGTGCTGGCTGACTTGTCGCTCTCGGTGGCCTTGTCGAGGATTTTCTGGAGCTCGTCTCGAAGCGCGGTGATCTCGCCCTTGTTGTCCTTGTCCTCCTGGGCGCGGCCTTCCGGCGGGACATTCGTGGTGACGGTGAAGCCGCCTTCGTAACCGATCACCGTCAGATTCTTCTGACGGCCGCGTTCAATGGCGTCGACGAGCTGCCCCTTGTATCCCTTCAGCTCGTCCCGGGTGTCCCTAAGGATCTTGTAGATGGAGTCCGCCTGGCCATGTGCGTCCTTGAACTCCTCGGTCGTCTTGCCGATGAATTCCTTGGAGACGTCGGCGTTGTAACCCGCCCACTCGGCCTTATTGGCGGTGCCTCGGAGGCCCTTCTCGGCTTCCTCCTTCAGTGTCTCCAGGTCCTTGACCATCGTCGACCAGTCGTCGACGGCATCGTCGAGCAAGCTGAAGTCGGCTTTCCGAAGGGCGTCGAGATCCATCAGTTCTTGCCCTTCTTGTCATCCGGTTCGCCGTAGATCGAGTTCTGCTTGCCGGGAGGACCGACACGCTCGTCGAAGCCCGCGTCCAGCAGGTCGATGCTGCTCATCTGCCGGCGGATGTAGTCGTCGTCATCGGCATGCAGGTTCTTGGTGACCCTCATGTGGTTCGAGATGTGTGCGCACGCGTCTCGCAGGGAGGACAGCTGCTGGTCCCAGCGGAGCGCCACGTGTTGGAGCGCGCTGCCGAGGGCGAATCCGCCCTTTGTCAGGGCTCCAGCGGCGCTCTCGCTGGTGGGGACCGCTCTGCGTCCCTTGTTCCACAGATCGTCGTACAGGTCGAAGGCGTTCTGGCCGATCTTCGCCAGATCCTTCTGGCTGACCTTCAGGTCGCCGTACTGGCTGGGATCCGGCGCGGGCCGACCGCCGTTGCCGGGGTCCAGCTGGTTCAGTTGCATCCGGGTTGAGCCGTCCTGAGCTGCCTGCGACTTCAGCTGCTCCCATTCATCCCACGCCATCGCGCGGACCCCTTCCCCGTGTCCCCGTAAAACCGTCCGATGGACGGACCATTCTGCCGAACTTGTACCAGGCCAGGTCCGTGACCCAGTTCAAAACCAGTCCACGGACCTCACCACACTTTCCCCTCAAGTCATATCTGAGCCGCGGTCGAAAACGTCCACGCAGCCATCCCTACCATCGCCCTAGCCCAGGCGAACGCCACGATCCGCTTCGACCGATACGCCGAGCCCGACGGCTCGTTCGCCTCAGGATCCCGGACCGACGCGCCTGGATCGCCAGCGCAGCGCCCGCTGGTCGGCCCCCCCCCGAGGCGCTACTCGTCCCCCTCAATCCTCAAGCCCACCCGACTCGATGTAGTCAATGCCGGTGAACCACCACACGGCCATCACGACCATCACCGCCGCGAGTGAGAGCAGCAGAATGCGCCGGGCTCTGTACCCCGCTTCTGACGGTTCGTTCGCCTCCGGGTCGCTGAAGCGGCGTGCCTGGAAGCGCCACCAGAGCGCCTTCTGGTCGACCAGGCCCATCCCGCCGAGCCAGAGGGCGAGCAGAAGCATGAAGATTCCTACCCCGACCATCAGAACGTCCCTTCCGGACTCAACCCGATCTGCACCAACGGCTTCCCCCGCCGCCGAGACACAAAGACCCCTCGCCCCGCAGGCATAGGCCGCGGCCGCACCCCACCGAGCAGGTCGCCCTCACCCGGGTCGCCGGCCAGCACCACACCCTGCGCGCCCAGCTCCTTCACTCGCTGCATGAACGCCTCATACGACGCCCGCCCCGCGCCAGCTGTCGACCGCGCGATGATGAACCGCACCCCGACATCCCGGGCGAACGGCAAGAGCTCCGTCAGTCCCGCCAGGGGGTTCCCGCTCGACGTGGCCACGAGGTCGTAGTCGTCGATGACGACGTACACCGTGGGTCCGCGCCACCAGCTCCGGTCCCGCAGCTGCTGGGCCGTGACGTCGGCCGTCGGTGTGCGGCGCTTCATCAGGTCGGCCAGGGCGGCCATGTGGTGGTCCATGGAGTTGGACATGGGGATGTACTCGGCGAGGTGGGACGACGGCGTCACGTCCAGCAGCGAGCGCCGGTTGTCGATGACGAACAGCTTGGCCTCGTCGCCCGAGTACCGCTGTGTCACCTGCTTGATCAGCAGCCGCAGCAGGTTCGACTTGCCCGACTCGCTCTCGCCGAAGACGAGGAAGAAGGGGTCCTGCTCGAAGTCGACGAAGACCGGTTCGAGGTTGTCCTCGTCGAGGGCGAAGGCGACTCCGCGGCGCGGGAAGCGACCGCCCGGAGGCAGCTGATCGGCCGGGAACTCGCGGGGCAGCAACCGGACTTCGGGAGCGCCGGGCGCCTGCCAGTGCCGGGAGACCTCGGTTGCGAGGGCCTCCGTGGCGTCGGCCAGATCCGTGTCGGAGGTCAGACCGTCTATGCGCGGCACCGCCGCCATGAAGTGCAGCTTCTGCGGGGCCTGTCCGCGGCCGGGCACGCCCGCCGGAACGTTCGCGGCCACCTTGCGGTCCAGCTCGGAGTCCATCGTGTCGCCGAGCCGCAGCTCCAGGCGGTTCATCAGGTGGTCCTTGAGGTTGGCCCTGACCTCCATCGAGCGTGACGCCGTGAGGATCAGGTGGACGCCGTAGCCGAGACCACGCGCGGCGATCTCGTGGATCACCTGGTCCATCGCCTCGTAGTCCGCTCGGAAGTTGCCCCAGCCGTCGATGACCAGGAACACGTCGCCCCACGGCTGATCCGTGACCGAGATCTCGCCCCGGGCCCGCCTGGCCCGGTAGTCCGCGATCGACGCGATGCCGGCGGAGCGGAAGTACTCCTCGCGGCGAGTCAGCACGCCGTACACCTCGGCCACCGTGCGCCGCACCCGCTCCGGATCCAGGCGAGAGGCGACCCCGCCCACGTGCGGCAGACCGGCCACCGCCGCCATACCGCCACCGCCGAAGTCGAGGCCGTAGAACTGCACTTCGTACGGCGTGTGCGTGAGCGCGAAAGCCGAGATCAGGGTGCGCAGCAGCGTCGACTTGCCGGACTGCGGGCCGCCGATGATCTGCATGTGGCCGGCCGCGCCGGAGAAGTCGACCCAGAGCGGGTCGCGGCGCTGCTCGTACGGCTTGTCCACCAGGCCCGCCGGTACGATCAGGCGGCCGGCGCCCTCGTAGCCCGGCTGTGTGAGGCCGCGGCCCCGCACCGCCGTGAGGCCGGGCAGGAGCGCGTCGAGCGGCGGCGGGCTGTCCAGCGGCGGCAGCCACACCTGGTGAGCCGCCGGACCCTGCGCCTCCAGCCGGCGCACGATCACGTCGAGCACGGTGTCGGCGAGCGCGTCGTCGACCTCCGGACCGTCCGAAGCGGAAGGGCGCTGCTGCGGCACAGTCACGTACTGCACCGGCACCTCGGCCGCCGTGAACAGCACCGGCCGCCGGTCCACCGGCAGCGGGCCGCCCCCCAGCGTCGCCCGCTGTGTGCCCGAGCGGTACACGCCGGAGACGTACGCCGCCTTGAAACGCACCATCTCGCCCGTACCGAACTTCAGAAGACCGGAGCCCGGGACGTTCGGCAGCTCATAGGCGTCCGGTACGCCGATCGCCGCGCGGGACTCCGCGGCGGAGAAGGTACGCAGACCTACTCGGTAGGACAGGTACGTCTCCAGACCACGCAGACGGCCTTCCTCCAGTCGCTGCGACGCCAGCAGCAGATGCACGCCGAGCGACCGCCCGATGCGGCCGATCTGCACGAACATCTCGATGAAGTCGGGCTTCGCCGTCAGCAGTTCACTGAACTCGTCGATGACCAGCACCAACGACGGAATGGGCTGCAGCGCCGCACCGGCCGCGCGGGCCTTCTCGTAGTCGTGGATGTTGGCGTAGTTGCCCGCGTCGCGCAGCATCTCCTGGCGGCGGTTGAGTTCGCCGCGGATGGAGTCGCCCATGCGGTCGACCAGGGTGAGGTCGTCCGCGAGGTTGGTGATGACGGCCGCCACGTGCGGCATCCGCGCCATACCGGCGAAGGTCGCGCCGCCCTTGAAGTCCGCCAGGACGAAGTTGAGCGTCTCCGACGAATGGGTGACCGCCAGGCCCAGTACCAGAGTGCGCAACAGCTCCGACTTGCCGGAGCCGGTGGCGCCCACGCACAGGCCGTGCGGGCCCATGCCCTCCTGCGCGGCCTCCTTGAGGTCGAGCATCACGGGGCGGCCGTCCTCGCCGACACCGATCGGCACCCGCAGCCGCTCGGCCAGCGAACGGGGCCGCCAGGTGCGCTGGGTGTCGACGGACGCCGCGTCACCGAGGTTCAGCAGGTCGGTGAACTCCAGGTTGGCGAGCAGCGGTTCGTCGTCGTCCCCGCCCGAGGCCATCCGCAGGGGGGCCAGCTGCCGGGCGAGGGCCTCGGCGGACTCGTACGAGAGGACGTCAGGGGTTCCTTCGTAGACGACACCGTGCGCCGACTCCAGGTGCAGCGCTTCGGGCTGTACGACGATGGAGAGCTCGCCGCCACCCGTGCTCAGGGCGCCGGGAACCACCTCGAGGACGGTGACGCCCTGGAGCCCTTCGGGGTTGGCCAGGACCGAGTCGGGCGGCAGGGAGAGGCTGTCGAGCACGACGACGATATGGGGCTCCTCCGGCAGGGGTGCCGCGTTCGGGTGGAAGCGCGGTCGGCCGGTCAGCCGGGTGGCGAGCAGGTTCTCCAACTCGCGGCTGTCGCTGTCGATCAGCCTGCGGCTGCCGGCTCCGTCCACGGCACCGGGCGCCTGGACGTGCGGGAGCCACTTGGCCCACTCCCAGTGGGGCAGGGCCTCGCGGCCCGCCGCCACCACGATGAGCAGATCCTCCGGGGAGTGCAGCGCCGCCAGTGAGCCGGTCACTGCCCGGGCGGAGGATCGTACGGACTGCGGTTCGCCGCTGATGGTGACGTGGTAGAAGGCGCGCAAGGAGATCGCCATCGGCAGGTCGTCCAGGGTGCTGTGGACGGCGAGGAAGCGCTGCATCGCACCCGCGGTCAGCGGCTCCAGCTGCGCGACGGGGGCGGTCTCCGGGGCGACGAGGGTCCTGGCGAGGGCCTGCGAGCCGAGGCCGATGCGGACCTGGGCGAAGTCCTCGTCGCCGGGACGTCGTTCCCACACCCGGCTGCCCTCGCCGACCAGGGCCCACAGTTGATCGGGTGAGGGGTGGAGGAAGTACTGCGCGTCACGCTGCGCCTTCGCCGTGTCGACGGCCGTGCGCCGGGTCTGCGCCAGGTAGCTCAGGTAGTCGCGGCGCATGTCCGCCAACTCGCCCTGGGAGCCGCGGCGGAAGCGGACCACCATCGCGACGGACATGGCGATCGTCGAGGCGATCATGACCATGCCCATGATCCGCATGAACGGCTGCCCGCTCGTGAAGAAGAAGACCACGGAGCCACCCATGCCGAGCGTCGGCAGGAGTTGCATCAGCACGCTCTCCCGGTGTCCCCGCGGCAGTTCGGGCGGAGGCTGCAGGACGATCTCCTGCGTGGACACTTCGGACGGCAGCACCCGAGGCGGGCGCTTCACGACGATGTGGCTCACTGTCATCCATTCCCTCGGCCGGCCCGAAAGTCCGTCCGCCGCCCCGTGTCAGGCGGACGCAGGCCGCCGCGTGATCCTACTGACTCCAGTGGAGGCAAGGGGGCGATAGGGTGCCGCATGTTCGCGTCGGCACACGCGAGTTGAGCAGGTGCGAGGGGGCATTCCACGCCATCTGGCGAGATGCGGAACCCGACCACGGGCACGAAGGCATTGTTCCCACGACCTCGCCGCACGGCCGGTCACAGGGGACGGGAAAACCGCGTAGGACTGACTTCCGTACCGTAGGTACAGATTCATCACCGAGGGGGAGCAGCAGGTGAGCATGACGGCCTCCGTGGCAGCCACTGGAGGAGGACCCGGTACGGGAACTCCAGCCGGGGTGGGCACGGGTCTCGGTTTCTGCCGCGTCACCATCGTCGCGCCCGACAGCCGGATCGACGTGGCGCTGCCCGACGACATCCCGGTCGCGGACATCTATCCGGAGATCCTCACACTCTCCCAGCAGAGTCCCGCCGAGGGCGCACCCGTCGGCTACCACCTGGTCCGCCGGGACGGCACCGTCCTCGACAGCGCCCGTTCCTTCGCCGCCCAGCGCATCCTCGACGGCGAACTCCTCGCGCTGCGCCCGTTCTCCCAGTCGCTGCCCCCCGCCGTCTTCGACGACGTCTCCGAAGCGGTTGCCTCCGCAGTGACCAGCGAACGTACCTTGTGGAGCGGCGACTTGACGCGCCTGGCGGGCCTCGTCGGGGGAGGCGTACTGCCGGTTCTGCTCGCCTTCGTGGCCTGGACGGGCGACCCGCTCCACGACATGAACAGCCTGCCCGGCATCCTCGCCGGCGTGGCCGGTGTCCTCCTGGTCGTCCTCGCCTGCGTGCGCGCCCGGGTCTACGACGACCGGGCCTCTGCCATCGCCTTGGGTCTCGGTGCCCTCCCCAACGTCGGCGTGGCCGGCTCGGGTCTGCTGCCGCTCGCCGACGGACAAGGCATCGGCAGACTCCAGTTCCTCCTGGCTTGCGCGGCGGTGCTGCTGGCGTCGGTCGTGCTCACCCTGTGCTCGCCGAGCGGGGACGGCCCGTTCGTGAGCTTCGTCGTCGCCTCCGCCATCGGCCTGCTGGCCGTGTTCGCGGCGATCCTCGCCGACTGGACGCCCTCCGAGATCGCCGCCCTGTGCGCCCCGATCGCCGTCGGAGGCCTGGCCTTCCTGCCGGGCCTGTCGATGCGCTTCGCCCGGCTTCCGATCGGCTTCGACACCCCGAACACCGCCCCGCGCAGCGCGTACGACATCGACCCCATCCCGCAGGAGCCGGTCGACGCCGAGCGGGTCGCCGCCAAGGCGCGGCGCGGACACGAACTCCTGGTCGGCCTGGTGGGCGGCTGCGCGCTGATCGCCGTCGGTTCTTCGGCGGTCCTCGGGTTCTCCTCGAACGTCTGGGCCCAGATCCTCGCCCTCGCGACCGGCCTGGCCCTGCTGATGCGCGCCCATCTCTTCCGGTACACCGGACAGGTGGCCCCTGTCCTGGGCGCCGGTCTCGCCTCTCTCGTGCTGCTCGGCCTCGGGCTGGCGCTCAATCCGCCGCACTCGATCGTCCGCGAGGCCCTCACCGGCGACCGCACCGACCTCGACCTCCGGACCATCTGGCTCGTCGCGGCGATCGCCGCGACGGCCGCGCTCGTCACGGCGATCGGCCTGATCGTCTCGCGCGGCGGCCTCACCCCGTTCTGGGGACGCTTCCTGGAGATCGCCGAGGGCTTCGTGCTGCTGACCCTGGTGCCGCTGGCCCTGGCCGTGTTCGACGTGTACTCGACGGTCCGCTCGATGACCAGCTGAGCCCCGACCGGCTTCCTTCGTCCAGCGGGGTAGCGGCGGCCGCAGGTGCCGGGCTGCTGCGGGACCGTTTCCCGCTCAGTCGGACACGCCGTCGACCGCCACGACGCAGAGCCGTATGCGGGTTCGGCCGCTCGATCACCGGGTCGTCGGGCGAGCGCCCGACGACCCGGTCAGGCCGCTTCCGTACCCACCCCTCATGCCGGGGCAGGCCCCCCATCGCGGGGTGTCGGCTCCAGATCGAACTCCCCGTCCCGAGCCCCCAGCACGAACGCCCGCCACTCCGCCTCGGTGTAGCGCAGCACCGTGTCCGGGTCGAGCGAGGACCGCATCGCCACCGCCCCCTCGGGCAGGTACGCGATCTCGACCCGCTCCTCGTGCTCCTCGGTGCCCGGCGCGCAGTGCCACTCGACACCCGAGATGTCGAGGGCGTAGAGCTCGTCCCGCTCCCGCTCCTTGCGTGCCTTGATCTCCTCAGCCGTCTCCGCCATGCCGTAGCGACCCCTTCCCGACGTACCGGTTCCGAACGTCCGGATGCCGTACGAACGATCCGAACCTGCTCACCCTAGTGGCGCGGGCCGCCCCGGCCGGCAGGTTCGGGGACCAGCGCAAAGACGGCCCTGACCGCCTGGTACCCTGGTCGACGGCCGTTTGTGTACGCACCCCCGGAGCGAGCTCTCGCCCTGGAGGCCGCGCCCAGCGGATCCCCGCCTTCCGAGTCACGGAAGCTCCCCCGAGAAGCAGACCGGGGGCACTCGGTGGCCAGTCACAGACTATGAGGAGTACGCGTGTCGCTCGACGCCGCTACGAAGAAGCAGATCATGTCCGAGTTCGGTACCAAGGAGGGCGACACCGGCTCCCCCGAGGTCCAGGTCGCTCTGCTGTCGCGTCGGATCTCCGACCTGACCGAGCACCTCAAGACCCACAAGCACGACCACCACTCCCGCCGTGGTCTGCTGATCCTGGTCGGTCAGCGCCGCCGGCTGCTGCAGTACCTGGCGAAGAAGGACATCCAGCGCTTCCGTGCGCTGGTCGACCGCCTCGGCATCCGCCGCGGTGCGGCGGGCGCCAAGTAAGACGCCGTGAAGGGAGCGGTTCCCGGCATGAAAGGGGACCGCTCCCTTTGCTGTACGTGCGGAGTGTCACCGCTGCTTTGTAGTGTGGTAGCACAACGCAATACGGACGACACAGCACGACAAGAAGAAGAGGGGAAGCGCGCCTAGCCGCCGCCGGTCCTCGGTAGTGGCCCCCGGGGGAAGCGAGCCCCGGGTGCTTCGATCGAAGACCGGCCCGCACCGCACGGAGCGCTTCTCCGCCACCGTCCCCCTGCCACACGGGCAGCCAGGGACGAAAGACGACAAAGTAACGGAGAAAACGCTAGTGGAGAACGAGACCCACTACGCCGAGGCCGTCATCGACAACGGCACTTTCGGCACCCGCACCATCCGCTTCGAGACGGGCCGCCTGGCCAAGCAGGCCGCCGGCTCCGCCGTGGCGTACCTGGACGACGACACCATGGTGCTGTCGGCCACCACCGCCTCCAAGAACCCCAAGGACCAGCTCGACTTCTTCCCGCTCACGGTGGACGTCGAGGAGCGGATGTACGCCGCCGGCAAGATCCCCGGCAGCTTCTTCCGCCGTGAGGGCCGCCCCTCCGAGGACGCGATCCTCACCTGCCGCCTGATCGACCGCCCGCTGCGCCCCTCCTTCAAGAAGGGCCTGCGCAACGAGATCCAGGTCGTCGCCACGATCATGGCGCTCAACCCCGACCACCTGTACGACGTGGTGGCGATCAACGCCGCCTCCGCGTCCACGCAGCTGGCCGGCCTGCCCTTCTCCGGCCCGATCGGCGGCGTCCGCGTCGCGCTGATCAACGGCCAGTGGGTGGCCTTCCCGACGCACACCGAGCTCGAGGACGCCGTCTTCGACATGGTCGTCGCGGGCCGCGTGCTCGAGGACGGCGACGTCGCGATCATGATGGTCGAGGCCGAGGCCACCGAGAAGACCATCCAGCTGGTCAAGGGCGGCGCCGAGGCGCCGACCGAGGAGGTCGTCGCCGCCGGTCTGGACGCCGCGAAGCCCTTCATCAAGGTCCTGTGCAAGGCGCAGTCGGACCTCGCCTCCAAGGCCGCCAAGCCGACCGGCGAGTTCCCGATCTTCCTGGACTACCAGGACGACGTCCTCGAGGCGCTCACCGCCGCCGTCAAGCCCGAGCTCGCCCAGGCGCTCACCATCGCCGGCAAGCAGGAGCGCGAGGCCGAGCTGGACCGCGTCAAGCAGCTCGCCGCCGAGAAGCTCCTGCCGGAGTTCGAGGGCCGCGAGAAGGAGATCTCCGCCGCGTACCGCTCGCTGACCAAGACCCTGGTCCGGGAGCGCGTGATCAAGGAGAAGAAGCGCATCGACGGCCGCGGTGTCACCGACATCCGCACGCTGGCCGCCGAGGTCGAGGCGATCCCGCGGGTCCACGGCTCCGCGGTGTTCGAGCGTGGCGAGACCCAGATCCTGGGCGTCACCACCCTGAACATGCTCCGCATGGAGCAGCAGCTGGACACCCTGTCGCCGGTGACCCGCAAGCGCTACATGCACAACTACAACTTCCCGCCGTACTCCACCGGCGAGACCGGCCGCGTCGGCTCCCCGAAGCGCCGCGAGATCGGCCACGGCGCCCTCGCCGAGCGCGCCCTGATCCCGGTCCTGCCGACGCGCGAGGAGTTCCCTTACGCGATCCGCCAGGTCTCCGAGGCGCTCAGCTCGAACGGCTCGACCTCCATGGGCTCGGTCTGCGCCTCCACCATGTCGCTGCTGAACGCCGGTGTGCCGCTGAAGGCCCCCGTCGCCGGTATCGCCATGGGCCTGATCTCCCAGGAGATCGAAGGCGAGACGCACTACGTCACCCTCACCGACATCCTCGGTGCGGAGGACGCCTTCGGCGACATGGACTTCAAGGTCGCCGGCACCAAGGAGTTCGTCACCGCCCTCCAGCTCGACACCAAGCTGGACGGCATCCCCGCCTCCGTCCTGGCCGCCGCCCTCAAGCAGGCCCGTGACGCCCGCCTCCACATCCTCGACGTGATGATGGAAGCGATCGACACGCCGGACGAGATGTCCCCGAACGCCCCGCGGATCATCACCGTCAAGATCCCCGTGGACAAGATCGGCGAGGTCATCGGCCCCAAGGGCAAGATGATCAACCAGATCCAGGAGGACACCGGCGCCGACATCACGATCGAGGACGACGGCACGATCTACATCGGCGCCGTCGACGGCCCGTCCGCCGAGGCCGCCCGTACGACGATCAACGGCATCGCCAACCCGACGATGCCCGAGGTCGGCGAGCGCTACCTGGGCACGGTCGTGAAGACGACCACCTTCGGCGCGTTCGTGTCGCTGCTCCCGGGCAAGGACGGTCTGCTGCACATCTCGCAGATCCGCAAGCTCGCCGGCGGCAAGCGCGTGGAGAACGTCGAGGACGTCCTCGGCGTCGGCGCGAAGGTCCAGGTGGAGATCGCCGAGATCGACTCGCGCGGCAAGCTCTCCCTCATCCCCGTGATCGAGGGCGAAGGCGACGACGACAAGAAGGACGACACCGACCAGTGACGTCGACCAGCTCGACGGCGACGGCCCGCACCTCCTCGGAGGCGCGGGCCGTCGCCCGTACCCAAACCCTGATCAAGGGCATGAACGGCATCGGCGTCGTCCGCAAGACCACCCTCCCCGGGGGCCTGCGCATCGTCACCGAGACCCTTCCCTCGGTCCGCTCGGCCACCTTCGGCATCTGGGCCCACGTCGGCTCCCGCGACGAGACGCCCGCGCTCAACGGCGCCACGCACTACCTTGAGCACCTGCTCTTCAAGGGCACGAACCGCAGGTCCGCCCTGGACATCTCCTCCGCGATCGACGCGGTCGGCGGCGAGATGAACGCGTTCACGGCGAAGGAGTACACGTGCTACTACGCGCGCGTGCTCGACACCGACCTGCCGCTCGCCATCGACGTCGTCAGCGACATGCTGACCGGCTCGCTCATCCTCGAAGAGGACGTCGACGTCGAGCGCGGCGCCATCCTCGAAGAGATCGCCATGACCGAGGACGACCCGGGCGACTGCGTGCACGACCTGTTCGCGCACACGATGTTCGGCGACAACCCCCTCGGCCGCCCGGTCCTCGGCACGGTCACCACGGTCAACTCCCTCACCGCCGACCGCATCCGCCGCTTCTACAAGAAGCACTATGACCCGACCCACCTCGTGGTCGCGTGCGCCGGCAACATCGACCACGCCAAGGTCGTTCGCCAGGTCCGCGCCGCCTTCGAGAAGGCCGGTGCCTTCAAGGACCCCGTCGCCGAGCCCGTCGCCCCGCGCAGCGGCCGGCGCGCCCTGCGCACCGCCGGCCGGGTCGAGCTGATCGACCGCAAGACCGAGCAGGCCCATGTCGTGCTCGGCATGCCGGGCCTGTCCCGCACGGACGAGCGCCGCTGGGCCCTGGGGGTGCTGAACACGGCCCTCGGCGGCGGCATGTCGTCCCGCCTCTTCCAGGAGGTCCGCGAGAAGCGCGGCCTGGCCTACAGCGTGTACTCGTACACCTCGGGCTTCGCCGACTGCGGCCTGTTCGGCGTGTACGCGGGGTGCAGACCGTCGCAGGTGCACGACGTGCTGAAGATCTGCCGCGACGAACTCGACCACGTCGCCGAGCACGGCCTCTCGGACGACGAGATCGGGCGCGCGATCGGCCAGCTCCAGGGCTCCACGGTCCTCGGCCTGGAGGACACCGGCGCGCTGATGAACCGTATCGGCAAGAGCGAGCTGTGCTGGGGCGAGCAGATGTCCGTCGACGACATGCTGGCGCGGATAGCCTCGGTCACCCCGGACGACGTCCGCTCGGTCGCCCGCGAGATCCTGGGACGGCGGCCCTCCCTGTCGGTCATCGGCCCGCTGAAGGACAAACAGGCGGCCCGCCTGCACGACGCCGTCGCCTGACAACCCCTGGTGAAGGAAGCACAAGAGATGAGCAAGCTGCGCGTGGCGGTCCTCGGCGCCAAGGGCCGGATCGGCTCGGAAGCGGTCCGAGCCGTCGAGGCCGCCGAGGACATGGAACTGGTCGCCGCGCTGAGCCGCGGCGACAAGGTGGAGACGCTGGCCGAGACCGGCGCCCAGGTCGCCGTCGAACTGACCACGCCCGACTCGGTCATGGCCAACCTCGACTACTGCGTACGCCACGGCATCCACGCGGTCGTCGGTACGACGGGCTGGACCGACGAGCGCCTCGCTCAGCTGAAGGGCTGGCTGGAGCAGTCCCCCGAGACGGGCGTGCTCATCGCGCCGAACTTCTCCATCGGGGCCGTCCTGACCATGAAGTTCGCGCAGATCGCCGCACCGTACTTCGAGTCCGTCGAGGTCGTCGAGCTGCACCACCCGAACAAGGTGGACGCCCCCTCCGGCACCGCCACGCGCACCGCCCAGCTCATCGCCGAGGCCCGCCGCACCGCCGGCTCCGCCCCGGCCCCCGACGCCACGGCCACCGCCCTGGACGGTGCCCGCGGTGCCGACGTCGACGGCGTCCCGGTCCACGCAGTCCGGCTGCGCGGCCTGCTCGCCCACCAGGAGGTCCTGCTCGGCGCCGAGGGCGAGACCCTGACGGTCCGGCATGACTCGCTGCATCACAGCAGCTTCATGCCGGGCATCCTGCTCGGCGTCCGCCGTGTGGGGAGCGTCCCGGGCCTGACGTTCGGCCTGGAACACTTCCTGGACCTGAGCTGAGTCCCTGACGTCATGCGCGCGAAGCTCACCTACGCCCTCACGGCCGCCGTCCTGGTCGTCTACTTCGTCCTGGTCGGCAGCCGCGGCGTCCTGCTGATCGAGACCGGCACGCCCCTCACCGTCACCTTCGGTGTCGCGGTGCTGATCCTGCCGGGCATCGGCCTGTGGTTCCTGTGGAAGAACACCCAGTTCGTCCGCAGGGCCAACGCCCTCGCCGCCGAACTCGACGCCGAGGGCGGCCTGCCCGTCGACGAACTGAGGCGCACGCCCAGCGGGCGGATCGACCGGGACTCGGCCGACGAGGTCTTCGCCAAGCGCAAGGCCGAGACGGAGGCCGCTCCCGACGACTGGCGCACCTGGTTCCGCCTCGCCGTCGCCTACCACGACGCCCGAGACACCCCGCGCGCCCGCAAGGCGATGCAACGCGCGATCGCCCTGCACGACGGCAAGCAGCCAGAGACGGCCTGAACCTCACCCCGCTCATGCCGGATGCTCATGCCGGAGGGGCCGGACCGCGAACGGTCCGGCCCCTCCGGCATGAGCATCCGGGGTCACCCGGGACGTCAGTGCGGGCGGTACTCGTCGGCCCAGGCCTCGATGGCATCCGCCGCCCGGTCGAAGGCCTCCACCCGACCGAGGAAGTCCGCGTTGTGCGTGGTCAGCAGCGCCGGCCCACCGTCGGGCGACTGCCCCCGCCGGACGAGCAGCAGCGCCTGCCCCTGCACCGTCCGGGGCAGCCCCAGCCAGCGCACCGGCTGCTGCACCGTGCGCACGGCGGCGACCTGCTCCCAGGAAGCCGTACGCGTGGTGAGGAAGCCCACGTGCCGCAGCCCGCGCGCACTCACCCACACGCCCGCGCGCAGCAACCGCATCGCCCCGGCGATGACCAGCAGCGCGAGCCCGAAGACCACACCGGCCGAGGCCGGTTCGGCCGTCGCCGCGATGATGACCGCCGCGAACAGCACGAACGAGGCGAGCAGCAGCGCCAGCGCGGCCGCCCCCACCCGCCAGGGGCCGGGCCGGTACGGCCGCCGCCAGCGGTCACGATCGTCGTAGGGCAGCGGAATGTCGTCCGTCGCCTCGAAAACGCGGTCGGCCGTCAGGAAGGGCAGGGGCACGGCTGGTCCTCACTCGATCCATGCGTGGGCTGTGCCCGGTGAGGCTACCGATCTGTGTCCCCGGTCACCACTGGCGGGGGGCCGGATGGAGTCATCGCCGGTCTGCGGCGGCTCAGTTCTTCTGCGACGCCTGCGACTGCTGGGGCTGCGAGCCCGGGTTGTCGCCCGTCGACAGCGCGGGCGTCCCGATGACCAGGGAACCCACGAGCCCCGCCACGATGGTCAGACCCAGCAGCCAGTGCCCGGCCATCTGACCGACGGACAGCCGCTCACGCGGTGGGGGAGTGACATTACTGCGGAACCTGTCGGCCTCAGCAACAAAGGCAAACGGTACGGGTTCACGCCGACCGAACATCAGGGGTGCTTCTCCCTTCGGGGATGGAACGAATCACTCTCGTCCCTGAAGACGAACGAACTCCCTCAGTGGTGCCCTGTTTCACCGACTTCATTGCGGCACGCCACCGATCGGACGGATTCCGCCGGGCCGTAGAGTGGCGTCGCCACACGACGAGATGGGAAGGCCCTGCCAACCGTGACCGACACCCCCGCCGACGACCCCAAGCCCAGCTACCGCAGCGATGTGACCGTCGAGCTGGTCAAGCACACCGCGTCCGACGCGGACGTCCTGTTCGCCGCCCGTGTCTCGACCCTCGGCGAGCAGTCCCTGGACGAGCTGAACAAGGACCCCGAGCGCTCCAAGGGCCTGATCAACTACTTGATGCGGGACCGGCACGGCAGCCCCTTCGAGCACAACTCGATGACCTTCTTCATCAGCGCCCCGATCTTCGTCTTCCGCGAGTTCATGCGGCACCGCGTCGGCTGGTCGTACAACGAGGAGAGCGGCCGCTACCGCGAGCTCCAGCCGGTCTTCTACGTCCCCGACGAGTCCCGCAAGCTCGTCCAGGAGGGCCGCCCCGGCAAGTACGTCTTCGTCGAGGGCACCCAGGCCCAGCAGGAGCTCGTCGGCCGCGTGATGGAGGACTCCTACCGTCAGGCGTACGAGGCCTACCAGGAGATGCTCGGCGCCGGCGTCGCCCGCGAGGTCGCCCGCGCGGTCCTCCCGGTCGGCCTGTACTCCTCGATGTACGCCACCTGCAACGCCCGCTCGCTGATGCACTTCCTCGGCCTGCGCACCCAGCACGAGCTGGCCAAGGTCCCGTCCTTCCCGCAGCGCGAGATCGAGATGGTCGGGGAGAAGATGGAGGCTGAGTGGGCCCGGCTCATGCCGCTCACCTACGCGGCCTTCAACGCGAACGGACGCGTGGCGCCGTAACGCGCCCCGGTTCCCCGATCAGGTACAGATGTACGGTTCAGCCGCACGAAGTGTCCGTATTGCGGCATTTCGAGAAGTTCATCTAGCCTGATCAAACGGGTCCGGCACTGCTTGAACCCCCGAGCAGGCAGTGCCGGGCTCCATCTTTGTCGCGACTTGTCGCCTCCCCCTAGGGCAGACCCGGTCCTGAGCAACGAGTAGCGTGTAACCCATGGCTCCGACCTCGACTCCGCAGACCCCCTTCGGGCGGGTCCTCACCGCCATGGTCACGCCCTTCAAGGCGGACGGCGCACTCGACCTCGACGGCGCGCAGCGGCTCGCCACCCACCTGGTGGACGCAGGCAACGACGGCCTGGTCATCAACGGCACCACGGGCGAGTCGCCGACGACCAGCGATGCGGAGAAAAGGGACCTCGTACGGGCGGTCCTGGAGGCGGTCGGCGACCGTGCCCATGTCGTGGCCGGGGTCGGCACCAACGACACCCACCACAGCATCGAACTCGCCCGCGCGGCGGAGCGCACCGGCGCACACGGCCTGCTCGTCGTGACCCCGTACTACAACAAGCCCCCGCAAGAGGGCCTCTACCGGCACTTCACGGCCATCGCCGACGCCACCGGGCTGCCGGTCATGCTCTACGACATCCCCGGCCGCAGCGGCGTCCCGATCAACACGGAGACGCTCGTCCGCCTCGCCGAGCACCCCCGGATCGTCGCCAACAAGGACGCCAAGGGCGACCTGGGCCGGGCGAGCTGGGCCATCGCCCGCTCCGGCCTCGCCTGGTACTCCGGCGACGACATGCTGAACCTGCCCCTGCTCTCCGTCGGCGCGGTCGGCTTCGTCTCGGTCGTCGGCCACGTGGTCACCCCCGAGCTGCGCGCCCTGGTCGACGCGTACACCTCGGGCGACGTCCAGAAGGCCACCGAGATCCACCAGAAGCTGCTCTCGGTCTACACCGGCATGTTCCGCACCCAGGGCGTGATGACGACCAAGGCGGCGCTCGCCCTGAAGGGTCTGCCCGGCGGGCCCCTGCGCGCCCCCATGGTCGAGTGCGCCCCCGAGGAGATCGAGCAACTCAAGATCGATCTTGCCGCCGGCGGGGTACAGCTCTGACATCAGACTTCGCGCGGTCCCCCGCGCACCTGCTTCACAACTGAATAAGCGGGCCACCGGTGCCCGCGCCACCCATACGACAACTGCTTCTGCACGAACGTCATGCGCGCCACGTGCCCTACCGGTACGTGGCGCGTGTGGTGAGGAGAGTCTTTTGAGTCATCCGCATCCCGAACTCAGCCCACCGCCGCCGCTCCCCGAAGGCGGCCTGCGGGTCACGCCGCTCGGCGGCCTCGGCGAAATCGGCCGGAACATGACGGTCTTCGAGTACGGCGGCCGCCTGCTGATCGTCGACTGCGGAGTGCTCTTCCCCGAGGAGGAGCAGCCCGGAATCGACCTGATCCTGCCGGACTTCTCGTCCATCAGGGACCGCCTCGACGACATCGAGGGCATCGTCCTCACGCACGGCCACGAGGACCACATCGGCGGCGTCCCCTATCTCCTGCGCGAGAAGCCGGACATCCCGCTGATCGGCTCCAAGCTGACCCTCGCCCTCATCGAGGCCAAGCTCCAAGAGCACCGCATCCGCCCGTACACCCTCGAGGTGGCGGAAGGTCACCGCGAGCGCATCGGCCCGTTCGACTGCGAGTTCGTCGCGGTCAACCACTCCATCCCGGACGCGCTGGCCGTCGCCATCCGCACCCCCGCGGGCATGGTGGTCCACACCGGCGACTTCAAGATGGACCAGCTCCCGCTGGACAACCGCCTCACGGACCTCCACGCATTCGCACGCCTGAGCGAGGAGGGCATCGACCTCCTGCTCTCGGACTCGACGAACGCCGAGGTCCCGGGCTTCGTCCCGCCCGAGCGGGAGATTTCCAACGTCCTGCGACAGGTCTTCGCCGGCGCCCGCAAGCGCATCATCGTCGCGAGCTTCGCCAGCCACGTCCACCGCATCCAGCAGATCCTGGACGCGGCACACGAGTACGGCCGCCGCGTCGCCTTCGTCGGGCGCTCCATGGTCCGCAACATGGGCATCGCGCGCGACCTGGGCTACCTGAAGGTCCCCCCGGGCCTTGTCGTGGACGTCAAGACACTCGACGACCTCCCGGACAGTGAGGTGGTCCTCGTCTGCACGGGCTCCCAGGGCGAACCCATGGCGGCCCTGTCGAGGATGGCCAACAGGGACCACCAGATCCGCATCGTCCAGGGCGACACGGTGATCCTTGCGTCGTCGCTGATCCCCGGCAACGAGAACGCGGTCTACCGCGTGATCAACGGCCTCACCCGCTGGGGCGCCAGCGTGGTCCACAAGGGCAACGCCAAGGTCCACGTCTCCGGCCATGCCTCCGCGGGCGAGCTGCTGTACTTCTACAACATCTGCCGCCCGAAGAACCTGATGCCGGTGCACGGCGAATGGCGCCACCTGCGCGCCAACGCCGAGCTGGGCGCCCTGACCGGCGTCCCGCACGACCGCATCGTCATCGCCGAGGACGGCGTCGCCGTCGACCTCGTCGAGGGCAAGGCCAAGATCTCCGGCAAGGTCCAGGCGGGTTACGTCTACGTCGACGGCCTCTCGGTCGGCGACGTGGGAGAGCCGGCCCTCAAGGACCGCAAGATCCTCGGCGACGAGGGCATCATCTCGGTCTTCGTCGTCATGGACTCGTCCACCGGGAAGATCACCGGTGGCCCCCACATCCACGCGCGCGGCTCCGGCATCGAGGACTCCGCCTTCGGTGACGTGATCCCCCGGATCACGGAGGTACTCGAACGCTCCGCCCAGGACGGCGTGGTCGAACCCCACCAGCTCCAGCAGCTCATCCGCCGCACGCTGGGCAAGTGGGTCTCGGACACCTACCGGCGCCGGCCGATGATCCTGCCCGTGGTCGTTGAGGTCTGACGGACCGTCGGGCCTGAGCAGGCGCCAACTGGGAGCGGGGCTCCTCGATTTGCATCGAGGAGCCCCGCTCCAGTAGGTTTACAACTCCTTCCGAAGGGGCACCCGGCCGACTCAGGCCCGGGAACCATGCCCGGCCGAGGAGGGAAATCCGACTCAGAAACTTCTGATAAAGTCGGAACCGCCGGAAAGGGAAACGCGGAAGCGGAAACCTGGAAAGCACCGAGGAAATCGGGTCGAGAAAAGATCTGATAGAGTCGGAAACGCAAGACCGAAGGGAAGCGCCCGGAGGAAAGCCCGAGAGGGTGAGTACAAAGGAAGCGACCGTTCCTTGAG
>NZ_JBITII010000011.1:0-136796 GCF_044458845.1 Streptomyces sp. NPDC050416
AAACGCCCGGTTACATTCCGAACCCGGAAGCTAAGCCTTACAGCGCCGATGGTACTGCAGGGGGGACCCTGTGGGAGAGTAGGACGCCGCCGAACTCCCTTTAGAGCTCTGGCTCTTGGGCACTCAGCCCGAGAGCCAGAGCTTTTTTGCGTTGAGGTAAGGTCAGGGAGCATCGTTGGCACGTTTCCCACAGGAGGCCCCCGGGTGGAGGTTCAGGAGACTCGCGTCCAGACGGACCGTGTGCTCACCATCCCGAACATCCTCAGCATGGCGCGCCTCGTCGGCGTGCCCCTCTTCCTGTGGCTGATTCTGCGGCCTGAGTTCGGTGGGCCCAAGAGTGACGGCTGGGCACTTCTGGTGCTGGCCCTGAGCGGCATCAGTGACTACCTGGATGGCAAGCTCGCGCGACGCTGGAACCAGATCAGCAGCCTCGGTCGGCTCCTCGACCCCGCGGCCGACCGGCTCTACATTCTTTCGACATTGGTCGGCCTCACCTGGCGCGAGATTCTGCCCCTCTGGTTGACCGCTGTACTTCTGGCGCGGGAGCTGGTTCTCCTGGTGATGGTGGGCATCCTCCGCCGGCACGGCTATCCGCCGCCCCAGGTGAACTTCCTGGGCAAGGCCGCCACCTTCAACTTGATGTATGCCTTCCCGCTGCTCCTGCTCAGCGACGGAAGTGGTTGGATCTCGTCACTGGCTGCTATTTTCGGATGGGCGTTCGCTGGATGGGGTACAACGCTGTACTGGTGGGCAGGAGTCCTCTACGTAGTACAAGTCCGCCGCCTGGTCCGTGCGGACGCCATGTCCGATTGAACTCGCGGATTGCTCCCACTGAAGCGGTGCGATGGCCCGTGGTGGAAAAGTGCGGGACAATCCTCGCGGGGGAAGTCGGCTAGACCGTCGTCTCTTCAAGGAGGACGCTTCCGACATGAAGGCCGTCGTGATGGCCGGAGGCGAAGGCACGCGTCTTCGCCCCATGACCTCAAGCATGCCCAAGCCGCTCCTGCCCGTGGCCAATCGCCCGATCATGGAGCATGTGCTGCGGCTGCTCAAAAGGCATGGGCTCAACGAAACAGTCGTAACTGTCCAGTTCCTGGCCTCGCTCGTCAAGAACTACTTCGGCGACGGCGAAGAGCTCGGTATGGAGCTCACCTATGCCAATGAGGAGAAGCCACTCGGTACCGCCGGAAGCGTCAAGAACGCCGAAGAAGCGCTGAAGGACGATGCCTTCCTCGTCATCTCGGGCGATGCGCTGACGGATTTCGACCTCACCGAGCTCATCAATTTCCACAAGGAGAAGGGTGCACTGGTCACGGTCTGTCTGACGCGTGTGCCCAATCCGCTGGAATTCGGTATCACCATTGTCGACGAGGAAGGCAAGGTGGAGCGCTTCCTCGAGAAGCCCACCTGGGGCCAGGTCTTCTCCGACACCGTGAACACCGGCATCTACGTGATGGAGCCCGAGGTCTTCGACTACGTCGAGCCCGACGTGCCCGTCGACTGGTCCGGCGATGTCTTCCCGCAGCTGATGAAGGAAGGCAAGCCCATCTACGGCTACGTCGCCGAGGGTTACTGGGAGGACGTCGGCACCCACGAGAGCTACGTGAAGGCCCAGGCCGACGTCCTGGAGGGCAAGGTCGACGTCGACATCGACGGATTCGAGATCTCCGCCGGGGTGTGGGTCGCCGAAGGGGCCGAGGTCCATCCCGACGCCGTCCTCCGAGGTCCGCTGTACATCGGGGACTACGCCAAGGTCGAAGCCGGCGCCGAAATCCGTGAGCACACCGTCGTGGGCTCCAACGTGGTCGTCAAGAGCGGCGCTTTCCTGCACAAGGCCGTCGTTCACGACAACGTCTACGTGGGACCCCACAGCAATCTGCGTGGCTGCGTGGTCGGGAAGAACACCGACATCATGCGCGCGGCGCGGATCGAGGACGGCGCGGTCATCGGCGATGAGTGCCTGATCGGTGAAGAATCGATCGTTCAGGGCAATGTGCGGGTCTATCCGTTCAAGACCATCGAAGCCGGTGCCTTCGTCAACACCTCCGTCATCTGGGAATCCAGGGGACAGGCACACCTCTTCGGCGCCCGTGGTGTGTCCGGAATCCTGAATGTGGAGATCACGCCGGAGCTGGCGGTGCGGCTTGCCGGTGCCTATGCGACCACCCTGAAAAAGGGCTCGACCGTCACTACGGCCCGCGACCACTCGCGTGGTGCCCGCGCGCTGAAGCGGGCGGTGATCTCCGCGCTGCAGGCCAGTGCCATCGACGTACGGGACCTGGAGAACGTGCCGCTGCCGGTGGCCCGGCAGCAGACGGCGCGCGGCAGTGCGGGCGGGATCATGATCCGTACGACGCCCGGGGTGCAGGATTCCGTCGACATCATGTTCTTCGACGGGCAGGGCGCCGACCTGTCGCAGGGCAGCCAGCGGAAGCTGGACCGGGTGTTCGCGCGGCAGGAGTACCGGCGTGCGTTCCCCGGGGAGATCGGTGACCTGCACTTCCCGGCGAGTGTCTTCGACTCGTACACGGGGTCGCTGCTGCGGAACGTCGACACCACCGGGATCGCGGACTCCGGCCTGAAGGTCGTCGTCGACGCCTCCAACGGTAGTGCGGGACTCGTCCTGCCGAGTCTGCTGGGCAAGCTCGGTGTCGACTCGCTGACGATCAATCCCGGTCTCGACGAGTCCAGGCCGACGGAGACGGCCGACATGCGGCGGTCGGGGATGGTGCGTCTCGGAGAGATCGTGGCGTCCTCGGGGGCCGCGTTCGGGGTGCGGTTCGATCCAGTCGGTGAGCGGCTGTCCCTCGTCGACGAGAAGGGCCGCATCATCGAGGACGACCGGGCGCTGCTCGTGATGCTCGACCTCATCGCGGCTGAGCGGCGCAGCGGCCGGGTCGCGCTGCCGGTGACCACGACCCGGATCGCCGAGCAGGTGGCGGCGTACCACGGGACCCAGGTCGAGTGGACGACCACGTCTCCCGACGACCTCACACGCGTGGGTGGTGAGGAAGGGACGATCTTCGGTGGTGACGGCAAGGGCGGGTTCATCGTCCCCGAGTTCAGCAGCGTGTACGACGCCACCGCGGCGTTCGTACGGCTCATCGGGCTCGTGGCGCGGACGCAGCTCACGCTCAGCCAGATCGACGCGCGGATCCCGCGGGCGCACGTTCTGAAGCGGGATCTGGCGACTCCGTGGGCCGTCAAGGGACTCGTGATGCGGCGGGTCGTCGAGGCGGCCGGAGACCGGTTCGTGGACACCACGGACGGCGTGCGGGTGGTGGAGACGGACGGTCGTTGGGTGATGGTGCTGCCCGACCCGGCGGAGGCCGTCACCCACCTGTGGGCCGAGGGGCCGGACGACGCTTCCGCGCAGGCCCTGCTGGACGAGTGGTCAGCGGTCGTGGACAGCGCCGGCCGGTAAACGGGCTGCACGCGTGCGTGCCGGACAAGTGTCCCCAACGGGGCCTGTCCGGCACGCCGTGGGGCCGTTTCGGAGGTAGTGGCCGCGACGTGCGACGATGTGCGGCATGCCGCAGCAACCCCCCATTCGGAGCACACCGACGCGGCCCCGGCGCCCGGACGCGTCCATGTCGTTGATCACCAACGTCATGGACCACAGCCTCGACGACGGATACGCCGAGGCCGCCGCGCGCAAGAAGGCCGCGGGCGACGGTGGCATGCCGAGGACGCTCAGGGCGAAGCTGGGACTCGCTGCCGGCCTGGTGCTGGCGGCCCTCGTCGTGACCTTGGGAGCGGCCCAGGCGCGCGTCGCCGCTCCGGTCGTCGCCAAGGAGCGGGAGGAACTGGTCGACCGGATCGACCGGGAGACCGAGGCGGCGGACAAGCTGGAGGACTCCGTCGACCGGCTGCGCGAGGACGTGAGCGCGCGCCAGCGGGAGGCCCTGAAGCACAGCGGTGGAAGCGCCGAGTCCGACATCGTGGGCATCCTGTCGGGCGCCACCGCTGTGCACGGCCCCGGAGTGAAGCTCGTGGTGAACGACGCCAAGGAAGCCGGCTCGGGTGGTGACGGCGACCCGCGTGAGACCACCGGGTTCTCCGACACGGGCCGGGTGCGCGACCGGGACATGCAGCGCGTGGTCAACGGGCTGTGGGAGTCGGGCGCCGAGGCCGTCTCCATCAACGGACAGCGGTTGACGGCCCTGTCCGCGATCAGGGCAGCGGGGGACGCGATACTGGTCGACAACAAGCCGCTGGTGCCGCCGTACACGGTGCTCGCGGTGGGGGACGGGCAGCGGCTGAGCACTCGGTTCCAGGACAGCGCGGACGGGCTGTATCTGAACGCGCTCCAGGAGAGTTACGGCATCAGGACAGGCATCTCCGTGGAGGACGACCTCCGGCTGCCTGCCGCGCCGAGTGTGATCGTACGTACAGCACAGCCGAGCATTGAGAAGAGCGAGAAGGGCACATCGTGATCGCCGTACTGGGCCTCGTCGTGGGAGTCGTGGCCGGCCTGTTGGTCCGGCCTGAGGTTCCGGCGGTGGTCGAGCCTTATCTGCCGATCGCTGTCGTGGCGGCGCTCGACGCCGTCTTCGGTGGCCTGCGGGCCATGCTCGACGGCATCTTCGACGACAAGGTCTTCGTGGTGTCGTTCCTGTCGAACGTGGTGGTGGCCGCGTTGATCGTGTTCCTGGGGGACAAGCTGGGCGTGGGTGCCCAGCTGTCCACCGGTGTGGTGGTCGTCCTCGGTATCCGGATCTTCTCCAACGCCGCGGCGATCCGCCGGCACGTGTTCCGGGCGTGAGGCCGATGAGCGAGCACGACGACAAGCGCCCCGAGGAGAACGGCGGCACGCGCGCGGACCAGCGTGACAGGAACGGCGAGTCCGGGAACCGGCTGCGCAGGGAACTGCCCCACGAGGTGTCCGCGCCGGCGCCGGCCGCCCAGGACGCCCCTGAAGCAAAATCAGCACCAGCACGGGAAGCAGAACCTGAACCTGAGCCCGAACCGCAGACGGCTCCCGGGCCCGGTCCCGAGTCCGAGCCGAGGCTGACCGGTCGGCAGCGGCTGGTGAAGGGGCTGTGGCCACCGCGGGTCTCACGGGCCCAACTCATCGTCGCGTTGCTGCTGTTCGGCCTCGGGTTCGGGCTGGCCGTGCAGGTGGCCTCGCACAGCGACAGTGACAGCGCGCTGCGCGGGGCACGGCAGGAAGATCTCGTCCGCATCCTCGATGAACTGGACGACCGTACGCAGCGTCTTGAGGACGAGAAGCAGGGCCTCGAGAAGCAGCGCGACGAGCTGGAGAACAGCTCGGACCAGGCCGAGGAGGCCCGGAAGCAGACGGTCGAGAAGGAGAGGCAACTCGGCATCCTGGCCGGCACCGTGGCCGCGCAGGGGCCCGGCATCACCATGACCATCGAGGACACCAAGGGCACGGTCGAGGCGGACATGCTGCTCGACGCGGTGCAGGAGCTGCGCGCGGCAGGTGCCGAGGCGATCCAGGTGAACGGCGTGCGGGTCGTCGCGGGCACGTACCTGGCGGACTCCGGCAAGGGCGTGGGCGTCGACGGGAACAAGATCAACGCGCCCTATCGTTTCAAGGTCATCGGCAAGCCGCAGGATCTCGAGCCGGCGCTCAACATCCCCGGAGGCGTGGTGCAGACTCTCGAGAAGGAACACGCCACGGTCACCATCGAGCGGTCGACCAAGATCGTCGTGGACGCCTTGCGGCAGGTGAAGCGGCCTGACTACGCTCGGTCGTCCTCCCAGTGAACCGGGGGTGCATGGGCGAGGTCGGGCTAGGGCATGAGGTTGCGGGGGGTCGGCGCACCGAATGGGTGGTGCGTGGTGGAAACTGTCTGGTGCAGACGGACGTTGTCAGGATGTCCGGGTCGGCCAGAGTGTTCAGTCAGGGTTCGTCCTGCCCCACGGGCGGGTCTGTTTCGGTCAAGGGGAATCGCCCGTGAAGTTGTTTGCGAAGTTGTTCGGCAAGAGCGCGCGAGAAGGCAGCGACAATGCGACCGCTCGCCATCGCGCACAGCCTGACGCGGAGGGCCAGCGGCCGCTGTTCCGGGACCAGGTCGGTGACGTTTCCGGAGGTCAGGGCGCGCCGTCGGTTGACCCCGCGCAGCCCGGCGGCATAGGTTTCGGGCAACCGTCAACCTCAAGTGCGGGTGGAGGGTTTTCCGACCCGTATGCGTCCAATGCCCCCGGTGGGCAGCCGCGGCAGGAGGATCCGATGTCGGCCCTGGTGTGTACGAGGTGCGGTAACCGCAACGCGGAGAACAGCCGCTTCTGCTCCAACTGCGGCGCGCCGCTGCGGGCGGGGGCGGCGGCGGAGCGTCCGTCCGAGACGACCTCCACGATCTCCATCTCCGGTCTCGAGGCCTACGACAGCGAGACCACCGGCCAGACGCCGATGCCGACGCTGTCCCCCGAGGCGCAGGCGGCCGTCGACGCGCTGCCGCTGGGCTCCGCGCTCCTGGTCGTGCGCCGCGGGCCGAACTCGGGCAGCCGCTTCCTGCTGGACGGCGATCTGACCACGGCCGGGCGTCATCCGCAGAGCGACATCTTCCTGGACGACGTGACGGTCTCCCGGCGCCATGTGGAGTTCCGCCGAGGTCAGGACGGCTCGTTCACGGTGGCTGACGTGGGCAGCCTGAACGGCACGTACGTGAACCGCGAGCGGATCGACCAGGTCGCCCTGAACAACGGCGACGAGGTGCAGATCGGCAAGTACCGGCTGGTCTTCTACGCCAGCCAGCGGGGCTACTGACCGGATTCCGTCCGGGGAAGCCCGCGAAGGTCCGTCCGTCAGGGAAGGTCCATGCTTCAAACACCGAGCGGCGGTGCCGGGCACGGCGCCGCCGCCACGGACAGGCTGATGAGCATCGGCACGGTGCTGAACGTGCTGCGCGACGAGTTCCCCGAGGTCACCATCTCCAAGATCCGTTTTCTGGAGGCGGAGGGGCTCATCGAGCCACAGCGGACCCCGTCGGGGTACCGCAAGTTCAGCGCCCATGACGTCGAGCGCCTCGGCCATGTCCTGAGGATGCAGCGGGACCACTATCTGCCCCTGAAGGTGATCCGCGAGCATCTGGACGCCATGGAGCGCGGTGAGGCCGTCCAGTTGCCGACGCTGGGCCGTCAGCGTGACGGCGAGAGCGTCCCCGAGTTCCCCGAGGCGCCCACGGCGGCCAGGATCGGGCGTGAGGAGCTCCTCGCCGCCGCCGGCGTCGGCGAGGAGGAGCTCGGAGAGTGGGAGTCGTACGGGCTCGTCACCCCCCTGGTGGACGGGGTGTACGACGCGGAGGCGGTCACGGTGGCCTCGCTGATCGCCGAGCTGAGGCGGTTCGGGATCGAGCCGCGGCACCTGCGGGTGATGAAGGCCGCCGCCGACCGCGAGGCCGGGCTCGTGGACCAGGTGGTGGCCCCGCTGAAGCGGCACCGGAACCCGCAGACCAGGGCTCACGCGGAGGCCCGTGCCAAGGAGCTGGCGGGGCTCACGGTGAGGCTGCATGCCGCCTTGGTGCAGACGGCGCTGGGTGTGCGGCTGCCCTGAGACGGCCGGCCGTGGGCGACCGGAACAGGCGCCCGTTCCCGGCCCGACTACCCAAACATCCCGAGCACGGCCTAGGGTTGCTGTGTGAACGAGCTCGATGTCGTAGGTGTCCGGGTGGAAATGCCCTCCAACCAACCGATCGTGCTGCTGCGTGAAGTGGGAGGCGACCGTTACCTCCCCATCTGGATCGGACCGGGTGAGGCGACGGCGATCGCCTTCGCCCAGCAGGGCATGGCTCCTGCGCGGCCGCTGACCCACGATCTGTTCAAGGACGTGCTGGAGGCGGTCGGCCAGGAGCTCACGGAAGTGCGCATCACGGACCTGCGTGAGGGCGTCTTCTACGCGGAGCTCGTCTTCGCCAGCGGCGTCGAGGTGAGCGCCCGCCCGTCCGACGCCATAGCGCTGGCCCTGCGCACCGGAACGCCGATCTACGGCAGTGACACGGTGCTCGACGACGCCGGTATCGCGATCCCGGACGAGCAGGAGGACGAGGTGGAGAAGTTCCGCGAGTTCCTCGACCAGATCTCCCCGGAGGACTTCGGCAGCAGCAGCCAGTGAGTTCCGGATCCCGGTGAGAGCCGGATGACCGGGGAGTGCCAGAGGCCAGTGAGGCGTGTGGGCGGCCCGGCGGACGATGTGGTCCGCAGCAGGGCCGCCCGCCGTGTGTGTGACGGGTGAAATGCCCGCATGTGCCGGAGGCGAGTGAGAGCGTCACGCGGCCCGCATCGGGGGCATTCGGCTAGCCTTTCCCCGCGGTGGGGCACGGGAAACCACTCTTAGGGTGATTATCACTCGGCGTGGCGAGTGTGGCGATCGTTGACGCACCCCCGGTGACTGCCTACCGTCGAGAGGGCAGGTCAAGGACGGAGGTCGGCGTGAGAAGCAGCGGCGACGGTACGGCTGGGGGTGGCCCCGAGCGCAGTCTCAGGGCGAGCGGTCCGTACCCTCCCCCGGGCTCACGGCTCCGCCCGAGCGGGGGGTGTCCCCAGCCCGGCGGGGTGGCTGATCACGTTCCGCAGCGACCGACGGCTGTGCCGAGCAGCGGAGGGACGACGTCCATGGCGTCCGAGCAGATCGGCTATCGGGGCCCCACGGCCTGCGCGGCCGCCGGTATCACCTACCGGCAGCTGGACTACTGGGCCCGCACCGGCCTCGTCGAGCCGAGTGTGCGCCCCGCCTACGGGTCGGGGACGCAGCGGCTGTACAGCTTCCGGGACGTCGTCGTCCTGAAGATCGTCAAGCGGTTCCTCGACACCGGGGTGTCGCTCCAGAACATCCGCACGGCCGTCCAGCACCTCAGAGAACGCGGTTTCCGCGATCTGGAGCGGATGACGCTGATGAGTGACGGGGCGACGGTCTACGAGTGCACCTCGCCGGACGAGGTCCACGCGCTGCTCCAGGGAGGCCAGGGCGTCTTCGGGATCGCCGTGGGCGTGGTGTGGCGGGACGTGGAGAGCGCGCTGTCCCAGCTGCACGGGGAGCGGATCGACACCGGCGAGACGCTGGTCGGGCCCAACCCGGCGGACGAGCTGGCGCGGCGGCGGAACCGGGCCGTCTGAACCGTCCGGCAGTGCGGTGCCCCCTGGCCGTTGCAGGCGGGACGTTTCCGCGCCGGGCGGCAAGCGGTTTCCCCCGGGGGGTGTCAGGGCGGTTGTCCGGGGCGTTGTCAGTGGCGTAGGGCAGCATCGGAGATGTGAGAACCGCGCCCACGATCCTGCATCTCGACATGGATGCCTTCTTCGCCTCGGTGGAGCAGGCGTCCAAGCCGAGCCTGCGCGGGAAGGCCGTCGTCGTGGGCGGGCTCGGGCCGCGGGGCGTCGTGGCCACGGCGTCGTACGAGGCGAGGGTCTTCGGTGTGCATTCGGCGATGCCGATGGGGCAGGCCCGGCGGCTGGCGCCCAACGCCGCGTATCTCGTGCCGCGCTTCGGGTTCTACAAGGCGATCAGCGAGCGGGTGATGGAGCTGCTGCGGGCGCTGTCGCCGCTGGTGGAGCCGCTGAGCCTGGACGAGGCGTTCGTGGACCTGGAAGCCGGGGGAGCGGCCTGGGACGAGCAGTCGGCGCGGCTGGTCGGGGGGCAGCTGCGCGCGGACATACGGGCCGTCACCGGACTCACGGGATCGGTGGGGCTCGCCGCTTCCAAGATGCTCGCGAAGATCGCCTCGGAGCAAGCCAAGCCGGACGGGCTGGTGGTGATCGAGCCGGGGACCGAGCGGGCGATGCTCGGGCCGATGTCGGTGCGGACGCTGCCCGGGGTCGGGCCGGCGACGGGCGATCATCTGCGGCGGGCCGGGATCACCACGATCGAGGAGATCGTCGAGGCGGGTGAGGACGAGATGGTCCGGCTGCTGGGAAAGTCGCACGGGCACGGCCTGTACGCCATGGCGCTGGCGCGGGACGACCGGCCTGTCGTGGCGGAGCGGGAGGCGAAGTCGGTGTCGGTCGAGGACACGTACGACGTGGACATCCACGACCGGGTGCGGGTCGGTCTCGAGGTGCAGCGTCTGGCCGACCGCTGCGTGCGGCGGCTGCGCGGGGCCGGGCTGTCCGGGCGGACGATCGTGCTGAAGGTGCGGCGGTACGACTTCTCGACGCTTACCCGGTCCGAGACGCTGCGCGGGCCGACGGACGATCCCGGGGTGATCCGCGAGGCGGCGGCCCGGCTGCTCGACTCGGTCGACACGACGGGCGGTGTGCGGCTGCTCGGGGTGGGCGTCAGCGGGCTCGCCGACTACACACAGGAGGATCTCTTCGCGCAGGCGGCAGGGGAGCGGCCGGAGGCGGAAGGGCCCCTCGAGGAGGACGCCGTGGCGCCGGCCGAGGAGCAGCCGGCGCTCGCCGAGCGGCGGTGGCCCGCCGGGCACGACGTACGGCACGCCCTGTTCGGGCACGGATGGGTGCAGGGCAGCGGTCTGGGGCGGGTCACCGTGCGGTTCGAGACGCCCGGCTCCGAGCCCGGGCGAGTGCGGACCTTCCGGGTCGACGACCCGGACCTGGAACCGGCGGATCCGTTGCCGCTGGTGTTATCGACTCCGGAGGAGAGCCGCGGTGGGCCGGAGGGCGGGGCCGGGGCTGTGGGGGTGCGGTCCGCTGCCCCCTAGGCCGGCCGGTCGGGGCTTCAGGCCGTCTCGTCCGTGCCCGCCAGCTTGCCGAAGTCGTGGTCGGGCAGCGAGGGAGGCGCGGTGACGTCGAGGCCGTAGTGGTGGTAGAGCTGGAGTTCCTGTTCGGGGGAGAGGTGTCGGCCCACGCCGAAGTCGGGGGCGTCCTTGATCAGGGCGCGGTCGAAGGGCACGTGGAGGGCGCCGTCGATCAGTTCACTGGGCTCGAGGGGGACGAAAGCGTCCCTGCTGAACAGGCCGGTCCGTATGGCCGCCCACTCCGGCTCGCCGGTGGCGTCGTCGAGGTAGACCTCGTCGATCGTGCCGATCCTGGTTCCGTTGCGGTCGAACGCCTTGCGGCCGATCAGGTTGCGCGGATCGATATCGGTTCGCACGGGCCCTCCACGTGGTCGCAACTCATCCGTAAGCACTACGAAACGGCACAATCGGAGAGGTGGCCACTCGAAGGTTCGTGCGTGGACCGCGCTGGTACGCTGGCAGCGGCTGCTGACCCCGTGCGGGAGAGTCCTCCAGACACCATCGGAGGCGCCGAAGGAGCAAATCCTCCCCGGAATCTCTCAGGCTCACGTACCGCACGGACGAGGTCACTCTGGAAAGCAGGGCGGGTGTCGACGGCTTCCGCTCTCACCGACGGTGAAAGCCGGAGGCCTTCGGGCGATCCGGTGAAGCTCTCAGGTCGAGATGACAGAGGGGGAGGCCGTTCGGGTACCCGTGCCGTGGTGCCCCTCGAAGGTCGTGTCAGACCAGGAGGCCTCCGCAAATGACCGCCCATCGCATCCCGCTCTCCGAACTCGAAGAGGCAGTTCCCTTCGAGCAGCGTCACATCGGCCCCGACCACGAGGCCCGCGCCAAGATGCTCGCGCAGGTCGGCTACGGCTCGCTGGACGAGCTCACAGCCGCCGCGGTCCCGGCCGTGATCAAGAGCACCGAGGCGCTGGACCTGCCGGGCGCCCGCAGCGAGGCCGAGGTGATCGCCGAGCTGCGCTCGCTCGCCGACCGCAACCAGGTCCTCGGCTCCATGATCGGACTCGGGTACTACGGCACGTTCACGCCGCCGGTCATCATGCGCAACGTCATGGAGAACCCGGCCTGGTACACGGCCTACACGCCGTACCAGCCGGAGATCTCGCAGGGGCGGCTCGAGGCGCTGCTCAACTTCCAGACCATGGTCGCCGACCTCACCGGACTGCCCACCTCCGGTGCCTCCCTGCTCGACGAGGGCACCGCGGCCGCCGAGGCCATGGCGCTGTCGCGGCGCCTCGGCAAGAACAAGAAGGGCCTGTTCCTGGTCGACGCGGACGCGCTGCCGCAGACCATCGCCGTGATCCAGACCCGGGCCGAACCGGCCGGCGTCGACGTCGTCGTCGCCGACCTCGGGGAGGGCATCCCCGCCGAGATCGCCGAGCGCGAGATCAACGGCGTGCTGATCCAGTACCCGGGCGCCTCCGGAGCCGTACGCGACATCAAGCCGGTCATCGACCAGGCGCACGAACTCGGAGCGCTCGTCACCGTCGCCGCCGATCTGCTCGCGCTGACGCTGCTGAAGTCGCCCGGTGAGCTCGGCGCGGACATCGCCGTCGGGACGACGCAGCGCTTCGGTGTGCCGATGGGCTTCGGCGGTCCGCACGCCGGCTACATGGCGGTCAAGGAGAAGATGGCGCGCAGCCTGCCCGGGCGGCTCGTCGGTGTCTCCGTGGACGCCGACGGGAACAGGGCGTACCGGCTGGCGCTCCAGACGCGTGAGCAGCACATCCGCCGCGAGAAGGCCACCAGCAACATCTGCACCGCCCAGGTGCTGCTCGCCGTCATGGCCGGCATGTACGCCGTCTACCACGGGCCGGAGGGCCTGAAGGGCATCGCGCGGCGCACCCACCGGTATGCCACGGTTCTCGCCGCCGGGCTCGCGAACGGCGGGGTCGAGGTCGTGCACGGCTCCTACTTCGACACGCTGACCGTGCGGGTCGAGGGCCGGGCCGCCGACGTCGTGGCCGCCGCGCGGGAGAGCGGGGTCAACCTGCGTCTCGTCGACGCCGACCACGTCTCGATCGCCTGCGACGAGACCACGACCCGGGCCCAGTTGCGTGCCGTGTGGGCCGCCTTCGGGGTCGAGGGGGTCATCGAGGCGCTGGACGCGACCACGGAAGACGGGCTTCCGGACGCCCTGCTGCGGACCGACGAGTACCTGACGCACCCCGTCTTCCACCAGCACCGCTCCGAGACGGCCATGCTGCGCTACCTGCGCCGACTGGCCGACCGTGACTACGCGCTCGACCGGGGCATGATCCCGCTGGGCTCCTGCACCATGAAGCTCAACGCGACCACGGAGATGGAGCCGGTCACCTGGCCCGAGTTCGGGCAGCTGCACCCCTTCGCGCCCGCCGAGCAGGCCGCGGGTTACCTCACGCTCATCCGAGAGCTGGAGGACCGTCTCGCCGAGGTCACCGGGTACGACAAGGTGTCCCTCCAGCCCAACGCCGGTTCGCAGGGCGAGCTGGCCGGGCTGCTCGCCGTACGCGGGTACCACCGGGCCAACGGGGACGGACAGCGCACCGTGTGCCTGATCCCGTCGTCGGCGCACGGGACCAACGCCGCGAGCGCGGTGATGGCGGGCATGAAGGTCGTCGTCGTGAAGACCGCCGACGACGGCGAGATCGACGTCGAGGACCTGCGGGCCAAGATCGAGCAGTACCGCGACGAGCTGTCGGTGCTGATGATCACCTACCCGTCCACGCACGGGGTGTTCGAGGAGCACGTCTCCGAGATCTGCGCGCAGGTGCACGAGGCGGGCGGGCAGGTCTACGTCGACGGGGCCAATCTCAACGCGCTCGTGGGGCTCGCCAAGCCGGGGCACTTCGGCGGTGACGTCTCGCACCTGAACCTGCACAAGACCTTCTGCATCCCGCACGGCGGCGGCGGTCCGGGCGTCGGTCCGGTGGCGGTGCGTGAGCACCTCGCGCCGTACCTGCCGAACCACCCGCTCCAGCCGGAGGCGGGCCCGGAGACGGGGGTCGGTCCCATCTCCGCGGCGCCGTGGGGTTCCGCCGGCATCCTGCCCATCTCCTGGGCGTACGTCCGGCTGATGGGCGGCGAGGGGCTGAAGCGGGCCACGCAGGTGGCCGTGCTCAGCGCCAACTACATCGCCAAGCGCCTGGAGCCGCACTACCCGGTGCTCTACACCGGCCCCGGCGGGCTCGTCGCGCACGAGTGCATCATCGACCTGCGGCCGCTGACCAAGGCGACCGGAGTGAGCGTCGACGACGTCGCCAAGCGGCTGATCGACTACGGCTTCCACGCGCCGACGATGTCGTTCCCGGTGGCCGGGACGCTGATGATCGAGCCGACCGAGTCGGAGGACCTGACCGAGCTGGACCGGTTCTGCGAGGCGATGATCGCCATCCGCGCGGAGATCGAGAAGGTCGGCTCCGGTGAGTGGCCCGCGGACGACAACCCGCTGCGGGGCGCCCCGCACACGGCCGGGACGCTCGCCGGGGAGTGGGAGCACGCCTACAGCCGTGAGGAGGCCGTCTTCCCGGCCGGGGTCGCGGTCGCCGACAAGTACTGGCCGCCGGTTCGCCGCATCGACCAGGCCTTCGGCGACAGGAACCTGGTCTGCTCCTGCCCGCCGCTGGACGCGTACGAGGACTGACCGACCAGACAGGTCGAGTGGGAGGGGCTCCGCGGTGCGGGGCCTCTCCCGTCATTCGGCGGCGAGGGACACATCGGTCGACTTGATCAGGGCGACGACGGGGGTTCCGGCCGACAGGGCGAGGTCGTCCGCGGCGTCCCTGGTGATCGCGGCGGTCAGTTCGCCGCCCTCGACGGTGATCCGGACGGACGCCATGGCGTCGCCGGTCGCGATGTCCGCGACCGTGCCGGGGAGCCGGTTGCGGATGGACAGGCCCTCGACGGGGGCGGTGGCCAGTGAGACCTCCGTCGACTTGACCAGGGCGCGTACGACGGTGCCCGGCGCCAGACCGAGGTCGTCCGCCGCCTCGCGGGTGATCGCCGCGGTGAGGGACTGGCCGCCGGTGAGGCGGACCCTGACCGTCGCCATGGCCTCGCCCGGCGTGACGGTGGTGACGGTGCCGGGGAGCTGGTTGCGGATGCTCAGGCTCATGGGGGCACGGTAGCCCGGCGAGTTCCTTATGCCGGGTATGCGTGCGTTTGCGTCGCCTTGACCGTCGCCCAGACCGGGGCGCCGGGATGCAGGTCGAGTTCGGCCGCGGCGACCGTGGTGAGGTCGGCGGTCAGGGCGAGTTCGCCGGTGAGGTCCGCGCGGATCTGGTCGCCGTGCGTCTCCAGCCCGGCGACCTCGCAGCGCCACAGGTTGCGGGCGCTGGAGCCCGTGGGGCGTTCGCGGTACAGCGTCACGGCGCCGGGCGGGAACGCCACGAAGGCCGGGCCGGAGAGCTCTTCGGTGGTCGTGATGGCGGGGCCCGTGTCGAGCTGGACGGCGTGGCCCTCGGCGTGTCCCCGGTAGAGGTTGAGGCCGACGAGCCGGGCGATGTAGTCCGTGCGGGGGTGGCGGGCGATGTGGGAGGGCGTGCCCTCCTGGACGACGTGGCCGTTCTCGACGACGACCAGGCGGTCGGCCAGCACCATGGCGTCCAGCGGGTCGTGCGTGACGAGGACGGCCACGGCCTCGAACTCGGCGAGATGGCGCCGGAGCTGGGCGCGCACCTCCAGACGGGTGCGGGCGTCGAGCGCGGCGAGGGGCTCGTCCAGCAGCAGCAGCCGGGGCCGGGTGGCCAGGGCCCGGGCCACGGCCACGCGCTGGGCCTGGCCTCCCGACAGACGGCGGGGCTTGGCGCCGGCGTGGTCGGCCAGACCCATCCGGTCCAGCCACTCCGCGGCCCGGGCACGCGCCTCGGCCTTGCTCGCACCCCGGCAGCGCGGGCCGAAGGCGACGTTGTCCAGGGCGGTCAGATGAGGGAAGAGCAGGTAGTCCTGGAAGACGACGCCGACGGGGCGCGACTCGGGCGCCATGGCGTCCAGCCGGGTGCCGTCCAGCCGCAGACGACCCGACGTGAGGGGCGTGAGCCCCGCGAGTGCGCGCAGGGCCGTGGTCTTGCCGGCGCCGTTCGGGCCGAGCAGGGCGACGACCTCTCCGGGGGCGGCGGTGAGTGTGACGTCCAGGCGGAAGGTGCCGCGGTCGACGACGAGGTGGGCGTCGAGGCCTTCGGAGAGGAGGGCGGGTGCTGTGCCGTCGCGGTCGGTCGTCTTGGTCATGAGGAGCGCGTCCAGGGTGTCAGGGAGCGGTCATCCGGACTCGGGCGATGCCCGAAGACCCTCTTCCGGCAGTCGGTTCCGGACATCACGACGCCGTCACCCAGCGGTCGCGCAGGGCCGCCAGGACCGCGATGGACACCGCCAGCAGGACCAGGCTGAGGGCGATCGCCGCCGCCGGGTCGTTCTGCAGGGCCAGGTAGACCGCCAGCGGCATGGTCTGGGTGCGGCCCGGGAAGTTGCCCGCGAAGGTGATCGTCGCGCCGAACTCGCCCAGGGCCCGGGCCCAGGCCAGTACGGCACCGGCCGCGATGCCCGGCGCGATCAGCGGCAGGGTGACCCGGCGGAACGCGGTGAAGCGGGAGGCGCCCAGAGTGGTGGCCGCCTCCTCGTAGCGCGGGTCGGCGGCCCGCAGGGTGCCCTCCACGCTGATGACGAGGAACGGCATCGCCACGAACGTCTCGGCGAGGACGACACCCGTCGTGGTGAAGGGCAGGGTGATCCCGAACCAGGAGTCGAGCCACTGCCCGATGACCCCGTTGCGCCCGAAGGCGAGCAGCAGGGCCACACCGCCCACCACCGGCGGCAGCACCAACGGCAGCGTCACCAGGGCCCGTACGAAACCCCGGCCGGGGAACCGCGTGCGGGCCAGCAGCCAGGCCAGGGGCACGCCGACGACCAGGCTCAGGACCGTCGCCGCCGTGGCACAGACGAGTGAGAGCCGGAGTGCCTCCCACACCTCGGGGCTCGTCAGCTGCTCGGGGAGGCTGCGCCAGGGCGCCCGTACGAGCAGGGCGATCAGGGGCAGGAGCAGGAACGCCAGGCCGATCAGGGCGGGCACCAGCAGGGGCACTGGCACCGACCGGGTCCGGCCGCGGTGGGGATCGCGGCGGGGTCGGCTTTCCAGCGTGTCGGTCACGGCTTGAGGAACCCGGCCTCGGACAGCACCTTCCGGCCCTCGGGGGACCGCACCAGCGCGACGAACGCCTTCGCGGTCTTGGGGTTGGGGGCGTTCTTGAGCAGGGCGATCGGATAGTCGTTGACGGCCTGGGCCGACTCGGGGAAGTCCACGCCCTTCACCTTGTCACCCGCCGCCCGCACGTCGGTCTTGTAGACGACGGCGGCGTCGGCCTCCTTCAGCTCCACCTTCGTCAGGGCGCTCTTGACGTCCTGTTCGTACGAGACGGGGGTGAGCTTCAGGCCGCCGGCGTCCAGCGCCTTCCGGGCGGCGGCACCGCACGGCACCCTCTTGTCGCACAGGACGACCTTCAGGCCGGGCTTCGTGAGGTCCTTCAGGGAGGAGATCCGGTCGGGGTTGCCGGGCGGCGTGGCGATCTCCAGCCGGTTGCGGACGAAGGTGACCGGCGTGCCCGCCGCGTCCTGCTGGTCGGTCACGGTCGCCATGGTCTTGGTGCTGGCGGCGGCGAAGACATCGGCCGGGGCCCCGCTGGTGATGCTGGCGGCGAGGGTGTCGCTGCCGCCGAAGTTGAAGGTGACCTTCGTGCCCGGGTGCTGCTTCTCGAACGTCTTGCCCAGGGCCTTGAAGCTCTCCTCCAGCGAGGCGGCGGCGAAGACGGTGACCGTGCCGGAGGGTTTGGCGGAGGAGGAGCCCTTGTCCGAGCCCGTGGCGGAGGAGCAGGCGCTCAGAGTCAGCAGCGCGGCTGCGGACGCACCGGCGACCTGGAGGATCCGGCGAGTCCGGTGCGCGGTACGGGTCATCTGGGGGCCACTCCCTCGGTGTACGGCGGAAGAGCCCGCAAGCTCCTCGATACGCCGATCATACTGACGCATCTGCGAGGGGGAAGTCTGCTGTGACTTCGCATGAGCCAGGGGAAGCAGGCAGCTGGGTGTGTATGTGCGTTTCCACGGGCCTCGGACGGTCTCAGACCCGGTCGATGTGGACGTTCGTCGACTTCACGCGGGCCGTCGCCTCCATGCCGACCTCCAGGCCCAGTTCCTCGACGGCCTCGCGGGTGAGCAGGGAGACGAGGCGGTGCGGGCCGGCCTGGATCTCCACCTGCGCGGCGACGTCACCGAGCTTGATCGCGGTGACGATGCCGGGGAAGGCGTTGCGGGCCGAGGTGTACGGGGCGCCCTCCTCGGCGGTGCCGGACCTGGCGAGTTCGACGGAGAACGCGGCCAGGTCCCGCCCGTCGACGAGCCGCCGCCCGGCCTCGTCGCGGTGGGTGGTGATGCGGCCCGCGTCCGCCCAGCGCCGGGCGGTGTCCGGGCTCACGCCGAGCAGTCGTGCTGCCTGGCCGATCGTGTAGGACTGCATGCCGGTCACGATAGGGGCGCGCGGCGGGAACGGCGGATGCGGGGTTGGCCGTTGGGTATAACGCGATATAGCGTTAGTCGTCGAGTGGGCGGGCCTCGTGCCGTGCCCGGGGAGATCGGGGTGATGTGATGGCGGGGGACCTCTCGCGTACCGGTGGACCACCCGAGGTGAGGGCCTCGCATGCGGACCGGGACCGGGTGGTGGACGTGCTGCGCGTCGCCGCGGGCGACGGCCGGCTGACCTTGGAGGAGCTCGACGAGCGGCTGGAGGCCGCGCTGTCCGCCCGTACGGTGGGCGAACTCGCCGTGCTGACCGCGGATCTGCCCGAGGAGACGGCCGGGAGGGGTGTCGAGGCGCAGGAGGTCGTCCGGATCGAGCAGGAGGGATCCTCGACCCGGCGCGGTGACGGCTGGGTGGTCCCGCGGGGGCTGGAGATCCGGTCGGCGTGGGGCGAGGTGACGCTCGACTTCACCGACGCGGTGATCACCCAGGACACGCTGGACATCGACCTGGACATGCGGGGCGGCGCCCTGAAGCTGCTGACCCGGCCGGGGGTCGTGGTGGACACCGGCGGGCTGGTGACGAACTTCTCCCGGATCAAGGCGCGCGGGGCGGCCGACGCCCCGGTCGTGCTGCGCGTGCGGATCACCGGTGAGATCAACTACGGGCAGATCGTGGTGCGTCCGCCCCGCAGGGGCTTCGGCCGGCGCAGACCCAAGGGCTGACTCAGCCCACGTGCACCTTCGGCCGCCGCTTGCGGTCCGGTTCCGCCTCGCGCAGGACCTCGCGGGTCACCGGGGCGACCTCGCCCTGGCCGAACAGGAAGAAACGCAGGAGGTTGGCGAAGGGGCCGCCTTCGGTCCACTCGAAGTAGATGTGCGGGGTGCGGCCGGTCATGTCGCGGACATACAGCAGGAGCGCGGCCAGGGCGTTGGGGACGGAAGAGGACTCCAGGGTCAGGACGCGGTAGCGGCCGTGGAGCACCTCGCCGCGTACGGTCAGGCCCGCCTCGAACTCGGACGGGTCGGTGACCGTCACCTCGACGAAGACGAAGTCCTCCTGCCCGGGTACGTCGTTGTCCTGCCGGATCTGCTCGATCTTGTCGCGGTACTCCGCGATGTCGCGCCGGTCGGGCTCGTTGGCGATGAACCGCATCCTGCGGCTGGCCATGTCCCGGACGAAGCGTTCCGCCATGGGGTCCAGCGTCACGCTGGTCACCCGGAGCTCGAACGACCGGGCCAGCCGCGACAGCAGGGAGACAAGGATGATGCCGGCGATGAAGCAGGCGCCGATCTTCACACCGTCCGGACGCTCGATGACGTTCGCCACGGTCGTGTAGAGGAACACCGCGGAGATGACCGCGAAGGCGATGGTCCAGTGCCGCTGCAGGGCCTTGTGGGCGGCGATGGTCACCGCGATCGCGGCGGAGCTGATGAGGACCAGCACACCGGTGGCATAGGCGCCGCCCTGCGCGTTGACGTCGGCGTCGAAGATCCACGTGACCAGGAAGGCGATCAGCGTGAAGACGATGACCATGGGGCGGACGGCACGGGCCCAGTGCGGGGCCATCCCGTAGCGGGGCAGGTAGCGCGGCATCAGATTGAGCAGGCCGGCCATCGCGGAGGCGCCGGCGAACCACAGGATGGCGATCGTCGAGGCGTCGTAGACGGTGCCGAAGGTGTTGCCCAGGTAGTCGTGCGCCAGATAGGCCAGCGCGCGGCCGTTGGCCTGGCCGCCCGGCTGGAACTCCTTCTCGGGGATGAGGAGGGTGGTGATGAAGCTGGTGGTGATCAGGAAGCCGCTCATGACGAGGGCGGCAGTGGTGAGCAGCTTCTTCGTGTCGCGGATGCGGCCGGCCGGCCGTGCCTCCGTGTCGTCCGGGTCGCCCTTGACGTGCGGCATCACGGCCACGCCGGTCTCGAAACCGGAGAGGCCGAGCGCCAGCTTCGGGAAGACGAGCAGGGCCACTCCGATCATGACGAACACATTGCCGTGCTGGGTGGTGAGGGCGCCGGTCCAGTCGGTGACCACATGGCCCGCGGTGACCACGTGGTACAGGCCGACGGTCACCACGACCACGTTGAGCGCGAGGTAGGCGCCCACCAGGGCGACCGCGACGCCGATCGCCTCCAGGAAGCCCTTGAGGAACACCGCGCCGAGCAGCGCCACGAGGACGAGCGTGATCAGCATCTGCTTGTCGTGCAGGACGCCGGTCAGATGCGGGTTCTCCACGAGGTGGGTGGAGGCGTCGGCGGCCGACAGTGTGATGGTGATCAGGAAGTCGGTGGCGGCGAAGCCCAGCAGGGTCAGCACGAACAGCTTGCCCTGCCAGAAGGAGAGCAGCCGCTCCAGCATCGCGATCGAGCCCTCGCCGTGCGGGCTCTCCTCGGCCACCCGGCGGTAGACCGGCAGGGCGCCCGCCAGGGTGACGATCACCAGAACGATCGTCGCGACCGGCGACAGCAGTCCGGCGGCGAGGGCCGCGATGCCCGGCTGGTAGCCGAGCGTGGAGAAGTAGTCGACGCCGGTCAGGCACATCACCCGCCACCAGCGCTGGCCCTTGTGCGGGGGCTCCGGTGTGGCATGGGGTCCGGTGTGGCCGCCGCCCTTGCCCATGTCGGACAGGCCCTCCAGCATCCAGGCGCGCAGGCGACCGGAGGGAGCGGGGTCGGTACGGCTGAGGGGCGAATGCTCAGTGGTGGCCATCGACGTGCTCCCGATGTGCGGTTCAGCGTGGTTCCGGCCATCACTGGACGGGCCCGATCAGCGTAAGCGGAGCGTGATGCGGTGGCCTGTGGATGAGGTCACTGAGCGCGTCAAGCTTCCGTTAAGACTGGCGGCGGGGGCTGTCGCGGGGAGGCGTGGGGCGTCAAAACGCGTGCTGAGGGCCCATGGGGTCGCCGATCGAGCCGTCGCAGGCTCCTCTGCGGGCGAGGGGTGAGCGCCCGTCGGGGCCTGAACACCCTGCGTGATCGCGGCCGCGCGGGTTGGGGCACCGGCCTTCTTGTCGCCGGAGGCGGGGAGACCTACAGTGCACCTTCGTAACGTTCGCCAAATCAGCCGAAACATTCGCACACTTCGCCGACTCTCGTCGAAGGGACTGACGGGGCTGGGAAGGCTGTTGCCGGTCAAGGTCCGTGCGTCGGCGAGAGATTGACCGTGCACAAGGGGTTGCCAGTGTTTGGCGCCTGTCTCTAGGGTGCGGCATCAACGAAGCTTTCTGGATCTCTTCCGAAACTTTCGATCCAGTGGACGGACGCGGGAGCGCCGTCCCGTACCCAAGGAGCGCATGATGGGCGACCCGGCACTGTCCCGCCGCGGCTTCCTGGCGGCCTCCGCCACAGCCGGTCTCGGAATGACGACACTGAGCGCATGCGGCGGGGACTCGGACGGAGGGTTGTCGGGGACGACCACGATCGAGTGGTGGAACATCTCCACCACCGAGCCGGCCAAGACCGTCTGGGCCGCCCTCGCCCGGAAGTTCGAGGCGCGGAATCCCAAGGTCAAGATAAAGATCGTCCAGATGGAGAACGACGCCTACAAATCGAAGATGACGGCCCTGACCTCCTCCGGGAAGCTGCCCGACATCTTCCACACCTGGGGCGGCGGCGTACTCAAGCAGCAGGTCGACGCCGGACTCGTCGAGGACCTCACGGACCGGACCAAGCCCTGGGGCGACGCCCTGCTCCCGGTCGCCAAGGAGCCGTACCTGATCGACGACAAGGTCTACGGCATCCCGTTCGACATCGGCATGATCGGCTTCTGGTACAACAAGGCGCTCTTCGCGAAGGCCGGCATCAGCGCGCCCCCGACCACCTGGAGCGGTTTCCTCGACGCCGTACGCAAGCTGAAGTCCGCCGGCGTCACGCCCCTGGCCCTGGCCGGCAAGGAGAAGTGGCCCGGCATGTACTACTGGGCCTACCTGGCGATGCGCACCGCCGGCGCCGAGGCTCTGGAGAAGGCCTACGCCGACAAGGACTTCACCGGCGCCCCCTTCGTCGAGGCAGGCGAGCACCTCGAGGAACTCGTCGGCCTCCAGCCGTTCCAGAAGGGCTTCCTCGGCGCCGCCTACAACAGCCCCACCGGCCAGGCCGCCGCCGTCGGCAACGGCAAGGCGGCCATGGAACTCATGGGCCAGTGGGCGCCGGTGGTGCAGGCCGACGCGGGCAAGGGCCTCGGCAAGGACCTCGGGTTCTTCCCGTTCCCCGCGGTCGAGGGCGGCAAGGGCGCCCTCACCGAAGTGTTCGGCGGAGGCGGCGGGCACGCCCTGCGCCGGGGTGCCCCGCAGGAGGCCGTCGACTTCCTGAAGTTCTTCGCGTCCGAGGCCACCGACATCGAACTGGTCAAGAAGACCGGCACCCTGCCCGTGGTCCCGGCGGCCGAGAGCGCCATCGCCGACCCCAACATCAAGGCCGTACAGGAGCAGTTGAAGAAGGCCACCGGCTTCCAGCTCTACCTCGACCAGGCGTACGCGCCCGCCGTCGGCCAGGAGGTCAACGACAGCGTCGCCGCGCTCATCTCCGGGTCGAAGTCGCCCGGGCAGGTCGCCCAGTCGATCACGAAGACCACGAAGGAAGAGCAGTAACCGGCGATGACCTCCACGTACCTGCCGGACAAACGGGCCGGCCGCGACGCCGGCCCGCCACCCCCGGCCAAGGACCGGGCCCGGAGCCGGGCCCGGCGGCGGACGCTGAACTGGCTGACCGCGGCCGGCTTCCAACTGCCCGCCCTGGTGCTGTTCATGGGGCTCGTCCTGCTGCCGATGCTGTTCGCGCTGTACGCCGCGTTCTTCCGCTGGGGCGGCTTCGGCATGCCCACCGACTACATCGGCGGCGAGAACTTCACCCGGCTCTTCCAGGACGACGTCTTCCTGGGCGACCTGTGGCGCTGCCTGGTCCTGCTGGTGCTGTCGCTCGTCGTCCAGCTGCCGTTCGCACTTGCCATGGCCGTCCTGCTCAACCAGCGGATGCGCGGCCGGGCGGTGTACCGGATGCTGTTCTTCGCCCCGTACGTCCTGTCCGAGGCCATCACCGGAATCCTCTTCGGCATGATCTTCGCCCCGGACGACGGCTTCGCCGACCAGGTCCTCGGCAAGGTCGGCCTGGACGGGCTGGGCGGGGAGTGGTTCGCCGATCCGTCCACCGTCATGGCGACCCTGTTCCTGGTCATGACCTGGAAGTACTTCGGCTTCCACATGATGCTGTACCTGGCCGGGCTGCAGGCCGTCCCCAGGGAGCTGACCGAGGCGGCCCTCATCGACGGGGCCGGCCCCTGGCAGCGCTTCCGCAACGTCACGCTGCCGCTGCTCGCGCCCACCCTGCGCATCAGCGTCTTCCTGTCGGTCATCGGAGCCATCCAGCTCTTCGACCTGGTCTGGGTGACCACCGCGGGCGGACCCGACCACCACTCCGAGACCATGGCCGTGACCATGTTCCAGTACGGCTTCAAGCGCTACCAGGTCGGCTACGCCAGCGCGATCAGCGTGGTCATGTTCGGCATCAGTCTCGTCTTCGCCCTCGCCTACCAGCGGTTCGTGCTCCGGCGCGACCTGGAAGGGGCCACCACGACCATGCGGGGAGACGGAAAGTGACGCACAGTCGGACATCCCGCAGGGGCAGAACCCTCCCTCTGCACCTCATCCTGGTCCTCGTCGGCGCGGTCATGGCCGTCCCGCTGCTCTACGCCATGCTCTCCGGCTTCAAGACCACCGACGAGCTCTCCCGCAACCCGGTCGGTCTGCCCGAGTCGTGGGTGACCTCCAACTACACCCAGATCCTCGGCTCGGGGGACTTCTGGCGGCTGATCGGCAACAGCACGCTGATCGCGGTGGGCACGACCGTCCTGGTCGTGGCGGTCTCCGCGCTGTCGGCCTTCTCCTTCGCGCGGTTCGCCTTCCGCGGCCGGGAGATGCTGTTCACGCTGTTCACGATGGGGCTGATGTTCCCCTTCGCGGTGGCGGCCCTGCCGCTGTTCCTGCTGCTGCGCTCCCTGGGCCTGCTGGACAACCCGCTCGGCGTGATCCTCCCGCAGGCGGCCTTCGGGCTGCCGATGACCATCATCATCCTGCGCGGCTTCTTCCGGCAGATCCCCGGCGAGCTGGAGGAGGCGGCGACGCTCGACGGATGCAGCTCGTTCGGCTTCTTCTGGCGGGTGCTGCTGCCCATGGCACGGCCCGCGCTCGGCACCGTGTCCGTGCTGGCCGTCGTCACCAGCTGGAACAACTTCTTCCTGCCGCTGCTGGTGTTCACGGACTCGCAGTGGTGGACGCTGCCGATCGGCGTGCAGCAGTTCCAGGGGCAGTACTCCGCGGAGTACGCCAAGGTCTTCGCCTATCTGGTGCTGGCCATGGTCCCCGCCCTCGCCTTCTACTCGGTCGCCGAGCGTCAGCTCGTCGGCGGCCTCACCGCGGGCGCGACGAAGGGCTGACGCGCGCCGCGGACGTACGGCTCACCCACCCATCGATCGTGAGGAGTCGCACCATGCGCAAGACCGCTCCACGGCTCAGACTCGCCGGGGCCCTCGCCGCCGCGTTGATGCTCGCAGGCCTCGCCACCGGGCCGACGGCACAGGCGGACGAGCGGCACGGCAAGGAACCGACCCTCGCCGACCTCGCCCAGCGGCACGGCCGCTACTTCGGCAGCGCGACGGACAATCCCGAGCTCGGCGACGCGCCCTACACGGCCCTGCTCGGCAGCGAGTTCGACCAGATCACCCCCGGCAACGGCATGAAGTGGTACGCGACCGAGCCCCAGCAGGGCGTGTTCGACTTCTCCCAGGGCGACGAGATCGTGAACCTCGCCCGTGCCAACCGGCAGAAGGTGCGCGGGCACACCCTGGTCTGGCACAGCCAGCTGCCCGAGTGGCTCACGGAACGGGAGTGGACGGCCCGGGAGCTGCGGGCCGTGCTGAAGAAGCACATCCAGACCGAGGTACGGCACTACCGGGGCAAGGTGTTCGCCTGGGACGTCGTCAACGAGGCGTTCAACGAGGACGGTACGTACCGCGAGTCGGTCTTCTACAAGACGCTCGGGCCCGGCTACATCGCCGACGCGCTGCGCTGGGCGCACGAGGCCGATCCGCGGGTCAGGCTGTACCTCAACGACTACAACATCGAGGGGATCGGCCCGAAGAGCGACGCGTACTACAAGCTGGCCAAGGAACTGAGGGCCAAGGGCGTCCCGCTGCACGGCATCGGCCTCCAGGCCCACCTCGCTCTCCAGTACGGCTATCCCACCACCTTGGAGGACAACCTCCGCCGCTTCTCCCGGCTCGGCCTCGACACCGCGCTGACAGAGGTCGACATACGGATGCAGCTGCCCGCGAGCGAGGAGAAGCTGACCCAGCAGGCCGAGTGGTACCGGGACGTGACCGAGGCATGCCTGGCGGTGCGCCGCTGCGTCGGTGTCACCCTCTGGGACTACACGGACAAGTACTCGTGGATCCCGGCGTTCTTCCCGGGCGAGGGCGCGGCCCTGCCGTGGGACGAGCAACTGGCCCCGAAGCCGGCGTACTTCGCACTGCGTGAGGCGCTCGGGGGGAGGTAGGGGGCGGATGGCGCCCCGTTGTGGGGGCGGGGCGCCATTTCCTGACCGTGCCGGGGAGCCGGGTTGCCTGCGGCCGGGGCCAGAGCGCGTGCTTCGGCGGCCGTGGGTGGTGGGCGGCGTGGCGGCGGGCGGCAGGTGGCGGGGGCGCGTGGCGGGAGAGGACGTGGCGGCAGGGGTGCGGTTGCCTCGGGCCAGGCCTGGTGGGAAAGCCGCGGTCGCCGCGCGTTACGCCTGGCGGGCTGCGGCTGCGCTCGCCGACCAGTGGGTGAGGCAACGCGCCGGGCCGAGGGTGGTGTCGGGCGCCGGGGGGCGGGCCCGGCAGAGTCGGCCACGGCCACACCCGAAGTGTGAGGGGCGGCTCAGCCATACCCCGCCGAGCTTCGCCGGCCTGGCCGGGCTTCCTCGGCTGGGCCAACGCACCCTGTCCGGCCCGGCAGTGCTTCTTCCGCCAGCCCTGTCGTCCTCGCCGGCTCTGTCCCGGTTCTTCGGCTGGCCCGCCGTGCCTGGTCGGCCTCCGCCCAGTCGGGCGGGTTTTTCAGGTTGCGCCGCTGGTGGGCGTGCACGCGCGCACGTCCAAGTCGAATGCGGCAGGTGCGCCCCGCCGGGGGTGGCGTGCTCGCCCCAACCCCGAAGTCGAATGCGGCGGGTGCGCCCCGCCGGGGGTGGCGTGCTCGCCCCAACGCCAAGTCGAATTCGTCAGGCCCGCCCCGCCGGAGGTGCCGTGCTCGACCGCACCACCAGGTCCGTTCCCAGTTCGACTCGCGGTGAGGCCGGTTGTTCGTCGCGGGCCAGGCGGAGCACCGTGCGGACGGCCAGTTTGCCCATGTCGGCCAGGGGCTGGCGGACCGTGGTCAGGGGTGGGGCCGACCAGCGGACTTCCGGAAGGTCGTCGAAACCGACCACGCTCATGTCCTGCGGCACCCGCATCCCGCGTCGGCGCAGTGCCTCGATCGCGCCGAGTGCCATCTGGTCGCTGGCCGCGAACACGGCGGTCGGCGGCTCGGGCAGGCCGAGCAGGGCCTCGCAGGCGGTGAAGCCGGACTCGGGGCGGAAGTCGCCGGGGACGACGAGGGCCTCGTCCGTGGCGATGCCCGCGCCTTCCAGAGCCGCGCGGTAGCCGTCCAGCCGGGCCCGGGAGCACAGCAGCCGCGGCGGCCCCGCGATCAGGCCGATCCGGCGGTGGCCCAGGGAGAGCAGGTGTTCGGTGGCCGCCATGCCGCCCGACCAGTTGGCGGCGCCGATGGTGGGAGCGTCCAGGGCCGGCGAGCCCGCCGGGTCGACGACGACCAGCGGGACGCCGAGGATGCGCAGTTCCTCGTGGAGCGTCGGTTCCAGGGCCGAGGTGACGAGGATGACGCCGTCGGAGGCCCGGGCCCGGAGGTTGCGCATCCACTCGCGGGCATCGCCCGAGCGTCCGTGGATGGCTGACACCACCGTGCCGACCCCGGCCGCGTGCGCGACTTCCTCGACTCCGCGGATGATCTCCACGGCCCAGGGGCTGTCGAGGTTGTTGAAGACCAGGTCGAGCAGGCCGGCCCGGGTGCCCGGGGCCGCGGGGCGCTTGCGGTAGCCGTGCCGGAGCAGCAGGTCCTCGACGCGGGCCCGGGTCTGCGGCGCCACGTCGGACCGGCCGTTGACGACGCGGGACACGGTCGGTACGGAAACGCCGGCCTGCCGGGCGATCTCCGTGATCGTGACTTTTCCCCCGGCCCCGGCCTCATGTGCTGCCACTTGCCCCACCTCCGTCGACGGGCGACCCCGAAACTTCCAGGAGTCTTCCGGAAAACGGGCATCCGTGGGAAGGCGTACCGTCCCGTTCGTGGCTGTGACGGGGAGTGACGGCACTCGGACACGCGTCGGGGCCGGTTCGCAGAGTCTCCTGCGGCCGGCCCCTCATGTCTGCGGGCGGGAGGTCACGCCGCCCGGCGGCCTCAGGCGGCCGTCATGACCTGGCTGGAGGCCAGCGGACGGTGCGGGGCGATGACCCGGCCGTCCGGCAGGAGCTCGCCGGTGTCCTCGAAGAGCAGCACGCCGTTGCACAGCAGGCTCCAACCCTGCTCCGGGTGGTGCGCCACGAGACGGGCGGATTCCCGGTCGGCGGATTCGGCTGACGGGCACGGAGTCTGGTGCTGGCACATGGGTGGGATCTCTCGCTGTGTCGTGGTGGATGGGATCGCTGAGTCGGCTGTCGTGTCTGTTCCGCGGCTAGAAGTGTCGTTCATGGCCGCCCCCCGTTGTGATAAGTCGTCGGAACCCAGTGTTGCCCCACGGGCGTCGATCCGCAGGGATTTCGCGGCACCGCTTCTCACAGGTTCATGACGCATCACCCGCGCGGACGGTTCATCCCAACTGGACTGTCACTTCGGATGGTTCGTGGTGGCCGAATAGGGCTAGTCCGGTCGAGCAGGTGATCCATTCCGGCTCGTACGAGCTATTCAGTGCTCGTACGAGCGGATAAGGGTGGTGGAAGGAAAAAGCGCGACCCCGTCGCCGGAATTCGACGACGGGGCGCTGAGGCTTCGGGGCGCGGTGCTTCAGGCGGGTGAGCCGAGCAGTCGCGTGGGAGTCACCCGGTGGGTCAGGACCGGGAGCAGCTCGGCGACGCGGTGCGGGCGGTGGGCCGCGATGCCGGGGGGCGCGGGGGCCAGTGGGACGAGCAGGTCGGTGGCGGCGGGGTGGCCGGCGGCGCCGTCGGCGGTGCAGTCCTCGTGCAGCCAGAGCGTCAGCATGTACAGGCCGGGCACGGACAGCAGGCGGGGCTGGTACGGCTGCGACATCGTCTCGGCCTGGCGCAGGGCGCGCTCGGTGGAGGCGATGTACGGGCCCTCGAAGAAGCGGGAGAAGGCCCAGCCGTCGGGAGTGAGCATGGTCTCCGCCGCGGCCACCGCACGGTCACCGCAGCGGATCAGGAAGCGCCACCCGGCCAGCCTGGTGGCCGACACCCCCTCGGCCGTGACGCGGTCGAGGACATGGACGGGCAGGGGGAGCTCGGGTGTGACGGGTCCCTGTGCGCGGAGCAGGGAGGGAGTTCGGGCCTCGCGGACCACGGTGGGAGAGGAGAGCGCAGTCAGGACGGAACGGAGTGCGGGCGCGGGAGCCGGGGGGACATGCAGCGGCATGGTGGGTCGCCTCTCAGTTCAAAGGCACGGTGGCACGAGGGCGGGGGCGGACGGCGCTGTCAGCTCACGGGGTTCAGACAGGCAGGGGCCGGGGTCTCAAGAACGAGAGGGGGGTGGGTCCGCCGAACATCGCCTCGACGGCATGACCCATCGACCGTGGGCGCCAACCTTCTGCCTTGTTCGCGGAGTTTATACGACACGGGTTGAGACTATGTTTCGTCTAGCCGTTTCCGGTGAGTAGAACAAGGGTACATTCGGTCGGCGATACGCGAGAATTATCCCCATTCCGCGCGGGGGAGCACGGCGATGACCTCGGCGAATGCTCCCGCGGCGGTCGGCCTATTCTCGTCGGCGTTTTTCACGAGTTCGCGCAACCCCGAAACCCGGGCCGCTGCCTCATGCCGAGTGAATGTGCCACCGGTCATCCATGACCAGCGTAGCGGCCGACGGGCCCGTCCGGGACGTTATCGATCGCTTTCGCTGGGCATCCTCCACCTGACCGGGACCCCGGCGGCCGGATCTTCGGCCCGCATCATCCGAGGAGGGACGCTTCGATGGGGGAGAAGGTCGTGGCAGGCGGGTTCGACCTGTCCGATCGCCAGCGCTACCGCGACAAGCTCCGTCGGTGCCTGACGGGCTTGGAGCGACTCCTGGCGGAGAAGCGGTTCGATCGCCCCAAGAACCTCATGGGGCTGGAGATCGAGTTGAATCTCGCGGGCACCGACGGCATGCCGAAAATGTTGAACGCGCAAGTCCTGGAGCGTATCGCGAGCCGCGATTTCCAAACAGAACTCGCCATGTTCAACCTGGAAGTCAACATTCCCCCACACCGTCTGGGTGGCCGGGTATTCGATCGTCTAGCGGAGGAACTCCGTACGTCACTGGCATATGCCGACCGGAAAGCCGGTGAAGTCGACGCCGGAATCGTGATGATCGGTATTCTGCCGACCCTCGACCGGGACGACCTGGTGTCGTCGAACCTCTCCGACGTCGACCGCTACACCCTCCTCAACGACCAGATCGTGGCCGCCCGCGGCGAGGAGTTCACCCTCGACATCGCGGGCGTCGAGCACCTGCGCTGCACGTCCAAGTCCATCGCGCCGGAGGCCGCCTGCACCTCCGTGCAACTGCACCTCCAGGTCACCCCGGCCCGCTTCGCCGACGTGTGGAACGCGGCCCAGGCGGTCGCCGCCGCGCAGATCGCCGTCGGCGCCAACTCGCCGTTCCTCTTCGGCCGTGAGCTGTGGCGCGAGTCGCGGCCCCCGCTGTTCCAGCAGTCCACCGACACCCGCCCGCCCGAACTCCAGGCCCAGGGCGTCCGGCCGCGCACCTGGTTCGGGGAGCGCTGGATCACCTCGGCGTACGACCTGTTCGAGGAGAACCTGCGCTACTACCCGGCGCTGCTGCCGATCTGTGACGACGAGGACCCGCTGGAGGTGCTCGACCAGGGCGGCGCACCGTCCCTCGCCGAGCTCGTCCTGCACAACGGCACCATCTACCGCTGGAACCGCCCGGTCTACGGCATCGCCGACGGCGTCCCCCACCTGCGCGTGGAGAACCGCGTCCTGCCCGCCGGGCCCACCGTCATCGACGTCGTCGCCAACGCCGCGTTCTACTACGGCCTCATCCGGGCCCTCGCCGAGGAGGCCCGGCCGGTGTGGACCCGGCTGCCGTTCGAGGCCGCAGCCGCCAACTTCGACGCCGCGTGCAAGGACGGCATCGACGCCCGTTTCACCTGGCCCCGGCGCGGCCGCTACGGCGGCACCGGGCAAGTCGACGCGGTGAGCCTGGTCCGCGACGAACTGCTGCCGCTCGCCGAGGCCGGGCTGGACGCGTGGGGAGTGGAGCCGGCCGACCGCGATCTGTATCTCGGTGTGATCGAGGAGCGGTGCCGGCGCCGGATGAACGGGGCGAGCTGGCAGGCCGCGACCTTCCACAAGGCCCTGGACGCGGGCCACCCGAGGGACGCCGCGCTGGCGGCCACGACCCGGCGCTATCGCGAGCTGATGCACAAGGGGGAGCCGGTGCACACCTGGCCCGTGGGGTCGCCGGAGCCGGTGCCGTTGGGCTGATGCGCCGCCGGGCCGATGTCCCGCTGCCCTCATACTGATCCGACAGGTCGGTGAAGTGGAGGCAGGTGTGCAGGCGGAGGCGAGCCCGGTGGCCGACGATTCCATTCCCCAGCAGCGGCTCTCTCGGCGGATGCTCCGCAACGAGACGCTGCTCGTGCTGGCGCTCTCGCTGGGGGCGAGCGGAGTCTCCGCCCTGATCAGCTTCATCGGCTCAGTCACCAAGCCCGGCGGGCTGAAGGACCAGGCGGCCACGATGAACGCCTCGGCCGCGCCCGGCCGTCCCTGGCTCGACCTGGCCTGGCAGCTCTTCGGGATCACGACGGCCCTCGTGCCCGTCGTGCTCGTCGCGCACTTCCTGCTGCGCGAGGGCGCGGGCCTGCGCACCATCGGATTCGACCGCACCCGCCCCTGGCCCGACCTCGGTCGCGGGGCGGCGATCGCGGCGGTCATCGGCAGCACCGGGATCGCCTTCTACCTGGCCGCCCGCGGCCTCGGCTTCAACCTCACCGTGGTGCCCGAAGCACTGCCCGGCGTGTGGTGGAAGTACCCGGTGCTGATCCTCTCGGCGATCCAGAACGCGGTGCTGGAGGAAGTGATCGTCGTCGGCTACCTGCTGCGCCGCCTCGGCCAGCTGGGCTGGACACCGGTGGCCGCGCTGGTGGGCAGCTCGGTCCTGCGCGGCTCGTACCACCTCTACCAGGGCATCGGCGGCTTCATCGGCAACATGGTCATGGGCGTGGTGTTCGTCTACCTGTACCGACGCTGGGGCCGGGTGGGCCCGCTGGTGGTGGCCCACTCGCTGCTCGACATCGGTGCCTTCGTGGGCTACGCCCTGCTGGCGGGCAAGGTCGGCTGGCTGCCGACGGCGTAAGAGACGAGGGGCTTCGTCTCAGGCCAGCAGCTCGCCCTCGATGACGGTGACCGCCCTGCCGGACAGCAGGGTGCGGTCGCCGCGCAGCTCCGTGCGGACGCGGCCGGAGCGGGGCGAGGCCTGGAGGCCGGTGAGGCGGGGGCTGCCGAGGCGCCCGGACCAGAACGGGGCGAGCGCGGTGTGGGCGCTGCCGGTCACCGGGTCCTCGTCGATGCCGACGTTCGGGAAGAAGCAGCGCGAGACGAAGTCGCAGCCCCGGCCGGGGTCGTCCGCGCGCGCCGTGGCGATGACGCCGCGCTCGGACTGGGCGGCGAGGGCCTTGAGGTCGGGGGCGAGGCCGCGCACCGTCTTCTCGTCGGCGACCTCGACCAGCAGGTCACCGATGTCCGGGCCGGTGTCGAGGACCGTGAGCGGCTCGGTGCCCAGGGACTCGGCGAGGCCGTCCGGCGGGTCGATCCGGGTGAGCGGAGCGGTCGGGAAGTCGAGCGTGACCGAGCCGTCCTCGGCGGGCGTGGCGGCGAGGACGCCGCTTCGGGTGGTGAACCGTACCGGGCCCTCGTGGGTGCCGGTGGTGTGCAGGACGTGGGCGGTGGCCAGGGTCGCGTGGCCGCACATCGCGACCTCGGTGGCCGGAGTGAACCAGCGCAGCGCCCAGTCGGCCCCGCCGCCCTCGGGGAGGGGATGGGTGAAGGCCGTCTCGGCGTGGTTGACCTCCAGGGCGACGTTCTGGAGCCAGGTGTCGTCCGGGAAGGCGTCCGCGTCGTTCAGAAGAACGACCCCGGCCGGGTTACCGGAGAAGGGGCGATCGGTGAAGGCGTCGACGATTCGAATCCGCATGCCCCGACGCTAGAGGCTCGCCGCAGCGGCGGACCAAGGCCAATGCGCGAGGCCTGGACCGGTTTACCCACGAGACTCGTCTCGCGCCGGGCGCTCACCCGGGCCGACCCGGAGCAGTCGCCTGTCGGCCCCCCGGACAACGAGGGCGCAGGCCGCGCATCCCGCCCCGAGGAGGCTGGAGCCCGTCCAGCCGTAGGCGGTGAAGGCGGCGGTGGTCGCAGCCGCGCCGAAGGCGGAGCCGAGGGAGTAGAAGACCATGTAGCCGCCGATGACGCTGCTGACGCGGTCGGGATACGCGGTGGTGAGCAGGTGCTGGTTGCTCACGTGCACGGCCTGGACCGCGAAGTCGAGAGCCACGATTCCGGCGATGAGAAGCCACAGAGACCACGGCAGTTGCCCGATCGCCGCCCACGAGAGGATGAGCAGGGCGAGCGCGAGACCGGTGACCGGGGCCGCCCGCCCGGCATCCGCCCACCGTCCCGCGCGGGCCGCACCGAGCGCGCCGGCGAGTCCGGCGAGGCCGAACAGTCCGATCCGGCTCTCGCTCAGCTGCCACGGCGCGTCCGCCAGCGGCAGGGAGAGTCCGCTCCACAGGATCCCGAACGATGCGAAGAGGAAGAACGCGATGAGCCCGCGGGTAAGGAAGACACGCTGCCCGAACAGTCCGCCGAGTGAGGCGACGACCTGCCTGTACCCCGCAGGCGGGTCGAGACGCTCCTCCGACGGCAGTGCCACGCAGACACCGTGGGTGCCGGTAGCGCGACAGCCACCGGACATTCGCGAGCAGCGCCGCGTCCGGTGTCCCCAGCCGCTCGAACCTCCACCCGGCCTGGACGCAGACTCGGCGGGTCACCTCAAACGCTTCGACGTCCTTCGGCTCGATCCGCTCGTCCGCACGCACATCGACGACCACCGCCGAGCCGTCCGCCCGGCGCACGAAGTAGTCCGGGGCGTGCCGACGCTCCCGCTCACCGTCATGCCAGTGCAGCCAGAACGGCTGCGAGCCGATCCCCACCACGCTCGGATCGAAGTCAATCAGCAGCAGTCGGTCCCGTTCCAGCCACGACCCAAAGCCGACGTGCCGCCCGGTCGTCGCTGACCAGTACCAGCCCGGGAAGTGACGCTCACCGCGCGACCAGCGAAACGTACGCACCGGTTCGACATCCTCGAACCGGCCCGTCACACAGTCCCGCAGCGGACGCCGACGACGCCCGTGCACCGCGTCCACGTACGACAACTCGATGCACGGCCCCGCGTGATCCACCCCAGCCGGTACAGCCATCCAGCACCCCCAGCGCACTCAGCCGCGCGACTAGGTCCGCTGACACAGAAGCCCGAATGACTCGGTTCGTTGAGAAAACGACTCGATTGAGTGAGACGGGTCAGCGACCCATCGAAGCGGCCTTGCCATCCGAACACTACCGATATATCGTTGAGATATCGCGACAGATCAACGATGGAATGGAGAGTGTTTGCGATGCATACTCACGGATTCGAGCACGGACACGGACATGGCCACGGCGGACCCCGTCACGGCGGCCGGGGCGGTTTCGAGGCGCTGCGTGCCGCCTTCGGGCCCTTCGGGCCGGGCGGTCCCGGCTGGGGCGGGCCCGGTGGTCCGGGCTTCGGCCCCGGACCCTGGGGCGGACGAGGGCGCGGCGGGCCGAGGGGACGGGCGCGGCGCGGTGACGTGCGGGCCTCGATCCTGGCCCTGCTCAAGGACCGGCCGATGCACGGCTACGAGATGATCCAGGAGATCGCCGAGCGCAGCGGCGGGGCGTGGAAGCCCAGTCCCGGCTCGGTGTACCCCACCCTTCAGCTGCTGGAGGACGAGGGCCTGATCACGAGTGAGTCCGAGGGCGGCAAGAAGCTGTTCTCGCTCACCGAGGCGGGCCGCGCCGCGGCCGAAGAAGGGCCCGAGGCGCCCTGGGAGGAAGCCTCCCGAGGGGTCGACTGGGAGGCTCTCGGGGAGATCCGCCAGGCCGGCTTCGGTCTCATGGAAGCCTTCGGGCAGGTCTGGAAGACCGGCAGCAAGGAGCAGCGGGACAAGGCGCTCGGCGTCATCAACGAAGCCCGCAAGAAGCTGTATCTGATCCTCGCCGACGAGGACTGACGATCAGGCGCTGGGCGCAGGCGCCCCGTGGAGTGATCCGCGGGGCGCCTCTGCTTGTGCCGGACCGCCCGCTTGGGGTGTGTCAGGTCACCAACTCGTCCAGCCTGCGCAGCGACTCGTTCAGGGCGGCCGTGGCCGAATCCTTGAGCTTGCCCGCCATCAGCGACACCGTCGCACCCGTGAACTCGCCGTCGATGCGGACCGTCGTCGCGTCGCCGTCGGGCGTGAGGGTGTAGCGCGTCGCCACGGTCACGCCCATCGGGCCCTTGCCGCGGATGGCGAGCACCCGGGCCGGTTCGAGTGCCTCGACGGTCCACTCCACCTCGGCCGGGAAGTTCATCAGCCGCATGTTCTCCCGGAATGTCGCGCCCACGTCGAGGGGGTCGGGGCCGCCCTCCGGGAAGCTCGTGTGGGTCGCGTTCCACTCGCCGTACGAGGACCAGTCCGTGAGCCTGGCCCACACCTTCTCGGCCGGCGCCCCGATGCGTGCCTCCGCGCTGACTTCGGCCATGCGACCACCTCTTCACGTCGGGCTGGATGTCGCGGAACGTAGCCGCGACGGTCGCAATGTTCAATACTGACGAACTGTCAGGCGTGCCGCGATCGCAGTGCGCAACAGCCTGATCTCCTCCGCAAGGAGGAGATCCCGGCCGGCGATGTCCACTTCCCGTGGGACGCGAAAATGCTCCCCTCCGGGGATGACCCGGGCGTCCGGGACTGATGGGGTGGAGGATGTGCAACCCCGTATCCCCCGCCAGTCGGCCCATGAGCACGGCATCCACCGCGCCGAGCGCGATGCCAGGCTCAGTGACGAGCTGGCATCGGTGGTCACCGGTGCCCGCCGCAGAGCGGTCAGGGATGCGGACCGGCAGATCGACACGGCCCATCTGCTCCACTCGCTGCTGGAGTCCGACCCGCAGGCGCGTGCCGTCTTCGGCGAGGGGCCGCAGATCGCGCGGCTGCTCGGCTACCTCGTCCAGCGCAGCATCGGCTACGGCCTGCGCTGGCAGAACGGCGTCGAGGACTCCGGCGCCGTCCCCGTCGTGACGGAGACCGCGGGCTTCTCGCCGCTGGCCGCGGCCTCGATGGCATACGCCTGCGAACGCGCCGCGCGGCACGGCGGTCCGGCCCGCGGCGTCGATCTGCTCGCGGCGATCGTCGTCGACCCGCAGGCACGCGCGGTCGAGGTGCTCCGACGTGCCGGTATCGACCCGCACGCGGTGCTCGCCCGGATCGACGGCCTGGCCGGCCGGCCCCGGGAGTGTGCGTCCGAGGGCTGCGTCCGAGGTGGCGAAGCCGCTTGCTGACCGGGCCTGCGCGGAGCCGCTCACCCCGTCCAGGCAGTGAGACAGGTGCCATAGGGGGTGACGCTCCTGTCAGGGCCTGCCATCATGTGCCGGTGCGTACGTCTGACAGCAGCCACAGCAACCCCAGCAGGCACGGCAAGGGCGTCGGGCTCGGCCTCGCGCTCCTGTCCGCGGTCGCCTTCGGCGGATCCGGTGTCGCAGCCAAGCCGCTGATCGAGGCAGGCCTGGACCCCCTGCACGTGGTGTGGCTGCGCGTGACCGGGGCGGCCCTGGTGATGCTGCCGCTCGCCGTGCGCCACCGGACGTTGCTGCGCCGTCGCCCCGGACTGCTCGCCGGGTTCGGGCTGCTGGCCGTCGCCGGCGTCCAGGCGTTCTACTTCGCCTCGCTCTCCCGCATCCCCGTCGGAGTGGCGCTGCTCATCGAATACCTGGCGCCCGCCCTCGTGCTGGGCTGGGTGCGGTTCGTGCAGCGGCGGCCCGTGACGCGGGCCGCGGCGGTCGGTGTCGTCCTCGCGGTCGGCGGGCTCGCGTGTGTCGTCGAGGTGTGGTCGGGGCTCCGCTTCGACGCCCTGGGGCTGCTGCTCGCCCTGGGCGCGGCCTGCTGCCAGGTCGGCTACTTCGTCCTCTCCGACCAGGGCAGCGACGCCGGGGACGAGGCGCCCGACCCGCTCGGCGTCATCGCCTACGGCCTGCTCGTCGGCGCGGCCGTACTGACCGTCATCGCCCGGCCCTGGAGCCTGGACTGGTCCGTGCTCACCGGCACCGCGCGCATGGACGGCTCGCCCGTCCCCGCGGTCGCCCTGCTGGCCTGGATCGTCCTCGTCGCCACGGTCGTCGCCTACGTGACCGGCGTGCTCGCCGTGCGCCGGCTCTCCCCGCAGGTCGCCGGTGTCGTGGCCTGTCTCGAAGCGGTCATCGCCACGGTCCTGGCCTGGATCCTGCTCGGCGAGCACCTGTCGGCGCCGCAGCTCGCCGGTGGCGTGATCGTGCTGGTGGGCGCGTTCATCGCGCAGTCCTCGACGCCCGCCAAGGGTTCGGGAGAGCCGGTGGCGAGCGGCGGCCCGGAAAGGAAGTTGTCCCGGCCCGGAACGGCCGCATAAGGTGCCGATCATGCCTTCGAACGCACTCGTTCTTCCGCCTCCGGCCGCCTGACGCGGGCCCTCCGGAAACCGCGCCCGGTATGTCACCGCCGGGCCGAACGGTGCTGCCCGCAGACGAAGTCCGCGGACCCCGCAGATCCCACGTGATCCGCTGATCCGACGTGATCCGGGGCCCTTCCCGAACTTCCGCGCACCAGCCGCCGCCGATCGCGCGCGGCGCGCCGTGCGCGTCTGCGGAGAGAACACGTGTCGAACACTTCCTCCGGCCTGCCCGTCGGGCGAGGCCTCCTCTATCTGATCGTCGCCGGTGCCGCCTGGGGCACCGCGGGCGCGGCCGCGTCACTGGTCTACCGGGCCAGCGACATGGGGCCCGTCGCCCTCTCCTTCTGGCGCTGCGCCGCCGGTCTCGGGCTGCTGCTCGCCGTCCGCCTCGTCCGGCCGCGCGCCCGCGCCGCCGCGCGCGGGCCGCTCGGCCGCCGGGCGTTGCGGGCCGGGGTCACCGGACTCGGGCTCGCGGTGTTCCAGACGGCGTACTTCGCGGCCGTCTCCGCCACCGGCCTCGCCGTCGCCACGGTCGTCACCCTCGGCGCCGGGCCCGTGCTGATCGCGCTCGGCGCGCGGCTGACCCTCGCCGAGCGCCTCGGCCGGGGCGGAACCGCCGCCGTCGCGGGTGCCCTCGCCGGACTCGCCGTCCTGGTCCTCGGCGGCGGGGACGCGACCGTACGCCCGTGGGGTGTGCTGCTCGCGCTGGTGTCGGCGGCCGGGTACAGCCTGATGACGCTGCTCACCCGCCGCTGGGGCCGCGACGGCGAGGCCGACGCCTCCCGGACGACCGTCGGGGCGTTCGCCGTCACGAGCCTGTGCCTGTTGCCGTTCGCCCTGGCCGAGGGGCTGCTGCCGCACACCGGGGATCCCGGCCGGGTCCTGGTCCTGCTGGCGTACGTCGCCGCCGTCCCCACGGCCCTCGCCTACGGCCTCTACTTCGCGGGCGCGGCCGTCGTACGGTCGGCCACCGTCTCGGTGATCATGCTGCTGGAGCCGGTGAGCGCGGCGGTGCTCGCCGTCGTCCTGCTCGGCGAGCACCTCACGGCGGCGACGCTGGCCGGCACCGTGCTGATGCTGGGCTCGGTCGTGGGGCTCGCGATGGGGGAGGTGCGGGGTGCCGGGACCAGGGAGCCGGTGATGCCGGTGTGACATCGCCGGGGTCTCGGACACCGGCCCGACATCATCGTGCCGTCAGGTAGTCGGGCAGTTCGGTGCCGGGGGCCAGGTCGGGGTTGGCGACCGGGGCGTCGTAGCCCTTGCGCAGCGGGACGACGCCGGCCCAGTGGGGCAGGGCGAGGTCCTCGGGTTCGTCGTTCGCGCCGCCGGTGCGGAGCTTGGCCGAGACCTCGTCCAGGTCCAGGCGGATCACCGCGGTGGCGGCGAGCTCCTTCTTGTTGGCCGGCCGTGAGTCGGCGGCGCGGCCCGGTACGACGTGGTCGACCAGGGCGTCGAGGGCCTGCCGCTTCTCCTCCGGGTCCGTCACGTCATGGGCGACGCCGTGCACCACCACGGAGCGGTAGTTGATCGAGTGGTGGAAGGCCGAGCGGGCCAGGACCAGTCCGTCGACGTGCGTGACGGTCAGGCAGACCGGGAGACCCGGGTCGGCCTGGCCGGCCTCCCGCAGCGGGCGCGAACCCGTCGAGCCGTGCACATAGAGCCGCTCGCCGACCCGGGCGTACAGCGTGGGCAGCACGACCGGCGCGCCGTCGCGGACGAAGCCCAGATGGCAGACGTAGGCCTCGTCGAGTATCGAGTGCACCAGGTCCTTGTCGTACGAGGCCTTGTGCGCGGCGCGGGTGGGGACCGTGCGGTCGGTCGGCGTGTAGGCGGCGGGCTGCGACGGCGTCTGCTTGGTCCCCTGCATGGCGCTCTCCATTGTACTAGTGCATAATCAGCTTTGTGCTAGGAGAGTATCGGATCAGTGGGCGTCGTGCAGCGGACATTTCCGCGAGCATCGAGCGTGCGGTGGGGAGCGGTGAGCTGTCACCGGGCCAACTGCTTCCACCCATGAGGGAGTTGGCGGAGCAGCTGGGGGTGAACCCGAACACGGTCGCGGCCGCGTACCGGACCCTGCGCGAGCGCGGGGTCATCGAGACCGCGGGCCGGCGCGGCAGCCGGGTGCGGCCCGCGCCGGCCACGACCGGGCGGGACCACATCAGGGTGGACGTCCCCGAGGGCGTGCGCGACGTGGCGAGCGGCAATCCGGATCCGGCCCTGCTGCCGCCGCTCGCCGGGGCGTTCGCGGCGGCAGCCGCCGAGGGCGACCGCGCGCCGGTGCTGTACGGGGCCGATCCGCTGGAGCCGGAGCTGGCCCGGCTGGCCCGCGCCGGTCTCGACGCCGACGGGGTGCCGGACGGGCCGCTTGCCGTGCTCTCCGGGGCACTCGACGGGGTCGAACGGGTGCTCGCGGCCCACCTCAAGCCCGGAGACACCGTCGCCGTGGAGGACCCCGGCTGGGGCCGCACCCTCGACCTCGTGCCGGCACTCGGGCTCCGGACCGTCCCCGTCGGCGTCGACGACGAGGGACCCCGAGCCGACGACGTACGGCGGGCGCTTCAGGCCGGGGTGCGGGCGCTCATCGTTACGGACCGGGCGCAGAACCCGACCGGCGCCGCGGTGAGCGCCACGCGCGCGCGGGCCCTGCGCGCCGTGCTCCGAGAGCACCCGGAGACCCTCCTCATCGAGGACGACCACGGCCACGGCATCGTCGACGTCCCCCTGCACCCTCTGGCCGGCGCCACCAGCCACTGGGCGTTCGTACGCTCGGCCGCCAAGGCCTACGGACCCGATCTGCGCCTCGCCCTGCTCACCGGGGACGCCGTCACCGTCGACCGGGTCCGCGGCCGGCAGCGGCTCGGACCCGGCTGGGTGAGCCGGCTGATGCAGCGGGCGCTGGCGCGGCTGTGGGCCGACGGGGCGGTGGACACGCGCGCGGTGGCGGCGGCGTACGGGGTGCGCCGGGACGCGCTGATCGGCGCGCTCGGCCGGCGCGGTGTCATGGCGCACGGACGCAGCGGCATGAACGTGTGGGTGCCCGTGCCGGACGAGACGGGCGCCGTCTCCCGGCTGCTGCACGCCGGCTGGGCCGTCGCCCCCGGTGCCCGCTTCCGGCTGAGCGCACCGCCCGGCATCCGGATCACCGTCTCGACGCTCACCGAGAACGAGACCGAGCCCCTGGCCGAGGCGATCGCCTCGGCCCTGGGGCCGGCTCCGGCACGGAGTTATGTCTGAGGCTTCCCGGCCGGGTGGGCGGGGCTCCCTCACACCCGAGGCTTCGGCCGTACCTGTGTCAGTGCCGCGCCGATCAGGACGATCACCGCGCCGACCGGGGTCGACCAGGTGAGCGACTCGCCGAGGAGGGCGACGCCCGCGGCCGTGGCGATGACCGGGATGAAGTACGTGACCATCTGGGCGGTCGTCGGTCCGACCTCGGCGACCAGGCCGTACTGGAGGAGGACGGCGAGGCCCGTGCCCAGTGCGCCCAAGGCGGCGATCGCCAGCAGCGGGCCGACGGACAGGCTGGTGGGCAGAGTGGTGAACAGCGGTGTGACGAAGGCCAGTTGGACCGTCGCGAGCAGCAACTGCGCGCCCGTCATCGACAGGTGCGAGTGGCCGGTGCCGGCCAGGGTGCGGCGGACGTAGATCCAGCCGATCGGGTAGCTGAGGGAGGCCAGCAGGGCCAGCGCCGTGCCGGTGGCGTCCAGGCCGTGGAAGCCCTGCCAGGCGCCAAGCACCGTGAGCACGCCGAGGAAGCCGAGCCCGAGCCCGGCGACCCGGACCCGCGTCGGGCGGTCCTCCGACAGGGCCACCAGCGACAGTGCCATGCCCCACAGCGGCGAGGTCGCGTTGCAGATGCCCGCGAGCGTGGACGGGATGGTCAGCTCGGCGTAGGCGAACAGCGAGAACGGCAGGGCGTTGAGCAGGAACGCGGCGACCGCCAGATGCCCCCACGTACGCGCCCCGCGAGGCAGTCGCTCGCGGCGCACCGCCATCGCGGCGGCCAGCACCGCCGTACCGAACACCAGTCGGCCGAGCGTCACCTGGAACGGCGCGTATCCCTCGGTGCCCACCTTGATGAGGAGGAAGCTGAAGCCCCAGATCAGGGACAGGGCGGCGAAGCGCAGACGCCAGTCGAGGCGGCGACGGGGGCGGTCGCCCGAAGGGGTGGCGACCCGGCCGGGGGTGGTGACGGTGCTCATGGAAGACACGATGCCGGGACGGAACCTCGTAGCACAATCGAGATTTCGCGCCCGGTATTGCGTAGCATCGCTTACATGTTGAACCTGGAGCGCCTGCGTACCCTCGACGCCCTCGCCCGGCACGGCTCGGTCAGCGGCGCGGCCGAGGGACTGCACATCACGACCTCCGCCGTCTCCCAGCAGATGTCCAAGCTGGAGCGGGAGGTCGGCCAGCGGCTCCTCGCCAAGAACGGCCGGGGCGTGCGCCTGACCGACGCGGGCCGGCTGCTCGCCGAGCACGCCGCTCGCATCCTCTCCCAGGTCGAACTCGCCCAGTCCGACCTGGAGGCGCAGCGCGGACAGGTCGTCGGCGAGCTGAGACTCTCGGCGTTCCCGACGGCCGCCCGCGGCCTGTTCCCGCTCGCGCTGCCCGCGCTGCGGGAGCGGCATCCCGCGCTCCGGCTGCGCTCCTGCGAGCTGGAACCGGAGGCCGCCCTCGCCGGGGTGGTGCGCGGCGACCTCGACCTCGCCGTCGTGCTCGACTGGTACAACAAGCCGATGGCGCTGCCCGACGGCCTGGTCAAGGCGTCGATCATGGACGACCCCGCCGATGTCGCCCTGCCCGCGGACCACCCGCTCGCCGGGCGGGACGAGGTGGACCTCGCCGAGTTCGCCGACGACGAGTGGATCACCTGGGGCGAGGGGGAGTTCTGCCACGAGTGGCTGATGTTCACGCTCCGCTCGAAGGGCATCGAGCCGCTCGTCGGCCACCGCGCCGCCGAGACCCACACCCAGCTCGCGCTGGTCGCCGCCGGCCTCGGCGTGTGCGTCGCCCCGCTGCTCGGCCGCCGTCCCGTGCCCGCCGGGGTCGTGACCGTCCCCGTCAGACAGCGGGTCCGGCGGCATGTGTACGTGGTCTGGCGCGCGGACGCCGACCGCCGCCCGTCGATCCGGGCCGCGGTCAAGGCCCTCCAGGCGGCAGGGGAGAGCCTCGGCTGAGCCCGGGCCGCGGCGCTACTGCGCCGAAAGCTTGCGGAAGTCCCAGGAGACGATCTTCTGCGGCGTCAGACGTATCCAGGCATGCCGGCCGTCGTGCGGCATCTCCTCCAGGCGGAAGTTCTTCCTGGCGAACAACGTCTCGGGGACGTCGAGTTCGGCGCGCAGCTCGCCGGTGCGCGGGATCTCGCCCACGAACTCGACGGTGCCCGACAGCTCGACGCCGCGCAGCTCGTCGTACTCCTCGCCGGTGTCGACCACGATCGCCACCCGCGGATCGCGCCGCAGGTCGGTCCAGCGTTTGCTGCGCACGACCGAGTACAGCCACATCGAGGTGCCGTCCCAGGCGAACCACAGCGTGCTCACATGCGGGGCGCCGTCGGCCGACACCGTGGCCACCCGGCAGGTGCGCTGCGTGGTGAGGAAATCGTCCAGCTCGCCAGGCGTCATCATGATCTTCCGGCCCCGGCGCTGCTGAGTGACGGTCATGCTCCCCCTCTTTCCTTCTTCTCTCACGTCGTGTCAGAGGAGATCCTCTGACATCACGTCAGAAAAGAATGAGTTCTCTTCCCTCCGCGCGCAATGGTGGTTACGCTCGCGCGCCCAGCCGCCGGCGCCCGGGAGGGACCGTGCCCGCGTACGCAGAGCTCAGCGAACTCCTCGACCCGCGGACCACCGTGCTGCTCACCGTCGAGTGCCAGGAGGGCGTCGTCGGAGTGGACAGCGCACTGCCCGAACTCGCCGAGCAGGCACGCGAGGGCGGAGTGCTCGCCAACGTCGCCCGGCTGGTGGCCGCCGCCCGCGCAGGCGGCGTCCAGGTCGTCCACGCCATCGCCGAGCGCCGCCCCGACGGCCGCGGGGCCGGCCGCAACGCCCCTCTGTTCCGGGCCGCCGAACGCCTGCCCGTCCAGCAGATGACCGGCACGCCGGCGGTGCGGGTCGCGGCCCCGATCGAGGTCGCCGACGAGGACCTCGTCGTACGGCGCCTGCACGGGCTGTCGCCCCTCCAGGGCACCGATGCCGATCCGCTGCTGCGCAACCTCGGCTGCCGCACGCTGATCGTCACCGGGGTCTCGGCCAACGTGGCCGTTCCCAATGCCGTGTTCGACGCCGTGAACCGCGGCTACACCGCCGTCGTCCCGGCGGACGCCATCGCCGGAGTGCCGTCCGACTACACCCGCGCGGTGATCCGCCACACCCTCGCATTGGTCGCCACGGTCGCGACCACGGATGAGGTGCTGGCCTGTCTGGAGCGCCCGCGGGGGCTCAAGCGAGGGTGATGGAGTCGCCGTTCACGCTGATCTGCTTGGCCGCCAGGGGTTCGACCGCAGGCCCCTTCTTCACGCTCCCGTCGAGCACGGAGAATCGACTGCCGTGGCAGGTACAGGAGATGATGTCGTCCTTGAGGTCCACCATCGGGCAGTCGCGGTGGGTGCAGACCGTCGAGAAGGCCTTGTACTCGCCCGCCGCCGGCTGGGAGACCACGACCTTCTCGTCCTTGAAGATCTTGCCGCTGCCCTCGGGGATCTCGGAGGTCTTGGCGAGCGCCGCACCACCGGCTCCCTCGTTCGTCGCGCCGGCGCCCTGTTCGGTGGACGGATCGGACGCCTTGTCCTCCGATCCGCACGCCGTCAGCGCCACGGTGAGCCCTGCCGCGCCCGCCGCCGCGACGACGCTGCGGCGGCTCGGTCCCGACTTCGGCTGAACTGATTCGCTGGTCATGCTGACGTTCCTTCCGGGGATTCGTGATCTGCCGAGAGGTACGGCCCCTGGGGACCGGCTGTTCAGACGGTGCCGAAATCCTGACCTGTGCGCGGAGCGGTGTGGGTAAAGCGGGGCTGTCGGTTCGCTGTCGGGTTCCGAGCCGCCCCCGCGAGGCCGGCGCCCGCAGGCCCGTGTGCGTCAGTAACCTGGGGCGATGCTCAAGGAAGTGATCGCGACCCGTTTCATCACGCCCCTGCGTGAGGGCGGTTCGCTGCCGGGACTCGTCGAGGCCGACGACTTCGGGACGTACGTCCTGAAGTTCACCGGCGCGGGGCAGGGACGCAAGACGCTCGTCGCCGAGGTGGTCTGCGGGGAACTCGCCCGTCGGCTGGGGCTGCGCGTGCCGCGCCTGGTCACGGTCGAGCTCGACGCGGAGCTGGGGCTCGGCGAACCCGACCAGGAGGTGCAGAGCCTGCTCAGGTCCAGCGGCGGCACCAACCTCGGCATGGACTTCCTCTCCGGCGCGCTCGGCTTCGACCCGCTCGCCTTCCCGGTCGGTCCCGGGGAGGCCGGGCGGATCGTCTGGTTCGACGCGCTGGTCAACAACGTCGACCGGTCCTGGCGCAACCCCAACCTGCTGATGTGGCGGGGCGAGCTGTGGCTCGTCGACCACGGGGCGACCATGATCTGGCACCACAACTGGCCCGGCGCGCAGGCCTCCGCGGCCCGCCCGTACGACGCCTCCGACCATGCCCTGGCGCCCTTCAGCCCCGATGTCGCCTCCGCCGCGGCCGAGTTGGCGCCCCTGGTCACCGAGGAACTGCTCGCCGACGTCACCGCGCAGATCCCGGACGCCTGGCTGACGGGCGAGCCCGGCTTCGACACCCCGGACGATCTGAGGCGGGCCTACGCGCGACCGCTGCTCGCACGGGCCGCCGTCATCCACGACCGCATCCAGGGGACCAAGTGAGCGACCGCCACATCATCAAGGGCGGTCCGCGCGACCGCCAGATCTACGAGTACGCCGTCCTGCGCGTCGTCCCGCGCGTCGAGCGCGGCGAGTGCATCAACGCCGGGGTGCTCGTCTACTGCCGTGCCGAGTCCTACGTCGGCGCCCGCACCCACCTCGACGAGGCCCGCCTGCTGGCCCTCGACCCCCGCGCCGACGTGGCCGGAGTCCGAGCCGCCCTGAGAGCCGTGGAGGGGGTGTGCGCGGGCGGGAGAGCGGCCGGCCAGGCGGCCTCCGACGACCCGGGCCGCCGCTTCCGCTGGCTCGTCGCCCCGCGCTCCACGATCGTCCAGCCCGGCCCCGTCCACACGGGCCTGACCACGGACCCGGCGGCGGAGACCGACCGATTGCTGGACGTGCTGGTGAGATGACCTACGCGCCGCGGCCGTCAGCGTCGGCGGCGCTTCACCGCGTAACCGGCGGCGACGGCGGCAGACGCCGCGAAGGCCAGGCCGACGGCGACGTCCCAGTCGCCCGGCCCCGAAGCCACCGCGCCCCCGAGCCCGCCTCGCACGCCTCGCGTCGGGGCACCGGTGGGGGTGGCGGTGACGGGAGGCGAGGGACTGACGGAGACACTGGGGGAGGTGGTCGGGGAGATGACGCCGCGGCGGGCCAAGGCCTCGCACGCGATGCCGTCGTCCGGGCCCTGGTCCTCGTCGAGCCTGTGGGGATCACTCGGATCCGCGTCGAAGACGGCCTGCGCGTCCTCCTGGAAGGAGAAGTCGCGGCAGTCCAGGTCCTGCCGGGCGTGCGCGGGGCCGGCCAACGGCGCGATCGCGGCGATCGCCAACAGCGTGCCTATGGCACCGGTACGACGGCGCATGGAGTGCCTCCCTTTCGGACCCCGAGTGACTCGCGCTCCGACGCTAGGCGCGCAGCGGCACCGCGGCGCGCGGCCGTAGGCCGATCGGGTGTTCCGGAGGGCGGCGTCGGGCAGGGTGGGTCCGGGTAATGGATCACACCGCGAGCGTGCCCGTTGACACCGGGTGCCAGGGCTTCTAGCGTCACACCCACTGAAGGTACTAAGCGGTCGCTCACCTGAGGAGAAGCAGCCATGTCCACCACTGAGCAGCGGGTCGCCGTCGTCACCGGTGCCGCGCGCGGGATCGGCGCCGCCACCGCCGTACGGCTGGCCGCCGAGGGCCGCGCGGTCGCCGTGCTCGACCTCGACGAGGCGGCCTGCAAGGACACCGTCGAGAAGATCACCGCCGCCGGTGGCAAGGCCATCGCGGTCGGCTGTGACGTCTCGGACGAGGCGCAGGTCGAGGCGGCCGTCGCGCGGATCGCCGAGGAGCTCGGCGCGCCGACGATCCTGGTCAACAACGCCGGCGTGCTGCGCGACAACCTGCTGTTCAAGATGAGCGTCTCCGACTGGGACACCGTCATGAACGTGCACCTGCGCGGCGCCTTCCTGATGTCCAAGGCCTGCCAGAAGCACATGGTGGACGCGGGCTTCGGCCGGATCGTCAACCTGTCGTCGTCCTCGGCGCTGGGCAACCGCGGGCAGGTCAACTACTCGGCCGCCAAGGCCGGCCTCCAGGGCTTCACCAAGACCCTCGCCAAGGAGCTCGGCAAGTTCGGCGTCACCGCCAACGCCGTCGCCCCCGGCTTCATCGCCACCGAGATGACCAAGGCCACCGCCGACCGCGTCGGCATGGGCTTCGAGGACTTCAAGGCCGCCGCCGCCACCCAGATCCCGGTGGCCCGCGTCGGTGAGCCGGAGGACATCGCCAACGCCATCGCCTTCTTCACGGGCGAGGCGGCCGGGTTCGTCTCGGGCCAGGTCCTGTACGTGGCCGGCGGACCGCTCGACTAGGGATCACAGGAGCTCACGGACATGACTGAACTCTCCGGCAAGGTCGCGCTCGTCACGGGCGCCAGCCGCGGCATCGGCTACGGCGTCGCCGAGGCCTTCGTCGCGCGCGGCGACCGCGTGTGCATCACCGGCCGCACCGAGGACGCCCTCAAGGAGGCCGTCGAGAAGCTCGGCTCCGACCGCGTGGTCTACGCGGTGGGCAAGGCGCACGACGAGGCCCACCAGGCCGCCGCCGTCGAGCGCACGATGGAGGCCTTCGGCCGCGTCGACTACCTGGTCAACAACGCCGGCACGAACCCGGTGTTCGGCCCGATCGCCGATCTGGACCTGAACGTCGCCCGCAAGGTCTTCGAGACCAACGTCGTCTCGGCGCTGGGCTTCGCCCAGAGGACCTGGCACGCCTGGCAGAAGGACAACGGCGGCGCGATCGTCAACATCGCCTCCGTCGCCGGCCTCTCGCCCTCGCCGTTCATCGGCGCGTACGGCGTCAGCAAGGCGGCGATGATCAACTTGACCGTGCAGCTCGCGCACGAGTTCGCGCCCAAGGTCCGGGTCAACGCGATCGCCCCGGCCGTCGTGAAGACCAAGTTCGCCACGGCCCTGTACGAGGGCCGGGAGGAGGAGGCCGCGGCCGGCTACCCGCTCGGCCGGCTCGGCGTGCCCTCCGACATCGGCGGCGCGGCGGCGTTCCTCACCTCCGAGCAGTCCGACTGGGTCACGGGCCAGACGCTCGTCGTGGACGGCGGCATCTTCCTCAACGCCGGCACCGGCTGACGCAGGCGCGTACGCGGCTCGGCACGGGCGCCCCCTCGCGCAGGGGGCGCCCGTGCGGGCGTAAAGGCACGGCAAACGGCGATGACAACGTAGTCAAAGGTTTATCGATCAAGGAGTCATGTCCCGGGGCGGGTCAGCGGGCGCGGCACTGCGGTATGGTCTGCCGACCCTTGGTATGGCAGATCGAGGAGCGTGCGCGTGTTCAACCGGAACCGATGCCTGCGGCGGGTGGCGGCCATCGCGTCCATATCGTCCCTGGTCGCCGGATGCGGCGTGCTGTCGTCCGACACTCCGGAGGACGAAGGGCCGATCGTCGTGGGCACCACCAGTGCCCCCAGCAAGCTCGACCCTGCCGCGTCCTGGGACAACTCCTGGGAGCTCTTCCGCAACGTCTACCAGACGCTCCTGAGCTATCCGACCGGCGCGAGCGAGCCCCAGCCGGACGCCGCCGAGAGCTGCGGCTTCAGCGACGCCTCGAACCAGGTGTACCGCTGCGAGCTGCGCGAGGGCCTGAAGTTCTCCAACGGCGACGCGCTCGACGCCCGGGCCGTGAAGTATTCGTTCGACCGGATCCGCAAGATCAACGTCAACGGCGGCCCCGCCGGGCTGCTCGGCAGTCTCGAACGGGTCCAGGCGCCGAACGAGCGCGAGGTGATCTTCCACCTCAACAAGCCCGACGCCACCTTCCCGTTCGTGCTCGCCACCCCCGCCATGTCGATCGTCTCCCCGGCCGCCTACCCGGAGAACTCCCTGCGCAAGGGCGACGACGTCGTCGGCTCCGGGCCGTACGTCCTCGACTCGTACGAGGCGGGCAAGGAGGCCGTCCTCGTACGCAACGACGGCTACAAGGGCTACGCCGAGCGCCGGAACGACGCGGTGACCATCCGCTACTTCAAGGACTCCGGCACCATGGTCAAGGCCCTGCGGGACGAGCAGATCGACGTGACCTACCGCGGTCTCGCCGCCGGCGATGTCGTCGACCTCCAGAGCAAGACCTCCAACGAGGAGGAGATCCAGCTCGTCGAGGGCACCGGCACCGACATCAACTACCTGGTGTTCAACCCGAAGAACTCCTGGGCGAACAAGAAGGCCGTGCGCCAGGCCATCGCGCAGGTCGTCGACCGTGCGGCGATCGCCCACAAGGTCTACAAGGACACCGTCGACCCGCTGTACTCCATGGTCCCCAAGGGCCTCACCGGTCACACGACGGGCTTCTTCGACGACTACGGCGACCCGGACGTCGGCAAGGCCCGCAAGATCCTCACCGAGGCGGGCATCAACCAGCGGGTCCCGCTCACCTTCTGGTACACGAGCGACCGCTACGGCTCCGAGACCGCCGCGGAGTTCAAGGAACTGGAGCGCCAGCTCGAGGCCTCCGGCCTGTTCCGGATCACGCTCGAGAGCCGCCCCTGGTCGACGTACGTCGAGGGCTACCAGAAGGGCGAGTACCCGGTGTTCGGGCGTGGCTGGTACCCCGACTTCCCGGACGCGGAGAACTTCATCGCGCCGTTCGTCGGCGAGCAGAACGCCCTCGGCACGCCCTACCCGGCGCCCGAGATCACCGGCGATCTGCTGCCCCGCTCGCGCCGCGAGAGCGACCGCGCGAACGTGGAGAAGGAGTTCGAGGAGGCCCAGCGGATCCTCGTGGACGACGCGCGGCTGCTGCCGCTGTGGCAGGGCAGGCAGTACGTGGCGGCGAGCCGGGACGTCTCGGGCGCGGAGCGGGCCATGGACCCGTCGACGATCATGATGATGTGGGAGCTGCACCGCAAGACGGCCTGGTAGGCGGGGCAAGACCGCCTGGCGGGTAGGTCGGGCAGCGGGCTTTCCCGGTGCGTTGTCAGTGGTCGCCGGTAGGTTCTGTGGCCTGGAAGTGACCGCACATCGTGAGGACGTTGACGTGACCGACATCGCCATGCTGCCCGAGTCCTGGCGCGGGGTTCTGGGCGACGAGCTGCAGCAGCCCTACTTCAAGGAGCTGACGGAGTTCGTCGAGGAGGAGCGGGCGAAGGGCCCCGTCTATCCGCCGCGCGAGGAGGTCTTCGCCGCGCTGGACGCCACGCCGTACGAGCGGGTCAAGGTCCTGGTCCTCGGTCAGGACCCGTACCACGGCGAGGGGCAAGGGCACGGGCTGTGCTTCTCGGTCCGGCCCGGTGTGCGGATTCCGCCGTCCCTGCGGAACATCTACAAGGAGATGCACGAGGAGCTGGGCACGCCGATCCCGGACAACGGCTACCTGATGCCGTGGGCCGAGCAGGGCGTCCTGCTGCTCAACGCGGTGCTCACGGTCCGCGGCGGCGAGGCCAACTCGCACAAGGGCCGGGGCTGGGAGAGGTTCACCGACGCGGTCATCCGCGCGGTCGTCGGCCGGCCCGACCCGGCAGTGTTCGTGCTGTGGGGGAACTACGCGCAGAAGAAGCTCCCGCTGATCGACGAGTCGCGCCACGTGGTGGTCAAGGGCGCGCATCCGTCGCCGCTGTCGGCGAAGAAGTTCTTCGGCTCGCGTCCGTTCACGCAGATCAACGCGGCGGTGGCGGCGCAGGGGCACGAGCCGATCGACTGGACGATTCCGAACCTGGGCTGACGGCTGACGCCCCGGCGACGTACGGAGCGGCCTCAGCCGGATCCTCCCGGCCTGCGGTTAGCGTCGGGAGGGACAGCGGGCGAGCGGTGCGGAGGGCGTGGTCGTGGAGCGACAGGGACATGCGGCGCCGGATGCCGTGCCGACGCGGATCGGGCAGGTCGTCATGCTGCACCACGCCGGGGACCGGGAGGAGGCCCGGCAGCGGTTCCTGGACCTGTGGGCGGAGATCGGGGAGCACGGCGACCCGCTGCACCGCTGCACCCTCGCCCACTACCTGGCCGACACGCAGGACGATCCCGCCGACGAACTGGCCTGGGACCTGCGCGCGTTGACGGCGGCGGAGGAGCTCACCGACGCCAGGGCCTCCTCGGGGGCGGGGGCCCTCGCGGTCCGAGCGTTCTACCCCTCCCTGCACCTCAACCTGGCCGCCGACTACGACAGACTCGGCCACCGCGACGCCGCACGCGCACACCTGCGCCGGGCCCGGGGAGCGGCCGTGGCCCTCACCGACGACCCCTACGGCGAGGGCATCCGAGCGGCCATCAGCCGCCTGGAGTCCCGGCTGGGCGAGGACGGCGGGGGGATGTGGACCCCGCCGAGGCAGCGGCCGTAGCGCCCGGAGAGGCCTTCCGGGCATAGGCCGTGGCTCCAGGAGGGGCCTCCGACATCGGCCGTGGCGCCGGGAGCGGGCCTTCCGGGCATAGGCCGTGGCTCCGGGAGGGGCGAGGGCCTCTCAGGACGTGATCGACCGGGCGAGGTGGTTGCCGGCCCGGACGCCCAGCGCCATGCCCGCCATGGCGCCGGTTGTGGTTCCGGGACCGCTCTGAGCTGCGGCCGTGGCGCCGGGAGCCAGGCGGGTTCCCCGGGCAGGTCGTGCGGGGGGGAGTAGGGCCCGGGGGTGGGGGCGGCTGTGCCGGCAGGCCGGCGCTATGCCCGCCGCGGCGCCGGGAGAGGGCCCGGCGGCTACCCCGGACAGTGGCCGTGCGCCGGTCGCGGTTCCGGGGCCGCTTGGGGCACGGCTGGCGTCGGCAGCCAGTCCTGGGCCGCTCGGGGCACCGCCTGGCGTCGGCAGCGGGTCCGGGGCCGCTCGGGGCAGGGGGCCGCGGCGTCCGGAGTCGGGCGGGTTTCCCGGGCAGGCCGCGGCCGGCGGAGTAGGGCCCGCGGGGCCGGGCCATGGTGTGGGGGCCGCCGTGTCGGCTGGACGTGGCCGAGGCGGTGGGTGGCGACTGCGGCGGGCCGATCCCAGGCCCGCCCCGGGCGTGTGGTTCAACGACCGTACGTGTCGCGGCAGATGGTCGCCTCCGGGCTGTCCGCCCGCCAGCCTCCGTAGCGTCTGCCCAGTGCGCACACGTCCGTGGTGTCCGGGACGCTCTCCCGGACGTCCTGGCGTACCGACTCCGGGACCTCGGGCAGGCCGGTGTGCGGGCGCCGTGGGCCGCGCGGGGCCGGGTCGGGGCGTTCCGGGCGGGCGGGGCGTGGGCGGACATCGCGGGGACCGGGCGGCTGCCGCCGCTGCTGCGGCGTGGCGGCCGGGGGCGTGGTCAGGCGCGACGGGAACGCGGACGGCTCCGGACGGCGGGACTCCTCGATGAGTTGCAGGGCCTCGCGGGCCGGTGCCTGCACGATCTGGGTCTCCGTCCGCCCCTCCGGCTGCGGCGCCGACGGCCGGGACGGGGCCGCCGGCGGTCCGGGGACCGGGGCATGCCGGACCGTCGTACAGCCGGTGAGGGCCGAGACAGCCACGGTCACCAGGAGCGTCGCTGTGGTCGTCGTTCGATGCACCCGCGCCACTCTGGTGCGTCCGGCCCGCGGCAGGGCAGCGGACGGGCGGAGGATGCCCCGCACGGGTGATCTCGCTCCCCGTACGGAGGCAGTCGGCCTGTCCGGGGTGACGTCGCCGGCCGGTCCCGGCCGGTGTCAGTCGCCGGTCGAGCCGTCGATGCGCTCACGGATCAGGTCGGCGTGGCCGTTGTGCCGCGCGTACTCCTCGATCATGTGGGTGTAGAGCCACCGCAGGTTGAACCGCTCGCCGCTGCGCCGGTGCTTGCCCTCGGTGATGTCGTCCAGGCCGAAGCGGGCGGCGTTGCTCCGGGCGGTCTCGATCTCGGCCTGCCAGGCGGCGTGGGCCTCCGCGTAGGTGTCGGCCTCGGTCAGGCGGAACTCGCCGTCCGGTTCCTCGTCGCTCCAATAGAGCGGCGCCACGTCCTCGTTCGTCAGCACCCGGCGGAACCAGCTCCGCTCCACGTCCGCCATGTGCCGCACCAGCCCCAGCAGTGACAGGTCTGAGGGCTCCACGGCGGGGGACCTGAGCTGCTCGTCGGTCAGGCCCTCGCACTTCCACGCGAGGGTCTGCCGGTGGAACTCCAGCCATCCCTCCAGCATGGTGCGTTCGTCGGCGGTCGTGGCAGGCATACGGCGTTCGGTCGTCATGCCGGCATCCTTTCCCAACGCCCCCTGCCGCACCACGGCTTTTTCAGGCCCCGAGCATCCCGTCCAGCAGCTCCCGCAGCCCGGTCCGCACCTCCTCCAGGCTCGGCACCTCGGCACCGAACGACCCCGCCACGCAACTGAACATCAGCCCGTCCGCCCAGGAGATCAGGGACAGCGTGTGCCGGGCCGGGTCCGTCGAGCCCATCCCGGTGACGAGGGCGGCCAGCTGCTCACGGAAGCGGGCGCCCGTCGCGTCGAAGTACGCCCGCAGCTCCGGGCGGCGCGTGGCCTCAAGGGCCAGTTCGTAGCGGGCGAGGGTGAGTTCGCGGTTGCGGGCCAGCGCGCGGTGGGTGGCCAGGGCCAGCGCGTCCGCCAGGGGGCCGGACCCGGCCCGGGGATCCGGCATCTCGTGCAGCGCCAGTACCCGCGCCTCGCGGTCGGCCAGGCGCCGCACCGCCAGTTCCAGCAGGGCCTGCCGAGTGCGCGCGAGGTTCGACGTGGAGCCCTGGGGGAGTCCGGCCGCCTCGTCGACCGCCCGGTGCGTGAGGCCCCGCATCCCGCGCTCGGCGAGCAGGGCGAGGGCGGTGTCGGCGACGAGGTCGGAGCGGGAGGGGCCGGCGGTGCGTACGGACATGGAGCTAACGGTACCCGTCTCACTACAACCGTAGTAAGCTCGATAGTGAACTACAGGTGTAGTCACCAGGCCGGGCGGATCCGGCCGCCGGTTGGAGGAGGAGCCATGACACAGGCGAGGCGGGCTGTCGTGATCGGCGGCGGCATCGGAGGCCTGACCGCGGCGGCCGCACTGCACCTGCTCGGCTGGCGGGTCACCGTGCTGGAGCGCGCCCGTTCACTGGAGCCGGTCGGCGCCGCCATCTCCCTCGCTCCCAACTCCCTGCGCGCGCTGGACGTCATCGGCCTCGGCGACGAGATCCGTGACCTCGCCGCCTGGTCCGGGGACGGCGGGCTGCGCACACCGTCCGGCCGGTGGCTCTCGCGCTCCTCCGCCGACGCCGCCGCCGAGCGCTTCGGCGGCCCGCTCGTGCTGCTGCACCGCGCCACCCTGGTCGAGCGCCTGACCGCACTGCTCCCGCCGGACGCGGTCCGCACGGACGCCGCCGCGACCCTCGCCCGCAGCGGCGACACCGGCCGGCCCGCCCGCGTCACCACCGCGGGCGGCGAGCTGGAGGCGGACCTGGTGGTGGGCGCCGACGGCGTCCGGTCCGCCGTACGCGGCGCGCTCTTCCCCGGCCACCCGGGGCCCGTCTACTCCGGATTCACCACCTGGCGGGTCGTGATCCCCGTGCCCGGCGTCGAGTTCGCCTCGCACGAGACCTGGGGCAGGGGCCACATCTGGGGCACGCACCCGCTGAAGGACGGCCGCGTCTACGCCTACGCCGCCGCCGTGACACCCGCCGGAGGACGCGCGCCCGACGACGAGAAGGCCGAGCTGCTGCGCCGCTTCGGCGACTGGCACGACCCGATCCCCGCCGTGCTCGCCGCCACCCGCCCCGAGGACGTCCTGCGGCACGACGTCCACCACATCGCCGAGCCCCTGCCCGCCTACCACCACGGCAGGGTGGCCCTGGTCGGCGACTCCGCGCACGCCATGCCCCCGACCCTCGGCCAGGGCGGCAACCAGGCCATCGAGGACGCGATCGTACTCGCGCACCACTGCGACGACCTCCCCGCCTACACCGCCGCCCGGCTGCCGCGTACGACCGCCGTCGCACGCCAGGCCGTGCGGGTCGCGCGCGTCAACCTCATGACCGGCCGCCTCGGGACAGTCGTACGCGACACGGCCCTGGCCGCGCTGTCGAAGGCCGGACTCGCTGTGTTCCTGCGGAGCTTCGACGGCATCGCCGGCTGGCGGCCCCCTCAGCAGTCGTATGCTTCCGAGCAGGCCCCGGCAGGCAACCGCTAGAGGAGAACACCCCGTGAAGGTCGGCTGCATCGGACTCGGCGACATCGCGCAGAAGGCCTACCTTCCGGTCCTCGCCTTCCAGCCCGGGGTGGAGCTGCACCTCCAGACGCGCACGCCCGCCACGCTCGACCGGGTCGCCGACGGCCTCCACGTCCCGCGCGAGCGGCGGCACACTACCCTCGACTCCCTTCTCGCGGCCGGCCTCGACGCCGCCTTCGTGCACGCGCCCACGATCGTGCACCCGGAGATCGTGACCCGGCTGCTGGAGGCGGGCGTGCCGACGTACGTAGACAAGCCGCTCGCCTACGAACTCGACGCGTCCGCGCGGCTGGTGGTGCTCGCCGAGGAGCGGGACACGAGCCTCGCGGTGGGCTTCAACCGGCGTCATGCTCCCGGCTACACGCAGTGCGCCGACCATCCGCGCGAGCTGATCCTGATGCAGAAGAACCGCATCGGGCTCCCGGAGGAGCCGCGCGCGATGATCCTCGACGACTTCATCCACGTCGTCGACACCCTGCGGTTCCTGGTGCCCGGCGAGGTCGACGACGTCACCGTGCGCGCCCGCGTTCAGGACGGCCTGCTGCACCACGTCGTGCTCCAACTCGCCGGGGACGGCTTCACCGCGCTCGGCGTGATGAACCGGCTCAGCGGTTCGGCCGAGGAGATCCTCGAGGTGTCCGGGCAGGACACCAAGCGGCAGGTGATCAACCTCGCCGAGGTCGTCGACCACAAGGGGCAGCCGACCGTGCGGCGGCGCGGCGACTGGGTGCCGGTGGCCCGGCAGCGCGGCATCGAGCAGGCGGTGCTGGCGTTCCTGGACGCCGTGCGGGTGGGCAGAGTGCTCAGCGCCCGGGACGCGCTGGAGACTCATGAACTGTGCGAGCGGGTGGTACGGGCGGTTCAGGAGCGGACCGCCTGAGCCGCAGCGTCCGCACGCCCTCGCCGGCGGCCCACGCGGCGAGGATCAGCATGGCCGCGTGCACGGTCCAGTCACCGAGGCGCACATAGGGCGTGGTGCCGTGGGCGAGGGGCACGTCGTAGACCTGCGTGGCGGACGCGTCCGTCCCGAGCCACGGGCCCACGCGCTGCCCGCTCGGGCCGTACACGGCGGAGACACCCGTCAGCGTCGCGTGCACCATCGGGCGGCCGGTCTCGGCGGCACGCAGCGCGGCGAGCGAGGCGTGCTGCTCGGGCGCCCAGCTGTTCTGGAACGTGGATGTCGACGACTGGCCGATCAGCACGTCGACGCCCTCCCGGGTGAGGTGGCGGGTCATGTCGGGGAAGGCCGTCTCGAAGCACACCATCGGGCCGACGCGCAGGCCGTCCCCCACGTTCATCACGACCGGCTGGGAGCCGCGCATGCGGTCCTCGCCCGCCGCCTTGCCGACGGAGGTGGCCCAGCCGAGCAGGGAGCGGGCCGGTACGTACTCGCCGAAGGGGACGAGCCGCATCTTGTCGTAGCGCTCGCCGGTGAGGCCGTCGGGCCCGACCAGGACGGAGCTCTTGTAGATGCCGGGCTTGTCGGAGCGCCGGGCGTCCACGTTGACCAGGATGCCGGCGTCGGTCGCGCGGGACAGGTCCGCGAGCCGCCGGGCGAGGTCGGGCCGGTCCCCGAGGTCGAAGCCGACGCTGCTCTCGCCCCACACGATCAGGTCGACGTCCTGTCCGGCGAGCCGGCGGGTGAGCTGTTCCTCGCGGGCGAGCCGGTGGCTCGGGCCGTCGATGACGCCGGGCTGGACGACGGCGATCCTGACGTGGCCGTCGATGCCGGGGCGGGGCGAGAGGGACCAGGCGGCGGAGGTGGCGGCGGCCGTGGCGACGAGCCCGGCCACGGCGGGCACACGGGCCTGACGGACCGCGACGAGGACGGCGACCGCGACGTTGACGGCCACGAGCAGGAAGCTGAGCAGCCACACCCCGCCGACCGAGGCCAGCCGCAGCGCCGGCTCGACCTGCCACTGACTGGAGCCGAGCATGCCCCAGGGGCCGCCGAGGCCCTGCCAGGAGCGGACCAGCTCGACGGCCAGCCAGCCGGACGGCAGGACGACGAGAGCGGCCGCGATCCGCCGCCGCGAGGGCAGGCCGGCCAGCAGCCGGTGCACGAGCCACCCCCACAGGGCCCACAGGGCGCCGAGCAGCGCGGCGAGGACGAACGTGAACACGTGCAGGAAGGGCAGCAGCCAGTGGTGCATGGCCAGCATGAAGCCGAACCCGCCGCACCAGCCGTCGTACGCCGCGCGTTTGCCGGTCGGCGCGGTGCGCATCAGCAGGATCCAGGGGACAAGGGCGACGTAGGCGCACCACCACAAGGAGGGGGCGGGATAGGCGAGTACGGGAAGGGCGCCCGCGATCACGGCGGCGGCCGAGCGCCGCCACGGGGAGGCGAGCCAGTGGCCGAGCGTCTTCATAGGCGCCTCCTACCCGCGGGTGCCTCCAGTGTGCGCCCTGCGGACGATCTAGGACAGAGGACGCCGGGTCAGTGGACCACAGGTGCCGTCCGCCGCTCGGGAAGGCGCCGCCACTTCTCCCGGACGACCACCTCGGTCAGCCGCCAGCCGTCGACCGTGCGCCGCAGCGCGAAGGCGTACCGGCCGCCGCACACGAAGTCGGGCGCGGGGCCTTCGGTGGCCATGGGGTTGATGTAGTCGGCCTGGACCTGGGCCGTATCGCCGGTGTCCTGCTCCCAGACGCCGAAGCGCACCCGCCGGTTGACGATCAGGTGCTGTCGCATCGGGAAGAGCCGCATGCTCTCGGCGAGCCACGCGGCGACCGCCGTGGCTTCGCCTTCGATGCCGCCGGCCGAGCGGTAGTCCGCCCGTCCCTGGGGGACGAACAGCCCCCGGTACCCCTCCCAGTCGCCGTCGTCGACCGCCACCGCGTAGTCGGTGATCAGTCCGTCGACGGCCAGCCGGTCCCTCACGGTGGCGAGCTCCACGCGCTGCGTCATCGCCTCAGTGTTGGGCATGGGAGGGGCGGAGCCAAGGGGTGTGCGGTGAGCGTCAGGCCGCCTTGACGACGGCGCCGCGGATCGCGGCCGCCCACTCGACGACCAGCAGCTCGTACTCCGCGCGCTCCTCGGGCGACAGGGTGCCGCCCGTGCGCCGCCACAGCGCACGGATCTCCTCGTTGACCTCGGCGGCGGACCGCACGGAACCAGGGGTCACGAAATCGGGGGACATGCCGACAAGCGTAGGGGCAGGCACTGACAGCCCGCTACCGGACGGCTACCCCCGCGCTATGCGGTGGGTCACGAGATGCGGGTCACAGACCGCCGGGTCAGCCCGCCGACTCGGCCGCGTGCGGGCTCAGCGCGCCCATCGACACCAGGACGATGATGAGGACGCCGAGCGCGATCCGGTACCAGACGAACGGCATGAAGCTCTTGGTCGAGATGAACTTCATGAACCACGCGATCACCGCGTAGCCGACCCCGAAGGCGATGACCGTCGCGAAGATCGTCGGGCCCCACGAGACATGGCCGCCCTCCGTCGCGTCCTTGAGCTCGAACAGGCCGGAGGCGAGCACCGCGGGGATCGCGAGCAGGAAGGAGTAGCGGGCCGCGGCCTCGCGCTTGTCCCCCATGAACAGGCCGCCGCTGATGGTGGCGCCGGAGCGGGAGACGCCCGGGATGAGCGCCATGGCCTGGCAGACACCGTAGATCAGGCCGTCTCGCACGCCCAGGTCCTCCAGGGCCTTGCGCTGCTTGGGCGCGCGGTGCTTGCCGCCGCTCTCGTCCCGTGCCGCGAGCCGGTCGGCGACGCCCAGGACGATGCCCATGCCGATCAGCATCGTCGCGGTGATCCGCAGGTCCCGGAACGGCCCCTCGATCTGGTCCTTCAGCGTCACGCCGAGCACACCGATCGGGATCGAGCCGACGATGACCAGCCAGCCCATCCGCGCGTCGGGGTCGCTGCGCAGCTCCTTGTTCGTGAGCGAGCGCGTCCACGCCGAGATGATCCGCCCGATGTCCTTGCGGAAGTAGATCAGCACGGCGGCCTCGGTGCCGATCTGGGTGATCGCCGTGAAGGCCGCGCCCGGGTCCTCCCAGCCCGAGAAGGCCGCCGTCAGCCGCAGGTGCGCGCTGGAGGAGACGGGGAGGAACTCGGTCAGCCCCTGGACGAGTCCGAGGATGAGTGATTCGAACCAAGACATGAGGTAGCGGAGTCCAAGTGCCGATCGTGGAACGGACGACGGGCACACCGGGCCGCCGGGTGTGATGACCGGGGGATCAGATGTGCCGAGGGGGAAGCGTAGCGCCCCCGGATGTCCGCTCCGACACAGGGGTTTGACCGGTGCTCCGCGGCAGGGGCCGGATCAGGCCACCGTCGGTCCGGTCACCGTCCAGCCGGGCGCCTGGGGGTGGGCCCTGAGGTCCTCGTGACGCACCTCGTCGCCGCAGGCCCGGCACGTGACCACCGGGGTGAGCGCCCGGCCGCAGGAGTGCTCCACGACCATCGGACGGTCGCCGTCCGTCCGCAGGTGGCGGTCGCCCCAGGCCATGAGGGTCATCAGCACGGGCTCCAGTTCCAGCCCGGCCCGGGTGGGCCGGTACTCGAAGCGCTGCGGGCGCTCGCTGTAGAGCTGCTTGACCAGGATCCCGGCGTCGACGAGCCGGCGCAGCCGCGTGGCGAGGATGTCGCGCGGTGCGCCGATGTTGCGCACCAGCTGGTCGAAACGGCCGTTGCCGAGGCACACCTCACGCAGCACGAGCAGCGAGTACTTCTCGCCGACCAGGGCCAGGGTGTCGGCGATGGAGCAGGGGCGCGGGTCTTTGCTGGCGGCCATGAGGCTCAGTGTAGGAGAGGGTTGGAATTTCCAACCTGCGGGGCTACGGTGAGTTTGGATTTCCTACTCACTGGTAGCCGTGGAGGCCCGCACATGCGTGACGCAGTGATCGTCGAAGCCGTACGCACCCCGACCGGCAAGGGCAAGCCGAACGGGGCCCTGGCGCACGTCCACCCGGTGGAGCTCCTCGCCCACACCCTGCGCACCCTCGTCGAACGCTCCGGCGTCGACCCGGCGCTGATCGACGACGTCATCGGCGGCACCGTCGACCAGGTCGGCGAGCAGGCCATGAACACCACCCGCTACGCCGCCCTGTCCGCCGGCTTCCCGGAGTCGGTGCCCGCGACCACCGTGGACCGCCAGTGCGGCTCCTCCCAGCAGGCCGTGCACTTCGCGGCCCAGGGCGTCCTCGCGGGCGCGTACGACCTCGTCGTGGCCTGCGGGGTCGAGTCGATGAGCCGGGTGCCGATGTGGTCGAACGTGCCGGCGGGAAAGGACCCCTTCGGCCCCGGGATCGCCGAGCGCTACCCCGAGGGACTCGTCCCGCAGGGCATCAGCGCCGAACTCATCGCCGCCAAGTGGTCGATCGGCCGCGAGCGGATGGACGAGTTCGCCGTCTCGTCGCACCACAAGGCCGCGGCGGCCTGGGACGGCGGGCTCTTCGACGCCGAGGTCGCGCCCCTGGAGGGTGTCACGCGCGACGAGTGCGTACGGCCAGGCAGCACCACCGAGATCCTCGCCGGCCTCAAGCCCGCCTACTACGACCCCGGTTTCGCCGAGCGCTTCCCGCAGATCGAGTGGAATGTCACGGCGGGCAACGCGAGCCCGGTCAACGACGGCGCCTCCGCGGTACTCATCACCTCCAGCGAGACCGCGGCCCGGCTCGGCCTGCGCCCGCTCGCCCGGCTGCACAGCTTCGCCGTCACCGGATCCGACCCGCTGCTGATGCTCACCGGTGTCGTCCCGGCGACCGAGAAGGTACTGCGCAGGGCGTCGCTGAGCCTCGACGACATCGACCTGTTCGAAGTCAACGAGGCGTTCGCGGCCGTCGTCCTGGCCTGGCAGCAGGAGACCGGCGCCGACCTCGCCCGGGTCAACGTGCACGGCGGCGCCATCGCGCTCGGCCATCCGCTCGGCGCGAGCGGCACCCGCCTGACGACGACGCTGGTCCACGCGATGCGGGAACGGGGCGCCCGGTACGCGCTCCAGACCATGTGCGAGGCGGGCGGGCTGGCCAACGCCATGGTGCTGGAACGGGTGTGAGCCCGGCGGGTGTAACAGCGGGTGCAACAGGTGTGAGCCCTGCCGGTGTACCGGTGTAACGGTTCGTCAGAGCTGGCGCAGGCGGTGCCGCTTGCGCCAGGCCACCACCACGCCCGCCAGCGCGGGCAGGGCGATGCAGGCCAGGGCGATCAGGAAGGCGGGGGACGTCGGGGTGGAGGCGCGGGCGCCGGCGACGACGTAGGCGGCGGTGTTCGGGATCGAGCCGAGGCCCGTCGCCAGCAGGAAAGGCAGCAGGCCCATGCGGGAGAAGGAGGCGCAGTAGTTCGCGGCCCAGAACGGCACACCGGGGAACAGCCGCACCACGAGCATCGAGCGGAAGCCGTGCCGGCTGAGCTGGCCGTCCGCGGCCTTCAGCCAGCGCCCCCGCAGCAGCGGCCGCAGGGCGTCCTGGCCCAGGGCGCGCCCCAGGCAGAAGGCGATCCCGGCACCGAGCACCGTGCCCGCCAGCGCCACGCCGGTGCCCAGCTGCGAACCGAACAGCGCCCCCGCCGCGAGGTTCAGCAGCGGCCTCGGTACGAACGCCACCGTGCACACGCCGTACGCCACCGCGAACACCAGCGCCGCCATAGCGCCGCCGAGCTGCGGCGGCCAGCCCTGCGTCAGCAGCCGCTGCGGCTCGAACAGCAGCACCCCGCACGCGCCCGCGGCGAGCAGCGCGACGAGCAGGGACAGCCTCGACCACGGGGAGAGCAGAACTCTGGTGCAGCGAGCGGTGAAACCGGTGGACGGAACGGGCGAGGCGGTCGTTGCCGAGGGGACGGCGACGGCGAGCTCCGCGGTGCTGGCCCGGGGAGAGGCCGTGGCGGTGCCCCCAGAGCGGGTGGTGGCATCGAGCATCCGGTGACACTAACCGACAAATGTGTGTGATCGCCGTATGGTTCGTCTCACCAGCGTCACAGGCGGCGTCGCGCATCGCCGCCCGGGGACCGGCGGAGCGGGGGCCGAAAACCATTCGACGTGCGGTAAAGCGTCGGCAATGATCTGACACATGTTCCGGCACGCCTTCACCCTCGCAGCATCCGTGGTCACGGATGCCCCGAAGGCTGCCGTCGTGGTTCTCACGGCCGTCGTGGACGGCGCCCGAAGCTGACCCTCTCCGGCTCGTCCGGCGGACCCCGCAAGGGGAGGGTCGGTCAGGTCCTCGGGGTCCCGCTTTCTTCTTCGCTGATCAGACGCTTCGAGGTACAGCCATGTCCAAGACGGCCTACATCCGTACGAAACCGCATCTCAACATCGGCACCATGGGTCATGTCGACCACGGCAAGACCACGCTCACGGCCGCCATCACCAAGGTCCTCGCCGAGCGCGGCACGGGCACGTTCGTGCCGTTCGACCGGATCGACCGGGCGCCCGAGGAGGCGGCGCGCGGCATCACCATCAACATCGCGCACGTCGAGTACGAGACCGACACCCGGCACTACGCGCACGTCGACATGCCGGGCCATGCCGATTACGTCAAGAACATGGTCACCGGAGCCGCGCAGCTCGACGGGGCGATCCTCGTCGTCTCCGCGCTCGACGGGATCATGCCGCAGACCGCCGAACACGTGCTGCTCGCCCGGCAGGTGGGCGTCGACCACATCGTGGTCGCCCTCAACAAGGCCGACGCGGGGGACGAGGAGCTGACCGACCTGGTCGAGCTCGAGGTACGCGACCTGCTCACGGCGCACGGCTACGGCGGTGACTCCGTACCGGTGGTGCGCGTCTCGGGGCTGAAGGCGCTGGAGGGGGACCCGCGCTGGACCGCCTCGATCGAGGCGCTGCTCGACGCGGTGGACACGTATGTGCCGATGCCGGAGCGGTATCTGGACGCGCCGTTCCTGCTGTCCGTGGAGAACGTGCTGACCATCACCGGGCGGGGCACCGTGGTGACCGGCGCGGTGGAGCGGGGCACGGTGCGGGTCGGGGACAAGGTCGAGGTGCTCGGGGCTGCCGTCGAGACGGTGGTCACGGGGCTGGAGACCTTCGGCAAGCCGATGGAGGAGGCACAGGCCGGGGACAACGTGGCGCTGCTGCTGCGGGGGGTTCCCCGGGACGCTGTCCGGCGGGGGCATGTGGTGGCTGCGCCGGGGAGTGTGAAGCCGCGGCGGCGTTTCTCGGCGCAGGTGTATGTCCTGTCGGCCCGGGAGGGTGGGCGGACGACGCCCGTCTCCTCCGGGTACCGGCCGCAGTTCTACATCCGGACCGCGGATGTGGTCGGGGTGGTCGACCTCGGTGAGGTGGTGGTGGCCCGACCCGGTGACACGGTTGCCATGACCGTGGAGCTGGGGCGGGAGGTGCCGTTGGAGCCGGGGCTCGGGTTCGCCATTCGTGAGGGTGGCAGGACGGTTGGGGCGGGGACCGTGACCGTGGTGGGTTGAGGTGGTGGGGGACCGCGGGGCCGTTGTGGCTGGTCGCGCAGTTCCCCGCGCCCCTGATGGGGCGCCGCACCACAGGCACAATGAGATGGTGAACGAGCCCATCCCCGTGACCCGCGATGTTGATTACGGAACCGCCAAGCTGATGCCCGACATCGACCGGGAACGGGCCTGGTTGCTCACCGTCGACGGGGCGCCGCAGTCGTACGTCGATCTGGACGATCCCACGCACTTGGAGTTCGAGTACGCGCGGCGGCTCGGGCACGTGCTGGACGTCGTGGGTGAGCCGGGGCGTGCGCTGGATGTCGTGCATCTCGGGGGCGGCGCGCTCACCCTGCCCCGGTACGTGGCCGCCACCCGGCCCGGGTCCCGGCAGGACGTCGTCGAGGTCGACCGGGGGCTGCTGGAGCTGGTGGCCGAGCATCTGCCGCTGCCGGAGGGGGTCCGGGTCGAGCTGCACGCGGCGGACGCGAGGAAGTGGCTGGAGAACGCCGCCACGGACTCGGCCGATGTGATCGTCGCCGATGTGTTCGGCGGCTCGCGGGTTCCGGCGCATCTCACGTCCGTCGCCTATGTGCGGGAGGCCGCGCGGGTCCTGCGGGGGAGTGGGCTCTACCTCGCCAATCTCCCCGATGCGGCGCCGTTCGGCTTCCTGCGGTCGCAACTCGCCACCCTGGCCACCGTCTTCGAAGAACTCGTGCTGATCGCCGAGCCGGGGGTGCTGCGGGGGCGGCGGTTCGGGAACGCGGTGCTCGTGGCCGGGCGTGAGCCGGTCGACATCGCCGCCCTGGTCCGGCTCACGGCCGCCGACGCCTTCCCGGCCCGGGTCGAACACGGCGCCGCCCTGCGGGACTTCATCGGGGATGCGAGGCCGGTGCGGGACGAGGACGCCGTGCCGTCACCCGAGCCCCCCGACGGGGCGTTCGGCATCGGCTGACATGTGCCCGGTGCCGCCCTGGGCCACCGGTGTGGTCCTGCGCCGCAGGTTGCGTACGTCCGGTACGCACAGCGCGGCCGCCGTGACCAGGACGACCAGCCCGGCGCAGCCCCACAGCGCGGCCGCACGCCCGAACGCCTCCTCGGCTGGGCCCGCCGCGGCCGTGGCGAGCGGCACCAGCGCGACCGAGCCGAACCAGTCGTAGGCCGAGACGCGGGAGAGCTTGTCCTCGGGGATCTCCTGGTGCAGGGCCGTCATCCAGGACACGCCGAACACCTCGATCGTGGCGCCGGCGACGAACATCACCACATAGAGGACGCCGATGGGTACGGGGACGGCGAGCGCGGCCGAGGGCAGGGCCAGGGGGAAGACGCAGAGGGTGCCGGCGAGGAGCAGGCGGCGGGGTTTCCAGCGGGTCATCAGCACGGCGCCGGCGACGGTGCCCGCCCCGAACGCGCCCAGGGCGAGGCCCCAGGGGCCCGCGCCGCCGAGGTGGTCGCGGGCGACGAGCGGGCCGTACACCGCGTCGGCGGCGGAGACGACCGCGTTGGCGATCGAGAACTGGACGACGACGGCCCACAGCCACGCCCGGCCGGAGAACTCCCGCCAGCCCTCCCGTAGATCGGCGAGCAGACCGCCGCCCGGTGCGCGCGGCGGGATGTGGCCGACGTCGAGGAAGGCCCGCAGTGCCCCGGCGACGGCGAAGGCCGCGGCGTCGGCCGCCAGCACCCAGCCCGGCCCGATCGCGGCGACCATGGCACCGCCGACCGCGGCACCGCCCAGGGCCGCGCCCTGCATCGCCATGCGGAACACGGCGAACGCGCGGCCGGCCTGCTCCCCGGAGACCGAGGACATCAGCATGCCCTCTGCGGCCGGGCCGAAGAAGGCCTGGCCGGTGCCGCCGAGGGCGGCGAGCAGCATCATCTGCCACAGCCGGGGGTCCCCGGTCAGCACGAGGGCGGCGAAGGCGGCCTGGGAGAGGCAGTTCAGGGCGTTGGCCGCCACCATGACGCGGTGCCGGGGCAGCCGGTCCGCGACTGCGCCGCCGATCAGCAGGAACAGCACCAGGGGGAGCGTCCGGGCCGCCGCGACCAGGCCGACGTCACCGCCGTCGCCGCCCGTTTCGAGGACGGCGAACGCCGCGGCGACCAGGGCGCCCTGGCTGCCCAGGTTGGTGACGACCGCGGCGGCGGTGAGCAGGGAGTAGTTGCGTCCCGCCCAGTCGGGCCGGCGGGGGCTCCGGGCGGGGGCGGTCGGGGTGGCGGGGGATGTCACCGGGCGACTATCGCTGCCCGGAGCCCGTCCTGCCAAACCGTTTTGCACGGGGTCCGGAGACCTTTGTCCGGGGTCGCGGCGGTCCGGGCCCGCTCCTGTCGGGGCGGGCCCGTTCGGCGTCCGCGTCAGCCTCCGGTCGGCTCGCCGTGCAGCCGGACCGTGCTGAGGATCTTCAGGATGGTCTCCTTGGGCACCTCGCCCTTGACGCCCTTGGCCCCGTAGAAGCTCCACGCGACGAAGTCGCCCGCCGAGTTCTTGAAGCCGAACGTGACCGCCTTGCCGTCGCTCGCGCACTTGCCCTTGTCGGGCGTGTTCTCCGACCACGCCCAGGCGACGCTGCCCTTCACACCGGCGGCGGTGGTGTAGGGCTTGGCCTTCTTCTCGGTCTTGACGCTCTTCTTGTCCGGCTGCGTGTAGCCGCCGTACACCCACCAGGCCACCTGGTTGAGCGCGACCTCATCGGTGTTCTTGGCGCCGTCCGCGCCCTTGGTGCCGGCCCCGGCCAGGGACTCGCTCTCGGTCCTGCCGTCCTTGTTGTCGTCGCTCGTGCACCACTCGGACTTGTAGAAGGCCGGTGCGGACATGACGATGAGCGGCTTGGCGTCGTCGGACTTCTCGTCCTCGAAGCCGACGGACGACGTCGGGGAGGCGATCTCCCAGTCCGCCGGGACGTCGAAGGCCGTGCCCCACTTGGGGTTGATGACGACCTTCCAGCCCTTGACCGTGGCCTTCTCCTCCTCGCCGCCGCGGGGGTTGTCGCCCGTGGCGGGTGCGCTCGGCTCCGCGGACGGGCTCGCCGGGGCCGTGTTCTTGCCTGCGCCCTTGCCGCCGTCCGCGGTGTCGTCCTTGTCACCGCCCAGCACCAGGAAGCCGGTGACACCGGCCGCCACGACGACCGCCGCGGCCGCGATGATCGCGACCAGCTTCGTCCGGTTCCCGCCGCCACCGCCCTGCGGGGGCTGCGGCGCGCCGGCCGGGCCGGGGGCACCCCACTGCGGCTGCTGTCCGTAGGGGTTGGGCTGCTGTTGATAGCCCGGCTGCTGGTACGGATTCGGCTGCTGGTAACCCGGCTGCTGGTACGGGTTGTTCGCTTGCGGGTTCTGCTCGCCCCCGGGCGGCTGCTGTCCTGGCCACATGGGCAGCCACCCTAGCCGCGCTCCGGACACGATTCGGTCACTGCCCGTGGACGGAGACGCAGCAACCCGTGGGAACGAGGGTTCCGGCCGGACCGATGGGGCGGTCGTCACACGGGCCTGGTCACCCGTCTCTACTCGTGAGTAACATGCGGCCATGAGCGCAGACCAGATGTCCATCGGCGAGATGCTCGCCGCCACGGTGCCCATGGCCCGGACCCTGAACCTCGAGTTCCTCGAGACGACGCCGGAGCGGGCGGTGGTGTCCCTGCCCGACCAGGGCGAGTACCACAACCACGTGGGCGGGCCGCACGCCGGGGCGATGTTCACGCTCGGCGAGTCCGCGAGCGGGGCCATCGTGCTGGCCGCGTTCGGGGACCAGCTCTCGCGCGCCGTGCCGCTCGCCGTCAGCGCCGAGATCTCCTACAAGAAGCTGGCCATGGGCGCGGTCACCGCTACCGCGACCCTGGGCCGTCCGGCCGCCGAGGTCGTCGCGGAACTGGACGCCGGTGAGCGCCCCGAGTTCCCGGTCGCCATCGCCATTCAGCGGGCCGATGGCGCGGTGACCGGTGAGATGACGGTGATCTGGACGCTGCGTCCCAACGGCTGATCCGGCTGTCGTACGAGCGGGGCCCCGGCCGAGTGCCGGGGCTCTCGCATGTCGCGCCGCGAACTCCGGCGTGCGTCAGGGTTTTTCGAAAGCCGGTACGGGTACCGCCGGTAACATATCTGAATTTCCTTCGTTTTGAACTTGCGTCATCCGCACTCCTTGTTACCTGTCAGTCGCATGTGCGAAAGTGAGCCGCCTCACAGCCAAGGCCGCAGCTGACGCGGCATAGGTATGCACCAATCACGCACCTGCTTTCCGACGGACGCGCAATTCGCATGCCGTCCTGCGGCTGGAAGGAAATGGTTCAGTGCAATCCCCCTACCCCCCACGCCCGCCGTACCCGCCGCGCCCCGGAGCGGGTCCCGCGGATTCCGATCGCAATCTCCTCGCCCGGGTCGGTGATCCCGCCGAAGGCCCGCGCGTCACCGCGCTGTTGCTCGCCCGGCACTGGCGGGCGGTGTACGAGTACGCCGTGATCTGCCTGGCCTCGTCCGAGGATTCGGCGTCGATGGCCGCCGCCGCCGCGTTCCGCCGGGAACTCGCCCGGCCGGGCGGCGGTGCCCTCCGGCCGCGACTGCTCGCGGCCGTGCGGGACACGGTCCGGGATTGGGCCGCCGACGACGGCATTTCCGCCGTACTGCCGGAACTCCGCAAACCCGTCGGTGCCCGGGGCTTGCGTGCCGCGCGGTCCGAGACGGCTGAAAGGCGGCGGCTCGCCGAGCGCGCATTCCGGGCCCTTCCGGGAGCTTCCCAATGCCTGCTCTGGCATACGGAGGTCGAGTCGGAGCCCATATCCGTACCGGCCGGTCTGCTGGGAGTGGACGTCCGAACGGCGTCGGCCGCGCTGGAACAGGCGCGTGAGCAATTCCGGGCCGGGTGCGTCCGGGCCCACCGGGAACTCGCGCCGACGCAGGAATGCCGTTTTTACAACCGTTTGCTGGACGTTCCGATGCGCCGCGGCGGGTCCCTGCTGCCGGATGTGCAACGGCATCTGATGACCTGCCGCCACTGCCGGCACGCCGCCGAACAACTCAGCCATTTCGAGGGCGGGTTGGAGGATCTGCTCGTCGAGACCGTGCTCGGCTGGGGCGCCCGCCGCTACCTCGCGACACGGCCGGGCCGGGACGGGGGCCGGGGCGCCCTGCCCGCGGGCCCGGCCGGTGGCCGTCACCGGCTACGGGCGCACGCCCTGCCGGCGGGCGGTCGGCCCGGGCCGTCGCGGAGACACACCAAGGCGCTGGCCGCCGCGGTCGGGGTGACGTCACTGGTGCTGCTCGCGACGCTGCTCGCCGCCAGGGGCTGGACGGAGGAGGGCGGCACCGTCGCTCCCCAGGCCACCTGGGGAGCGGTCAGCGGCCACTCCGTCGACCCGGGATCCTCGGGGACCTCCTCGGCCGGCGTCCCGTCGGCCGCGTCCGCCGGCCGCCCCGTCGAAGTGGGCCGCGGGCGGCTGCGCAACCTCGACGCCGGCCTGTGCCTCGGCGTCCCGGGCGGCCGGGCCCGGGCGGACGCCCGCGCCGTGCTGACCTCCTGCTCCGCCGCCGGGCCCCTGACGTGGTCGTACCGGGACGACGGCCTGCTGCGCAGCGCCGCCCACCCCACGCTCTGCCTCGGTTCCGACACCGCGCAGGGCTCGGTCGTCCTGGCCGGCTGCCTCGTGCATGCAGGAGTCGTGCGCTACGACCTGACCGTGCGCGGCGAACTCCTGCCGCGCGGCGGCAAGGCACTGGCCCTCGCCCACGGCACCGGCCGGAACGTCGTCGTCACCGGGCGCGACGGATCCGAGGCGCAACGCTGGGCGCTGGAACCTCCCGGGGGTGACGCGGCGAAGAAGTCGGAGGAGCCGGGGGAGTCGCGGGAGCGGCAAGGCCGGCAAGAGAGCCGCCGGGAGAAGGAACCGTACGACCACGCCCCGCCCGGGCATCGGCCCGACCCCCCAGGGAGCAAGCAGGAACGGTACGGGACACGGTTCGCCCAGGCGGGCTGCTGCGACGCGGCCGAACCGGAACGGCCCTCCGGCCCGCCCGGTACCGGCGTACTGGGCCCGGCGCCCCGCACCGACACCCTCGGTTCCGCGACAGCCCCCGTGGCGACGGCCGTGAGGAAGGCCCTCCACTCCACCGCGCTCCCGTAGAGCCGCCCTCCGGGCGGGGCTCCGGCGTCGCCCACCGGGACGCCCGTCGTGTCACCCGGTCGGGTGGGCCGGACCCGGCCCCCGGGGAGTGGTCCGGGCGGTCCGTCGGTGGTGTCCGGTGTAGTGGCCGTCCGTGCTGCCGCGTAGTGCGTTGCATGAACGACACCGTCCCCAGCCCCCGATACCCCCGGCGGTCCGCCCTGCGTCTGCTCGGTGGAGCGATCGTCGTCGCCGCGGCGGCCACCGGTGGTCTCGCCGTGCCGTCCCGGGCCCAGGCGCGGGACGGACACGGCCCGGACGCCGGGACACGACAGGGCGCCCGCGCCCGTGTCGAAGGGCTGCTCGCGCGACTGACCCTCGACGAGAAGGTCTCCCTGCTGCACGGTGCCACCGACCCAAGCCCGCCCGGCTACGTCCCCGGGGTGGCTCGACCAGCCGGTCCGCGTCCTGGCCGGTTACCGGCGGCTCACCCTGCGGGCGGGGGAGCAACGGCGGGTCACCGTGCGCGTCGAGCCGCGGACCCTGTCCTCCTGGGACCCGAAGGCCCACGACTGGGTCCTCGGCACCGGCCCGCGCGCGACCTGTGGATCGGGGCGTTGTCACGGGACCTGCGGCTGCGGACGAGCGCACACGTGGGCGGCTGACGCGGCGCGCACCGCACAGCCGGCGGCACATGGCCGGGAGGCGCCCTGCATCGAACCGGAACAGACTGGTACTCCTCCTGAGGCCGTCGCAGAACCCAGGGAGTTCACTCATGCCCGAGGCCCCGCGCCAGGACAGCAGCACGCAACCCACCGACCAGGAACTGCGCACGCTGGACGCCCACTGGCGGGCCGCCAACTACCTGGCAGCCGGTCAGATCTATCTGCTGGCGAACCCCCTGCTGACCGAGCCGCTGCGGCCCGAGCACATCAAGCCGCGGCTGCTGGGTCACTGGGGCACCTCGCCCGGGCTCAACCTCGTCCACACGCACCTCAACCGGGTGATCACGAACCGCGCGCTGGACGCGCTGTGCATCTGGGGCCCGGGCCACGGCGGTCCGTCGGTGCTCGCCAACTCCTGGCTGGAGGGCAGCTACAGCGAGACGTACCCGGACGTGACGCGGGACGCGCAGGGCATGGAGCTGCTGATGCGGCAGTTCTCGTTCCCCGGCGGCGTGCCCAGCCACGTCGCCCCGGAGGTGCCCGGCTCGATCCACGAGGGCGGCGAACTCGGCTACTCCCTCGCCCACGCCTACGGCGCCGCCCTGGACCACCCCGGCCTGCTGGTCGCCTGCGTGATCGGCGACGGCGAGGCGGAGACCGGCCCGCTGGCCGGATCCTGGCACGCCAACAAGTTCCTCGACCCCGTCCACGACGGTGCCGTCCTGCCGATCCTGCACCTCAACGGCTACAAGATCGCCAATCCGACCGTGCTGTCCCGCCTGCCCCAGGACGAGCTCGACGCGCTCCTGCGCGGCTACGGCCACGAGCCGATCCATGTCACCGGCGACGACCCGATGGCCGTCCACCGCGCGATGGCCCGGGCGATGGACACCGCGCTCGACACCATCGCCGAGGCACAGCGCGCCGCCCGCGAGGAGGGTGTGACCGAGCGCCCGCGCTGGCCCGTGCTCGTGCTGCGCACCCCGAAGGGCTGGACCGGCCCGGCCGAGGTCGACGGCGAGCCGGTCGAAGGGACCTGGCGCTCCCACCAGGTGCCGCTGGCCGGTGTCCGTGACAACCCGGACCACCTGCGGCAACTGGAGGCATGGCTGCGCTCCTACCGGCCCGAGGAGCTGTTCGACGCCGAGGGCCGGCCGGTCGCGGACGTCCTGGCCTGCGTCCCCGAGGGCGGCAGGCGGCTCGGCGCCACCCCGTACGCCAACGGCGGGCTGCTCGTCCGCGACCTGCCGGTCCCGGCCCTGGACGACTTCGCCGTCCCCGTCGACAAGCCGGGCACCACCCTGCACGAGCCCACGCGCGTCCTCGGCGACCTCCTGGCCCAGGTCATGCGGGACACCGCCGACCGCCGTGACTTCCGCCTGGTCGGCCCGGACGAGACCGCCTCCAACCGGCTCCAGGCGGTCTATACCGCCAGCGGCAAGGCCTGGCAGGCCGGGACCCTCGACGTCGACGAGGACCTCGACCGGCACGGCCGGGTGATGGAGGTCCTCTCCGAACACCTCTGCCAGGGCTGGCTGGAGGGCTATCTGCTCACCGGCCGGCACGGGCTGTTCTCTTGCTACGAGGCGTTCGTGCACATCGTCGACTCGATGGTCAACCAGCACATCAAATGGCTGCGCACCTCTCGGCGACTGCCCTGGCGCGCCCCCATCGCCTCCCTCAACTACCTGCTGACCTCGCACGTGTGGCGGCAGGACCACAACGGCTTCTCCCACCAGGACCCCGGCTTCGTCGACCACGTCCTCAACAAGAGCCCCGAGGTCGTGCGGGTCTACCTCCCGCCGGACGCCAACACCCTGCTGTCCGTCGCCGACCACGTCCTGCGCAGCCGCGACTACGTCAACGTCGTCGTGGCCGGCAAGCAGCCCTGCTTCGACTGGCTGTCGATGGACGAGGCCCGGGTCCACTGCGCCCGCGGTGCCGGCATCTGGGAGTGGGCCGGCACCGAGGACGGCTCCCGCGAACCCGACGTGGTGCTGGCCTGCGCCGGAGACGTCCCCACCCAGGAGACCCTGGCCGCCGCGCACCTGCTGCGCCGGCACCTGCCCGAGCTGTCGGTCCGCGTGGTGAACGTCGTCGACCTCGCCCGGCTGCTGCCCCGGGAGGAACACCCGCACGGCATGAACGACTTCGAGTACGACGGCCTCTTCACCGCCGACAAGCCGGTGATCTTCGCCTACCACGGCTACCCGTGGCTGATCCACCGCCTGGCCTACCGCCGCGCCGGCCACCAGCACCTGCACGTGCGCGGCTATAAGGAGGCCGGCACCACGACCACGCCCTTCGACATGGTCGTCCGCAACGACCTGGACCGCTACCGCCTCGTCATGGACGTCATCGACCGCGTCCCGGGCCTCGCCGTGCGCGCCACGGCCGTACGTCAGCGCATGGCCGACGCCCGCACCCGCCACCACGCCTGGATCCGTGAGCACGGCACCGACCTGCCCGAGGTCGCCGAGTGGAACTGGAACGCCTGAGCCGCGGGGGACGTCTTGTCACCCGGTAGGCTTCCCGTGCTCGCAGGGAAGCACAGGGAAAGGATCCGGCGTTGCACGTCCAGGAGTGGCTCGAAACCGTACCCGCGGTGGCCGTCTACGCACTGGTGGGGCTGGTCATCGGCCTGGAGAGCCTGGGCATCCCGCTGCCGGGCGAGATCATCCTGGTCTCCTCCGCGCTGCTGGCCTCCCAGCAGGGCCACATCGACCCCGTCGTCCTCGGCGCGAGTGCCACGGCAGGCGCGATCATCGGCGACTCGATCGGCTACGCCATCGGCCGCAAGGGCGGCCGCCCCCTGCTGGCCTGGCTGGGCAAGAAGTTCCCCAAGCACTTCAGCGAGGGCCATATCGCCACGGCCGAGCGGTCCTTCGAGAAGTGGGGCATGTGGGCCGTCTTCTTCGGCCGCTTCGTCGCCCTCCTCCGCATCTTCGCGGGCCCCCTCGCCGGTGTGCTGCGCATGCCGTACTGGAAGTTCGCCATCGCCAACGTCCTCGGCGGCATCGTCTGGGCCGGCGGCACGACCGCGGTCATCTACTACGTCGGCATCGTCGCCGAGTCCTGGCTGAAGCGCTTCTCCTGGCTGGGCCTGGTGGCGGCGGTCCTGGTCGGCCTCACGTCGATGCTGGTGCTGAAGCGCAGGGCGAAGAAGGCGGGCCAGACGTTGGAAGCGACGGAGGCGTAAGGCCCCCAGGGGCGCGGGGAACGGTGCGACCAGCCACAACGCACCCGCACTCGCAACACCACCTACACATGCACCTCACGATGCGCCTTCGCCAACTCGGCGTACATCGTGCCGTTGAGGGTGACCCCCTGCCGCTCCTCCTCCGACAGCTCCCGCCGGACTTTCGCAGGCACTCCCGCCACGAGCGACCCGGGCGGCACGACCATGCCCTGCGGCACCAGCGCCTGCGCGGCGACGAGCGACCCGGCCCCGATCACCGCCCCGTTCAGCACCGTCGCCCCCATCCCGATCAGGCAGTCGTCCTCGACGGTCGCCCCGTGCACCACGGCGTTGTGACCGATGCTGACACGCTCACCCACCGTCACAGGAAACCCCGGGTCGGCATGGAGGGTGCAGTTGTCCTGGACGTTGCTGCTCGCGCCGACGGAGATCGTCTCGACGTCACCGCGCAGGACGGCCCCGTACCAGACACTCGCGCCCACCCCCAGCGTCACACTCCCTATCACCGACGCCGTCGGCGCCACGAACGCCGTCTCGTCGATCTCCGGCTCCCTGCCCCCGATTCCCGTGATCATCGCCCGCTGACCCATGCCCGCCTCCAGAAACGTCGTAGACAACGCGCAAACCGTACGACACCCCGGTGGGGCGAAGATCACAGGCCTCCAGCGCCGCGGGGTGAGCTACCGCTGAGTACCGTGACTTCGTGCCGAAGCGCAAGAACACGTTCTCATCCTGGCGGCGGGGCCTCGCGCAGCGCGCCGTCCACGCGGGCTGGGCCTGGGTGCAGCGCACGGGTTCCGTGACCGCCGAACATCCCGGGCGCTACCGGTTCGGCGCGATGGGAACAGGTACCAGACTCGCCTTCCCGCTCGGCACGGTCTTCGGCGAACCCTGGATCCACATGGGCGCCCACTGCATCATCGGCGAGCAGGTCACCCTCACCGCGGGCCTGATGCCCGACCTCGACCTCGGCCCGGACCCGATCCTGCGCATCGGCGACGGCGTCGTCCTCGGCCGTGGCAGCCACGTCATCGCGGACACGACGGTCACCATCGGCAGCGACTGCTACTTCGGCCCGTACGTCTACGTCACGTCCACGAACCACTCCTACGACGATCCGCACGAGCCCATCGGCAAGCAGTGGCCGCGGATGGAGCCGGTGGAGATCGGGCCCGGCTGCTGGATCGGCACGGGCGCGGTGATCCTGCCGGGTGCCCGGATCGGGCGGAACGTGGTGGTGGCCGCGGGCGCGGTCGTGCGGGGCGCGGTGCCCGACCACGCCGTGGTGGCGGGCGCGCCGGCACGTGTCGTACGGCGCTGGACACCGGCTGACGGCTGGCAGCCGCCCCTGCGCACCCCGCCGCCGGTGCCGATACCGGAGGGCGTCACCCCGGAGCAGTTGTGCGCCCTGTCGGGTCTCGACGAGGAGACGGCCGCCCGGCTCGCCGACCTGGACGAGGAGGCGACGGCCGGACTGGCCGAGCCGAAGCCGGGTTCCTGATCCGGCCCGGCCGGCTCAGCCCGACGCCAGCAGAACCGTCCCCACCAGGGACAGCCCGGCACCCGCGGCCTGCACCGCCCGCAGCCGTTCGCGGAGCACACCGCGCGCGGCCACGGCGGTCACCACCGGGTAGAGCGAGGCGAGCACGGCGGCGACGGTGACCGGGCCGTGCTGCGCGGCGATCGAGTACGTGCCGTTCGCGGCGACGTCGGCGAGGCCGACGAAGGCCAGCGCCGGCAGGGAGCGCCACGGGAAGCCGTCCGCCGGAAGGGCGGGCGTCCCGCGCCGCACCGACACGTACAGCGCCAGTCCGCCGGCGGCGACATTCGTCACCCGCTGCACGAACAGCGCCAGGAGCAGTCCGGTCAGCGTGGTCGACGCCTCGGCGATCAGGGCCATCACCGCGCCGAAGCCGAAGGCCGCGAGGAGGGTCAGGGCGATGGCCTGCCGCTGGACGGGCGCGCCGCGGAACTGGGGGCCGCCGGCCAGGCAGACACCGGCGACGGCGACCAGGACGCCGACGAACTGGAGCACGCCGGGACGCTCGCCCAGGACCAGGCCCACGCCGACCGGCACGGCCACGCCGAGTGAGCCCAGCGGCGAGACCACACCCATCGGGCCCAGCGCGAGCGCCTTGTAGAAGGCGAGCATCGCCACCGGGCCGACCAGACCGGCGGCCACGGCGAACCACAGCTGGGGCCCCGCCTCGCTCCACCCGCCCGTCGCCACCACGACCGCGCCCAGCACGACCACCGCGATCGACTGCGAGACCACGACCACCGTCAGCGCGGGCGTGCGCCGGGTCAGCAGTCCGCCGCCGAAGTCGGCCAGTCCCCACAGCAGGCTGGTGGCCAAGGCGAAGAGCGCTGTCATGGGACGGATGCCTCGCAGTACAGTTCGGTGAACGATCAGGTCAATCACACCGTAGTGCAATAGGCTGCACTATCTCATACAGAATATTGGACGGAACGTGTCGGACCTCGACCTGCTGACCCAGTCCCTGGCACGCAGCGTCAAGCACTGGCGCGCGGTGCGCGGCTTCACGCTGGACGTGCTCGCCGCCCGGGCGGGCGTCAGCCGCGGCATGCTCATCCAGATCGAGCAGGCCCGCACCAACCCCAGCCTCGGCACCGTCGTCAAGATCGGCGACGCGCTCGGCGTCAGCATCACCACCCTCCTCGACTACGAGCAGGGCCCCAAGGTCCGCATCGTCCCCGCCGAACAGGCGGTACGGCTGTGGCACACCGAGGCCGGCAGCTACAACCGGCTGCTCGCGGGCACCGAGGCGCCCGGCCCGTTGGAGATGTGGGACTGGCGGCTCATGCCCGGCGAGAGCAGCGCGTCCGACCCGCACCCCGCCGGCACGATGGAACTGCTCCACGTCACGGCCGGGGAGCTGACGCTCACCGTCGACGGCGTGGAGCACCGCGTCCCCGCCGGGGCGAGCGTGTCCTTCGAGGCCAACCTGCCGCACACGTACGGCAACACCGGCGACGTGCCGATGGAGATGATGATGGCCGTCTCGGTTCCGCCCGTGACCTGAGAGACCGGTCCCGGGGGCGGTTCGGTGTTGTTAGCGTGCCGATATGCACGCACCCATCGGACACTTCGACGACGCCCGTCCGGCCCCCGCCTGCCTCGACGAGCTCACCGGCCCGGTCGCCGACGCCCTACGCCACTGGCACGGCAGCGTCCCCGCCGACCAGATCCTCTATGTCGACACCGAGCCGAAGTGGGCCGACACGGCCACCTTCGTGGAGCACTACGGCCGCGACCTGCTGGAGCGGTCCGCGAACTGCGTGGTGGTCGCGGGCAAGCGCGGTGGCGAGTCCACGCTCGCCGCCTGCGTGGTGCCGTCCACCACCCGGGTCGACGTCAACGGCGTCGTACGCCGCCGACTCGGCGCCCGCAAGGCCTCGTTCGCCGCGATGGACACGGCGACCGGGGAGACCGGCATGGAGTACGGCGGCATCACCCCCCTCGGACTGCCGGACGGCTGGCCCGTGCTGGTGGACGCGGCCGTCGTCGACCTGCCGTACGTGCTGGTCGGCAGCGGCCGGCGGCGCGGCAAGCTGCTGGTGCCGGGCAAGGCGTTCGCGGAACTGCCGGGCGCGGTGGTGCTGGAGGGGCTGGGGATCACCTGAGGGCAATCCTACGCCGCCCCGTGGTGGGCCAGCGGCAGATGCGGGTCGGCCTCGCCCGGGGCCGGTTCCGGGTCGGCGTGGACCAGGGCCGCGGTGAGCCGGGGCACGGCGTGCAGCAGGGCGTGCTCGGCGTCGACGGCGATGCGGTGGGCCTGGCGTACGGTCACGTCGCCGTCCACCACGACGGCGACCTCGGCGCGCAGCCGGTGACCGATCCAGCGCAGCCGCAGCTCACCGACCCGGCGCACCCCGGCGACCTCGGCCAGCGCCCGCTCGGCCCGGTCCACCAGGGCCGGGTCGACCGCGTCCATCACCCGGCGGAACACCTCCCGCGCGGCGTCCCGCAGCACCAGCGCGATCGCCGCCGTGATCGCCAGCCCGACGATCGGGTCGGCCAGTTGCCAGCCCAGGGCCGAGCCGCCGGCGCCCAGCAGCACGGCCAGTGAGGTGAAGCCGTCGGTTCGGGCGTGCAGTCCGTCGGCGACCAGCGCGGCCGAGCCGATGGCACGGCCGACGCGGATGCGGTACCGGGCCACCCACTCGTTTCCCGCGAAACCGACGAGGGCGGCCACGGCGACCGCCGGGACGTGCTGGACCGGGCGCGGGTCGAGCAGGCGGTCGAACGCCGTCCAGCCCGCGAAGGCCGCGGACGCGGCGATCGTCAGCACGATCACCAGGCCCGCCAGGTCCTCGGCCCGCCCGTAGCCGTAGGTGAAGCGCCGGGTGGCCGCGCGCCGGCCGAGCACGAAGGCGATCCCGAGCGGTACGGCGGTCAGCGCGTCCGCCGTGTTGTGGACCGTGTCCCCGAGGAGCGCCACCGAACCGGAGACGGCCACCACCACCGCCTGGGCCAGGGCCGTCACGCCGAGTACCGCGAGCGAGACCCAGAGCGCCCGCATCCCGCGGGCCGACGACTCCAGGGCGGAGTCGACCTTGTCGGCCGTCTCGTGGGAGTGCGGGGTGAGGAGGTGGGTCATCCGGTGGAGCAGGCCGTGCCGGTGTCCGTGCCCGTGCGGGCGGGCGTGCTCGTGCGGGTGGGGGTGCTCGTGCCGGTCGCTCACGTGGGGCTCCTTCCGGTGCGCGCGAGTGGACGTCCACACGCCTATGGAGTCATTATGTGCGTATGAGCGCACGCATGCACCTGTCATCTGCGCACGATGCGCATCCGCGCAGCCCCGGCGAGGAACAGTTCGCGCTCGCCGCCGAACTCCTCGCCCTGCTCGGCGACCGCACCCGGCTCACCCTGCTGCACGCGCTGGCCGAGGGAGAGGCAGACGTCACGACCCTCACCGAGAGGTGCGGGGCGGCCCGGCCCGCCGTCAGCCAGCACCTGGCGCGACTGCGTCTCGCGGGGCTGGTGAACACGCGGAAGGAGGGCCGCCGGGTGATTTACGCGCTCCGCGACGGCCATCTGCGCCGGCTCGTGGACGAGGCGCTTAACGTGGCCGACCACCGGCTCACCGACCGGCCCCTCCACGACTGAGTCAGTACCGTGCGGCCGTCCCCAGGTACTGCTCGGCGAAGGCCGCGGCGGCCGCCGGCGAGGTGAACAGGCGGCGCAGCCGGGCCAGCGTGGTGCCCGCGCGGAACGGGTCGCCCGCCGCCGTGCCGTGGTACACATCGGACAGCCACTGCGAGAACTCCTGGTAGTCCCACACCCGCCGCAGGCAAGCCTGCGCGTAGCCGCCGAGGCCGCTGTCGTCCCCGCCGGTCAGGTGCGCCACCAGGGCGTCGCCGAGCAGGAAGGCGTCGTGCAGGGCGAGGTTCATGCCCTTGGCGGCGATGGGGGCGACCAGGTGCGCCGCGTCACCGGCGAGGAAGAGCCGGCCGGACACCATCGGCTCGACCACGTAGTCGTGCATGTCCAGCACGCGCTTCTCGATCAGCCGCCCCTCGGTCAGCGGCGGCGTACCGGACGCCCCGAGCCGCTCATGGAGCTCCGCCCAGACGCGCTCGTGCGGCCAGTTCTCCGGGTCGTCGCCCGGCGGGCACTGGAGGTAGTAGCGGGTCACCTCCGGGCTGCGGGGCATCTGCCCGGCGAATCCCCTGGCGTGACAGCCGAACAGCACGCAGTCGGCGGACGGCGGCGCCTCGGCGAGCAGGGCCAGCCAGCCGATGCCGTAGTCGTGCCGCGCGACACGGACCCGCTCCTGCGGCAGGGCGGCCCGGGTCACCCCGCGCGCCCCGTCGCAGCCGGCCACGAAGTCGCAGTGCACGACGCGGTGTTCACCCGTCTCCGGGCAGGTGTACGACACCGACGGCAGGTCGGAGTCGATGTCGTGCACCCGCACGTCCCGGACCCCGAAGCGGATCTGCCCGCCGCGGACGTCGGCGTACTCGCGCACGAGGTCGGTCACCAGCAACGGCTGCGGGTAGACAAAATGGTGACTGCCGGTCAGTTCGGCGTAGGGGAACCGGTACCGCTCACCGTCGAAGCGGAACTCGCACGCGGTGTGCAGCTCCGCGCGGTCCAGCAGGTTCCGGGCCAGGCCCCGCTTCTCCAGGCCCCGTACGGCCCATTCCTCGATGACTCCGGCCCGGGGCCGCTGTTCGATGAACTCCCGGGTCTCGGACTCCAGTACCAGGCAGTCCACGGCCGCGGCCCGCAGGATGTTGCCGACGGTCAGCCCCGCGGGACCGGCGCCCACGACGACGACCGGAACGCGGTGCGGGGGCGGCGAGTCGGTGCGGGGGGCTGTCGAAGTCACCCGCACATTATGGCGACCCGAGCGCCCGGCGAGGAGGATGCCGCAGCGGTAGTGTGGTGGGCCCTGACGACAGCGAGGATCGGTTGCCGCCATGACGGACCTGCTCCCCCTGGCGGCACTGTCCGCCGCGGCCCTCACCGAGGGCGTCAGATTCCTCTACGACCAGGCGGGCGAGCTGCTCAGAGCCCGCCGTGAACGCCGCGCGGAGCAGTCCGCCGCGGACACTCCCGCCGTCGTCGCCGAGCCGGCCGTCCTGCCCGCGGCCGACCCCGCCGCCGTGGAGCGGTTCTCCGGGGAACTGCGCGCGCTGCGCGCCGATCTGCACGAAGTCGCCTCCGGAGTCGACGAGATCGACCCGGCGGACGAGGCGCTGGTCCGGCGCGTCGACGCCCTGCGCCGCGTCCTGGAGGCCGTGTACGGCATCGCCGTGACGTTCGACGGGGAGACGGGACCGCAGGACGTGCCGCGCACCCACGGACGGATCGACGTCGACGCCGTCGCCGGCTACGTCGCGGCCGTCCGGGCCGACCGGCCCTCCGGGTGGATCAAGGGTGACGTCCGGGCCGGGCGGGTCGAGGCGGGCGGCGAGGCGATCGGCGTCGACCTCCGCGACCAGCGATGACGGCCCCGGCCACGGGCGTCGGCGGCAGCGGTCCCGGGCTGCACTTCCAGGACCTGATCACGGACCGGGCCACGGCGTTCGTACCGCGCCCCTGGCTGGCCGGCGACATCGAGCGGTGCCTGTCGGACGCCACCACACGCGTCGTCCTCGTCACGGGCGAACCGGGGGCGGGCAAGACCAGCCTGCTCGCCGGCCTGGCCCGCGCTCACCCCGAGTGGCAGCACTACTTCATCCGCAAGGACAGCCGGACCGCGCTCGCCGGCAGCGACCTCCAATCGTTCCTGCTCACCATCGGTCACCAACTGGCGGGCTCCCGGCCAGAGTTGTTCGAGCCGCAGCGTCTGGAGGTCACCGTCGACCAGCGCATCGGGACGGTGGAGGCGGGAGCCAGGGCGGTCGGCATCCGCATCGACGACCTGCGTGCCTCCCCGTTCCACCGGACCGCGTCCCTGCGCGTCCAGCAGGACGTCCTGCGGGTGTCGGGCAGCGCCCTCGGCGTCGAGATCGGGACCGCGACCGTGGAGCCGCGCCTGCTCGAACCGGCGGTCCTCGCCCACCTCGCGCTGATCGGTCCCGCGCAGGTGCTGCTGTCCGACGCGCCGGACGAGCGGATCGTGCTCCTCGTCGACGCCCTCGACGAGGGCGCCCACGAACCCGGTGCGACCCTGCTGGACTTTCTTGCCACGGGCCCGCAACTCCCGGCGAACGTACGGGTCGTCGTCACCTCACGCCCGCACGCCGCGCTCGACCGGCTCCGCTCCGCCCGCGGCGCGAGTCTCGCCGAGATCACCATCGACCCGTCGTCGCCGCAGGTACGGGACGACCTGCTCACCTACGCCGACCAGGAACTGACTCCGGAGACGGTCGCCAAGGCGCTGCGCGCGAACGGACGCGACCCGGTGGAGTTCGCCCGCGCACTCGTCCGGCGGGCTAGCGGCAACTTCCTTTATGTGGCGATGTACCTGCGGGCCCTGCACCAGGCGATCGACGAGGACGACGCACCGCTCACCACCCGCCTGACCAGCGCCGACGCCGTTCCGGACGGCCTCCGCGGCCTCTACGCGTTCTTCGTCGAGACCGCGCGCACGGACCTCGAACGCCTCGGCATGCTCGACATCAGCGACCCCCTGAGCCCCACCGACCTGGTCACCCCTGCCTGGGAGGGAGCCGCCCAGCCCCTCCTCGGCGTCCTGACCGTCGCGCGCGAGCCACTGACTCCCGAACAACTGCGCACGCTGGCCGGGATCCGGGTCTGGCCGCGGGCCGTTCTCTCGGTGCTGGGCCGGATCCGATGGCTGCTGTCCGTCCGGAAGGGCCGGTACGCCTTCTACCACCCGTCCGTCGCCCAGTTCCTGACGGACCCCCAGGTCGCCCGTGAGCACCCCGGCTGGGGCGTCGCCGAGCAGGAGTGGCACGAGCGCATCGTGCGCCACTACCGTGCCGGGGCCCCGTCCTGGACGGATGTCGACTGGCCGGCCGTGGACCGGTACGGCCTGGCCCACCTCGCCCACCACCTCGTACAGTGCCGGCCCGCGATCGCCGCCGAGGCGCCGGACCTGGTGTGCCCGGGGCTGCGCCTGGCCGGCCGGGCCGCGTTCGGCTCCGACCGGTACTTCGCCAGGGTCGTCGAGACAGCCGCCGACCACCTGCTCGACGCCGCTCCCACACCGTCCGACACCCCGACGGTGCTCTTCCTGGCCACCGTACGACGCCAGTTGCGGCGGGCTTCATCCATGGCGGCGCCCGCCGTGTACGGCCTGCTGGCCCGGCTCGGCCGGGTCGACGAGGCCCTGACGCGGCTCAGCGCGCTGGCACCGTCAGGGCAGCAGGTGGCCGCCCTGCTCGAGGTGCACCGCCACACCGCGCATCCGGTGCGCCGGGCGGCCGTGCGCGAACGGCTGGGCGAGGCCGCGTCCGTGGCGCCGCTCGACCGCCACGGCCTGGCGCGGCCTTTCGTGGAGGAGGCGGCACGCAGGCTCGCTCCCCACGACCTGCGGCTGGCCCTTCACCTCTGGGAGCGGGCCCAGCACGAGGCCTGGAAACCGTCTCCGCCCGACGACGTGCTGCGGGCCGCGGCCGACGAGGCCGACCACGGCGACGCCATCGAACTCGTGGCGCAGATGAGCTCCGGGCGTTGTGGCGCCTACCTCGACCTCGCGGACCGGGCCCACGGCGGTGACCGGGACGAGCTGCTGGCGTGGACCGGGCGCGCCCTGCGCCACGCCGCCCCAGCGGAACGGCTGACGTCCCTCGTACGCCTCGCCGGCACCCTGCGGGCCGCGCGACCCGAGCACGCGGACCACCTCGCCGAGCAGGCGCGGCGCGAACTGGCCGAATCCTGGCCCGGGGAGGACGGCGCGCTCGCCCAGGCGGTGGCCGAGGCGGCCGAACACGCCGCGGGACCGTACCCGGCGCTGTCGCGAGAGCTGCTGCGCCGTCTGGACACCGTGGAGGTGACGGGCCTCGTCGACGACGCCTTCTTGCACGGCGCACGCGTCTGGGCGGCCCTCGGCGACATCCCCGCCGCGCACCGGCTGATCGACCGCGTCCTGCGCTTCGGCAACGGCGTCTGGTACGCCAAGAAGGCCGCGAAGGTACTCGCCGCCTTCGACGGCGAGGCGGCGACGGCAGTGATCGACGCCGCCTGCGCCCGGTTTCCCCCCGAGCCGTCGTCGCGGGACATGATCACCCGGCTGCACCACGACGGGAACCTGGAGACGCTCGCCGAGGCACTGGCCGACCGCGCCCCGGAGCGGGCCGTTGCCTACGCCCGCGCGATCGCCACCACCGCATGGCAGCCGCTCTCCAAGGACCGCTACTCGGCCCTCGCCCTCGTCGCCCACCGACGCGCCGACACAGGCGACCTCGCCATGGCCCGCTCGATCCTGGACGAAGCCCTGCACGCCGCCGAAGAGGTACCGCCCGTGGCCGACCCGCCGCTGTGGGGCTTCTACCACCTGGCGGGGGAAGGGGGCGCCGCTGCCCGGGGGAACGCCGTCAGTGACCCCGTGGCCGAGATCCCCATGGTGATGAACCACACCAACGACTGGCAGCGGCTGGTCGAACAGCGTTTCCACAGCGATCCGTCGGACGTCCTGCGCGCCATGACGCCCAGCACCTGGTCCGTCGGCCACCCGTACTCCTGGGCCCGCACGATCCGCTGCTTCGCCGAGGCCGTCGCCGTACGGGACCTGGACCGCGCCCGCACGCTCGTGCACGCCCTGACCGATCCCGGCGAGCGGGTCGTCGGACTCGCCGGGCTCTTCGGGATCGCCGCCGCCGGAGCGGACCGGGCGGCGGCCGACCGGCTGTGGGCCGAATTCGGACAGGCGTACGCCGCGATACCCCGGTACGAGTGGAACCTGCCGCAGCAGCAGGACGGGCCACTGGCCTATGTGCGCCCCGACCACCGCAGCAGATTCGAGGCCGCGGTGCGGCTTCTGCCGTGGGAGGCCGACCCGGCCATGGCCTTCCTCGGCGCCGACGGCACTCCGTACCTGCTGTCCATGTTCCACTTCGCCTTCGGCGCCGACGCCTCCCGCCGCTACGCGTTCGACGTGCTCAACGGCCGGCAGCCCTACCCGCCGTTCGCCCACACGCACCGCTCCCTGCTCCGGATGCCCCTGGACGTCCACGGGCCGCTGCTCACCGGTGTGCTGCTCGCCCCGGCCCTCGTCAACGAGCGCCTCGCGACCGCGTCCGGCGCGCCCCCGGCCGTCGAGTCCCCGCCGGTCCTGGAGGACGAGCTCTACGCGGCCTACGTGGACATGGCTCTCCTCGGCCCGGAGGCCGGCGCCGCACGGGTGCGGCCGCTGCTGGACTCGCCGAGGCTTCCGGCCGCGGCGGCACTGGTGGCCCGCTCGGCCGAGATCCACGGTGCGGCCCATCCGGCCGTGGCCGCGCTGTGTGCCGACGTCATGGCCGCGGCGGAGCGGGCCGAACCCGCCCAGCACGTGGTGACGTTGCTGCAACTGGCCCGGTCCCCGGCCACGGCCGGCCTGGTCGACGCGGAGGACCTGCTGGAGCGGACGCTCGCCCTCTCCGCCGATCCCTGGGAACGCGTGGAGCGCGACGAAGCGCTGCGCGAGCTGTTCGCCATCCTCCTCGGCAGGTCTCCCGGGACCGCGCTGCGGCTGCTGTACGACCGGACCGCGGAGGCCTGGGCCATGGTGACGGCGATGCTGGAGAACGCCGTCGTCCCGCTCCTCGACGCCCTGGGACCGGACGCTCCGCTGCTGCTCCACCGGGCCCTGCGGCGTGCCGTGGCCTGCGTGTCGGCGCGGGGCCGCACGGACGTGCCGTCGATCGACGGTGTCCGTACGGCCCTCGGCGACTGACCGGGTCGGGCGGTCAGTGTGCGGGTGCCTCGGTGACGGCCACCTCCCCGATGCTCCGCTCGATCTCCTCCGGCCGGGACGCCGACGCCCGGGCCCAGTAGTAGATCGCCAGGGAGAACACCGTGATGACCGCGATGTCCCACCACAGTCCGATGTGTCCCTGGCCGCCGAAGCCGCCCTGCCAGGAGATGACGCCCATGCCCAGCAGGTAGACCGGCAGCCACTGCGCGGGCCGCCAGTCGAGCCGGGGCGCGTCGGGCAGGCCCTTGCGGGTGGCGTACCAGGCGTATCCGCCGAGCAGGACGTAGCCGAGGACGATGGCCACACCGAGCCGCCACAGGGTGTCCCAGGTCGACCAGTAGATGATGAGGTTGGCCACGACGAACGACAGCGGGGAGACGACGTTCCCGCCGGGCAGCCGGTAGGGCCGCTCGCGGTGCGGCAGCCGGTCGGCGAAGACGCCGTACGCCAGCGGGGCGCCCGCGTACATCAGCACGCTCGCCGAGGTGATGAAGCCGACCAGCTGCTGCCAGCTCGGGAACGGCAGGAAGCAGACCACGCCGGTCACGAAGGAGATGATCAGCCCGAACCACGGCACGCCCCGCGCGTCGGTGCGCGTGAAGATCTTCGGCGCGTAGCCGTTGCGGGCCAGACCGTAGGAGACGCGGGAGGTGGCGGTGGTGTAGATCAGGCCGGTGCCGCCCGGGGAGACGACCGCGTCCAGGTAGAGCACCACGCTCAGCCAGCCCAGCCCCAGCAGGGTGGCCAGTCCCGCCCAAGGGCCGCTGATACCGGGGTAGTCGAGCTTGGTCCAGCCGTGCGCGAAGGAGGCCAGTGGCAGGGCGGCGATGAAGACGATCTGGAGCAGGACGTAGATCCCGGCTCCGATGGCGACCGAGCCGAGCGTCGCGCGGGGCAGGTCACGGGCCGGGTCGCGGCTCTCGCCCGCCAGCTGGATCGCCTGCTCGAAGCCCAGCAGGGCGAAGATGATGCCGCTGGAGCTGACGGCGCTCAGCACGCCGTGGGCGCCGAACGGGGCGAAGCCGTGCTCGGTGAAGTTGCCCGGGTGGAAGTTGCCCGCCGCGATGATGAAGATCGCGGCCAGCGGCACGGCCACCTTCCACCAGGTGGCGGCGCTGTTGGTGTGCGCCAGGAGCCGCACACCGAGGAAGTTGATCACGACGAACACGGCCATGAGGACCACGGCGACGACGAACCCGCTCGTCGTCAGCGTCCCGTCCTTGGCGTGCTGGAAGCCCTGCGCCCAGTGCCAGTGCCCGGCGTAGCCGATCATGGCCTCGACCTCGATCGGTGCCACGGTCGCCGCCTGGAGCCAGGAGAACCAGCCGAAGGACATGCCGGCCAGTCCGCCGAACGCGTAGTGCGGATACCGCGCCGTGCCGCCCGCGACCGGGAACATGCCGCCGAGTTCCGCGTGCACCAGGGCCAGCAGCACGATCCCTACCGCGCCGATCAGCCACGACAGGATCGCCGCGGGGCCGGCCGCCACGACCGCCTTCTCGGCTCCGTACAGCCACCCGGAGCCGATGATGGAACCGACCGACGCCCACATGAGCCCGATCAGTCCGACGTCCCGGCGCAGTCCGCCCGGACCCCCTTTTACCCCCGCTGCTGCCTGGTCGACGCTCACCATGAATCAAGGGGCCTCTCATAAAAGAACTCGGTGAGTTCTGCGAGCAAGAGGCCTCAGATTAGGAATCGGTCAACCGGCGGCAGAAGGCGCGTTGTGCAGCCTTGACCGGGCGCGGGCATTTCCTGGAAAGCGCTTCAGGAATTCTGTACGCGGTGATGAGGAAGTCGTGGGATCTCGATCGCCGGGCAGCGGTCCATCACCATCTCCAGGCCCGCGGCACGGGTCCGGTCGTACGCCGCCTCGTCGATGACGCCGAGCTGGAACCACACCGCCTTCGCGCCCTTCGCGACCGCCTCGTCCGCCACCGCTCCGGCGAGGTCGCTGTTCACGAACACGTCCACGACGTCCACGTCGAAGGGGATGTCCGTGAGACTGGCGTACCCCTGCTCGCCGTGCACCGTCTCCGCCTTCGGATGCACGGGCACGACGCGCTTGCCGTAGCGCTGGAGCACCTCGGCCACGCCGTAGGCCGCGCGCCGCTGGTTCGACGACAGGCCCACCACGGCCCAGGTGTCGCCGAGCTCGGTGAGGATCCTGCGGACCGTTGCCTCGTCGCCGTACACCGGTGGCCTCCTGGAGAGTCGCGGAAGAACTGTTGTCCCTACAACGGCGTACGGTGCCCGGTGATTCCCCCGCGCCCTGCGTGATAGCTTGCCGAGGCCAGTCGAACCCATGTACGTGGGTCAGGGAATCCGGTGCGAATCCGGAACTGACGCGCAGCGGTGAGGGGGACGGGCGGGGCCTCGGCCACTGGACGGCGCGTGTGACGTCCGGGAAGGCGCTCCGCACCGGACGAACCCGAGTCCGAAGACCTGCTGGCGGCCCCCGCGGCCGTACGCGGCGGGGGAGCACCGTACGACCGGGCTCCGCGATCGAGCCCTCGACGACTGAGGACTGGTTTCCGTGCCCCTCGCCCCACCCGCCCGTGCCGCCGTCCTGCTCGCGGCCGGCTCCCTGCTCCTGGCCGGCTGCGGCGACCCGCCGGCCACCACGACGAAAGCCGCGGTCACGCTCGACAACTGCGGCCACGAGGTGCGCGTCGAGGCCCCGCCGAAGCACGCCGTCTCCCTCAACCAGGGCACCACCGAGATCCTGCTCTCGCTCGGCCTCGCCGACCGTCTCGCGGGTACCGCCACCTGGACCGACCCCGTGATGAAGGGGCTGGCGAAGGCCAACGCGAAGGTGCCGCGCATCGCCGACGACAACCCGTCCTTCGAACGGGTCCTGGACACCGGCCCCGACTTCGTCGCGGCGTCCTTCGTCTCCACCCTCGGCCGGGGCGGCGTCGCCACCCGCGAGCAGTTCGAGAAGCTCGGCGTACCCACGTACGTCTCCCCGTCGGACTGCGCCGGCAAGGACAACTCCGGCGACGGGGACGGCGCGCGCGACAAGGCGCTGGGCATCGACACCGTCTACGGCGAAGTGCGCGACCTGGCCACCGTGTTCGGGGTGCCGGAACGGGGCGACAAGCTCGTGGCCTCCCTCCAGCGGCGCATGGCGAAGGCCACGCGGGACGTCCACGCCTCCGACGTCACGCTCCTGTACTGGTTCGCCAACTCCGAGTCGCCCTACATGGCGGGCTGTTGCGGAGCGCCCGGCATCATCACCCGGGCCCTCGGCGTGAAGAACGTCTTCGACGACACGCACGAGGAGTGGCCCCAGATCAACTGGGAGACGGTCGCCGAACGCGACCCCGACGTCCTCGTCATCGGCGACCTCACCCGCACGTCGCAGACCGCCGAGTCGGCCGCGAAGAAGATCGCCTTCCTGGAGTCCAACCCGGTCACCAGGAACATGGACGCGGTCAGGCACAAGCGGTACGTGCTGCTCAGCGGGCAGGCCATGAACCCGACCATCCGCACGGTCGAGGGCGTGGAACAGGTCGCCGCCAAACTGCGCGACTTCGGGCTCGTGAAGTGACCGTCCGCGGGCTCGGGTTCGGTGCCGCGGGGGTCCTGCTGCTGGCCGCCTCCCTTGCCCTGGCCATCACCGTCGGCCCGGCCGACATCCGGATCGCGGACGTCTGGTCCGCCGTCGCGGCCCACCTCGGGCTCGGCAGCTCGGACCTGACGCCGATCCGCGACGGCATCGTCTGGCAGCTGCGGCTGCCGCGCACCCTGCTCGCGGCCGTGTGCGGGGCCGGACTGGCCGTCTGCGGGGCGGTGATGCAGTCGCTGCTGCGCAACCCGCTCGCCGACCCGTTCGTGCTCGGGGTGTCCTCCGGCGCCTCCACCGGCGCGGTCGTGGTCGTCGTCCTGGGCGTGGGCGGCGGCGCCGTCTCGGTGCCCGCGGGAGCTTTCCTCGGCGCCCTGGTGTCCTTCGCGCTGGTGCTGCTGCTCAGCCACACCCTCGGCGGCACCACCGACCGGGTCGTCCTCGCGGGCGTCGCCGCCATGCAGCTCTTCTCCGCGCTCACCTCGTTCGTCGTGATGACGGCCGCCGACGCCGAGACGACCCGGGGCGTGCTGTTCTGGCTCCTCGGCTCGCTCGGCGGGGCGGGCTGGACCGACGTGTGGCTGTGCCTGGCCGTCCTGGCCGTGGCGTTGGTGGTGTGCCTGTCGTACGCCCGTACCCTCGACGCCTTCGCCTTCGGGCAGGACGCGGCGGCAGCGCTCGGGGTGTCCGTGGCCCGCACCCGCCTGGTGCTGCTGTGCGTCACGGCCCTGCTCACGGCCGCGCTGGTCAGCTCGGCCGGGGCGATCGGCTTCGTCGGACTGGTCCTGCCGCACGCCGCGCGGGCCCTGGCCGGTCCCGGGCACGCCCGGCTGCTTCCGGTCACGGCCCTCGCCGGAGCGGTGTTCCTGGTGTGGGTGGACACGCTCGCCCGTACGGTGCTGGATCCTCAGGAGGTGCCGGTGGGAGTCGTGACGTCGCTGATCGGGGTGCCGGCGTTCGTGGTGGTGCTGTACCGGACGCGGAGGGTGCGGTGAGCGGGGCGGGCGCGGCGAAGAGCGGTGCCGGGCTGCGGGCCGACCGGGTCGGTCGCCGTGCCGACGGGCGTCTCCTCCTCGACGGTGTCGTCCTCGCGCCCGAGACCGGCTCCACCGTCGGAGTCCTCGGCCCGAACGGCTCCGGCAAGTCCACGCTGCTGCGGCTGCTGGCGGGGCTGCTCACGCCGACCGCCGGAGTCGTCACCCTCGACGGCACGCCGCTGGGCGACCTGCCCCGCCGCACCGTCGCCCGCCGCATCGCCGTGGTCGAGCAGCAGGCCGACACACAGGTCGAGTTGACGGTGGTGGACGTCGTACGGCTGGGCCGCGTGCCGCACCGCCGTGCCTGGACGCCCGGCTCGGTGGACGACGAACGGGCCGTGCGCGAGGCCCTGGAGCACGCCGGCCTCGCCGACCGCGCCGACCAGCCCTGGCACACCCTCTCGGGCGGCGAACGCCAGCGGGTGCAGATCGCCCGCGCGCTCGCCCAGGAACCCCGCGAACTCCTCCTGGACGAGCCGACGAACCACCTCGACATCCACCACCAGCTCGACCTGCTCGCCCTGGTCACCGGCCTCCCGGTCACCACCGTCGTCGCCCTGCACGACCTCAACCTCGCGGCGATGTACTGCGACGAGGTCGTCGTCCTGAGCGCCGGGCGGGTCGTGGCGGGTGGCCCTCCCGGCGATGTCCTGACCGAGGAACTCATCGCCGAGGTGTACGGCGTAAAGGCCGCCGTCACCCGTGACGGCCCCGAGCAGCGGCCGCATGTGCGGTTCCTGGGAACGGTGGGCTGAGGGGCCGGTCGGGCTGGGCGGTAGGCGGACTGAGTGGACGAATCACGCCACGGTGGTTCGAGCGGTCCGGGTGACGGGCGGTTGGGCGGCGGACGGCTGGGCGGCGGACGGTTCGAGCGGTTCGGGTGACGGACGGCCGGGCGGCGGACGGCTGGGCGGTGCGCGGCCGGTGCGTTGTGGGCGGGGCGTTCGCGTCACGGTGGCCCGACCGGCCGGGGTGTCATCGGCCGGGCGCTTCTGGGCGTGGTGGTCGGGTTCGGTGGGTGGGTCGTCGGTGGGGGTGGCTTGCGCCGTGGTGGCCTGGCCTGGCGGGTGGGTTGTGGGTGGGCGGCTTCCGGTGTGGTGGTCGGGTTCGGTGGGTGCCTCGCCGGTGGCCTGGTCCGGCGGGCCTTTCGTTGGTGGGCGGTTTCGGGCAGCGTGTCCGACGGACCGGCGCGCCGGTCGTGGGGCGATTCCCGCCTCGGTGACCTGGTCCGTCCGGCGCGCCATTGGTGGGGTGTTCCCGCCACGGTGGCCGGAAAAAGCCGCACATGCCTGCGTGGGCCCGCCCACCCGGCCTACGCTCGCCTCGTGCTGCGCATCATCGACGCCCGGACCGGCGAGCCGGTCGAAGCCGCCCCGGCCCGCCGGGGCCTGACCCGTGTCGAAGTGCACGCGCCCGGCTCCGATCTGACCGATCTGCGGGTGCTGCTCGTGGCGGACCTGCTCGTGCGGGCGCTGGAGCTCGGCGGCACACCGGTGTGGGCCCTGCTGACCGGTGGGCGCCGCCGGGCCGAGCTGCGCGCGGACGCCACGGCCCTCGGCATCCGCCCCTTCGAGGACAGCCCCGACGTCAGCGCCGGACTCGGCGAGGCCCAGGTCGTCCATGTCGCCGCCGACGGCGGGGCGGCCCCTGACGGGGTGCGGATCGCTGTCGCGCCTGTCGAGACGACCGGACCGGCCACGTCGGTCGGCGCGTCGGTGGGATCGGACCTGCCGCTGAGCGAGTCGGCGATGCGCGAGTCGGTGACGTCGGGCCCGCCGGCCGGTGAGCCGGCGGAGTCGGCGGACTCGGACCCGTCGAGCGGCCGGTCGGTGGGACCAGGACCACTGGGCGGTGTCGAACCCACCGTCCTGCGCCTCGCCCTGTTCACCCGGCACCACAACGCCCCCGTCCGGCTGGGGGCCGACGTCCTCCGCGAGGCCGAGGCCACCCTCGTCCGGTGGCGCGGTGCGGTCGCCCGTTGGGCCCGGCGGCCCTCCCGGCCCGTGCCCGACGACGTGCGCGGGCGGTTGCGCGACGCCTGGGACGACGATCTGGACGTGCCCCGGGTGCTGGACGTGCTGCGGGACGTGGAGAACGAGCCGGACCTGCCGGACGGCGCCCGGTTCGAGACGTACGCCTACGCCGACCGGCTCCTCGGCCTCGAACTCACCCGCGACCTGGGAGCCCCGTCGTGATGGAGCGTGCCGGAGCCGGCCCGCTGCGCCGCCTGGTCGTGTTGCGGCACGCCAAGTCCGCCTGGCCTCTTGACGTCGCCGACCACGAGCGCCCGCTGGCCCCGCGCGGCCGCCGCGACGCCCCGGCGGCCGGGCGGGCCCTGGCCGAGGCCGACTGCCTGCCCGACCTCGCGCTGTGCTCCACCGCCGTACGCGCCCGCCGGACCTGGGAACTGGCCGCCGCCGAGTGGGGCACGCCCCCGCCGGTCCGGTTCGACCGGCGCCTGTACGCCGCGAGTCCCGCCGGTCTGCTGGCCGTCGTGCACGAGGTGTCCGCCGAGGTGGAGACACTGCTGCTGATCGGGCACAACCCGGGCCTGGAGGAACTCGTCCTGGCGCTCGCCGGTGACGGCCTCGACGACACGCTGGAGCGGGTCCGCACCAAGTTCCCGACGTCGGCCGTCGCCGTCCTGTCCTGGTACGGCACGTGCTGGCGGACCCTCACCCCGGGCACCGCGCTGCTCACCTCCATGACCGTGCCGCGGGGCGAGAAGAAGTAGCCACGGGCCGGTCCGGCCCGTCCCCGGGACCGCGCATAGGGTGGCCGGATGCAGGACGAATACCGCACGGTCGCCCGCGCCGGCGTGCACGAGACCGAGGTCAACCGCTCCCGCTTCCTGTGCGCCCTCGCCCCGGCGGCCACCGAACAGGAGGCGCAGGACTTCATCGCCACGGTCCGCAAGGAGCACGCCGACGCGTCCCACAACTGCTGGGCCTACGTCATCGGCGCCGACGCCTCCGTCCAGAAGGCGAGCGACGACGGCGAACCCGGCGGCACCGCCGGCGTCCCCATGCTCCAGATGCTGCTGCGCCGCGACATGCGGTACGTCGTCGCCGTCGTCACGCGCTACTTCGGCGGGGTCAAGCTCGGCGCGGGCGGACTCATCCGGGCGTATGGCGGGGCGGTCGGCGCGGCCCTGGACACCCTCGGCACGCGCACACGCCGCCGGTTCCGGCTGGCCACGGTCACCGTCGACCACCAGCGGGCCGGCAAGCTGGAGAACGACCTGCGGACCATGGGGCGCGAGGTGCGGGACGTCCGCTACGGGGAGGCGGTCACGATCGAGATCGCCCTCCCGGACGCCGATGTGGAGGCCTTCCGGGCGTGGCTCGCCGACGCGACCGCCGGAACGGCCGGCTTCGAACCGGGCGGGGAGGCGTACGGCGACGCCTGACGCACGGTCGGCCTCGCGCACGCCACTCGGCAGCCGGCCCGGCGGGTGCCGGACCGGCTGCCGCGGACGGTGGCTAGCGGCCGGTGTCGGTGACTGCGGGTTCCTCTACGCTGGCGGGCTTCTCCGCACCGGTGGGTTCCTCCGGGCTGGCGGGCTTCCCCACGCCTGCGGGTTCCTCCGAGCTGGGGGGCCTTTCCGCGTCGGCGGGCTTCTCCACGCCGGCGGGTTACTCCGCGCCGGTGGGTTCCTCCGGGCTGGCGGGCTTCCCCACGCCTGCGGGCTTCTCCCCGCCGGTGAGGCCTCGGCCGCCCTCGGCGCCCGCGCCCGCCGTTTCTGCGCTCGCGGGGACGCGGCCCAGCCGGATGGCGAGCAGTGCCGTGCCGACGGCGAGTGCCGCGAGGACGTAGGCGGTGAGGTCGAAGGCGTCCGCGAAGTCCGCCAGTGGAACGCCTCGGCCCGGAGCGGCGCGAGGCACTCGCCGAGTTGCTGCGCGAACTGCTCGACGACGTGCAGGAGGAGCTGAACGTGCGGGGTGTTTCCCATGTGGGGCACGAGGGTCTCGGTCACACGGGGCAGGACTGAGCCTGCCCGCTCGACTTCCCGCAGGACGTAAGTACGGATATTTCCTCTGAATCGACGCCCGATGCGTGGTCCATCCCGAGGTTCGTGAGGGACCAGGGGCCCGCACGGGTTAGCGTGGTGGGTGCTGACAGCGAGCCGGGCCGGCTCGTGCGGGTCGTGGAGCGGTAGCAGGGGGAGTCATGCAGGTCGGAGCGGCGTCGTGAGACTGCTGCACACGTCCGACTGGCACCTCGGCCGGTCGTTCCACCGGGTGAACATGCTCGCCGCCCAGGCCGAGTTCATCGGCCACCTCGTCACGACCGTGCGCGAGCGGGCCGTGGACGCGGTGGTCGTGTCGGGGGACGTGTACGACCGGGCCGTGCCGCCGCTCGCCGCGGTCGAGCTGTTCGACGACGCCCTGCACCGCCTCGCCGACCTCGGCGTGCCGACGGTGATGATCTCCGGCAACCACGACTCGGCCCGCCGGCTGGGCGTCGGCGCGGGCCTCATCGGGCGGGCCGGCATCCATCTGCGGACCGATCCGGCGGCGGCCGGCACCCCCGTGGTGCTGGCCGACGCCCACGGGGACGTCGCCTTCTACGGCCTGCCCTACCTCGAACCGGCCCTGGTGAAGGACGAGTTCGGCGTGGAGAAGGCCGGGCACGAGGCCGTGCTCGCCGCCGCCATGAACCGGGTCCGCGCCGACCTCGCCGCGCGGGCGCCCGGCACGCGGTCCGTCGTCCTCGCGCACGCCTTCGTCACCGGCGGCGAACCCAGCGACAGCGAACGGGACATCACCGTCGGCGGCGTGGCCGCGGTGCCCGCCGGTGTCTTCCACGGCGTCGACTACGTCGCGCTCGGGCATCTGCACGGCTGCCAGACCCTCACCGACCGCATCCGCTACTCCGGCTCCCCGCTGCCCTACTCCTTCTCGGAGGCCGCCCACCGCAAGAGCATGTGGCTCGTCGACCTGGCCGCCGACGGAACCGTTGACGCCGAGCGCCTCGACTGCCCGGTGCCGCGCGCCCTGGCCCGGATCCGGGGCACGCTGGAGGACCTGCTCGCCGACCCGGAGCTGGCACGGCACGAGGAGGCCTGGGTCGAGGCGACGCTCACCGACCCGGTCCGCCCGGCCGACCCCATGGCCCGGCTCACCGAGCGCTTCCCGCACACCCTCAGCCTCGTCTTCGACCCCGACCGGGCCGAGGACGACCACGAGGTGTCGTACGCCCGGCGCCTGGCCGGCCGCAGCGACCAGCAGATCGCGGAGGACTTCGTCGCCCACGTGCGCGGCGCCGGACCCGACGCCCACGAACAGGACGTACTGCGGGACGCGTTCGACGCGGTGCGGGCCGACGAGACCGTACGGGAGGTCGCCCGGTGAGGCTCCACCGGCTGACGATCACCGCCTTCGGACCCTTCGGAGGCACCCAGACCGTCGACTTCGACGAGCTGTCGGCGGCCGGGCTGTTCCTGCTGCACGGCCCCACCGGCGCGGGCAAGACCTCTGTCCTGGACGCCGTGTGCTACGCCCTGTACGGCTCGGTGCCCGGCGCCCGGCAGGGCGGCGCACAGGGCACGGCCCTGCGCAGCGACCACGCCGCGCCGGCGACCCGCACGGAGGTCACCCTCGACCTCACCGTGGCCGGACGCCGCCTGGAGATCACCCGGCAGCCGCCCTGGGAACGCCCCAAGAAACGCGGCACCGGCACCACCCTGGACAAGGCCCAGACCTGGCTCCGCGAGTACGACACCACGGCCGGGACCTGGAAGGACCTCAGCCGCTCCCACCAGGAGATCGGCGAGGAGATCACCCAGCTGCTCGGCATGAGCCGGGAGCAGTTCTGCCAGGTCGTGCTGTTGCCGCAGGGCGACTTCGCGCGGTTCCTGCGCGCCGACGCCGAGGCCCGCGGCAAACTGCTGGGCCGCCTGTTCGACACCCGCCGCTTCGCCGACGTCGAAAAACGCCTCGCCGAGCGCCGCCGCGCCACCGAGGCCCAGGTCCGGGACGGGGACGCCGCGCTGCTGGCCGACGCCCACCGCATGCAGCAGGCCGCGGGCGACGCCATGCGCCTGCCGGACCTGGCCCCCGGCGAACCGGGACTCGCCGAGGCCGTGCTGGGCGCCGCCGCCGTCGCCCGCAGCACCGCCCGCGAACAGCTCACCGTCGCCGAGGGCACGCTCGCCGCCGCCGAGTCCGCGCAGGCGGCCGCCGGCCGCGCCCTCGACGACGTACGCGAACTGGCCCGGCTCCAGCGGCGGTTCACGGAGGCGCGGGAGCGGGCGGCGCGCCTGGAGGAGGGAGCCGGGGCGTACCGGGAAGCGCAGGCGCTCATGGAGCGCGCCCGCAAGGCCGAGGCGGTCGCGCCCGCACTCGACCTGCGGGAGACCGCCGAGGCCGAACACCGGCGGGCGGCCGACGCCGAGGCACGCGCGCGTGCCCTGCTGCCCGAGAGCTACGCCGACGCGGGCGCGGCCGGACTCGCGGCCGCCGCCCGCCGGGCCGCCGAGGAACTGGGCGGCCTGGACTCGGCCCGCCGCGCCGAACGGCGGCTGGCCGAACTCCTCGACGAACGCACCGGCCTGGACCGCCAGGAACGCGCCGACGCCGACGTCCTTCAGGAAGCGGACGCCTGGCTCGACGGCTGGGAGGAGACCCGCACCGCCCTCCAGGCCCGTGTCGACTCCGCACAGCAGGCCGCCTCCCTCGCCGAACAGCTCGCCGTGCGCCGGGAGCCCGCGCGGCAGCGACTGAAGGCGGCCCGCCTGCGCGACCAGCTCGCCGCGGACACCAACCAGGCCGTCGAGCAGGTCCGCACCGCGCAGGAGGAGGCGCAGGGCGCCCGGCAGCACTGGCTCGACCTCAAGGAACAGCGCCTCAACGGCATCGCCGCCGAACTGGCCGCGCACCTCACCGACGGCGAGCCATGCGCCGTCTGCGGCGCCACCGAACACCCCGCCCCCGCCCGCAAGGTCGCCGGGCACGTCGACCGCGAGGCCGAGGAGCAGGCCCTCGCCGCCTACCAGCGCGCCGACGAACAGCGCGCCGAGGCCGAGCGGAACCTCGGCGTCGTACGAGAGGCCCTGGCCGCCGCCACCGCCGAAGCCGGTGGTACCCCCACCGAACAACTCGCCCGTGAAGCCGAGGAGTTGGAAGAGCAGTACGCGCAGGCCCGCCGGGGCGCCGCCGAGCTGCACGCCGCGCAGGAGCGGCTGCGGCAGGCCGGGCACGAACACGAGCGGCGCGTCGCCGCCCGGCAGGAGGCCGCCGTGCGCAGCGCCGCCCGGGTCGGCCACCGGGAGCGCCTGGAGAGCGAACGAGCCGCCCTGGAGGAGGAACTGGACCGGGCGAAGGGCGCCCTGGACAGCGTCGCCGCCCGGGCCGCGCAACTGGAGCGCCGGACCGCGCTGCTCACGGACGCCGCCGACGCCGCCCGCGCCGCCGAGGACACCGCCCAGCGGCTCAAGGACGCCGACGCCCGGCTCGCCGACGCCGCCTTCCGCGCCGGCTTCGACACCCCCCGGGAGGCTGCCGCCGCCCTCCTCGACGCCACCGCCCACCGCGAACTGCAGCGCCGCCTGGACGCCTGGCAGAACGAGGAAGCCGCCGTACGGGCCGTCCTCGCCGAGGCCGACACCGCGGCCGCAGCCCGGCAGCAGCCCGCCGACCTCGCGTCGGCGCAGCTCGCCGCCGACACCGCGGCCCGCCGGCTGCGCGAGGCCGCCTCCGCGCACGACGCCGCCGCCCGGCGCTGCGCCGAACTCGACCGGCTCTCCGCCCGGGCGACCGCCTCCGTCCGCCGGCTGGCGCCGCTGCGCGAGGAGTACGACCGGGTCGCCCGCATGGCCGGCCTCACCGCAGGCACCTCGGCCGACAACGAACGCCGGATGCGTCTGGAGTCGTACGTGCTCGCGGCCCGCCTGGAACAGGTCGCCGCCGCGGCGACCGTACGGCTGCGGCGCATGTCGTCCGGCCGCTACACCTTGGTCCACTCCGACGACCGCACCGGACGCGGCCGCAGCGGGCTCGGACTGCACGTCGTCGACGCATGGACCGGCCGCGAACGGGACACGGCGACACTGTCGGGCGGCGAGACCTTCTTCGCCTCGCTCGCCCTCGCCCTCGGCCTCGCGGACGTCGTCACGGACGAGGCGGGCGGGGTGCGGCTCGACACCCTCTTCATCGACGAGGGCTTCGGCAGCCTCGACGACCAGACCCTCGACGAGGTCCTCGACGTCCTCGACTCCCTGCGCGAACGCGACCGCAGCGTCGGCATCGTCAGCCACGTGCCCGACCTGCGGCGGCGGATCCACGCGCAACTGGAGGTCGTCAAGGGCAGGTCGGGCTCGGTGCTGCGGCAGCGCGGCGTGGGCTGAGGCCGGGCCCGCCGACCCCCGAAACCTTGGCGGGAGTTGACCCTGTAGGTTCTTGCGCCATGGTGCGATACGCGGAGCCGGGCGTCGTGGAATGGGTGGAATCGGGCGGCGGGCCGCTGATAGCGGTGCCGGAGACGGTTCTGCCGTTCTGGGCGGGTGCCGACGGCGAGGAGACGGCGTCGGACTACGACCGGGCCTGTGAGGTGGACGGGCACGTCGGGCTCCTGCCGGTCGGCGACTGCACGGCGCTGGTTCTGGGTGACGAGCCCGCCTCGACGGCGTATCTGCCCGACCAGGGGATGTTCGTCCGGTGGTGCGCGGGGAATTCCGAGGACGAGTTGCTGGCGAGTGTGCCGGTGGCGGTCGACGCGGCGGAGTGGGAGCCGGAGGTTCTCTGGGAGGTGCCCGGGGCTGTGGTTCTTTTCGACGCGGCGTGGCCCGGCGCGGTGTCTTCGGGGAGTGAGCGGGTTCGGGTGGGCCTGCAGGCGGGGCGCTACTCAGTTCGGGCGGCTCGGGTGCAGCCGGGGGCTGAAACGTGGTTGGGCTTGGTTCAGTTGCGGTTGCTTGCGCCTAGGTGACCGTGGGGGTGTTGGCGGTTCAGGCGGCTGCCGTGGCCGCCGTCAAGACCGCGTCCTCACCTGCGCGCACATGGTGCGCGACCACTGGGAGCGCGGCGGCGCCCTGTGGGGGGAACTTCCCAAGACCGAACGACGTACGGCCCCGCGTATGCCACCGCCGGCTCACCAACTGAATGACGGCTTACAGCTGGTCCCCCCTGCCGGCCGGCTCCGGAGGATGCGGCCCGCCACCGTCCTTCATGTCCTGCTCGCAGTTTCGTCCGTTGTAGGACTGGTCATCGGGAATCAACAGCACTCCGGCAACCTGCTCAGGGCGCTCGACGGCGAGCCAGTCGTCGCCCGTGAAGTCGCCGTCCGGCCCGAACGCCTCGGACGAATGGACGGTCCGACACCCCAACGCCACGCGCTCCTTGTCGACCGCGCAGACGTCCACTGCAGGGCCGGATGTCTCTTCGGCGCCGTCGAAGCGGTAGTGGAAGTGGACCCGGTCACCGTCGGAGGGCACCTGCGGGTGGGGCTCAAGGCGCCAGTCAATGACCTCGGCGCTGACGCCGAGAGGCCGCCCAGACGTGTCCTCGACCTGCACCCTGACACCGGCCTCACCGCGCTCCGCAGTCGTGTCGGTACAGCCCCAGTGGGAAGAGCAGCCGGACAGGGCGAGAATCACCAGGGCCAGCGGAGCACCGGCAAGTACCCGTGCGGTGAACACCAGGATGACCTCCAGTCAGGGTGGAGGGGAGCAGCGTATCCCGGGGCTGCGGCGTGAATCCTCGCCCTCATCGCCATCGCCCGTCCAAAGGGGCGATATTCGCGTGCGTCCTTCATCAGGCCCGGCCACGATGATCGTATGCCTCGACTTCCTCAGCCCAGTCCCGAAGAACTGCGCCGTGATCCCCTGCCCCTGCGGGGGCGTACTGCCCTGGTGACCGGGGCCAGCCGGCGTGGGGGGATCGGGCATGCCGTGGCCCGGCGGCTTGCCGCCTATGGCGCCAGTGTCTATCTGCATCACCATGTGCCGCACGATGCCGGCCAGCCCTGGGGTGCCGATCGTCCCGAGGATGTTGTCGCGTCCGTGCGTGGGGCGCTCGGGGATCCCGAGGGCGTGGTCGTCGCCGGGCCCGGGGATCTGGGCGATCCCGCTGTGGCCGGTGAACTCGTCGGCAGGGCCGCCGAGGCGCTCGGCGGGCGGCTCGACATCCTCGTCGCCAACCACGCGCAGAGCGGGTTCGACGGCTCCCTGGACGAGATCGACACGGCGATGCTCGACCGGCACTGGGCGGTCGACACCCGCTCCGTCATCCTGCTGATCCAGGCCTATGCGCGGCTGCGGTCCGCACTGCCGCCGCGCAGCCCGGGCGGACGCGTGATGATGATGACCTCCGGCCAGGACATTGCGGGCGGCATGCCCTGGGAGCTCGCCTACGCCCTCCAGAAGGGTGCCCTCGCCTCCGTCACCCGCTCCCTGGCGACGGCGCTCGCCGACCACGCCGTCACCGTGAACACCGTCAACCCGGGACCCGTCGACACGGACTACATGACCGGCGAGGACTACGAGGCCGTCGCGGAGCGCTTCCCGGCCGGGCGGTGGGGCATGCCCGACGACCCCGCCCGCCTCATCGCATGGCTCGCCACGGACGAGGCGGAGTGGGTCACCGGGCAGGTCATCGACTCCGAGGGCGGCTTCCGCCGCTGATTTCCCCCTGGAGACTGACTTTCCTTGGAGACCGACTTCCTCTAGAGCTGGGACAGTTCGTCGACCAGGTCGTCCAGGCCCAGCGAGCCCTGCGACAGCGCCGCCATGTGCCAGGCCTTCGGGTCGAAGGCGTCACCGCGCCGGGCGCGGGCCTTCTCGCGGCCCAGGAGCCAGGCCCGCTCGCCGAGCTTGTAGCCGATGGCCTGGCCCGGCATGGACAGGTAGCGGGTCAGCTCGCTCTCCACGAAGTCCGCGGGGCGGCTGCTGTGCGAGCCGAAGAACTCCTGCGCCAGCCCGGGCGTCCAGCGCTCGCCCGGGTGGAAGGGCGAGTCGTCCGGGATCGTCAGCTCCAGGTGCATGCCGATGTCGATGATGACGCGCACGGCACGCATCATCTGCGCGTCCAGGTAACCGAGCCGGCGCTCCGGGTCCGTCAGGAAGCCCAGTTCGTCCATCAAGCGCTCGGCGTACAGGGCCCAGCCCTCGGCGTTGGCGCTCACCATGCCGACACTCGCCTGGTAGCGGGAGAGGTTCTCCGCCACGTGCTTCCACTGGGCCAGCTGGAGGTGGTGGCCGGGCACGCCCTCGTGGTACCAGGTCGACACCAGGTCGTAGACGGGGAAGCTCGTCTCGCCCATCGTCGGCAGCCAGGTGCAGCCCGGGCGCGTGAAGTCGTCCGACGGCGGCGTGTAGTAGGGGGCCGCGGCGCTGCCCGGAGGGGCGATGCGCGACTCCACCCGGCGCACCCGCTCGGCCAGGTCGAAGTGGGTGCCGTCGAGCGCGTCGATCGCCTCGTCCATCAGGGACTGCAACCAGTCGCGCACCTCGTCGACGCCCTCGATGTGCGTGCCGTGCTCGTCCAGGTGCGCCAGCGCCACCCACGGCGTGGCGGCACCCGGCAGGATCTTCTCGGCCTCCGCCTTCATCTCACCGAGGAGGCGGTGGTACTCGGACCAGCCGTACGCGTACGCCTCGTCCAGATCGAGGTCCGTGCCGTTGTAGTAGCGCACCCAGCGCGCGTACCGCTCCCGGCCCACCACGTCCGGGGCGCCCTCGACCGCCGGTGCGTACACGTCCCGCATCCAGTCGCGCAGCCGCAGAACCGCCTCGGTGGCCGAGCGGGCCGCCGTGTCCAGCTCGGACCGCAGCGCCTCGGGGCCGGCGGCCGCGAAGGTCTCGAACCAGCCGCGGCCCTCGCCGCCGGCGTCCGCCCACTCGCCGAGCTGCTCCACGAACGTGGCCGTGGCACGCGGCCCGCCGTACAGCTTCCGCTCCAGGCCGAGCGCCAGGGACTGCCGGTAACCCTCCAGCGCGGCCGGGACCGCGCGCAGCCGCTCGGCGATCGCCGCCCAGTCCTCCTCCGACTGCGCCGGCGTCACGGTGAACACCTGCCGCACCGCATGGGCGATGGAGCTCAGGTTGCTGACGGACCGCAGGCTCTCCTCGGCCTCGTGCACGCCGAGTTCGGCGTTGAGCCGCTCACGCAGCAGCCGCCCGCAGCGGCGCTCGATGTCACTGTCCGCGCCGGGCCGCCGCTCCGCCTCGTCCAGCCGGGCCAGCGTCCGGCGCGCCAGCTCGGCGAACGCCTCCTGGCCCGCGGGAGAGGTGTCGGGCAGCCTGCTCGAACTCTCCTTGACGCCGAGGAACGTACCGGTGATCGGGTCGAGGGCGACGAGCTCGTCGACATAGGCGTCGGCGACCTCACGGGGCAGCGGGCTCTTGATCTCAGACATGCCGCCCATCCTCGTACGCGCGGCAGCGCACGTCATCCGGATTGAGCCGAGGGCGAAGGCGGCAGCAGCGGCCCGCACTCCCACTGCTGGAAGATCAGCCGGGTCTCCACCCGCGCCACCTCCCGACGCGAGGTGAACTCGTCCAGCACGAGCCGCTGAAGGTCGGTCATGTCGGCGACCGCGACATGGACGAGGTAGTCGTCCGGTCCGGTCAGGTGGAAGACCGTCCGCGACTCCGGCAGGGCGCGGATCCGCTCCACGAACGGCCCCACCAGTTCCCGCCGGTGCGGCCTGACCTGCACCGACAGCAGCGCCTCCAGCCCACGCCCCAGCTTCGCCGGGTCCAGCTCCAGCCGGTGCCCGAGGATGACGCCCGAGCGGCGCAGCCGGGTCACCCGGTCCAGACAGGTCGACGGCGCCACCCCGACCTGCGCGGCGAGGTCCCGGTACGTTGCCCGGGCGTCGTTCTGCAGCAGCCGCAGCAGGTGGAGATCCACCGGGTCCAGTACGACAGATTCGGCCATCGGCCGAACATAACACGGGGTTCCCGCCCATGAGCCCGGCCGCTGTTCACCCTTCCGTCATGGACACAGCGAGCATGGGCGCCCACGACGACGTACGCACCGCACCGAGAGCACTCGCCACCGAGGCCGTCCACGCCGGGCGGGACGACCTCGCCCGGCAGGGTCTGCACGCCCCGCCGATCGACCTGTCCACCACCTACCCGTCGTACGACAGCCGGGGCGAGGCGGCCCGGATCGACGCGTTCGCCGCCACCGGCGTGGACCCGGACGGCCCGCCCGTCTACGGGCGGCTGGGCAACCCGACCGTCGCCCGTTTCGAGACCGCGCTGGCCCGCCTGGAGGGCACCGAGGCGGCGGTCGCGTTCGCCAGCGGCATGGCCGCCCTGAGCGCCGTCCTGCTGGTCCGTGCCTCCATGGGGCTGCGGCACGTGGTTGCCGTACGCCCTCTCTACGGCTGCAGCGACCATCTGCTGACCGCCGGGCTGCTGGGCTCGGAGGTGACGTGGACCGACCCCGCCGGAATCGCCGACGCACTGCGTCCGGACACCGGCCTGGTCATCGTGGAGTCCCCGGCCAACCCCACCCTCGCCGAGGTCGACCTCCGCGCCGTCGCACACGCCTGTGGCTCGGTGCCGCTGCTCGTGGACAACACCTTCGCCACGCCGGTGCTCCAGCGCCCTGCCGAACAGGGCGCACGGCTGGTGCTGCACAGCGCCACCAAGTACCTCGGCGGCCACGGGGACGTCCTGGCGGGCGTGGTCGCCTGCGACGAGGAGTTCGCGGGCCGGCTGCGACAGGTCCGCTTCGCCACGGGCGGCGTCCTGCACCCCCTGGCCGGCTATCTGCTGCTGCGCGGCCTGTCCACCCTCCCCGTCCGGGTACGGGCCGCTTCGGCCAACGCCGCCGAACTCGCCCACCGCCTCGCCGCCGACCCGCGGGTAACCCGCGTGCACTACCCGCGCATCGGCGGCGCGATGGTCTCCTTCGAGATACACGGCGACCCCCACGAGGTCATCGCCGGCGTCCGCCTCATCACCCCGGCGGTGAGCCTCGGCAGCGTGGACACCCTCATCCAGCACCCGGCCTCCATCAGCCACCGCATCGTGGACGCGGACGACCGCAGGGGTGCCGGAGTGAGCGACCGCCTGCTGCGCATGTCGGTGGGCTTGGAGGACGTAGACGACCTGTGGTCAGATCTCGACCAGGCGCTGAGCTTCAGGGGCGCGGGGAACTGCGCGAACAACCACAACGCTCCCGCGCCCGCCGACGCACAACTGCCCCTACGGCGCTGAGGCGCTCCCCAACTCACCGGCACCCGTCGAAACAGACTCACCCAGCCGCGCGGTGATGACCAGGGTCCCCTCCTCGACCTGATAGTCGAGGGGGAGGCCCAGCCCCCGCATCGCCGCAACCATCCCCGTGTTGGACGCCTGCGTCACGGCATACACACTCCTGCAACCGCCTTCCGCGGCCATCGCGACGAGCCGCCCCAGCAACTCCCCGCCGACACCCCGCCGCTGCCACGCGTCCTCGACGATCACCGCGACCTCCGTCTCGTCCCCGTCCCACAGCAGATGCCCGAGCCCGACGAGCCGCCCGGAGGCCGTCTGCACGGCGAGGGTCCGGCCGAAGCGCGGACTGAGCAGGTGGTTGAGATAGCGGTCGGCGTCATCGACCGGCCCGTGGTAGCGCAGCCGCAGCGTGCGGTCCGAGCACCGCTCGTGCATCGCTTTGGCCGCCTCCAGATCACGCGTGTCGGCGCGGCGCACGGTGATGTCGCTGCCCTCGGCCAGCGTGAGCACGTCCCGGCCGTGCGGGACGCGCGGCCCGAGCCGGGCGTCCAGTTCGACCAGGGCCCTGGCCCGGGCGAACTCGGTCGGTGTGAAGGGCAGATACGGCCGCTCCACGGTGATCACGCCACCCTCCGGGACGCGCAGGCGCATCACCGTGTCGTCGAAGGCTCCCTCCACCGGGACACCGTCGGAGGCCCGGCCGCCGCCGGCCGGTGCGGGCTGGGAACGGATCGTGCACCGGCCCAGCAACTGGCGCAGCGCCAGGGGCAGTTCCGCGGCGTCCAGGGCGGTCCGGGCGGCGAGTCCGAGGATCCGGGTCGGCGCGTCCACCAGGTCGTGGGCGTCGGCCCGCTCGATCCAGGTGTCGGTGCCGCCGGCCGTCCGGACCGCCGTGGCGATCCCGGAGGCCGGCAACTCGCCCGGGGCGCGCAGCAGGAACTCGTCCACCGTGCCCTCGGCCAGCGGATGCGTCTGGAGGCTGAGGATGTCCACCCGCTGCCCGGCGAGGGCCGTGCACAGGGCCGCCAGCGATCCCGGCTCGTCCTTCACCGTGGTCCGCATCCGCCACAGCGTGTTTGTCCCCGGCGCCGGCTCCGGTGCCGGGGACCCGGTATCGCCCGACGGCGGCGCGTGTTCGTGGCGTCGTGTTCGCCAGGTGTGGAAGGCCGCCGTGACCCGCTGCCAGGAGGTGGCGGAGCGGCAGTCGTTCTTCAGGTCGGTCACTTCAGTCACTTTTCGTGTCATGCACCCACTGTGACGGAATGGTGTTGCGTGATCGCGAACGCTTTGTGACCGGCGGGTAAAGGAGGCAGTGTGCCCCCTTTATCGACGCTTCAAACGTTGCGCTGCGGACTACTGGCCGACCAGTCCCGGCTGGAGCGTCTTCGTGAACAGCACGGTGCCGTCCTGCTCGCGCAGACGTACCGTCAGCTCGCCGCTGCCGCCGTCGATGTCGACCTCGCCGAAGAACTGGTAGCCGTCGGCGGGGGAGACGTTGGCGGTCGTCGGCGCCTTCAGGAACACACGGTCGGGACCGAAGGTGCCGTCGAGCGTGTTCGCGGGAAACGCACCGGCGTTGAGCGGGCCCGACACGAACTCCAAGAACGGCTCGAAGTCGGTGAACGCGGCCCGCGACGGCTGGTAGTGCTGTGCCGAGGTGTAGTGGACGTCGGCCGTGAGCCACACCGTTCCGGTGATCCGGCGGTGCTTCACGAAACGCAGCAGCTCGGCGATCTGGAGCTCACGGCCCAGCGGCGCACCCGGGTCGCCCTGGGCGACGGCCTCGATGTTGGGCTTGCCGTCGCCGGTGTCCGGGACGACCAGGCCGATCGGCATGTCGGAGGCGATGACCTTCCACACCGCGCGGGAGCGGGACAGCTCGCGCTTGAGCCACTCCAGTTGCTCGCGGCCGAGGATGCCCTGCGGGTCGATGGGCTGGTCGTCCGGCGAGTTGGCGTTGCGGTAGGTGCGCATGTCGAGCACGAAGACGTCCAGCAGCGGGCCGTGGTGCTGCACGCGGTAGACGCGGCCGTCGGGGCGGCGCAGCGTGGAGATCGGGAAGTACTCCGAGAAGGCGCGGCGGGCGCGGGCGGCGAGCACGTCGACGTTCTTCTCGGTGTACCGGGTGTCGCCGAGGATCTCGCCCGGGTGCCAGTTGTTGGTCACCTCGTGGTCGTCCCACTGGATGATGGAGGGGACCTGGGCGTTGAAGGCCCGCAGGTTCTCGTCCAGCAGGTTGTAGCGGAAGTTGCCGCGGAACTCCGTCAGGGTCTCGGCGACCTTCGCCTTCTCCTCGGTGGTGATGTTCCGCCAGGTGCGCCCGCCGGGCAGGGCCACGGTCTCGGTGAGGGGGCCGTCGGCGTAGATGTTGTCACCGCTGCAGAGGAAGAAGTCCGGGTCCAGGGCGGCCATCGCGTCGTAGATCCGGTAGCCGCCGAGCTCCGGGTTGATGCCCCAGCCCTGGCCGGCCAGGTCGCCTGACCAGACGAACCGCACGCCGTCACGCCGCTTGTCGGACGCCGTGCGGAAGGTGCCGGTGACCGGTTCGCCGGTGCGGCGCGGGTCGTCCGGGTCGGCGAGCCGCACCCGGTAGTGGATCTGCTCGCCGGACGGCAGGCCGTGCAGCCGGGTCGTGCCGGTGAAGTCGGTGCCCGGGCCCAGCAGCGGGCCGTGCCATCTGCGCGGGTTGCGGAACGACTCGGTCGCCGACGTCTCGACGATCATCCGGGCGGGCCGGTCGGACCGCACCCACACCAGCCCGGAGTCGCGGGTCACGTCTCCCGCCTGCACACCCCACCCCGCCTGGGGACGCCCCGACCGTGCGAAGGCGGGGGCCGCGCCGAGAGCGGTGGGCAGGGTGAGGGCCGCCGACGCGGCGAGGGAGCCCCGCAGGACGCTGCGGCGCGCGGGGAACGGACGGTGTGACATGGATGCGCCTCCAGGGACGGGATCCGGCCAGTGTGCACGGCCACACCTACTGGCACGCCGCGGCGCACACACGAACCCCAAGTGAACAACTGACCCCGGGAGGAGGGGAACCGGCGGGAACCCGTGAGCCGCGCCGGGGATCACCTCGTGGCCGCCTCCGCCATCAGGCGTATGCCCTCGTGGATCCGGGCCGGCGGGACGTGGGCGTAGCCCAGCACGAGCCGCACCCGCTTCGGCCCGTCGGGCTCCTCCCGCGCCGGACTCGGGTGCGCGTAGGCCGACAGGGGATGCAAGGCCACCCCGGCCGCTGCCACGCGGGCGAGGAAGCGGTCCTCGGGGCCGTAGCGCTCCGGCAGCGTGGCGATCACGTGCAGGCCCGCGGCGATGCCCGAGACCCGGGAGCCGGGGAAGTGCTCGTCGAGGGCGGCGGTCAGGGCGTCACGGCGCTCGCGGTAGGCGCGCTGGCAGCGTCGCAACTGGCGGTCGTAGTCGCCGCGTTCCAGGAACCGGGCGAAGAGCGCCTGGTCCAGGGTCGGGTGGCCGAGGTCCAGGGTGCGCTTGCGTTCGACGATCTCCTCCGCCCAGGACTCGGGCACCAGCAGCCAGCCCAGCCGCAGTCCCGGCGCGAGGGACTTGCTGACCGAGCCCGTGTAGGCGACGTGGTCCGGGTCGAGGCCCTGGAGCGCACCGACGGGAGCGCGGTCGTAGCGGAAGTCGCCGTCGTAGTCGTCCTCCAGGACGATGCCGTCCACGGACCGCGCCCAGTCCAGCAGTTCGGCACGACGGCGGGCCGAGTAGGCGATGCCGGTGGGGAACTGGTGGGCCGGCGTCGTCACCACGGCCCGTACGCCCGACGCCCGCAGCGGCTCCAGGGCGATTCCCCCGCCGTCCACGGGCAGCGGCACGGCGGTGACCCCGGCCGAGGCGTACAGCACGTCGTGCTGGGGGCTGCCCGGGTCCTCCACACCCACCGAGCGCACCCCGCGCGCGTGCAACGCGAAACCCAGCAGCGTCACCGCCTGGGTCACCCCCGAGACCACCACGATCCGCTCCGGGTCGGCCACCACACCCCGTCGCCGGGCGAGCAGTCCCGCCAGCGCGGTACGCAGCCGGGGCAGCCCGCGCGGATCGGGGTACCCCAGCTCCTGGTGCGGCAGTTCCGCCAGCACACCGCGCTGCGCGGCGGCCCACGCCGAGCGCGGGAACAGCGACAGGTCCGGCGTCCCGGGCACGAAGTCCGCCCGGGCACCGCGGGAGCGGGGAGCGAGGTCGCGCGCCCGCGCCCGGGCGGCCCGTACGGCTGAGCCCACCCACGTCCCGGCGCCCCGGCCGCTGCGCAGATAGCCCTCGGCCGTCAGCTGCTCGTACGCCTCTGTGATGAGCCCGCGCGACACCCCCAGGTCCGCCGCGAGATCCCGGCTCGACGGCAGCCGCGTGCCCGGCGCGAGGCGGCCGGAGCGGACCGCCTCGCGCAGCGCCGCCTGGAGGGAACGGCCACGGGTGCGGGCCGGCGCGGAGGCGGCCGGGAGCAGCAGCTCCCAGGCGGGCGACACGGGCTCGTCGCGGTCCACGTGGTCCATGCGCTCCATCCGCTCCATGCGGTCAGTCTGCCGGATCCGCGGCCGGGTTTTCCGCCGGTCCGGGTGCCCCGCTGGTCAGCGGCTGCCGTCGAGGACGACCCGGGCGACCAGCGCCGGGTCGTCGTTCATCGGGACATGGCCGCAGCCGGGCAGCCGTACCAGCCGGGCGCGGGGGATGATGCTCTTGGCCCGCACGCCCTGACGGGGGATCAGCAACCGGTCCCGGCTGCCCCACGCCACGGTGACCGGCGTGCCGACGATGTCGTCGGTGAACTGCACGGTCCTGCCGGAGCGGAGGGTCTCGGAGAACCCCTGTGCCCGGGCCAGCGCGAGCGTCTCGGCGACCACGGCCTCGGGCGAACGACGGCCCGGGCGGGCGTAGATGGTGCTCGTCAGCAGGGTGCGGCCGATCGCCGGACGGGCCAGCCGTTCGACGAGGGGGAGCGGCATCCGCTGGGCTATCTGCCGCATCGTCATCAGCACCGTGAAGGCGTAACGGCGCTCGACATCGTTCCAGAACCCCGCGGGGGACAGGGCGGTGACGGAGCGGACGAGCTGCGCCCGGGCCAGGTCCAGGGCCAGCAGGCCGCCCAGCGAGTTGCCCGCCACGTGCGGCCGTTCGATCCGGAGCGCCCCGAACAGCGCCGCGAGGACGGTGTTCATGGTCGGCAGGTCGTGCGCCATGCCGTCCGGGAGCGCCGGTGACTCGCCGCACCCCGGCAGGTCCACGGCGATCACGTCCCGTTCGGCGGCCAGCGCGGGTATCACCGGGTCCCAAACCTGCCGGTGGTGGCCGATACCGTGCAGCAGGAGCAGCGGTTCACCGCTGCCCTGACGCGTGTAGGACAGGGTCACGCTCTGCTCGCCGTGTGCGGAGGCGACGTTGAAGGAGACGGTGGCGGACATGCGGTGCTCCTAGCTGTACTCGCTGACGGACGCGATAGACAGCTTGTCAGCAATTGCTACCGGCGGGTAGCCCCGAGTTGTCGCCGCTTTCCCGGCCGCGGCCGGCCCGGGGACGGGCGATTTCGCCTGGACAGGGCCGGACCGGTGGGCTGGGATGGAACCCGTGACCGCCGAGACCGCGACCGACGTCTTCGAAGCGCACCGCCCCGTCCTGCTGGGCGTCGCCTACCGCATGCTGGGCCGCGTCGCCGACGCCGAGGACGTGGTCCAGGAGGCCTGGCTGCGCTGGTCGGGCGGTGACCGCGGCGACGTGCGCGAGCCGCGCGGCTACCTCGTACGGATCACCACCCGTCTCGCCATCGACCGGCTGCGCCAGATCAAGGCCCGCGGGGAGACCTACGTCGGCCCGTGGCTGCCCGAGCCGTACGTCACCGACTTCGGCGACACCGTGCCGGACACCGCCGAGCGGGCCGTGCTCGCGGACTCCGTCTCGCTCGCCCTCCTCGTCGTGCTGGAGTCGCTGTCACCGCTGGAGCGGGCGGTGTTCGTGCTGCGCGAGGCCTTCGGCTTCCCCTACGCCGACATCGCCGCGATGCTCGACCGCGGCGAACCGGCCGTGCGCCAGCTGGCCGGGCGGGCGCGCAAGCACGTCGAGGAGCGGCGGCCGCGCTACGAGGTCGACCCGGTCCAGCGGCGCGACCTCACCGAGCGGTTCCTAGCCGCCGCCGCTGACGGCGACCTCGAAGGGCTGATGGAGCTGCTCGCCCCGGACGTCCGGCTCGTCGGCGACAGCGGCGGCAAGGCGCGGGCACCGCTGCGGGTCCTGCAGACCGCGGACAAGGTGGGCCGCTTCCTCGTCGGCGCCGCGCGGAAGAGCGCCCCCGGTCTCTCCCCGCGTTTCCTGGAGCTCAACGGCGGCCCGGCTCTGCTGTTCCTGTCCGGCGGCAAGCCCGACTCCGTCTTCCAGCTGGACGTCGCCGACGGCCGCGTCCACGCGGTCTACATCGTCCGCAACCCCGACAAGCTGCGCTCGCTGGCCGCCCTCCAGACGGCGCCGCAGGAGCCCAGCCGCGGCCTCGCATGAGGGTCCCGTGAACGTTCCCGGCCATTGGTCTTGACCAAGGATCAGGGCCGCCCTATGGTCGCAGGGAAGTGAAACAACCTTTAAAAAATAAGGGCGCTAAAACGCTGCCGACCACGGCGATTGCGGAGGACAGGGTGGGGACCACGCAGCTGGAATCGGTGCCGGAACCGAAGTACTGGCATCTCAAGACCGTGCTCAGTGAAGCGCTCGACTCGGAGTTCTCCGTGGGGGAGATCCTGCCCAACGAGCGCGACCTCGCGGCCCGCTTCGGCGTCGCCCGGGCCACGCTCCGCCAGGCCCTGGAGCAGCTCGAACTGGAGGGCAGGCTGCAGCGCCGCCGCGGTGTCGGCACGACCGTCGCGCCGCCCCGCATGGGCGTCTCCCTCGGCACCGGCCCGCACACCTGGCCGGGCGGCCCCGAGGACGCCTGGCAGCCCGTCGACTGCACGGCGGCGGTGCCGCCCGCGGCGGTCGCCGAGGCGCTCGAGACCGGCCCTGGGGAGTCCGTGCACATCGTGCGGCGCTCCCGGGTCTCGCAGGGCCGGCCCGTCGCCGCCGAGCTGCTCTACATCCCGCAGTCCTCGGTGCACGAGCTCTCCGGCATCGACGCGCCGTCCGGGTCGGCACGCGCGCGTGCGGTGCTGCGCGAGCTGCAGAGGCTGGAGCTGGACCGGCAGGAGAACGCGGTGGAGCTCGGCTCCGCCGGGGCCGACGACGCGAAGGAACTGGACCGCTTGCCGGGGGCGCCTGTGCTGGTGGTGACGACGCGGTTCGTGGCCGCGGGGCGTGTCGCTGCGCTGTCCGTCGCGACGTATCGCGCTGACACGTGTCGGTTGACCTTCGGGGATGCGGGGGGTGTGGAGATCCACGCCGGGCCGGAGCGGCGGGCGTCTTGAGCCTGGCGCCGTAGGGGTGTGGTGCGTGGGGGACTGCCGGTTCGTCGTGGCTGGTCGCGCCCACGCGGCGGAGCCCGCCTATGAACACAGCCCCGCGCCCCTTGAGGGGCGTTGACGTTCAGCGGCGTTCCACCGTGAACAGTTCGTCTTCCACATGATCCAGGGCCAGGCGCAGGGCACCCGTGGCCACTGCCGCGTCCCCCAGGCGGGACAGGGTCACCTGCGGCGTGCGCAGGCAGTAGCGGGCGAGTTCCTGGCGGAGGGGGTCCAGTACGCCGTCCAGGCCCGCTGCCCAGCCGCCGATGACGACCAGTTCCGGGTCGAGGGCGAGGACCAGGGCCGCCACGTCGTGGACCAGGCGCTGGAGGAAGCGGTCGACGGCCGCGCGGGCCCGCTGGTCGCCTTCGCGGGCCCGCGCGAAGACCTCGGCGACGGCCTGTTCGTCAAGGGGGTGGAGGGGTTCGTCCGTGGTGGACAGCAGTGTCTCCGGCGTCACCTCCCGGCCGAGGAGATGCAGTGCCCCGATCTCGCCGGCCGCCCCGCCGTAGCCCCGGTGCAGCCGGCCCCCGATCAGTGAACCGGCGCCCGGGCTGAGCCCCGCCAGTACGAACACCACGTCGTCCGACTCGGTGGCCGCGCCCTTCCAGTGCTCGGCGACGGCCGCCGCGTTGGCGTCGTTCTCGACCAGGACCGGGCACTTGAACGACCGGCTGAGCCGCTCGCCCAGCCGCAGCCCCGTCCACCCGGGCAGCGCCGTGCCCAGCCGTACCGTGCCGTCGGCCTCGACGATCCCGGGCGTCGCCACGCCCACCGCCCGCAACGAGCCGCGTGCCACACCGGCCCGGCGCAGCAGCTCGGCGACGGTTCCCCGCAGCCGCTCCAGCCGCTCGTCGGCCTCCGCCGTCTCGGGCACGTCCTTGGCCTGGGAGCCGATCACCCGGCCGTCCAGGTCGGCCAGCAGCGCGGCCACCCGATGTGCGCCGATCTCCAGCCCCAGCAGGTGCCCGGCCTCCGCCCGGAACCGGAACCTCCGCGCCGGCCGCCCCTGTTTGCGGGCGGCACCCTCCTCGGCCGCCTTCTCGACGACGAGACCGGCCTCGATGAGCCCTTCGACGACGCCCTCGACGGTCGGCCGGGACAGCCCCGTCACCCGGGTGATCTCGGTCAGCGTCGCGCCGTCCGTGGCACGCAGCGCGTGCAGCACCACCGCGGAGTTGATCCTGCGCAGCAGCGAGGGATCCCCGCCGGTCAGCCGCCCCACCGTCCGTCCTCCCAGCTCGTGCGCGTGTCTGGCCGGATCGTACTCGGCGCGGCGGACCCCGGCGAGGGCCGGACACCGGCCCGCCGATCAGCCCGGCGCCACGAACCCCGACTCGTACGCCGCGATCACCGCCTGCGTGCGGTCCCTGGCTCCCAGCTTCGCCAGTACGGCGCTCACATGCGACTTCACGGTCTCGGTGCCCACGACCAGCCGGGTGGCGATCTCCGCGTTCGACAGGCCCCGCGCCATCAGCCGCAGGACCTCGCCCTCCCGCTCGGTCAGCTGGGCCCGCTCCATCGCCGCCCGCGCGGCCCGGTTCCCGCCGTCGTCGCCGTACTCGGCGGCCAGCTGCCGTACCGAGGCCGGGAACAGCAGCGACTCGCCCTCGGCGATCAGCCGCACCGCGTGCACGATCTCGGCCGGCCGGGCCCGCTTCAGCAGGAACCCGTCGGCGCCCGCCCGCAGCGCTTCGTAGACGTACTCGTCGTTCTCGAACGTCGTCACCACGAGGATCCGCGGCGGGTCGTCGACCGTCCGCAGCAGCGACCGGGTGGCCTCGATACCGTCCAGCAGCGGCATCCGTACGTCCATGGCGACCACGTCGGGCCGCAGTTGCCGCACGAGCGGGATCACCGCCGCCCCGTCCGCGGCCTCCCCGACGACCTCGATGTCGGGCTGGGCCTCCAGCACGGCCCGCAGACCCGCGCGCACCAGGGGTTCGTCGTCGACGAGGAGGACGGTGATCGGCATCCGACCAGCGTAGATCAACTCAGCGGCAGCTCGACATGAACCTGCCAGTCACCTTCGTCGGGGCCGGTCCGGGCCAGCCCGCCGAGCAGGGCGGCGCGCTCGCGTATGCCGCGCAGGCCGCTGCCCCGCCCGGCGCCGGGAACCGGCTCCGCCAGCGGGTTGCGTATCGCGAGGACGAGCAGGGGGCCGGAGGCGTCCACGCGGACCCGGACGGGTACGGCTCCGGCGTGCCGCAGCACATTGGTCAGCGCCTCCTGGAGGATCCGGTAGCCCTCCCGGGACACCGGCCCGGGCAGGGTGTCCACGGGGCCGGTCACCTCGGCGTCGACCTTCGCCCCGGAGGCACGCGCGGACTCCAGCAGCCGGTCGGCGTCCACCAGGGTCGGTCTGCTGCTCACGGGTTTCCGTGACTCACGCAGGACGCCCAGCACCCGCTCCAGGTCCTCCAGGGCGGCCCGGCCGGTCTCCTCGATGGCGACCAGCGCCCGGTCCGTGAACTCCGGGTCACCGGCCGCCCGCGCGGCCCCCGCCTGCACGACGGCGACCGTGAGCGCGTGGCCGATGGAGTCGTGCAACTCGCGGGCGATGCGCGTGCGTTCCAGGAGCTGTTCGGTGCGCTCCTCCAGCACGGCGAGACGCTCCGCGGGTGACGGGCCGAGCAGGCGCAGGGCGATGCGGGTGATGAGGCGCCCCGAACCGACGACGACCGCGGCCCCCAGGATCAGGGGCAGGGGCGCGAACAGGGCGTGCCACGCGTGCCGGCCTTCGACGGGAAGCCAGGCGCCGCCGGCACGCTCGTCACTGACCGCCGTCGACACCAGATCCACCGCGAGGAGGAGGAGCTGGACGCAGAGGTGCGACACCAGGACGCCGAGGAACAGCCGCGCCCCCAGCCACACCACCACCCGGCCGCGGTCGCTCCAGGTGGCCGAGGGGGTGACCATGATCTCCGGGGTCTCGCCGCCGTCTCTGTGGCCGGTCAGCAGCAGCCGGGCCTGGAACCCCTCCACGACCCGCGTGGCGGGGACGAGGCCCGCCAGCCCGAGCAGCACGGTCGCTGTGCCCACGGTCCACCACGCCTCGTCGATGAACAGCCACAGGGACGGCCACACGATGGCCATGGACAGATGCAGCCACCGCGTGTACGTCACCGCCCGCGTCAACGGGCGCAGCATGCGGACCATGGCGTCATCGTGCCAGCCGCCACTGACAACGGGCCTCCCCCGCACGGGGGAGACGATCTCCACCGCCGGGGGAGGCCCGCACCCCGGCCGACCGGCCACGCTGCCGCCATGACCAGCATCGAAGTCCAGGACCTCACCAAGGAGTACGGCGGCAAACGGGCCGTGGACGGCCTCACCTTCCGCGTCCTGCCCGGCCGCGTCACCGGCTTCCTCGGCCCCAACGGCGCCGGGAAGTCCACCACGATGCGGCTGGTGCTCGGCCTCGACCGGCCTGCCGCCGGCTCCGCCACCCTCGGCGGCCGTGCCTACGCGACACTGCGCGAACCCCTGCGCCACGTGGGCGCCCTGCTCGACGCGCAGGCCGCGCACGGTTCCCGCACCGCCCGCGACCACCTCCGCGTCCTGGCGAGCAGCAACCGCATCCCGGACCGGCGGGTCGACGAGGTACTGGAGGAAACCGGCCTGGCGTCGGTGTCCCGGAGCCGGGTGCGGACGTACTCCCTGGGCATGCGCCAGCGCCTCGGCATCGCCGCCGCCCTGCTGGGCGACCCCGATGTGGTCATGCTGGACGAGCCGTCCAACGGACTCGACCCCGAAGGCATCGTGTGGATCCGGCAGTTGCTGCGCCGGCTCGCGAGAGAGGGCCGCACCGTCCTGGTCTCCAGCCATCTGATGAACGAGACCGCGTCCTTCGCGGACCACCTCGTCGTCCTCGGCCGGGGCCGGCTGCTGGCCGACACCCCGATGCGGGACTTCATCCACGCGCGCGTGCAGCCCAGCGTCCGCATCCGCACCTCCGACCCCGCCACCCTCCGCAGCGCCCTCGCCCGGCACGGCCATGACGCCGTGGAACACGTGGACGGGCACTGGACCGTGCACCACGCACGCGTGGACGACGTCGGCCGCATCGCCTCCGAAGCGGGTGTGCCGGTCCTCGAACTCGCCGCCGAGGAGGGCACGTTGGAGCAGGCCTATTTCGACCTCACGTCGGCCGAGGCCGAATTCACCACGCAGCCCCAGGAGGCCTGACCATGGAACTCACCCCCGTCCTCCGCTCCGAGTGGCTGAAGATCCGTACGCTCCGCTCGCTGCCGGGCGCGCTCCTGGCCCTGTTCGCCGCGACCACGGCGTTCTCCGCGATCGCCGGTGTCTCCGAGCCGTCGGACCCCGGCTTCGACCCCCTGTTCACGGCCCTGTCCGGTGTGGTGCCGGGGCAGATCGCGGCCGTCTCCTTCGGGGCCATGGCCGTGTCGTCGGAGTTCCAGTCGGGCGCCCTGCGGCTCTCGCTGGCCGCGGTTCCGCGGCGCGGCCGGTGGTTCGCGGCCAAGGCGGCCGTCATCGCCGTACCGGCCCTGCTGGTAGGACTGGTGACCGCCCTGGCGGCCCTCCTCGTGGCCCGGGCGGGGCTCGGCCCGGCGGCCGACGGACTCGGCACCGGCGAGCAGGTGCGCGGCGTCGTGGGCTGCGGTGTCTACCTCATGCTGATGGCCCTGTTCGCCGCCGGACTCGCCGCCCTGCTGCGCAGCGGCGTGGCCACGCTGTCCCTGCTGATCCCGTTCATCCTCGTCGTGTCGTTCGTGATCGGCGACGCGACGGGCACCGTCGCCGACTTCCTGCCCGACAAGGCGGGACAGCTGGTCCTGAGGGAGACGTACGACGGCACCCTCGGCCCGTGGTCGGGGCTCGCGGTGACCGCGCTCTGGGCCGCGGCCGCGCTGCTGGCCGGAGGGTGGAACCTGCGCCGCCGCGATGCCTGACCGCGAGGCGGCGGGAACAGGTTGACGCCCCGCCAAGTGTCAGTGGCGCCGGGTTTACTGGACGAATGAACATCGCACAGCACATCGCCCTCATCGACGAGCTGTGCTACCGCCCCTTTCCGGCGGAGCACGGCCCGTCGGACGTCGGCGTCTCCGGACCCGGCCGGCACACCGCGGTGTTAGAGGCCGCGCCCGACGACGACCCGGCGCTCCGCGCGGTGACGATCGACCAGTACGAGAAGGACCGGGACGCCGTCTACGAGCTTCTCGCCTCACGCTGGGGCGACACGCCCCCCTACAACCTGCAGACCGTCCTGCTGCGCACCGAGCGCGAGGAGATACCCCGGCCGTGGGCCGAGTTGAGCGCGTGCGCGAGCGTCGCGTACGTGTGGGAAGTGGAGGGCACCGGCCGCTGGGTCGCCGTGGCGGTCACCGACCGCGACACCTCGCGCGGGGTCCGGCTGCTGGCCCTGGTCACGGAGACGGACCCGCCGTAACGGAGACGCCCCGCCGTAACGGAGACGCCCCGCCGTAACGGAGACGGGCCCGCCGGAACGGAGACGCCCCGCCGTGAGGGATCAGCTCTCGGCGGCTTCCCGCAGTCGCGCGAACTCCTCGGCCATCGTCTCGGCCGTCCAGTGCGCGTTCAGCCCGCTCGGATTGGGCAGCACCCACACCCGCGTGTCCCCGATCAACCGCGACTGCGGCCCGACCCGGGCCTTCCGGTCGTCGAACGCGGCGCGGTACGCGGTCACTCCGACCACGGCCAGCCAGCGCGGCCGAAGCCGCCCCACCTTCAGCGCGAGCAGCCGTCCGCCCTCCCGGTACTCCTCGGCGCTCAGCTCGTCGGCCCGAGCGGTCGGCCTGGCCACGACGTTGGTGATGCCTAGCCCGTACGACAGCAGCTCCTGCTGCTCGGACGGCTTCAGCAGCCGCGGCGTGAAGCCGGAGCGGTGCAGTACCGGCCAGAAGCGGTTGCCCGGGCGGGCGAAGTGATGGCCCGTCGCGGCCGTCATCAGCCCGGGGTTGATGCCGCAGAACAGCACCCGCAGACCGTCCGCGACCACGTCCGGTACGACGCGGTCGCGGGCGGCCTCCAACTCCTCGGGCGTGAAGCGAGGCATCGGGTGCGGCGCGTCAGAGGATCGCGCCGGGCGTGTAGCCCGCGGCCTGGGGGTGCTGCTTCACGATCTCCTCGACCCGGGCGACGACGGCGGCGACCTGGTCGCCCGCGGCACCGGTGAAGGACAGCTTGTCGGCCATCAGCGCGTCCAGCTCGGCGCGGCCGAGCGGAATGCGCGTATCGGCGGCCAGCTTGTCGAGCAGCTCGTTGCGCTCGGCGCCCTGCTCGCGCATCGCGAGCGCGGAGGCGACGGCGTTCTCCTTGATCGCCTCGTGGGCGAGCTCCCGGCCCACGCCCGCGCGCACGGCGCCCATCAGCACCTTGGTGGTCGCGAGGAACGGCAGGTAGCGGTCCAGCTCCCGCGCCACGACCGCGGGGAACGCGCCGAACTCGTCGAGCACCGTCAGGAACGTCTCCAGCAGACCGTCCAGCGCGAAGAACGCGTCCGGCAGCGCGACCCGGCGCACCACCGAGCAGGACACGTCGCCCTCGTTCCACTGGTCGCCCGCCAGCTCGCCGGTCATCGAGGCATAGCCGCGCAGGATCACCATCAGGCCGTTGACGCGCTCGCACGAGCGGGTGTTCATCTTGTGCGGCATCGCCGAGGAGCCGACCTGGCCCGGCTTGAAGCCCTCGGTGACCAGCTCGTGCCCGGCCATCAGCCGGATCGTCTTCGCCAGCGACGACGGCGCCGCCGCCACCTGCACCAGCGCCGTCACGACCTCGTAGTCCAGCGAGCGCGGGTAGACCTGGCCGACCGAGGTGAACGCCTGCGAGAAGCCCAGGTGCGTGGCGATCCGCTGCTCCAGTTCCGCGAGCTTCGCGGCGTCCCCGCCCAGCAGGTCCAGCATGTCCTGCGCGGTGCCGACCGGGCCCTTGATGCCGCGCAGCGGGTAGCGGCCCAGCAGCTCCTCGATCCGGCCGTAGGCGACGAGCAGCTCGTCGGTGGCGGTCGCGAAGCGCTTGCCGAGAGTGGTGGCCTGCGCGGCCACGTTGTGCGAACGGCCGGCCATGACCAGCTCGCCGTACTCACCGGCCAGCTTGCCCAGCCGCGCCAGGACCGCCACCGTACGGTCGCGCATCAGTTCCAGCGAGAGGCGGATCTGAAGCTGCTCGACGTTCTCGGTGAGGTCGCGCGAGGTCATGCCCTTGTGCACGTGCTCGTGCCCGGCGAGGGCGTTGAACTCCTCGATCCGCGCCTTCACGTCGTGCCGCGTGACCTTCTCGCGCTCGGCGATGGAGGCCAGGTCGACGGTGTCGAGCACACGCTCGTAGTCGGCGAGCGCCGCGTCCGGCACCTCGATCCCGAGGTCCTTCTGCGCCCGCAGCACGGCGAGCCAGAGCTGCCGCTCCAGCCTCACCTTCTGCTCGGGCGACCAGAGCGTGGCGAGCTCGGCGGAGGCGTAGCGTCCGGCGAGGACGTTCGGGATGCGGGGCTTGGCGGGAGCGGAAGTCACGTGGACGGATTCTACTGGCGTTCCTGCAGGCCGGCGCGACGGGTGCGTTCGTGGGAACCTACAAGAGCGTGTCGGCGCCCCCGCCCGCGAGCCCGCCGGTCATGCGCGCCGTCGCGGGAACCGCCTACGCCCGGTCCTCGTACGGCAGCAGCTCCGGCCGCTTCGGCGGCAGGCCGTCGCCCGAGGAGCGGCCCGTCAGGCGGCGGCCTATCCAGGGCAGCAGGTGCTGCCGGGCGAACCGCAGGTCCGCCGCGCGCCGCATGACCCAGCCGGGCGGCAGCGTCGTCGGCATCGGGGTGCGCCACTCGGTGTCCTCGGGCTCGTAGCCGAGCGCCTGCCACACCGCTTCCGCGACCCGGCGGTGCCCTTCGCCCGTCAAGTGCAGCCGGTCCACGTCCCACATGCGCGGGTCGGAGAGCGAGGGGGCGCCGTACAGGTCGACGACGATCGCGTCGTGCCGGGCGGCGAGTTCGTCGACGCAGACGAACAGCTCCTCCATGCGCGGCCGGAACCGCTCCAGGACGGGACCCCGGCGGCCCGGACTGCGCATCAGCACGAGCTGCTTGCAGGCCGGGGCCAGCCGCTCCACGGCCTCCTCCAGGAGTCCGCGCACCCGGCCCATGTCGCACTTCGGCCGCAGCGTGTCGTTGAGCCCGCCGACCAGGGTGACGACGTCGGCCTCCATGGCCGCCGCCACGTCCACCTGCTCGTCGACGATCTGCCGGATCAGTTTGCCGCGCACGGCGAGGTTGGCGTAGCGGAAACCGGGCGTGCGGGCCGCCATCCTCGCAGCGAGGAGATCGGCCCAGCCCCGGTAGGTGCCGTCGGGCAACAGGTCCGACATGCCCTCGGTGAAGGAGTCGCCGACCGCGACGAGGCTGCTGTAGGTGGGGTTCGTGTCCATGGCGGCGGAAATAGTATCCCGTGCACATACCCAGCAGTCGGTCACCCGTCCGGAAGCATCGACGACCCTCGATTTCCTGCCCGCTGCCTCACGCCCGCTGGCCGAACAGCTCCCGCAGGACGTCCTCCATGGTCACGAGGCCGGCCATCCGGCCGTCCGCCCCGAGGACGGCCGCGAGGTGCGTACGGCTGCCCCGCATCGCCGTGAGGACGTCGTCCAGCGGCGTGTGCTCCCGCACGCGCGCGATGGGCCGCATGTCCCGCAGCCGGAACGGCACCTCGCGCCCGGTGGCGTCCAGCGCGTCCTTCACATGCAGGTAACCGACGATCCGCCGCCCTTCGTCCACCACCGGGAAGCGTGAGAACCCGGTCTCCGCCGACAGCCGCTCCAACTCGTCCGGAGTGACGCCCACCCGCGCGTACACCACGCGTTCCAGCGGCAGCACCACGTCGCGCACCGGACGGCGGCCCAGTTCCAGCGCGTCGTGCAGCCGCTCCTGGGCGCGGTCGTCGATGAGGCCGGCCTCGCTGGAGTCCTTCACGATCTGCGCGATCTCGGCGTCCGAGTAGGACGCGGCGACCTCTTCGCGCGCCTCCACGCGCAGCAGCTTCAGCAGGGCGTTGGCGAAGGCGTTCACCGTGAAGATCACCGGGCGCAGCGCCCGGGACAGCGCCACCAGGGGCGGGCCGAGCGTCAGCGCGCTGCGCACCGGCTCGGCGAGCGCGATGTTCTTCGGCACCATCTCGCCGAGCAGCATGTGCAGATACGTGGCCAGGGCCAGCGCGATCACGAAGGACACCGCGTGTCCCGCGCTCTCGGGCACGCCCATCGCGTGGAACACCGGCTCCAGCAGGTGCGCGATCGCCGGCTCGGCCACCACACCCAGCACCAGCGTGCACAGCGTGATGCCGAGCTGCGCGGCCGCCATCAGCGCGGACACGTGCTCCAGGCCCCACAGCACGCTCTTGGCGCGCCGGTCGCCGCGGTCGGCGTAGGGCTCGATCTGGCTGCGGCGCACCGAGATCAGCGCGAACTCGGCGCCGACGAAGAAGGCGTTGACGACGAGCGTCGCCAGACCGATCAGCAGCTGGACGGCGGTCACAGCTCCACTCCCTTCTCGTCGGGCTTCTCGTCGTCGAGGGGTGCTTGCAGCCGGACGCGCGCGGCCCGGCGGCCCGTGGCGTCCAGGACCTCCATCCGCCAGCCGGCGACCTCGAGGATGTCACCGGCGGCCGGTATCCGGCCGAGCACCGTCGCCACCAGCCCGGCGAGCGTCTCGTACGGCCCCTCCGGGGCACGCAGCCCGACGCGTTCGAGGTGGTCCACGCGCGCGGAGCCGTCGGCCGAGTACAGGGCGTGCCCGGCCTCGTCCGTGCCGGCCGGCGCGAGGTCGGGCAGCTCGTGCGGGTCGTGCTCGTCGCGCACCTCGCCGACGACCTCCTCGACGATGTCCTCCAGGGTGGCCACGCCCGCCGTGCCGCCGTACTCGTCGATCACCACGGCCATCGTGCGCTTGCCGGAGAGCCGGTCCAGGAGCCGGTCGACGGTGAGGGTCTCCGGGACGAGCAGCGGCTCGCGCATCAGCTCGGAGACGAAGATCCGGGTCCGGCGCTCCGCCGGGACCGTCAGCACGTCCTTGACGTGTGCCGTCCCGACGACCGAGTCGAGGGTGCCGCGGTAGACGGGGAACCGGGACAGGCCGGTCGCGCGGGTCGCGTTCGCCACGTCCTCCAGGGTCGCCTGCACCTCCAGGGCGACGACCTGCACGCGGGGCGTCATCACGTTCTCCGCGGTCAGGTCGGCGAGGTTCAGCGTCCGTACGAACAGCTCGGCGGTGTCGGCCTCCAGGACGCCTTCCTTGGCGGAGTGCCGGGCGAGCGCCGCCAGCTCCTGCGGCCCGCGCGCCGACGCCAGCTCCTCGGCGGGCTCCACACCGATCCGGCGCACGACCCGGTTCGCCGTGTTGTTGAGGTGCGTGATGAACGGCCGGAACGCGGCGCTGAACCAGCGCTGGGCGTTGCCCACGGTTTTGGCGACCGCCAGCGGCGACGAGATCGCCCAGTTCTTGGGCACCAGCTCGCCGACGACCATCAGGAACACCGTCGACAGCGCCGTGCCCAGCACCAAGGCCAGGCTGTGCGACGCCGACCGTGACACGCCGATGTACTCCAGCGGCCCGGCGATCAGGGCGGCGATCGACGGCTCGGCGAGCATGCCGACGACGAGGTTCGTGACCGTGATGCCGAGCTGCGCGCCGGAGAGCTGGAACGTCAGATTCCGTACGGCCTTCAGGGCGCCCTGCGCGCCCCGCTCGCCGCGCGCCACCGCCTGCTCCAGCTCGGCGCGCTCGACCGTGGTGAGGGAGAACTCGGCCGCCACGAAGGCGCCACAGGCGAGCGAGAGCAGGATCGCCGCCAGGAGGAGGAGCACTTCGGTCATCGGTTCACCCCCGTTCCATGGTTCTCCAGGACGGGGCGGAACGCGCGGTGTCGCGTACTGGGAGGCTCGCCCATGGGCGGACGCTCACAACCTTTCATGCAGAACCGAGTGGCCATCCAAGGGTAAAGGATGGGCAAAGTCCTGTAGCCGGGGTGCTCAGCGCGGCTCGGCGGGCACGCTAGAAGCAACGGGTTCGCTTTAAGGTGGGTTCCGTGAGCAGGCAGATGGTGCGCCCCGGTGGGCGCAGTGCGCGGGTCCAGGCGGCGGTGCACACCGCCGTGCGCGAACTCGCCTCGGAGGTCGGCCGGGACGCCCTGACCGTGCCGATGGTCGCCCAGCGCGCGGGCGTGACGCCGTCCACGATCTACCGCCGCTGGGGAGACCTGCAGGCGCTGCTGTCGGACGTGGCGGTGGAGCGGCTGCGGCCCGAAACCGAGCCCGCCGATCACGGCACCCTGGTGTCCGACCTGACGGCCTGGGCCGAGGAGTTCCTCGATGAGATGGCCTCACCGCCCGGCCGCGCCTACATCCGCGACGCCCTGCTCGGCGACCCGGACGGCGGCAACGCGGGCCAGTGCTCCGCCTACGCCGCCGAGCAGATCGACGTCATCGTCCGTCGCGCGTCCGAGCGGGGGGAACCGGCACCCGATGTCGAGACGGTCGTCGACCAGGTCGTCGCGCCCTTGATGTACCGCATCCTGTTCCGCCCGGACGGACTCGACACCGCCTACGCCCGTCGGCTGGTGGCGGGAGCCCTCAGTCGGTGAGGGGCTTCACCCAGCGTCGCCACCGCTCCTCGGGCGCGTACCCGGCGGCTCCCCACGCGTGGTGCGCGGTCTCGTTGCGCGTGAGCACCATCGCGTCCGCGCGCCGCCCGCCGAGCGTGACGAACCGCTCCTCGGCCGCGGCGAGCAGCGCGGAGGCGATGCCCTGGCGGCGCTGGTCCGGATGCACGGCCAGCCGGTAGAGATGGCAGCGCCAGCCGTCGAACCCCGCGATCACCGTGCCCACCAGCTCACCGTCCCGCTCCGCGAGGATCAGCGCCTCGGGGTCGCGTGCGACCAGCCGCTCCACGCCACCGCGGTCGTCGCTGATGCTCGTGCCCTCGGCGGCCACCTTCCAGAAGGCCAGCACGGTGTCCAAGTCCTCGGGCGTCGCGGCCCGGATGCGCAGCTCGGTCATGCGGTGATCACATCACGCACGGTCACACCGGGCGTATGGATTTCAGCATCCGGACGTCAGACCCCGTGCGGTGCCGGTCACACCCTCACTCGTGTGCGATGGCCGCCAGTACGTTCATGCGGGAGGCACGCAACGCCGGGAGCAGCGCCGCGACGACCCCCACCACCGCCGAGCCGATCACCACCGCGACGATCGTGGTCCACGGGATCGCGAGGGCCGTCATGCCCTGGAGGGCCAGCACCTCGTGGGTGCACACGCCCCACACCAGCCCCAGCGCGAGCCCCAGGACGGCCCCGAACACGGCGATCACCACCGACTCCAGCCGGATCATCCGCCGCAGCTGCCGCCGGGCCAGCCCGATCGCCCGCAGCAGCCCGATCTCCCTGGTGCGCTCGACGACCGACAGCGCCAGGGTGTTGACCACGCCGAGCACCGCGATGATGATCGCCAGCCCCAGCAGCGCGTACACGAGGTACAGCAGGACGGCGATCTGGTCGTGCACCAGCTGCTTGTAGTCGGCCAGGTCCCGCACCTGCACCTGGGGGTAGGGGTCCAGGGTCCGCTCCAGGTTCGCGCGCAGGTCGTCGTCGCTGGTGCCGGTGGCGGCGTTGACGTACAGCGCGGAGTCCTGCCCGCCCGGCGCGTACCGCTCCAGCGTGGCGAGGCCGAAGTAGAGCCCGCCCTGCGTGCCGAACCCCTCGGCGGAGTCCTGGTCGGTGAGGGCGCCGACAGTCAGCTCGGCCCTGCGTCCGCCCGGGAACTCCACCGGGACGGTGCTGCCCACCCGCACGCCGTGGTCGCGCGCGAAGTCCCGGTCCATGGCGAGGCGCCCGTCCGCGAGAGCCGCCGCCGAATCCCCTTGCACATACGTGATATTGGCTACCTCGTCGAGCCGTGGATCGTAGCCCGCGGCGGTCGTCTCCACGCGGTCGCCGTCCGGGAGCCGCACCCCGACGGGCGTGAACCGCCCCCGCACGACGAGGCCCGCGCCCTCGGTGCCGCGCACCTTGTCGGTGACCTCCTTCGGGAACGGCAGGAAGTTGGTGTTCTGGATCACGAAGTCGGCACCCAGCGTCTTGTCGATCTGCCGGTCGAACGAGGCGGTCATCGACTCGCTCGCCACCGACATCCCGCCCACCAGGGCGAGGCCCACCATGAGCGCGGCCGCGGTGGCGCCGGTACGGCGGGGATTGCGCAGGGCGTTGCGCTGGCTCATCCGGCCGATCGATCCGAAGAGGGCGGGGAAGGCCCCGCCGAGGACACGGATCACCGGGCGCACCAGCAGCGGCCCCGCGATCACGGTCGCGATCAGGGTGAGCACGATGCCGAGCCCCAGCAGGGACGCCGCCGACGACGTCCGCTCCGCCACCACGCAGCCCACGAGCGCCGCCGCACCGGCCGCCCCGACGACCGCGCCCGCCACCGCGCGGACCCGCAGCGGCCGGCCCACCCCGGCGACCTCGGCGTCCGAGAGCGCGGCCATCGGCGACACCCCGGCGGCCCGCCGCGCCGGCAGATACGCGGCGACGAAGGTGACCCCGAGACCGACGACGTACGCCGTCACAGGCGTCACCCAGCCGATGACCATCTCGCCGGCGTCGATGTTCATGCCGAGCAGCCCCATCAGCTCGATGAGCCCGGCCGCGAGCCCGACGCCGGCGGCGAGTCCCAGCGTGGAGCCGACCAGACCGAGCAGGAGCGCCTCCGTGAGCACCGAACGGCGGACCTGGCGCCGGTCGGCGCCGAGCGCACGCAGCAGCCCCAGCTCGCGGGTGCGCTGGGCGATCAGCATGGAGAAGGTGTTGACGATCAGGAACACGCCGACCAGCACGGCGACCCCGGCGAAGCCGACCATCACGTACTTGATGACGTCGAGGAATCCGCCCAGCTGCTCGACGTCCGACTCGGCCTGCTCGTCGGCGGTCCTGAAGTCGTAGGCGCGGGCGCCGAGCGCGGCGGCCACGTTGTGCTTGAGCTGCTCGTCGCTGACACCGTCGGCGGCGTCGACCGAGATGCTGGTGGCCGCCCGCGGACTGTCCAGCAGCTTCGCCTGCGCGGTGCGGGGGTCGAGGAACACCAGTGCGGCGCCAGGGTTGGTGGTCGTGAACGTGGCGATGCCGACGACCCGGACCTTGAACGACCCGGGCGGTGCGATCACGGTGAGGGTGTCGCCGATCGCCACGTCCTTGCGGTCGGCGGTCTCCGAGTCGAGCAGCGCCTGCCCGTCGCCGCGCGGCGTGTGACCGGAGGTCAGTTCGACGGGGCTGCGCTCGTTGGGGTTCCAGGCCGTGCCGAGCGTGGGAGCGCCGGTGGTGGGGCCGACCGGCTCGTTGTCCTGGTCGACGACCGTGAGGCCGTCCACGTCCACCTCGGCGCGTGCCGCCGCGACTCCGTCGACCCGCCGCACGCGTTCGGCGAGCGCGGCCGGCAGGGTGGCCGTCCGGCCGGAGGGCACGGCCTCGTCGAGGCCCTCCTTCGGGCTGACGGTGACATCGGCCGCGGTGGAGGCGAACAGCCGGTCGAACGTACGGCTGACGGTGTCCGAGAAGATCAGACTGCCCGTGACGAACGCGACGGACAGCAGGACGGCGAGTGCCGAGAGCAGCAGCCGCCCCTTGTGCGCCAGGAAGCTCCTCAGGGTCGCCTTGAGCACGGGTCAGTTCTCCTCGGACGCCGCCGGGGCGTCGTCGAAACGGGTCCGGATCACGTCGAACCGCTTCATGCGTTCCAGCACGGACTCCGCCGTCGGCCGCCGCATCTCGTCGACGATCCGGCCGTCCCCGAGGAAGAGCACCAGGTCGGAGTGGGCGGCGGCGCCCGGGTCGTGGGTGACCATGACGACGGTCTGCCCGAGCTGGTCCACCGCCTCGCGCAGGAAGCCCAGCACCTCCAGGCCGGCGCGCGAGTCGAGGTTGCCGGTCGGCTCGTCCGCGAAGATCAGCTCGGGCCGGGAGGCCAGCGCCCGCGCACAGGCCACCCGCTGCTGCTGGCCGCCGGAGAGCTGCGACGGCCGGTGCCTGAGCCGGTCCCGCAGGCCGAGGGTGTCGATCACCTGGTCCAGCCACTTCTCGTCGGGTTTCTTGCCCGCGATGTCCATGGGCAGGGTGATGTTCTCCAGCGCGTTCAGGGTCGGGATGAGGTTGAACGACTGGAACATGAACCCGATCCGGTCGCGGCGCAGCCGCGTCAGATCGCGCTCCTTCAGACCCGTGATCTCCGTGTCGCCGAGCCACACCTGCCCGGCCGAGACGGTGTCGAGCCCCGCCAGGCAGTGCATCAGCGTGGACTTCCCGGAACCCGACGGCCCCATCACCGCGGTGAACCGGCCGCGGACGATGTCGACGTCCACCGCGTCGAGCGCGAGCACGGTCGTCTCGCCCGAGCCGTACGCCTTGGTCAGACCGCGGGCCCGGGCCGCGATCCCGTCGGCCGACGCGAGGCCGGGGACGTGCTGCGCAGCAGGTGTGGACAAGGCCGCCTCCTCGTGGTGGACGCCGGATTCCGTCACCTTGCCCGAGGGTAATGTGACGCGGCCCACACTCGTATCCTCCTCGGGTCGGAGTTCCGCCCTTGCCGGTGCTAGCACCTCCGCGCTAGCTTCGAGGTATGGCGAAGACCCAGCTGAACGTGCGAGTCGACGAGGGCACCGCCCGGGCCGCCCGCGAGCGCGCCCTGGCCCGCGGCATGAGCGTCAACCGCTACATCGAGGAGCTGGTCAGACAGGACACCGGCGAGGTGGGCCACACGTTCGTGGAGGCCGCCGCCGACTTCATGAAGCAGTACGAGTCCGTCTTCGCCGAGGAGTTCGGCCCGGACCGTGAAGGCACGCGCGAAGGTCGCCGCTGAACCCTTGAACAACCTCGAGATCGACCTCGCCTGGCTGCTGATGCTCGCCGAGCAGAAGACCCCGGGAGACCCCCAGGTCACCGACTGGGGAGCCCTCGTCGCCGCCGTCGCACGCCACCAGGCCGCCATATTCGACGTCCCCGTCTACGACAGCCCGCACGCCCGCGCCGCCGCGCTCCTCCAGCTCCTGATCCACGTCCCCGCGCTGGAACGCTCCAACGCCCTGTTCGCCTCCGCCGTCGCCTACGCGTACCTCGTCGCCAGCGGCGCCAAGGTCGTCACCTCACCCGAGCAGGTCCGCGACCTCGCCCGGCTGGTCAAGAGCGGCGAGGCGTCCGTGCGGGACATCGAGCAGGAACTGCGCCAGTGGAGCCTGTGACCGCGCGGGCTACGAGCTGACCGGGCGCCACGCCGTGCCCAGCACGCAGTACGAGATGGGCAGCGCCGGCCCCTGCTCCGGCAACAGCATCCGCCGGTAGGGGCCGAGCTCGAAACCGGCGTCCCGCAGCGCCCGCACCGGCTCCCGTGCCAGATGGCAGCCCCCGCTCACCAGCGGCCACACCGTCCGGTCCAGGGCGCGCTGGCTGAAGGTCATCACCCGGCCGCCGCCCCGGCCGTGCTCGAAGAACCGCACCTCACCGCCCGGCCGCAGCACACGCCTGAGCTCCCCGAGCGCCCGGGGCACGTCCCGCACACTGCACAGGACCAGGGACACCACGGCCGCGTCGAAGCCCTCGCTCTTGACCGGCAGCGCCTCGGCCGCCCCCGGCACCACGTCGACTGGCACGTCCGCACGCAGGGCGGCCTCCACGGCCAGCTGCCGCAGCCGCCGCTCGGGCTCGATGGCCACGACCTCGGAGACGGTGCCCGGGTAGTGCGCGAAGTTCAGCCCGTTGCCCGCGCCGATCTCGATCACCCGCCCCGACAGCCCGTCGAGCAGCCGCTCGCGGACTTGGCCCACGCCCATCCGGGTCTCGGCGGCGACACTGATCCGCGCGTAGTAACGTGCGAACAGGGGATGGTGCACGGCATCTCGTGACGCCTTGCCGGAACGGGCGGACCGGAGCGGCATGGAGACCTCCCTGACGAGGCGGGCCTTACCGCGATTGTCCCCCGGACGAGCCCGGCGCACCCCTGCCGTCTACCGCAGGAGTACGCGGCTCAGCACCGGCCGATGGTCACTGCCCGTCGCGTCCAGTGCCGACACCTCCGTCACCTCGACGCCCCGGCCCAGCACCTGGTCGATCCGCGCCACCGGCAGAGCGGCCGGCCAGCTGAACGCGAACCCCGACTTCGGGGCGCCCAGCCGGGAGGTGAGCGGGCCGAGCCCTCGGTCCTGCACCGTGCCGTTGAGGTCGCTCACGACCAGGAGCCGGCCGGCCGGGTCGTCCGCGACCCGGGCGCCGAGCAGTGCCGCGCTCTCGTCGCGGGCCGCCGAGGCGAACCCCGTCGGACCCAGCCGGACGGACGGCAGATGGACCACGTACACCGCGAGCTTCCCGCCCGGCGCGGACACCGTGGCTCGCAGCCCGCGCCGCCAGCTCTCCGGGAAACCCTCGGGCCGGATGTCCACCGCCCGCACGTCCGACAGGGGCCAGGCCGACCAGAGCCCGACCGTGCCGTGGACCGCCCGGTGCGGGTGGGAGACGCCCAGCACGTCCTGATAGGCGGGCCGCGCCGCGGGCGTCAGTTCCTCCACGGCCACCAGCCCCGCCCGCGTGGCGAGCAGGGCGCGTGCCGTGCCGGCGGGATCGGCGTTGTCGTCGGCCACGTTGTGCTGGACGACGGTCAGGTCGTACGACGCCGGGGACGAGGCGAACCACATCCCACCGAACATCCAGAGCCAGACGGCCACGGGCGCCAGGCAGGCGAGCAGCCCTGCCCGTGACCGCTTGAGCACGGCGACGCCGCCGAGGAGAGGCACCGCCACGCCCAGCCACGGCAGGAACGTCTCCAGCAGGCTCCCCAGACGCCCGACACCGTTGGGCACGGCGGAGTGCAGGGCCAGCAGGCCGGCGACACCCATGGCGCCGCCGACGAGCCAGGCGTTCCACGACGGCCTGCCGTCGACGACCACGTCAGGCGAGTTCCGCCGCCAGCAGGGCGGCCGTCCTGGCCACCAGCGCGTTGTCGGCCGGGGCGTCCTGTTCGGGCTGGGTCGTCAGGACGGACAGCACGATCGGCGACCCGTCGGGCGGCCAGGTGATGCCCACGTCGTGGGCGCCGCCGTACTCCGGCTGGCCGGTCTTGTCGGCCAGCACCCATTCCGGGGGAAGTCCCTTGCGGAACTTCTCGGTACTGGTGGTGTTCCGCAGCAGCCAGTCCGTGAGCCGTGCCCGGTCCCGGGGCTGCAGCGCGTCGCCGAGCACGAGACGGGCGTAGGTCAGGCCGATCGCGCGGGGGGACGTCGTGTCGGTCACGCGCCAGGGCTCCGCGGAGTTGAGCTCGGGCTCCCACCGGTCGAGCCGGGTGACACCGTCACCGACCGAGCGGGCGAAACGCGTGATGGCGGTCGGACCGCCCAGCTCCTTCAGGAGCAGGTTGCCCGCGGTGTTGTCGCTGAAGCGGATGGTGGCGTCGCACAGTTCGCCGACGGTCATGCCGGTCGCGACGTTGTCCTCGGTGATGGGGGAGTACCCCGACTTCGTGACGTAGTCCTTGGTGTACCGGATGCGCCGGGCCAGGAACTCGCCGTCCCGGTCGAGGTCGCGCAGCACGGCCGCGGCGGCGAGCGTCTTGAACACCGAGGCCATCGGGAAGCGTTCGTCGGCCCGGTAGGCAACCGTCCGGCCCGTACGCATGTTCCGCGCGTACACGCCGAGCCGGGCGGTGTGCTCCCGCTCCAGTTCCCTCAGCCGTGCGGTGACGCCGCCCGTAGCGGGTAAGGCGTGAGCCGTGCCGCCGCCCAGCGAGAGAGCGGCGGCGGCGCCCAGCACGAGGGCCGTGCGGCGGGACGGGCGTGGGTGTGTGCTGTGCACGGTGTTCCTTTCGGAGGTGATCGCGTACGTAGTCCAACACGCGATCACCTCCGCGCCGGTTTCACCGCGCACCCGCCCGGAACTCTCAGAACGCCGGGGGCGCCTGGCGTACGTGGAACGCCTCCGCGTCCCACGTACCGTCCAGGCGCGGCGCCAGCCACTGCGGCGCGGCCGCCCGGAAGGCGGCGGGGGCAAGGGCCCCCGACCCGGCGGGCACGGAGCCCAGCAGCGGTGCCCCGGCCACGTCCGGCAGGTCCGCGAGATTGCAGCGCGAGGCGAGATCCGGCGCGGCGGGCCAGCTCCCGATCACGATCCCCGCCGGGTCCAGCCCCCGGGAGCGGAGCTCACGCGCCGTCAGCTCCGTCGTGTTCAGGGTGCCGAGCCCCGCCGACACCACCACCAGCACCGGCGCGGACAGCAGCCGGGCCGCGTCCGCCAGGGTGCCGCCGGCCGGGTCGAACCGTACGAGCAGCCCGCCCGCGCCCTCGACGAGCACCAGGTCGTGCTCGGTGGCCAGCTTGGCGGCGGCCTCCGCGACCTCCTGCGGATGCACGGGGGCGCGACCGGCCCGGCGGGCGGCCGTGGCGGGCGCCAACGGCTCGGGATAGCGGGCGAGTTCCGCCGTCGTCACGGCACCCGCGAGCCGCGCGACCTCGGCGGCGTCCCCCGGCTCGTCCGGCCGGACGCCCGTCTGCGCGGGCTTCAGCACAGCCACCGAACGGCCGGACGCCAGCGCCGTCGCGGCCACCGCGGCGGTCACGACCGTCTTGCCGACCTCCGTGCCCGTGCCCGTGATCACCAGTACCGACATGTCATCCCTCCCGCGCCGCCGCGCACACCGCCCGCGCGATGCGCGCCACGTCCGCGTCGCCCGTCACGTACGGCGGCATGGTGTAGATCAGATCGCGGAACGGCCGCAGCCACACGCCCTCGCGTACGGCCGCCTCCGTGGCCGCCTTCATGTCGACCTCGTGGCCGAGCTGGACGACCCCGATGGCGCCGAGGACCCGCACGTCCTTCACACCCGGCAGATCCGAGGCCGCCGCGAGCCCGTCCCGCAGCCCCGTCTCGATCCGCTTGACCTCCGTGCGCCAGTCCTGGCCGAGCAGCAGCTCGATCGAGGCGCAGGCCACCGCCGCCGCCAGCGGATTGCCCATGAAGGTCGGGCCGTGCGCGAGCACCGGCACCCCGCCGCGCGAGATGCCGTCGGCGACCCGTGGGGTACACAGCGTCGCCGCCATGGTCAGGTAACCGCCGGTCAGCGCCTTGCCCACGCACATCACGTCCGGTGTCACGGCCGCGTGCTCCGCAGCGAACAGCGCGCCCGTGCGGCCGAAGCCGGTCGCGATCTCGTCGAACACCAGCAGCACGCCGTGTGCGTCGCACGCCTCGCGCAGGACCCGCAGATAAGCGGGGGAGTGGAACCGCATCCCGCCCGCGCCCTGCACCACCGGTTCCACGATGACCGCGGCCAGCTCGTCGGCATGCCGCTCGACCGCCGCGCGCAGCTGCTCGGCGTACGACTCCTCGTACCCGGCCGGAGGCGGACCGACGAACACCTGACGCGGCAGCACCCCGCTCCACAGCTCGTGCATCCCGCCCTCGGGATCGCACACCGACATCGGCTGCCAGGTGTCGCCGTGGTAGCCGCCGCGCCAGGTCAGCAGCCGCTGCTTGCGGGGGCGGCCCAGCGAGCGCCAGTACTGGAGGCACATCTTGACCGCGACCTCGACCGACACGGACCCGGAGTCGGCGAGGAACACATGCTCCAGACCCTCGGGCGACATGTCGACAAGCAGCTTCGCCAGCCGCACGGCGGGCTCGTGGGTGAGCCCGCCGAACATCACATGGCTCATCCGCTCCAGCTGCCCGCGCGCCGCCTCGTTGAGCACCGGGTGGTTGTAGCCGTGGATCGCCGACCACCAGGACGACATGCCGTCGACCAGTTCTCCCGAGCCGTCGGCGAGCCGCAGCCGCACCCCGCTCGCCGACTCCACGACGAGCGGCTCCCGCCGGCCGGGCATCGGGCCGTAGGGATGCCACACATGCCGCCGGTCGAGCTCCAGCAGCTCGGGCACCGTGAGCTCGGGCACCGTCAGCTCAGGCATTGGGCGCGAGGTCCGTTCCGGCGCCCCGGCGGCGGACGGCGACCAGGTCGGTACGGGGCTCCGCGGCCGTGCGGGGCTCGGCGGCTTCCGGAGCGGCGGTGGAGCCGCAGACTCCGCCACCCCCCTCGGAACCGCACACTCCGCCGCCGTCGTGGCAGCCCCCGGCCGCCCGGTGTTCCGGCAGCGTCACCTGGTCGGTGCCCTCCACCTCGAACCCGGCGTCCGCGATCATCTCCAGGTCGGCCTTGCCCGCCTGGCCCTCGGTCGTGAGGTAGTCGCCGAGGAAGATCGAGTTGGCCAGGTGCAGCGCGAGCGGCTGCATCGTGCGCAGATGGACCTCCCGGCCGCCCGCGATGCGCACCTCGACGTCCGGGCACACGAAGCGCACCATGGCCAGGATCCTCAGGCAGCGCTGCGGGGTGAGGTTCCACTCCTTGGCGAGCGGGGTGCCCTCGACCGGGATCAGGAAGTTGACCGGAACCGAGTCCGGGTCCAGTTCGCGCAGCGAGTAGACGACGTCGACCAGGTCCTCGTCCGTCTCGCCCATGCCGGCGATCAGCCCGGAGCAGGCGGACAGCCCCGCCGCGTGGGCCTTCTCCACGGTGTCCACGCGGTCGGCGTAGGTGTGCGTGGTGGTGATCTCCCCGTACGTCGCCTCGGACGTGTTGAGGTTGTGGTTGTAGGCGTCGGCGCCGGCCTCGCGCAGCCGCTCGGCCTGTCCGTCGGAGAGCAGCCCGAGACAGGCGCACACCTCGACGCCCTCGTTGTTCTCCTTGATCGCCCTGATGGTCTCGGAGACCCGGTCCACGTCCCGGTCCGTCGGACCGCGCCCGCTGGCCACCAGGCACACCCGCTTGGCGCCCCCGGCCACCCCGGCCGCCGCCGCGTCGGAGGCCTGGTCCGGTTTGAGCCACGTGTACTTCAGGATCCCGGCCTGGGAGCCGAGCCGCTGCGAACAGTAGGAGCAGTCCTCGGGACACAGGCCGGACTTGAGGTTGACGAGATAGTTGAGTTTCACCCGCCGGCCGAACCAGTGCCGGCGCACCTTCCCGGCCGCGGCCACCACATCGAGCAGGTCGTCGTCGGACGTCGCGAGGACGGCCAGTGCCTCTTCTCGGCTCGGCAGCTCGCGCCGAAGCCCCTTGTCCACCAGCGTGTTCAGCAGGTCCATGGGAGCCGATCCTGTCCTACGGAGGCGCCCCGGGCCAAGGAGACTTCGGACAACAGAGTCGCTTCGAGGTGTGGGTATTGCCACATACTGACCTGCTGGAGCTCCCGCTAGTGTCTGTGCACTGCCTACAAATTCCCCGGAGGACCACCCATGGCGTTCGGCTGGATCGACGAGCAGGACCGGCTGCGCCGCCGTGCCGGACTCGTCCGGACTCTGCGCCCCCGTCCGGCCGTTTCGCCGCTCCTCGACCTGGCGAGCAACGACTATCTGGGCCTGGCCCACCATCCCGAGGTCACCGAGGGCGCGGCCCGGGCCGCGCGGCTCTGGGGCGGCGGCTCGACCGGCTCCCGGCTGGTGACCGGCAGCACCGAACTGCACGCCGAACTGGAACAGGAACTGGCCGATTTCTGCGGCTTCGAGGCGGCCCTGGTCTTCTCCTCCGGCTACGCGGCCAACCTCGCGGCGGTCACCGCGCTGGCCCCGCACGGCTCCCTCATCGTCTCCGACGCGGGCAACCACGCCTCGCTCATCGACGGCTGCCGGCTGGCCCGCGGCACGACCCAGGTGGTGGCGCACGCCGAGCCGGACGCCGTGCGCAAGGCGCTGCACACGCACGAGGGCCCGGCGATCACCGTGTCCGACACGGTCTTCTCGGTCGACGGCGACGCGGCCCCGCTGTCCGCGCTCGCGAAGGCGTGCCGGGAGCACGGCGCCGGACTGGTGGTCGACGACGCCCACGGCCTGGGCGTCCTCGGCGACGGCGGCCGCGGCGCCCCACACGCGGCGGGGCTCGCGGGCGCCGACGACGTCGTCGTGACGGTCACGCTGTCCAAGTCGCTCGGCAGCCAGGGCGGAGCCGTCCTCGGCCCCGCCCGGGTGATCGACCACCTGGTCAACGCGGCACGGACGTTCATCTTCGACACGGGTCTCGCCCCCGCGGCGGCGGGGGCGGCCCTGTCGGCCCTGCGGCTGCTGCGCCGCGAGCCGGAGCGCGCGGCACGGGCCCGCGCGGTGGCGGGCGAGCTGTACGCACGCCTGACCGCCGCGGGTCTGGAAGCGGTACGTCCCGACGCCGCGGTGGTCTCCGTGCGGGCGCCCTCTCCCGAGGACGCCGTGCGCTGGGCGGCCGAGTGCCGCGCGGCGGGCCTGGCCGTGGGCTGCTTCCGTCCTCCTTCCGTACCGGACGGCATCTCACGGCTCAGGCTGACCGCCCGCGCGGACCTGACCGGTGAACAGATCGAACGCGCTGTACGACTGATCGGCGAGACGCGGCCATGAGTCGGCGTGACACGGCCGTGCGTCGCTCGACAAGGGACTGATCAGAAGTGGTGCGGACGTAGCTCGGATGCGGCTCAGATGCGGTCGACCGCGGCCGTGAACTCCGCCCAGCTCCTCGCGGAGAAGAGCAGCGCGGGCCCGGCCGGGTCCTTGGAGTCCCGCACGGCGAGCAGTCCGGCCCAGGGCGGGACGTCCGGACGCGCGGTCTCGACGCAGTTGTTCGCGCCGGTGCTGTAGCTGCTGCGCAACCACCGCACACCGTGCAGTTCGATGCTTGAGGGGACGTGACGAGGCAGTGCACGCATGGTGCCTCCTTACGCGCCGGCGGCTGTCCCGGCGATGAAATCCAACGAGTCCTCGGGCGAAAGGGCGTGGATCTGAAGGGCGTTGAAGGCCTCCGTGTAGGCCTGGAGGTCTTCTTTCCGTTCGAGGTAGAGGCTACTCGTCAAGTGGTCGAGAACAACCACATCCAGATCAGATGTGCTCGAAAATGAGAAGATAACGAAAGGGCCGGTAACGCCGATGTGCGCCCCGGCGGCGAACGGCAGCACCTGGAGCCGCACCTGGGGCAGCCGCGCCGCCTCGACCAGCCTCTCCAGCTGCCGGGCCATGACCCCCGGCCCGCCCACCTCCCGCCGCAGCACCGCCTCGTCCAGGACGGCGCTCAGTTCCAGCGGCGGATCCGCGCGCAGCACGTCCTGCCGGGCCAGCCGCACCTCGACCAGCGTGTCGAGCCGGTCCTCCGGCAGGCCCTCCACCGCGGCCTTCGTCACCGCACGCGCGTACTCGGGTGTCTGGAGCAGCCCCGGGACGACGGTGGTCTCCAGCGTGCGCATCGCCCCGGCCTGCGACTCCAGGCTGATGAAGTCCCGGTAGGTGGGCGGCAGCACCCCGCGGTAGGCGTGCCACCAGTGGGTCCGGCCGTCGCTGTCCTCGGACCCCGCCAACACCATGAGCAACTCGCGCAGCTGCCTGTCCGCCACGGCGTACGCATCGAGAAGTAACCGCACATCGGCCGGTTTCACCCCGCTCGTGCCCGTCTCGATACGGCTGACCTTCGACTGGTGCCAGCCCACCAGCCGGGCCGCCTCACCACTGGTGAGCCCCGCCGAGGTGCGCAGCGCGCGAAGTTCGGCGCCCAGTTTCCGGCGGCGCACCGCGGGACCGTGCTGCATGGGCTACTCCTTACTCCCTCCGAGCCACCCAAATACGGTCTCGCGTCGTAGAGTTCACCGCTTTGAGCGACAGATATATGCATATCTTGGTGGATCGCCGCCCTTGAGGGGTGTTCTGGTGGCACTCTGGCGACGAAGCACCAGTCCGGGACCGTACTCGAACCTTCCGCTCCGTGTCGGACTGCGGTCCCGCGGGAAAGGGACGACGTCGCCATGGCAGACCATCTGGAAGCATCCGTCACTCTGCCGAGCGATCCCGCCTCGGTCTCCGCGGCGCGCGCCTACGTCGTGGGCACGCTGGCGGAGTGGGGCCTGCCGGCGGACACGGAAGTGTCCGACTCCATCCGGCTCATCATCTCCGAACTCGCCACCAACGCCGTCCAGCACACCTTCGGACAGTCCCCCACCTTCACGGTGGACGTCGCACTCGACCGCGACGAACACCTGCGCATCGGCGTCACGGACAGCCACCCGCGCTTCCCCAGACGCCTGCCCGCCGCCGTCCAGCAGGACAATGGCCGCGGCCTCGTCATCATCCGCTGGCTGACCGCGGAATGCGGCGGCAGGCTCAGGATCCGCCCCACCCGCGAGGGCGGCAAGACCATCTCGATCGAACTCCCCTGGACCGTCCCGGCCCAGCCCGTGCCGACGGCGAGGAAGCAGGAGCCGTGACCTCACCGCGTCCGTGACGTGTGCCGCGCGCGGCCGAACGCCGAGCGCAACAAGGCCCGAAAAGCCTCCACGGCAGGCGCCGCCTCCTCGCCCCGATAGGCGACGGAGATCGTACGGCGCAGCTCGCCCGCCCCGAGCGGGCGCACCCCGACCGGCGTGACCGACGTCCGCGCCACCATCTCCGGTACGACGCCCACCCCGTGCCCCGCACTGACCAGCGCGTACCCGGGTGTCGAGACCAGCACCGACGGGCTGGCCCCGGCCCTGGCCACCGCGCGGGCCGCCGAGGAGGTCACCGGTGCCGCGCTGACGCTTCCCGGCGTGCTGTTCCTTCTCGAACCCCTGAGGGCTGCCTGATGGTGCCGCGCAGCGGCGCGGGGATCCGGACGGCGCCCCGGGGCGCGGGCTCCTCGACGGTGGCTTCAGGTCGCTCGGGGCGGGCGTCCGTCTCCTCGCGCAGCCCCGCCCGCCGCACCAGCCGGGGGAGCAGCCCCCACAGGCCGACGCAGACCAGGAACGTCGCCGCGCCCGCGGCGATGCCACCGGCCCGACTCGTCGTCACGTCCACCACCAGGAGCACGGAACCGCTGAAGGCGAACACCAGCACGACCAGGCCGGTGGTGGCCAGTCGTGAGGAGACCTGCACGATGCGCGGCTTGGCGCCCTGCTGGAAAAGCGAGCGGTGCAACGCGGCCGGCGCGGTGAACAGCGCCGCGGCCAGGACCGCCAGCAGCAGCGTGATGACGTAGGTGACGCGCTGGACCGTGTCGAGGGACGTGAAGCGCGAGGTGAACGCGAGCGACAACAGGAACGCGAACAGGATCTGTACGCCCGTCTGGGTGACCCGGAGCTCCTGGAGCAGCTCGACGAAGTTCCGGTCGGCGCGTTGCAGCGGGGTCTCGCCGCGTGCGGTGCAGGGACGGTGCTCGGCCATGGGGGACGGGTAACCACTTGAGGCCGTGTCACGCTCCGGCGTGGGGGGGGGGGGGCGGGGGGGCCCCCCCCCCCCCGCCGCCCCGCCCACCCCCCCGCCCCCCCACCAGCCGGTGAGCCGGAAGTGGAAAACACACCCAACCCCCCCCACAAG
>NZ_JBITII010000011.1:136806-352068 GCF_044458845.1 Streptomyces sp. NPDC050416
CGGCGGGCGGGTGGCGGGGGGGCGTGCCGGCGGGGGTTGCCGGGCGGGGGCTCCCCGTGGGGGGCGGGTAAACCACTGGCGGCCGGCCCCCCCCCGGGGGGGGGGGGGGGGGGCGGGGGCCCCCCCCCACGCCGGGCGGATCACTTCACGCGCCCGTACCAGACGCTCTTGGTCCAGAGCTTCTGCAACCGCACCACGTCCCCGCTCTTCGGGGCGTGCCAGAGCTTGTTTTTACCCGCGTAGATACCGACGTGGTACACGTTGCTGCCCGAGTGGAAGAACACCAGGTCTCCCGCCTTGCGGTTCTTGGCGGAGATGTGGCGCGTCTTGTTGTACTGCTGGGCGGCCGTGCGGGGGAGCTTCTTGCCGGCCTTCTTGAACGAGTACAGCGTGAGCCCGGAGCAGTCGAACCTGTGCGGACCGGTGGCCCCGTACTTGTAGGGCGAACCCTTCTTCGAGGCCGCGATCTGGAGTGCCTTGGTCGCCGGTGTGGCTGCCGCCGCTTCGGAGGAGAAGCCGGGGGCCACGATCGAGCCGCCCATGGCGGCGATGGTGAGGGCCGAGGCCGTACCGGCCCGGACCATCAGCGACGGGACACGATTGAGCGCAGTCATGCGCAACCCTTCGTCAGCCGCCTGTGAAGGATGACCTGTCGGATTCGGGCTGGCGAAGTTGCCCGGCCGCTGACGCGGCTTCACCCCAAGGGCTGCTCGGGTCCGGTCATGGCGTGACCGTCCCGGCGACCCGTCGTGCTTGGGTCCTCCACTCCTGCCGATGCACTTCTGTCGACCGGTCATCCAGGCGGCGGCAGGACTCGGCGTCCGCCCGGACCGCCCCGCCGCTGTGGCGGGGGCTTGTCGTCAGACACGGATCTTGGCTCATGCATGTCCGGAAATCCCAACGGAACCGGGGATTTGTGTTGTTACTCACCACTCACCCGTTCGGGTGGACACGTCTGTGTTCGAGCCACCGTCCACGGACCCATGGACCGCCGGACCAGCAATGGAATGTCCCATTCCGCCCCTCGGCTACGCGCGTTGCGCAACTGTGAGGGCCCAAAAATAGGACTCCCGTCTACTCCGAACAGGGGTACGTCATTCGGTCCGTTTGGACTCAAGCCCGGACGCTCCGCCGGCAGGGCGGGCGTCCGGGCCGGCGCCTCCGCCTCAACTGACGGACTCCGGGGGCAGGGTGACGCGTGCCGTGCGCCGCTCGCCGTCCAGCACCCGCAGCGCCCGGCCGAGAGTGCCGGCGTGCAGTTCCGTCTCACCCCGCTGGTGCATCAGGGTCAATGCGTCACGCAGTGCGGTCGCCTTGCCGACCAGGGCCTGGGCGGCGCGCAGTCCGCGGTAGGTGTCGCCGGGCAGGGCCGGATTGATCCGGCCGAGCAGGTCGACGACCTCCAGGTAACGGTCGATCAACTCCGCCTCGGCGCGGGTCAGTGCGGGCAGCGGCGGCAGTTCGGGTGGGAGCACCGGCGGCTCACTCTCCGGTCGGTGGGGCCAGGGTGGCGTTGCGGTGAGGGACGATCCGGTCCACCAGGCCGTACTCCACCGCCTCGGGGGCGGTGAGGACCTTCTCGCGCTCGATGTCCGCGCGCACCTGCTCCCGGGTGCGGCCGGTGTGCAGCGCGAGCATTTCCTCCATGCGGGTCCGGATCCGGAGCAACTCGTCGGCCTGGATCGCCAGATCGCCGGCCTGCCCGCGGACCGGCTCCGGCAGCGCGGGCTGATGGATCACCAGACGCGCGTCCGGCAGCACGGATCGCTTGCCGGGCGTGCCCGCCGCCAGCAGCACCGAGGCGGCCGCGCCGGCCTGCCCCAGACAGACCGTCTCCACGTCGCAGGCGACGTACTGCATCGTGTCGTAGAGGGCCGCCATGGCGTGGAAGGTGCCGCCGGGGGAGTTGATGTAGAGCGAGATGTCGCGGTCCGGTGCCTGGTGCTCGAGGTACATGAACTGGGCCATCACGTCGTTCGCGGAGGTCTCGTCCACCGGCGCCCCCAGGAAGACGATCCGCCCCTCCAGGAGCTTGGAGTACGGGTCCATCGTCCGTTGCCCGGACGTCGTGCGTTCGGTGAACTCGGGCAGCACGTGACGGGCGGACGGTCGGGTCATGGCGAACCCCTCCTCGCGGGCAGAGCCGTCTCCGGCGGCAGCCGTCTTCCGCGACGGCTGTCTCTGTAAAAAATGTACAGGACGTACGTACCGTTATGATGGGGACACATTCTAGTGATCCATCACAAACCGCAGGTCAGAGGTTGTTTGTAGGCGTTGCGGCCGGGCTGCGTCTCACAATTTCTCACAGCCGAGTCCAGCCGACCGCTATGCCGCCGCCTCGTCCGCGAAGCCGAGCAGCACCGTGAGGTGATCCGAAGCCGCCCGCAGATCGTCCGGGCTCGGGTGGACGTACACCCGCTTGGTGAACGACGCGCTCACGTGCCCGGCCCACGCCGCGAGAACGACGTCCTCCACCCCGTTAACGGCTAGGAACGTCAGGCACGAGTGCCGGGCGTCGTACAGGCGAACCTGCCGCAACTCCAGGCGCCGCATCAGCGAGTAGGCGTGTTCCCGCAGGTACCGGGTTGTCAGCGGCTGGCCGAGGTGGTCGACGAACATGTAGCCGGAGGCGCTGTAGTAGGCGCCCAGCGACATCTGCTCGATCTCCTGGAGCCCCTTGAAGGCGATCAGGGCCTGCCGGACCGGGTCCGGCAGCGGAAGGATCCGCTCGCCGGCTTCCGTCTTGGTGTCCTTCTCCAGCACGCGAGCATTGCCGATCATCGTGCGGGTGTTGGCGATGGCCAGCGTCCCTGCGTCGACATCAATGTCCGCCCATCGCAGGCCCGCGACCTCGGCAGGGCGTAGACCCATGAGGCTGAGCATGAGGGGCGCGAAGATGCGGTCGCCGCGAATGCCCAGCAGGAAGTCCTTCACCTCGAGGACGTTCCATGGCGCGGGCCGCTTGTTGTTGCGCCGGTCTTCCTTCCATGCCTTGCGAGGGATCTGTACATACTCGGCGACGTTCGAGTGGACCAACTTGCGGACGACGGCCCAGGCGAGGGCCTCCTTGAGGCGTGAGAGCACTCCGCTGGCTGTGCTGGGGCGGATCCCCGTCCCGGGCTTCCCGCCGCGTCTACGGGCCGCTACGAGCAGCCAGGAGACCATCGAGTCGACCTGGTCCTCGGTCAGCTCCTGGATGCGGAGGTGGCCGAGGTACTCGTACACGTGGCAAAGGGCGTTCTTGTACCCCTGGACGGTGCTCTCCTCGAGGTCGCGGCTCTTCTTCGCGAGCCACATGTCGAGCAGCTGGGCCACAGTGACCTTATTTGGGGCGACGAACGAGCCGCTCGCCCGCTGGTTGATGATGCGAGCTTGCTCCTCCTTGACCTCGGTCTTCGTGTCTCGCGTGATCGTGAGCTGAATGCGCTTGCCGTTCTCGTCGCGGCCGGCGTCGACGACCGTGCGCCAGCGCACCGTGCCGTTCCGCAGCACGACCTTCTTGATCTCCGCCATCCCCACCTCCTGCTCGGGCGGTTGTACCGCGCCCTAGTCGACGTCCTCATCCAAGCTGCGCAACGCCTCAGGAAGCGGCGGGGGCTCGTGGTTCAGGCTTCGCAGCGACCGCCGCATGCCGCGGATGAGGTCCCGCAATCCCACGGCCATCTGCCTTTCGATGTCGGCCTCGACCTCGAGTCGCTTGCGCTCGTCGCCGTCCGCCAGCGTTGCCTGGAACTGCTTGTCTGACGCAGCCCTCCCGGTGCGCATGCAGAGGTCGACGAACGCCTCATGCTCCCGGAAGAGACGGATGGCCGCGGGCGGTTCCCAGCGTTCCTCCTGCTGATCGGCTGAGGGGTAGGGCGCTTCGGCGGCGAACCACTTAAGCGCTGGCCACATCCCCCTGACGTCACCCGGAAGCAACTCAACCTCCGCCTCGGCCACCGGGAAGAGCAGCGTCACGGGGGGCACGTCGAGGGCTCGGGCGAGAACGAGCAGGTCGGCGACGGTGACGGTCTGCCGGAAGCCCTTCTCGAGCTTGGCGATGACGGACCGGTCAAGCGGGTGCCCCAGCTCGGCGGTCCGGTTGGCGAGGGCTTGGGCGGTCATCCTGCGCCCTCCGATGCCTTCACGGGCGTTGGCGACCTGGCGGCCGACTCGTTCGGCGATGCGGCGGTTGAAGTCCTTCTCAGCGTCATGTGCCATAGCGGAACAATAACCATCCTTGACACCGCATGCCAGTGAGTCCATCCTGAAGTCACCGCACCGGAAGCAATTCCGAACGGTGTGACTTGAGTTTGTTCTATAGCAGAACATGAATCGAACGGAGTCCCCCAGTGAGCCACAGTCGCACTGCTTCCGCGGTACGCGGCATGTCGGAAGCCGAGGTTCTGGCGCTGCCCGTGACCGTCCCGCTCGAGCTGGCGAACCGCGCGCTCGGCATCGGACGGACCCGCGGCTACCAGAGGGCCAAGAACGGCACGTACCCCATCAAGGTGCTCCGCCACGGCGTCGCCTACCGCTGCCGCCGCGCCGACATCCTCACGTACCTCGGCATCACGGAGCCGGCGCAGGTAGCCCGATGAAGGCCGCCCCGCCGACCCTCGACGAGATCCGCAGCTGGCCCGCCGCCATCGACGTGTCCGACGCAGCCCGCGCTATCGGCATCTCAAAGTCACACCTGTACGAGCTGATCAAGCGCGGCGAAGCGCCCTGCAAGGTGCTCAGCTTCGGCGCCCGGCACCGCATCGTCACCGCGTCCCTGGTCGAGCTCCTCGAAGCCGCCTGAACGCAGCGCCCCCACACGCAACATCCCTCGCGAGACGGCCTTTGCTCGGGCACCCGCACCGCCTCGCCTCGCGAACGGAACACAGTATGGCGACACGAGAAAGGGCCCCGCGCTCGAACGGGGCCCCCACGTCGACCGCACCGCCGACTTCCTCAACTACCAGTGTAGTGCGGCCCGCGATGCGCCTGCCGGGCGAACAGCCGGACGCCATGCACAGCTCGCCCACCCGCGAGCAGCTGAGCGAGCAATGGATGCGTGAGCGGGCCCGTCGACAACTCGTCATCAGCTCCATCCGAGCACACCTCGCCGAACAGCCCTGCCCCCGCGCTGTCCGCGCCTGCGCCCGCCGCTGGATCAACGACATCAACTTCCTCACCGACGGCGTCATCGCCGCCCTCAACAGCACGGAGACCGACCAGTGAGCATCGCCTTCAACCGCCTTGCGGACCTGCTCCGCGAAAGGGGTGAGCCCGGGCGCTACCAGGGCGGCGCGCTGCGAACCCGCGGCATCTGCCACGACGGCGACTCACCCAACACCGTTGCCATCCGCCGCGGCAACAACGGCGGCGTCGTCATCTTCTGCCACAAGTGCCAGGGCAACGCCGCTTTCCTCGACGCCATCGGTTGGACCGAAGCCGACCTGTACGACGAACCGCTCGAGCGGCAGAACGACCGGCCGGCCGACGACACATGGATCCCCTGCCGGGAACGCGGCCACAAGCGAGTCGCCCAGTACGTCTACCGCGACGAGAAGGGGCGCCCCGTCCACGGCGTCACCCGTTGCGATCACAAGTGCTTCGCCCAATGGCGCCCAGACGACAGCGCCAAGTCGGGTCGCCGCTGGAGCCTCAACGACAAGGAAGGCAACCGGCTCGTCCGCGTCGTGCCCTACCGGCTCCCCGAGATCCTCAATGCCATCGCCGAGGACCGCGTCATCTGGATCGCCGAAGGCGAGAAAGACGTCCACGCCCTCGTCGACCACGGGCTGCAGGCCACCTGCAACGCCGCTGGCGCGGGCAAGTGGACCACCGAGCACGCCCAGTTCCTCCGAGGGGCGGACGTCACCATCGTCGCCGACCGCGACGACAAGGGCAGAGAGCATGCCCAGCTCGTCGTTAAGACGCTGCTCCCCGTGGCCCGATCCATCTACGTAGTCCAGGCGAAGACCGGGAAGGACGCGGCAGACCACTTCGCGGCCGGCCTCGGAGACGCCGACTTCCGCCAGGTGTGGGCGCCCAAGCCGTACCCGGCAGACCCGGCGGTGGCTGCATGAACGACACCCCGGACTGGGCACCCAACGTCGACAAGGACGACGCGGAGAAGCCGCGGAAGCTTGTCCTCACCCCCGCCTCAAAGATCCGCATCAAGCCCGTGCGCTGGCTGTGGGACACAACCCCGGAAGGCGCCCCGCCCACCTCGCACGGGCGCCTCCCGATGAACTCCCTGTCCATCGCAGCAGGCGGGCCAGGCCTAGGGAAGTCCCAGTTCGCCGTATGGATGACCGCGCGCATCACCACAGGCACGCTGCCGGGCGAGCTGTACGGCAAACCGCGCGGCGTCATCTACGCGGCCACAGAAGACTCCTGGACGTACACCATCGCCCCCCGACTCATCGCCGCAGGCGCGAACCTCGACCTCGTGTTCCGCGTCGACGTGCGCGACGACGAGGAGCTGCACGCCCGGCTCACACTGCCCAAGGACATCTCGCTGATGGGCCAGGCCGCCGAGGCGTACAGCGTCGGGCTACTGGTCGCCGACCCTCTGCTGTCGATGATCGACGCCAGCATCAACGACTACCGGGCCGCCGAAGTTCGAGCCGCCCTCGAGCCCCTGGTGGCCGCAGCCGACCGCTACTGCTTCACCATCCTCGGGCTCGCCCACTTCACCAAAGCGGGCGGCGCCGACCCGCTCAGCCGCGTCGCCGGCTCAGGCGCCTTCGGCCAGCTCATCCGCGCCCTCATCGCCTTCGCACGACAGGAAGCCGAAGACGGCACCGAAGAGTTCGTCATGAGCCTCGAGAAGAACAACCTCGGCCGTCTCGGGCTCCCCTCCCACAGCTACACCATCCAGCCCGTGACCATCGACACGCCCGACGGCCCGGCCTACGTCTCACGGTTCGTGCTCGGGCCAGAGTCGACGACGTCCGTGCGGGAGGTCATGCGCGCCGAGAGCAACGGTGAATCATCCGGGTCCCTGGGCGAGGTCGTTGAGTGGCTCCGCGGCTGGCTCGACGACTCGGGCGGCTCCGACGAAGCCCGCGAGATCAAGAAGGCTGCCAAGAAGGAGGGCTTCAGCGACTCGTCAGTGGACCGGGCGAAGAAGAAGCTCAGCATCCGCGCCAAGCAACAGGGCTTCGGTCGTGACAGAACGTCGCACTGGTACCTGCCGGAGGCCTGGCCCGGGGACGACGCACCACCGCCTCCCCATACACGCTGACGAACATGACGACATTGACGGGATTGGCTGTGACCTGCGGATTCTCTCCGCAGGTCGGCTGACGAGATTGGTGAGGTTGATGACGAACATGCGCCCGCCATTCTCACCATGTTCGTCACGCACAGTCCCAATCTCGTCACCATTCTCGTCAACACAAAACCGCAGGTCAGATCCAATCTCACCAATCTTTTCAATCAACTTTGTGTGTAGGAGGAGAGAAGGGCATGAGCGAACTCGAAAGCTGGTGGGACCGGTTCACCGTGGCGTCGCAGGTTCTCGTCTCGGGGTGGACCGACCTTTGCGTGCGCGGCTACGACAAGGAACCCAACCTCACGGCCGCAGCCCTCGAAGATGTCGAGGCCCCCACCCGTGAACTCCGCAACGCTGGCTTCGGCGCCGAAGGCGACGTCGCTCAAGGGAGGGTCGAACTCATCGAGGAAGCCACCGAGTACGGCAGCCACACCTGCACGTGCCGCTACTGCGTCCATGCCGAGCCGCGCGGCCCCGTCGACGACCTGCCCACGCTCACCGTCGAAACGATCCCCCATGAGTAGCCATGTCGAGAACGAGATACAGGCCCGCATCGCCCGCGTCCGGGCCGAGGCGGAGCGCAAGCGCCAGGAGCGTGAGGAACTGGCCCGGCGTCGTGCGGCCGGCCTCGCCAAGCGGCACGCCCAGAAGCTGCGCCGGCTCGCCGAGAAGGGCCTCGACCTGGCCCCGCCCGTCGACCTCTCCAACGAAACCCTCGCCGCCAGCGGCGCCCTGTAAGGAGTGACCGCCCATGACCGTTTCTGACCTGGACGCAAAGAGCCAAGCCGTCCTGCTGCTGGCCCGCGGGGTGAGCAGCGACAAGGCCGGCGAGACTCTCGGCGTATCGGGGCGAACCATCCGAAGGTGGCGCGAAGACCCCGCCTTCGAGGCCGAGGTCGCCGCGGCCCGCAAGGAGCTACTGGGCGAGGCCATGGCTGCCCTGGGTGGCGCCGTGCGGGACGCCATCACCACCCTGCACGATGCGTTGGCCGACCCGAACCCGGCGCTTCGGGTACGGGCCGCATCGGTGCTGGCGGCGCACCTGCCCGCCCTCGTCGAACACGCAGACCTCGAGGAGCGCCTCACCATGCTGGAGGCGGCGCTCGAGGAATCGAGGCTCACGGCATGAGCTCCCGCAACCTGCGCGCCCGCATCGACCGCCTGGCCAAGGTGCTCGGCGAGCCGGGCACCAACGCGCCGGTGTGCCGCTTCCACGGCACGGCCTGCCGCCTCGGCGCCAACTGGCCTCTGCCGTACCCGGGCCGCGTGGATGACGACCTGCTCGACCTGATCGGGGACGCGAAGCGGTCCTGCGGCCTCGAGGTCGCGCCGCACCCGCGGGACTTGTGGGCGACCAACCGGCACGAGCTGGTGCCACCCGCAGAGCTGGCCCGGCAGAAGCAGCAGTTCGAGAAGCTCCTCGCCGCCGCCAAGGCCCGCAACGACCAGGAAGAGGCCGAGCTCAACGCCGGCCTCGACGTAACAACCAACCAGCAGGAGGAAGCATGAGCATCGACTTCAACGGGGCCACGGTGGCGGCTCTGGTGCCGGGCGACCGGGAGTACCGGTTCCGGCTGCCGCACAACACGGACACGGTGCCGCCCAAGACGATGGAGGCTATCGCTGAAGTGCAGGAGGCGACGAAGGCGGCTGCGTCGGCCCGGAGCTACAAGGCGCAGCAGGAGGCGGGCGCGGCCGTGCGCGAGGCGGTGGGCCGCCTGTTCGACCGGGCCGCATCCACGAGCCAGGCGGACGCCCAGCACCACCGGGAGGGCTACGCCTACGCGCAGGCCCGGTACACGCGGGCGCTCGGCGAGGCGGAGGCCGCGCTGCAGGCGATGGCCGACCACGCGCAGCAGTACGACAACGGGACCGGGATCGGGTTCCCGGAGGACCCGCGGGGCAAGTCGCAGGCCGTGGCGCAGCTGCATCTGGTGGCCGATGCGCTGCAGCACCTGCCGGCCCCGTCCGGATTGCAGGAGCGGTGATGGAGCGGAAGACGAGGACCAGGCGGCCGACGCCTGCGGAGCGGCACGCGGCCCGTGTGTTGGGCGTGGCGGAGCCGGAGGAGGTCGAGGAGGACGTCACCCCGTCGGCCGCTCAGCACGCGGCTCGGCTCGCGGCGCCGCGGGCGTCGGCGAAGCCGAAGGGGATGCAGACGGCCGAGTGGTACGACCGCCGCGCGTTGATATCCGTCCGCCGGCCTGGCGACGAGGAGGCGGAGGAGGAGGGCGAGCGGGAAGCCCGTCCGCTGCCGCAGTGGGCTCGGCGGTGGCTGTACCGCCCGGACGGTGGGGACGCCGCCTGATATTCACCGCTTGCTGATTTACGCCCGGCCATCACCCCACGGTGGCCGGGCGCAGTCGTGTCAGGGGGCGAGGTCAGCGCGGATGGGAGCTGGACTGCGTTCGTTGCAAAGCCTGGAAGGCCAACTCAATGACACGATCACGACTGTGTTCGTAGAGTTCCTCCATTTCCTCACTGCCGCCGGGGTTCCTAGCGTCCCAAACGAGGCGCTGCAACTCCCTGAACACATCGTGGCCAGCGGCCTCATCTGGAAACAGTTCCAGCTGCAGCAGGAGGTACGCCTGTCTAAGGTCACGAAGTCTCACCGCCCGCTCCTCCGCGTTGGTCACCTGAGCCCACCGCATGGCCTCAGCGGCGCGGAAGAACTCGACAAATGCCTGTTGGCGCTGCGCCAAGCGCCGTGCAACCTGTTGATCATTGAGAGTCTCTTGCACCGTGTGGATCAGCGCGTTCGCCTGGCGATCTGCTGCGAGCTGCATCGCCGCAGCCTGTCTGTAGCTGGCAATGCGAGTGAACCAGCCTGTCACTCCGCTGCCCGCGATTGCTGAGCCCGCGGCAATCAGCGCTACTCCCCACTCGGCCATACTTCAGCATGGTGCCGTTCAGCAAGAGCAGCCAGGAGGCGCGGTTGCAGAAGCGGCAGGCTACGCCGAGGAGGTGATACCAGGGCTTCCGCCCGAGGTCCCTAGGGATGCAGCCTGGCTCCTGATAATGTTCCTTCTCTGTAGTCAGAAATGAGGAGTTGGGGAGTCCATGACCGAGACCGTTCCCGTGCGCGCCGCGCCTGCCGTCATACCTCGCCCGGGCGAGCGACGTGCGCTCTCCCCTCAGGCCCGCGCCGCCGTCGAGGCCGGCATCCCCGACTCCACTCGCCGCGCCTACTCCAACGACTACCAGCAGTTCGCCAAATGGTGTGCGGACGAGGAGCGCATCGGTCTGCCCGCCGAACCCGAGACGGTCACCGAGTACGTCAGCTACCTGATCCGCACCCCTCGCCCGCGGACCGGCCGCCCCTACTCGCCGAGCAGTATCGAGCGCGTCATCGCGTCCATCCGCACGGCGCACCACGCCGCTGGCGTCCAGCCGCCCTTCACCAAGGGCGCCCGAAAGGTGCTCTCCGGCTACAAGAGCGGTCTGTCCCAGTCGGACGCCGACGTCGACCGCAAGCACGCCGAGGCCCGCCGCGTATCCGCCGCAGTGCCCACGACGCTGCGCAAGCTCGTCGCCACCCTCGACCGGGACACCCTCAAGGGCAAGCGGGACGCCGCGCTGCTGCTCCTTGGCCACGCGATCGCCGGCCGGGCGAGCGAGATGGTGTCGCTCAACATCGGCTCCGTCACCAAGGATCCGGAGGGCCGGGGCATCGCCGTGCGCGTCTACCGCAAGAAGATCAAGAAGTGGACGACGCCCAAGGTCATGTACGGCACGAACCCGGCCACCTGCCCAGTGCGGGCCACACTGGCGCTCATCGAGGCCATGGCCGCCGAAGGCCGCACCGACGGCCCCCTGTTCGTCCGCATCGACCGGCACGGCCGGGTCGCCCCGCCGCTCAAGCGCAAAGGCCGACAGATCGGCGACCCCACCGGACGCATGACCACCGACGCCGCCTCGGACGTCATCCAGACCGCCGCTGACACCGCGAAGGTTGAGGGGCTGTGGCGCTCACACTCGCTGCGGCGAGGGTTTGTTACGGCCGCCCGGGCAGCCGGTAAGGACCTGGTCGACATCGGTCGGCACGGCGGCTGGGCCGACGGCTCCAAAGCCCTGCTCGCCTACATCGAGGAAGACGACGGATGGAGCGACAGTAACCCGCTCATCGGCATCGGCCTGTAGACGGGATCACTTACCTTCCAGAAGGAAGTAAGTCCCGAAGGGTCCGCACCAGTGCGGACCCTTTCGTCATGCCGCGGCGCGTGCTGGGTGGCTGCGTCCGGCGTCGTCGACTGCACAGCTGAGCAGCAGGTTCGCATCGTCCTCGCTGAGCGTGAGAGCGCCGCACAGGGCTTTCGCGACAACCAGGGACGGGCATCGTTCGGAGTTCTCAAGCTTGTGGACGTAGGCGCGCCGTATGCCCGTCGCTGCGCCTAGCTGGGACTGGGAGAGGCCGGCGCGTTCGCGTGCGGCGCGCAGCATGGGGCCGAGCCCCTCGGGTGGTGTGCGTCGCTCGCGTATCAGGCTCACCGTGGCCCCCAGTGGGATCGAATCGAAGGGTAAGCCCTCCTGTCACCTTCGAATCATAGGCTTACTGGAGTATCGTTCAAGTAGGACGAACCGAGTTGCCGCGGTCAGGTGGCTTCAGCGGCCGTGATGGTCGCCAGGGCGTGACGCCCACGGAGCAGGAGACAGCGGCGCTAAGGCGTGGCGAACGAGCAGCCGGATGGGGGCTGCGTGCCGACGCGTGATGCGAACGCCAGACGTGCGGGCCGACTCGGGCCCGCGGGATCCGTCCGCATCAGCCACCGCTACGCCCTGGAGTCCAGCGTGCCGCGCTCCTTCTCCGGCCCCCGCCTGCGCGCTCAGCGCCGCCGCGCCGGCCTCTCCGTTCCCGACTTGGCCGCCCGCGTCGGGCGCAGCACTTGGTCGATCTGGGTGTACGAACGGGGTGAGGCGCAGCCACCCATCGTGGTGGCTGACGCCCTGGCGGACGCTCTCGGCCTGCCCCTCGAGCGGCTCCTCGCCGACGACACGCGGGCGGTCGCCTGATGTCCTTCCTGATCGCCTCCGGGCACGTCGAGGTCGAAGCCCGTACCGACAAGGCCAAGTCGGCCATCACGGGCCTGATCGGCACCATGGGCGCCCTCGGCCCCGTGGCCGGCGCCGCAGCCGCGAGCCTGGCCTCAGCGGGCGCCGGTGTGGCCGCCTTCGGGGTGGCCGCGGGCAAGCAGATCGCCAGCCTCAAGAAAGCCCAAGACGCACAGTCGAAGTACCAGGAAGCCGTCGACAAGAGCGGCCGTGGCTCGCAGGAAGCCGCCAAGGCGCAGCTGGAATACCAGCGGGTGATGGCCCGCATGCCGCGAGCGACACAAGAGGCCAGCGTCGCCTTCCAGTCGCTGAAGGACTCCTACGACCAGTGGTCGGACAGCCTGGCTGGCGACACGATGCCCGTCTTCACGAAGTCGTTCGCCGTCTTCCAGGCGATGCTGCCGAAGACCACGGGCCTGGTGCAGGGCACCAGCCGTGAACTCGACCGCATGGTCACACTCATCGCCGGTGGCGTCGCCTCCCCGGGCTTCGACCGGTTCATGGTCAAGCTCGAGAACCTGAGCACGTCGACGCTGCATTCGATGACGAACGGCCTGCTCGACCTGTCGCAATCGCTCGGCAGCTTTGCCGCGGGCGGAGGCTTCGACGACTTCGTACAGACCGCCAAGGAGGCCGGCCCGCTTCTTGGATCGACGCTGGCGAACCTGGCCGAGTTGGCGCTGAACCTGACGGCGGCAGGTGGCGATCTCGGTGTCAGCATGCTCACGGTGGCTAATGCCCTGGCTGAGATGGCGAACGCCATCCCGCCCGGGGTGCTCGCCAACATGGTGCAGCTGTACGCGACGCTGAAGCTGGTGAGCCTTGGCGTGGCCGGGCTGAGCGCGGTCGTGACATCTTCCGCCGTGGCGCGGCTCGGCGCCTACTTCACCCTCATGCGCACGGCCGGCGTCGCTCCCACGATGCGGGCGACCGCCGCCAGCATGACCGCGGTGCAGAAGGCGAGCATCGGACTCGGCGGCCTCGCCCTGGTCGCGATCGGCCTCGACAAGCTGGCGGACAAGGCGCGCGGTGCGCCCCCGGACGTCGACCGGCTGACAACGAGCCTCAAGAACCTGGCAGCTACCGGCAAGGTGACGGGTGAGCTGCGTGAGTCCTTCGGGAGCCTCGACGGCCTGGCTGAGGACTTCAAGAAGCTGAAGGCGGCGCAGGAAGAAGTCGCGCATCAGCAGTCGAAGATGAGCCAGACGGAGTTCTTCAACTTCAAGAACCGCACCAACCCGGTGGGTGACTGGTTCTGGGGCATGATCGACGACTTCCAGAAGGGCGAGGAGTCGGCCAAAGCCCTCGACGAAAAGTTCGGCGCGCTCGATGAGTCGCTCGCCCGCATGGCGTCATCCGGGCATGGTCAGGAGGTCGCAAAGGTCTTCAGTGACATCCGTGAGAAGCTGCGCGCTGGCGGCTACTCCGACGCCGAGATCGATGCGGCGTTCGATAACGCCAAGGCCAAGCTCGCCGACTTGAAGGCCGAGCAGCAGTTGGCCGCGGCAGGCATGGGCCTGTTCGGGCAGCAGGCCATGGCGACGAAGACCAAGCTCGACGCGCAGAAGACTTCTGCGGACGGCTTGCGGGCGAGCATCCTGGCCCTGAACGACGTGAACCGGTCGGCCTACGACTCCCAGATCCAGTTCGAGGCCGGTATCGACGCCCTCACCGCGTCGTTCAAGGAGCACGGGGCAACGCTCAACCTGGACACCGCGGCCGGTCAGGCGAACGGTCAGGCCATGTCGCAGGCGGCCAAGGGCCACGACGAGATGCTCGCGTCAGGGCTCGCGGCCGGTGAGTCCCTCGCTTCGATGACCAGCAAGTCGGAAAAGCTGCGCACCACGATGATGCGCCTGGCGACGGACGCGTTTGACGGGAACAAGAAGAAGGCGCAGGAGTACGTCAACAAGCTCCTCGGCATTCCGGGCGAGATCAAGACGATAATCAAGGCCGAGCGGGCGGAAGCAATCACCGGCCTCCAGGCGGTGCAGGCCGCTATCAAGGCGACGCCTGGCGCGAAGACGGTGACGGTCTCCACACTCAACGCCGCCGCGATTAAAGCCCTGGAAGCGGTGGGCCTGAAAACCCGACAGCTCCCCGACGGGCGCACCGAGGTGTTCACGGCCAACGGGAAAGCCATCGGCCCCATCGACGCGGTCCGCAGGGCCTTGGCCGCCCTGGACGGGAAGACCGCCAAGACCTACGTCACCACGACCAAGCACTACATCAACATCACCGAGAACAGGGTCATCAACACAGGCAAGGGTGGTCGCGGACCCAACGCAGGTCTGGCCCGGGGCGGCCGAGTGCCAGGCTACGCCGGAGGCGGTGACGTCCAGTACTTCCCCTTCGGCGGCTACGTCGACGGGCCCGGCAGCAGCATGTCAGACAGCATCCTCGCCCTCATGGGCTCCGGTGCTGCGGCTCGCGTCTCCGACACCGAGTACGTGATCCGTGCGGCAGCGGTCGACAAGTACGGTGTGCCATTCTTCGACGCCCTCAACGCCGGACGCCTGAGCGTGCCCGGGTTCGCGAAGGGCGGCAAGCTCACCGAGAAGCAGAAGGCTGAACTCCAGCGGAAGAAGGAAGCCCGCGGCTACCTGACCGCGAACACCACTCTCACCGACATGTCGCACATTGCCGGTGTGCAGAACGCTGAGATCTCCTCGAAGCTGGGCAAGGAGCGCAGCGAGGGGGCGCTGGTCGACTTCCTCAACCAGTTGCAGACGCAGGTGTCCAAGGCGGGGTTCTCCAAGGGGACCAACGCGGCCCTGCAGAAGCAGATCACGTCGTCGGCAAAGAAGCTGTTTGCTCTGAACGACCAGTACGACAAAGTCACCGCGTCGCTGGAGAAGGCGAAGGGCAGCCTCGAAGATTTGCGGGGCAAGTTCGACAACCTCAAGACCAGCGTGGCCTCGTCTCTCGTCGGCTTCGGCAACATCACAAAGCTCGGCAAGTACGGTACGTCGGCCGACACCCTCATCAACCAGCTGCGGTCCGACACCGGGCGCACCACCGAGTTTGCCGCGCAGCTTGATCAGCTCAAGGCGAGGGGCCTGAACGCGACCGCGATCAGCAACATCGCTCAGGCTGGCGTCACCGGCGGCGGTATGGCCACCGCCCAGTCGCTGTTGAACGCCACCCCTGAGCAGATCGCCGAGATCAACGCCCTCCAGAAGCAGCTCGAAGCGTCGGCTACCAAGGCCGGCACGGTCACCGCGGACGCCATGTACGGGGCCGGCCTCAGGGCCGCCGAGGGCCTGGTGAAGGGGCTGACGGCGCAGCAGTCCGCCATCGAGGCGGCCATGATGTCCATCGCCAAGGCCATGGAAGCCAGCATCAAGAAGGCCCTCGGCATCAAGAGCCCCAGCCGGGTGATGGAGCCGATCGGAAACTTCGCCTTCCAGGGCGTCGAGGCTGGCTGGGTCAAGCGCATGGCCCAGGGCCGCACGCTCCTCACCGGCAGCACCGCCGGGCTGCGCACCAAGCCGGCCATGCTCCGAGCCGCGGTGCCTGCCGCAGCCTCTGCCGCGGCGGGGCCGGCGAACATCACCGTGAACATCCACTCCACTGACCTGATGACCAGCAGCGCTGAGCGCAAGCGCGTCGCCACGGCGATGGTCAAGGACATCAATGACGCGCTCCTCGACTACCAGAAGGGCCGGCGCCGGTGAACAACCTGAAGAGCGTCATTCGTTGGCCGCTGCCTGCCGAGGCCGGCTTCCGCTGCCCCAGCTGCGCCGCGGGGGAAGGCATCACCGTTGCCCTCGATCTCGAGGACGCGGGGCCCGACCCGTCGTACATGCGCTGCCCCAACGGCCACCTGTGGCCTGAGCCGTGCTTCCCGCGGATGCTCGGCGCCGGCATGCTGCGCGGCGCCCTCGAACGCGACCCCGGGTTCCTCAACCGCATCCACCCACTGGGCGAGGGTCTGCTGAAGCCTCGGGATACGGGCTGGCTCGGTTTGCCGGACGGGGCGAGCGGCCCGGACGAGGCCCCCATCGCCTGCCCGGAGTGCGGCGCTACGGCGGGCCTGGCGGCCGTGTACGACTCCCACATCTTCGACCGTGAGCCGTCGCCCATGGCCTGCTTGAACGGCCACGAGTGGCTTGAGGAGCGCTTCCCGCGGTGGGCGGCAGCCGACACCGCCCGCCGCACCCGAGAGGCCGGCTAGTCGCCCGGGATGCTGCCGTTGACGTGCCCGTCGTCGTAGAGGTCGAGGATGTCCTGATCCTTCTGCGGCATGTCCTCAATGGTGTTGTCGACGATCCACGCCATCAGGATGGTGTCGTAGTCCTTCTGGCTGAGCTCCTTGCAGGCCTCGGGCCTGTCGGTCTTAGTGGAAGCCTTGGTGAGCGCCTTCTGGCAGTCGGCTTGCATCTCCGCCTGGGACTTGCCGCAGGCGGTGAGCAGCAGCAGCCCTCCGACGATGCCGGCCCTCATTGCTGCGCGCATGGATCCCCCCAGTGGTGCGTACCTGAGACCGCATCATGCGCCCGGTTGCAGTCCGGCGTGGCGGCAGTGGCCATCCTGTGACCGACTCGGGTACTGCGGTCGCCCAGGTTGACGTCTACTGGCGAACCATCAGGGGAAGGCGGCGATATCGGGGCAAGCCGGGTGCTCAACGGGGTGCTCGGCTGCTGCTCAAGGGTGCTCGACCGCAGGTCAGGGCTGCTCAGCCGACTGCTCAAGCGCTGCTCAGCAAGCACCGTTGAGCAGTTCGTGAGCACCCCCTTGAGCAGCTGTGACCTGCGGCTGAGCAGTCGTGAGCACCCCGTGAGCACCTCCGATATCGGGATGTTCCGGGCGCCGGATTGGTCTAGTTGGATCTTCGGATCGGCACCCCTCGCGCTACTCCTCGGCTAGTCCTCGACCGCAGGTCACAGCCCCTCGGATTGCCCCTCGCGCACCCCTCGGCGATCAAGGCGAGGAGTAGCGCGAGGACTTCGGCGAGGCCTTCTGACCTGCGATCGAGGGGCGGCGAGGACTCCGCGAGGGGTTCGCATACTGGGGCAAAGTGGGTGGACAGCAGCCTGGACAGACCCCGGACAGAGGGTGGACAGGACCCGGACGCTGTCCGGGCAGTGTCCAGGGTCGGAGATCATTTGTCCGGGGTGCAGTCCGGGGCAAACCCGCCCATGTCCGCCTGGTTGTCCAGGCTCTGTCCACCCTGACGGACCCCTGACAGCTGGTGGCCAAAGCCTTGATCGCTGTCAGGGGTTGTCAGGGGCCGAGCCGGACGGCGACCTGGGGCGATCCAGCCTCTGTCAGGGGTCTGTCGGGGGTGCATTCCTGACATTCTGGTCTGCCGGAGGTCGGACATGATCAAGGGATGCGCAGGACAGAGGTCGGACAGAGGTCTGCCACCGGTTACCAATTACATGATCGACTGTCCGACCTTGTCCGACCTCCCCAATGCTGTGACCTGCGGCGCGGTAGACCTTGGCAGACCTCTGTCCGACCTGCATAGCGGGGCAAATCCACCCTGACAGACCTCGTGACGCCCTCGGGGCAGACCCGCTCGACCCTATGACGCTGTCACAGGGACAGGCCCCCGTGCCTCGCCCCTGTCATCCCCTCCGACCTGCGGCGTAGTCGCCCGTCACAGGGGCTGTCCCGGGGTGCATACCGGGTCGAACTACCCTGCCCGGCACCCTGCCCTGACCCTGCCTTTCCGCAGGTCGACCCTGCCCGGGGCCCTGCCGGAACGGGGCAGGGTCGGCGGTGACCCTGCCGCTCCGGGGCAGGGTCCCGGCAGGGTCCAGGACAGGACAAACCGGGGCACCGGGCAGGGTCCCGGCAGGTGACAAAGCGGGGCATTCCAACCGGACGCCAGACCGGACAGCAACCGGACAGGCGCGGACACTGCCGGGCCCTCGCGTCCCGTGCTGTCCGGTTCGTGTCCGGTGTTCTGTCCAGTGCTGACCTGCGGTTGTCCGGTTGGCGGGTCACAGTGGTCACACCCTCGGGGTCACGGTGGTCACGCAGGTCAGAGGGTGTGCAGACCACTGTGCACCCCCTGTGCAGACGGGCCCGACCCCTGTGCGGGTTGCACAGGGGTACGTGCTCTGTGCACACCCCTTGCATAGGGGTCTGCACAGGGGTCTGCACAGGGGCATACCGGGGCGAACTGGCCGTGATGGAGGTCGTGACGGGGTCGTGACGCCGCAGGTCAGGGTCGTGACGGAGGTCGTTATGGGTCGTGATGCCATCACGACCTCGAGGCCCGAAATCACGACCCGTCACGGGTAGCGTCACGGCCCCCACCTGCGGCGTCACGACCCCATCACGCCCCCGCGCGGCCGGCGTAAAGCTCCCGTACCCGCGCGGCGATCGCCTCGTATGCCGGGCGCATCGCCGTCCCCACCGCAGACAATGCCGCGTTAACCGTTTCCGGCTCCGTCGCTTCCACCGACGCCTCGTCGTAGGCCACCAGCCCACCCTTCACGTGGGCTCTTATGCCGTCGTCCAGGATGAACCCGGCCTGCGCAGTGAGGGCAGCCTCCGTGGCGTTCACCGCATCCATCCCCTCCTGGAAGCGTTGCGTGAGCTCCTCGTCGTCAAAGGCGCCAGGGAATTGGTGCTCCAGCCTGGCGGCCGTGGCCATTAGTACGAGACCAGCCATCAGGTCCCGCAGCAGCTGGTTCACCTCGACGAGGTGCTGGAGCTCGAACTCCTCGCGGCGCTGCCTGAGGGCGTCCTGCGCATCGTCGGCCCGGTCCTTGCGCTGCCGCCTGTAGGCGAGCCAGCCGTTCAACTGCGTTGCCAGGCCGCCGAGAAAGAACGCGGCGATCCCCCACCAGAAGTTCCACCCCTCCATGTCGCGGAGTCTACGGGCGGCAGGCACCCGGCGCGGACCCGGCGGGTAGACGGCCCATAGCCGGGTCTCAACCGGGTCTTAGCCGGGTCGTAGACGGCCGTCCAAGGCCCGTCCCCGCGAGTGTCCGTGCAGGACGAACCCCGTCCAAGGTCCGTCTGAACAGCTGCAAGCCCGTCCAGCCGGGACGGGGTGACCCCCTTGCCGGACGGGCCTTGGACGGGGCGTACCGGCCTCTCGCCGGGGCTGCGACGGGCACCTCACCACCTCACCAAACGGCCGTCTGCGCAGGCCGGCGCCGGTGACCCTGCCTGGTGACCCGGTCGGTGGAAAGTCACCTCCTCACTCGAGGGGTACCAGGGCTCTGGACGGTTTCCCGCTCCTTAGCTATACGCGCGCGTGCCTGCGCGCCAGCGCGAGCGGGCGCGTTGGGCCGTCGATGGCTCACCCGGACGGCTTGAGCCGAGCCGTTGAGCCATCCAGCGGCGTGACGAAAGCGCCCCGCACCGTGCCCGGTTACGTCGGGCAGGGGTCGGGGCGCTCAGGGGCGGTCCTACTTGGAGAACGTGGTGCCGCGGGCGTACTCGCGCCGGGCCGCCGGGGACAGTTGCCCCGCCTCGGCCGCCATGGCGACGCGGTTCCAGGCTTCGGCGAGGTGCAGGCTGGTGGTCTCGCTGGCCATCGTGCGCAGCTTCGCGGCGACCGCCTCGTCGGTGTCGTCGACCACGGGGTAGGTGACGGTCCCCGCCGCCTGCTGGGCAGCATCCTTGGGCTCGGTGGCCAGGCGGTCCCACAGTTGGTCTTCGATGGCAGGGGGGATCTCGCCGGGGCTGGGCTGTCCGAAGTACGCGATGCGCACCCGGCGGATCATCCACGTCGGGTACGCGGCCCACCCTTCGGGCGTGTGCGGCAGTTCGCCGCGCGGGCCGATGCAGTCCAGGGCGAACGAGTCGCCGGCCTCCACATCGTCGGCGAACGCGCGCAGACCGGCGGCGAACGCGGCCGGGTCGACGGCCGGCGGCTGAGGCTGGGGAGTCCTGCGGAAGCGACGGAACACGGCTTGTCCTCTCAATCGTGGGCCTGCCGGTTGGCTGGCCCCACCGCGCCCCCGCAACCGTGGGGATACGCCCACGGTTGACGGAGGACGGAAGGGTCAGTCAGCGGCGGTACATGCCGGCCCGGACGAGCGCGGCCTTCACGTCCGCCTGCGACGGCTTGAGGCCGGCCGCAGCGGCGGCTGCGATGACCTCAGACGGGTAAGCGTGGCCGCGGTCGCGGACCAGGCTCCGACGATGCTGACGATGCCGGAACGGCGGGCACGGACGGCGGCGGTACGGGCGCTCATGGGGGTTCCAATCCGGGGTGCGGAAACGGTCCGCACCCCTTGGGCGTAAAGGGCTCTGAGCCCTTGGCGGTAAAGGGCGGTAAGGGTGTGGGGTGTTTGGATCGCACGCTGCTGCGACGACGTCTCGAGAGGGTCCGTTGACTTGGATCGCACGCTGCGGAAACGGGCCCTCGAGAGAGGGGGTAGATCGGTCAGACGCTGGGCGTTTGTCGGCCTCGCGGGAGGGGGGTCGATGGGATCTGACCAGCCTCCGGACGGGACCCGGAGGGGTACTCAGGACGGCGGACCCTTTTGGGATTTGACCAGCCATCCAGGGGTCCCAGGGCCCCCCTCCGGAGAGGGGGGCATTTGGGGAACACGCTGGGCGTTAGGCGGTCTTCGGGAAGGCCCGGTCGACGGCTCGGTACACGGCGTGGACGTACCACTGCAGCGACACGTCGTCGGCGTCCTGGCCGGCCATGTGCGCCATCGCCCGAGCACCCTGCTCCAGCTCCAGCGCGCTCATCCACGCCAGACTGAAGGCGGCCAGCGACCGAACCTCCTCGACGCTCAGGGCGTCCGGGTCCTGAATGCCGTAGGCCTTCGTGGCAGCGTCCTCGACAGCGGCGGCCAGCTGGTCCCGGGAGACCGCCAAGCGCACCGTGAAGACCGTGTGCCGCTCGTCGTGGGGCTCGACCATGTCCTGCACGTCGCCCACCGGTACGGCCGGACGCTCCAGAGAGATCGTCATGACTGCTGCTCCTTGATGGCGGCGAGGCGGTCGCGCATCTCCTCGACGGCCGCCGTGTAGCTCTTCAGGTGGGCGATGTAGGCGTCGGCCTGCTCGACGGTCTCCAGGTCGAACCCGCGGTCGCCCGTGCCGATGGCGATGCACGACCACTCCGGGTTGTTGCAGTGGTCGACGAGGTGCGTCGACAGGAGCGGCTCGGCGTACTGCGGGCGGGCGCCGGGAGGGGCCGGGACGTTCACCTCGTCGCCCCGGTGGAAGAAGTCCTCCGTGCCGATCCACGGGTCCTCCGAGTGGTCGATGACGCACCACTCCGGGCAGCCGAGATCCACGGGGGCACTTGCGATGCGGCCTGCGTCGATGATGGTCATTTCGACTCCGTTCCGAGGATCCGGTCAAGCAGGGCGGAGAAGAGGCGGGCGCCATACCTGTCGTCCGTGGCACGGGCCACGATGAGGAGGTCGACGACCCGGGAGGCGGGCGGCAGCGGGCGGGCCTTGGAACCCATCACGGCCGCGTACTCCGTCGGGCGGTGGACGAGCGCGCTCATGCGGTCAGCTCCCAGTTCTCCGGCCGGTAGACGGCCGTCAGCAGCCACACCAGCGGCCACGGCAGGGCCGCGCCCTTGGCGAGGTTGCAGCGCTCGCAGGCGAGCACGAGGTTGTCGATGTCCCAGCCGGGCCAGATCCAGTGCGGGATGTAGTGGTCGAGCGTCTTGCGGCGCATCGGCCGGCGCCGGAAGTTCCGGCGGCAGTAGAAGCAGCGCGACCCGTGGCGGGCCTTCAGCTCGCAGTGCAGGTACGCCTTCGTCTCCGGCGCCAGCTCCTCGCGGCTCACGACGTGACCCGCTGCGGGAGGTCGAACGGGTACGGCAGGCTCGGGCCGCCTTCCCAGCGGAACGAGTACTGCAGCCACGCCTCCCGCACGGCGTCCAGGGCGGCCTGGTAGGAGTCGGCGTCCGTGCGGGCCCCGGCGAGCAGCTGCTGGCGCCAGTCCGCGAGGACGACGAGCAGCTGCTCGACGAACTCCTGCGGGGCGTCCGTGTCCTCCGGCCGGTCCAGGTCGCCCGACGGGTACTCCAGGGCGAACAGCGTGTCGCTGGAGAGACCCTCGAAGCGGGCCGCGTAGTCGATGCTCGTCATCGCCGGTACCCCCTCAACCGGTCGGCCTCGTTCGCCAGGCGGTACAGCTCCCCGACGTACAGACCCACCCGGGCGGCCAGCTCCCGCGTCTCCTGCGGGTCCAGGCCGGCCGGGAGCTCGTCGACGTCCACCACCGGGTACGGCTCCGGCCGCAGCTCCGAGAACGGACCCCAGGAGAGCCGAGCGACCATCAACTGACGGCCGTCGAACTCCAGGGCCACCGGCTCCCCGGCGTGCCCGATGTCCGTGAAGTGGCCGACCGAGTCGCCCTCATGGCCGACACACCACTCGGGCTCCGGCACGGTGACTTCGCCGCGGTCTTCGGTCTGCAGCGTCACCGTGCCCTCGCCGCGGCGCGGCTCCTGCAACGGCAGGGGTTCCGAGTCGGGCGAGAAGGCGCGGTCCACGGCGGCAGCCAGCACATCGATGGCCCGCTGCTGCTCGGGCGTGAAGCCCCGCTGCTCGTCGCGTTCCATCTGGTGGTCCAGCTCGATGATGGCCTCAGCGGCGAGATGCCCCTCGACCTCCCGGCGCACCTCGTCGTCCGTGAGGGACTCCGGGGTGCGGTCGGCGCCGAGCCCGGCGAAGCTCATCGACAGAGCCGTGACCAGCTGGGTGCGGGTCAGCGCGAACGCCACCCGCACCACAGCCACGGCCGGCTCTAGTTCATCGACACCGCCCTGCACCTCGAACGGGCCGAACACGGGAAGGTGCTCGTTCACGCCCGACCACCCTCACGCACGCAGCGCAGCGCCTCGTCAGCCTGGCTGCGGACGTCCGCCGGGGCGTCGTCGGGGAGCGTCTGCGCCAGGCGGCGGACGTCCGCGGCGAACGCGACCAGCTGGTCGGCCATCGCGAGCGCGGCCGTGCGGCCGTACACCTCGACCTCGGTGTCGAGGTCGACCGCCAGCTTCGGCTGCTCGTTCTCCTCGCCGAGGGAGGGCCACCACGACAGGGACACCTCCAGCGGGACACGCGCCGGGTGCAGGGTGGTGATGCTCAGCGAGGCGGGCTGGCCGTTGTGGCTGACGTCCTCGAGGAACGTGACCCGCTCCGAGTGGTCCGTCACGCACCACGACGGGCAGGGGACGTATGCCGTCTGAACGTTGCCCTCGCGGCCCACGGGCACCGGGACGAGCCGGTAACCCGGCTTCACGGCGGGGAGCGGGCTGACGGTCGCGGCGGTCGGCTGAGAAGGGATGCCGGACAGAGCGGCAGCGTGCTGGCTGATGGCAGACTGAGCCATAGCGGTTCTCCCTGTTTGTGGCAGGAACGGCCGAGGCCCCGGTGGGAAGGTGAGAGCTCCCCCGGGGCCGCCGCTTGTGCGGCGGCCGTGGGATAGGTGGTCTAGGGGGCGCTCAGGCCGCGTAAGCGGCGGTGCGCGGGTAGGTCGTGAAGGCCTCGTCGAGGACGTCGAGGTCGGCGGGGAGGTGGCCGTTCACCCGGCGCCACTTGCCGGAGACGTTGGACCAGGCCTTGCGGGGCTCGACGCCGTGGCCGGCGCGGTAGAGCTTCGCGGCGGTGCGGCCGAAGGCGGAGCCGTAGCGGTCGGCGAACGCCTGGTCGACGCCGCGGCCGGTGAGGTAGCGGCGGACCAGCATCATGCCGGCCGAGATCGTGGTGTAGAGGATGCCGAGGTCAACACCGTTGACGGCGTTGAGGGTACGGCTGCGGGGCGTGCGAGAATGACTCACAGCGGCTCTCCTGTTGTGGCAGGGGTTCCGTAGGCCCTCGTCGGTGTTACCAGCACCTCCGGGGGCCGCTTTCGTTGCTACAAAGCTAGACCCACTTGTTGCTACAAAGCAAGCCGTTCGCCAAAGAATCTTGTAGCCACGAGAGCGGGTGCTCGGATATTGCCCGTCGTGGCTACAACTCAGTACCCTCAGGGCATGACGCCCGAGACCACCGACGACGACAAGTACGACGTCCCCCGCAGATTCCGAGCCCCCGATGACGAGTGGTTCCCCTTCGGTGACGCCACCCGAGCCGTACACCCCGAGGGCCGTAGCCCTCGCGCGAAGGTGCTGCGCGAGTTCATGCGCTGGTACATGCGCCGGCCGGGCGCCAAGCTTCCGGAGCGTCCACCAGCTGGCGCCTGGTCCACACCGAAGCAGAACTGACGCGGGCAGGAACGGCGAGTAGGCGTTCATCGGTGCGCCTCTCCGACTTGGGTGAGTGCGATCACCACGAGGTAATCGGAGAGGTGACCTGTGACGTCAGGCTGAACGCCGCTCATTCATAGATCACTCACAGGCATAAGGGGAGAGGCGGCAGTGGCCACCCAGCAGCAGCCGAACGAAGCGTTCATCGCGGAGCTCAAGCGCTGGAGGGATGTCCGCGGCCTCTCCCAAACTGCTCTCGCCGGCCGGGTCGGTTACACCCCTTCGTACATCTCCAAGGTCGAGGGAGGGCAGCAGCGGCCGTCGGCCTCGTTCGCCGTTGCGGCGGACCGGGTACTGCGGGCAGGAGGCGCCATCACGCGGGCGCACAGCGACCTCGAGGGCCGAACCCCCACCGCACACCAGACGGCCCCGGAGAACGGCGCAGGGGACTCGCACGCGGCAAGCCTGATCGTCGAGCACGAGGACACCTCGCTGCACTACGACGGCCGCGTCTACCGAGCAACTCAGCGGCGCCGGCTCTACAACGACAGCCCGGACCCCGTCGCCCGGTACCTGATCCGCATCAGCGTCGACCGCTACCCGGGAGACCCCGAGCGGTCGAACGCCCACTTCCGGGAGCACCCGCTCACCTGGGAAGAGATCCAGCTGGAGGCCAGCATCAACGGCGAGCCGCTCACCTGGCGCGTCCAACATGACCGCGACGCCTTCAAAGAACTCTGGCTGCTCTTCGAGAACGACCACGGCCGCTACCCGCTGTACCCCGGGGAGTCAGCGTGGCTTGAGTACAGCTACACCGTCGGCGACGACAAGTGGGGCACCTGGTTCCAGCGTGCCGTGCGCCTACCGACGCATCTACTGTCGGTGCGCCTCGACTTCCCGGCCGAGCTGCAGCCGCAGGTGTGGGGCACGGAGACGACGATGACTGCGGCGGCCCTGCCGTTCCGAACAGCCATACGCCAGACGCAGGAGGACGGGCGCAGCGTCTTTGCGTGGTCGACCGAGGATCCGCCCCTGCACGCCCGCTACCGGCTCGAATGGAAGTTCCGCGCACGCCCAGACCAGGAGGAGACCTTGCCCACCGTGGAGACCGAAGCGCCCGCCAGCGAGAGGATGCGCGCCATCGGCGTCGTCCAGGAGGGCGACCCGATCCTGACGAAGACCGCCCGCACCTTCGAACTACCAGCGGAGGCCGAGGACGCCCGCCGAGTGGTCGCTGAGCTGGTCTCCGCCTGCGAGCGGGCCGCCACGGTCCACGTGTTCGGCAAGGGCATGGGGATGGCGGCCCCGCAGATCGGCATCGACCGCGCCGCGGCGATCGTCCGTTCCCCTGAGGGCGAGTCGATCACCCTGTTCAACCCGCGCATCGTCGAAGAGTCGCCCGAGACGGACGAGCAGTACGAGGGGTGCCTGTCGTTCTTTGACGTGCGCGGCAAGGTGCCCCGGCCGCTCGCCATCAGCGTCGAGCACACGGACATTGATGGCCGGCAGCGCATCACCATCTTCGAGCGAGGCATGGCCCGGCTCGTCGCCCACGAGGTCGACCACTTGCACGGCCAGCTGTACCGGTCCCGGATGCGGAACGGCGTCGAACCCATTCCGGTGTCGGAGTACCGGGGCACAGGGAGCAGCTGGCAATACGCCAAGCCCGGCGAGTAACCGCTGTGGCTGCTTCTGCCCCGCGCGTGGCTGTGGCCGTGATCGTGGCTGGAGGGCGTGTGCTGTTGGCTCGCCGCGCCATCGCAGAGGGGGGCCTGGTGTGGGTGTTCCCGGGCGGCAAGGTCGAACCCGGCGAGGGGCCGGAGGAGGCAGCCGTGCGGGAAGCCGGCGAGGAGGCCAGGGTGCTCGTTGAGGCGGTGCGGGTCCTGGGCGAGCGCACCCACCCGGACACCGGCCGACAGCTGGTCTATGTGGCCTGCACGCTCGTCTCGGGTGCTGCCAGAGCAGGGAGCACCCGGGAGGTCGCAGAGGTCGCGTGGGCTTCCCTCAGCGACCTCCGCAAGCTCGTCCCCCAGGGCGTACACGGGCCAGTGCAGGAGTACCTGAACAGCGCCCTGGCCGGCTGAGCCGCAGGCCCCGCCATCTCACACATATCTCACAGACTCGACGTAAGACGACGGGAACGCTGCCGCTGACCTCGGGTTTTCCCGGTCCTTGTGGGACCTGTGGACACTATGGAGGCCCTTTAAGCTAGGGACATGGCCTACGAGATTCCGGTGACGCAAGCCAGGGCTGAGCTCGCCGACCTGATCAACCGCGTGGTGTACGGCGGTGAACGCGTCGTCGTCACCCGGCACGGCAAGCCCCTCGTCGCCCTCGTCTCAGCCGATGACCTGCGGCGACTCGACGAGACCCAGGAGCTCGCGGAGCCCGCTGAGGAGCAGGTGATCAGCGCGGTCTCCACGGTCCGCGAGGTCGTGTCCGCTCCTGGCGAACCCCAGCGGTTCGGTATCGCGGCGGAGCACCGGAGGGCCGGCCCGGCCTCATGAAAAACCGTGCGTCCCCGTCCGCTACGGCGGGGGCGCACGGTCGCTTGCTGTGGCGCCGCCCGGGCGCGGCGGGCGGTGATCAGCCGACGGCCGACAGCTCCCGCCGGTCGGGCGCGGGCTCGCTGCCCGGCTTCCGCGCCCGCAGCGAGCTGCCGAGCAGTACGGCACCCAGACCCAGCGCCGCCCACCAGGTCAGGGTCAGTGCGGGGCCGGTCGCCGCCGCGCCGTCGAAGTACGACACCGAGCGCAGCAGTGTCGTACTCGCGCCGGGCGGCAGCCACTGGCCGATCGCGCCGGCCGACTCCGGCAGCATCTGGGGGGCCGAAGTGGCGCCGGAGAAGGGGTTGCCCAGCAGCATCACCACCGCGGCGCCGATGCCCGTGCCGGCGGGGCCGATCAGGGCGGCGAGGCCGGCGACGGCACCGCCGACGGCCACCGTGGACAGGCCGAGCACCGCAGCCTCCGCCCACCAGTCGCCGCCCAGCGCCCCGAGCCAGCTGTGCGCGATCCCGGCCGCGGCCACGCCCACCAGGGCGGACGCACCGAGCAGTGCCAGCACGGCCCGGATGCCGCGCAGCCCCAGCAGGGTGACCGCCGCGCCCGCCGCGATGCCGGCCAGGGCGAGCGGCAGTACGGCGGCGTTCAGCACCGCGCCGCGCGGATCACTGGCGGGGGTGGGGACGACGTCGACCGTCTCGACCTGTACGCCCCCGGCGGCGGCCTGCCGTGCCACGGCCTGCTGGAGGAACTGCGCGACGGTCGGTCCGGCCGCGGACGCGGTGAGCAGTTCGGGCCCTTGGGGCGTGACCACGACGGCGCCGTAGACGCTCCGGTCCTCGATGGCGTCCCGGGCGGCGGCCTCGTCGGCGTAGCGGTGGATGTCGAAGGCGCCCTCGTGCCGCTCCAGCTGCCGCTCCACCTGGGCCGCCGCGGCGGGCGGTCCGGCCACGCCCAGCGGCAGGTCGCGGGGTGCTGTACGGGAGGCCGGCCAGGCGAAGGCCCACAGGGCGAGAGCCGCCAGGACGGGCACGAGGACGACGACCGCGATCGGTCGGCGGTTGCGGGTAGGCATAAGGGTCTCCTGAAGCGAGCTGAACCGGAACCGGAGCCAGTGCTGGAGCCAGTGCTGGAGCCAGTGCTGGAGCGGGAGGGAGCGTTAAAAAGAAGGATCGTTCGTTTTGCTCTGCTCTCACCGTGCTCTGCTGACGATCGCTTGTCAAGAATGAATATTCGTTTTATGTTGGGGATCATGGCCCGCGTGTCCCAGGAACATCTCGACGCCCGCCGCCGCCAGATCCTCGACGGCGCCGCGCTCTGCTTCGCCCGTAACGGCTTCCACGCCACGTCCATGCAGGACGTGCTGAAGGAGGTCGATCTCTCGGCGGGTGCGGTGTACCGCTACTTCAGCGGCAAGGAGGAGCTGATCGGCGCGATCGTCGCCGAGGTGCTCGGGTCGGTCCGCGGGGCCTTCGAGGAAGCGGCCCGGCAGAGTCCGCCCCCGCCGCCCGACGAACTCGTCGCCTCCGTCCTCGGCAAGACGCTCGCCGCTCGTGAGTCCCTGGTCGTCGACGGCCGGCCCGCCTTTCCGCGGCTCGTCATCCAGGTGTGGACGGAGACGCTGCGCAACGAGGAGCTCGCGGCCCTCCTGCGGGAGGGCTACGGCTCGGTCCGCGCGGCCTGGGGGAGGATCGTCGAGGGCTACCAGGAGGCCGGGATGATGCGGGCGGACGTGGCGCCGGACCACGTGGCCCGCACGATGATCGCCGCCGTGCTGGGGTTCATCGCACAGCAGTCCCTCTTCGGGCCCGCCCCGGTCGACACCCTCCGGGACGGTCTGCGGGCACTGATGAGCATGCGGGACGAGGCCCCGGTGGATCACAGCGCAACCGGTGGATCACAGCTCGGTTAACGTGCCCGAAACGCGGTCCAATTAGCCTGCCGCCACGTCACCAGGGCTTTTCCCCTGTCCCTGGGGCTGCGGCAGCCGGGCCCCGCACGGTCCGGAGCGAGGACTGTGAGGTGGGACGTGCAACTGACCCCGCACGAGCAAGAGAGGCTGCTGATCCACGTGGCGGCCGACGTGGCCGAGAAGCGCCGGGCCCGAGGGCTGAAGCTCAACCACCCGGAGGCGGTCGCGCTCATCACGTCGCACATCCTCGAAGGCGCGCGTGACGGCCGTACCGTCGCCGAGCTCATGGCCTCCGGGCGCAAGCTGCTCACCAGGGACGACGTCATGGAGGGCATCCCGGAGATGATCCACGACGTCCAGGTCGAGGCCACCTTCCCGGACGGCACCAAGCTCGTCACCGTCCACGATCCGATCGTCTGACGGGGAGGCCGCCGTGATTCCCGGAGAGATCCTGTTCGCCGACGGACCGATTGCGTACAACGAGGGCCGCGAGGTCACCCGGCTCACCGTCCTCAACGCCGCCGACCGGCCCGTCCAGGTCGGTTCCCACTACCACTTCGCCGAGGCCAACCCCGGTCTGGAGTTCGACCGCGCCGCCGCGCGCGGCAAGCGGCTGAACGTCGCCGCCGGCACGGCCGTGCGCTTCGAACCCGGGATCCCCGTCGACGTCGAACTCGTACCGCTGACCGGCGCCCGCGTCGTGCCCGGTCTGCGCGGGGAGACCGGAGGTGCCCTCGATGCCTGAGATCTCACGTGCCGCGTACGCCGACCTGTTCGGCCCGACGACCGGCGACCGGATCCGGCTCGCCGACACCGATCTGCTGGTCGAGATCGAGGAGGACCGTTCCGGCGGCCCTGGGCGCGCCGGTGACGAGGCCGTGTTCGGCGGCGGCAAGGTCATCCGCGAGTCCATGGGCCAGGCGCGCACCACCCGTTCGGAGGGCACCCCGGACACCGTCATCACCGGCGCGGTGATCATCGACCACTGGGGCATCGTCAAGGCCGACGTCGGCATCCGCGACGGGCGGATCACCGGGATCGGCAAGGCCGGCAACCCCGACACCATGGACGGCGTGCACCCGGACCTGGTCATCGGCCCCGAGACCGAGATCATCGCCGGCAACGGGCGGATCCTCACGGCGGGCGCGATCGACGCCCACGTGCACTTCATCTGCCCGCAGATCGCCGACGAGGCACTGTCCGCGGGCATCACGACCCTGGTCGGCGGCGGCACCGGCCCCGCCGAGGGCTCCAAGGCCACCACCGTGACCCCCGGGCCCTGGCATCTGGCGCGGATGCTGGAGGCCATGGAGGCCTATCCGCTCAACATCGGCCTGCTCGGCAAGGGCAACACCGTCTCCCACGAGGCGATGCTGTCGCAGATCCGGGGCGGCGCACTCGGCCTGAAGCTGCACGAGGACTGGGGCTCGACCCCGGCCGTCATCGACGCCTCGCTGACCGTCGCCGGGCAGACCGGCGTCCAGGTCGCCATCCACACGGACACCCTCAACGAGGCCGGGTTCGTCGGCGACACGCTCGCCGCGATCGCCGGGCGGGGCATCCACGCCTACCACACCGAGGGCGCGGGCGGCGGGCACGCGCCGGACATCATGACCGTGGTCTCCGAGCCGCACGTACTGCCGAGCTCCACGAATCCGACCCGGCCGTTCACCGTCAACACCGCCGAGGAACACCTCGACATGCTGATGGTGTGCCACCACCTCAACCCGGCCGTTCCGGAGGACCTGGCCTTCGCCGAGTCCCGGATCCGGCCGTCCACCATCGGCGCAGAGGACATCCTGCACGACCTCGGCGCGATCTCGATCATCTCCTCCGACTCCCAGGCCATGGGGCGCGTCGGCGAGGTCGTCATGCGGACCTGGCAGACCGCCCATGTGATGAAGCGGCGCCGGGGCGCGCTGCCCGGGGACGGCCGCGCCGACAACCGTCGGGTACGCCGCTACGTCGCCAAGTACACGATCAACCCGGCGCTCGCCCAGGGCCTGGCCCGGGAGATCGGGTCGGTGGAGAGCGGCAAGCTGGCCGACCTGGTGCTGTGGGAGCCGGCCTTCTTCGGCGTCAAGCCGCACCTCGTCATCAAGGGCGGGCAGATCGCCTACGCGCAGATGGGCGACGCCAACGCCTCGATCCCCACACCGCAGCCGGTCCTGCCGCGCCCGATGTTCGGGGCGATCGGGCGGGCACCCGCCGTCAACTCCCTCAACTTCGTCGCGCCCCTGGCCGTCGAGGACGGGCTGCCGGAGCGGCTGGGCCTCGGCAAGCGGTTCGTGGCGATCGAGTCGACGCGCGGGGTCACCAAGGCCGACATGCGGGAGAACGACGCCCGGCCCGAGGTCCGGGTCGATCCCGACAGCTTCGCCGTGCACATCGACGGTGAGCTGGTCGAGGCGGTGCCGGCGGCCGAACTGCCCATGGCCCAGCGGTACTTCCTGTTCTGAGGACGTCCTGATGTCACGTGCGGCACTTCTCGTCCTGGCCGACGGCCGCTTCCCCGCCGGTGGTCACGCCCACTCCGGCGGGGCGGAGGCGGCGGTCAAGGCCGGGCGGATCAGTGGAGCGGCGAGCCTGGCGGAGTTCTGCCGGGGGCGGCTGCACACGGCAGGTTCGATGGCGGCCGCCCTTTCGGCGGCGGCCGCGCTGGGGATCGACCCCGTCGCGCTGGACCGTGCCGCGGACGCCCGTACGCCCTCGCCCGCGCTGCGCGTCGCCGCGCGCAAGCTGGGGCGGCAGCTGATGCGGGCCGCCCGGACGACCTGGCCGTCCGCGGAACTGGACGCGCTGGCCCGGGAGTTCCCCAAGGGGGCTCACCAGCCGGTGGTGCTCGGGCTGGCGGCGCGGGCGGCCGGGCTGGGACCGGTCGACGCGGCGTACTGCGCGGCGTACGAGAGCGTCAGCGGGCCGGCCACGGCGACGGTGCGGTTGCTGAGTCTGGACCCCTTCGACGCGACGGGGGTGCTGGCCCGGCTGGCGCCGGAGGTGGACCGCGTCGTGGACCGGGCGGTGGAGGCGGCGCGGAGGGTGGTCGACGAGGGGGTCGACGCGCTGCCGGCGGGGTCGGCGCCGTTGCTGGAGATCGGGGCGGAGATACACGCCGGCTGGCCCGTGCGGCTGTTCGCCTCCTAGACGGATCATCCCTTTACTCGAATCAGTTGGACCTTTACTCGAATCACTCGGACAAGAACGCGGGAGCCGCCCCATGCACCTCGGCCACGATCACACGCACGACGGCCCCGGCGCCGTGAGCGCCGACGCCCTCCGCCCCGACGGCGGCCGCCGGGCCCTGCGGATCGGACTCGGCGGGCCCGTCGGGTCCGGGAAGACCGCCACCGTCGCGGCGCTGTGCCGCGCACTGCGGGACGAGCTGTCCCTCGCGGTCGTCACCAACGACATCTACACCCGCGAGGACGCCGAGTTCCTGCTCCGCGAGGCCGTGCTGCCGCCCGAGCGGATCACCGCGGTGGAGACGGGAGCCTGCCCGCACACCGCGATCCGGGACGACATCTCCGCCAACCTGGAAGCGGTGGAGGACCTGGAGGACGCCGTCGGGCCGCTGGACCTGGTCCTCGTGGAGTCCGGTGGGGACAACCTCACCGCGACCTTCTCCAAGGGGCTCGTCGACGCGCAGATCTTCGTGATCGACGTGGCGGGGGGTGACGACATTCCGCGCAAGGGCGGGCCGGGCGTGACCACCGCCGACCTGCTCGTCGTCAACAAGACCGACCTCGCCCCGTACGTCGGCTCCGACCTCGCGCGGATGGCGGCCGACGCCAAGGCGCAGCGGGCCGAACTCCCGGTCGTCTTCCAGTCGTTGCGCGGCGAGCCCGGGGTGGCGGAGGTCGCCGCCTGGGTGCGTGCGCAGCTCGCCGCGTGGACGGCCCGAGCGTGAACAGCGCCGGCGTGCGGTCCGTCGCGAGGATCGTCGCCCGGGACGACGGCCGGGGCGGGACGGCCCTGCCCGTGCTGGAGAGCGACGGGCCGCTTGCGCTGCGGCGCACCCGGGGGAGTGGTGCCGAGGCGCGGGTCATGCTGGTCGGAGCGATGAGCGGGCCGCTCGGCGGCGACCACTTCACCGTGCGGGCCCGGGCGGAGGAGGGAGCACGGCTGTCCGTCGGCTCGGCCGCCGCCACCATCGCCCTGCCGGGGCAGGCCAAGGGAGAGGCGCGCTACGACGTCCGGCTCGATGTCGCCGACCGGGCCGAACTGCACTGGCTGCCCGAGCAGTTGATCTCCGCCCAGGGCAGTGACCTGCACGTCACGACCCGCGTCGGGCTGGCCGCCACGGCCCGGCTCGTGCTGCGCGAGGAGCAGGTGCTCGGGCGTGCCGGTGAGGAACCCGGGCGGCTGACGAGCCGGCTGACCGTGCGGGTCGCCGGGCAGGCCGTGCTCGACCAGGAACTCGCGTGCGGGCCCGGCGCGCCGGGCGGCTGGGACGGCCCGGCAGTGCTCGCCGGTCATCGTGCGGTCGGGCAACTGATCGTCGTACGCCCGGAATTCGCCGCCGAACCGGTGCCTGCCCGAGCACTCGGGGAAGGGGCCTGTCTCGTCCCGCTCGCCGGGCCCGCCGTCCTGGTGACCGCCGTGGCGCCGGACGCGCTGCGGCTGCGGCGGCTGCTCGACGAGGCACTGGCGTCACTCGCGCGGTCGTAGGCTTCCGCTCACGCCCCGAACCAGGAGTCCTCCGCCGCGTAGTCGAACAGGTCCGGGTAGATCCGTGCCAGAGTCGGGAACGCGTCCTTCCAGTCCTGCCCGGACAGGCGGCGGGTGAGCCAGTCGACCGTCTCCGGCAGGCTCTCGGAGTAGGTCACGACCGGCCGGTAGCCCAACTCCCGCTCGGCGGCGGACATGTCGAAGACCACCGGCAGCTCCACCGACCAGGGCGAGCTGCCCACGGACGGCGAGGGTGCCGCCCCGCCCACCAGGACGGTCCGCGTCTCCACTCCCATCACCGCGTCCACCGCCGCCCCGATCTCGGCCACCGTCGGCGGTTGCGGATCACAGGCGTTGAGCACCCGCGAGCCGGGCCGGGCGGCCGCCAGCCGGATCAGTTCGGCGATGTTGCGGGCGGCCGAGGGGTGGAAACGGCTCTCGCCCCGGTAGGCGAGCACCCGCCTGCGCCGGCCGTCGAGGTTCCGTTTCACGAAGTACAGCTCGCGGGGGAGCGGGCTGTGGGGACCGTGGATCGCGCCCGCGCGCAGCAGGGTCGTGGGCAACCGGTCGCCTGCCGCGAGGAGTTCCCTCTCCAGGGCGGCCTTGCCGGTGCTGTAGGTGGCGTCCCCCGGCGGGACCGTCGGCTGGTCCTCCCGTACGGGCACGGGATACCGGGGGAAACCGCCTGGCTCGCTCATCGTGTCGAAGCCGCGGCCCGTGCCGTCTTCGTACACCGACACCGTCGACACGACCACGGCCGAGCCGATGCGGTCGGCCAGACCGGTCAACTGCCGTGCGTGCCGGGCCCCGTAGGCGACGATGTCGACGACCAGGTCGCAGCCGTCACCGACCAGCGCGGCCAGTGCCGTGTCGTCCTCGCGGTCCAGCCGCACGGTCCGCACCTCGCCGGGCCAGCTCTCGTCCCGGGCCCCGCCGCGCGACGCGGCCGTCACCTCCCAGCCGTCCCGCGCCAGCGCCTCCACCGCCGGCCTGCCTGTCTGCCCGGCCGCCCCGATCACCACAGCACGTCTCATGACGCGACCGTAGACGGTAAAGGCGGCCGGGGAGACGGCTTCTGCCGACGGCAGAGGCCTCAACGGGTCGACGACAGACGCCTCACATGGCCGACAGCAGACACCTCACATGGCCCACAGCAGACGCCTCAAGTCAGCGGCAGGCGCGGGAACTTCCGCTCCTTCGCGGCGGCGGCGGCCTCCTCGGCCTTCACAACGGCCGCGTACTGGTCGACGTACTCCTGCTCGGACAGGGAGAGGATCGCGTACATGATCTCGTCGGTGACGGCGCGCAGGATGGCCTTCTCGTTCTCCATGCCTTCGTAGCGGGAGAAGTCGAGGGGCTTGCCGAAGCGGATCACGACGGGGTGGACATTGGGGATGACCTTGCCGGGCGGCTGGGCCTCGAAGGTGCCGATCATCGCGCACGGGATGACCGGGACGCCGGCCTTGAGGGCCATGACCGCGACGCCCACCTTGCCCTTGTAGAGCCGGCCGTCGTGCGAGCGCGTGCCCTCCGGGTAGATGCCGAGCAACTCGTCCTTGCTCAGGACGCCGAGGCCCTCGCGGATCGCGGCCTGCCCGGCGTCCTTGCCGGAGCGGTCGACGGGGATCTGCCCCGCGCTGCGGAAGAACGACGCCGTCAGACGGCCCTTGATGCCCGGGCCCGTGAAGTACTCGGCCTTCGCCAGGAAGGTGATGCGCCGCTTGAGGACCGCGGGCATCAGGAAGTGGTCCGAGAACGACAGGTGATTGCCGGCGATGATGGCGGCACCCTCCGAAGGAACGTGCTCCAGGCCCTCTATCCGAGGCCGGAAAACCAGTCTCAGCAGCGGCCCCAGCAGCACGTATTTCAGCAGGTAGTAGAACAAAGCGGGCGCTCCTCGACTCTTGCGGTGGACTCAACCGCCGCGTTCCAGCAGGTCAACCGGCATGTCGTGGGGTGCCAGTGTAGGTGCAGGCGTGGTCACCGGGCACCTCGTGGGACCGGACCGGGCCGATCCTTTGCCGATTGACTGACGGTCAGTCAGGGAGGTGCGTCCGGTGGTGCTCCTGCGGCAGGGGAGAACCGCGGGACCAGCGTGCTGCGCCACACGGGTGACCGGCAAGCCGAACGGGCGGCGTGGCGGGATCCGAGGGGTGCCTGGCCAACCGCTGGTTCTTGCGGCCAGGCCGAGTACTCTGCGAAGCATGCGGATCTCTGTTTCCTCGGACATGGACGAGCCCGTCGCCCGCTCCCTCGTGGCAGCGCTGCGCGAGCGAGGACACGAGGTGCGCCCGCACGGCGCGCTGCGTCCCGGGGACGACCCCCAGTGGGCGGTGTGCTCCCAGGCCGCGGCCCGCGAGGTCGCCGACGGGACGGCCGACCAGGCCGTGGTGTGCTGCTGGACCGGCACGGGCGCCTCGATCGCCGCGAACAAGGTGCCGGGCGTGCGGGCCGCCCTGTGCGCGGACGCCTACACGGCCGACGGGGCCCGCCGCTGGAACGACGCCAACGTCCTCGCGCTCAGTCTGCGGCTCACGTCCGAGCCGCTGCTGAAGGAGATCCTCGACGCGTGGTTCGCCGGCGAGCCCAGCGCGGACGCCGAGGACCGGCAGAACGTGGACCGCGTCCGGCTGCTCGACCACGGCGCCAACCGCCGGTAGGCCACGGTCACAGCCGCACGACGATCAGCGCGGTGTCGTCGGTGGCACCGCCCGGCGGCAGCAGCTCCAGCAGGACGGTGTCGGCGAGGCGCTCGGGATCCTGCTCCCGGTTCCGGTACAGCGCGTCCGCGAGACGGGCCAGGCCGGTGTCGATGTCCTCGCCCCGCCGCTCGACCAGGCCGTCGGTGTAGAGCACGAGCGTGGCACCCGGTGTGAAGGCCGTCTCCGCCTGGGGTCGGGGGATCGGGTCGGGGCGGGCGTCGAGCGGGGTGTCCGTGGCCCCGTCGAGGAACTCGGCGCGGCCGCCGGGGTGGACCAGCAGGGGCGGGAGATGGCCGGCGCTGCTGTAGGTGATGGTGTGCCGGTCGAAGTCGATGAAGGTCGTCACGGCGGTCGCCGACTCGGCGCCCTCGACCACGTGGGCGTAGCGCCCCAGCACGTCCAGGGCCTGGGCCGGGCCCTCGGCGACCCGGGAGGCCGCGCTGAGCGCGCTGCGCAACTGGCCCATGACACCGGCGGCCCTCAGCCCGTGCCCCACCACGTCGCCCACGGACACGCCGACGCGGTGCCCGTCGACCAGGTCGACCAGGTCGTACCAGTCCCCGCACACGTTGAGCGCGCCCACGGCGGGCCGGTACCGGACGGCGGCCCGGTGGTGGGGGCTGACCTGACGGCGGTCGGGCAGCATCGCCTCCTGGAGGGCCAGCGCCACCTCCCGCTCCCGGGAGTGGGCCTGCCGCAACCGCTCGTTGAGTTCCTGGAGCTCGCGGGCGCGCGTGTACAGCTCGGCTTCCAGGACCCGGGACCGGCCGCCCCGACCTGACCCCGAGCGGCCCCGGGCCCGGATCAGCTCCGTGACCTCCTCGACCCGGTGCAGGATCAGCGTCACCTTGCCGTCGGGGCCGAGCAGCGGCGCGTTCACCGGACTCCAGTAGCGCTCCTGCCACTCCCCGGGCCGCTCGGGATCCTCGACGTCGTAGCGCTGGAGCGCCATGGCGTCACGCTCCCCGGTCGCCAGGACCCGGTACAGCGAGGCCTCCAGGTTGCGCATGCCCGTCGAGGCCGGGTCGTTGGGGTTGTCGGGGAAGACGTCGAACAGGTAGTGCCCGACGAGCTGCTCGCGGGAGCGGCCGGACGCCCGGACGAACTCCTCGTTGACGTCCGCGTACACCAGCTCGGGCGTCAGCAGCGCCACCATGCCGGGCAGGGCCTGGAAGACCGCCGCGTAGTCGATCGCCGAATCCGTCATGGCCGCCGCCTCACCACTGCCGGGGTCAGACCAGTTTCCCACGGTATGGGGGAATCCGGCTCCGGCTTCACTCCCCGAGCGCCGCCACGGGCAGCTCGGGGAGCTCCGTCAGGGACTGCTCCGCCCAGATGATCTTCCCGTCCTGGATGAACCGCGTGCCCCACCGCTGGGTCAGCTGGGACACCAGCAGCAGGCCGCGCCCGCCCTCGTCCGTCGTACGGGGATGGCGCAGATGGGGAGCGGTCGCGCCGGTGTCGAAGACCTCGCAGACCAGGGCGCGCTCCCGGATCAGGCGGAGCCGGAGGGGCCCGGGGGCGTGCCGGATGGCGTTGGTGACCAGTTCGCTCACCACCAGTTCCGTGGTGAACGCCAGCTCCTCCAGCCCCCAGCGGGCCAGCTGCCGGGTGGCCCTGCGGCGGGCGTCGGCGACGAGTGCCGGGTCGGGGTCCAGGTCCCAGGCCGCGACCTGCTCGGCGCCGAGACGTTTCGTCCGGGCCATCAGCAGCGCCACGTCGTCGTACGGGCGTGCCGGGACCAGGGCGTCGACGACGTGCCGGCAGTGCGCGTCCAGCGGGCCCGCCCCTTCCAGCGCCCCGCGCAGCCGTTCCCGGCCGGCGTCGACGGCCCAGGTCTCGGACCGGGCCAGCAGCCCGTCCGTGTGCAGGGCGAGGGTGCTGCCCTCCACGAGGGACAGTTCGACCGCCTCGAAGGGCGGGCCGCCCACGCCGAGCGGCGGCCCCTGCGGAAGATCGACGAAGCCGACCGAGCCGTCGGGCAGGACCACGGCCGGCACCGGATGGCCCGCGGCGGCCATCGCGCACCCGCCGTCGACCGGGTCGTAGACGACGTACACACATCCGGAGCCCACGCACTGCGTGCCCGCGGAACCCGCCGCGCCCGGCTCGGCGCCCTCTTCCCGGGCCGACCGCGCCACCAGGTCGTCGAGGTGCGCCAGGACCTCCTCCGGCGGCAGATCCTGAGCGGCCAGCGTCCGTACGGCCGTGCGCAACTGCCCCATGGCCGCGGCGGCGTCGATGCCGTGCCCGGGCACCTCGCCCACGACGAGCGCGACGCGTGCCCCCGACAGCGGGATGAGGTCGTACCAGTCGCCGCCCAGACCGGTCAGCTCGTCGGCCGGCCGGTAGCACGCGGCCACCTCGACCGCGTCCAGTTCGGGCAGCCGGTGGGGGAGCAGACTGCGCTGGAGGACGAGCGCGGCGTCGCGCTCGCGCGTGTAGCGCCGGGCGTTGTCCACGCAGACGGCCGCGCGGGAGACGAGGTCCTCGGCCAGCCGCAGGTCCTCCTCGTCGAAGGGCTCCCTGCCGTGGCGCCGGAAGAAGGTGGTGATGCCCAGGGTGGTGCCGCGGGCCCGGACCGGCACGACCATCACGCTGTGCAGGCCCAGCTCCGAGAAGGTGGACCGCGGGCCGCCCGGGGCGTCCGTGACCCACACCCGGTCCCGTGGATCGAGCCGCTCGGCGTGCCAGGTCCGTCCCGTGGCCAGACAGCGGACCGGGGGCGACCCGGCCGGGTACGTTGCGATCTCGCCGATCTCGACGACGGCCTGCGGGACGCCCTCCTGCGTGGACCGGTGCCCCGTCCGGCGCAGCGCCACCGGCTCGGCGTCCGCGAGCGGCCCGGGCGTCACCTCGGCGCCCCGCAGCACCGTCTCCAGCAGGTCCACGGTGACGAGGTCGGCCAGTCCCGGCACGGCCACGTCGGCCAGTTCCTGCGCGGTGCGCGTGAGGTCCAGGCTGCGGCCGATGGTCTCGTTGGCGCGGTCGAGGAGCGCCAGCCGCTGCCGGGCGCGGTGCCGCTCGGTCATATCGACGACCGTGTAGTACACGCCCATCGGGCGGCCCCGGTCGTCCTCGAGCCGGGTGAACGACAGCATGTGCGCGGTCTCGCGCAGCGGCGCCGACACCACACGGCCCACGTGCTCGTACCCGACCACCGCCTCGCCGGTCTCCAGCACGTGCCGCATCTGCGCCTCGACCGCCTGGGCGTCCAGGCCGGGCTGGACGTCCGCGAAGCGCAGGCCGAGCCGCCGGGCCGGCGGTCCGCCGCCGAACTGCTCCAGGGCGGCGTTCGACCACACGAAACGCAGGTCCGTGTCCACGATGGCGATACCGACCGGGGCGTCGGACACCATCCTTTCCAGCACCGTGCGGCTCATGTCCCAGCCGGGCGCGTCGGCCAGCTCCGACAGCAGCATCAGCCAGCGCTCGCCGCCGTGCGCCTCCTCGGCCGGGGTGATCCGGGCGGCGACCCTCACGGGCCGGCCGTCCCTGTGGCGGGCCGTCAGCAGCCCCGTCCAGCCGCCGTCCCTGCGGCACCGCTCGACCAGGTCCGGCACGCGCTGCGCGTCCTCGGCCGTCAGCAGGTCCGCCAGCTTCCTGCCGACCGCCTCGGCGGCCGGGTACGCCAGCAGCCGCCCGGCCTCGCCGGTCCAGCCCGTCACCACGCCCTGCGGATCGAGCAACAGGGGCACGGCGTCGGCCACGTCGAACCGCCGCCGACCGTACTCCTCGTGTGCGCCCACGGCCGACCTCTCTGTAGCTGAGAGTGGTCTACCACCTCTTGCCTCAATCTTCACCCTTCCGGCATGCGGGGGCGGCTTGTACGGGGCCGGTCGGGGTGGCTGGTGGTGGGGCGGGCGGCTTCGCCGGCGCCGCCTGGCCGGGGGCCATCGATGCGGGCCTCCTGCCAGGCGGACACCGGCGTCGGCCTCCGAAGCGGCCTCCCTGCCAGGCGGCTCCCGTCATCGATGCCCCGCCCGGCGGCCTTGGTGTCGGCCCCACGGTGAGCGCCGTTTTGGCGGGGGGTTTTCGAGGCGGTCTCCTTGCCAGGCGGCTTCTGCCATCGATGCCCGGCCCGGCGGCCTTGGTGTCGGCCCCACGGTGAGCGCCGTTTTGGCGGGGGGTTTTCGAGGCGGGCTTCCTGCCTGGCGGCTCCCGTCATCGATGCCCCGCCCGGCGGCCCAGGCGTCAGCCCCACAGTGAGCGCCGCTTTGCCGGGGGGCTTCCGAGGCGGCCTCCCTGCCAGGCGGCCCCGCCACCGACGCCGTCCGGCGGCCCTCGCCGTCAGCCGCTCGTCATCCGTCCCCGTCCGGGCGGCCTCCGCCGCAGCCCGCTCCCTCTCACCGCAGCACCTTCTCCAGCGTCCCCAGCGCCCCTTCGAGTTCCTCGCCCGTGATCGTGAGCGGTGGGGCCAGGCGGATCGTGGAGCCGTGGGTGTCCTTGACCAGGATTCCCTCGCGCATGAGGCGTTCGCTGATCTCGCGGCCCGTGCCGAGCGCGGGGTCGATGTCGACGCCCGCCCACAGGCCCCGCGAGCGGAAGCCGACGACGCCCTTGCCGACCAGGCCCGTCAGACCGTCCCGCAGCACCGCGCCCAGCTCGGTCGCGCGGCGCTGGAACTCGCCCGTCTCGAGCAGCCCGACCACCGCAGTGCCGACCGCGGCCGCCAGCGGGTTGCCGCCGAAGGTCGACCCGTGCTCCCCGGGGTGCAGCACCCCGAGCACCTCCCGCCGGGAGACCACCGCGGACACCGGCACGATGCCGCCGCCCAGCGCCTTGCCCAGCAGCACCACGTCCGGCACGACCGACTCGTGCTCGACCGCCAGCGTGCTGCCCGTACGGCCGAGCCCGGACTGGATCTCGTCCGCGATGAACAGGCACCCCTTGCGGCGGGTGAGCTCCCGCACGCCGGCCAGATAGCCGTCGTCCGGGATGATGACGCCCGCCTCGCCCTGGATCGGCTCGATCAGCACCGCCGCCGTCGTCTCGTCGACCGCCGCCTCCAGCGCGGCCAGGTCGTTGTACGGCACGATCCGGAAGCCCGGCGTGAAGGGCCCGAAACCCGCCCGGGCGGTCTCGTCGGTGGAGAAGCTGACGATCGTCGTCGTACGGCCGTGGAAGTTGTCCGCCGCGACCACGATCGTGGCCCGGTCGGCCGGGACGCCCTTGACGTCGTAGGCCCACTTGCGGGCCACCTTCACCCCGCTCTCCACCGCCTCCGCACCGGTGTTCATGGGCAGCACCATGTCCATCCCGGTCAGCGCCGCCAGCCGCTCCGCGAACTCGGCGAGCCGGTCGTTGTGGAAGGCCCGCGAGGTCAGGGTCAGCCGGTCGAGCTGGCGATGGGCGGCCTCGATCAGCGCCGGGTGCCGGTGCCCGAAGTTGAGCGCCGAGTAGCCGGCCAGCATGTCGAGGTAGCGCCGCCCCTCCACGTCCTCCACCCAGGTGCCCTCGGCGCGGGCGACGACCACGGGCAGCGGGTGGTAGTTGTGCGCGAGGACCGGCTCCTCCGCGCGGATGAGCTCCTCGGAGCCGCGGGTCTCCTGCGAGTCCTGGGTACGGACGGGTGCGGTCATGAGCGGATCTCCCGGATCTCCTGGGTGCAGCACTTGATGCCGCCACCGGCCTTCTGGAACTCGGACAGGTCGACGGGGACGGGGACGTAACCCCGGTCGGCGAGCCGGCCGGCCAGGGCCGTCGCCCCCGGTGAGATGAACACGTGCCGCCCGTCGGAGACGGAGTTGAGCCCGAACGCCATCGCGTCCTCGCGGTCGGCGAGCACCGCGTCCGGGTACAGCCGGGCCAGCACCTCGCGGCTGCCCGGCGAGAACGCCTCGGGGTAATAGGCGATGGTGTCGTCGTCGAGGACGAACAGCGCCGTGTCGAGGTGGTAGAAGTACGGATCCACCAGCGTCAGGCTGATCACCGGCCTCCCGAAGTACTCCTGCACCTCGCTGTGCGCCTCCCGGGTCGTACGGAAGCCCGTCCCGGCCAGGATCCAGCGGCCGGCCGGCACCAGGTCGCCCTCGCCCTCGCACACCGACTCGGGGTGGTAGACCTCGTAGCCCTCCGACTTGAACCACGCCTCGTACGGCACGGACTCGGGGCGGCGCTCGGGCGCGTGGAAGAGGGAGCCGAAGACGCGGCCGTCGACGACGACCGCCGCGTTCGCGGCGAAGACCATGTCGGGCAGACCGGGAACGGGTTTCACAGTGTCCACGGTATGGCCGTGGGCACGGTAGGTGTCGACCAGCGCCTGCCACTGGTCCAGGGCGCGGATGACGTCGACGGGTTCGTCGGGATGCATCCACGGGTTGATCGCGTACTGCACGGCGAAGTGTCTGGGTTCGCAGACGAGGTAGCGCCGCCGGCGCGGCACACGGGAGTCGGGCACAGAGGGGTCCCTCCGCTTCCTCACGGTGTGTGACTGTGGGTTGACACAACGGTAGGAACTGACACGGGCGGCCGACAAGGAACAATGGTTGCGCGTCCACGCAGGAACGCTGCGTCTTGAGGCCGGTCAGCGCACGTCTGCTGCGCCGCCCGGGACCGCCTCCGGCGCCGGCTGGCTGGCGCCCGCCTCCGGGCTCTCGGGAAGCAGATGGGACAGCACCATCACGCTGATCGTCTTCCGGATGAAGGGCTCCTGGCGGATCCGCTCCAGCACCTCCTCGAAGTGCTCCACGTCCCGCGCCCGCACGTGCAGCAGCGCGTCCGCACCGCCCGTCACGGTCATCGCCGCGGTGATCTCCGGGTGGTTGCGCACCACCTCCGCGAGCCGCCGCGGCGGGGCGGCGCCCTCGCAGTACACCTCGACGTAGGCCTCCGTCCGCCAGCCCAGCGCCGACGGCTTCACCGTGGCCGTGAACCCGGTGATCACGCCCGTCTCCCGCAGCCGGTCGACCCGGCGCTTGACCGCCGTGGCCGACAGCCCGATCACCGTGCCGATCTCGGCGAAGGACGTCCGGGCGTTCGCCATCAACGCGGTGATGATCTTCCGGTCGAGTTCGTCGAACGGCGTGGACCTGCTGTTCATGCGGGCACTGTATCCACCGGCATCCCGGCCCGCGCCGCGCCCGGCCCGGCGCGGGCCCTTCACCCTGGGGCAACGTCCACCGGCACATGTCCAGACGTACGGATCGCCCCTACACTCCGGGTTCATGCTGCGTGCCCTGGCTGTCGACGACGAACGCCCCTCGCTGGAGGAACTGCTCTACCTGCTGCACGCGGACCCCCGCATCGGCAGCGCGGAGGGTGCCGGCGACGCGACCGAGGCGCTGCGCCGCATCAACCGGGCCCTGGAGTCCGGCCCGGGCGGGCCCGAGGCGATCGACGTCGTCTTCCTCGACATCCAGATGCCCGGCCTCGACGGCCTCGACCTGGCCCGGCTGCTCACCGGATTCGCCCGGCCGCCGCTCGTCGTGTTCGTCACCGCCCACGAGGACTTCGCCGTCCAGGCCTTCGACCTCAAGGCCGTCGACTACGTCCTCAAGCCCGTCCGCAAGGAACGGCTCGCCGAGGCCGTACGACGTGCCGCCGAGCTCCGTGGTGCCGCGCCCCGCATCCCCGTGAGCGAGCCCGACCCCGACCACATACCCGTCGAGCTCGGCGGGGTGACCCGCTTCGTCTCCGTCGACGACATCACCCACGTCGAGGCGCAGGGCGACTACGCCCGGCTGCACACCGACAAGGGCAGCCACCTGGTCCGCATCCCGCTGTCCACCCTGGAGGAGCGCTGGCGCTCCCGCGGCTTCGTCCGCATCCACCGCCGCCACCTCGTCGCCCTGCGCCACATCGGCGAGCTCCGCCTCGACGCGGGCACCGTCAGCGTCATCGTCGGCTCCGAGGAGCTCCAGGTCAGCCGGCGCCACACGCGCGAACTGCGCGACCTGCTCATGAGGAGGACGTGACGGTGCCCCAGGACCACACCGAGCGCCGCGTCGTCGTCACCGGCCCGCCCCGCCAGAACCGCAGGGCCTCCGGCTACTACCGCCCGCGCACCGAGATCGACGAGCAGACCACCCTCGGCCACACCTACGTCCGGTCCCTGATGCGCACCCAACTGCGCGCCGCCCTCACCGTCTTCGCGATCCTGGGGCTGCTCATCGGCCCGCTTCCGCTGCTCTTCGCGGCGATGCCCGACACCCGCCGCCTGGAGTGGGCCGTCCTCGGCTTCGGCCTCTACGCCCCGCTGGTCCTGCTCGCCCGCTGGTACGTCCGCCGCGCCGAGCGCAACGAGCGCGACTTCGTACGCCTCGTCGAAGACCGATGACCGACCGATGACCGACGACCGATGAACAACGATCGAACTGGCGCCCGATGAACTCCAACTACGTCGTCCCCGCCGTCGCCCTGGTTGTCGTCGCGACGGTCCTGGTCGGCGCTTTCGGTCTGCGCATCTCCCGCACCACCTCCGACTTCTACGTCGCCTCCCGCACCGTCGGCCCCCGCCTCAACGCCGCCGCCATCAGCGGCGAGTACCTCTCCGCCGCCTCCTTCCTGGGCATCGCGGGCCTGGTCCTGGTCCAGGGCCCCGACATGCTCTGGTACCCGGTCGGCTACACCGCCGGCTACCTGGTCCTGCTCCTCTTCGTCGCCGCCCCGCTGCGCCGCTCCGGCGCCTACACGCTCCCCGACTTCGCCGAGGCCCGCCTCGCCTCCCAGGCCGTGCGGCGGCTGGCCGGAGCCTTCGTCGTCGGCGTCGGCTGGCTGTATCTGCTGCCCCAGCTCCAGGGGGCCGGACTGACCCTGACCGTGCTGACCGGGGCGCCCGACTGGGTCGGCGGAGTGATCGTCGCCGTCGTCGTGACCGCCACCGTCGCCGCCGGCGGCATGCGCAGCATCACCTTCGTCCAGGCCTTCCAGTACTGGCTGAAACTCACCGCCCTGCTCGTCCCCGCCGTGTTCCTGGTCCTGGCCTGGCAGAGCGACGGAGCCCCCCGCCACGCCTTCGACGAACCGGCCACCTTCCGCGAGCAGCGCGTCGTCCGCGTCGGCGACAGCATCGACCTGAAACTGGACCGGCCCCTCACCGTCACGGTGACCGGCACCGTGGACGGCCGCACCCACACCGACACCCGCCTCGAACTCCCCGCCGGCACCCACCGCGTCGAACGCGGCGCCCAGCTCACCTTCGCCGAGGGAGCGGCCGTCCCCGAGGCGCAGCGCAGCAGCGGCGGCGACCTGTCGCCCGCACAGGCCGAGAGCCGCGAGGAACGCCCGCTGTACGCCACGTACGGGCTGATCCTCGCCACGTTCCTCGGCACCATGGGCCTGCCGCACGTCGTGGTCCGCTTCTACACCAGCCCACACGGCGTCGCCGCTCGCCGCACCACCGTCGCGGTCCTCGGCCTGATCGGCGCCTTCTACCTCCTGCCGCCCGTCTACGGCGCACTCGGCCGCCTCTACGCCCCCGAACTCACCCTCACCGGCGACACGGACGCCGCCGTCCTGCTCCTGCCGGAGCGAATCATCGGGGGAGTGGGCGGCGATCTGCTGGGCGCGCTGGTGGCGGGCGGCGCCTTCGCCGCGTTCCTGTCCACGGCCTCGGGGCTCACCATGGCCGTCGCGGGCGTGCTCACCCAGGACGTCCTGCCCGCGCGGGGCGTACGGCACTTCCGGCTCGGCACCGTGCTCGCGATGGCCATGCCCCTCGCGGCGAGCGTCCTGGTCGGCGGGCTCCCGGTCGCCGACGCGGTGGGGCTCGCCTTCGCCGTGTCCGCGTCGTCGTTCTGCCCGCTGCTCGTCCTCGGCATCTGGTGGCGGCGGCTCACCCCGCCCGGCGCGGCCGCCGGCATGCTGGTCGGCGGCGGCTCGGCCCTCCTCGCCGTCGCCGCGACCATGGCGGGCTACCCGGGCGAGGGCGCGCTGCACGCCCTGCTCGCCTGGCCCGCGCTCTGGTCGGTGCCGCTGAGCTTCCTCACCATGATCCTGGTGTCCCTGGCCACCCCCGGCCGGGTACCGCCGGGCACGGCGGCGGTCCTGGCCCGGTTCCACCTGCCCGAGGAACTGCGCACGGAGGTGACGGCATGAGCGGATTCCTGGCCGGCCTGTGCGTCGCCGTGCTTCCGGTGCTGGCCCTGGGCGTCTGGCTCGGCCGGCGCACGGCACGCCCCCAGAGCCTCGGCGGCCTGGGCACCCCCGTCGAACACGCCACCTTCGAGACCCTGCACACCGCCACCCTCGCCGCGCCCCCGCTGCGGGCCGGGCTGACGGAGGAGACCGCCCGCAAGTCCGCCCGCAAACTGCGCTCCCTGCTCGGCACGGACGCGCTGTGCCTGACCGACACGAAACAGGTCCTGGTCTGGGACGGCGACGGCGCCCACCACCGCACCGAGATCATGGAACGCCTCGCAGGCCCTCTGGAGACCGGCCGCGGCGAGGCCTTCCAGCTGACCTGCGACCTCCTCGACTGCCCGGTGCGCTGGGCGGTCGTCGCCCCGCTCACCGTCGACGACCGCGTGCACGGCGCCCTCGTCGCCTGCGCGCCCCGCGAGTCCGCGGTGCTCGTCCGGGCGGCCGGCGAGGTGGCCCGCTGGGTGTCCGTCCAGCTGGAGCTCGCGGACCTCGACCAGTCCCGTACCCGCCTCATCGAGGCCGAGATCAAGGCGCTGCGGGCCCAGATATCCCCGCACTTCATCTTCAACTCGCTCGCGGTGATCGCCTCGTTCGTCCGCACCGACCCCGAGCGCGCCCGCGAACTGCTCCTGGAATTCGCCGACTTCACCCGCTACTCGTTCCGCCGGCACGGCGACTTCACCACCCTCGCCGACGAACTCCACGCCATCGACCACTATCTGGCGCTGGTGCGGGCACGCTTCGGCGACCGCCTCTCCGTCACCCTCCAGATCGCCCCGGAGGTGCTGCCCGTCGCCCTGCCCTTCCTGTGCCTCCAGCCGCTCGTCGAGAACGCCGTCAAGCACGGCCTGGAGGGCAAGGCCGACAAGTGCCACATCCAGATCACGGCCCAGGACGCGGGCGCCGAGGCCCTGGTCGTGATCGAGGACGACGGCGCCGGCATGGACCCCGGCCTGCTCCGCCGTATCCTCGCCCGAGAGGTCAGCCCCTCGGGCGGCATAGGGCTCTCCAACGTCGACGACCGGCTCCGCCAGGTCTACGGCGACGACCACGGTCTCGTCATCGAGACTGCCACGGGCGCGGGAATGAAGATCACCGTCCGGCTCCCGAAGTACCAGCCGGGCGTGCATTCGGCCGGACGGCTGATCCCCGAGTGAGTCTCAGGCGTTCTTCGAGGTGACCACCATCCCGAGGGTGATCAGGCCCAGGACGACCCAGCCGAACCACAGCCAGCCGTTGCTGCCGAGCGCCACCGTGTAGGCCGTCACCAGGACGAGACCGCCGACGGTGACGACTCCCATGGTCTTCGTCGCGTTCGAACCGTTCGTGGAACCGGGCATCGCAACACCCTCCTCATGGTTCTTTTCCCCCATGGTGCCCCCGTTCTGTCTCCTGACGGTGCAGACGACGACATGAGTACCGGATTTCCGGGTCCGTCACTGGTCCAAGAACCGGCTTCGTAGACGAACGGATCGAATCCGTAGTCGCGCGGTGCCACGTCCCGGGCGCACGCCGCGTCCGACGAGGTCCGCGCCTCGGCGAGCGTCACATCGGCGCCCAGTCGGGTGAACCTGAGGACCTGCTGGCGTACCGCCCGCCGCACGGCACCAGCCGCGCCTCCCGGTTCGAACGGACGTCCAGGCAGTCACGCTTCTGCATGGTGGCGGTGTCGGCGAACGCCGTACCGAACCTACGTCGCTCCCCGAGCGGCCCGTACAGCGGCCCGTGCGCGCCGAGCACCAGGCAAGCGGTGCGCCGCCCCGCCGCCTCGAACCCGGTGCCGGTCGGCACGACGGCGTGACCGCGGACATCGGCGAGCCGCTCCCGCAGCTCCCGGGTCCGCTCCTCGCACCGGGCCGGCCCCAGCGTCCGCGCCTCCTCCGCCGAGGCCGCCTCGACGAACGCCACCACCTGCCCGTCGGGCACCTTGTCCCGGCAGGTCGGGTCCAGGGAGAACCGGGGCGTGCCGGCGAACCGGGTCCCGCCCGGCCAGTCCGCGAGCACGCAGTCCCCGTCCGCGAGCGGCTTCCCCAGCCCGGCGGCCTCGCCGTACGGCGCCGCCGTCCCGCCGCCCGGTGTCCGGTCGGCCAGCGCGTACCAGACGCCGCCGAGCGCGAGGAGCAGCCCGAGCCCGCAGGCGGTGACGGCCCGGAGGGCGGGGGAGCGCCGGCGACGCCGTGCGCCGGGTGGGGCGACGCCGGGTGCCGCGACGGCGGGACCTTGGGCGAGCCAGACGTGCCCCATGCCGCCGCTGCCGAGCCGGCGCAGCAGCAAGCAGATAACGGTCGGCGATGACCCGGCCCACTGCCGACGTCGGTGATCCTGAGGACATCCGGTGACTCCAGGGTTCGGCGGCGGTGCGGTGCTAGACGGTGGTGCTGGGGGTGGGTGGAGTGGCCGCCGGAGCGGTCGCGGCGGCGCTGCTCGAGACCGGTTCACCGGTGGGAGGCGAGCTGCTGACCTGCCGGGGAGGGGAGCTGGTGACCTGTGGTGGTGAGCTGGTCGCCGGGGGTGGTGCACTGCTCCTGGGCGCGGCGCTCGACGCGGGCGGCGGCGGAGCTGGGACCGGACGACGCCGAGGGCGGACTGACCCGAAGGCCTCGCCGTACTCGCCGTACTCGGCTTGCGGGCGGCTCCGCACCCCTGAACGCGACCGCAAGCCCTGCATCGGCGAACCGCCGGGGCCGGCCTCCCCGAACGTCGTCCCGGCAACGCGCGGCACGGCCCGCCGCTCCGTCGCGTCGAAACCGGCGTCGGCCTCACCGGCCGTGCCGACGGGCCGCTCGATGCCCCGGCCGGGGTCCTGGACGTCGACGAGGGCGATGCGCTCCAGCTTCCGGGGAGGGGGCCGTACGACCACCGCCTCGGCACGGTCGTACCCCTGTCACTTCTCGTTGCCGTCCCCGAACGTGACGGTTATCCGGCTCGTGTCGCCTTCGAAAGGTCGCAGCGGATTTCCGCACGAAATGGAGCAGGGCGCGGAAGGGAACAGTCTTTCCCTTTTTGTCGTCGTGGTTCAGGGGGAGGGTGTCGTGACGAGGAGAACCCGTGTGAGCCGGTCCAGATATCCCGGAATCTCGTCCTGAAGGTCGAGGGCGGCCGCCCACGCCCGTGCTTTGCGATCGTTGCGCGGCGCGCTGAGGAACGGCTTCAGCCGCTCGACATCGCAAATCCCCGGCTGCTGCGTTCCGCTGTACGGCCCGGGCGTGTCCCCCTGCTGGAGGCCACCCGGCACGGCCCGCGACCGCACCGTGACCAGGACAGCGATCCTCCGCATCACCGCTCCCCCTGCGGTTCCCCGACGTGCTTCATGCTACTGAAGGAAAATGCTCTCCAGCGTGGGAAAAGTCAGTTCCCGCGTGCGTGCAGCGAGCTCAAATAGGCGTTGTACGCCTCGAGTTCCTTGTCCCCGTCGCGGTCGGCGGCCCGGTCCTCGCGCTTGGCCTGGCGCTGGTCCGAGGCGTACCACTGGAACAGCAGCGCGACCAGCACCAGCACGGACGGGATCTCGCTGAACGCCCAGGCGATGCCGCCCGCCGCGTTCTGGTCGGACAGCGCCTCGATGCCGAGCGAGGCGGGCGGGTTCTTGAACGTCTCGACCATCGGCTGGGACGCCATCATCAGCGCGATCCCGAAGAACGCGTGGAACGGCATGCCCGCGAACAGCTCCAGCATCCGCATCAGATAGCCGGGCCGGTGCGGGCCCGGGTCCACGCCCATGATCGGCCAGAAGAACACCAGGCCGACGGCGAGGAAGTGCACCATCATCGCGATGTGCCCCGTCGTGGAGCCCATCAGGAAGTCGAACAGCGGTGTGAAGTACAGCCCGTACAGGCTGGCGATGAACAGCGGGATCGTGAACGCCGGGTGGGTGACGATCCGCATGTAGTGGCTGTGCAGGAACATCAGCAGCAGCTCACGCGGCCCCTTGCGGCCCCGCCCCGCCGTCGGCAGCGCCCGCAGCGCCAGTGTGATCGGCGCCCCGAGCAGGATCAGGATCGGCGACACCATGCTGATCACCATGTGCTGCACCATGTGCACGCTGAACATGACCATGCCGTAGTCGTTCAGCCGGGTGCACATCATGAGCACGATGCTCAGCACGCCGATGACGAAGGCGACGGTCCGTCCCACCGGCCACTTGTCCCCGCGCCGCACCAGACGCACGACACCCCACCCGTACAGCGCCAGCCCGGCCAGGCAGGCGACGAGGAAGAACGGGTCGGCCGACCACTCCAGCCCTCGTCCCAGCGTGAACGGCGGCAGATCCATGGTCATGCCGTGCCCGCTGTGATCCATACCGCCGGCTCCTGTTTCGTGGGGGTGTGCAGCATTCTGTCCGCCCCAAGAGTAGAACCGCCCCCAGTCACCCTTGCGACCGGGGGCAGTACGACGTCCTAGGGGCGCGGGGCTGTACCGATATGCGGCTCCGCCGCGTGGGCGCGACAAGCCACACACCACCCGCATCCGGCCGACTACAGCAACCTCAGAGAACGGTCTCCGCCTCGGCATACCGGTCTTCCGGCACGGTCTTCAGCGTCTCCACGGCCTCGGCCAGCGACACCATCACGATGTCAGTGCCCCGCAGCGCGGTCATCTGCCCGAACTCGCCCCGGTGCACGGCCTCCACCGCGTGCCACCCGAACCGCGTGGCCAGCACCCGGTCGTAGGCGGTCGGCGTACCACCGCGCTGCACATGCCCGAGGATCACCGGCCGGGCTTCCTTCCCCAGCCGCCCCTCGAGCTCGACGGACAGCTGACGGGCGATCCCGGCGAACCGCTCGTGCCCGTAGATGTCCTTGCCGCCCTCGTCGAACTCCATGGTCCCGGCCCGGGGCTTGGCCCCCTCCGCCGCCACCACGATCGCGAAGCGCTTGCCCGCCTCGAACCGCTCGCCGACCCGCCGGGTCAGTTCCTCTATGTCGAAGGGGCGCTCGGGTACGACGATGGCGTGCGCGCCGGCCGCCATGCCGGAGTGCAGCGCGATCCAGCCGGTGTGCCGGCCCATGACCTCGACCACCAGAACCCGTTGGTGGGACTCGGCGGTGGTCTTCAGCCGGTCCAGGGCCTCGGTCGCCACCCCGACGGCCGTGTCGAAGCCGAACGTGACGTCCGTGACCGCGATGTCGTTGTCGATGGTCTTCGGCACACCCACGACGGGCAGACCGCTGTCGGACATCAGCCGCGCGGCCTTGAGGGTGCCCTCGCCGCCGATGGGGATGATCGCGTCGAGGCCGAGCTCTTCGACATGGCCCTTGGCCCGCTCCACACCGTCCCGCAGATGGGAGGGCTGGACCCGGGAGGACCCCAGAATCGTGCCGCCGCGGGCGAGGATGCCACCCACCGCGTCGAGGTCGAGCTTGAGGTAGTCGCACTCCAGAAGGCCCTTCCAGCCGTCCCGGAAGCCGATGACCTCGTCGCCGTGGTCGACGACGGCGCGGTGCACGACGGACCGGATGACGGCGTTCAGGCCGGGGCAGTCGCCGCCGGACGTGAGGACACCAATGCGCATAGCCCGAAAACCTTATCGACGTGGGCCGGGACCGGACCACGTTGTCCGGCTCGAATCCCCGCCACCCTAGCGGCATCGAGGGGCCGGACCGAAGCACGCGTCCGCCTGCTGGACGACCCCGCTCACCTGTGCGGATGTGCCGTCAGACGGGCTGTTGACCAGCAGGTTGACGCGTGCTGAACGCAGGTTCTGCTCTAGGCAGGCTGCTGGGCAGCCGCGATGCGCTCGTTGCGCAGTGCCTCGTACCAGCGGTCGTCGGTCGGCGGCAGCGCGTTGACGTCGAGGGCCAGCTTCAGCAGCAGGTCCGCGATCAGCGGGTTGCGTGCCAGCACCGGGCCGTGCATGTACGTGCCGAAGACGGTGTCGTTGAACGCGCCCTCCGTGCCGTCGCCCGTGCCGTTGCCGTTGCCGAAGCGCACCCGGGCGAGGGGGCGGGCGGTGGGGCCGAGGTGGGTGACGCCCTGGTGGTTCTCGAAGCCGGTCAGCGGGGGCAGGCCGAGGCGCGGGTCGATGTCGCCCAGCACGTCACCGACGCACCGGTCGCCCTCGCCGCGTACGGACACCACGTCCAGCAGGCCGAGGCCGGGCTCGCGCTGGCCGAGGTCGTTGATGAACTCGTGGCCGAGGATCTGGTAGCCGGCGCACACGGAGAACACGATGGCGCCGTTCTCCACGGCCCGGGTCAGTCCGCCGTCCCGGCGCAGCCGCTCGGCCGCGAGGCGCTGGGGACGGTCCTCGCCGCCGCCGATCAGGTAGATGTCGCCGGAGGTCGGGATCGCCTGGTCGCTGCGCACGTCCAGCCGCGCCACGTCCAGGCCGCGCTGCTGGGCCCGGCGCTGCACGACGAGGACGTTGCCCTGGTCGCCGTAGGTGCTGAGCAGGTCGGGATAGATCCAGACGATGCGCAGTTGGTTGTCGCTCACAAAAGTCCCCTGACGTCTCGTGCTCAGTTGCCGACCCGGCGGCGCAGGTCCTGGAACGCCGTGTAGTTGGCGATGACCTCGATCCGGCCCGGCGGGCACGCCGCCACGGCCTGGTCGAGGTTCTCGTAGACCTGGAAGTGCTGGTCGGCGACTTCCAGGCGCACGGCGAGGTCCAGTCGCCGGTCGCCGACGACGCAGATCGGGTGGCCGGTCAGGCGCGTGTAGTCGACGTCCCACAGCCAGGAGGTGTCGGTGCCGTCGGCGGAGCGCGCGTTCACGGACAGGATGACCGGGGCGGGCGGCGGGTCGATCAGGGAGAACGTCTCCAGCCAGCCGGCCGGGTTCTTCGCCAGCAGGAGCCGGAGGTCACGGCCCTGGAACTGGACGACGTCGTACCGGCCGGCCACCGCCTGCACCTGGTACATGCGCTCCAGCGCGACCTGCGGCGGCACGCCGAACACGGCGGCGACGGCGGCCGAGGAGGCGGCGTTGGCCTTGTTGGCGCGGCCGGGCAGCTGGAGGTGGATCGGCCAGGCGGAGCCGTGCGGGTCCAGGACGTGGTCGCCGGAGAGCGCCCAGCTCGGCGTCGGACGGCGGAAGCCGCACTCACCGCAGTACCAGTCGTCGCCCGGACGCTGCATCACGCCACCGCACGACGGGCAGGACCAGGCGTCGTCCTTCCACATCTGACCGGCGGCGACCCAGATCACATTGGGGGAGGAGGACGCCGCCCACACCACCAGCGGGTCGTCGCAGTTGGCCACCACCACGGCCTTGGATCCGGCGAGCCCCTCCCGCCAGTTCTCGGCGAGCATGCGGGTCTCGGCGGCGCGGTCGAGCTGGTCGCGGGAGAGGTTGAGCAGGGCGATGCACTTCGGCGCGGTGTCCCGGGCGACGCCGGCGAGGTACTTCTCGTCCACCTCGATCACGCCGTACCGGGCGTCCGAGCTGCCCGCGAGCGCCGAGGTGATGCCGGCCGGCATGTTGGCGCCGAGGGCGTTGGAGACGACCGGTCCCGCCGCGCGCAGGGCCTCGGCGATGAGCCGGGTGGTCGTGGTCTTGCCGTTCGTCGCCGAGACCAGGATCACGTCCAGGTTCTGCGCGAGCCGGGCGAGGAGGTCGGGGTCGAGCTTGAGCGCCACCCGGCCGCCGATCACCGAACCGCTGCCGCGCCCCGCGGCGCGGGATGCCGCCGCGACCGCCTTGCCCGCGGTCACGGCCAGCTTGGCCCGCGGCGAGAGCGGGTCCGAGTTGCCTGCCATCAGTTCTCGATCCTCCTTGCGTACGCGCCGCGCCTTGAAGCCTGACGGCCACGTGGTGTGGACCTCAGCCTATCGAGATCCATTAGCACTCCCGAACCGAGGCACTGTGGTGAAGTCGTGTGGGAGGCGCGGAATGACAGGGACCTTACTCTTGCCGCCATGCGAAACAGCTCCATCCCCGGTGCCCACGGCCACGTGAGACCCCTCACCCTGCACGGCGATCCGCTGCTGCACGCACCCTGCGCGGAGGTCACCGAGTTCGGGCCCGAACTGGCCCGCCTCGTGGAGGACTTGTTCGCAACCATGTACGCCGCCCAGGGCGTCGGCCTCGCCGCCAACCAGATCGGCGAGCCGCTGCGGGTCTTCGTTTACGACTGCCCCGACGATGAGGACGTCCGGCACCTGGGCCATGTGGTCAACCCGCGCCTGGCCGAGGCGGACGGAGTGGTGATCCGGGGCCCGGAGGGCTGCCTGTCCCTACCGGGCCTGGAAGCGGCCACGGAACGTTACGACCACGCGGTCGTCGAGGGCTTCACGATGACCGGCGCTCCGATCACGGTCCACGGCACGGGCTTCTTCGCCCGCTGCCTGCAACACGAGTACGACCATCTGGAGGGCCGCATCTACGCGGACCACTTGACCGGCTGGCGCCACCGCAAGCTGATGCGGCAAGTAGCCCGGGCCTCTTGGCGCCGAGGGGATGGCTGACTCAGGGGCGCGGGGAACTGCGCGAACAACCCCCACCGGCCCGCAGCCGAAGGGCGACGGTCAGAATCCCGGCCCACCCATCTTGTCCCCGGCAGCCGCAAGACGCCCCCACAGCAGATCAGCCAAACTCCGCACCAACTCCGCACGAGAACAAGGCCGTTCCCCCAGCCACCAATCCCCGGCCGCATGCATCATGCCGACAATCCCGTGCCCCCACACCCGCGCCAGCCGCTGCCCACCCGGCCCGAGATCCAGCCGCTCCTCGATGACCTGGGCGAGTTCCTCCCCCATCCGCCGCAGCAACGGCGCACTGTGCTTGCCGACATCGAACCCGGGATCCCCCGGCTGGCCCCCCTCCGCCGGATGCATCAGGAACCGGTATACCTGAGGCCGCGCCTCGATCGCCGCGAGGTACGTGTCCAGCGTCGCCTCGACCCGCTCGCGCCGCTCCGCGGGAGCGTCCAGCGCCGCCCGGAGCGAGTCCAGCAGCGCGTCCGTGTGCCGTTTGGCGAGGGCGGCGTATAGTCCGCCCTTGTCACCGAAGTGCCGGTAGAGGATCGGCTTGGTGATGCCGGCCTCCGCCGCGATCGCGTTCATCGAAGCCTGCGGACCGTCGCGCAGCACGACGCGGTCGGCGGCTTCCAGCAGCTCACGCCGTCGGCGGTCGGCGGACCGTTGCTGCTCGGTCCGCTGCGTGGTGTCCATGTGCTCTCCCCACCCGTGCTGTTTCGATGACGCCTGCGCAAACTAACACTCAAAGATGCCCCAGACATCGAACGGGTGCCGACCGGTCGGTAGGAGTTGACGTGGACTACCCACCGGTAACAGACTGGTGTTACCGCAAGTAACAGGCACGTGTGCCGCTGGAGGGACCGACATGGCCGAGTTCACCATGGAGCTCAACGACGAACAGAAGGAGGTCCGGGACTGGTTGCACGGCTTCGCGGCCGATGTGATCCGCCCCGCGGCCGCCGAATGGGACGAGCGTGAGGAGACTCCCTGGCCGGTCATCCAGGAGGCCGCCAAGGTCGGCATCTACTCCCTGGACTTCTACGCCCAGCAGTACTTCGACCCCACCGGTCTCGGCATCCCCATGGCGATGGAGGAGCTGTTCTGGGGCGACGCGGGCATAGCCCTGTCCATCGTCGGCACCGGTCTCGCCGCCGTCGGCGTCCTCGCCAACGGCACCGAGGAGCAGATCGGCACCTGGATCCCGCAGATGTACGGCGACGCCAACGATGTCAAGGTCGCCGCCTTCTGCTCCTCCGAACCCGACGCCGGCTCCGACGTGGCCTCCATGCGCACCCGGGCCGTGTACGACGAGGCCAAGGACGAGTGGGTGATCAACGGCACCAAGACCTGGGCGACCAACGGCGGCATCGCCAACGTCCATGTCGTGGTCGCGGTCGTCGACGCGGAGCTCGGCTCCAAGGGGCACGCCTCCTTCATCATCCCGCCGGGCACCGAGGGCCTGTCCCAGGGGCAGAAGTTCAAGAAGCACGGCATCCGTGCCTCGCACACCGCCGAGGTCATCCTGGACAACGTGCGCGTCCCCGGCTCCTGCCTGCTCGGCGGCAAGGAGAAGCTGGACGAGCGGCTCGCCCGGGCACGGGAGAAGGCCAAGCAGGGCGGGGAGCGCGTGAAGAACGCGGCGATGGCCACGTTCGAGGCGTCCCGCCCGGCGGTCGGCGCCATGGCGGTCGGCACCGCCCGGGCCGCGTACGAGGTCGCTCTCGACTACGCCAAGACCCGGGAGCAGTTCGGACGGCCGATCATCGACAACCAGGGCGTGGCCTTCCAGCTCGCCGACATGCGCACGTCCATCGACGCGGCCCGGCTCCTCGTCTGGCGCGCCTCCTGGATGGCCGTCAACGGCAAGCCGTTCACGGCGGCCGAGGGTTCGATGTCCAAGCTGTTCGCGAGCGAGACGGCCAAGAAGGTCACGGCCCAGGCGATCCAGATCCTCGGTGGCAACGGCTACACGCGGGAGTACCCGGTGGAGCGGATGCACCGGGACGCCGCGATCTACACGATCTTCGAAGGCACCAGCGAGATCCAGCGTCTGGTGATCGCGCGGACGCTGTCGGGCATGACGATCCGGTAACCGGCGTTCCTCGCTCACCGGTGTCGGAGCGGGGTCAGCTGCTCGATGTCGTACCTCGCCCACAGCTCCTCGATCGCCGCGTGGTCCGGCGGGCCGCCGTTGCCGAGGATCTCCAGCAGTTCCTCGAAGTAGCGCTCGTGATCCGGCGGAGGGCTCGCCTGGAAGAACGTCTTCGCGGGCTCGTCCGTCGGGTTGGCGAACGCGTGCGGGCACCCCTGGGGTACGACGATCACCGTCCCCCGGGGTCGCCCGCACCACCCGGTTGCCCGAGGCCGACTCCCATGCTGCCAGTTGTCGGGGGTGCGGACCCGCGGTTCGAAGGCGAGGACGTCCAGCTCGCCTTCGAGCACGTGGAACAACTCCTCGCTGCGCGTGTGCACATGGGCGCCGACGTCGGCGGGGGCCGCCACGGCCCTGCCCTGGCCCGGCGGTACGAGCAGCCCTTCCGTCGCCGTCATCGCCGGCTCACCACGTCACGGGCAGGGCCTCGGGACCGCGGATCAGCGCGCCCTTCTGGAACGGCACCTCCTCGGCGGGGACCGCGAGCCGCAGTCCGGGCACGCCGTCGAGGAGCGCGTCGATCAGCAGCTCCGACTCCAGCCTGGCCAGCACGCCGCCGGGGCAGTAGTGCGGGCCGAAGCCGAAGGACACGTGCGGGTTCGGATTCCGGCCGAAGTCGATCGTCTCCGGGTCGGGGAACACGTCCGGGTCGCGGTTCGCGGCCAGGTACGACACGTAGATCGCGTCCCCCGACCGGATCCGGACGCCGCTGATCTCCACGTCCTCCAGGGCGATCCGCATCAGGCCGACCGCGTTGCGGCGCGGGATCCAGCGCAGCAGTTCGTCGATGGCCCGCGGTCGGATCTCCGGCTCGGCCCGCAGCCGTTCGGCGAGCTCGGGGCGGGGCAGCAGGACGTAGAACATCTGGCCGCTGTTGTTGGTGACCGCCTCGCCGCCGATCTGGAGGAGCACCGCGAGGCCCACCGCCTCCTCCAGGGTGATCTCGGCGCGGCCCACGGCGCGCCGAGCAGGGACGTGACGTCCTCGCCCGCGCGGCCCTCGCGCAGCCCGATCAGGTCGGTGAAGTAGGCGCCCATCTCCTGCTTGGCCCTCTCGCTGACCTCGGCGCCGTGCGAGGAGGACAGGATCAGCTGGGTCCAGGCGTGGATGCCCTGTCGGTCGGCGGTCGGGACGCCCATCAGCTCGCAGATCACCGCGATCGGGAACGGACCGAGCACGGCCTCGGTCAGGTCGGCCGGGGGCCGTCCTGGAGCATCTCGTCGACCAGTTCCGCCGGCATGCGGCGGGACCGCTCGCGCACCCGCTCCACCCCGCGCGCCGTGAACGCCGCGGCTACGCTGCGGCGCAGCCGGGTGTGGTCCGGCGGTCCAGGAAGCCGACCGCGCCACGGGCCGGGATGAAGTGCGGGGCCCAGCCGGGTGACCTGTCGGGGCCGCCGTGCCAGGCTCGTACCGACACCCCCACGACGGAGGACGCGATGACGCACCCGGCCCGGGACCTGCTGACCACGACCACAGCCGAACTCGCCCCGGGCCCGCAGTCCAACCCCTTGGTCCCCCGGATCGCCCGTGGCGAGGCCTCCCGCCGTACCCTCGCCGCGCTCGCCTTGGAACAGTCCTGGGTGATCCCGGCGGACCGCCGCGCGTTCCTGCACCTGGCGGAACGCTCCGCGACGGCCGACCCGGAGGCGGCGGCCTTCTTCAGGACACTCGCGGAGGGCGAGGCGCTGGCCGGCCAGCGGCTGGACGCTTTCGCGAGGGCGTGCGGCGTGGACGAGACGGGGGCGGCTTCGTACGAGCCCCTTCCGGGCTGCCAGGCCTACCCCGCGTACGTAGCCTGGTTGGCCCTCAACGCCTCCCCGGCGGACGTGGTCCTGGCCCTGACCGCCAACTTCTCCGCGTGGGGCGGCTATTGCGCGACGATCGCCACCGCGCTGCGCGAGCAGTACGGCTTCACCGAAGAGGCCTGCGCGTTCTTCGACTTCTTCGCGGAGCCGTCCCCGGAGCTGGACGGGATGGCGACGGCGGCGGTGAAGGCGGCGCTGGACGCCGGGCGTCTCGACAAGACACGAGCTCACGCATACGGCCGCCTACTTCAGACATACGAGGCGATGTTCTGGTCCACGCTGGGGGATCTGCCCTCTTAGGGGCGCGGGGAACTGCGCGACAAGCCCCCACGCACCCGCACACGCCGCAACTACGTCGCACCCCCACTGCTGTGCGCAATACAAGCCACATCAATACGGTCGGCCAACTTCGCCAGCTCGATCGTCAACGCGGCGACCGTGTCCTCGTCGAGCCCCGACTCCCCGGCCTCGACAAGCCGCACCCACCGACCCCCCACCGTCCGCAACAGCTTGCTGACATCGGCCGCAGCCACCTGCAAGGTCCCGCGGTCGTCGACGATCAGAGGCAGAGTCACTTCGCGGTTCACAGACGGGATCGTAGCCCCGCAACACTCACGCACCGTGCCAAACGGTCGTGATGTTGCAGAACTCCCGGATTCCGTGCCCGGACAGCTCACGCCCGTAGCCGGACCGCTTCACTCCACCGAACGGGAACGCCGGGTGGGAGGCCGTCATGCCGTTGACGTACACACCGCCCGCCTCCAGGTCCCGCACGAACCGGTCCACCTCGGCTTCGTCCCGCGTCCACACGTTCGAACTCAGTCCGAACGGCGAGTCGTTCGCGATCAGCACGGCCTCGTCCAGGTCGGCCGCCCGGTACAGCGTCGCGACCGGACCGAACGCCTCCTCCCGGTGGATGCGCATCTCCCGGCGGATGCCGGCGAGGATGGTCGGGGTGTAGTACCAGCCCGGCCCGTCGGGCCGTTCGCCACCGCACAGAACCTCCGCACCGCCGCGCACCGCGTCGTCGACCAGCTCCTCCAGATCGCGCAGTCCCTGCTCGCTGGAGAGCGGCCCGACCTCGGTGTCGTCGGACAAGGGGTCGCCGACCTTCAGCGCCTTCATGCCCTCGGCGAACCGCTCGGCGAAGGCGTCGTAGACGTCCGTGTGCACGATGAACCGCTTGGCGGCGATACAGGACTGCCCGGTGTTCTGCACGCGCGCGGTCACCGCGACCTTCGCGGCCCGGTCGATGTCGGCGGAGGGCATGACGACGAAGGGGTCGCTGCCGCCCAGCTCCAGCACCGTCTTCTTGACCATCTCCCCGGCGGTGGAGGCGACCGCGCGGCCCGCGGGCTCGCTGCCGGTGAGGGTGGCCGCCTTGACCCGCTCGTCGCGCAGGATGTCGTCGACCGCGGCGGAGCCGATCAGCAGGGTCTGGAAGCAGCCCTCCGTGAAGCCCGCACGGTGGAACAGGTCCTCCAGGTAGAGGGCGGTCTGCGGGACGTTCGAGGCGTGCTTGAGCAGGCCCACGTTCCCCGCCATCAGGGCGGGCGCGGCGAAGCGGACCACCTGCCACAGCGGGAAGTTCCACGGCATGACCGCCAGCACCGGTCCCAGCGGCCGGTAGCGCACCCGCACGCGTGAGGCGCCGGAGTCCTTCACGTCGGTGTCGGAGGGTTCCTCGTCGGCGAGCAGCTCCTCCGCGTGGTCGGCGTACCAGCGCATCGCCTTGGCGCACTTCGCCGCCTCGGCCCGGGCCTGCTGGATCGGCTTGCCCATCTCGGTGGTCAGCACGCGGGCGATGTCCTGCTGGTCCTCCTCGAGGAGGTCGGCGGCCTTCCTCATCAGCCGGGCGCGCTCGTCGAACGTCGTCGTCCGGTACGTGCGGAACGTGGCCTCCGCGAGCCGGAGCCGGCGCTCGATCTCCTCCTCGCCCATGGCCTCGTACGTCTTGAGCGTCTCGCCGTTCGCCGGGTTCACCGTTGCGATGGGCATGGCTGACCTCCCTCGGAGCGGGCTTAGTCCGACCTTCCCGCGCGGCGGAGCGGACCGCAACGCGGGAGCGTCTCCTCAGGGCGAGTGCTCCGCCAGGCGGTCGAGAAACGCCGCCTGCGCCTTGACGATCACCTCGCGGGCCCGGTCGAGCCCGAACCACGCCACCCGGTCCAGCTCGGGGAATTCCTGGAGCTGTCCCGACCTCGGCGGCCACTCCATCCGGAACGATCCGGGCGCGATCGTCGCCGGGTCGAGGTCCGCCTCGATCGCCCAGGCCGTGACGATCTTGCCGTTCGTCTGCCGGACCTCGCCCAGAGCGAGGGCCTCGCCGTCCGGCGGGGGCAGCCCCAGTTCCTCCTCGAACTCGCGCCGGGCCGCTGCCCAGGCGGACTCGTCGGGCTCGTACTCGCCCTTGGGGATGGTCCACGCGCCCGCGTCGCGCCGGGCGAAGAACGGGCCGCCCATGTGGCCGAGCAGCACGTCGAGGCCGTTGTCGGTGTGGTGGAAGAGCAGCAGGCCGGCACTGCGCTTCACGGGCTCACCTCCGGGTGCGCGGCCAGCAGCGTCTCCACCGTGTCGGCGTCCTCGGGGCGCTTGTCCTCCCGGTAGCGGACCACGCGGGCGAAGCGCAGGGTGACGCCGGCCGGGTAGCGGGTGGAGCGCTGCAGGCCGTCGTAGGCGATCTCGACGACGAGTTCCGGGCGTACGGTCACGACGTGGCCGTTGTCGTCGACGGCGAGCTGCCGGAGCCGTTCGGTCTGCCAGGTGAGCATCGCGTCGGTCATGCCCTTGAAGGTCTTGCCGAGCATGGCGAGACCGCCGTCGGCGGTGCGGGCGCCCAGGTGGAGGTTGGAGAGCTTGCCGGTGCGGCGGCCGTGGCCCCACTCGGCGGCCAGGACCACTAGGTCGAGGGTGTGGACGGGTTTGACCTTCAGCCAGGACGCGCCGCGCCGGCCCGCGCTGTAGGGGGCGTCGAGCGCCTTGGCGACGACGCCCTCGTGGCCGCGTTTCAGGGTCTCGGCCAGGAACTCCTCCGCCGTGCGCAGGTCGTCCGGGCCGGACACCGTCGTGCGGCGCACCCGCATCGGCCCGGGGACCAGCCGGGCCAGCTCGGCGTGCCGCTCGGCGAACGGCAGGTCGAGCAGGTCGTGGCCGTCGACCGACAGAGCGTCGAAGAAGACGGGGGAGACCGGCACCGCGCGGGCCGCCGTCGCCACGTCCGTGCGCGAGCCGACCCGGCCGGCGGTCTCCTGGAACGAGCGGGGGCGGCCGTCCTCGTCGAAGGAGATCACCTCACCGTCCAGGATGAACCGCTCGCCCCGCAACTCCAGCGCGGCGGCCGTCACTTCGGGCAGGCGGTCGGTGATGTCGTCGAGGGTGCGGGTGTAGAGCCGTACCGTGTCGCCGTCCCGGTGCACCTGGACGCGGATGCCGTCCAGCTTCTCCTCGACCGCGCAGGCACCGAGCTTGTCCACCGCCTCGGCGACCGAGGAGGCACTGTGCGCGAGCATCGGCCAGACCGGGCGGCCGACGGTGAGGCGGAAGCGGTCCAGGGCGGCGGGGCCGTCCGCGAGCAGCGCCTCGGCGACGGTCTGGAGGGAGCCGGCGAGCATCACGGCCCGCCGTACGTCGGCCGGGGGCGCCCCGGTCGCCTGGGCCAGTCCCTCGACCGCGACCGCGTCCAGCGCGCCCTGCCGCACCTCGCCGGTGAGCAGCCCGACCAGGAACCGCTGCTCGTCCTGGGTGACCGCGCCCATCAACTCCCCGACCAGCCGGGCCCGTTCCGCCTGGGAGCCCGGGCCGGACACCTTGGCCAGCTCGGAAAGCCGGGCGTCCACGTCCCGTACGGTCAGGCCCGGCTCGGCGGCGGGGGCGACCGGGCGGCTCAGCACCTTCCAGCCGACGCCGATCCGGCCCTGCGGCAGCCGTCCGGCCAGGTACGGGATGACGATCGGCACGTCGTCGGCCTCGGCGTCCCGGAAGAGCTCCGCGAGCAGGGCCGTCTTCCGGGACCGCGCCGAAGTGGCGGCGACCTCCTGGGACACTCGGGCCAGCCGGTGCAGCAGCATGCAGCCATGGTGCACCGGAGGGGCCGCCTCTACACCCGGACGGCACCTCTTACTCCCGGGTGGGCCGCTTACTCCTGGGTGGCCGCGTCGAGGTCGGTCATCAGCAGGTCCCCGACAATCGCGGATGCCGCCCGGTAGCCGCCGCTCGCCGCGTGCACGACCTGCTCGGCGAAGCCGATCGCGTTGCCCGCGGCCCACACCCCGGGGACGGTCGTCAGCCCGGTCGGGTCGACCACCGGGTACGCGCCGAACGGCGTCTCGTGCAGCTCCGCGCCGAGCCGCTCCAGCAGGCCGGTCTGCGGGACGGGGCGCGGCCCGACGAACAGCACGGAACGGGCGTGCGTCGTGCCGTCGGCTAGCCGGACACCGGTGAGCCGGTCGTCCTCGACCACCAGCTCCGCGACCTCGCCCGGCACCACATCCACCCCGGCCGCGGCCAGCCGGCGCAGGTCCTGGTCGGACAGCTCGCCCTCGGCGACCGTGTGCAGGAAGAACCGCACGTCCTTCGACCACTGGGACACGATCAGCGCCTGGTGCACGCTCGCCGGGCTCGTCGCCAGCACTCCGAACGGCTGGTCGCGCACTTCCCAGCCGTGGCAGAACGGGCAGTGCAGCACGTCCCGGCCGAACCGCTCGGCGACCCCGGGGACCGCCGGCAGCTCGTCCTTCAGCCCGGTGGCGATCACCAGACGCCGGGCCCGCACGGTCCGCCCGCCCGCCAGCACCACCGCGAAGTCCTCGCCCTTCTCCACCTCCACCACCCGGTCCCGCACGAGCTCCACGCCGTAGCGCGCGATCTCCTCCCGGCCGACGGCGAGGAACTCGGCGGGCGGCATCCCGTCACGCGACAGATAGCCCTGCATGTGCGCGGCGGGCGCGTTGCGCGGCTCGCCCGCGTCGACGACCAGCGTGCGGTGCCGGGCCCGGCCCAGCACCAGAGCCGCGGACAGGCCCGCCGTACCACCGCCGACGACTACGACTGCGTACCTCTCGGTCATGGTGACCACCTCCACTGCCGAGAGTCGCTCCACGGCCGCAGGATTGACAAACGCGTTTGCCGAATCTGCAATACCACCATGACTACGGACGAGGTACTCGCGGGCGTCGGCCCCCGGCTGCGGCAGATGCGCAAGGAGCGGGAGGTGACGCTGGCGGCGCTCTCCGAGACCACCGGCATCTCCGTCAGCACCCTGTCGCGGCTGGAGTCCGGCCTGCGCAAACCCAGCCTGGAGCTGCTGCTGCCGATCGCCCGGGCGCACCAGGTGGCCCTGGACGAGCTGGTCGGAGCGCCGCCGGCCGGTGACCCGCGGGTGCGGTCGAAGCCGATCGAAATGTTCGGCCGCACCCACTGGCCGCTCACCCGCCAGCCCGGCGGCCTCCAGGCCTACAAGGTGCTGGAACCCCAGCGCAGACAGGAACCGGACCCGCGCACCCACGAGGGCTACGAGTGGTTGTACGTGCTGTCCGGGAAGCTGCGCCTGGTGCTGGGCGAGCACGACGTGGTGCTCACGGCGGGGGAGGCCGCGGAGTTCGACACCCGCGTGCCGCACTGGTTCGGGTCCACGGGGGAGGGGCCCGTGGAGTTCCTCAGCCTGTTCGGGCCGCAAGGGGAGCGGATGCACGTGCGGGCGCGGCCGAAGCGGAAGTGACGCGTCCGACGGTTTCCCCGGCCGTCCGACGGTTCCCAGATCGTCAAGCGACCGCTTAGTATGCGAACCGACCCCGGTCGGACGACGCAGTCGACGCAGCCCGTGGAGGCCCCGCATGCAGGCATGGCAAGTGCACGAGAACGGCGAGCCGGGTGAGGTGATGCGGCTAGAGGACGTGGCACCGCCCACGCCCGCCGACGGCCAGGTCCTGCTGAAGGTGCGCGCCGCGAACATCAACTTCCCCGACGCCCTGCTGTGCCGGGGCCAGTACCAGGTCAGGCCGCCCCTGCCCTTCACCCCGGGCGTGGAGATCTGCGGCGAGACCGAGGACGGACGCCGGGTGATCGCCAACCCGGCGCTGCCGTACGGCGGCTTCGCCGAGTACGCCGTCGCGGACTCCGCCGCCCTCCTGCCCGCGCCGGACGCCCTGGACGACGCGGAGGCCGCGGCCCTGCACATCGGCTACCAGACCGGCTGGTTCGGTCTGCACCGCCGGGCCGGCCTGGAGACCGGCGAGACCCTGCTCGTCCACGCTGCCGCTGGAGGGGTCGGCAGCGCGGCCGTGCAGCTCGGGAAGGCCGCCGGCGCCACCGTCATCGGTGTCGTCGGCGGCTCCGGGAAGGCGGCCGTCGCCCGCGAGCTGGGCTGCGACGTCGTGATCGACCGGCGCTCCGAGGACGTCGTCGCCGCCGTCAAGGAGGCCACCGGCGGCCGCGGCGCCGACGTGATCTACGACCCGGTCGGCGGCGAGGCCTACGCCCAGTCCGCCAAGGTCGTCGCCTTCGAGGGGCGCATCGTCGTCGTCGGCTTCGCCAGCGGCACGATCCCCAGCCCCGGGCTGAACCACGCCCTGGTGAAGAACTACTCGATCCTCGGCCTGCACTGGGGCCTGTACAACACCAAGAACCCGAAACTGGTCCAGCACTGCCACGAGCAGCTCACCGAGCTGGCCGCCCGGGGTGCGATCAAGCCGCTGGTGAGCGAACGCGTGCCGCTCGGCGGGGCCGCCGCAGCCGTGCAGCGGGTCGCCGACGGTGTGACGACCGGCCGGGTGGCCGTCGTCCTGGAGAAGGGAGCCGCCGCATGACCGACGCCGAGGAACTGCGCCGTCGCACACAGGAGTTGCTGGCCGCTCATCCGCCGGCCTCCACCGACCGCCTGGACTTCCTGCGGGCCCGCTTCGACGCCGGACTGGCCTGGGTGCACTACCCGGAGGGCCTCGGCGGACTCGGCGCGCCCCGGTCCCTCCAGGCCGTCGTGGACGCCGAGCTGGAGGCGGCCGGGGCGCCCGGCAACGACCCGCGGCGCATCGGCATCGGCCTCGGCATGGCCGCGCCGACCATCCTGGCCTACGGCACCGAGGAGCAGAAGCGTCGGTACCTGAGGCCTCTGTGGACGGGGGAGGAGGTCTGGTGCCAGCTGTTCAGCGAGCCGGGTGCCGGATCCGACCTCGCCGCGCTGGGCACCAGGGCCGTGCGGGAGGCTGGGGGCACCTCCCGCTCGAGCGAAGCCGAGAGTGGGGGAGACTGGGTGGTCAACGGGCAGAAGGTCTGGACGTCCAGCGCCCACGTGGCGCGGTGGGCGATCCTCATCGCCCGCACCGACCCGGACGTGCCCAAGCACCGGGGCATCACGTACTTCGTCTGCGACATGACCGACCCGGGCGTCGAGGTCCGGCCGCTGCGGCAGATCACCGGCGAGGCCGAGTTCAACGAGGTGTTCCTCACCGACGTCCGCATCCCGGACTCCCGCCGCCTCGGCGAGGTCGGTGACGGCTGGCGGGTCGCGCAGATGACCCTGAACAACGAGCGCGTCGCCATCGGCGGCATGCGGCTGCCCCGCGAGGGCGGCATGATCGGCCCGGTCTCCACGACCTGGCGCGAGCGCCCGGAGCTGCGCACTCACGACCTGCACCAGCGCCTGCTGAAGCTCTGGGTCGACGCCGAGGTCGCCCGGCTCACCGGCGAGCGGCTGCGCCAGCAGCTCGTGGCCGGCCAGCCCGGCCCCGAGGGCGCCGGCATGAAGCTCGCCTTCGCCCGCCTCAACCAGGAGATCAGCGGCCTGGAGGTGGAACTGCTCGGCGAGGAGGGCCTGCTGTACGACGACTGGACCATGCGCCGCCCGGAGCTGGTCGACTTCACCGGCCGCGAGGCCGGCTACCGCTACCTGCGCTCCAAGGGCAACAGCATCGAGGGCGGGACCAGCGAGGTCCTGCTGAACATCGTCGCCGAGCGCGTCCTCGGCCTGCCCGCCGAACCGCGCACCGACAAGGACGTCGCCTGGAAGGACCTCGCCCGATGAGCGACCTGTTGTACTCGGAAGAGGAAGAGGCGCTGCGCGCCGCCGTCCGCGACCTGCTCGCCGACCACTGCGACGCCCCGGGCGTCATCGCCCGCGTCGAGACGGACACCCCGCACCACCTGGCGCTGTGGAAGGCACTCACCGACGGCATGGGTCTCGCCGGCCTGCTGGTGCCCGAGGAACTGGACGGCCAGGGCGCCACGCACCGGGAAGCCGCCGTGGTGCTGGAGGAGCTCGGGCGTGCGGTCGCGCCCGTCCCGTACCTCACGAGCGCGGTCGTCGCCACCGAGGCGCTCCTGGCCTGCGGCACCGACGACCTGCTCACCGAGCTCGCCTCCGGGACGTCGATCGGAGCCCTCGCGGTCGCTCTCGGCGTCGCACCGGGCACCGCCTACAAGGTCGTCCGGCACGAGAACGGCCGGCTGCACGGCGAACTGACCGGCATCGCGGACGCGGCCGTCGCCGACGTGCTGCTCGTGCCCGCCGACGACGGCGGCCTCTACGCGGTCGACGCCACCGCCGCGACCGTCACACCCCAGATCTCCCTGGACCTGACCCGGCCGCTCGCGACCGTCACGCTCGACGGAGCGCCGGGCCGCCTGCTGGGCGACGCCGAGCCCGCCGTACGCCGGGCCCTGCGCGCCGGAGCCGGGCTGCTCGCCTCCGAACAGCTCGGACTGGCCGACTGGACGCTGACGGAGACCGTCCGCTACCTCAAGGACCGCAAGCAGTTCAACCGGCCCGTCGGCGGCTTCCAGGCGCTCAAGCACCGGCTGGCCCAGCTGTGGCTGGAAGTCGCCAATCTCCGTGCGGCCGCCCGCAATGCCGCCGACGCCCTGTCGACGGGCCGGGACGTCGACGTGGCGGTCACCGTCGCCCAGGCCTACGCGGCGTCCGTGGCCGTCCACGCCGCCGAGGAGGCGCTGCAACTGCACGGCGGCATCGGCATGACGTGGGAGCACCCGGTGCACCTGTACCTGAAGCGTGCGAAGGCCGACTCGATCGCCTACGGCACGGCCGGCGCCCACCGGGAGGCACTGGCCGCACTGGTCGACCTCCAGGCGCCCTGACGTACACCAGGCTGGAAAGGCCCGTCCCACCAGGGGCGGGCTTTTCGTGTGCTCTATTCCGGTGAAGTGAACGCACGACGGCACTCCGGCCAACTCCCCGCAATGCCCTGCTCCTTGGGCCTGCGCGAACCCCATACTCGCAGGGTTCCCGTACGGCACTCCCAGGGAGGCAGAGCATGGACCTCACCACCCGTCGCAGAGCCCTCACCACCCTCGGCGCCGCCCTCGCGGGCTCGGTCGCCCTCCCCGGCACCGACGCCCTCGCCGGTGAACGGCGGCACGGGCCCCGCCCGTTGTGGCGAGCCCACGCCCACAACGACTACGAGCATCCGCGCCCCCTGCTCGATGCCCTCGACCACCGCTTCGGCAGCGTCGAGGCCGACATCTACCTGGTCGGCGACCAACTCCTCGTCGCCCACGACCCGGAGGACCTCGACCCGGCCCGCACGCTGGAGTCCCTCTACCTCGACCCGCTCGCCGCGCGAGTTCGGGCCAACTGCGGCCGCGTGTACCGGGGGTACCGCGGGTCGCTGCAGATGCTCGTCGACATCAAGACCGAGGGCTCTTCGACGTACCTGGAACTCGACCGCCGGCTCAGGCGCTACCGGCACTTGTTCACGACCTACGCCCACGGCCGGGTCCTGACCGGCCCGGTCACCGCCGTCGTCTCCGGCGACCGCGCGGCCCGCGCCCCCATGGAGGCCCAGACCGTCCGGCGCGCCTTCTACGACGGCCGGCTCGCCGACCTCGGCGGCCCGGCGCCGGCCTCCCTCATCCCGCTGATCAGCGACAACTGGACGCTCAACTTCACCTGGCAGGGCGTGGGCGCGTTCCCGGACGCGGAGCGGGAGAAGCTGCGGAGTATCGTCCGGGCCGCGCGCCGCCGGGGGCAGAAGGTGCGGTTCTGGGCGACCCCGGACCTTCCCGGGCCCGCCCGGGAGGCGCTGTGGGCCGAACTGCTCGCCGCCGACGTCGACCACCTCAACACCGACGACCTCGCCGGACTGGAGGCGTTCCTGGACGCCCGGCGGGCGGCGTAGGCCCGTCGGGGATCCAGGGAACACCACACGTTCGGCGGACAGGTCAGCAGCCCGGATGAACACTCCGCTACGCCACACTTACGGCCGAACGCCGTGAACCGGACATGGCGGCGTGGCGGAGGAGTTGACGATGGCCATTTCCATCTCTGTGGTGCTGCTGCTCTTGGTCCTGGCGGTGATCTTCCTGCGCAACGGCGGGCTGAAGGTCTCCCACGCGCTGGTCTGCCTGCTGCTCGGCTTCTACCTGGCCAGCACCAGCGTCGCCCCCACCATCCACAGCGGCCTCACGGCGACGGCGGACATCGTCAGCAGTCTGCGGCCCTGACGTCACCGACCGGAGAACACGCCGATGCCGTTCGCAACGGCGCGTTCGGCACCGCCGCTGGGGTGGTTGCGGACCGAGACGCTGCTCGTGCCCGCCTTCCGGGCGACCAGCGTCGACGACCCGCCGCCGTCCAGGCTGAAGGCGTCGTCCGAGCCCAGCTTCCGCATGGTGTCGGCCACTTCGGCGATCGTCAGGCCGCTGCGGTAGGCCGCGGCGCCGTCCAGCGCGAACAGCAGCACGCACTGTCCGCCGTCGGCGATGCCCACGGCCGTACGAACGGCCGACGTCGTGTCGTCCAGCCCCGGCAGCGGCCGGCCGCCCGTGAGAACCGGGTAACCGCCGATGGCGAGGCGGTAGGAGGCCCCGTCCGTGGCCGCCACGAGACGGTGCTCCACCTCGACCGCCTCGCCGGCGGACAGTTTCCGCAACTGCTGGGCGCCCGCCTCCCGGCCGACCAGCACAGTGGTGCCCGCGGCGATGGGACCGCTGCCGGGTGTCTCGGCGGCCGACACGACCTCGCCGTCGCGGACCGTCACCTCGTACGTGTCCGTGCTGCAGGGCGCGGCGCGGTCCGTGTCCGTGCCGCACGTGGCGCGCACGCGGGAGACGCTGCCCCAGTCGGAGGTGAACGCGCCGACGGAACCCACCGGCAGCGCGTACTGGTTGAGCCCGCCCAGCGGCAGCTGCGCCTCGGCCGTACGGACCGAGCCGTCCAGGGCCAGCCGGTCCAGCCGCGCCACTCCGTCACGGCCGACACCGAACACGTCCTCGGTGCTCGTGCCGGGCGGCAGTGCCGGGCCGAAACGCTGGCCGTTCGGCACGGCCGCCTTGAGCGTCCGCCCGGCCGCGATCGCCGGGCCCACGCTCGCGCCGGTCGCCTCAACGCCCGGATGCTGCGCCTCGGTGATGTTGAAGAAGTCACCGTTGACACCGGCGACCGCCCCCTGGGCGTCGGCCATCCGCGAGACCTGGGCCCGCGAGGCCACGGCCCCCGGATACAGCAGATCGACCCGTACCCGCGGATGGCCCAGGTCGACCTTCAGCACATGCGCGTGCGTCACCCCCTTGGCGGCCTTGATGTCGAACTCCTCGTACGTGACCCCCGGCGCGACCCGTACGCCCTGGTGGACGGCGACGGCCGGAGCCGCCCCCGCCAGGGCCGCCCCGGTCAGCGCGCCGAACGCCGTGACAAACGCCAGTACCGCTCTGCCTGCTCCCCGCCTTCTGTGACGACCTGCCACCGTGCCCCCTGATGCCTCGTCAACTCACCGGATTCTCAGGGGCAGTGCACCAGACCACGAGGGCCGGCGGGGTGGCTGAGCGCCGACTCCACGGGAACGGCTGAAAAAACGCACCCCTCCGGGTGCTTCAGCCGTCGCCCGTTCCGGTGCCGTACGGCGTGAAGTGGGCGGGCGTGTGGTCGATCGGCAGATCCGGCCGCCAGGCGGTGAGGGCCTGCGCGCTGCACACGAACAGCTCCTCCGGCAGCCGGTCCAGGGCGAACCAGCGCCAGCGGCCCACGCTCTCCCCGGGCTGGTCCGACGGCTCTCCCCGCCAGGCGGTGACCCGGGCGGCCACGGTCACCCGTACGAGACCCCCGGCGTCGTCGAGGAGCGTCCCGAGGAGCCGGACGTCCTCCGGCCGGGCGTCGAGGCCCGTCTCCTCGCCCAGTTCGCGCACGACCGTCTCCCGCAGTGACTCCCCGGGCTCCACCGTCCCGCCGGGCAGCTCCCACGTCCCGTGCCGGTGCCGGCCCAGGAGCAGTCCCCGGGGCCCGTGCACGATGGCGCCGACCCCGAGCGTGGCGTGGGCCCTCGGCGGTTTGGCGGTGCGCGGCCGGGAGGAGACCCGGACGGACCGTGTCACCCGGAAGAGCCGGTACGAGGCGTGGTTGCCGGCCTGCGGCGTGTCTAGGACGTCGACCTGCTCCACGCGCAACCCGTGCTCGGCCAGCAGGGCCGTCCAGAGCTCCGGGTCGAGGACCCACATCTGGACGGTGACGTCCCCGCCCCCGGCCAGCTGCAGGATCTCCGGCCGGGCGCTGACCTCGTCCGACGGTCCGTCACCGTGCGAGTTGGTGTGCAGCACGGTGAAGCAGAGCCTGCCGCCCGGCTTGAGCGCCGCGGCCAGGGCGGGCAGCAGCCGGTGCGGGTCGATGTACGGCACGGCGTTGACCGAGTAGATGACGTCGTACGGCTCCGCCGAGCGCAGATGCTCCACCGCGTCGCCAAGGACCAGGCGCAGCCCCGGCAGGGAGCCGTAGCGGGCGCGCGCCCGTTCCAACTGCCCGGCCGAGGAGTCGACGGCGTCCACCAGCGCGCCGTGGGCACGGACCAGGTAGGCCGCGTGCCGCGCCGGACCGCACCCGAGATCCAGCACGCGCCGGCCCGTCAGCTCCCCGAGCACCTCGATCCCCGGCCCGGCACCCTCGAACCCCCAGTCGATCCGCGCCACCTCGGGCAGCACCGTGCCCCGCCGCAGGTGATGTGCTCCGTACGTGTGCCAGGCCTCCGCGTTGACGGCCTCCGGTCGGGTCACCACGGCTCACCCGCCCGCTGCGGCGTCACGCGGAAGGACCGTGACACGGTGGAAGTTGCACCCGGCGAGCCGCTGCTCCTGCCCGGCGGGCCGTGTCTGGTGGGCCTTGAGGGCGATGCTCACCAGGCTCTGCAGCAGGTCGACGTCCGCCTCGCAGTCGAGGTGGACCGTCACCCAGCCGGATCCGGGAACCAGGTGGATGGCGCTCGAACCGGCGAGGTCGTAATGGAAGCGCTGGATGGCCCGTCGGGTGAGGTGGAGGTCCACGTCCCGCGTCGAGTGGAAGTGGACGATCTCGTCACGGACGGAGCGGAGCGCTCGTCCGGTACCGCAACTCGCCGGGCCCGCCATCAGGTCGGGCCAGGCCTGCAAACGCTCCAGGGCGCGCTGGGCCAGGGTCATGGTCCCATCGTCGCGTGCTTACCGTGCCGCAACCAGAGGTTGAGTGTTTTGTAACCGGGACGTGAGGTGGGGTGGCGGGCGCCGGGGCGGGGAAACAGGCTGGTCTCAGGGCGAGTTGTCGACCAGTCTCATGTAGCGCTTCCAGTCCCAGTGGCGGCCCGGATCGGTGTGGTCGCTGCCCGGGACCTCGTGGTGGCCGATGATGTGCGCCCGGTTCCTGGGGATGTCGTACCTGGCGCAGATCGCCGCGGTGAGCCGGGCCGACCGCTCGTACATGGCGTCGGTGAAGTACTTGGGCCGGTCCACCCAGCCCTCGTGCTCGATGCCGATGCTGCGGGTGTTGTAGTCCCAGTTCCCCGCGTGCCACGCGATGTCCGCCTCGCGCACGCACTGCGCCACGTGCCCGTCCGACGAGCGCACCACGTAGTGCGCGGACACCTTCTTCCTGGGGTTCCGGAAGACGGACAGGGTGCCGGCGTAGGTCGTCTGTGCGACGTGGATGACCACGTAGTGCAGCGGATGGGTGCGTGGGCGGTTCGACGGCGTGTAGTTGTGGCGGCTCGCCGGATGCCACGCGGCTCCGGGGTGGTCGACGACCTGGGGCCGGGCGCCGGCCCGTGTGCCGGGGAACAGGGCGGTGGGGACGGCGGTGAGGGCGGCGGCACCCTTGAGGATGCCTCGCCTGCTGGGGAAGGGGGTTGTCCGTTCCATGAGTGGGTGCCTCCCGGGCTCGACGGCGGGTGTCTCTTGCTCAACTGCTGGGGGCGGCGGCCGGTGTGGTCGCGGCCCGTGCGATCAAGTTACGGCGCCTGCCGGTCGGTCCGAAGGACGTGATGCCTTTCGGTGGAGGGTCGCGGCGATGTGGACAACTCGCTCACCCGGTCGGGTGATTGACAGGGACCCGAACGGTCTCCCGTAGGGGGCAGGGCCTTTTCAGGCCCGCTCGGCAACGGTGGCCGGATCGTCCAGCACCGCCCGCACGACCGAGTGCGCGGCGCCCAGCAGCGGACCCTGCGGACCCAGCCGGGACACGGAGACGGGACAGGCCGGACCCGCCGTGCGGCGCGCCAGCTCGTCCCGCAACGACGGCAGCAGCCACGGCGCCAGCCCGGACAGTTCCCCGCCCAGCACCACGCTCTCCGGGTCGAGGAGGTTGACCGCCCCGGTCAGGGCGACCCCGAGCGCGGTGCCCGCGTCGCGCAGGGCGCGGCGTACGTCTTCGTCGCCCTCCGCCGCGCGCCCCGCCAGCAGCCCGACCCGGTCCTCGTCCGGCTCCAGACCGGCCGCGCGCAGCACCGCCTCCTCGCCGGCGTACTGCTCCAGGCACCCGCGCCCGCCGCACGCGCACTCCGGGCCGTCCGGCCGGACCGGTACATGCCCCAATTCACCCGCGAAACCGCGGGTTCCGCGCAGCAGTCCGCCGTCCACCACGACGGCCGCGCCGATGCCGATCTCCGCCGACACGTGCAGGAAGTCGCGCGGCGTGGCGTCGCCCAGCCAGAGTTCGGCGAGCGCGCCGAAGTTCGCCTCGTTGTCCACCGTCAGCGGGAGGTCGGCCGGCAGCAGGTCACCGAGGTCCGTGTCGTGCCAATCGAGGTTCGGGGCGCGTACGACGGTCCGGGCGTCACGCGCCACCAGACCGGGCACGGCCACGGCGAGACCGGCCGGCCACAGGCCCTCGCCCTCCGCCTCGGCGACCACCCGGCGGATGAGTTCGGTGAGTTCGGCCAGCACGGGCCCCGGGGAGCGGCCGCGGTTCGCGCCCTGGCGTATCGCCCGCGACCGGGTCCGGCCGCGCAGGTCCACGGCACAGACCGCGAGATGGTCGACGCCGACCTCCGCGCCGATCCCCGCCGGGCCGCGTCCGCTCAGCGCGAGCGCGGAGCCCGGGCGGCCCACCCGGCCGGGCCGCTCGGGCCCCAGCTCCTCCAGCAGCCCCGAGCGGATCAGTTCGTCGACGAGGGTCGACACGGCCGCCCGGGTCAGGCCGATCCGCGAGGCGACAGCGGCCCGGGACAGCGGCCCCTCGGCCCGGACGGCGTGCAGGACCCGGGCGAGGTTGCGGCGGCGCATGCCCTGCTGGGTGTCCGGCAGGGCGCGTCCCGGCCCGGCCGGACGGGCCTCGTGCAGTGGTGCGGTCATGCCTGACGCCAGTCCTCAGTGGGTGTCCGTGGGCCGCTCCAGCAGCGGGGCCGCGTCGGAGAGTACCCCGGCGATCCTGGCCAGCGTCTCCTCGTCCCGCTCGACGGCGTCGAGCACCGGCCCGGCCGCCGTGTTCCAGCGCCGCGCGACCGCCGCCGGGTCCTCCCCGGTCAGCAGCCCGGCCGCCTGCGCCGCGGCGCCGAGCGCCACCAGCTCCTTGGCCTCGGGCACCTGCACGGGACGCCCCGACAGCCGCAGGACGGTCTGCTGCCAGGCCGTGCCCCGCGCACCGCCGCCGATCAGCAGCAGGGGCGCCGAGGGGTCCGCGTCCTCGTCGAGGACCAGGTCGAGCGCGCCGAGCAGGGAGTGCACGGCACCGTCGTAGGCGGCCTGGAGCAGCTGCCCGGCGGTCGTGTCGTGGCGCAGGCCGTGGAGCAGCCCGGAGGCGTTCGGCAGGTTCGGAGTGCGTTCGCCGTCCAGGAAGGGCAGCAGCGTGACGGCCGTGCCGGGTTCGACGGCCTCGCGGTCCAGGCCCAGCAGCGTCGCGACGCGGTCCACGGCGAGCGTGCAGTTCAGGGTGCAGGCCAGCGGCAGCCAGTCACCGCGGGCGTCGGCGAAACCGGCCACCGTGCCGCTCGGGTCGGCGGGCCGCCGCTGCGACACCGCGTACACCGTGCCCGAGGTGCCGAGGCTCATCACCGGCATGCCCGGACGCACCCCGAGGCCCAGCGCCGCTGCGGCATTGTCACCGGTGCCGGGCGCGACCAGGGTGCCCTTGGAGAACGGCAGATCATGGCTGTCGCGCACCGTGCCCGCCACCTCGCCGGGCCGGACCACACGGGGCAGCAGGGCCGGGTCGAGCCCCACGTACGCCAGGATGTCCTGGTCGTAGCCTTCCGTCCCGGAGGCCCACCAGCCCGTCCCCGAGACGTCGCCGCGGTCGGTCGTGCCCTGCCCGGTGAGCCGCTCGGTCAGGTAGTCGTGGGGGAGGCGCACGGCCTTCGTGGCGCGCGCCGCCTCCGGCTCGTGCTCGGCCAGCCAGGCCCACTTGGTGACCGTGAAGGAGGCGGCGGGGACGCTGCCGGTGCGTTCGGCCCAGAACTTGGCGCCGCCCAGTTCCTCCGTCAGCCTGCGCGCCTGCGGCGCCGAGCGCACGTCGTTCCACAGGAGAGCCGGGCGCACCGGCTCGCCCCGCTCGTCCAGCGTGACCAGGCCGTGCTGCTGCCCGCCGACCGACACCGCGGCGGCCTCGTGCGCCGCCTCACCGCACTGGCGCAGGGCCTCGCACAGCGCGTCCCACCACTGGCGCGGATCGCTCTCGCGCCCGGCCCCCGAGGAGACGGTGTGCGGCGCCTGGCCGGTGGCGACGACCCGGCCTGTGGCCGCGTCGACGACCAGCGCCTTCGTGGACTGGGTGGACGAGTCCACGCCGACGACGAGCGGACCCTCGGCTGCTGACATCGGGTTTCTCCCTCTGCTCTCGTCCCGAGACACCTTGTCTCTTCCCAGGAAGGTGCTCGCATACTAATTTGTAAATCGGCATGACGAAATAGCCTCAGCGAGCAAGGAGCCGCGGCATGAGCTACCAGCCCACCCCCGAGGACAGGTTCACCTTCGGCTTGTGGACCGTCGGCTGGCAGGGACGGGATCCCTTCGGCGACGCCACGCGGCGTGCCCTCGACCCGGTCGAGACGGTGCAGCGACTGGCCGAGCTCGGCGCCCACGGCGTCACCTTCCACGACGACGACCTGATCCCGTTCGGCTCGAGCGACACCGAGCGCGAGGCCCACATCAAGCGCTTCCGGCAGGCGCTGGACGCCACGGGCATGAAGGTCCCGATGGCCACCACGAACCTCTTCACGCATCCGGTCTTCAAGGACGGCGCCTTCACGGCCAACGACCGCGACGTGCGCCGTTACGCGCTGCGCAAGACCATCCGCAACATCGACCTCGCCGTCGAGCTCGGCGCCCAGGTGTACGTGGCCTGGGGCGGCCGGGAGGGTGCCGAGTCGGGCGCCGCCAAGGACGTCCGCGCCGCCCTGGACCGGATGAAGGAGGCCTTCGACCTACTCGGCGAGTACGTCACCTCCCAGGGCTACGACCTGCGCTTCGCGATCGAGCCCAAGCCGAACGAGCCGCGCGGCGACATCCTGCTGCCGACCGTCGGCCACGCCCTGGCGTTCATCGAGCGCCTGGAGCGTCCGGAACTGTACGGCGTCAACCCCGAGGTCGGGCACGAGCAGATGGCCGGGCTGAACTTCCCGCACGGCATCGCGCAGGCACTGTGGGCGGGCAAGCTCTTCCACATCGACCTCAACGGCCAGTCCGGCATCAAGTACGACCAGGACCTGCGCTTCGGCGCCGGTGACCTGCGCGCCGCGTTCTGGCTGGTCGACCTGCTGGAGTCGGCCGGTTACGCCGGCCCGCGGCACTTCGACTTCAAGCCTCCGCGGACCGAGGACCTCGACGGGGTGTGGGCCTCGGCGGCCGGCTGCATGCGCAACTACCTCATCCTCAAGGAGCGCGCCGCCGCCTTCCGCGCCGACCCCGAGGTCCAGGAGGCCCTGAGCGCGGCCCGCCTGGACGAACTGGCCCAGCCCACCGCCTCGGACGGCCTCCAGGCCCTGCTCGCCGACCGCTCGGCCTTCGAGGCCTTCGACGTCGAGGCGGCCGCCGCCCGCGGCATGGCCTTCGAGCGTCTGGACCAGCTGGCGATGGACCACCTGCTGGGGGCGCGTGGCTGAGCGCACGCGCGCGTGCGGGGTCCTTGGCGTGCGTGGGTGCTGGGCCCGATGGGCACGCGTGCGCGGGTCCCTTGGCCGGTCACGGGGCGTGTGACCGGCCAACGGGGCCGTAATGCCCGGGATCACGGTCCGTAATGCTCCGGAATCATGCGATCCACGCCATGAGCCCGTAGCAACTTCCGTGCGCCCCTCCCGCCTTGAGCGGTGCGCGGCGACGCTGGGCGGTATGGCCATGCCGCCCGTACCGCCGCATCCGCCCGGGCCTCCCCGGCGCCGGAACCCCCTGCTCCTCCTGCTCGCCGTGCTCGTGGCCGTCGCAGCCGTGTCCGTCGTGGTGCTGATGGCCAGGGGAGACGACGACTCGCCGGACCGGGAGCCGCCCGCCGAGAGCACGAGCAGCACCCCCGCTCCGTCCTTCGGTATCCCCACGAGGCTGCCCAGCCAGTTGCCCACCGAGTTGCCCAGCAACCTGCCGACCCGGCTGCCGTCGGGCTTCCCGAGCCAGTTGCCGAGCGATCTGCCGAGTGGTTTCGAATCGCTCCTGCCGTCCCTGGACGCCGGCGCGTTACTGCCCTGAACCCGGAGCGGCTTCCTCACGCGCGGCGAGTTCCGCCGACGTCAGTGCCGTCGCCGGATCCTGTGCGGCCCCTCCCGAGGGCAGCCAGCGGCCACGCTCCTTGTGGTACGGCCACCACCGGCCGTCCCGGCCGAGGCGCAGCTGAACCGGGGCGCCGACGGCGGTCCAGCGGTTGCCCCGCGCCCGCAGTTCCGGCCGCTCGTCCGCGTCCCAGGCCGACTCCAGGGCGGCACGCGCGCGTGCGAGCGTCTCGCCCCGCGCCTTCCACTCCTCGTCGAGCACGGCCAACGCGGCCGTACCGCCGTGGCGCCAGGCACGGACCGCCGCTGCCAGCCCCTCCCGGCCGCGTCCCGACCCGGCGGCGAGACGGTCCGCCACCTCCTGCCCGGGGCCGCCCGCGGCCAGCCGTACGGCGTCTTCCGCGACGGTCAACTCCGCACCTGAAGGGTGCGGTTCGGCCGTTGCCCGGAATGACTCGGCGAGCATGCGGTGGGCCTGTACGGCGGTCCGCGCGGCCAGGAACTCCAGCGCGGCCGGGTCGATGCCCGGGGCGGGCGGTGTCTCGGTGTCCAAGGACGGCGGCGCCCCCGGCTCGTCGGGGAGTTCGGGAAGGGGCGGCAGCGGAGGCAGGAGGTCGCCGGTGGCGTAGGCCTCGGCCGCGTCCACCCCCTCCTGGCCGGAACGCCCTGGGGCGGACGCGCCGCTGCGCGACTGGAGAGCGTTCAGCAGGGTGGCTTCGTCGCGTCCGCGCATCAGGAGCAGGACGAACGGGTCCTGGTCCAGCAGGCGTGCCACCTGGTAGCAGAGCGCCGCCGTGTGCCCGCAGTGGTCCCAGGCTCCGCAGTCGCACTCCGGCTCCAGATCGCCCAGGCCCGGCAGCAGTTCCATGCCCTCGGCCGCCGCGTCCTCGACCAGGTGCGGCGGCATCTCACGGTCCAGCAGCGCTGCCACATGACCGGCCCGCTCCACGGCCATGTCCAGGAAGCGGTCCCATTGCCCGGGCGAGAGCTCCTCCAGCAGGACGTCGGCCCGGTGTGCCGTGCGGTCGCGGTCCTGCACCACGGCCGTGAGCCGTCCCGGGCGCACCGACACCGCGCCGACCGCTCCCGCGCGCGCGAGCATGCGGCCCGTTCTGAGGTGCGCCGATTCCAGTGCCGTATCCTCCAGTGCCTTCAGCCACGCCTGACCCCACCAGGTCTGTGCGAAGCCCCTCCCGTGTGCGGGCGGCAACGCGGCGAACGTGCGCTCCGTGTCACTGTCGTGCCGAGTCATCGCAGGCCCCCTCGCAGTTCGACCAGGTCCGCCAGTTCCGCGTCCGTCAGCTCCGTGAGGGCGGCCTCGCCGGAGCCGAGGACCGCGTCGGCCAGCTCCCGTTTGCGGGTCAGCAGTTCGGCGATGCGGTCCTCGATGGTGCCCTCGGCGACGATCCGGTGCACCTGCACGGGCCGGGTCTGGCCGATGCGGTAGGCGCGGTCGGTCGCCTGGGCCTCCACGGCCGGGTTCCACCAGCGGTCGTAGTGCACGACGTGCTCGGCCCGGGTGAGGTTCAGGCCGGTGCCCGCCGCCTTCAACGACAGCAGGAACACGGGCACTTCACCGTCCTGGAAGCGCCGCACCATGGCCTCGCGTTGGCCGACGGGCGTCCCGCCGTGCAGGAACAGCGAGGGCGTGCCGCGGGCGGCCAGGTGGCGTTCGAGAAGGCGGGCCATCTGCACGTACTGCGTGAAGACGAGCACGCCCGTTTTTTCGGCGAGGATCGTGTCGAGCAGTTCGTCCAGCAGGTCCAGCTTCCCGGAGCGTCCGGCGATCACCGGCCGCTCCTCCTTGAGGTACTGCGCCGGGTGGTTGCAGACCTGCTTGAGTCCGGTCAGCAGCTTCACGATCAGTCCGCGCCGCGCCATGCTGTCCGCGCCGGAGATCTCCGCGAGCGCCTCGCGCACCACGGCCTCGTACAGGCCCGCCTGCTCGTGGGTGAGCGACACGGCGTGATCGGTCTCCGTCTTCGGCGGCAGCTCGGGCGCGATCCCCGGGTCCGACTTGCGGCGCCGGAGCAGGAACGGCCGCACGAGCCGGGCCAGCCGGTCGGCTGCGGCCGGGTCCTGACCGCCCTCGACGGCCTCCGCGTACCGCCTGCGGAAGGTGCCGAGGCGGCCCAGTAGCCCGGGAGTGGTCCAGTCGAGGATCGCCCACAGCTCCGACAGGTTGTTCTCCACCGGGGTGCCGGTGAGCGCCACACGCGCGCGTGCGCCGATCGAACGCAGTGCCCGCGCGGTCGAGGAGTGCGGGTTCTTCACGTGCTGGGCCTCGTCCGCCACGAGCATGCCCCACGGCATCTCGGCGAGCCGGGGCGCGTCCAGGCGCATCGTGCCGTACGTGGTGAGCACGAACTCCCCGTCGGCCAGGCCGTCGAGGCCGCGCCGCGCGCCGTGGAAGCGCCGCACGGGTGTGCCGGGGGCGAACCGCTCGATCTCCCGCTGCCAGTTGCCCATCAGGGACGTCGGGCAGACCACCAGGGTGGGCCCGGCGGACCGGGCGTCGGTCTGCCGGTGCAGGTGCAGGGCGATCAGCGTGATCGTCTTGCCGAGTCCCATGTCGTCGGCGAGGCAGCAGCCGAGGCCCAGCGACGTCATACCCGCGAGCCAGTTCAGGCCTCGCCGCTGGTAGTCCCGCAGGGTGGCGGCGAGGGCCGCCGGCTGTTCCACGGGCTGCTGCGCCTCGGGGTCCGCGAGCCGCTCCCGCAGGGCCGCCAGCCACCCGGTGGGTCGCACCTCGACCCGGTGGCCGTCCACTTCCGCCCAGCCCGTCAGGGCCGCGCCCAGCGCGTCCACCGGCGTCACCTTGTGGTCCTGCCGGGAGCGGGCCAGGCGCACCTCCTGAGGGTCGATGAGGACCCACTGGTCGCGCAGTCGCACCACGGGGCGCTTGGCCTCGGCGAGCCGGTCCAGCTCCTCGCGGCTCAGCCGCCGGTCGCCCAGCGCGAACGACCAGTCGAAGGCGAGCAGCGCGTCGGCGGACAGCAACGACGGCACGGCCGCGAAGGACGTGCCGGACTCCGGCTCGTCGTCGGGAGGGCCCACCTCCGCGCGCGTGGTGAGCTCGCGGGTCAGTCCCTTCGGCCAGTGCACCTCCACGCCGGCGGCCGCCAGCGCCCGGGCGCCCGCACCGAGCAACTCGGTGACCTCCTCGTCGGCGAGCTCGACCGCGTCCGGCACCGTCGCCGACAGCAGGGGCGTGAGCGGGGCCCAGGTCCGGGCCGCGCGGCGCAGGGCGAGCAGGGCGTCCATCCGCGCGCGCGGTCCGAAGGCCTCGCCCCCGGCGCCGGACCAGACGTCCGCGGCGTCCGCCACGAGCGCGGGATCGCTCACGCTGTGGACCTGGAGCACGGCCCGGAACGACACGTCCGATTCGTCGACAACCGCGTCCGATCCGTCGTCCATCGCGTCCGGTGCGTCGTCCACCGTGTTCGCTTCGTCGTCCACCGCGTCCGTCAGGCCGCCCGCTTCGATCCGCAGCGACAGCCGTACCCCCGCGTCGTGGCCCGCGGCGATGTCGGCGGCCCACGCGCGCTGCTCGGGCAGGCGCACCGGATCGGCCGACGCGTAGGCGGGACCGCCGGCGACCAGCGGCGCGGCGGGGGAGCGGGGCAGGGTGTCGGCGACCGCGTCGAGGAAGTCGCCCAGCAGCCGCACCGGGTCGGGCAGCCGCAGTGGCCCGGCGCCCGCCAGGGGCACGGCGTGCGCCTCGGGCGGCATGGCGGCGGCGAGGCGGCGCACGGCCTCGACGTCCTGGGCGCGCAGCGGGCCCGTCCGCCAGGCGTCGTGGTCGCCCGGGGACAGCCCCGGCAGCAGCAGTCCGCGCGCCACGAGGTGCAGGGCGTGCGCGGCCGCCGCGCCCCAGAACACGGTGGACCGGTGCCCATGGACTTCGGCACGCGCACGTGTGAGGACCGGCAGGGCTGCGCGTACCGGCAGCAGAACCGCGGGCACACCCAGCGGCTCGACGCCGTCATCGCCGGGCACGACGACGGTCAGGTCCGCCGCGGACGCCGAGGTCACGGTCGGCGGAGCCTCGCCGTCGGGTCGCCAGAAGGCGACGCTGCCGGTCCGGGGCGGGTCACCGGGCAGGAACACGGCGTGGAAGTGGGCCAGTTCGGGGGAGTCGGAGGAGGGTGCCGGGGGAGTGGGATGCTCGGCTATGGCTTATTCCTCAAATTTGACTAGCGGAGTCGGAGTCGCCGAGGGTACAGCACTTTCCGCAAATCCTGGCTATGACTTGGCTATGAGTTAGGTCACTATGGAGGTCTCGGGGGTGCGTAAGGGTAGCGCCTCAGGGATGTCTCAGGGTCGCGGTCCGGAACTGCCGCAAGCGCGGGCCCGTTCTCGAGACAGAGAGCGGCAGTGGCCGCGAAGGAGGCGACATCATGTCCAAGAACGCCAAGATCGCCGCAGGTGGTGTGGCAGTCGGGCTCATCCTGTTGATCTGGCTGCCCTGGTGGGCATCGCTCCTGATCATCCTGGGAGTCCCGGCCGCCGCGTATCTCACGCTGGACCCCTCGCAGCGGCGCAGGCTGCGCCGCGCCACCCGCAAGGAACTGGGCCGTTGACGCGCGGCTGACCGGCGGGACTGGCTGAAGGCCCGCACCGGCTCGCTCGGGCCGTATGGCCCACCGCCTCGGTTCGACCCGTCGGCTCAGTTCGGCCCACCAGCTCAGTTCGGCCCACCAGCTCAGTTGGGCCGTACGGCCATTTTGTCGAGGGCCTCGAGGAGGCCCGGCAGCTCCGGCCCTCGCCCCACCGGCAGGACCTCGCCGGGTTCCTCGTCGAGCAGCACGAAGGCGATGTCGTCGGTCCTGGCGACGAGCGACCAGCCGGGACCGTCGGCCCGCAGGATCCGCGCGTCACCGGGCGCGAACGACGACCGGACCCGGCCCAGCGGCGGCGGCGAGTCGATGTAGGTGCGGGCCTCCGCGAGGGCGCGCCGGATGCCGCTGTGGCCCTGCTGCCCGTTCTCCCCGCCTCCGCCCGGGCCGTCGGCCGCCGCGCCCGCGTCGCCCGGTGCCGGCGAGGATCGCGGTGTCGCTGAGGACCCTGGTGCCGGGAAGGCCGAGTCGTCGACCAGTTCCCGCCACGTCGCCCACTGAAGCGCGATCTCGTCGGCGCCCAGACGCCGCTGGGCGGGGCCCCAGACGGTGGTGTCCGGCGGAGCCAGCGGGGGCCGGTCGTCGGCCTCCGGACCGGGATCGTGCGGCGCGGGCACCCCCGGGGCCGCGACGGCGACCGCGAGGGGCCAGCCGGGCAGCGCCGCGACGACCGTGCGCTCATCCGGCGACAGTTCGTACTCCATCCCGCAGTCCCAGGAGGCGATCGCGACGGCCACGAGGGAGACGTCGTCGATGACCACGGTCCACCGGGCGCCGTCGCCGTCCTGGCCGAGCACCAGCCCGTACCCGTCGGCGAGCGGCGCGAGGCCGAGCGCCGCGCACGCCTCCGGATAGTCGTCGCCCAGCACGCTCGGGAACTTCGCCGGCGTCAGCAGCACCGCCGTGAGCACATAGAGCGCATCGTCCGCGGCGGCGACGGTGTCCTCTTCCGTCCCGGCCATCCCAGCCTCCCCATCGGTTCGTCCACCGGCGCGCACCCTAGTGTGCGCGGAAGCCCCTTGTCACGGCCCCGCGAGCACACGCGGAGCTGCCGTTTTCCGGCGGACGGGGCGAATCGGCCGTCCCGGCCGGGCCTGTCACTCCGCGGGCAGCCCCAGCAACTCACGGGCCACGGTCCGCGGTGACTGGCCCCGTTCCCGGGCGAGCGCGATGACGGCCCGGCAGGCCAGCTCGTTCACCCCGAACGACAGCGCCTCGGGCGACACCCAGCCGGCCGCCTCGTCGGCCCGCTCCTGGTCGTCCTCCGCGCTCGCCGTGACGTAGGCAGCGGCCGCCTCGAAAAGATTGTGCGGACGCTTGTTCCCGCCGGCCTTCGGTTCCGTGCGCATGGCATGAGCGACTCTGCCTCCGGCCTTGCGGACCTTGCCCCACATGCTGACCACCTTCCCCCTGTGCGGATGTCCCGCCGTGCCGGTCATCTTCCGGACTCCAACGTAAAGTTGCAGATCCGGTGACAGAAGGGGGACGGCACTGTGAAGCGCTTCGCGCGCCTGGAACAGATACGGCGAATGGACCCGCACCGGCAGGCAACGGAGATCTACCGGCTGAGCGTGGCCTACGAGTTCCCGTGGGACTTCACCCGCGCCCTGGAACTGGCCCTGTACCGCACTTACGCGGTCCCGAGCATCGGCCGGCTGCTCGCCGAGACGGCGGAACTCACGGAGCGGACGCAGAAGCGCTACGACGACACGTCGCTGCTCCTGGACGCCGTGGTCGAGCACGGCTTCGGCAGCGACCAGGGCAGGACCGCGATCCGCCGCATCAACCAGATGCACCGCAGCTACGACATCAGCAACGACGACATGCGCTACGTGCTCTGCACGTTCGTCGTGGTGCCCAAGCGGTGGATCGACGCCTACGGGTGGCGCAGGATGTCGCGCCACGAGACCGTCGCCAGTGTCGTCCACTACCGCACGCTGGGCCGGCACATGGGCATCAAGGACATCCCCGAGGCCTACGAGGAGTTCGAGGCCTGCCTCGACGACTACGAGGCGGTCCACTTTGCCTGGGACGAGCAGGCCCGGCGGGTCTCGGACGCCACGCTGGACCTGATGTCCTCCTGGTACCCGCGCCCGCTCGCCCCGCTGCTGCGCACCACGACCCTCGCGCTGCTCGACGACCCACTGCTGCGCGCCTTCCGCTACACGCCGCCGAGCGCCGCCACGCGCGCGTGGGTGCGTCGCGCGGTACGGCTGCGGGGCCGCGCCGTCCGTCTGCTGCCGCCCCGGCGCGTCCCGCACTTCGCCCGCCAGAACTGGGAGATCAAGGGCTACCCGGACGGCTATCGGCTCGCCGACCTGGGCACGCGCCCCGTGCCCGGCGTACGGGGCTGTCCTGTGCGGCACGTGGCGGCGCCGGACGCGGAGGCCGGGTGATGCGGCTGCTCAGTCTTCGCGGACGACGAGTTCTCAGTGCTCGCGCACGGCGAGCGCCAGGAAGCGGGAGTCCTCGTCGACGTACGACGTCATGCGCCACCCGGAACCGGCCAGCAGCGGCCGGAGGTTGGGCTCGGCGCGCAGATCGTCCGGGGTGAGCGCGCGGCCGTGGCGCGCGGCCAGGGCCGCCCTGCCGATCGGGTGGAACAGGGCGAGCACGCCACCGGGTCGCACCACGCGTGCCAGCTCGCACAGGTTCTCGGCCGGACTCGCCAGGTGCGAGATCAGTCCTGCCCCGAACACGGCGTCCAGCGAGTGCGAGCGCAGCGGCAGCGCGGCGACGTCCGTGAGCAGCAACGCCCCGTCACGGTTATGTCCGGCCCGCACCGCCTCCCGCAGCATGGCCGGGGTCAGATCGGCGCCGAGCACCACGCCCGACGGCCCCACGGCGGCACGCAGCGGCGGCAGGGCGCGTCCGGTGCCGCACCCCGCGTCGAGCACGCGGTCACCCGCCTTCAGTCCGAGTTCGGCGACCGCGGCCGCGTAGGCCGGACCGTCGTCCGGGAACCGGCTGTCCCAGTCGGCGGCGCGGGCGGTGAAGAACTCCTGGACACGCGTCTGGTCGTCGCTCATGTACGGCATGATTCCTCACCGGCACGGATGACGCCTCAGTGCACACGTTCGAGCGTGACCCGATCGTTCCGGTACATCCTTACGTCATATTCCAACAGCTTTCGAAAGGCGCCCCCTTTGCGCGCCCCTGGCGGGTCTAGCGTCCCGGAGCCATGGGACACCTGGACCACGCCGCCCTGGGATGGCTGACCCCCGCGCTGTCGTACGTGATGGCCTGCACAGGCGCCGCACTCGGACTGCGCTGCACCGTCCGCGCGCTCGGCGCCACCGGGCGCTCGCGCCGCAACTGGCTCGTCACCGCAGCCTCGGCGATCGGCACCGGCATCTGGACCATGCACTTCGTGGCCATGCTCGGTTTCAGCGTCGCCGGCACCGATATCCGCTACGACGTGCCGCTCACCCTGCTGAGCCTGCTCGTCGCCATGGTCGTGGTCAGCGCCGGCGTCTTCGCCGTCGGCTACAGCCGGGACCGCGGCCGGGCCCTGCTGATCGGCGGGCTCACCACCGGCCTCGGCGTCGCGAGCATGCACTACCTGGGCATGGCGGCCGTCCGCCTGCACGGCGACGTGACCTACGACCCGGTGCTCGTCGGGCTCTCCGTCCTGATCGCCGTCGTCGCCGCGACGGCGGCCCTGTGGGCGGCACTCAACATCAAGTCGCCCGTCGCGGTCACCATCGCCTCCCTGATCATGGGCGCTGCCGTCAGCAGCATGCACTACACCGGGATGTTCGCGGTGAGCGTGCGCGTGACGCCCTCCGGGGACGCACTGCCCGGGGCCACGGCGATGCAGTTCGTCTTCCCCCTCGCCGTCGGCCTCGGGTCCTACCTCTTCCTGACCTCCGCCTTCGTCGCGCTGTCGCCGACGGCGGGAGAGCGCGAGGCGTCCGCGTCGGCCCAGCGGCCGGTCGAGAACGTCGCCCGCTGACCACGACCGACACCGACGGACGGGCGACAGGCACTCCGGGCCACAGGCACTCCGGGCCACAGACACTCCGGGCGACAGGCCCTCCGGACGGCCCGCCAGCCCGGTCGGCAGACCCCTCAAGCCCGGACGGCACCCCCCCGAAGCCGGGTGACACGCCCCGAACCACCCGCGAGCGAGGAGTTCATGCGTACACCCCGTAGGACCCCCGAGACAGGCGCCGAGGCGCCGCCCCCGCCCGTGCGCGGTCGCCGCGCGCACGCCGGACCACCGGCCGACGAGGGTGGGCAGGCCCCCTCGGAGGCCGCACCGGACGGAGCGGCCGCGCGCGCGGAGCGCTGGCACATATACGCCCCCGGTACCGTGCGCGCCAAGATCGTCTGCCTGCTGATGGTGCCGGTCGTCTCCCTCCTGGCCCTGTGGGCCCACGCCACCGTCACCACCGCCCAGGACGTCTCCCGGCTGCGGCAGGTCCAGCGCGTGGACGCCACGGTCCGGACCCCCGTCTCTGCCGCGGTCGCCGCCCTCCAGGCCGAGCGTGCGGCCGCCGTACGCCGGGCCACCGACCCCTCCGCCGCGGGGACCGACGAGCTGGACGCACTCGCCCGGCACACCGACCGGGCCGTCGCGAAACTGCGGCTCGGCGAGAACAGCACCGTCGCCGACAGCGAGGAGCTGCCCGCCGGAGTCGCCCGCCGGCTGGAGGCGTTCGTCACGGGGGCCGGGCACCTGCGTGCGCTGCGGACCGAGGTGCGCGACCGGCGCGCGGGCTGGGCCGAGACGTACAGCCGCTACACGCGAACCATCTCGGAGGCGCTCGGCGTCGGCGGTGCCCTCACCGGCATCCAGGACGCCGACCTCGGCTCCGACGCGCGAGTGCTGCTCGAATTCTCCCGTGCGGGCGAGGCCTTGGCCCGGGAGGAGGCCCTGTTGGCGAGCGCCCGACTGTCCGGGACGCTGACCGGGGAGCGGCTTCGGCTCTTCACCGGCGCCGTCGAACTGCGCCGCACCCTGACCGAGTCGGCCGTCGCCGACCTGCGCGGCACCGAACGCGCCGCGTGGAACGCCCTCACCGACAGCACCGCCTACGCCGGGCTGGTCGATGCCGAGGACGGGATCCTCGCCGCCGGACCGGGTGCCAAGGCGATCGAGGCGGTACCCGGAAGCACCTGGGACACCGCCCACGCGCGCGTGCAGGACGGCATGCGCACGATCGAGGACGACGCCGCACGAGGCGTCGCGCAGCGGGCCGACCCGTTCACCCGGGGACTGCTCACCCCGGCCGGCGCGGCCGTCCTGCTCGGTCTCGCCGCCGTCGCCGCCTCACTCGTCATCTCCGTACGCATCGGCCGCGGCCTCGTGGTGGAGCTCGTGAGCCTGCGCAACAGCGCCCTGGAGATCGCCCGGCGCAAACTCCCCGAGGCCATGCGGAGACTGCGCACGGGCGAGGAGATCGACATCCGCGCCGAGGCACCGGCGGGACCGGCCGCCGAGGACGAGACCGGGCAGGTCGCCGAGGCCCTCGGCACCGTCCACCGGGCCGCGTTGCGGGCCGCTGTCGAGCGCGCCGAACTCGCCAGCGGCATCTCCGGCGTCTTCGTCAACCTCGCGCGCCGCAGCCAGATCCTCGTCCACCGGCAGCTGAGCCTGCTCGACAGCATGGAACGCCGCTCCGACGACCCGAACGAACTGAGCGACCTGTTCCGCCTAGACCACCTCACCACCCGGATGCGGCGCCACGCCGAGAGCCTGATCATCCTCTCCGGAGCGGCCCCGGGCCGGGCCTGGCGCATGCCCGTCTCCCTGACCAACGTCGTCCGCGCGGCCGTCTCCGAAGTGGAGGACTACGCGCGCGTGGAGGTACGGCAACTCCCCGAGGCGGCCGTCTTCGGCGCGGCCGTCGCCGACCTCACGCACCTGCTGGCCGAGCTCATCGAGAACGCCGCCCAGTTCTCGCCGCCCCACACGCGCGTGCGCATCACCGGCGAACCCGTCGGCAACGGCTACGCCGTCGAGGTCGAGGACCGCGGCCTCGGCATGGGCAAGGAGGCCCTCGCCGAAGCCAACCGCCGCATCGAGCAGTCCGAGACGCTCGACCTGTTCGACAGCGACCGGCTCGGCCTCTTCGTGGTCAGCAGGCTCGCCGCCCGGCACGGCGTCAAGGTCCACCTGAGGACCTCGCCGTACGGCGGCACCACCGCGGTCGTCCTTGTGCCCACCGCCCTGCTGCACACCGGGGCCGCGGAACGCTCCCGCGGTGAAGCCGAACGTGCCCGCGGTGAAGCGGAACGTTCCCACGGTGAAGTCGAACGTTCCCACGGTGCAGCGGTGTACGCGCGGCAGCCCGAGCAGCGCGCCCACGCGCGCGTGCCCGACGACCTCCCGCGTCAGGACGCCGTCACCGACGCCGTCCCCGATGTCCTCCCCGCACTGGCCGACCGGCGCTCCCTGGTGGCTCCCGTCCCGACAGCCACGCAGGCCACCAGCCACACCCCACCCCCAGGAGTCGCCACCTTGCGACTGCACCGGCCCGAGCAGCCCGAAGACTCCGACGACCTCCCGCGTCGCGTACGGCAGGCCAGCCTCGCGCCCCAACTGCGGAACGGGCGCCCCGAAGAGCCGCCGCCCTCGCCCGCGCCCCGGGACGACGAACGCACGCCCGAGGCCGTCCGTGACCGCATGGCGGCGTACCGCGCCGGATGGACGCGCGGCGGCGGCAGGCCACCCGGCCGCGGAACCATCACCCCCGGTCCGACGGGCAGCGACAGCAGCGAAGGAGACCCCGCATGATCCAGGACCCGAGCAGGCATTCCGCCCGGACCTCCGGCGAACTCGACTGGCTGCTGGACGATCTGGTGCTCCGCGTGAGCGAGATACGGCACGCCGTGGTGCTGTCCAACGACGGCCTCGCCGTGGGCGCCTCGACCGACCTGCGCCGCGAGGACGCCGAGCACCTCGCCGCGGTCGCCTCGGGCTTCAACAGCCTCGCCAAGGGAGCCGGGCGGCACTTCGGTGCCGGCGGGGTCCGCCAGACCATGGTGGAGATGGACGAGGGCTTCCTGTTCGTGGCCGCCGCGGGCGACGGATCCTGCCTCGCCCTCCTCACCGCCGTGACCGCCGACATCGGCCTCGTGGCCTACGAGATGGCACGCCTGGTCAAACGCGTCGGGGAGCACCTCGGCACCGCGCCCCGCGTCGGCGCCCGGCCACCCGCCGCCGGATGAACCGAGAGGGCGGTCCCCGCAGATGACCGAGGACATGACGGGCACCCCGGCCGAGCAGGGCAGCCAGTGGTACGACAACGAGGCCGGCCCGCTCGTCCGCCCCTATGCCATGACGGGCGGACGCACCCGGCCCGGCCCCACCGGCGTGGGGTTCGACCTGATCGCCCTGGTCACGCTCGACCCGGCCGCACCCGGCGTGGACGACGCCCCGCTCGGCCCGGAACACCGCAACCTCCTCGACCTGTGCCGTACGGAGACCCAGTCGGTCGCCGAACTCGCAGCGGGCGCGGACCTGCCCGTCGGCGTGGTCCGGGTCCTCCTCGGCGACCTCCTGGAACTCGGCTGCGTCACCGTCAGCCGCCCCGTGCCGCCGGCACAGCTGCCCGACGAGCGGATTCTGCGCGAGGTGATCGCAGGACTGAGGGCGCTGTAGACGCATGACACCACCCCGTACTCACCTCCCCCTTCTCACCTCACCCTTTTGCCGGCACTCCCGAGAGAAGTGATCAATGGTCTCCGAGCACTCCGACGCAACCGGCGGCGAGACCTCCGCACTGGCGTTGAAGATTCTGGTCGCCGGCGGGTTCGGCGTGGGCAAGACCACCCTGGTGGGTGCCGTCAGCGAGATCCGGCCGCTGCGCACCGAGGAACTGCTCAGCGAAGCCGGCCAGTTGGTGGACGACACCGACGGTGTGGACCACAAGACCACCACGACCGTCGCCATGGACTTCGGCCGCATCACCATCCGCTCCGGCCTCTCCCTGTACCTGTTCGGCACACCGGGCCAGGACCGGTTCTGGTTCCTGTGGGACGAGTTGTCGCAAGGGGCGCTCGGCGCGGTGGTCCTCGCGGACACCCGGCGCCTGGAGGACTGCTTCCCCGCGGTCGACTACTTCGAGCACCGGCGCATTCCCTTCGTCGTGGCCGTCAACTGCTTCGCGGGCGCCCGCCACCACGGCGCCCCGGATGTCTCACGCGCCCTCGACCTCGACAAGGGCACGCCCGTGGTGCTGTGCGACGCCCGCGATCGCGACTCGGGGAAGGAGGTGCTGATCCGGCTCGTCGAGTACGCCGGGCGGATGCACACCGCCCGGCTCCTCGACTCGGTCGGATGACCGGGGTGTCTCTCTGTCAGTCCGCGACGTCCCGCTCCGCCAGGACCTTGTCGATGGCCACCCGGACGAGGAGTTCGCCCGGGACGCCGTTGCGGGCGCCGAACTCCTCGGCGCGCTCCTGGCCCATGTACCGGGCGCCGATGCGGGTGGCCCAGTGCCGTATCTCGCCGAGGTCCTCCGAGACACGGGCGCGGCCCCGCACGACCACGAAGGAGTACGGCGGCCGGTCGTCGTCCACACACAGGGCGACCCGGCCGTCACGGATGAGATTGCGCCCTTTCACGGTGTCCTTGCCGGTGTTGAACACCAGTTCGTCGCCGTCCAGGACGAACCAGATCGGGGCCACGTGCGGGCTCCCGTCGGCCCGGACCGTGGAGAGCTTTCCGGTGCGGGTGCCGTGGGAAACGAACTCCCGCCATTGCGCGTCGGTCATCTTCTCTGCCATGGCTCCATCCTCCTTGCCCCGACCGCGGTCGTGGGGAAGGCTGGCGTGGAGATCCTCCGGCCAGGAGGAGAATCGCACGGGGAGAAAACGGGGAGATCGGAAATGGCGCAGAACCAGGGACTGGACTGGCTGCTGGACGACCTGACCGAGCGCGTCCACCAGGTGCGGCACGCACTGGTCCTGTCCAACGACGGCCTGGTGACAGGGGCGAGCACGGGACTGCGCCGCGAGGACGCGGAGCACCTCGCGGCCGTGTCGTCCGGACTGCACAGCCTGGCCAAGGGCTCGGGACGGCACTTCGGCGCGGGCAGCGTTCGCCAGACGATGATCGAGTTCGACGATGCGGTGCTCTTCGTCACCGCGGCCGGCACGGGCAGTTGTCTGTGCGTCCTCAGCGGCGCGGAGGCCGACATCGGCCAGATCGCCTACGAGATGACCCTTCTGGTCAACCGGGTCGGCGAGCACCTCGACGTGGACGCGCGCCAGCCCGAACGGAAACCGGAAACAGGCGCCTGACCTGCACGTTCGTCATCCCCCGCGGAGTTATCCACAGGCTCACCACGAGATCCGCCGAAGCGGCTACGGTTTTTTCACGGCGACCGCACACGGCGTGAGCCGCCGACTCCACGGGGGAGACCGACCATGTCAGGCACCATCGCGAAATCCGACCGCCTCACCTGCGCCCCGAGCCGGGCCGCCCGCGAACTCCAACTCAAGCGAGGGGAGTTCGATCTGGCGGTGAATCTCGGACTCGTCCGGACCGTCCCCGACCCAGGAGGCGGAGGCCCACGGGTCGCCCGCGCCGAGATCGACCGGCTGCGCGCCGAGGACCGCTTCCCGGACGCCTTGCGCGAGCGCGTCGCGACCGCGGGCACCCATGAGGGCGCCGAGATCATGGGCGTGACGCCCACCAGGTTCACGAGCCTCGCGCGCTTCGGCCTGCTCGTGCCCGTCCGGTTCTACCTGAACCGCTACCGCACCGTCGTCTGGCTCTATCCGGCCGAGGAACTACGGCAGTTCGCCGCCGAGAAGAGCAACGCCCGGCTGCTGACCGGCCGCATGCCCGAGGAAGTGCGGGACGGGATGAGGGCAAAGCTGGACCGGCGGCCCCGCAACTGGCGGGGACGGCACATCGGATTCCTGCTGCGGCAGGCGGGAGACGACCCGTGGGCGCATGCGGCGGCCGTCGCCTGCCTCCTCGACCCGGCCGACGTGGTGGACGTCGTCGAGGACCCGCACGAGCGCGACCGCCTGAACCGCTGCCGCCCCCGGCTCCCGGCCCACGGCGCGCCCGGCTCGCCCGCCGCCGAGCGGGCCCAGGAGCTCATGACGGCGAGCGAGCCGGACGAGGTGGCCTGGTTCCGAGCGGACCTCGCCCACACGATGGAAACGGCCCGCAGGCAACACCCGGCACCACGCCCGTCCCCGGAACCGGCCCTACGGCAGGAGGACCGTCCGGCACTCCCGGACCACGCCCCTTCCCACGGCCTCCTGGGCTGGCTGCGTCGCAGAAGCCGGTGGCCTACGGGGTGACCCTGCCCGCCTCCCGCAGGAGCGGTGGGCGCGCGCCCCGCTGTCCGCCCGATGAGCGATGAGTTTCCGGATGCGTCCCGGTCCGACCTGTGAGGAGACTAGGTCCGGGAGGCGATCATGTTCGGTACGACGAAGGCGTACAGCGGGTTCTCCGTGAACGACATCGAGGCGGCCAGGACGTTCTACGGCGACACGCTGGGACTGCGCGTCTCGGAAGAGCACGGCATGCTGATCCTGCACATCGCGGGCGACCGGGACATCCTGGTATACCCGAAGAAAGACCACACCCCGGCGACGTACACCATCCTCAATTTCCCCGTCGACGACATCGAGGCGGCGGTCGACGAGCTGAGCAGAAGGGGGGTGCGTTTCGAGCGCTACGACCACCTCAAGGCGGACGACAAGGGCATCTTCCGCGGCGGCGGCCCGCTGATCGCGTGGTTCACCGACCCGGCGGGGAACGTGCTGTCCGTCCTCCAGGAAACCTGACCCGCAGGTCATGCCAGAGCTGCCCGATGTCGAGGGCTTCCGGCAGGTGCTGCAGTCCTGCGCCAAGGGACGGGTCGTGCGGCGAGTCGAGGTACGGGACGCGGGCGTCCTGCACGGCGTCGGGGTCCCGGGCCTGCGTGACGCGCTGGAGGGACGGCGGTTCGGCACGCCGGAGCGGCACGGCAAGTGGCTGCTCGCCCGCACCGGCGGCCCCACCCTCGTGCTGCACTTCGGCATGACAGGCCGACTGGTCTGCGGACGTCCCGAGGACCCCGTGGAGGCCCACGACCGCGTGCTGTTCACCCTGAGCGGCAACCGTCAGCTGCGCTTCCGTGACCAGCGCAAACTCCAGGGCCTGTGGCTGGCCCACGACGACTCCGATCTCGACCGGCTGCTCCGGCGGCAGGGCCCCGACGCGATGGCGGTGGACCGCGCGGAGTTCGAGGCGGTGCTCTCGTCGCGCCGCGGGCACCTGAAGACCGCGCTCACCGACCAGTCCGTCCTGGCCGGCCTCGGTAATCTGCTCGCCGACGAGATCCTCTGGCGCGCCCGGCTGCGCCCCGACCGCCGGGCGCGGGAGCTCACCCAGGACGATCGGCGTCGCCTGTACAGCGAGATGCGCAGAACCCTGCGGTCCGCCGTCAACGCGGGGTGCGTGCCGCCCCGCGACTCCTGGCTCACCGGGCACCGCGACGACCCCGACCCCAGGTGCCCCCGCTGCGGCAGCGGCCTGCGGCGGTCCCGGATGGCGGGGCGTGGCACGGTGTGGTGCCCGGGCTGCCAGCCGGACGGGTGATCGGGCGGGGGGGCGGCCCCCGGGACACTCGCCGGGCCAGGTCCGCCGGCTGCGCCTCTCACCGTCCCCGATCTCGGCGACCACGACACTCAGGGCACCCCCGCCGTCCGGCGTTCCTCGTCCGGTGTCACGAGTGACTGTGTGAACGGAATCCGCGCCAGGGCGAAGACGCCCGTGGCGATCAGCGCGACACCGAAGAGCTGGGGCAGCAGCCACCACCCGGTGCGGACCGTCTCCTCGTACAGCAGGATGCCTAGGGCGAGGCTCACCAGCGCGTCACCGAGGGTGAGCGCGGGCTGGGAGGCGACCAGCGGGCCGGCCTGCATCGCGTTCTCCAGCAGGAACAGCGCGCACACGCCTGCCGCGGCGAACGCGTAGGTCTGCCAGGCGGTGAGGAAACCCACGAGTCCCTGCTCGTCGAGGATGTGCATGGCGGTCTTCATCAGCGCCGCGGTCACCGCGTAGCTGATCGCCGTAGCGGCACCCAGGCACGCCGCCCGGGCCCGCCCCTCCGGGCGCCGCAGGGCGGCGACGGCGAGGCCGGCGACCGCTCCCGCGCACACGGCGAGGGCGGGGAGCCAGCGGTCCAGCTCGACATGGGTGCGATTGCCGGCGGGGGAGGCGGCGGCGAGCGCGATCGCCAGGCCGGCCACCACCACCGTCACGGCCAGCCAGCCCGTGCGGGGCAGGTGCCGGTGCATCAGCAGCGACGCGACGACGAGGGTGAGCGGCAGCTCCAGCACGAACAGGGGCTGCACGATCGTCAGCGGCCCGGTCGCCAGCGCCAGCGCCTGGCAGACGGCGGCGGCGATCACCGCGCCGATGCCGGCCAGCCAGACGGGCCGGCGCAGCAGGTCGGCGATGAGCCCGGCCCGGAGCCCCTGGGAGCGCGGCACGGTGAGCGCCGCCTTGCGCTGCAACACCGTAGCGACGGCGTTGCTGAGGGCGGCGCAGACCGCGAAGACGATGGGGAGCACGGTGTGCAGTGTGGCCACCTCCCGGATCGGCGGGTGCGTGACGCCGGCGGTGCCTCCTCCTGCCATGGTCGCCGGAACCGGGCACGCGCGCGATCGGAGCCGCGCATCACGACGTCGCGGCGGGGGGTCAGCCCAGCTTCCTGAACAACCCCTCCTGTACGACCGACACGACCAGCCGGCCCTCCCGGTCGTAGATCCGGCCCCGGGCCAGACCGCGCCCGCCGACCGCGATGGGCGACTCCTGGTCGTACAGCAGCCAGTCGTCCGCGCGGAACGGGCGGTGGAACCACATGGCGTGGTCCAGTGACGCCATGTCGAAGCCCCGCGGGCCCCACAGCGGCTCGACCGGGATGCGGACGGCGTCCAGGAGGGTCATGTCGCTGGCGTAGGTGAGGGCGCAGGTGTGCACGAGCGGGTCGTCGCCGAGCGGCCCGACCGCGCGCATCCACACGGCGCTGCGCGGTTCGGAGTCCGCGACCTCGTCGGTGGTCCAGCGCAGCCGGTCCACGTAGCGGATGTCGAAGGGCTGGCGGCGGGCCATCCGCTCCAACTGCTCGGGCAGCGCGCCCAGATGCTCGCGGATCTCGTCCGTGACCGTGGGCAGGGACTCCGGGTCCGGGACCTTGCGGGCGGGCGGCAGCTGGTGCTCGAAGCTGCCCTCCTCCGGCTTGTGGAAGGAGGCGGTGAGATTGAAGATCGTACGGCCCTGCTGCACGGCCGTGACGCGGCGGGTCGTGAACGACCGCCCGTCGCGCACCCGCTCGACCTGGTAGACGATCGGCACGCCCGGGATGCCCGGGCGCAGGAAGTACGCGTGCAGTGAGTGCACGGGACGGTCGCCGTCCGTGGTGCGGCCGGCGGCGACCAGGGCCTGGCCGGCCACCTGGCCGCCGAAGACCCGCTGGAGGGACTCCTGCGGGCTGCGGCCACGGAAGATGTTGACCTCGATCTGCTCCAGATCGAGCAGGTCTACCAGTCTCTCGGCAGGGTTCGTCGTCATCGGTGGGATTCTCCTGTGCTCGCTGCTGCCGGGACGTTCACAGCTGGCCGACGTCGGTGACGCGGACGACAGCCCGGCCCTCCGCGTCGGAGGCCGTGAGGTCGACCTCCGCGCTGATGCCCCAGTCGTGGTCGCCGTTCGGGTCGTGGAAGATCTGCCGGACCCGCCACAGGGCGTTCTCCGGCTCCTCCTCGATGATCAGCAGCTTGGGGCCGCGGGCGTCGGGGCCGGTGCCGAGGTCGTCGTACTCGTCCCAGTACTTGTCCATCGCCTCGCCCCACGCGTCGGCGTCCCAGCCGGATTCCGCGTCCATCTCGCCGAGTTCCTCGACCTGGTCGAGGGCGGCCAGCTCCACGCGGCGGAACATGGCGTTGCGGACGAGGACGCGGAAGGCACGCGCGTTGGCGGTGACCGGCTTGACCTCGTCGGCCTTCTCCTGGGCCTCTTCGGCGGTCATCTCCTCCGGGTTGGCGAGCTGCTCCCACTCGTCCAGCAGGCTGGAGTCGACCTGGCGCACCATCTCGCCCAGCCACTCGATCAGGTCCTGGAGGTCCTCGGACTTGAGGTCGTCCGGGACGGTGTGGTCGAGGGCCTTGTAGGCGCTGGCCAGGTAGCGCAGCACGATGCCCTCGGTGCGTGCCAGCTCGTAGTGGGACACCAACTCCGTGAAGGACAGCGCCCGTTCGTACATGTCGCGGATGACCGACTTCGGCGACAGCGGATGGTCGCCGACCCAGGGGTGGCTCTTGCGGTACGTGTTGTACGCGTGGAAGAGCAGCTCCTCCAGGGGCTTCGGGTACGTGATGTCCTGGAGGCGCTCCATGCGCTCCTCGTACTCGACCCCGTCCGCCTTCATATGGGCCACGGCCTCGCCGCGCGCCTTGTTCTGCTGGGCGGCGAGGATCTGCCGCGGGTCGTCCAGGGTGGACTCCACCACGGACACCATGTCGAGCGCGTACGACGGCGATTCGGGGTCCAGCAGCTCGAACGCGGCCAGCGCGAACGTGGACAGCGGCTGGTTGAGCGCGAAGTCCTGCTGGAGGTCGACGGTGAGGCGGACGACGCGGCCGGTGGCGTCCGGCTCGTCGAGCTTCTCGACGATGCCGCCGTCGAGCAGCGAGCGGTAGATCGCGATGGCCCGGCGGATGTGCCGCAACTGCTGCTTGCGCGGCTCGTGGTTGTCCTCCAGCAGGTGGCGCATCGCCTCGAAGGCGTTGCCGGGGCGGGCGATCACCGACAGCAGCATCGTGTGCGTCACCCGGAACCGGGAGGACAGCGGCTCCGGTTCGGAGGTGATGAGCTTCTCGAAGGTCTGCTCCGACCACGCGACGAAGCCCTCGGGTGCCTTCTTGCGGACGACCTTGCGGCGCTTCTTCGGGTCGTCACCGGCCTTGGCGAGCGCCTTCTCGTTCTCGACGACGTGCTCGGGGGCCTGCGCGACGACGAAGCCCTCCGTGTCGTAACCGGCCCGGCCTGCGCGCCCCGCGATCTGGTGGAACTCCCGGGCGCGCAGCGTGCGCACGCGGGTGCCGTCGTACTTGGTGAGGGCCGTGAACAACACTGTGCGGATGGGGACGTTGACGCCCACGCCGAGCGTGTCCGTGCCGCAGATGACCTTCAGCAGGCCGGCCTGCGCCAGCTTCTCCACCAGGCGGCGGTACTTGGGCAGCATGCCGGCGTGGTGGACGCCGATGCCGTGCCGGACGTAGCGGGAGAGGTTGCGGCCGAACTTGGTGGTGAAGCGGAAGTTGCCGATCAGCTCCGCGATCTGCTCCTTCTCCTCACGCGAGCACATGTTGATGCTCATCAGCGCCTGCGCCCGTTCCACGGCCTGCGCCTGTGTGAAGTGCACGATGTAGACGGGCGCCTGCCGGGCCGCCAGCAGGTCGGTGAGCGTCTCCGTGAGCGGGGTGTAGCGGTACTCGTACGACAGGGGCACGGGGCGGGTCGCCGAGCGGACCACCGCGGTCGGGCGGCCGGTGCGGCGGGTGAGGTCCTTCTCGAAGAAGGACACGTCGCCCAGCGTCGCCGACATCAGCACGAACTGCGCCTGCGGCAGCTCCAGGATCGGGATCTGCCAGGCCCAGCCGCGGTCGCCCTCCGCGTAGAAGTGGAACTCGTCCATCACGACCTGGCCGACGTCCGCCTGCTTGCCGTCGCGCAGCGCGATCGACGCGAGCACCTCGGCGGTGCAGCAGATCACGGGGGCGTCGGCGTTGACGGACGCGTCGCCGGTCAGCATGCCGACGTTCTCCGTGCCGAAGATCTTGCACAGTTCGAAGAACTTCTCCGACACCAGCGCCTTGATCGGGGCGGTGTAGAAGGTGACCTCGTCCCGGGCCAGCGCGGCGAAGTGCGCGCCCGCCGCGATCATGCTCTTGCCGGAACCCGTGGGCGTCGACACGATCACGTTCGCGCCGGAGACCACCTCGATCAGCGCCTCCTCCTGGTGGGGATAGAGGGTGAGACCCCGCTCACCGGCCCACGACTCGAAGGCTTCGTACAGGGCGTCGGGGTCGGCGGTCCGCGGCAGCTGATCGATGAGGGTCACGCCCCCCATCTTGCCTGGCCTCCCGCCCGATGCGGGAATCGGCTGCGGGCGCGAAGATCGCGAACGCTACGCTGTGTCGCCGACGGGATGTCAGCGCGCCGGTCAACTGGACAGCGGTACACGAGGAATGGGGCGGGCCACGCCGATGATGGGACCAGCACACTCACTGTCGGGCGGCGCCGCCTGGCTCGGCGTCGGTGCCGCGGCCGCCGCGGCCGGGCACCCGATGCCCTGGCCGGTCCTCCTCGTCGGCGCCCTGGTCTGCGCCGGTGCCGCGCTCGCCCCGGACCTCGACCACAAGGCGGCCACCATCTCCCGGTCCTTCGGACCGTTGTCGCGCTGGCTGTGCGAGATCGTCGACAAGCTGTCGTACGCGGTCTACAAAGCGACCAAGAAACAAGGCGACCCGCGTCGCTCCGGCGGGCACCGGACGCTCACGCACACCTGGCTGTGGGCGGTCCTGATCGGTGCGGGCACCTCGGCCGTGGCGATCACCAGCGACCGCTGGGGGGTGCTGGCGATCCTCTTCGTGAACATGGTGCTGGCCATCGAGGGTCTGCTGTGGCGGGCGGCGCGCGGCTCCAGCAGCGACGTGCTGGTGTGGCTGCTGGCCGCGGCTACCGCTTGGATCCTCGCCGGCGTCCTGGACAAACCGGGCAACGGCGCGGACTGGCTGTTCACCGCGCCGGGGCAGGAGTACCTGTGGCTGGGGCTGCCGGTCGTGCTGGGGGCACTGGTGCACGACCTGGGGGACGCACTCACCGTCTCGGGCTGCCCGGTCCTGTGGCCCATACCGGTGGGGCGCAAGCGCTGGTACCCGGTCGGGCCGCCGAAGGCCTTGCGGTTCCGCGCGGGCAGCTGGGTCGAGCTCAGGGTGCTGATGCCGGTGTTCATGCTGCTCGGCGGGGTGGGCTGCGCGGCGGCGCTCAACGTCATCTGAGCTCCGGCCGGGCTGGAGGAGACGGGGTTCAGCGGCCGCCGTACCGGCGCTCGAACGCGGCGACCCGGCCCTCCGAGTCCACGGTGCGGGCCTTGCCCGTGTAGAAGGGGTGGCTCTCCGAGGAGATCTCCACGTCCACGACCGGGTAGGTCTCGCCGTCGTCCCACTCGATGGTCTGGTCGCTGGTCGCGGTGGACCGGGTCAGGAACGCGTAACCGGCGGCCCGGTCGCGGAAGACGACGGGGTGGTAGTCGGGGTGCTTGTCCTGCTGCATGGCTGCTCCCTCGTGTGGCTCGGGTCGGGTTCTGCGATCAGCCGGGCAGGACGTCCTCGTCGACGATGTGCACGGCTGCCTCCTCGGCCGACGCCGCCGCGCCGTCGATGCCCACGTCCATGGCAACCAGCGCGCTCTCCTCGTCCTCGTGCGCGCCCTCGTCGGGGGCGACGAGCCGGCCGGAGCGGGCGGCGCCCACCTCGTGGTCCAGGAGTTCCCCGTCGGTGCCCTGGCAGTCCCCGAGACCGTCACCGTCCGGGGCGACGGGCTCCGGCAGCTCCTCGGCGAGCCGCTCGTCCAGCGTCTCGCCCTGCCGCCGCTCCGCCGCCGTGACGCCCCTGTGCTCCACGGCCCAGGGCCGCTCGGGAGGGGACCAGCCGCGGTCGAGGGGATCGTCGACGCCGTCGTACTCCAGGGTGTCCTCGGCGTCGAGCAGCCCCGTGTCCTCTCTCTGCTCGGATGGTTCCGGCTGGTAGACGTCGTCTCCCCAGCCGTCGGAGCTCTTCACGGGTACCTCCAGGGGGTGGGGCGGGCCCGTTCACACCGGGGCCCGCGCCGGGCCGCCACACGGAGCACTGACGCCGCCCGCCGCCGAACCGCTGCCGCGGTTCCCGGGCGTTTCCCCGAGCCGGTGCCTGACTCCAGCCTTCCACCCCGGCTCGGGACCGCGCAACGCCACGGAACGCCTCCGGCGGTGAGCGGGCAGGGGGCGCGGCCGACCCCCGGCGTGGCCTTGCCCGGGGACCCGTCCTGCCCGGGCTCCGGCCCTGCCGGGCTCCGGCGTGGCCCTGCCGGGCTCCGGCGTGGCCCTGCCGGGCTCCGGCGTGGCCCTGCCCGGGTCCCGACCCGGCATGGGCCGACCGGGCACGGGCCCGACGCCGGGGCGCCTCCGGAAGCGCCCCCGGACCGACGCGCCCCCCGGACCGGCGCGCCCCCGGACCGGCGCCTCTCGGAAGGCGCCCCCTCGGAAGGCCCCCCGGACCGGCGCCCCCCGGACCGGCGCCCCCCGGACCGGCGCCCCCGGAAGTGGCCCACCCAGGAAGCGGGCCTCCGGAAGCGGCCCTACGGGGCGGGGCCGTCCCGGAAGGTGGAACCGAGGCGGAACCGACCCAGATGCCGGACTATCGGTGCCGCGCCCCGAACGGGCAAGGAACGGAACGGGGCCGGACCCGCCAGGTCCGGCCCCGAACGGCTGCTGTGAAGCCGCCCCTACCTGGGCGTTCGCGACGCCGCTCCGCCGAGGGCCTGCCTCTCACGACGTCCTCGTCGCCCCCGGCCGCCTCGTCATCCGCTGCTCACCCGTGCCACGACCTCCACAACGCCGCGTACGCCCCGTCCGCCGTCACCAGTTGCTCGTGGCTGCCCAGTTCGCTGATGCGGCCGTTCTCGACGACGGCGATGACGTCCGCGTCGTGGGCGGTGTGCAGGCGGTGGGCGATGGCGACGACGGTGCGGCCGTCGAGGACCTTGGCCAGGGATCGTTCCAGGTGGCGGGCGGCGCGTGGGTCGAGCAGGGAGGTCGCCTCGTCCAGGACCAGCGTGTGCGGGTCCGCCAGCACCAGGCGGGCCAGGGCGATCTGCTGGGCCTGGGCGGGCGTGAGCGTCAGGCCGCCCGAGCCGACCTCGGTGTCCAGGCCGTCGTCGAGCGCCCGGGCCCAGCCGTCCGCGTCGACCGCGCCCAGCGCCGCCCACAGCTCGGCGTCACCCGCGCCGGTCCGGGCGAGCCGGAGGTTGTCGCGCAGGGAGCCCACGAAGACGTGGTGCTCCTGGTTGACGAGGGCGACATGGGCGCGGACGCGTTCCGCCGGCATCCGGGACAACTCGGCGCTGCCCAGCGTGATCCGGCCGTCCCGGGGCGCGTAGATCCCGGCGAGCAGCCGCCCCAGCGTCGACTTGCCCGCACCCGAGGGGCCGACCAGGGCCAGCCGGGTGCCGGGGGAGACCTCCAGGGACACCTTGCGCAGGACGTCCACGCCCTCCACGTAGCCGAAGTGCACCCGGTCGGCGTGCACGTGGCGTCCGTCGGGAGACACCGAGGGATCGCCGGCGTCCGGCTCGATGTCCCGGACCCCGACGAGCCGGGCCAGCGACACCTGGGCGACCTGGAGTTCGTCGTACCAGCGCAGGATCATGCCCACCGGGTCGACGAGCATCTGGGCGATCAGCGCGCCCGTCGTGAGCTGGCCGACGTCGATCCAGCCGTGCAGGGCGAACACGCCCCCGACCAGGAGGACCGAGCCGAGCACGGTCACGTGGGTGACGTTGACGACCGGGAAGAGCACCGACCGCAGCCACAACGTGTAGCGCTCCCAGGCCGTCCATTCCTTGATCCGGCGCTCGGACAGCGCGACGCGCCGGTCACCGAGGCGGTGCGCCTCGACGGTGCGCCCGGCGTCCACGGTCTCGGCGAGCGCGGCGGCCACGGCGGCGTACCCGGCGGCCTCCGAGCGGTAGGCGGCCGGTGCCCGCCGGAAGTACCAGCGGCAGCCGACGATCAGCAGCGGCAGGGCGAGCAGCACGGCGAGCGCCAGCGGCGGCGCCGTGACGACCAGCCCGCCCATCAGCAGCACCACCCACACCACGCCGATCGACAGCTGCGGCACCGCCTCGCGCATGGCGTTGGCCAGCCGGTCGATGTCCGTGGTGATCCGCGACAGCAGATCGCCGGTCCCGGCCCGCTCCAGTACGCCGGGCGGCAGCCCGACCGACCGGACGAGGAAGTCCTCGCGCAGGTCGGCCAGCATCCGCTCACCCAGCATCGCGCCGCGCAGCCGCACCTGGCGGACGAACAGGGCCTGGACGGCCAGCGCCGCCACGAACAGCCCCGCGGTGAGTTCCAGCCGCAGGTCCCGCGCCCCGTCGGAGACCCGCTCCACGACTCCGCCGAGCAGCCACGGACCGGCCATCGAGGCGATGACGGCGACCGTGTTGACGACGACGAGCAGCACGAACGCCCGGCGGTGCCGGCGCAGCAGTTCGGCCACGTAGGCGCGGACGGTCGTGGGGGCGCCGACCGGCAGGGTGTTCGCCGTCGTCGGGGCGGCCGGGTCGTACGCCGGTGGCGCGACGCCGATCATGCCTTCTCCTCGATCTCTTCCAGTTCGTGCAGGACGTCCTTCAGGGCGACGGAACCGGTCAGCGCGACCTCGTCGTCCGTCTCGCGGGTGACCACCGCGCGGTAGCGGGGCTCGGTGTGCAGCAGCTCGCGATGCGTACCGGTCGCCACGACCTCGCCGTCGTGCAGGAACATGACCCGGTCGGCGCGGTCCAGCAGCAGCGGCGAGGAGGTGAACACCACGGTCGTGCGCCCCGCGCGCAACTCCCGCACACCCTGCGCGATCCGGGCCTCGGTGTGCGAGTCGACGGCCGAGGTCGGCTCGTCCAGGACGAGCACCTCCGGGTCCGTGATCAGCGACCGGGCGAGCGCGAGGCGCTGCCGCTGGCCGCCGGACAGGGACCGGCCGCGTTCGGTGATCCGCGCGTCCATGGGGTCGGCGGCGTCCACCGAGCCCTGCACCAGCGCCGCCAGCACGTCGTCGCACTGTGCGGCGGCCAGCGCCGCCCGCGGTTCGACGTCGCCCGAGGCGGGGACGTCGAGCAGTTCGCGCAGGGTGCCGGACAGCAGGACCGGGTCCTTGTCCTGGACGAGGACGGCCGTCCGGGCGCTGTCCAGCGGGAGTTCGTCGAGCGGTACACCGCCGAGCAGTACCGAGGTGCCCTGCTGCGGCGGGTGCCCGCCCAGCCGTTCCGCCAGCCGGCCGGCCGCGTCCGGGTCGCCGCACACCACGGCGGTGAGCACGCCGGTGCGCGCGAGCAGCCCGGTGTCCGGGTCGTACAGGTCTCCGGACGGGAGCTCGGCCCCGCGCGACCCGGCGGTGTCGGTGGCCCGCTCCAGCGCCAGCACGCCCGCGGCCCGTTTGGCCGACGGCCGGGAGAAGGAGTACGCCATGGCGATCTCCTCGAAGTGCCGCAGCGGATAGGTGAGCACCATCACCGAGCTGTAGACGGTGACCAGTTCACCGACGGTGATCCGGCCCTGGCGGGCCAGATGCACGCCGTACCAGACGACGGTGATGAGCAGCAGTCCCGGCAGCAGGACCTGGATCGCGGTGATCAGCGACCACATCCGGGCGCTGCGCACCGCCGCGTGCCGGACCTCCTGGGAGGCGCGGCGGTAGCGGTCGAGGAAGAGTTCCTCACCGCCGATGCCGCGCAGCACGCGCAGTCCGGCGACGGTGTCCGAGGCGAGCTCGGTGGCGCGTCCGGCCTTCTCGCGCTGCACGTCGGCACGCCGGGTGGCGCGAGGCAGCAGGGGCAGCACGGCGAGCGCCAGCACGGGCAGCCCCACCGCGACGACCACGCCGAGCGCGGGCTGGTAGACGAGCAGCGCGACGCAGACCAGCACGATGGTGACGAGCGCCGCGGTGAACCGCGACCAGGCCTCCACGAACCAGCCGATCTTCTCGACGTCGCCCGTGGAGACCGCCACGACCTCACCGGCCGCGACGCGCCGGGTCAGCGCCGAGCCCAACTGGGCGGCCTTGCGGGCGAGCAGCTGCTGGACGCGGGCGGCCGCCGTGATCCAGTTGGTGATGGCCGTGCGGTGCAGGAAGGTGTCGCCGACGGCGTTGCCGACACAGGCCAGCACCAGCAGGCCGCCCGCCAGGGCGAGTTGCCCGCCGGAACGGTCGACGACGGCCTGTACGGCGACACCGACGCAGAACGGCAGCGCGGCGACGGAGGCGAAGTGCAGCAGCCCCCAGGCCAGCGACTTGAGCTGCCCGTCCAGCTGATTCCGGAAGAGCCACCACAGGAATCGGGGGCCCGAACGCACGTCCGGCACGCCCGGGTCGGGGTACGGAAGGTCTTGAATCTGCATGACGTCCCAGTGGCTCGTGTCAGGGGGATGGAGGGATCGAGGGATGGGGGGATGGGGGTTCGGCCGAGGGCAGCAAACCGTGACAGGTTCGCTTCGCCACGTGGTCGGAGGCAACCGGTTTTCGACCCGCCGAACGGAACTGGCCGACAGGGCTGGGAACAGGGCGGCTCGGCGGGCCGGTGCTCATTGCGAAGGCGGCGGACTCCCCGTAGAACACCGCCCATGAGGAGACTGATGGTCATGTCCATGCTTGCCGGAGCGACCTTCCTGGCGAGCACCCTCCTGGGGGCCGGTCCCGCCTGTGCGGCCGACGTCCCCGCCGAGTTCGGCACCGACTGGCACGACCCGGTGACGGCCGCCCCGCCCGTCAGCAAGCCCGGCGGCAGGTCGTGCGAAGTCACCGTCGCCCAGGCGCGGTTCCGTGACTTCACCCCGTACCGGGGCACGTACACCCCGCCCGCCGGCTGCGGTGACCGCTGGAGCAAGGTGGTACTGCGGCTGGACGGCAAGGTCAAGGGGCGCCAGTACGACCGGCTCGGCTACCTGCACGTCGGCGGTGTCGAGATCTTCCGCACCTCGACACCGCAGCCCTCGCCCGACGGCATCGAGTGGTCGGTGGAGAAGGACGTCACCCGCTACAGCGACACCTTCCGCGGCCGCCAGGACGTCGAGATGCTCATCGGGAACGTCGTCGACGACACCTACACGGGCGTCCTCGACGTCAAGGTCACCCTGACGTTCCACCAAGGCCGTCCTGACGGGAAGAGCAGCCCCGACAAGGTCCTCACCCTCGACCGGGGGACCGACGGCGCGACCACCCTCACGACCCCGCGCAACAGCGAACGCGTCGTCGCCGAGGTGTACGCCACCGGCTCCGGCGGCGGCTGCGAGGAGTACTGGTACCTGACGGTGCCCGACCCGGCGCCGTACTCCTGCAAGGCGGGCCAAGGCCCCTATCGCGAGGTGCAGATCCGCGTGGACGGCCGGCTCGCGGGCATCGCCGCACCGTTCCCCACCGTGTGGACCGGCGGCTGGTCCAACCCGTTCCTGTGGTACGTGATCCCGGGCCCGCGCGCCTTCGACATCAAGCCGATCACCTACGACCTCACCCCCTTCGCCGGGCTCCTCAACGACGGCCGTCCGCACCGCGTCGAGGTCTCGGTCGTCGGCGTGCCCGAGGGGCAGACCGGCTGGAGCACCCCCGTGAACGTCCTCGTCTGGCAGGACGAGCAGCGCGCCCACGTGCCCGGGAAGCTCACCGTGCAGCAGGCGAGCGACCTCGCCAACTCCTCGTCGTATACGCCGGGTTCGCAGCACCGGGTCGACACCGAGGGCGCCCACCGGCTGACCGTCGCCGGATACGTCGACACCTCGCACGGCCGGGTCACGACCACCGTCGGCCGTTCGCTCGCCCACACCTCCGAGCACCGCTGGACGGACGGCGAGACGACCGACGCCCTCGAGGCCACCTGGACCGACGACGAGTCGGTGACCGTCGACGGACGCGGACCGGCCCACGCCACCCGCACCGACCGGACCTACACGATGGACGGCACGACGACCCTCGGCGCGGGCGACCGGCTGCGGACCGTGCTGGCCCTCGGCGACCGCGCCACGGCCGTCGAGACGCGCGGCGGCCGTCGTACGGCGTGGACGAGGTTCGACGACTCCTACACGGGCGACGCCACGTACACGGCGAACGTGCCCCGCGACCAGCGGCACGCGGTCGGTGCGACGCGTGAGCGCTACCGGCTGTACGGCTCGACTGGCTGCTACGACCGCACGCTGACCACCGCCCAGGGAGTGCTCACCGGGGACCGCCCACGTTGCTGAAGGGGCCTGTGTGGCGCATGTGACATGCGCCACTCAGGGCGCTTTTACGTGGCTGAAACGTTGCGGTCTTGTGCGCGATCAAGACAGCCTCCACAGTGTACGGGCTACGGAAACCGCTTTCCGTATCGCAGAAGTCCCCTCCGGCCTCTGTGTGTCCCGTCCCCCAAGGAGGCCTCGTGCCACCGTCCGTACCGTCCCTGCCGCGACGCGTCGCACGCACCCTGCGTACCTCACTCTTCGCGCAGGTCCTCTGTGCGCTCGTCCTCGGAATCCTCGTGGGGAAGCTGTGGCCGGACACGGCCACGGCTCTCCAGCCGCTCGGCGACGGTTTCACCCGGCTCATCAAGACGGTGATCTCGCCGTTGGTGTTCTGTGTGGTCGTCGTCGGCATCGCCAAGGCCGGCGACCTGAAGGCGTTCGGCCGGATCGGGGTGAAGGCCCTGATCTGGTTCGAGGTCGCCTCCACGGCCGCTCTGGTCATCGGCCTCGTCGCCGCCAACGTCGTCGGGCCCGGCAAGGGCATGAACGTCGACCCCTCCTCGCTGGACGCCGCCGCGGTGAACCAGTCGACGGGCGGTGGTCAGCTGCCCTCGACGACCGAGTTCGTCCTCAACGCGCTGCCGGAGAGCTTCGTCGGAGCCTTCGCCGAGAACGAACTGCTCCAAGTCCTCATCCTGGCCTGCCTGGTGGGCGCCGCCCTGCTGCACCTCGGACACACCCGGGTGCCGAAGATCCTGCCCGCCATCGACCAGGCGCAGGACGTGATCTTCACGGTCGTCGGGTTCATCATGCGGCTCGCCCCGCTCGCGGTGTTCGGCGCGATGGCCCACCTGGTCGGCAACTACGGGCTGGGCGTGATGAAGACATACGCCAAGCTCATCGTGCTCTGCTATGTGGCGGCCGCGCTGTTCGTCGCCCTGCTCGCCGTCGCCCTGCGGCTGGTGACCGGGCTCAGCCTCTGGAAGTTCCTGCGCTACATCCGCGAGGAGATGCTGCTCGCGCTCGGCACCGCGTCCACCGAGTCGGTCATGCCGCGCGTGATGCAGAAACTGCGCCGGGCCGGTGCCCGCGACGACGCGGTGGGTCTGGTGCTGCCCACGGGCTACTCCTTCAACCTCGACGGCGCCTCGCTCTACCTGTCGATCGGCACGCTGTTCATCGCCCAGGCGGTGGGCGTCGACCTCAGTCTGAGCCAGCAGATCACCGTGGTCCTGGTGCTGATGCTGACCAGCAAGGGCATGGCGGGCATCCCCGGTTCGGCGTTCCTCGCCCTGTCCGCGACGGCCTCGTCCCTGGGCGCCATCCCGGCCGGAGCCGTCGCCCTGCTGCTCGGCGTGGACCGCATCATGGACTCGATGCGCGTCGTCACGAACCTGCTCGGCAACTGCGTCGCCGTGTTCGCGGTGTCCCGCTGGGAGGGCGCGCTGGACATCGAGCGGGCCAAGGAGGTGCTGGACGGCGAAACCACGGCCGAGGACCCGGAGGACGGCGACGGGCCCGTGCCGGTGGAGGTTCCGGCCCAGAAGACCAAGGAGGCCGTAGCCGACGCCAGTTGACGACGGCAGGCGGGTGAGCCGCGGTCGCCGCCCGGGAAGTGCGGGCGGCGCCGCGGCTCATCGTGTGTTCAGTGACGCACCAGGCAGAAGGGATGCCCCGCCGGGTCCGCGTACACCCGCCGGCTCCGCCCGTCCGCACCGGCGTCCAGCACCTCGGCGCCCCCGGCCGGCACCTGCTCCTGCGTGCGATCCAGGTCCGCCACGCCGAAGTCCAGGTGGAACTGCTGCGGCCGGGCGGGATCCGGCCACCGCGGCGGCCGGTGATCCGCCACCCGCTGGAAGGCCAGCACGAAGCCGGACGGTATGTGCAGCGTCGCCCAGTCCTCGTCCAGGGACCACCGCCGGTCCGGCTGGTTGACGGCACCGCCGAGGATCGACCGGTAGAAGCCGGCGAGTTCCGATGGATCGGGGCAGTCCAGCACCACGCACTGCAGGTCGGCGATCATGGCGGGAGTCTAGGGGCGGTCCGCCTGGTCAGGGTCGCGGGAAATGGGCGAGGCCTGATCGACGGGGATCGGTGCACCAGGCCCCGCGCCTGCGGCATGCACCGCCGGACACCCCTGGGCCGCCCATCCCGGGCCTCAGCAGGACCTCACCGGCGTCCCGTCGATCAGCGTGTCCAGCAGCCCTCCCAGCGCCGCACGCTGCTGCTCCGTCAGCGGCGCGAGGATCTCCTCCGCGGCCGACCTGCGCGCCGCCCGCAGTTCGCCCAGCGCCTTGCGGCCGTCGTCCGTGAGCTCGATGCGGATCACCCGCCGGTTCGCCGGGTCCGGGACCCGCCGCACCTTGCCGCTCGCCTCCAGCCCGTCGACCAGCGTCGTCACGGCCCGCGGCACCACCTCAAGGCGCTCGGCCAGGTCGGCCATCCGCGGCGGCGAACCCCAGTGCGCGAGGGTGCGCAGCAGCCGGGACTGGGCCGGTGTGATGCCGAGGTCGCGCTGCTCCAGGTGGTGCTTCTGGATGCGGTGCACCCGGCGGGTGAGCCGCAGCAACTGCTCGGCGAGCAGGCCGTCGGAATCGGGGGAGGTCATGCGGGAACAATATCAGGATGATGTTCATTGTGAGTATAGGTAACAATGAGCTACGATCCGATCCGCCGCCCTCACCCCGCCCCGTACCGCCGCCCGTATCGCCCTCTCGAAGGAGCCCATGCATCCCGACCATGAAGCCCCCTGGAGCGCACCCGCCGACGCGAAGGAACAACCCCGGCAGGTCCGCCGCATCCTCAGGCTCTTCCGCCCCTACCGGGGCCGCCTCGCGGTCGTCGGCCTGCTGGTCGGCGCCGCGTCGCTGGTCTCGGTCGCCACGCCCTTCCTGCTGAAGGAGATCCTCGACGTCGCGATCCCGCAGGGGCGCACCGGCCTGCTCAGCCTGCTCGCCCTCGGCATGATCCTCAGCGCCGTCCTCACCAGCGTCTTCGGTGTTCTCCAGACGCTGATCTCAACCACGGTCGGCCAGCGCGTCATGCACGACCTGCGCACCGCTGTCTACGGCCGGCTCCAGCGCATGTCCCTCGCCTTCTTCACGCGCACGCGCACGGGCGAGGTGCAGTCCCGCATCGCCAACGACATCGGCGGCATGCAGGCCACGGTCACCTCCACCGCGACGTCCCTGGTCTCCAACCTCACCAGTGTCGTCGCCACGATCGTCGCGATGGTCGTCCTCGACTGGCGCCTGACCGTCGTCTCGCTGCTGTTGCTGCCGGTGTTCGTATGGATCAGCCGCCGCGTCGGCAACGAACGCCGGAAGATCACCACCCAGCGCCAGAAGCAGATGGCCGCCATGGCCGCCACGGTCACCGAGTCGCTCTCCGTCAGCGGCATCCTGCTCGGCCGCACGATGGGCCGCTCCGACTCGCTGACCAAGTCCTTCGCCGACGAATCCGAGGAACTCGTCGACCTGGAAGTGCGCTCGAACATGGCCGGCCGCTGGCGCATGGCCGTCATCACGATCGTCATGGCGGCCCTGCCTGCCGTCATCTACTGGACCGCCGGCATGGCCCTCCAGCTGGGCGGCCCCGAGGTCTCCCTCGGCACGATCGTCGCCTTCGTCTCGCTCCAGCAGGGCCTGTTCCGCCCGGCCGTGAGCCTGCTGTCGACGGGAGTGCAGATCCAGACCTCGCTCGCCCTCTTCCAGCGCATCTTCGAGTACCTCGACCTGCCGATCGACATCACCGAGCGCGCGGACCCGGTCCACCTCGACCGGGTCAAGGGCGAGGTCCGCTTCGAGAAGGTCTCCTTCGGCTACGACGACAAGGACGGCCCCGTCCTCGACGGCATCGACCTCACCGTCCCGGCCGGCGGCAGCCTCGCCGTCGTCGGCCCGACCGGCGCCGGCAAGTCCACGCTCGGCTACCTGGTGCCCCGCCTCTACGACGTGACGGGCGGCCGCGTCACCCTCGACGGGGTCGACGTCCGCGATCTCGACTTCGACACCCTGGCGCGCGCCGTCGGCGTCGTCTCGCAGGAGACGTACCTCTTCCACGCCTCGGTCGCCGACAACCTGCGCTTCGCCAAGCCCGACGCCACCGACGAGGAGCTGCACCAGGCGGCGAAGGCGGCGCAGATCCACGACCACATCGCGTCCCTGCCCGACGGCTACGACACGGTTGTCGGTGAGCGCGGCCACCGCTTCTCCGGCGGCGAGAAGCAGCGCCTGGCCATCGCCCGCACGATCCTGCGCGACCCGCCGGTCCTCATCCTCGACGAGGCCACCAGCGCCCTGGACACCCGGACCGAGGCGGCCGTGCAGGACGCCATCGACGCGCTGTCGGCGAACCGCACCACGCTCACCATCGCCCACCGGCTGTCCACGGTCCGGGGCGCCGACCAGATCGTGGTCCTCGACTCGGGGCGTGCCGTCGAACTCGGCACGCACGAGGAACTGCTGGAGCGGCACGGCCGATACGCGGCGCTCGTACGCCGGGACGCCCAACTGGAACCGACAAGATGAAAATATGCCGGGTTTATGACGATATGCGGGTTACCGTGCCCGCATGCAGAAGAACACTCCGCCACGGAGCACGATTCGACTGACGCGCCGGGGCCGTATCGCCCTCGTCGCGACCGGAGCCGTCGTGGTCGGTACCGCCGTGGCGGTGCCGCTGCTGACCCTGGGGCCCGAGGAGGACGCCCGGCCCACGACCCTGGTGGTCCCGGAGGGCTGGCGCGCGAGCCAGGTCTACGCCGCCGTCGACAAGGCCCTCGCCCTGCCTCCCGGCAGCACGAAGAAGTCCCTGGCGAAGGCCGCCCTCAAACTGCCGAACGACGCCGAGGGCAACCCCGAGGGCTACCTCTTCCCGGCGGTCTATCCGCTCCAGGAGAAGACGACCCCGGAGAAGCTCCTCGCGCTGATGGTCGACACCGCGAACGAGAAGTTCAACGGCGCGCCCATCGCCGCGGGAGCGCAGCGCAACGCCATGAACGTCTACCAGGCCGTCACCATCGCGAGTATCGTCCAGGCGGAGGCGGCCACCAAGGCCGACATGGGCAAGGTCGCCCGGGTCGTCTTCAACCGCCTCGAGCGCGGCATGCCGCTGCAGATGGACTCCACCATCAACTACGCGCTCGGCCGCTCAACCCTGCGCACCACGCCGAGCGACACCCGCATCGACAGCCCCTACAACTCGTACCAGCGCATGGGCCTGCCCCCCACCCCCATCGACAACCCCGGCGAGGAGGCCATGCGCGCCGCCATCAACCCGACCCCGGGCGACTGGCTGTACTTCGTCACGGTCCGCCCGGGCGACACCCGCTTCACCGCGGACTACGCCGAACACCAGCGGAACGTCGCGGAGTTCAACGCGCAGCAGAAGAAGGACGGCGCCCGGGCGGCCGGATGACCCGCCCGGGCCTCACGCGGCGACCGGCTCCCGCGCCAGCAGCCGCCTGATGTCACGGACGGCCGCGCGGCCGGCGCGGTTGGCGCCGATGGTGCTGGCCGACGGGCCGTAGCCGACCAGATGGATGCGGGGGTCGGAGGCCGCGTGCGTGCCCTCCATGCGGATGCCGCCGCCCGGGGCGCGCAGCCGGAGCGGGGCGAGGTGGTCGATGGCCGGGCGGAAGCCGGTGGCCCAGAGGATGACGTCGGCGTCGACGTGCCGCCCGTCCTGCCAGTCCACTCCCGTGGGCGTGACGCGGTCGAACATCGGCTGCCGGTCGAGCACTCCGTCCTTGATGCCCTGGCGGATCGCGTCGTTGAGCGGCAGTCCGGTGACCGAGACGACACTCATGGGAGGCAGCCCCTGCCGTACCCGTTCCTCGACGAGCGCGACGGCCGCCCGGCCCGCGTCCTCGTCGAACGGGCCCTCACGGAAGACCGGCGGACGCCGGGTCACCCAGGTGGTGGCCGCCGCGTACGAGGCGATCTCCAGCAGGTGCTGCGTGCCCGAGGCGCCGCCGCCCACCACGACCACCCGCTGCCCGGCGAACTCCTCCGGCCCGGGGTACTGCGCGGTGTGCAACTGCCGCCCCCGGAAGGTCTCCTGGCCCGGATAGCGCGGCCAGAACGGCCGGTCCCAGGTGCCGGTCGCGTTGATCAGCGCCCGCGCCGCCCACACGCCCTGCGAGGTCTCCACCAGCAGTCGCCCGCCGGGCCCCTCGCGCACGGCCCGCACGTCGACGGGGCGCCGCACCCGCAGGTCGAAGGCCTTCTCGTACCGGTCGAAGTAGTCGCTGATCACCTCGGCCGACGGCCGCGCCGGATCAGCGTCCGTGAGCTCCATGCCCGGCAGCGCGTGCATCCCGTGCACCTTGCCGTACGTCAGCGACGGCCAGCGGAACTGCCAGGCGCCGCCGGGGCCGGGGGAGTGGTCCAGCACGACGAAGTCGCGGTCCGGCTCGAAACCGGATCGCCGCAGGTGATAGGCGCCGGCCAGACCGGCCTGACCGGCGCCTATGACGACTACCTCGACCTCGCGTGTGTTGTTCACGCTTCTACCAACCGTGCCTGGTCCGTGGATCTTCCCGGGGGACGGCCCGCGCGGCTACACCGACCAGACGCTCAGCGGCGAGGTCGAGGACGTCACGAACTGGAATCCCGGCTGGGCCTGGGCGGCCGGGGCCATGATCTCGGACCTGCACGAGCTGCGCCGCTGGGCGAAGGTCGTCGCCACCGGCGAGCTGCTCAGCCCCGAGACCCAGGCACAGCGGCTCAGGACGCTGCCGACGGGCTACCCCGGCACCACCTACGGCCCCGGCATCCTCGAGACCAACGGCTGGATCGGGCACAACGGCTCGATCCCGGGTTACGAGACCGTGACCGTCCACCGGCCCTCGCAGCGGGCCACCCTGGTGATCACGCTCCACGGACGTCCTGTCCGGGGGCCAGGAGCCGTCCACCCTGCTCGCCCGCGCGATCACCGCGGTCGTGACCCCCGGCAACGTCTACGACGGCTCGGCCGCCACCCGGCCGTGACGGCACGGGTCCCCCGCCCGGGCGGCGGGGGACCCGGCGGGCCGGCTCACGACCCGGTGGCAGGGCGGGGTGCGGTCGTCGACGGCGGCAGGCCGCCGTTGAACCGGGTGTCGGTGAACTCGGCGAAGTCGACCTTGCGCGGGATGAGCTTCAACGCCGTGAACGTGTCGGCGATCTCCTGCTCGGAGGCGATCAGCCGCTTGTCGACGGCGACCTCGACCCGGGTGGTGTAGGTGCGCTTCACCGCCGCGAGTGCCACATCCTCGGGGAGCCCGGTGTCCTTCGCCCAGACCTTCGCCCACTCCTCCTCGTGGTCGTACACCCACCGGTAGGCGCGCCGCAGCCGCTCCAGATAGTCCTTGACGGCGGCGGCCTTCTTCTTGTCCTTCAGCGCGTCCGGTGCCGCGACCTGGAAGGTGAGCCCATTGGTCACGCCGTCACCGTCGGTCAGGACGCGGCCCTGCTCGCCCTTCAGCACCTGCGAGGTGTACGGGTCCCACACCGCCCACGCGTCGACCTTGCCGGCGGTGAACGCGGCGAGCGCGTCGGCCGGCTGGAGGTACTTGACCTTGACGTCACTCGGCTTCAGCCCGGCCTTCTTCAGGGACGCGATCAGCTGGAAGTGAGCGGAGGATCCCTGGGCGACGGCGATCGACCTGCCCTTGAGCTGCGTGGGGTTCCTCAAGGGCGAGTCGTTCGGCACGAGGATGGCGTCGCCCTTGGACGTGCCGTGCCACGCGGCCACGACCTTGATCTTCGAACCCGCCCCGGCCGCGAACACCGGCGGGGTGTTGCCGACGCCGCCGATGTCGACGGCTTTGGCGTTCACGGCCTCCAGCAGCGGCGGGCCGGAGGTGAACGTCGACCACTTGATCTTGTAGTCGAGGTTCTTCAGTTCCCCCGCGGCCCGCAGGATGGCCTCCGAACCTCCCTTCTGGTCACCGACGTTGATCGTGACGGGGCCGTGGCCGTCGGTGCCGCCGTCCGACGTACTGGCGGCCGAGTTCCCGCCGCAGGCGGTGAGCAGCAGGGTGAGGGGGAGGAGCAGGGCGGCGGGGGCGAGGCGTCGTCGCATGGCGGTTCCGTTCGTCTGGGTCGTGCGTGAAGGACTTCAGGCGGCTTCGGCGGCCGTCGCCTCGACGCCGAGGCGTTCGAGGAGGCCGGCGCGCAGTGCCGCGAAGCGCGGGTCGGTGATGTCGCGGGGACGGTCGAGGTCGACGCGCTGCTCGTGGGCGATGACGCCGCCGTCCATCACCAGGACGCGGTCGGCGAGCAGCACGGCCTCCTCCACGTCGTGGGTGACGAGGAGCACCGCGCAGCCCCGGCGCTGCCACAACTCGCCCACGAGCCGCTGGGCCTTGATGCGGGTGAGGGCGTCGAGCGCACCGAACGGCTCGTCGAGCAGCAGCAGATCGGGTTCGCGCACCAACGCGCGGGCGAGCGAAGCGCGTTGGGCCTCGCCACCGGAGAGGGTCTTGGGCCAGGCGGCCGAGCGGTGGCCGAGGCCGACCTCGTCGAGGGCCTGCTCGGCGACGGCGCGTTCGGGCTTGCCGGGCAGGCCGAGCAGGACGTTGCGCCACACCCTCTTCCACGGCATCAGCCGGGGCGCCTGGAAGGCGACGGCCTTGCGGCGCGGCACCAGGACGGTGCCCTCGATGTCGCGGTCGAGCCCGGCGAGGATGCGCAGCAGCGTCGACTTGCCGCAGCCGCTGCGCCCGAGCAGGGCCACGAACTCGCCCGGCCGGACGCCCAGTCGCAGATCGTCGATGACGGCACGGCCGTCGAAGGCCCGCGTGAGCCCCTCGACATGGACCGCCTGGGGGGTCACCGGCCGGTGAACGTCGGTCGCCATTGCAGCAGCACCCTTTCGAGAGAGCGGACGATGAAGTCGGCGAGCAGGCCGAGGAAGGCGTAGACGACCAGGCAGACCACGATCACGTCGGTCCGCAGGAAGTCCCGCGCCTGCACCATGAGGAACCCGATGCCGGAGTCGGCGTTGACCTGCTCGGCGAAGACCAGCGCGAGCCAGGCGATGCCGAGCGAGTAGCGCAGACCGGTCATGGCGTTCGGCAGCGCACCCGGGAGGACGACGTGCCGGACGAGTCCCCACCGGGACAGTCCGAGGGACTCCCCGGCCTCGATCAACTGGGCGTCCACACCGCGGATTCCGGCGTAGACGTTGAGGTAGAGCGGGAAGGTCACGCCGAGCGTGATGATGGCGACCTTGGGGGCCTCGCCGATGCCGAACCAGATGATGAACAGCGGGATGAGCCCCACGAACGGCACGGTCCGCAGCATCTGCACGGGCGCGTCCACCAGGTCCTCGCCGATCCGGAACAGGCCCGACAGCAGGGCCAGTCCGGTACCGACGACCAGGCCGAGCAGCAGGCCGGCCGCGACCCGCTGAAGCGAGGTGCCCATGGCCGCGGGCAGTGAGCCGTCGGCCACCATGTCCCCGGCGACCTGGGCGATACGGCCGGGTGAGGCGAGCACGTCCGCCTGCAACGCGCCTGTGCTGCTGAGGAGTTGCCACAGCACCAGCAGCAGGACCGGGCCGGTGGTGCGGCGCAGCCAGCGGGGGACGCGGGTGCGGCGGGAGGAGGTGGGGACGAGGGGCTGGAGGTCGAGGTCAGGAGCCGATATAGGCGAAATATCGGGTTTCGGTGACCTGGGTGGGGCATGGCTGATGCTCATGAGGACTCCACGGGGGGAGAGCGAGGGCGGGAGAAGGCGCGCCTCGCCGCCGCCGCACCGACGGGAGCAGGTGCGCTCAGCGGGCAGGCGGAACCAGGGCGAGGGAACCCGGAAGTGAGGAGAGGAAGGGCGTCAGCGGCCGCGGCGACACGCGGCGGAGGCCACCCGCAGCAGGTCGATGTGACCGCGCGTGGTGAGCAGGGCTGAACGCAACATGCGGCTGAACCTACTCAGGTGGCATGCGCACGGTCAACGGGCGTCTCGTCCAGTGGACGCCGGTACCGTCACCGGGCGGGGGTCATCAGGGGAAGACGGACGTGTACGTCAGGATGGGAAGCATGTCAGATGTCTTCACCACCCGAGTTCTGAACGTCCGCACCGGTTCCACGGAGCGGGTCGTCGACATCACCGGCGACTGCGAGTCCTTCCTGCGGGAGGCGGCGGCCGGGCGTGACGGCCTCCTCAATGTCTTCGTCCCGCACGCGACGGCCGGAATCGCCGTTCTCGAGACCGGTGCCGGCAGCGACGACGACCTCCTGGCCGCACTGCACACGCTGCTGCCCGCCGACGACCGCTGGCAGCACCGGCACGGCAGTCCCGGCCACGGCCGCGACCACGTCCTGCCGGCCCTCGTCCCGCCGCACGCGACCCTGCCCGTGCTGGGCGGCCGGCTGGAGCTCGGGACATGGCAGTCGGTGTGCCTCGTGGACACGAACAAGGACAACCCGGAACGGAAGGTGCGGCTGAGTTTCCTGGGATGATGCGCTCCGCTCCGCGCGTAGCTCCGTGCCCGGTGCGCGAACGGCTCTGGAGCACCGTGACGCGTGCCCGTAATGCCCGTATCCTCGTCAATGCCAGATTCTCTTCCGAGCAGCGGATGATCGCGGGCGCAAGCGAGGCGAAGCGTGGTTCGGTCCGGCGAGGAACCCAAGCCGGCGGGACGTGCGACGGACGGCACGGGGCCCGCCCGTCTTCGCGAGCGGTTTCTCGAGGGACAGCCCGTCGCCAGTGGTGTCCGGACGTCCATCCTGAACTCGTGGCGGCGCAGCCGCTCCCTCGGCCTGTCACCGGACCAGACCGACCTGCCCTACCGGGAGGACTTCGACCCCGGGGGCCGTATCGTCCGCGCGGCCGTGCCGGTGCTCGACCGGCTCCAGGACGCGTTCTCCGGCAGCCAGGTCAACATCTCGGTCGCCGACGCGAACGGGACGGTCCTCCTGCGCCGGTTCGGGGATCCGGCGATGGCCAGGAACCTCCCGGCGATCCAGCGGGTGCCGGGGTTCGTGTTCGCCGAGCAGGTCGCCGGCACCAACGGCATCGGCCTCGCCCTGGCCGAGCGGCAGCTCATCCGCGTCTACGGCGCCGAGCACTTCGCGGAACGCTCCCAGGGCAGCGCGTGCGTCGCGATGCCCGTCCGCGACCCGCTCAGCGGACGGATCGAGGGCGTCCTGTGCTTCGGCTATCCACGCAGTTTCGAACAGCCCGCGCTGGGTGCGGCGATCCGCCGGGCGGCCGAGAACATCGAGCGGCGGCTGCTGGGGCAGAGCTCCGCGCACGAGCGCGCCCTGCTGCGCACGTACCTGGCCACCGGGGGCGGGGCCGGCCTGCACAGCGGCATCGCCCTGGACGTACTGGCCGACGAGTTCCCCCCGCGTGACCAGGAGGTCCTGAGGGAGAAGGCCGCCGAGCTGATCTCACGCGGGCAGCGGGCCGCCGTCGACGTGGCCCTGCCCGGCGGCCGGCGGGTGACGCTGGTGAGCCGCCCGATGACGAGCGCCTCCGGAGTGCGGGGCTTCGCCGTCGAGGCGGTGCTGCCGGGCGCCTCGGCAGGGGAGTCCCTGGTCCTCCCGCACCAGGCGGACGAGCCGCCGGACCTGGCCGCCCTCTCGGCCGGCCCATGGCCCGCCCCGCAGTCGATCACCCTGCCGTCCGGATATCTCGCCGCCGCGTCCGCCCCGGCCGTCGCTCCCGGCGGCCGCCGGGGCGTGGGGGTGCCCGGTGGCGGTACGGGTGTGGCGGACGGCGACGGGGGCGGGGTGGACGGCGGCGGGGACGGGGCGGACGGCGGCGTGGGTGCGGCGGTCGGTGACGGCGGCCGGGCCGACGCCGACAGGGGTGAGGCCGAAGTCGGCACGGACGCCGCGGGCGGCGGCAGGGGCGTGGTCGACGGCGGTGGGGAGGCGCTGTACGGCGGCGGGGCCGACAGCGGCAGGAGTGTGGTTGAGGGCGGTACGGACGACGCGGCCGACGGCGGTGGGGACGCGCCGTACGGCGGCAGGGGCACCGCGGACGACCGCACCGGCTCGCCGTTCCCGGCCCGGGGGCTCGTCATGGTGGGCGAGCCGCACGTCGGGGCCTACGCCCTGGCCGCGCGCCGGCGCCTGGAGCTGCTGTCCGAGGCCAGCGCCCGCATCGGCACCACCCTGGACGTGCGTCGCACCGCCGAGGAACTGGCCGAGACGGCGGTCCCGCGCCTGGCCGACTTCGTCACCATCGACCTGCCCGACGCCGTCCTGCGCGGCGAGGAGTCCGCCGACCCCCTCGCCGACCTGCGCCGCACGGTGCTGCACGGCGTCCGCGAGGGCCTGCCCTTCACACCGCCCGGCAAGCGCATCGACTTCGGCCCGACCGCGCCCCAGCTGCGCTGCCTGACCACGGGTGAGGCGGTACTGGAACCGGACCTGGAGGCCGCCGCGGGCTGGCTCGCCCAGGACCCCGAGCACACGGCGCGCCTGCTCGCCCACGTCCGCTCCCTCATCGCGGTGCCCCTGGTCGCCCGCGGTGTCGTCCTGGGCATCGCCAGCTTCTACCGCGCCGGGAGCGCCTTCGGGGACGACGACCGTTCACTGGCCCAGGAACTCGCCGCCCGCGCCGCCCTGTCCATCGACAACGCCCGGCGCTACACCCACGAACGCGCCATGGTCCTGGCCCTCCAGCGCAGACTCCTCCCGCACGGTCTGCCCGACCAGGACGCCGTCGAGGTCGCCCACCGCTATCTGCCCGCCGAATCCGACGTGGGCGGGGACTGGTACGACGTCATCCCCCTCTCCGGCACCCGCGTCGGGCTCCTCGTCGGCGACGTCGTCGGCCACGGCATGCTCTCCGCGGCCACCATGGGCCGGCTGCGCACGGCGGCGCGCAGCTTCGCCGAACTCGACTTCTCCCCGGACGAGGTCCTCACCCACCTGGACAACCTCGTGGGCCGCCTGGACCGGGAGGACCCCGACGGCAAGGGCGCCGGCGTCATCGGCGCGACCTGTCTGTACGCCGTCTACGACCCGACCGAGCAGCGGTGCCTCATGGCGCGCGCCGGTCACCCGCCGCCCGCTCTCGTCCGCCCCGACGGCACCGTGTCCTACCCAGACCTCCCGGCCGGGCCCCCGCTCGGTCTCGGAGGACTGCCCTTCGACACCGTCGAGATCGACGTCCCCGAGGGCAGTCAGCTGGTGCTCTACACCGACGGACTCATCGAGGACCGCCACCGCGACGTCGACGAGGTGCTGGAGCAGTTGCGCGTGGCCCTGGCCCACCCGGAGCGGGCGCCCGAGGAGACCTGCCAGGCGGTCCTGGACACCGTGGCGCCCGCGCACCCCCACGACGACATCGCCCTGCTCGTCGCCCGCGTGCACGCGCTGGACCCCGGCCGCATCGCCGCCTGGGAGCTGCCCGCCGACCCGGCGCTCGTCGGCGAGGTCCGGGCCTTGGCCATGCGCCGCATGGCCGACTGGGGGCTCGACGAGACCGCGTTCGCCGCGGAACTGATCCTCAGCGAGCTGATCACCAACGCCGTCCGGCACGGCACCGGGCCCATCCGGGTCCGGCTGCTGTACGGGCGCACGCTGATCTGCGAGGTCTCCGACGTCAGCAACACCGCCCCCCATCTGCGCCGGGCGGCCAGCACCGACGAGGGCGGACGCGGCCTGTTCCTCGTCGCGCAGCTCTCGCAGAGCTGGGGCACGCGCTACCTCCCCGAGGGCAAGGTCATCTGGGCCGAGTGCGGGCTCGACGCCGCGTGAGGCGTCCGCCGACCCGCGTGGGAGTCACAGCGGCCGAAAGATGCCCGAAATGCTGTAATTTGATCGGGTGCGCGACGCTCCTGACACGCCGGTGAAGGCGGCTTCACCCTTCGGGCCGGAGCCCCTGGTCCGTATCCGCGGGCTCGGCAAGCGGTTCGGCGGGACCGTCGCGCTGGCCGGGGTCGACCTCGACGTCCACGCCGGCAGCGTGCTCGCCCTGCTCGGGCCCAACGGCGCCGGCAAGTCCACGCTCATCAAGATCCTCGCCGGTGTCCACCCCGCCGACACCGGACAGATCACCGTGGACGGCATGCCCCTCGGCAGTCCGGCCGCGTCCGGGAGCATGTCCTTCATCCACCAGGACCTCGGGCTCGTGGAGTGGATGACGGTCGCCGAGAACATCGCTCTGACCAACGGATACGCCCGCCGCACCGGGCTGGTCTCCTGGCGGCGCACCCGTGAGCGCTGCGTCGACGCGCTGCGGATCGTCGCCGGGCACCTCGACCCCGACGCGCCGGTCTCCGGCCTCGCACCGGCCGAGCGCTCGCTCGTCGCCATCGCCAGGGCCCTGGCGGCCCACGCGAAGCTCATCGTCCTCGACGAGCCGACCGCCCGTCTGCCCGCCGCGGACAGCGCCCGGCTCTTCGGCGTCCTGCACGACCTGCGCGACCGCGGCCACGCGATCCTCTACGTCAGCCACCGCCTGGACGAGGTGTACCAGGTCGCCGACACCTTCGCCGTCCTGCGCGACGGCCGCCTGGTCAGCCACGGCCGCCTCGCCGGCCATAGCCCAGCCCGACTGGTCCACGACATCGTCGGCGAGGAGAGCACCCCGCTTTCCACCCGCCCCGCCCGGCCCTCGCCTGCCGATGGCCCCGTCGGCACTCCGGCCGCTGCCCGCTCGGCCCGCACTCCGGCTGCCGACCACCCTGCCACCCCTCCGGCCACCGCCCACCCGGCCACGCCCCCGGCAGCCACACCACCCGTCCTGGCCCTCGACTCCGTACGCACTCCCCTGGCCGGGCCCGTCAGCCTGGAAGTGGCCGCCGGAGAGGTTCTGGGGCTGGTCGGGCTCTCGGATGCCGGGCACACGGACCTGGGACGTGCCCTGGCCGGGGCCCGGCCGCTCGTCGGGGGGCGGGCCGTGCTGCACGGGCGGCCGTATCAGCCCCGCTCGGTCGCGGAGGCCGTCGCCCGTGGCGTCGGCTTCGTACCGGGGGACCGGCTGCGGGAGGGCTGTCTCGCCGAACTGACCGTACGGGAGAACCTCCTGGCCAATCCCCGCGCGGGAGGACGGCGGGCGCCGCGCTGGATCGGTCCCCGGAACGAACGCTCCGAAGCCGCCGCCCTCATCGACCGGTTCTCGGTGCGCCCCCGCGACAGCGAGGCCCCCATCGCCACGCTCTCCGGCGGCAACCAGCAGAAGGTCATGATCGGCCGCTGGCTGCGGACGGAGCTGCGGCTGCTGATCCTCGAGGAGCCGACCGCGAGCGTGGACGTCGGCGCCAAGGCCGCGATCCACCGCCTGCTCGACGAGGCGCTGTCGGCGGGCCTCGCGGTGCTGCTCCTGTCCACCGACTTCGAGGAGGTCGCGAGCGTGTGCGGACGCACCCTGGTCTTCGTCCGCGGGTCCGTGACGGCCGAACTGAGCGGCGGCGCCCTCACCGTCACCGGGCTCACCCGGGCCGCCTCGGCCATGCCCCCGCTCACGGCCGCGACGAACCCATGACCGAGCCGCCCTCCCCCTCCCCGCCCCGCCCCGCGCGCAGGCGCGCCCCCGGCGGGAACCGCATCGGCGCCTACGGCCTGCTCGCCCTCACCGCCCTGCTCTACCTGGTCTTCTCCCTCACCCTGCCGGACACCTTCCCCACGCTGGACACCGTCGACTCGATCCTGTCCAACCAGTCGATCCCGGCCGTCCTCGCACTGGCCGCCATGGTGCCCATCGTCACCGGCGCGTTCGACCTCTCCATCGGCTACGGCCTCGGACTGGCCCACGTCATGGTGATGCAGCTCGTCGTCAACGCGGGCTGGCCCTGGCCGCTCGCCTGCCTCACCGTGCTCGCCGGAGGCCTGGTCGTGGGCGTCCTCAACGGCGTCATCGTCGAGTTCGGCCGGATCGACTCCTTCATCGCCACCCTCGGCACCGGCAGCATGATGTACGCCGTGACCGGCTGGATCACCGACGGCAGCCGGATCGTCCCCGGCCCGCAGGGCCTCCCGCCCGCGTTCACCGACCTCTACGACTCCACGTTCCTCGGCCTCCCGGTCCCCGCCTTCTACGTGCTCGCCCTCGCCGGAGTCCTCTGGCTGGTGCTGGAGCGGCTGCCGCTCGGCCGGTACCTGTACGTCGTCGGATCGAACCCGCGCGCGGCCGACCTCGTCGGCATCCCGACCCGCACCTACACCGTCTACGCCTTCGCCGCCTCGGGACTGATCGTCGGCTTCGCCGGTGTGCTGCTCGCGTCCCAGCAGCAGATCGGCAACCCGAGCGTCGGCCTCGACTACCTGCTGCCCGCCTTCGTCGGTGCCCTGCTCGGCTCCACGGCGATCAAACCGGGCCGGCCCAACGCCCTCGGCACCGTCGTCGCCGTCGCCGTCCTGGCCGTCGGCCTCACCGGCATCGCACAGCTCGGCGCCGACTTCTGGACGGTCCCGCTGTTCCACGGCGGCACCCTGCTCATCGCCGTGGGCCTCGCCGGATACGCCGCCCGCCGCAGGCTGCGCGGCGGCGCCGCGGCCCGCGACACACCAGCCGCGCCGCCCCCGCCACCGTCCTCGCCGCCTCCCTCCTCCCCGCCGCCGGAGGGCGGCACGGCGGGCACACCCCCCTGACCCCCTCGGCACCGTCCCGTCGCGCCGATCCCCTCACAGGAGCCCCCGTGCACCCCAACCGCAAGGCCGCCCCCGGAGCCCGCACCGCGCGGCTCGTCTGCTGCGCCCTGCTGGCGACGGCGACCGCCCTCGTCGGCTGCGAGCGCGGTTCCTCGGACGGCGCGGACAAGACCGCGACGGGCCCGAGCGGCTGCCCCGACGTCCAGGCCGGGGCGCGGGCCGCCGTCGCCCGCGCCGAGCGGACCGACATTCCCTGGGGCGGACCCACCACCGGCCCCGAGGCGGTGTCCGGCAAGACCATCGTCTACGTCGCCCAGACGATGACCAATCCCGGCGTCGCGGGCGCCGCGAGGGGGGTGCGGGAAGCCGCGCGGGCCATCGGATGGGACGTCCGGGTGATCGACGGCGGAGGCACCCCGGCCGGCATCCAGGCGGCCATGAGCGAGGCCGTCGCCCTCAGACCCTCGGGCATCGTCATCGGCGGCTTCGACCCCGACTCGACGGCACAGCAGGCCGCCCGGGCCAACGCGCAGCGCATCCCGCTCATCGGCTGGCACGCGGTCCCCGAACCCGGCCCCAGCCGGGACCCCGACCTCTTCACCAACGTCACCACCCGCGTCCAGGACGTGGCCCGCATCAGCGCGCAGTGGATCATCTCCGACTCGGACGGCCGCGCCGGGGTCGTGCTCATCACCGACGCGTCGATCCCCTTCGCGAAGAACAAGTCGGACCTGATCAGGAAGGAACTCGCCAGGTGCCGGGGAGTGCGGCTGCTCTCCGTCGAGAACATCCCGATCCCGGACGCGAGCAGCCGCACCCCGCGGGAGATCTCCTCGCTGCTCTCCCGGTTCCAGGACCGGTGGACCCACTCCGTCGCCATCAACGACCTGTACTTCGCCGACGCCGCACCCGCCTTCCGCGCGGCCGGCGAGAAGGGCTCCGGGCCGCCCTACAACATCGGCGCGGGCGACGGGGATCCGTCCGCCTTCCAGCGCGTCAACAGCAGGCAGTACCAGGCCGCCACCGTGCCCGAACCGCTGTCCCTCCAGGGCTGGCAGATCGTCGACGAGTTCAACCGCGCCTTCTCCGGCCGCCCGGCCAGCGGGTACACGGCCCCCGTCCACATCGCCACGGCCGACAACAGCGAAGGCGCCACGACCTGGGACCCGTCGGGCTACCGGGAGGCGTACCGGAGGATCTGGGGGAAGTGACGCCCAGCCGGGGACGCCCGGGTCGGTGACGTCCGATCAGGTGCCCATCTCTTCACGGAACATGCACGGAACCCCAGGATCCCTTTAAGTTTCAAGCGCTAATCTCACCGTCAGTCGAGTGGCCGCCGGGGGTCGATCCGAGCGGGGCCCGTTCCGCGGCGGCTCTCGCACCCCCCACAGGCACAGGAGACCGGGCGTGTACGACGGCGACGTAGTGGTGATCGGCGGCGGCTATGGCGGCGTCCGGCTGGCGAGGCGGCTGGACACGACGGCCCGGGTCACGCTGGTGGACCGCAAGGAGGTCTTCTTCCACCGCGTCGCCTCCCTGCGCGCGGGGGTGCGCCCCGAGTGGACGCACACGCCCTTCATCCCGTACGACCGGCTGCTGCGGCGCGGCCGCGTGGTCCCCGGCAAGGCCGTCCGCATCGACACCGCCGAGCGGCAGGTCGTCCTCGCCACGGGCGAGCGGCTGCCCTACGACGTGGTCGTGATCGCCACCGGCGCCGACTATCCGGAGCCGGCCCGCTTCCTGGGCACCACCGTCGACGAGGCGGCCAAATCGTTCGCCGAGCACCAGCGCAACATCGCCACGGCCGAGCACGTCCTCGTCGTCGGCGGCGGCCCCGGCGGCGTCGAACTCAGCGCCGAGATCCGCCTCGCCCGGCCGGACGCCCGCGTCACACTCGCCCACTCCGGACCGGCCCTGCTCGACGCCACGGGCAGCGCGCGGCCGGGGCGCAAGGCCCTGGCGTGGCTGGAGGCCCATGACATCGAGGTCCGGCTCGACTCGTTCATGTCGCCCGGCAACGACTTCGGCACCTACCGCGACGGCCGCGGCACCGTCATCGAGGCCGACCTGTCCTTCTGGGCGACGGGCACCACACCCAACACGCTCTGGCTCCGCCTCGCCGGACACGGCGACTGGCTGAACCGGGACGGACACGTCAAGGTCGACCGGACGCTCCGGGTGGAGGGCAGGCTGGACGTGTTCGCCGTCGGCGACGTGAACGACGTCAGCGAACTCAAGATCACCCCCGCCGCCCTCGCCCAGGCCGACATCGCCGCCCACAACATCCGCGCCTACTTGCAGAGTTCTGGCAAGCACCGCAAGGAACCGCGCTTCTACCGGCCGGTCCAGCGCACCCCGCTCATCGTGCCGTTCGGCCCGGCCGACGGACTGACCGTGCTGCCCGTACCGGGCGGCGAGTCCGCGGTCCTCGGCAGCCGCACCACGGTCATGGCCAAGGCGAAGACCCTCATGACGCCCTACATGCGGCGCCAACTCGGTTACACCGCCGCCTGATCCACGGGCCGGGCCGGATCACCCCCGCGTGACCCCACCCCCCCGTCGTTACCCGCCGGTTGCCCCTGGGGTAGGGTCCCCACGTTTCCGGCTACCGACTGATGGTGTGCCGGTACAGGGCGTGTCGGAGGGTGGCAGGACGATGGACTCCCAGTGGGGTGACGGCGGATCAGTGGACCTGGACGACACACGGCTGGAGGCGCTGAGTCCCGAACCGTTGCTGACCCGTGACTACGAGACGCGCCCCGCGCTCGTGTACGAGCGGCTGAGGCAGCAGCACGGCCCCGTCGCGCCGGTCGACCTGCTCGGCGTACCCGCCTGGCTGGTCCTCGGCTACCGCGAGGCGCTCCAGGTTCTCCAGGACAACGACGGCTTCCCGAAGGGGCTGGAGAACTGGCGGGCCCGCTCCGAGGGCCGGGTGCCGGCCGACTGGCCGCTCGGCCCGTCCCTGGAGGTCAACCACATCCTGATCCAGGGCGGCCCCGGCTACCGGCCGCTGCGCACGGCCTGGGACGTGGCCCTCAAGCCGTTCCAGGACCCGCGCCACCCCCAGGCCAAGCGCCTCAAGGCCGCCGTCACCGCCTACGCCGACGAGCTGATCACCCTGGTCGGGCAGGGCGGGAAGACGGGCGTGGCGGACCTGTCCGCGCAGTTCTCCCGGCCGCTGCCGCTGATGGTGGCCAGCCACCTGCTCGGCTTCCCCGGCTCGCAGGGCGACGACGCCCTGATGGACATGTGGCGCGTCCTCGACGCCGGCCCGGACGCGGAGGCCGCACTGGAGCGCCTGCTGGCGACGCTGGCGGAACTGGCCGCGACGAAGCTGGAGAAGCCGGGCGACGACTTCCCCTCCTACCTGCTGGCCGCGCACCCCGACCTGTCGCTGGACCAGCTGGCCCGCGAGCTGTTCATGCTGCTCGGCATGACCTCCGACCACGTCGGCATCCTCATCTCCAACACCGTCGTGGAGGTCATCTCGGGCGAGGGCAGCGTGCGCGCCAGTCTGTCCGCCGGGATGGTCAGGGAGGCCATGAACCGGTCCGTCATGCGCAAGCCGCCCCTGGTGAACTTCGTCCCGCGCTTCGCCGCCGAGGACACCCCGCTCGGCAACTACACGATCCGGGCCGGCGACCCGGTGTGGGTCTCCTCGGCCGCCGCGCACGCCGACCCGCTCTTCGCCGACCACGTCGCCTCCGGCACCACCATCAGCACCCGGGCACACCTGTCCTGGGGAGCCGGGCCGCGCCAGTGCCCGGCGCGCGAGCTCGCTTCGACGGTCGCGGCGGCCGGTGTGGGGCGCCTGTTCGAGCGGTTCGACCACCTCGACCTCGCCCTGCCCGCCGACCAACTGCCCTGGCGCTCCTCCCCCTTCATGCGCGGCCTGCGCTCGCTGCCCGTACGGTACGACCTCTCAGCGGCGCCCGCGCGTCCGCCGGCCGACGGTCCCGCGCCGGAGGTGGCCGAAGAGGTCCTGCCGGACCGGTCCGCCCGGCAGCGGTCCTCGCTGTGGCGCTATCTGACGGGCCTGATCCGCGGCGGCCGCTGACCGGAGCCGGTCCGGAACACCCATGGCGTGTCACCGTTACTCCCGGTCCGGGGGTGACGGTCTCATGCCGCACGCGTGACGAACGGTGCTGTCGCGCGCCCGCGGGGGCCGGGCAGGTTGACCTCGATGACCTGCCCGTTCACACCGAGCCCGACTCCACTGCGATCCGCGGAACGGTGGGCTGTGGCGGTCGCCTTCGCCACGCTCGGCGCGACCGCGGTCCTCAGCGCGATGGGCTGGTGGGGCCGCCCAGGCCCCCGGCGAGCCTGCCGCAGCGGGGCGTACGGTCCCCCTCCGCGCGAAAGCCACCGGCAGGGGACGGGTCACCCAGACCGCGGGCCACCACACGACACGGGGCGGACCGGCCCCGCCCCCGACCGGGCATCTCCGCCCGAGTACATCCGGATGAGGGCGACGGCCTCCGAGGACGGGCAGGTCACCCAGACCGGGGGAGACCACACATGACGTCACCGGCGAGCCGGACATCGCACCGACGTTGATCGAGTGGTGGGGTCCGGAGCGTGGGCGTACCGTCGAACGGTGGACTCCGCAGGCAGCAGCCCGCAGCCGGCTTCACCACAGGCGACCACCACCAGGGAATCCGGTGGTGGTGGGAACGCGATGGCACTGTTCGTCCTCGCCTCGTGCCAGCTGATGGTGGTCCTCGACATCACGATTGTGAACATCGCGCTGCCACACATCCAGAGGGCGCTGGACTTCTCCACCACGAGCCTGGCCTGGGTGGTCAGCGCCTACACCCTCACCTTCGGCGGCCTGTTGCTGCTCGGCGGCAGGGCGGGCGACATCCTGGGACGGCGGCGCGTCTTCGTATTCGGCGTGCTGCTCTTCGCCCTCGCCTCCCTGCTCGGCGGGCTCGCCCAGAACGCCGGTCAACTCCTCGGCGCACGGGCCCTGCAGGGCGTCGGCGGCGCTATCGCTTCCCCGACGGCCCTCTCCCTGATCAGCACCACCTTCCGCGAAGGCCCCGAACGCAACCGCGCATTCGGCGTGTTCGCCGCGGTCTCGGCGGGCGGCGGCGCGATCGGTCTGCTCGCGGGCGGCATCCTGGTGGAGTGGCTGAACTGGCGGTGGGTGCTGTTCGTCAACGTGCCCATCGGCCTGCTCATCGTGCTCGCCACCCCCCGCTGGATCAGGGAGTCCGAACGCCACCCCGGGCGCTTCGACGCCACCGGCGCGCTCACCTCGACCGTGGGCATGGTGCTGCTCGTCTACGGGTTCATCAGGGCCGCGCAGGAGGGCTGGCGCGACGCCCTCACCCTCGCCTCGTTCGCCGCGGCCGTCGTCGTGCTGACGGGCTTCATCCTGATCGAGCGGCGCTCCAGACAGCCCATCACACCCCTGCACATGTTCGCCGACCGCAACCGCGCGGGCACCTACGGCATCATGCTGTGCCTGGCCGCCGCCATCTTCGGCATGTTCTTCTTCCTCACGCTCTTCGTGCAGGACGTGCTGGGCTTCAGTCCCCTCCAAGCCGGACTGGCCTTCCTGCCGGTCAGCGCGGTCATCGCCATCGGCGCCGGACTGGCCTCGCGGTTCCTGCCCGTCTACGGCCCCAAGCCGTTCATGGTGATCGGCGCGATCCTGGCCGCGGCCGGGCTGGCCTGGCTCACGCTGACCGACGTGCACTCCACCTACGCGGGCAGCGTCCTCGGCCCGATGCTCGTCTTCAGCCTCGGCATGGGCATGGAGTTCGTGTCGCTGACCCTCATGGCGCTGTCCAACGTGCCCACGCCGGAGACCGGCGCGGCCTCCGGACTGCTCAACGCCACCCAGCAGGTCGGCGGCTCCCTCGGCCTGTCCATCCTGGTCACCATGTACGGCACGGCCAGCACCAACGAGGCCGAGAAGCAGATCCCGCTCTTCCAGCAGCAGGCCACCCCTGCCGAGCGCCTGCGCTTCGAACGCACCGGGCAACTGCCGAAACCCTGGTCCGACGAGATCCTCACCGCCGGCGTCTCGGCCTCCTTCATCATGGCGGCGATCTTCACCGCGATCGCCGCGCTGATCGCCCTGATCGTCATCCAGGTCCGCCCCTCCGACCTGGACCGCCTCAAGGGAGGAGCGGGCCCCGGCCCGATGTGAGGCCCGCCCCCGGTGCCGCTACCCCCCGATCTTCCCGGCGATGACCGGTGCCAGCCGGTCGGCGATGACCCGGTGCCCCCGGTCGTTGGGGTGCACCGAGTCCGTCAGATCGCCCGAGCCCAGCCAGCCGGTCGTGTCGACGAAGGAGACCCGCGTGTCACCGCCGGCGAAGGCGGCCTTCACCGCGGCCTCGGTCTGCGGGACGTACCGCCCGCGGAACGTCTCCAGCGCGAAGATCCACGCCTGCGGATACGCCGCCCGGACCTTGCGCAGCAGACTGCCGTACGCCGACTGGAACTGTGCGGAACTCACCCCGTGCCCGACGTCGTTGGTGCCGAGGTTGATGACGACCGCGTCGGCCCGGTAGCGGGAGAAGTTCCAGTCGGGCGTCGCGGCGTTCGGATTGAGCTTGGTGAACTGCCGCTCGAGGCCCACACAGCCGTCCGCCGCGGCCACCAGGCACGCCCCGCCCTGCGCGATCTGCGTGTGCTCCACGCCCAGCCGCTCCCCGATCAGCCAGCCGTACGCGGTACGGGCGTTCTGCGAGGTCGTCGTGCCCACGGTGATCGAGTCGCCGACGAACTCGACCAGTCTGGCCGGGGCCGGCGGGGCGAAGGTCGTCGCGCCGCTGTCCAGGACGAGCCCCTGGAAGACGGCGTCGCCCTTGTACGATCCGGCCACCACCTGGTAATTGACCTGGAGCGTGTGGTTCCCGGAGGACAGGGCCGCCGGGGTCAGGTTCACCGTCCCCTTGACGTCGTCGTAGAACGTCACCGGCCCGTTGTCGATCCGCGCCCACAGATCGATCGTGCCGCGCTGCTTCAGCTTGACCGTCCTGCCGGTGAAGCCGACCCGGTAGTAGGCGCCCGCCCAGTAGGGGGTGTAGGCGGTCGCGGAACTGGTGGTGTCCCAGCGGCCGACGAACTTGATGTTCGGGTCGCCGGGCTGCCCGGGAGCCGCCGCCTTCACTGTGGCGCCGCTGCCGAGCCGGGCGCGGACGACCGGGGCCAGGCGCTCGGCGAACTTGGTGTGACCCGCCTCGTTGGGATGCCCGTTGCCGTCCTCGTAGTCGGCGCCGTCGGTGAGCCAGCCCGAGGTGTCGACGTAGTGCACCCGGGCGTCACCGGCGCTGTTGCGGGCGCTGACGGCGGCCCTGGTCTCGGTGACGTAGCGCTTCTTCAGCGTCTGCACCGCGAAGAGGTGGGCCGCGGGGTACTTCGCGCGCACGTCCCGCAGGAACGTGGTGTACGCGAGCCGGAAGTCGGCGCCGGACACGCCGTGCCCGATGTCGTTGGTGCCGAGGTTGATGACGACCGCGTCGGCCCGGTACCGGGAGAAGTCCCAGGCCGCGTCGCCGGTGCTGGCCGTCCTGAAGAACTGCCCGCTCAGACCGGCGCACCCCGACCGCGCGACCAGGCAGTATCCGGACCGGGCGATCCGCGTGTGCCGCATGCCCAGCCGCTCCCCGGTCTTCCAGGCGTACGAGTCCAGCGCCAGCCGGTCGGTCAGCGCCCCGGCGGTGATGGAGTCCCCGACGAACTCCACCAGCCCGGACGGGGCGCCGGCGGCGACGGTCCGCGCACCGGAGTCCAGGACCAGCCCCTGGAAGACGGTGTCACCGGAGCGGTAGGACACGCGCAGCGTGTGGGTGCCGGGGGAGAGCGGCCGGGGAGTGAGGTTCACCGTGCCGCGCACACCGGCGTGGAAGACGTCGGGGCCGCCGTCGATGCTGGCGTAGAAGTTGACCGCGTTCCTGGCCCTGACCTTCACGGTGGTGCCGGTGAAGCCGGTCTGGAGGTAGCCGCCGGTCCAGTTGGACACGGCGGAGGTCCCGGAGGAGGTGTCCCAGCGCCCGACGTACGCGATGTTGGGATCGGACACCGAGCCGTCCCCCGCCGCGGCCCGCGCGGGAGAGCCGCCCGCCACGGACAGAAGGCAGGCGAGCAGCGCGGCGGTGAGGAGAGCGGGCAGGGCGCGTCTGAGTGAGGGGTGGGGAGAGGTCTGCACGGGGTTCCCTTTCACGTGGGGGTGGTCTGGGAGCGCTCCCATAGGCAGCCTTCCGAGGGAAGCAGTGAAACGGTTCAGACGTCAAGTAGCCGACCACTGGCGGAAGTTGCACCGGGTGTTCCGCGCGAGACCGGTGTGTCCGCGTACGGCCGGTTCCGGCACCTCCCACCGCCCGGCCCGACCTGCCGCCCTGCCTCAAGAAGGTGCGGTGAGCCCACGGGCGGCCGGGGTGCGTGGTCGGGCTCCCGGCCGCTACCGCTCGTTCCGGAAGCGGTTCGACAGGGCGTCGGGGAGGCCGGATGCGTCCGTGCCGAGTTTTCGGTACACCGAGGACAGCAGTTGCCGCACGCCCTGCTCGGTGAGCCGCAGATCCTTCGCGACCACCGAAGCCGGGTGGCCCAGGGCCGTCATCTCGGCGGCCCGGCGCTCCTGGGCCGTCAGTATGTCCGTCTGCGGGTAGCGCAGGGGCAGCGGGCGCAGTCCCGCCGCGGAGAGCTCCCGCCTGGCCCGGGCGGCCAGACCCCCGGCACCGCAGTGCACCGCGCCCTCCAGGCCCTGGTAGAGCCGGTCGGCGGCGTCGTGCAGGCGGCCGTTGCGAGCCAGTGCGGCACCGTGGCCGACCAGGGCGCGGGCCAGTTCGTAGGCGGCGGGCGACTGCTCCAGCTGGTCGACGGCCTGCGCGTGCAGGTCGAGCGCCGCCTCCCCGCCCGTCACCTCCGCCTGGATATGCAGCGCCCGGCCGATCGCGGAGGCCGCACCGAAGTCCCGGGCCCGCTTGACGGCGTCCTGGGCATGGCGGACCGCCTCCTCCGGGGCGGTGCGGGCGAGCGCCGAGGCCAGTCCCAGCTGCCAGGGGCACCACGCGGGGTTGCGCCAGTCCCGCGCCTCCAGCCACTCCCCGACCTCGGACAACAGCCGCGCCGCCTCGGGGAGTCGCCCCTCCGCCATGAGCAGGTCGGCGTACACCGTGCGGGGATCCGGGAAGATGACGGCGTTGGGGACGACGTTGCCGTAGTGGTGGCTGTCGGCGAGCCGGCGTGCGTCGCCGGTGCGTCCACGGGCCAGCAGGGTCTGGATGAGAATGCCGATGGCGAACCACTGGGCGGGCACCGCTCCTTCGACGCGCTCGGCGGTGTGCAGCCCGGCCTGGACGAGTTCTTCCGCCTCACGCAGGCAGCCACGGCGGTAGCGGATGTAGCCCAGGAGCGTCTGGCCCTGCGCCAGATGGGAACCGCGCCACCCCATGTGCTCGCACTCGGCCATGCCTTCGGCGAAGAGTTCCTCGGCCCGCCGTGGCTGATCGCAGTACATGAACAGCAGGGCGACCGCGACGGGCACCTCGAAGCCGCGGTTCTCGTCGGTCCAGCTCATCCCCCCGCGGAGGGCCTCCTCGGCATGCCCGAGGGCGGTCCGCCGCGGCTCGCCGCGCACGAGGGCGTCCCACGCCCGCAGCCCCAGGATGTAGCGCTCCTCCAGGCCCCGGCCGGGCAGCTTGTCCGCCAGCCGCGCCAGCCGGCGCGAGCGGGCGGAGGAGTCGGGTTCGTCGGCGCGGAACGCGCTCCACACGAAGTGATCGGCCTGCATGCGCAGTTTGACGCGCGCGTTGATGGCGCGCCGCGCCTCGTCGGCGGCCACGGTCGCGGCCTCGGTCAGCCGGTCGGTGTGGGCCAGCGCCTGGGTCAGCCGGTAGACGATGGAGGCGCGCAGGTCGGGGTCGATTCCCGGCTCCTTCAGCGCCTCGCGCAGAAAGCCGACCGTGGCCGTGGGCTCGATCAGGAAGGTCGAGCAGGCCAGCTCGTGGAGAAGGGCGGCGCGGTCCTCGGCAGGAGGTGGTTCCCGCAGTGCGCGGGTCAGCACGCGCCGGGCGGCCTCCGGGGCCCCGGCACGGAGGTACTCACGCGCGGCGGCGCGCAGGCACGCGACCGCCTCGGGTCGGCCGTCGCAGGGAACCTCCAGCAGGTGCCGGGCGGCGACAGTGGGGTCGGCCCCGACCGCCTGGGCGGCATGGGCGGCCGCGTTGTGCATGCCGACCCGCAGGCCCGCGGGGATGTCGCGGTAGATCGTCGTGGCGATCTGCGGGTGGACGAACTCCAGTCCGCCCCCGGGCTCTTCGGTGTCCGCGAGAATGCGGCGGGCGCGCAGCTTCTCGGCCGCCTCGGCGGCCTCCTCGCTGCCGAGTACCGCGAGGTCGGCGGCAACTTCCGTTGAGAAGGGCCCGCCCAGGACAGCGCCGGCCCACGCGAAGCGGATGGTGCCCGGGCCGAGCCGTTTGAGGCGCTCGATCAGGCCGGGGCCCTTGACCGCAGCGGCGAGGTCCCGCATCAGGGGCAACTCGTCCTGGGTGCCCCTCACCCCCCGCTCACGGAGCCTGATGGCCAGTTCGACGGCCTCGAAGGGGCTTCCACAGGTGACCGTCCAGCACTCGCCGCAGAACGCGTCCTCGGCTTCCTCACCCACTTCGTTCCTGATGATCCGCGCCACGCCGGCCTCGCCGAGCGGGGACAGCACGTGCGGGCGCTGCTCGTGGCGTTCGACGAGCGTACGGAACGAGGCCGCGTCGGACGGAAGTTCGTCGGGCCGGTAGCCGACGACGATCAGCAGCGGGAGGTTCGCGACCCGGGGTGCGAAGGAGGCGAGCCAGTCGAGGGATTCGGCATCGGCCCAGTGCAGGTCGTCCAGGAGCAGAACGACAGGCGAGTTCAACATCGTCAGTCGCGTCATGACCCAGTCGAGCCCGTCGCGTACGCCGGTCGGGTCCGGCATCCGAGCGGGGTCCGTGGCCTCAAGACCGAGCGCGGCGCCGACGATGTCGTACCAACTGCCCAGGAAATCCCGGCGCTCCGCCTCGCCCATCCTGGCCAGGATGGGATGCATGGCCTGGCGGACGACGCGGAACGCCATCCCCCGCTCGTTCTCGCCGCCCTTGCCGGAGAACACCGTGAACCCGAGGGCGGCGGCGCGGGCCCGCACCGCCGCGATGAGTGTCGTCTTGCCCAGCCCGGCCTCGCCGGTGAAGGCGAGCAATCCGCCGCGCGGTACCTGGGGCACCCCGTCGACGGTGTCACGGAGCTCCGCCAAGGCGTGGCCGATGGCCTGGAGTTCCTCGTCGCGTTCGAGTAGAGGCCGTTCTTCGGTGATCGGTTGCCGCAGCCCATGGGCCATGTGGTCTACCGCTTCCTGTCGTTGCTCCCCGCCGGACGGGGCGAGCGTACGACCTCGTGCACGCCCCGTGGCCGGGTCGGAACGGGAGGTCGACAGAGCGGGTGAATTTCCCCGCGGGAGCGGTTCGGGTCTCAGCCTTTCGGGTATTCTGCTGTGTTTCGCCCCTCTCTGGACCCCTGCGGTGGAAACGACCGGTCGGGCAGCGGATCAGAGCGCCGCGGGTGCCGCCATCGTGTCCGCGTACCGCGGCACGGTCCGGGACCAGAAGTAGCAACCGCGGATCCAGCCGGCCATGCCCTCCACGTAGCCGACGCCGGACGGGCTCAACTCCGGTCGCAGCTCATCGGAGAGCTCCTCGAACTCGCGGATCGTGCTGTTGATGTGCCGTGTGGCGAGCGTGACGGCCACCGGCAGGGAGCACCGGTGCGTCCGCTGGTAGGCGAGGGCCAGGTTGATCACGCCGCCCGCCTGGTGTTCCTTCACCGCGGAGAACAGGTCCGGTATCCACACCGCCGCGTCGGCCGACAGCCGGCTCAGGCGTCGCATGACGGGGTGATGGATCTCCTCCGGGGGCAGTTCGCAAGGCTGCGCGGCCTCGCACAGCGGGTAGAACGGCTCGACGCCCGCGATGAGGGAGCGTATGGACCGGCACAGCCCGCTTCCCACCGGGACGGACCGGGACTGGGCCACTGCTTCGTACAGCAGGCCGTGTACGTACTCACGGCTGTTCGAGGCCCAGCGGGCCGCCTGAGCGGGTGTGCACCGCTGCTGTACCTGTCGATGGAGGTCCGCCAGGGCGGCCCCGAGCGGGGTGGTGGGCGGTTGGCCGTCCCGCAGGATCGCGATGCTCTCGCACAACATGGGCAGCAGCCGGTCCGGCGTGTGCCGGCCGACGTCCTCCGCGCGGTCGTCGTAGATGAACTGGTAGGCGATCTGGTCGGCCATGATCTGGAGGAGCCCCGGGTCCATGGTCGGACTGTTGTAGGCCGCGAGTTCGGCAGGGCGCGTGCAGGAGATCATGGCCGCCACCGCCGGGTCGTCGGTCAGCCCCCAGGTGCCCAGCCACTCCTCGACGCCTGCCGCCGCTTCGAACGCGTGGGGGTTGCGCTGGAACGGGAAGGGCATGTAGAGGTTCGCGTCGATCAGCTCCCTCAGATCGACGACCGGATTCTTCTCCTGCGCGGCGAGCGCTACTTCCTTATGCGTCGCGGACATCGTTGCCACCTGCCGTTCGTGAGTTGAGGACGACGGGTACGACAGTTGTCCCGGGTGAGAGTGAGTCTCCCCGACGCGGTGGGTCCGCCTGCCGCCTCGTTCGCGGTTCGCTGACCATCACCAGTCCTCTGGGCCCCAACGAGGCGGCGGGGCGCAGCCGTTCGGTATAGCCGGGCAGATGACGCAGCCGCCAGTGCCGGGCGATGAACGCGACGGCCACCGTGGCCTCGGTCAGCGCGAGTGTCTCCCCGATGCATTTCCGGCTGCCCGCACCGAACGGAATCACCGCCCCGGGCGGGACCGCGACGGCCTGCCCGGGCAGCCAGCGGTCGGGGAGGAAGCGATCGGGGTCGGGGAACCGAGCGGGGTCGTGGTGCAGGAGGTACGGGCTGAACATGACGGTGGCCCCCTGCGGGAGACGGTGCCCGGCGAGCTCCGTCTCCCGCGTGGTGACGCGGGTGAAGAGCCAGCCGGGCGGGCGGTGGCGGAGGGTCTCGGTGAGGACGCACCGGGTGTGGACGAGGCGCGGCAACTCGTCGGGGCCGGGCGGCTGCCCCGAAGCGAGCACGGCGTCGGCTTCGCGGTGCAGGCGGCGTTCCTCCTCGGGATGCCGTCCCAGGAGCTCCAAGGCGGAGGAGAGGCACAGGGCGGTGCTCTCGGCGCCGGCGAACATCAGTGTCAGCACCTGACCGTGGATTTCCTGGTGGGTGATCGCCGTCGCCCCGCCGTCGCCCCGCGTGGCCGCCAGCAGGGTCCCGAGCAGGTCGTCGCGGTCGTCGTCGGAAGCGCCTCGCAGGCGCTGGGCGATGGCCGTGTGGACGATCGCGCGCAGGCGGTCGGAAGCATGCCGGTAACGCCGGTTCGCCGGCGTGGGAACACGGAACAGGGCGTCGACCGGCATCACCGTCCGGACGAACATGCCGCGGACCACGGTGGCCAGGCACCTGCGCATCTCCGCGGCCGTCGCGGTGTCGAGCGAGTCGGAGAAGAGGACGCGGCTGACCACGCGTGTGGACAGGTCCAGCATGGTCGCGCTGACGTCGACCGCCTGCCCGGTCCGCCACGCGCGGCACACCGACTCCACCTCCTCGCCCATCAGGCGCACCTGGTCGGCGACCCGTGCCTTGCGGAACTCGGGCTGCAGGAGCCTGCGCTGACGCCGGTGATCCTGGTGGCGGCAGGTGCCTACGCCGTCCCCCAGCAGCATCCGCAGCCTGTCGTAGAGCGGGCCGCCCTTGTCGAACGTGCGCGGGTCCCTGAGGACCTGGTGGACCAGGTCCGGGTGACACGCCATCCAGGCGGGCTGCGGGCCCAGGCGTAACTCGACCAGGTCCCCGTGTTCGGGCAGAGATTTCAGAAAAGCCAGCGGCCGACGCACCAAGTCGATACCGTGGCCGATGAATGGGAATATGCCTGGAGCAGTGCCCACTGTCCAATCTCGGGCTGGTCCGGGAACAGAGCCGCTCATCGAATACCACCTGCCTCATTTGGCACACGGGATTTCGGTGCGGTCGCACCGGCTTGATGCTCGTCTCATGTCCTGCCCAATGGAATCAGCCGATCGCTCGCCGAAACCTTTCTCCGTAGGGGCGCATGGATGCACGGAGGGGCGTCGAGCGAATCACGGCTGCTGGATGCACCCAGAAAACTGTGGTCTCGTCAGTGCTCCTGAAGAACGGGGCCGGGGTGGAAGACGCGGTGGTAGCTCTGCGGCGGCGCGAGATGGCTCGCGGGCAGGCCACACGTGTCGAGGACGATCTGGTCCAGGGCGATCGCGGGGTCGGTCATGAACAGCCGCAGGACGTGTTCACCCGGCTCCGTCACGGTCACCGTGGCCGTCAGCTTCTTCCACGCCCTCCTCGACGTTGCGGGCCCGGGCGTCCCCCCGGTCGCCCGTGGCGATCGCCTGGCCGGACAGGACCGTCGGCTCCTGGTCGTCGAGGGCAAGTGTCAGCCGGCGCTGGCCCCGCTCGTCCAGGGAGGGCAGCCGGAAGACGGTCACCGGGAAGGTGCCCGGCCGACTTGCCGGTGGCGTCCCGTGCCTCGTAGTGAGCGAGACACGGAACCGGCCGCCTCCCGCGCGTCGAACTCGTGCACCTCACCGCTCATCCCGGCCGGCACCCGCCAGCGCGCGACCGCCTCCGCGCTCACCAGCGCTCGGTAGACGTCCGCACGGGGCGCGCCGACATGCCCGGAGACCCGCGTCGTGTACATGAGCTCACACTGGGGCCTGTCGTTCGGGATCAGCCCTGGGCGGCCTCGTCCGCCCCGGTCGGCAGGGGTGGTTCCGACTCGATGCGGTGCAGTTCCTCGTCGGTGAGGAGGCGGGAGCGCAGCAGGAAGCGGACGCCTTCCGGGGCCTCCAGGGAGAAGCCGCTGCCGCGGCCGGGGACCACGTCCACGGTGAGGTGGGTGTGCGACCAGTACGCGTACTGGTCCCCGCTCATCCAGAACGGGGTGTCCCCGGCCACGTGCCCGAGCAGGACGTCACCGGCACCGACCCGGAACTCTCCGCGCGGGTAGCACATCGGGGCGCTGCCGTCGCAGCAGCCGCCGGACTGGTGGAACATCACCGGGCCGTGCGTCCCGGTCAGCCGCCGCAGCAGTTCCTCGGCGGCGGGCGTCAGTTCGACGCGTCCCGTGCGCGCGGTCGTCGGCAGCACGCCGGGGTCGGGGGCGGGTGAGTCGGGCATGGGATACCTCCCTGCGGTAGGGGTGCCCCGCCATGGTCGCCCGGAAGTGTCCGTCGCGGAAACCCGGCGCCCCGGGGACCGTCAGCCCGCACGCCGCATGTGCCGGCGGATCCAGGCCGCCTGACCGCCGTCGACCGGGAGGTCGCTGCCGGTGATGTACCGCGCCTCCGAGCCGGTGAGAAAGGCCACCGCGTCGGCGATCTCGCCGGGCGTGCCCGCCCGGCCCGCACCGCACGCGTCGAGCGTCGCGAGCATGTGCCCGTCGGCGTCGAAGTCGGCCTCCGCCTTCGCCAGCGTGCGCGGCCTCGAACGGGGGAGCAAGGTGCCCCAGGTGGCTCCTCTCACCCCACTCCGGCCGCGCTACAGCAGGTCGCGCGGGACCTTCTCGTTCCAGGTGCGGGAGAACACCCGGCGGTCGGCTTCGTACGCGTCCAGGGTCGCGTCCACGAAGAAGTCCGAGTCGTCACAGCTCAGCCGGGTGTGCGTCACCACCCGCACGTCCCAGTCGTCCCGCTGGAACCGCATGGTCCACGTGGACTCGCCGCTGACCGAGGTGAAGTCGTCGGCGACCGCGGTGTAGCGCTCGTGGGCGCGGCGCCCGGCCTCCAGGCCGATGTGCTCGAAGCGGACCGTGCCCCGGTCCTTCACGATGTCCAGCTCGGAGTGGTAGCCGACCAGGTCCCGCTTGACCTCCCAGCGCTCCTCCGGGGGCGTGACCTGGCTCGTCTCGAGCGGGGGAGTGCCCTCGGGTTCGCCGAAGGGGGACGCCGGCACCTCGTCCGGTTCCTCCACCGGCCGCACCGGCAGGGTGAGCGTGCTGGAGTGCTCGTGGACGCTCAGCAGGGCGGGCTTCGGCGGCGGCCAGGCCAGCGGCCAGTAGGACGTGGAGAGGGAGAGCCGGATGCGGTGGCCGGGCGGGAACGCCTGGGCCACTCCGTTCAGCGGGATCGTGGCGCGGTAACGGCGGCCCGGTTCCAGCGGCTCGGGGGACTCCGTGCCGTCGCGGCGGGTGAGGTTCAGGATGCCGTACGAGACACGGGTCGCGGAGCCGTCCGGGCTCACGTCGGACAGCCGCGCGGCCACCATGGCGACCGGTTCGCTCACCGACAGGTCGAGTTCCACGGTCGGTGAGCCGAGGATCTCCACCTGCCCGGTCAGCGGCTCGGTGTCGAAGACGAGGGAACCGCCGTCCTCCTCACGCTGGTCGTACGGCAGGTCCGGGGGCGCGTTGTAGGAGGCCCACTTGCCCGCGAACTGGCCCACGGACAGCGGCGACTGCACGGTCATCGTGTCGCCGTCGAGGGCGTTTCCGTCGTCCGCCGCCTCCCGCGGAGGCCCGATCGTGTGCCGGGTGAGCGGATGGACGGCCTGCCGGATGTGCGGGGAGGGCCAGTCCGGCTCGCCGACCCAGCGTCCCGGACGCTCTTCGTACGCGGTGGAGGGCGGCACGCTGTCCTGCATCCACGCCTGCAGCATGGGGCCGTCCATGACGCCGTTGTCGACGCCCTTGAGCCAGTGGTCCCACCACCGGACGAGCTCCTGGAGGTAGCCGATCGCCGGGCCGGGCTCCCCGAGGTGGGGGAACTTGTGCGACCAGGGGCCGATCAGCCCCTTGCGGGGCACGTCCAGGTTGCCGAGCAGCCGCGTCACGGCGTTGGAGTAGCCGTCCGCCCAGCCGCTGGACGCCAGGACCGGGCAGCGCACGCTGCTGTAGTCCTCGCACACCGAGGCGTGCCGCCAGTAGTCGTCCCGGCGCTGGTGGCGCAGCCACTGCAGGACCCACGGCTCGGTGTGCTCCAGGCGTTCGTGCCACATCTCGCGCCAGCGGTCGCCGACCACGGCCGGGTCGGGCGGGCAGGTGCCGTAGGCGAACATCGTGCCCGCCTCGGCCAGGTTGTCCGACAGCAGGGCGCCGCCCATGTAGTGCATGTCGTCGGCGTGCCGGTCGTCGGTGAAGGAGGCGATGGCGATGGCCTTCAGGCCCGGCGGCTGCCGGGCCGCCACCTGGAGCGCCGCGAACGCGCCCCAGGAGATGCCCATCATGCCCGCGCCGCCGTCGCACCAGGGCTGTTCCGTCAGCCAGGCCAGGACCTCCTCGGCGTCCGCCTGCTCCCGCTCCAGGTACTCGTCCCGCAGCACGCCCTCCGAGTCGCCGGTGCCGCGCAGGTCGACGCGGACACAGGCGTAGCCGTGACCCGCGAGGTACGGGTGGTGGATCGAGTCGCGTACGGCCGTGAGGTCGCGCTTGCGGTACGGGATGTACTCCAGCACCGCGGGCACCGGCTCGTGGTCCGACGAGGTGGGACGCCAGATGTGCGCGGAGAGCCGGACCCCGTCGGACATCGGGATCGTGACGTGCTCTTCTTCCTTCGTCGCGTACGGCAGGTTGGTCACGTAACGCATGGAACCCACGTGCTCCTTACTGTCGGGGTTCACTCCGGCCGGGCTTCACTCCTGCGGGGGTTCGTCGAAGGCCAGGCCCAGCTCGGCTACGCAGTGGTCGAACTTCTCCCGCAGCTCCGCCTCGTCCGCCCCGCCGGTGTAGATGTGCGCCAACTCGTAGCTGTAGCTGTCCTGTCCGGGGAGATCCGAGAGCCGGGTGCCCTCGTCGGGGACCACCTCGATGCGCACGCCCGGCGTCTCCCGCTCGATGCGGGCTATCTCCTCGGGCCCGGGCACGTGGCGCACCACACCGTCGGTGAACCAGCGGTGGTACCACTTCGCCGCCATCGCGTACGGGCCCTCGCGGTGCGGCATGCGCGGGTCCTCGCCGAGCGCGAGGCGCACCATGCAGTGGTGGTTGGGGACGCCGTCGACGTACTGGAACAGCTCCGCATGCGACTGGGAGTGCCGGGGGTTGATCTCCAGCAGGTTGATCGACTGCGTCTTCGGGTCGTAGAAGTACTCGATGCTGAAGGTGGCCGCGTCCATTCCGATCTGCCGCATCACCCGCTCCGAGACGTCGTGGAGCTCCGCGATGACCGGCGGCGGCAGCGTCGAGGGGTACTGGTGGCGCAGGAAGCAGGGGGAGTTCGGGTACTGGATGGAGTCAAGCACTCCGTAGACGGTCACCTCGCCCTGGTGGACGTAGCCCTCGACGGCGACCTGGACGCCGGACAGCGCCTCCTCCGCCAGACAGACCCGGCCGCCGACGCCGTCCATCTCCGGAGGCAGGTCGATGCGTTCGAGGATGTGCTCGAAGGGGCGGCCGATACGCGAGATGCCCTCGCGGATCTCGGTGACGGCCTTGCGGAACTCCTCTTCGTCATCGACTCCGAAGGCGAGTTCGGACGAGTAGGAGAGCGCGGGCTTGACCCACATCGGGAAGGTCACCTTCCCGGGCGGGCGAGGCGGCTCGGCCGACAGGTCGACCCGGTCGAAGCCCGGGTGCCGGTCGGTCGCCTTCTGCTGCTCCAGCCGGCTCCAGTACTTGTGCTCGCACTTGACCACCGACTCCAGGCTCGTGCTCCGCGTCCCGTAGCGCTCGCTCAGCATCGGCACGAGGGTGCTGACCGGGAAGTCCCAGTAACCGACGATCGCGTCGATGCTGCCGTCGAAGGCGTCCAGCACCTCCCGGGCCTTGTCGAACAGCGTCGGCAGGTGCACCTCGCCGTACTGCAGTTCTTCGATGGTCAGCAGCTGGTGAAAGCGCAGCCGGTCAGCTCCGGGAACCGCCCGCAGCGTGGGCAGATTGGCCTCGTCGAGCCCGATCACGAAGACGTTCTTCACCGTCTCGGCAGACACGGATCTCCTTCCGACAGGGGGCCCTCCGGCCGGGCCTTCCAAGATCGGCTGAGTACCCCTCGCGGATGCGGCCATGCCGGTCGGCGCGGCGCCGGCCGGACGGCGACGGGGAACATGCCTGCCGCCGATGTGGGCAGGCGGTGCGGGGAGGAAACGGCGTGAGCCCAGGTGAACGGCCGCGCCGTGGACGACACCCGGCGAAAGGAAAGCCCGTGCAGCCCGAGCAGGAACGGTCCGCACCGCAGGTCGTGTCCGAGCCCGACCCGCCCTACGACTCCGACAAGCAGCAACGGCCCGGCATCGAGGCCGATATGCACACCGCGCCGCGCTACCGGGCGAGCCGCTACCGGGCCAGCGGGAAGCTGGAGGGCAAGGCCGCGCTGATCACCGGCGGCGATTCGGGTATCGGACGGGCGGTGGCGCTGCTGTACGCGCGGGAGGGCGCCGACGTCGCCATCGTCTATCTGCCCGAGGAGCAGGTGGACGCGGAACGGGTCCGGCGCGAGGTCGAGGACCAGGGCCGGCGCTGCCTGCTCCTGCCCGGCGACCTCACCGACCCGGCGTTCTGCCGCGAGGCCGTCGAGCGGACGGCGGCGGAGCTCGGCGGGCTGAACATCCTGGTGAGCAACGCCGCGTACCTCAACAGCAAGCTCGAACTCGACCAGTTGACGGCCGAGGACTTCGACCTGACGTTCAAGACGAACGTCTACGCGTACTTCCACCTGCTCATGGCGGCGCTGCCCCACCTGGAGCCCGGCGACGCCGTCATCGCCACGGCCACCGAAGAGGCGCTCAAGGGCAGTACGACGATGATCGACTACGCGGCGTCCAAGGCCGCGCTGATCACCCTGACCAAGTCCGTCGCCGTGCACCTGGCCAAGCGCGGCGTGCGCGCGAACGTGGTCGCGCCGGGCCCGACCTGGACGCCGCTCAACGAGGCCGACCAGCACATGCCGCCGGACGGGCTCGCCCACATCGGCAGCGAGGCCCCGCTGGAGCGCGCGGCCCAGCCGGAGGAGATCGCACCGACGTACGTCTACCTCGCCTCGGACGCCGACTCCAGCTACACGGTCGGCGAGGTCATCGCGGTGACCGGCGGCATCGTCGACACGCGCTAGAGGTCCGCGGGCAGTGGCTGTTCCGCCCAGATGGTCTTGCCCGTGGGGGTCTGGCGGCTGCCCCAGCGTTCGGAGAGCTGGGCGACGAGCAGCAGTCCTCGTCCGCCCTCGTCGAATACGCGGGCCCGGCGCAGGTGGGGCGCGGTGCTGCTGCCGTCGGACACCTCGCAGATGAGGGCCGAGTCGCGGATCAGCCGCAGTTCGATGGGCGCGCCGCCGTACCGCAGCGCGTTGGTGACCAGCTCGCTGACGATGAGTTCCGTGGTGAACTCCGCCTCCGCCAGCCCCCAGGCGGCCAGTTGCTCGCCGGCCAACTTGCGGGCCCGGGCCACGGCCGTGGGCTCGGGCGGCAGTTGCCAGGTGCGCACCTGGTCGGCGGCGAGCGCGGCGGTCCGGGCCAGCATCAGCACGATGTCGTCGGCGGGACGACCGGTCAGCACGGTGCGCAACACCTGCTCACAGGTGTCCTCCAACGCCTCGGCAGGGTGCGCCAGCGCCTCGCGGAGCAGGGTGAGCCCGACGTCCATGTCGCGGTCGGCGGCCTTGAGCAGCCCGTCGGTGTAGAGCGCGAGCAGGCTGTTCTCCTCCAGCTCCACCTCGACGGCCTCGAACGGCAGGCCGCCCAGGCCCAGCGGCGGTCCGGTCGGCACCTCCAGGAACCGTACGGCGCCGTCGGGCGTGACCAGGGCGGGCGGCGGATGCCCGGCCCGGGCCATCGTGCAGCGGCGGGACACCGGGTCGTACACGGCGTACAGGCAGGTGGCGCCGACCTGCCCCGACGCCTCCGCCGACCGCCCGCGCGCCTCCGGGCCCTCTTCCCGGTCGATCCGCACGACGAGGTCGTCCAGCTGGGTGAGCAGCTCGTCGGGGGCGAGATCGACGTCCGCGAGAGTCCGCACGGCGGTCCGCAGCCGGCCCATCGTGGCCGAGGCGTGGATGCCGTGCCCCACCACGTCGCCCACGACCAGGGCGACCCGGGTGCCGGACAGCGGGATCACGTCGAACCAGTCGCCGCCGATGTCCGCTCCGGAACCGGCCGGCAGATAGCGGTAGGCGACCCGCAGCGCCGCCAGGTCCGGAGGCCGGTCGGGCAGGAGGCTGCGCTGGAGCGCCAGCGCCGTCCGGCGTTCCCGGGTGTAGCGGCGGGCGTTGTCCACGCTCACCGCAGCCCTGGCGACGATCTCCTCCGCTAGCAGCAGATCATCCTCGCTGAACGACTCCGGCGTCCGGTGCCGCAGGAAGTGCACCAGCCCCAGGGTCACCCCACGCGCGCGCAGCGGCACCATCATCACCGAGTGGATCATGTGCCTGCCCACCGACTCCTCGCGGGCCGGGGAGGACCTGACCCACTCCCGCAGGCCCGGATCCCCCGGCCGGTGCAGGGAGCCACGGCCGGCGACCAGCGTCCGGACCGGCAGCGAGTCCACGGGGTAGAGCGTGGTGTCGCCCGAGGGGACCACCGACTCGGGGCAGCCCTCCAGCACCGACCGCTGGGCGGTGCGCCGCACGGTGACCGGCGCGTCCGGCAGCACCGGTTCCGGCTCGTCGCCCAGGGGGACGGACTCCAGCAGGTCCACGGTGACGAAGTCCGCGAACCCGCTCACGGCCACCTCGGCCAGCTCCTCGGCCGTCCGGGTCACGTCCAGCGTGTTCCCGATCCGCAGGCTCGCCTCGTTGAGCACCGCCAGCCGGCGGCGGGCCCAGTCCTGCTCCGTGGTGTCGAACACGGTCGCGGACATGCCCTGCACCGCACCGGTCTCGTCCGTCAGCGGCGACATGAACATCGACCAGGCGTGGCGCCGTGTCTCGCCCGGGGCCGTGCCGTGCTGCTCGTGGAAGATCGTCTCGCCGGTGCGCAGGACCTCGCGCTGCAGGCGGTCGTACTCGTCGAAGGGCGGGCCGGGCTCGATCTCCCGGAGCGTCAGGCCCTTCATCTCCTCCTCGGACCGGCCCATCACCTGGGTCATGATCTCGTTGGCGGCCACCAGCCGGGCCTCACGGTCGTAGACCGCCACCGGCACGGGGAGTTGTGTGAGCGTGAGGTCCCACAGGGTCAGGGCTCCGTGCCCGGCCCGCCTCGCCGTGTGCGCCAGTGCGGTGCCGGTGACGAGCCAGAGCCGTCTGCGGTCCGCGTCCAGCAGCGGCGTGCCGTGCAGCCGGACCACGACCCGGTCGCCGTCCCGGTGCCGCAGCGCCACCTCGCCGGCCCAGCGCTGTCCGTCGGCCACGTGACGTCGGGTGGAACCGGGCAGGCCGGCGGCGAGCAGGCGGGTGACGGCCCGGCCCACGACCTCCTCGGGTTCGTATCCGAGCAGCCGTCGGGCGCCGTCGCTCCACACCGCGATCACCCCACGGGGGTCGACGACGACCGCCAGGTCCTCCGGTACGCGTCCTTGCACGGTGCCTCCGGATGTGACGCCCCTGCCGCTTCCCCGGTCATCATCTCAGGAAGGTCCGCCGGGGACCCCTCGCCGGTTCCCGGGTGCACCCGTCGTCAGCGGGCCAGTTGCTCCACCAGCAGGAAGCCGCCGATGACGATCATCATCGCGCCGGAGACACGGGTGACCGCCCTGGCCGCCGCGGGCCTGGTCTTCAGCACGGTGCGGGCCAGGACTCCGACGGTGAGGTAGACGACGGCGCAGGCGGTCATGTGCAGCGTGCCGAGCAGGCCGGTCTGCGTGGCGACCGGCCAGCCGCCCGCGGGGTCGATGAACTGCGGGAACAGCGAGAAGTACAGCAGCAGTGCCTTCGGGTTGAGCCCGCTGATCCCGGCTCCCCTGAGCATGGTCCGCAAGCGGGAGGAACCCACGTCGCCCTCGGGGGCCGTCAGGACGGCCGGCTGCCTCAGCACGCCGCAGCCGAGCCACACCAGGTAGCCGGCCCCGGCCACGGTCAGCGCGGTGAGCAGGGCCGCCGAGTTCGCCACGATCACCACCAGGCCCGCGACCGCGAGCAGGGTGTAACCCGCGTATCCCGCGACCAGCCCGGCGACCGCCGGGACGACCGACCGGCCCCTGATGCCCGCGGTGATCGCGTAGGCCCAGTCCGCGCCGGGGGTGAACACCAGCAGCAGATCCACTGCCAGAAAGGCCGCCAGTGTCGCCGTATCCATGGACCGGTCCCTCTCACGTGATTTGTCGCGAGAGGAAGGCTAGGTCGGATCAGCCCGAAAGTGTTCCCTTCTTTACTCCTTGATCGCGGGATTTGGGGCAGAATCTTCTCCATGGATGCCCTGGACCGGAAAATTCTTACCGAACTCCAGCTGGACGGCCGTCTTACGGTCACCGAGCTGGCCGCCCGAGTAAAACTGAGCGTCTCGCCCTGCCACCGCCGCCTGCGCGACCTCGAACGCGAAGGCGCGATCCGCGGCTACCGGGCGGTCGTGGACCCGGCCGCCGTGGGCCTCAACTTCGAGGCCCTCGTCTTCGTCACCCTGCACTGGGAGGACGCCGACACCGTCTCCGCGTTCGAAGAAGGCGTGGCCGCCGTCCCGCACGTGCTCCAGGCGCAGCGCCTGTTCGGCGACCCCGACTACCTCCTGCGCGTCGCCACCACCGACCTGGCCGCCTTCCAGCAGCTCTACGACCGGCAGCTCGCCCGGCTGCCCGGCGTCCAGCGCCTGAACTCCACCCTCGTCATGAAACACGTCGTCGACGACCGGCCCCTGCCCGAGTGAGCAGAGCCGGCCGCTTGGCGCTCAGCCCGCCGAGCAGGGCCGGCCGCGTGGTGCTCAGCCGCCGAGCAGTGTCGGCCGCCCGGCGCTCAGCCGCCCAGGCCACCGGCGAACGGCATCGTCCGCCACTGTTCGACGGCCGGCTGCAACGCGTCCACGAGCATGGGCAGTTGCGGCGCGAGCGCGAGACACGCCACCGCGCGCGACATGCCCACGGCGTTGACGAGGCGCAGCACACCCTCGTCCAGCCGCCGCAGACCCCTGCGTTCGGCGGCCGCGTTGTAGGCGGCCTCGCACGCGGGGCCGAGAGCCGCCAGGTCCCACTCGACCGGTCCGAAGGTGATCAGCTCGAAGTCGGAGTACAGCTCGCCGTCCTTGGCGGAGACGATGTTGGCCGCGGGGGAGTCACCGTGGACCGTCTGGAACTCGATGCCCGGGAACGCCGCCTCGAACCGCGCGCGTGAGCTGATGACGGGCTCCAGGACCTCCCACTCGCGCCGCGCCCGGTCCAGGTCGGCCGGGTCCAGCAGGTCGGGCCGCCCGTCGAGCGCGGCAAGCCCCTCGGAGACGAACCGGGGTTCCGCCGCCGACAGGAACGGCAGCTCACCCGGGTACGAGCGCAGCGCGGCGTGCAGGCCGGCGACCAGACCGGCGTTGTGCACGTAGTCGGGCTCCACGCTCTGGTCCAGCTCGACGAACTGCCAGAACGTCATCGAGAAACCGTCCCGCAGCACCGGCTCCCGCGGCACCAGCGGGCTCGGCGGAATCACCGGGTACCCCTGGTCCGCGAGCCACCCCGCCACATCGAGCTCCTGTCGCTGCCGCGCCGCATGGGACTCGGGACCGGAGTACGACGGCAGGACGGTCGGCACCCGCACCACCACGGGCGACGGGGCGAGATGCACCACGACCGAGAACACGTCGTAGAGCACCCTCGCGTCGGACACCGTGAGCCCCAGATCACGACCCGCGGCAACGGCCGCCGCGCGAGCACGGGACGTACGGGCCTCGATCTGATCAGCCGTCAAGAACCCTGCCATGCCGACGATGTTGTCACGCCGGCCACGGGCGAGCGACAGATTAACGGCCCTGCGAACACGGTCTCCCGTGCGCCCCCGGTCAAGAACCGGTGCGCTGACCGGCAACCGGTCCTGCGGCCCCGGGTCTAGCGTGGCACGGTCCGTCACCAGCCACCCCGGAACGAGGAAACCAGCGCATGCCCTACATCACCGTGGGCCAGGAGAACTCCACCGCTATAGACCTGTACTACGAGGACCACGGATCCGGGCAGCCGGTCGTCCTCATCCACGGCTTTCCGCTCGACGGCCACTCCTGGGAGCGGCAGAGCGCCGTACTGCTCGACGCCGGCTACCGCGTGATCACCTACGACCGGCGCGGTTTCGGGCAGTCCTCGCAGCCGACGACCGGCTACGACTACGACACCTTCGCCGCCGACCTGAACACCGTGATGGAGACCCTCGACCTACGGGACGCCGTCCTCGTCGGCTTCTCGATGGGCACCGGCGAGGTCGCCCGGTACGTGTCCCGGTACGGCACCGGACGGGTCGCCAAGGTCGCCTTCCTCGCCTCGCTGGAGCCCTGCCTGCTCAAGTCCGACGACAACCCGCAGGGCGTCGCCCCGAAGGAGTTCTTCGACGGGATCGTCGCGGCCGTCAAGGCGGACCGCTACGCGTACTACACGGACTTCTACAAGGACTTCTACAACCTCGACGAGAACCTCGGCACCAGGATCAGCGAGGAGGCCGTCCGCAACAGCTGGAACGTCGCCGCGGGCGGCGGCTCCTTCGCGGCGGCCGCCGCGCCGTCGACCTGGTACACCGACTTCCGGGCCGACATCCCGAAGATCGACGTGCCGGCCCTGATCCTGCACGGCACGGGCGACCGCATCCTGCCCGTGGAGGGCACCGCCCGGCCGTTCCACCAGGCTCTTCCGGCCGCCGACTACGTCGAGATCGAAGGCGCCCCGCACGGTCTGCTCTGGACTCACGCGCAGGAGGTCAACTCGGCACTGCTCGCCTTCCTGGAGAAGTGATCCGGATTCTTTCTCCGGCTTCTTTCTCTTCCTCCAATTCTTCCTGGACCACCCCAGGGCCGGGATGGTGACATCGTCAAGGCCGGCAGCGCATCGGAGCTGCCGGCCTTCGATGATGCCCAGGGGGGAACCAGGTGTCCGTCGTCCTGTCCACCGCGTCGCTCTCGGCGGCCGACCGCAGTGAGCTCTGGCACCACGCGGTGTCACGCACCTTCATACCGCTCGACGTACAGCTCCTCGAAGACGATCCGTCGCCCGGGAGAATCGTCAGCAACCAGCTGGGCTCCTTACGGATCTCGCAGGTCCAGGCGGGCCCGCAGACGGTGACGCGCAGCCGCCGGCTGATCCGGGACGGCAAGGAGCACCTCATCCTCACCCTTCAGCAGCGGGGCACCGCCATCAAGGAGCAGGACGGCAGACAGGCGCGGATCGGGCCGGGAGACTTCTCCCTCTCCGACTCCTCCCGGCCGTTCCGGAAGACCGTGCAGGGCGACTTCTCCTTCACGTCCTTCCAGTTCCCCCGCACGGACCTCCGCGTGCGCGAGGAGGATCTGCGGGCGGTGACCGCGACGGCGTTCTCCGGACAGGAGGGCAGCGCCGCACTCGTGTCCGCGTACTTGGGGCGCCTGGCCCGCGAAGCGCCCGGTCTCGACGCCTTCGTCGGCCGCCAGTTCGCGACCACCGCGCTCGACCTGCTGACGCTGCTGATCAACGAGCAGTGCGGACGCTTCGCCTCCCAGGCCCCGGAGAGCGCCGCGGCCACCCTCGTACGCGTCAAGGACCACATCCTGCGCCATCTTGGCGACCCCGGCCTGTCCCCGCCCGACATCGCCGCCGCGCACTGCATGTCCGTCCGCTATCTGCACAAACTGTTCCAGCTCGAGGGCGTGACGGTCGGGGAGTGGATCCGCACGCAGCGGCTCGAGCGGTGCCGCAGGGATCTTCCGCACTCTCCGGCCCTCGGGTACGGGGTCGCGGCCGTCGCCCGGCGCTGGGGTTTCGTGAGCCCCAGCCACTTCAGCCGCGCCTTCCGCGCCGCCTACGGTGTGACGCCCCGCGAGTGGCAGACGCACGGCCTGTCCGGCGCCGGGCGGAACGGAGAGGAAGACGGGCGGAAGGGACGTGCGGACCGGCGCAACGGAGGTGAAGGGGAGGGAACGCCTCCGGGAAGCGGCGCGTTGCTCAGGAGTTCGCCCACGTCACCGACCCCGGGAGCATCGTGCCCGACACCACGCCCGACCCGTCCACCGTCCTCCCCGCACTCCCGCCCCTAAGCGCGCAGGCCGAGCGGCTGATCGAGCTGGGGGTGCACGAGACCGCCGGGCTGTCCGCCGACGAGATCCGTGGGTTCGCCGCCGAGACGGACGGCGAGGGCGCCCTGCTGGCCGTTCATCCGGACAGGGCCCCCGCCTCCGCCGTCGCGCCGCTGCTGCGCCGCGACGGCAAACCGGGCTTCGTCGTCGTCGACATGCCCGACGTCGACGCCTTCACGCCCTGCGCCGTCGAACTGCCCGACACCCCGCTCTACGTCGTCACCGGCCTCGACCGCGGTGACCACATGGCCAACTGGAGCCCGGACGAGGCACTGCCCGCCCTCAGCAAGGAGGACCGCACCCCGCTGCTGCTCACCGAGGGCATCCACTGGGTGCTCCAGCAGCCGGAAGCCCTGGAGCGCAACCGCTGCTTCATGACCATCGGCTCCCGGCTGCGCAAGCCCGACGGCAGCCTGGACGCCCGCACCCCGGCGATCTGGATCAGCAACGGCACCGGACGCGACGGCCGCGAGCGCCGCAACGCCCCGAAGGTCGGCTGGTGCTGGTGGAACAACCGGCACACCTGGCTGGGCTTCGCCTCCACGACGGGCCGCAGGGGCTAGGGGAAGTCAGAACCTGGGCCGAGGGACCTGTTCCTCGACGATCTCCGCGGCCTCCGCCTGCGTCTCCACCGACGGCGGGGAGCCGGCCAGGGGCTTGTTGGCGGTCTCCTTCATGCACAGCACGGCGATGACGCCGATGACCGCGGCACCCGAGGAGTAGTAGGCCGGCATGAGGGTCGAGTCGTAGGCACTGATCAGGGCGGTGATCACCAGGGGAGTCGTACCGCCGAAGATCGACGTGGCCAGGTTGTAGGCGACCGAGAGGGAGCCGTACCGGACGTGGGTGGGGAAGATCGCCGGGAGCGCCGCCGACATCGTGCCGAGCATCGTCACCAGGGAGAGCCCCAACAGCAGCAGCCCCAGGGCGATCAGGACGACACTGCCCTGCCGGATGAGCAGGAAGGACGGCAGGGACAGGAAGAGGAATCCGAGCATCCCCGCCATCAGCAGCGGCCGGCGCCCGAAGCGGTCCGACAGCCGCCCGACCTGGTTGATGACGCACATCTGGAGCACCATCACGAGCAGCAGGATCAGCAGCCCGTGGTTCGTCCCGTAGCCCAGCTCGTCGGACAGGTACGTCGGCATGTACGACAGCAGCATGTAGTCGGTGATGTTGTACGCCGCGACCAGCGCGAGGCACAGCAGCAACGGCCGCCAGTACCGGGTGAAGATCTTGCCGAGGTCGGCGGCGGCCGAGGTCTCCACGGACTCGGCGGCCTCGCTCGCCTTGACCTGGCAGCCCTCCAGCTTCTGGAAGGCGGGCGTCTCGTCCAGCTTCAGCCGCAGATACAGGCCGATGAAGCCGAGCGGGGCGGCGACCAGGAAGGGGACGCGCCAGCCCCACGCCAGCATCTGGTCGGCGCTGAGGAGCATCTGGAGGACGACGACGAGGCCGGAGGCCCCGACGTAGCCGGCGAGGGTGCCCAGCTCCAGGAAGCTGCCGAAGAAGCCGCGCCGCTTGTCGGGCGCGTACTCCGCGATGAACGTCGAGGCGCCCCCGTACTCCCCGCCGGTCGAGAAGCCCTGCACCAGCCGGAAGAAGATCAGCAGGGCCGGGGCCCACAGGCCGATGACGGCGTGCGAGGGGACGAGGCCGATGGCGAAGGTCCCCACCGCCATCATGATCATGGTGAGGGAGAGGATGCGCTTACGGCCGACCTTGTCGCCGAGCGGCCCGAACACCATGCCGCCGAGCGGACGCACGAGGAAGGCCACCGCGAACGTCGCGAAGGAGCTGAGGAGTTGCGCGGTGTCGTTCCCGGACGGGAAGAACACCTTCCCTATGGTCGAGGCCAGATAGCTGTAGATGCCGAAGTCGTACCACTCCATCGCGTTGCCGAGGGCGGCGGCCTTCGTGGCGCGCTTGACCGCCGCCTCGTCGGTCACGGTGATGTCGCTGCGGCGCAGCTTCGGGTTGCGTCGCTTCTCGATCGCCCGGAACAGCACCCGGTGTCGTCTCACGGCCGCGGGATCCACCGACTCGTCGTTGTCGGGCGCCGCCATCACGTCGTTCCTTTCGCCGGTCGTCCGTCCCAACCACAACGCCTGCACAGATCTCGCGCGCTCAAACGAACCCCTTCGCGCGGCACCCGGATGATCACCCCGGGTGACGGACGGGTGCTTTCGGTGAGAGGCGTGCCGCCGACCTGCCGTGGTGTGTCCGCGCCCCGGAGGGGGAACTTGGTTCGCCGGTGCGCACACGGTGAGAGGAGCCTCATGTGACAGCGTCAGCGGCGGGCGACCGGAACCAGGGCGCGCAGGAGCCCGGATACGAGCCGGATCCGCGCCGGTGGCGGGCCCTGTGGGTCACCCTGGTGGCCGGCTTCATGAGCCTGCTGGACGTCTCGATCGTGGCGGTCGCCCTGCCCTCCGTCCAGCGCGGCCTGGACGCCTCGCCCGCGCAGGTGCAGTGGGTGGTGTCCGGATACGCCCTCGCCTTCGCCCTCGCGCTCGTCACCGCAGGCCGTCTCGGAGACGCGCTGGACCGGCGCCGCATCTTCCTGCTGGCCCTCAGCGGCTTCGTGCTCTTCAGCATGGCCTGCGGCGCGGCCCCCAGCATCACGCTGCTGGTGGTGGCCCGCCTCGCCCAGGGCCTGGCGGCCGGTTTCATGGCGCCCCAGAACTCCGCGCTCATCCAGCAGATGTTCCGCGGCGCCGAACGCGGCCGTGCGTTCGGCTTCTTCGGCGCCACCGTCGGCATCTCCTCCGCCGTCGGCCCGCTCGCCGGCGGCCTGATCCTCGCCCTGGCCTCCGGCGACCAGGGCTGGCGGTGGATCTTCTACGTCAACGTGCCCATCGGGATCCTCGCCGTCCTCCTCGGCCGCCGACTGCTGCCCCGCACCCGGCGGTCCGGCCGGCAGCACGTGGACCTGCCCGGCGTCCTGCTCCTCGGCCTCGGCGTCCTCGCGCTGATGTATCCGCTGGTCCAGGCGGGCTCCGGCGGACTCGGCCGGCTGTGGTGGATGTTCCCCGCGGGCGGCGCGATCCTCTTCTGCTTCACCCGGTGGCAGCGTCGCCTCGTCGAGCGGGACGTCCAGCCGCTGCTCGATCCGCGCCTGTTCACCACCGTGCGCGGCTACGCCGTCGGCGCCGGCGTCGGCACGCTCTACTTCATCGGCTTCAGCGGTGTCTGGCTGGTCTTCGCGCTCTTCTACCAGGACGGCCTGGGCTTCTCGCCGCTCCGGTCCGGCCTCGCCGTGACGCCCTTCGCCCTCGGCTCGGCCTGCGGGGCCGCGGTCGCCGGCCGGCTGGTGGACCGGCTCGGCCGCCTGCTCACCGTGGGCGGCCTCACGGCCGTGATCGCAGGCCTGGGCGGCACCGCGCTGCTACTGCGCTTCGCGCCCCTCGGCATCGCGCCCTGGGTCGCCGCCCCGGTGCTGTTCCTCGGCGGTGTCGGCAGCGGCTGCGTGATCTCACCGAACATCACCATGACGCTGCGCGACGTGCCCGTGCGGATGGCGGGCGCGGCGGGCGGCGCCCTACAGACCGGGCAGCGGCTCGGCGCCGCGGTGGGCACCGCCGCCCTGCCCGGCCTCTTCTACGTGGTGCTCGGCAGCGGCGACGACTACCGCGGCGCCCTCGCCACCGCACTGGGCGCCGCCCTCCTCGGCATGCTGGCTGCCCTGGCCCTCGCGACATCCGACTTCAGGCGCGACCGGCGGACACGGCAGCAGCACGGCAAGTGCCCGGAGGACATCGCCAACAGCCCCGTACACGCCCGGCAGAGCTGATTTCCCGCGGCGCGCCGGCCGAGTACGGAAACGGCCCGCTGACCGAGCGCGGAAACCGGCGCACCGGCCGAGCACGGAACCGGCCGGTCGCGTTCGGGGACCCGGCTCAGCCGGCGGCCTGCCCGGGCGTCGGCGCCCACCTGGTTGTTCGGGGTGCCGGGCAGAGCTGATTCCGCGGCGCGCCGAAACCGGGTGCGGATATGGCGCGCCGACCGGCCGAGCACGGAAACCGGCGCGCCGGCCGAGTACGGAACCGGCGGGCCGCGTACGGGGACCCGGCTCAGCCGGCCGCCAGCACGGCCTGCCCGGCGTCGGCGCCCACCTGGTCGTTCGGGGTCAGCCGCAGGTAGGCCGTGATCTGCTTTCCCCTCGCGCGGGGTGCCACGGCGACCCGGTCGCAGACCGTGTGCACCAGCCGCAGCCCATGGCCGCCGACGCGGAACCGGTCCCCCTTCTGCACCGCGGGCCGCTCCGCCGAGGTGTCCCGCACGGTGATGGCCAGCCTTCCCCGGAACAGCCGCAGGATCAGCTCGCAGGGCCCGGGAGCATGCCGGATGGCGTTGGTGACCAGTTCGCTGACGACGAGTTCGGCATCCATGGCCAAGGAGGCCGGAACCGGGGCGAGGGCGGTGTGCGGGCCGTGGGCGAGGAACGCGCGCAGGACCAGACGCGCGTCGACGGCGCTTGCCGCGCCGTCCGCCCAGGCCGCGCCGAAGCGCAGCGTGGCGTGCTCGTCCGCGCCCGGCCGATCTGCCGCCTGCTTCCCAAGCGGGAGGACCATACGGAGGCTCTTTCGTTGTGTTCGCCCCAGCGGGGCGGCTCTGTCGCCCTGCGTTTACCCGGGTGCGGACCACGCATACCAGGGCAGCGCCCGGGCGTTACCGGTCTGCCCCCGAACGGCGGAACCACGCGGGGGCTGGTTTCGCGGCCACGGGGCACACGGGGAACGCCGGAGGGCATCCCTCGGGAGACGAGCCGACAGCCGGCAGGGGCGGGGCGATCAGCAAGGAGGCGACGACATGGCAGGGCCGGACCGTACGGAGACCGTGGCGCAGCAGCCCGTGGCCGTACTCGACGCCTCCGTGACGCGAGGACTCGAGGCCATCGGAACCGGGGCCTACGTCGTGGACGACGAGGGCCGCATCCTCGCGGTCAACACCCGCGCCCGGGACCTGCTCGCCCGCACCACCGAGGACCTGCTCGGGCACGACGCGCACGACCTGCTGCACCGGGACGCCCACGGGCGGCCGCTGCCCAGGACCCGGTGCGCGATGCGGCAGGCCTTCCACGCCGGACGGACCGCCCAGGCCGAGGAGGACTACTTCGCCCGCGGAGACGGCTCCGTGCTGCCCATCGCCTGGCTGCTCACCCCATACGACGTCGGCGACGACACAGCCGGCACACTCGTGCTCTTCCACACCGTCGGACACACCCCGGAAACCGGCCCCCGGCCGGAACCGCCGGCCGGGCCGCTGCGCGAGCTGGAACGACTGGCCCTGCTGGCCGACGCCACCACGCGACTGACCTCCACGCTCGACGTGGACGAGGCGCTGGAACGCCTGGTGACCCTGGTCGTGCCCCGGCTGGCGGACTGGGTGGTCATCGATCTGATCACCGAGCACGACGAAGTCTGGCGGACCGCCGTCGTCCACGCCGACGGCGGCACCCTGGTGCGCCGGGACGACCTTCAGGGCCCCATGCCGCCCGTCCCGGAGGCGTCCCCGATGCCCCTGTCCAGAGCCCTGCGCGGCGTGGCCTCCACGGTGGCCGGGCCCGGCACCTACCAGCGCGAACCGGATTCCGGCATCGCGGTCGAGCAACGCCGGCTGTTCGACGCCACGGGGATGCACTCGGCGGCCATCGCACCCATCCGCAGCACCCGCTCGGTCCTGGGGGCCCTGACCCTCGGCCGGGCCGAGGACCCGGTCGCCTTCACCTCCGCCGACCTCCCCCTGGTCGAGGACATCGCACGCCGGGCCGGCCTCGCCCTGGACAACGCCCGCCTGTACCAGCGCCAGCGCAAGGTCGCCGAGACCATGCAGAACCATCTGCTGCCCCAAATGCCGGGGGTCCCGGGCCTGCAGATGACCGTCCGGTACCTGCCCGCCCCCGACGCCTCACAGGTCGGCGGCGACTGGTACGACGCCTTCCCCATGTCCGACGGATCCACGGCCCTGGCCGTCGGGGACGTCGTCGGCCACGACCTGGATGCGGCGGCCGGCATGGCACAGGTGCGCAACATGCTCCGCGCCTACGCCTGGTCCCAGCACGAACCGCCCAGCCGGATCGTCACACGGCTCGACGAAGCGCTCCAGCACATCACGGACGTCGACATGGCCACGATGATCTTCGCCCGGATCGAGGCGGCCGACGACGGCCGATGGCAGCTGTCCTGGACCAACGCCGGCCATCCGCCGCCCCTGCTGATCAGCCGCGACGGCCTGGCGGACTACCTCACCGACGGCCACGGCATCCTCCTGGGCACCGGTGCGGAGACCACGCGCCCCGATGCCACGACCCTGCTCCCGCCCGGATCCACTCTCGTGCTGTACACGGACGGTTTGATCGAGGCACCCGGCCACAGCCTCGACGAGGGCCTGAACCGGCTGCGCCGGCACGCCGCCGCCCTCGCCCACCGCCCCCTCTCCTCCTTCACCGACCACCTGCTGCGCCGCGTCCGCCCCGCCGAGAACGAGGACGACGTCGCCCTGCTGGCCCTGCGCACACCTGTCCCCAGGGCGTCAGCCGCCGGCCGGTGACCCGGCGGCGGACCCTCAGGGCTGGACGTGGATCTTGGGGCCGGGCCCGGAGCCGGCCGGGCGTTCGCCGGCGAGGACGGGGCCCACCGAGTCGAGTCCCACGGTGGCGGCGACCAGCGGCCTGGGGTCGACCGTTCCGGCGGCGTACGCCCGGATGGTGGCGTCGAGGCCGGGGGAGGCGGACAGGACACCGGTCGCGTCACGTCCTTGAGGACGAGCGTGCGGGTGTCGATCCCGCTGGGCTCGCCGGCCAGCCCGATGTACACGAGACGGCCCCCGGGCTCGACCAGCTCCAGAGCCAGCTCCGGCAGCGAGGCGGCGTTCGAGGCGTCGACCACCGCGTCGAAGGGCACGTCCGGCACGGACTCCCGCGTCCACACGTGCTCGAAACCCAGGGAGCGGGAGGGAGCTCTCGGTCGTAGCCAGGAGGTGCACCTCGGCACCGGACGCGCGCAGGAACATCGCCGTCAGCAGCCCGATCGTCCCCGGCCCCAGGACCAGGGCGCGGTCCCCGGGCGCGGGCTTGGCGGCCCGGGTGGCACGCAGGGCATTGCCGCCGGGCTCGACGAGCGCGCCGAGCACGGCGTCGACGGAATCGGGCAGGGCGTGCAACGAGGAGGCCCGGACGGCGAGTTGCTCCGCCAGCGCGCCGGGCAGGTCCCCGCGGATGCCGACCTCCCGCCGCCGCTCGCACACATGCCGGCGTCCGCGCCGGCAGCGGCGGCAGGAGCCGCAGCCGAGCATGGTGTCGCCCATGACGCGGCGGCCGAGCCAGGCGGGATCGACACCGTCACCGACCGCCGCCACCCGCCCGGCCCATTCGTGGCCCGGCCGCATCGGGTAGGCGGAGTGGCCTTGGTGGAGGTAGGCCATGGCGCCGGTGAAGAACTCCGCGTCCGTGCCGCACACGCCGACCCGGTCGATGTCGACGACGGCCTCACCGGGACCGGCCACCGGCGCCGGAAGCTCCTGGACCTCGTACGCGCCGGGCCCGGTCAGGACGAACGCGCGCATCACAGGGCGGCGCTCGGTGGGCATGTCGCGCGGTCGACCGTCTGCCTATGCTTCATGACGTTCCGGAATCCAGACCGCTGTACCGTCCATTGGAAGGGCTCCATGGAGAGACTCCGCAGCGCGCAGTGGTACGAGGGACAGGACCGCAACGCCTACATCCACCGGGCCTGGATGCGGCGCGGCGTGCCCGGTGACGCGTTCACCGGCCGGCCGCAGATCGCCATCGCCAACACCGCGTCGGACCTGACCCCGTGCAACGCGCACCTGAACGAGGTCGCGGTCTCGGTGCGCAACGGCGTGTACGAGGCGGGTGGCATTCCGCTGGACCTGCCGGTGGTGTCGCTGGGCGAGACCCAGGTGCGGCCCACCGCCATGCTGTGGCGGAACATGGCCGCGATGGCCACGGAGGAGATGCTGCGGGCCAACCCCGTCGACGGCGTGGTCCTGCTCGGCGGCTGCGACAAGACGATCCCCTCGCTGCTCATGGCCGCGGCCTCGGTGGACCTGCCGGCGGTGGTGGTCCCCGGCGGTCCCATGCTCAACGGGACTTTCCGCGGCGGTCTGCTGGGCTGCGGCACCGGCGTGTGGCAGCTGTCGGAGGAGGTCCGCGCGGGCACGCTCACCCAGGAGGAGTTCACCCGCTCCGAGTCGGCGATGATCCGCAGCCGCGGCCACTGCAACACGATGGGCACGGCCTCGACGATGGCGCTGGTGGCGGAGGCGCTCGGCACGGTCCTCCCCGGCACGGCCGGGATCCCCGCCCCCGACAGCCGGCTGCTGGAGGCCGCGCACCACACCGGCCGGCTGGCGGTGGAGATGGTGGGCGCCGGCCGGCGGCCCGCGACGTTCCTGACCGAGGCGTCCTTCCGCAACGCGATCGTCGCGCTGGCCGCCATCGGCGGCTCGACCAACGCCGTCGTCCATCTCCTGGCCATCGCGGGCCGGTTGGGCATCGACCTGTCGCTCGACGACTTCGACCGCATCGGCTCCCGCGTGCCGGTCCTGGTGGATCTCCAGCCGGCCGGCCGTTTCCTCATGGAGGACTTCCACCGCGCCGGCGGCCTGCTCGCCGTGCTGCGCGAGGTACGCGACCTGCTCGACCCCGACGCGCTGACCGTCACCGGCAGGCCGCTCGTCGCCTGCCTCGACGACGCCGGGATCTGGGACGGCGAGGTCATCCGCACCCGCGACCGGCCGCTGGTCGCCGAGGGCGGCATCGCCGTCCTGCGCGGCAACCTCGCCCCCGACGGCGCGCTCGTCAAACCGGCCGCCGCCTCCCCGCACCTGCTCCGGCACCGGGGCCGGGCCGTCGTCTTCGACAGCATCGAGGACTTCCGCGCCCGTATCGACGACCCCGGTCTCGATGTCGACGCCGACTCCGTCCTGGTGCTGCGCGGCTGCGGACCCAAGGGCTATCCGGGCATGCCCGAGGTCGCCAACATGCCGTTGCCCAAGAAACTGCTGGAACAGGGTGTCCGCGACATGGTCCGGGTCTGCGACGGCCGGATGAGCGGCACCGCGTACGGCACGGTCGTCCTGCACGTGGCCCCCGAGGCAGCGGCCGGCGGCCCCCTCGCCCTCGTACGGACCGGGGACCTCATCACCCTCGACGTCGAGGCCCGCCGCATCGACGTCGACGTGCCGGACGCCGAACTCGCCCGCAGGGCCCCCGGCCAGGCCACCCTCACCGGCTTCGCCGCTCCCCGGCGCGGCTGGGAACGCCTCTACGTCGACCACGTCCTGCAGGCCGACACCGGAGCCGACCTCGATTTCCTCGTCGGCTCCAGCGGCTCCGAGGTGACCCGCGAGTCGCACTGACACCGGATCACCCCGGGGACTCACCACGTCACGGGCAGCTCCGTGACGCCACCGTTAAGGGTGGTGCGCACCTCCAGACGATGCGCAGCTCCACCCGGGCCAGGCTCGCCCCGATGCAGAAGGGCACGCCGTGGCCGCAACCGAGGTGGGTGCGCTCGGGGCGGCCGGGGTCGAAGGTCTCGGCGTCGGTGTAGACGGAGGCGTCGCGGTTGGCGGAGTTGACCGAGAGGATCACGGCGTCGCCGCGCCGGATGGTGACCCCGGCGACATCGACGTCGGTGTGCGCGTACCGCAGCAGCCCGAGGTCGCCGGGCGCGCCCAGGCGCATGAGCACGAGGTAGGCGGCCCGCAGCGCTGGAGCGCGCGGAGGAGACGTTCACCGAAGTGCTCGCCGCACGGATGGGCTTGCCGCCCGAGACGTTCGAGGTGCGCGTGCAGGCCGCCGCCATGAACGCCGTCCTCAAGGTCGCGGCCGACGAGTTCGCCCGGGAGACGGCCGGCCGGGGCATCACCCCCGAGGTGCTGAACGATCACCGCGAACAACTCGCCCCCGTACTCGGCCTCGTCACAAGGAGACTCTCGGGCACGGACGCCGACTGAGGAGCGTGGCCTCAGTGCTCTCGGCGACCGGCCCGGGCGGCATGCGGGGCGTGGGTACGTACGGCTGCCGCGACGGCCGCGTCGTCGGCCCGGCCGCGCGCTTCGAGGCCCGCGACGACGCCCTCGATGTTGCCCTGCGGCTGGTTCTGGCTGAGCTTGAACTTGGCCTCGACCCGGCTGATGACCACCTCGACGCCGACGACGGCGCGCAGTTGCCGCTCGACGAACTTCGCGGGGGCCTGGTCGACGGACCAGGGTTCGGTGTTCCCGGCCTCGTGCCGGTCGGTCAGGCGGCGTATCTGGCTCTCGATCCAGGCGGGGTCGTCGTGCACGACCAACCGCCCGTACACGTGGGCGGTGACGTAGTTCCAGGTCGGCACCACGCGGTGGTGCTCCTGCTTGGCCGGATACCACGACGGCGTCACATACGCCTCGGGTCCGCGGACGATCACCATGGCCTCGCCCTGCACCGGCCGGCGCCACTGGTCGTTGCCGCGCGCCATGTGGCCGATGAGAGCACCGTGTTCTCCGGCCTCCGGGTCGTACTCGAACGGCAGCGCGGTGGCCACGAGGCCCTCGGAGGTCATGGTGATCAGGTCGGACGCGCCCTGGTGGGACAGCAGTTCACGGACCGCGGCCTCGTCGGGGACGAAGTGCTTGGGGAGGTACATGGGCAGGCTTTCGCGTAGACGGTGGTCCTGGTCACAGGCTCAGGCGGTGACCCGGGGCTCGGCCGGGAGGAGGTAGTGCACGGCGGTCTGCGCGGCATGCGGGGCGAGGAGGCCCCGCAACTCCTCCGCCGCGGCCTTGAGGACGTCGCCGTCGCGCGTCGCGCGGAGGGTTTCGAGGACGAAGGCGACGTGCGTGGAGTCCTCGGTGACGCGGGTGCGGTGGGCGTCGCGGTGGTTCCAGTGGCGGGTCAGGACGCCGGTGGCGTCCGCATAGATGATCTCGCCGGCTTTGGGGTGCTCGACGGTGTCGGGCTCGCCGAGCGGCGTGAAGGACTCGGTGCCGTCCGCGTAGCGGATGGCGACGTCCCCGGTGACGTGGGCCAGGTCGAAGGCGCCGGCGGGCAGGCCGTGGCGGACGGAGACGGCGTTGTAGGAGTCGACGGCCGGGTTGATACGCGGCAGTGTGCCCTTCTTGGCGAGGCGGCGGCCGAGCGCGTCGACGCTGGGTCGGATGCGGCGGGGGTTGGTGCCGAAGGAGCGGTAGGCGGTGTGCCAGGCCTCGATGCGCGGGTCGGTCTCGTCGGCGGGCTGCCACATGCCGTCGGCGAGTTGCCGCTCCAGGTCCTCCACGGCCGTGGCGGTGTGGGGCCAGGTTTCGTGGCCGCGCAGGCCGGTGGCGGTGACCAGGGCGATGAGGGTGTCGGGGAAGGCGTCTGCGACGGCGGGGGTGAGGTGGAAGGCGGGCATGGCGGGTTGTCCGTTTCTCGCGTCGGGGCGGGCCTTGGTTCGGTGGTGCACAGGTGCGGGGCCGCTCAGGTCAGGGCGAGGAGGCTGACCGCGACGGCGGCGGCGCCCAGGCCGACGAGCTGGCCACGGTGGATGCGTTCGGCGAGCACACCGCGGGCGAGCAGCACCGTACCGGCCGGGTAGAGGGCGGTGATCACGGCGACGACTGCGAGGTCCCCGCTGCGGGCGGCCAGCAGGAACAGCAGGTTCGCCACGGAGTCCAGCACACCGGCGGCGGCCGACAGGGCGTACGCGGGCCGCTCGGTGCCCAGCCTGCGGAACATCAGCCCCGCCGCGGCCAGGGTGACGGCCGAGGAGACCGCCCGTCCGACGATCAGCGGGGCGACCCCGCTGTCGGACGGCGCCTGGTGCAGACAGACCAGCTGGAGGGCGATGGCGGCACCCGCGCCGAAGGCCGACAGCAGCGCCGTACGGGAGGGACGCGCCGAGCCCGCGCCGTGCCCCGCACTGACCAGCACGACCGCCACCAGCGCGAGCGGCAGACCCACCAGCCCCGCGGCGGCCAGGTGCTCGCCCTGCACCAGGCCCACACCGACGGGCAGCGCGGCGGACACCAGGGCGGTCACGGGCGACAGTACGTTCATCGGACCGATCGCGAGCGTGCGGTAGAGCAGGGCGAACGCGGCGGCGGAGGCGACCCCGGACGCGGCGCCCCAGCCGAGGGCGCCGGCGCTGAAGGACGCTCCGAGCACCGGCCACAGCACCAGCTCGACCGCGAGGCTCGCCGGGGCCGCGATCATCACGGTGCGCAGCACATGAGCTCTGCGGGCGCCGAGCCCGCCGAGGAAATCGGCGCATCCGTAGGCGAGCGAGCTGCCCAGGGCCAGCAGCAGAGCGATCACAGCACATCCCTTACCATTCAGTGGAACGACCAGACCGTACAACAGAACGACCGCCCGGTGTCAACCAAACGACCGTCCGGTGCAGTCGAATGTTCCAAGCCGGCAAGGATGGTGATCAGGTGGCCGAGACAGCCGCAGCCCTGCGGACGGTCGCGCACAACGTCCGGGCGGCCCGCGTCCGCGCGGGCCTCACCCTGGAGGAACTCAGCCGGCGCGCCCAGGTCAGCAAGGGCGCCCTGGTGGGTCTGGAGAAGGCCCAGGGCAACCCCAACCTGGCGACCCTGGTCCGGCTGGCCGACACTCTCGGCATCTCGGTCTCCGCCCTGATGCAGGGGTCTCCCGAAGGCCGCGTCCGGGTCGTGTCCGCCGAGGCCGTGGCCCCCCTGTGGACCGGAGAGCGGGGCAGCGAGGCCCGGCTGATGCTGACGACGTCGGGACCGACGCCGGTCGAGATCTGGCGCTGGCGGCTCGAACCGGGCGAGGAGTACCCCAGCCACCCCCACCAGGGCGGCGTCGTGGAGACCGTCAGCGTCACCTCCGGCCGGATGACCCTGGTCGTCGACGGCACCGAGCACACCGTCGAGGCGGGCCAGACCGCCACGTTCGACGGTGACACCCCGCACACCTACCGCGGCTCGGGCACCGAGGCCTGCCACCTGATCATGACGGTCCATCTGCCGCCCGGCCCGGCCCCGACGAACTGACCCGCCGGCCGCCTGCCGGCACCGGCTTCTCGCCGATGGCTCGCGCACCTCGCCCGTCAGGCTGGTTTCACGACGTGTGTGACGCGAAGGAGGTCCAGTTTCCCGGCGCCGCTGCTGCCGGCCGCCGCCATGTAGGTGACCATGCGCAGGTCCGCGCCGGGTACGACGAGGACGTCGCAGTCGAGCAGGATGTCGCCGCTCCCGGGGTGCCGGACGGTCTTGCGGTCGCGGGCGCGAGCCGCGGGATCGGCCGGGTCGCCGCGGCGCACATTCTGCGCAGGTCGCCGGACGCTCACCTCCTCGTCGTCACCCGCGGGACCTCCGGGACACAGCTCGCCACCGAACTCGCCGCGGGCGGGCACGCGGTCTCGCACGTCTCGGCGGACCTCGGCTCGCTGGGCAGCGTCCGCGCGGCCGCCACCGAGATCCGCGGCCGGCTCGGTCGCGGTGACCTTCCGCCGCTGCGCGGTTTCGTGGGCAACGCGGGCATCCAGTACACGAACGCGCTCACCGAGGGACCGGACGGATTCGAGACCACGTTCACCGTCAACGTGCTCGCCAACCACCTGTTCGTCCGCCTGCTCCAGGACCACTTCGCGGCTCCCGGACGTCCTCGCCCGCGCGGCGCCTTCCCCAGGGCGGACACGGCGGTCGCCGGGGGCACCGCGTACTCGACGAGCAAACTGGCCGCCATCTACCTCGTGCACGGGTACGCCCGCCGTCTGCCCGCCGGGATCGACGCCGTCACCTACAACCCGGGCTTCGTCCCCGGCACCGGGCTCGCCCGCCACGCCGATCCCGTCTCCCGCTTCGCCATGCGGCGCATCCTGCCGATGGCGACCCTCACCCCGTTCGCCACCGGCCGCAACGCCGTGGGCCGTTACCTCGCAGACGTCGTCCTGGGCACGACCGGGGCGCCGACCGGCTCCTACGTCGACCGCAACCGAGTGGACCGCTCGTCCGAGGAGTCCTACGACCCACGGCGCGAAGTCGAACTCTGGGACGCCGCCGAACGGTTGACCGCAGCGTGAGCAGCCGGGCCGGACACGCTCGCGCAGCATCGCACCGAGTCCTCTCCGCGGATATGGCCCTCGACGGCCGGCCGCCCAACACTGGGGCAACGCACGCGGCCTCTTCAGCCCGCCTCGTCAGTCCGTGGCCGTCACGGGAGCCGTCTTCTCACGGGTGAGGTACGCGGCCGCCTTGATCCTGTTGCCGCAGGAGTCCATCCCGCACCACTGCCGTCGCATGCCCCGCGAGCGGTCGAGGTCGCCGCGGGTGCACTCCGGGTTGCCGCACTCCTTGAGCAGGGGCACGTCCGGCCCGCTCAGGAGCTCGACGGCGTGGCGCGCCACCATGGAGAGGGCTTCGTCCGGTGTCGCCTGTGTCCGTCGGCCCGCCGGGGTGAGCTGCGGCACCGCGGGCGGGGAGAGATCCATTGTCGCGCGCCGAGCAGGCGCCTGTCACCGTTCTCCAGAATGATCTTTACGCCCGTTATGCGGTCATAAAGTTGCGGCGAGCGGGCACGACGCCCCGATCTGATGAGGGAGTTGAGAGTGGCGTACGACGTTGCCGCACTGGCCGAGGAGCTCACCGCCATGGCCGCAGCCGATCACCGGGCCTCGGCCCACGCCAACAGCCATGACCCCGCCGAACAGCTGGCGTGGCGCCGGCTGACCGCACGGCACGGTGACCGACTCAGCGAGATCATGGACGAGTACGGCTGGCCGACGGCGGACATGGTCGGCGAGGAAGCCGCCCGCGCCGCCTGGCTGATCGCCCAGCACGCCGACCGGCAGCTCGACGTCCAGCGACGCGCCCTGCGGCTCATGGAGCAGGCGGTGTCGGCCGGCTCGGCCGGCGCGCGCGAGCTGGCCTTTCTGCGCGACCGCACCCTGGTCAACGAGGGCCGCAACCAGATCTACGGCACCCAGATCGCCGGTGTGAAGGACGGAGCGCCGGTCCCGTGGCCCTGCGAAGAGCCCGAGCGCCTGGACGAACGCCGCGTCGAAGTCGGCATCGAGCCCTTCGACGAGTACGTGGCCAAGTTCGCCATGACCTGACGCCCGTCGGGTCGTCGCCCCGGGCGCCAGGCCGCCGTGCGCGTCAGGCCGCCGTGCCGAGCGGCGAGTCCACCCGGGCCGGCTGCCGTACGACGTGACGCCTGCGGGTCGGCAGGCCGAGCATCGGGTGGGCGACGCCCCAGGCCGCGCCCTTGCAGACCAGTTCCTTGTAGACGGCGGCGAGCCGGCCCGTCAGGGCCGCCCGGACGGCGCGGTCGTCGGCGGTGACGTACTGGATCAGCCCTTCCCGTCGGCCCAGTGAGACGCACTGGTTGAAGTAGCGCAGCGGCGCGTTCGGGAGCTTCCCGCCGGTCAGGCGGGCCGCGATGGCGTCGGCGGCCTGCCACGCCATGGGTGTGCCGGAGGCGCACGACATCCGCAGCGGCTTGTCGCCCGGGCCCATGGCCAGGGCCGCGTCGCCGATGGCGTACACGTCCGGGTGCGAGACCGAGCGCATGGTCCCGTCGACCACGATCCGGCCGGTGTCGGTGACGTCCAGGGTGGTGGCCTTCGCGATCGGGTGGACGGCGAAGCCGGTGGTCCACACGGTGACCGCGGCCGGGATCGTCTCGCCGCCGGCGGTGGTGACCCGGTCGGCCTCGACGCCGGTGACCAGGGCGTTCTCGTGGACGGCGATGCCGAGCTTGCCGAAGACCTTCCGCAGGTGCCGGCGGCCCTTGGGTGAGAGCCAGTCGCCGAGTTCGCCGCGCGCGGCGAGGGCGACGTCGAGGTCCGGGCGGGCCTCGGCGATCTCGGTCGCGGCCTCCAGGCCGGTGAGCCCGCCGCCGACCACGACCACGGACTCCCCGGCGCCCAGGCGGGCCAGGCGCTCGCGCAGCCGCAGTGCGCCGGGCCGGCCGGCGATCTGGTGGGCGTGCTCGGCGGCGCCGGGGACGCCCTGGTCGTTCCAGCCGCTGCCGAGGGCGTACACGAGCGTGTCGTACTCCAGTTCCTCGGCCTCCGGCTCGCCGGGGCCGTTCGCGTCGACGACGGTCACGGTCTTGCGGTCGACGTCGACGCCGGTGACCTTCGAGAGCTTCAGTGCGACGCCGGTGCCCGCGAACATCTCGCCGAGGGGCCGGGGACGGAGGTCCTGGCCGGTCGCGACCTGGTGCATCCGGACCCGCTCGACGAAGTCGGGTTCGGCGTTGACGAGGGTGATGGCGACGTCTTCATGGTGCAGCCGTCTGGCGAGGCGGCCGGCGGCGGTGGCTCCGGTGTAGCCGGCTCCGAGGACGACGATGCGGTGCTGCATTTTCCGGGCTCCTGTCTTGAGCGGGAATCGCCCCCTGAACCGGGCGGCCCGCTGTTTCCTGACAGGAATGCGGTGTGAAGCAGGTCACATCATGGTCGGCAGGGTCAGAAGACCGTGAGCAGGGGATCGCCGTGGTCGGAGGCCGCCCACAGCCTGGTCGCGCGTTCGAGCTTGTCGGGGTTGACCTGGCTGCGGAACGCGGCGATGCCCTCGGCGGTGGCCTCCAGGCACATGACGCCGATGACCCGGCCGTCGAGGACCACCACGAGGGCCGGGTCGCCGTTGGCGGTCGTGGCGTAGACGTCGGGCGATCCGCCGACGAGGTCGCGCTTGGCCTTGCCGGGTTTGAACAGGCCCCGCATGAACTTCGCGACCGCTAGGGCACCCTCGAAGGCCCTGGCGCGGGTCGGGACCTTCCCGCCGCCGTCGCCGACCGCGATGGCGTCCTGGGTGAGCAGCCGCACGAGCGGCTCGGTCCGGCCGCTGGTGGCGGCCGCGAGGAACTCGTCGACGATCCGCCGCGCGGCGGCCTCGTCGACCTCGGTGCGGGCCCTGCCCTGCGCGACGTGCTTCTTGGCGCGGTGGAAGATCTGCTGGCTGGCGGCCTCGGTGATGTCGAGGATCTCGGCGATCTCCCGGTGCGGGTAGTCGAACGCCTCCCGCAGGACGTACACCGCCCGCTCGTTGGGGGAGAGGCGTTCCAGCAGGGCGAGGACCGCGAACGAGAGCGACTCACGCCGTTCGGCGGTGTCGGCCGGACCGAGCATCGGGTCCCCGGCGAGCACCGGCTCGGGCAGCCACTGGCCCACGTAGGTCTCCCGCCGCGCGCGGGCCGAGGTGAGCTGGTTGAGACACAGGTTGGTGAGCACCTTCGTCAGCCAGGCCTCGGGGACCTCGATGCGGTCGACGTCGGCGGCCTGCCAGCGCAGGAACGTCTCCTGCACGGCGTCCTCGGCCTCGCTCGCGGAACCGAGGAGCCGGTAGGCGATCGCCTCCAGGCGGGGCCTGGCTGCCTCGAACCGGTCCACGTCGCTCATGGTCAGGGCCATGACCAGGATCCTAACCGCGCTAGCCGTGCAGTTCGCGATAGGCGGCGACCGCCCCCGGATGCAGCGGGACGGCGCCGGTGGAGATCAGGCTGCGGACGTCGAGGAACTGGGTGCCGAGCGCCGGGGCGGGGACGAGACGGGTGGCCCGGCGGACCAGGACGCGGGTGAGGGCGGCGGCGACGGGGGAGGGGAGGCCGGGGCGGCACAGCAGCAGGTTGGCGACGCCGATGGTGGGCACCTCGGGGGTCCCCCGGTACGCCCCGGCCGGCACCGCCACCGCCTCCAGCCCCGACCCCTCCGGGCCGAGGCCGGCGCGCAGCCGGGGCAGCAGGCCGGACAGGGGCAGCAGACGGATGCCGGGGCGGGTGTCGAGCCCCGACAGCACGGGGAGCGGTACACCACCCGCGACCAGCAGCGCGTCGATCGCGCCGGCCCGCATCGCGCGGGCCGCCTCAGGCATCAGCAGATGCCGGACCTGTACGTCGGCGCCGGGGGTCAGGCCCGCCACGCGCAGCAGACGGTCGCCGAGCACCGCACCGCCGGACGCGGGCGCGCCCAGCGAGACGGTGCGGCCCGCCAGGTCGGACACGCGGTGGAGGGGCGCCTCGGCACGCACGGCCAGCTGGACGTAGTTCTCGTAGACCCTGCCGATCGCGCACAGCGGGACGCGGCGGCCGAACGGCGCGGTGCCGCCGTACGCCGCCCACGCGATGTCCGACAGGGCCAGTGCCACGTCGGCCCGGCGGGCCCGGAGCAGCCGTACGTTGGCCACGCTGCCCTCGCTGTGGACCACCTCGCAGGACAGCCGGGGGTAGACGGCCGTCACCTGGGCCGCGAGCAGCCGGCCGAAGGCCGCGTAGAACCCGTCGGTCTCGCCGGTCGCGATCCTCAGCTCTCCCTGCGGGCCGCTGTCCGCGCGCCGCGCGTCCGCCGCCGCCGAGCCCGCGAGCAGGCCGGCGACGGCCGCGCCGAATGCGGCGCGCAGGACGGTGCGGCGGGTCGTGGGGCGGGCGGGGCCGGTCATGCCGCGTGCCCCTTCGGGAGGACGACCCGGACCCGCAAGCCGTGCGGTTCGGCCGCCGTGAACTCCACGTGCCCGGCGTGACCGGCCACCAGCCGCTCGGCGATCGCCAGGCCGAGGCCGCTGCCGCGTACCTCGCGGTGGTGTTCCGAGCGCCAGAAGCGGGTGCCCGCCCGGGCGAGTTCGCCGGGGTTCAGGCCCGGTCCGTCGTCCCGCACCTCGAACACCGCGTCCGTGCCCTCGGTGAAGCAGCGTGCCTCCACGCGGGCGCCGCTCCCCGCGTACTTGATGGCGTTGTCGAAGAGGATGTCGGCCACCTGGGCCAGCTCTCCCTCCGGGCAGGCCATGGGGACGGCGGTACCGGGGGCGAACTCCAGGCGGACACCGGCCTGTTCGGCCACGGGCTGCCACAGCCGCACCTGGGCCGCCGCGACCGCCGTCGCGTCGCAGCCCGCTTCCCGCGCGTCCGTGACGGCCAGCTCACCGGCACGGTGCTCGGCGTTCGCCAGCGTGAGCAGGTCGTCCAGGAGGTGCTCCATGCGTTCGAGTTCGGACGTCACCCCGGTGTAGGTGCGGCCGGCGGAGGTGCGCAGATGGGGCTGGAGCGAGTCGATGCGCAGCCGCAGGGCGGCCAGGGGGTTGCGCAGCTGGTGCGAGGTGTCGGCGACCAGCCGGCGCTGCTGCTCCAGCGCGGTGGTGACCGCGTCGGCCATGCGGTTGAAGCCGGTGGCCAGCTGGCGCAGCTCCGGCGGGCCGCCCGCCCGCGCGTGCTCGGGCGGCAGTCCGGCGGCCAGGGTGCCGACCGCGCGGTCGAGGCGGTGCAGCGGCCGTACGACCCACCGCGTGGCCCGGCGGGCGAGCAGCACACAGGCCACGGCGAACAGACCGGCGCCGGCCAGCACCAGCGCCCACCGCAGGGCGATGTCGTCCGCGGCGGCCCGCACCGACGCCCGCAGCACCACCGCGCCGGACACCCTGGTTCCGGTGCCCACGGGCCGGGCGAGCAGCCGGTCGGCCCGGGACCAGGGCCGCAGCGTGCCCCCGGGCGAGACGGGCTGGTTGCGCAGCGCCGCGTCGACGAGCCGGGCGACGGCCGGGTCGGCGGCACGCAGGCCGCCCGTCTGCACCAGCGGGGCGCGGCGGGCGTCGACGACCACGACGGCCTCGCCGTAGAGGGCGGTGTAGCGGCGGACGTCGGCCGTGAGCGAGCCTGTGTCGTCGCTCTCGGCGGCCTGTTCGGCCAGCCCCGCGAAACGGTCGAGGTCGGCGGTGCGCGCCGCGACGAGCTGCTGGGTGCGCTGCGCGGCGGTGACGGCCAGCAGCGGGACGGCGAAGCCGGCCACGGCGAGCACCACGAAGGCCAGGACCACGGTGAGGACGCGGGTGCGCATGAGCAGGGCCTGCCGTCCGTGACCGGCTCAGTCGCCGAAGCGGTAGCCGAAGCCGCGGATGGTGGTCAGCACCTCGGGGCGGCCGAGCTTGGCCCGCACCTGGGTCAGGTGCACGTCGAGCGAGCGGGACACGGCGAGGAAGGCGTCGCCCCACACCTCGTCCATCAGCTGCTGGCGGCTGACCGCCGTGCCGGCCCGGGCCGCCAGCGCGGCGAGGACCTCGAACTCCTTGGCGGTCAGCCGCACCTCGGCGCCGCCGACCGTCACCCGGCGCGCGTCGAGGTCGACCTCGACGTCACCGACGCGGACGACGCGCGGCGCCGGGGCGGCGGGTGCCGTGGCGCGGCGGGTGACGGCCTCGATACGGGCCAGCAGCTCGGCCAGCCGGACCGGCTTGACCAGGTAGTCGTCGGCGCCGAGCCGCAGACCGCGTACCACCGACCGCTCGTCGCCCCGCGCGGTGAGCACCACCACCGGCAGGGCACTGACCGCGCGCAGCTTGCGCAGCACCTCCAGGCCGTCCAGGTCGGGCAGGCCGAGGTCGAGCAGCAGCAGGTCCGCCTGCCGGTGGCGGGCGAGCACGTCCTCCCCGCGCAGCACCCGGGCCGGCAGGTGGCCGTTGTCGTACAGCGCCTCGGTCAGCGCGCCCGCCACACCGTCGTCGTCCTCGGCCAGCAGCACCCGCACGGTCGCCTCCTTCCCGCTCGTCAGCCGCGAGACCGGGAAACGTCCTCGTCCAGCGGCGACGCGTCGGAGGTCTCGCGCATCCGAATGTAGACGAGCAGCGAGATCAGGACACAGGCGGTGACGTAGTAGAAGTACCAGTTCTCGTGTCCGGCGTTCTTGAACCAGAGGGCGACGTACTCGGCGGTGCCGCCGAACACGGCCACGGTCAGCGCGTACGGCAGGCCGACGCCGAGCGCCCGGATCGAGGTGGGGAACAGCTCGGCCTTCACCACCGCGCTGATCGAGGTGTACAGGGAACTGACGGCCAGCGGCCCGACCATCAGCAGGAACGCGTACACGGGGTCGCTGGTGTGCGACAGCAGTGTCAGCGAGGGCACCACCACCACGGTGCCCAGCACCCCGAACGCGATCAGCAGGGGACGCCGCCCCACCCGGTCGGAGAGCAGGCCCATGACCGGCTGGAGCACGACGAACACGAGCAGCGCGAAGAAGTTGATCCAGGCCGCCGTGGGCTTGGCGATGCCGCTGGTGTTGACCATGAACTTCTGCAGGTAGGTGGTGTACGTGTAGAAGAACAGCGTGCCGCCCATGGTCAGCCCGACGACGACCAGGCACTGCCGCGGGTAGGACAGCAGCAGCCGCAGGCTGCCGCGGGCCGGGCCGCCGCGCTCCTGCTCGCCCTCCGACGCGGCACGCTCGAAGCTCTCGGACTCGTCCATGCCGCGCCGCAGCCACAGCACGACCACCGCGCCGGCGGCGCCGACGACGAAGGCGACCCGCCAGCCCCAGGACTCCATCTGCGCGGGGCTGAGCACCTGTTGCAGCACGATCTGCAGGCCGAGCGCGGTCAGCTGGCCGGCGATGAGGGTGACGTACTGGAAGCTGGAGTAGTAGCCGCGGCGGCCGGGCGAGGCGACCTCGGACATATAGGTGGCGGAGGTCGAGTACTCACCGCCCACCGACAGACCTTGCAGCAGCCGCGCGGTGACCAGGAGTACCGGCGCGGCGACCCCGATCGAACCGTACGACGGGGTGAGCGCGACGATCAGTGAACCGGCCGCCATGAGCGTCACCGACAGTGTCAGCGCCGCGCGGCGGCCGCGGCGGTCGGCGTACCGGCCCAGGACCCAGCCGCCGATCGGCCGCATCAGGAAGCCGACGGCGAACACCGCGGCGGTGTTCAGGAGCTGGGCGGTCTGGTCGCCGGAGGGGAAGAAGACGGAGGCGAAGTAGACGCTGAAGGCGGTGTACGCGTACCAGTCGTACCACTCGATCAGATTGCCGATCGATCCGCGCACGATGTTGCTGACGACCCTGCGTTCGCCGCGGCGCGGTGTGCGCGCACGCTCGGCGGTGGTCTGTGTGGCCATCGGAACTCCCTTGTCTGCGGCCCGGGAGCACACAGAGTCGACGGCGCGAACAGGGTCGCTCAATGCCGGGAGCCAAGTCCTTACAGTCCCTTAGGGCTCGGGCACGTCGGGAGTTGAGATCTTGCTATCGTGAACCGCGCGGCCTCGAACGGGGAAGAACAGGACGACCATGACTGAGCTGGACATCATCGACAATCCGTCCGACCCGGCGGTGCAGCGGATCATCGACGTCACCAAGCCGTCGCGATCCCACATCAAGACGACGTTGATCGAGGACATCGAGCCGCTGACGCACAGCATCGCGGCCGGGGTGGAGTTCATCGAGGTCTACGGCAGCGACAGCAGTCCTTTTCCGCCCGAGTTGCTGGAGTTGTGCAGGCGGAAGAACATTCCGGTCCGCCTCATCGACTCCTCGATCGTCAACCAGCTGTTCAAGGGCGAGCGGAAGGCCAAGACGTTCGGCATCGCCCGCGTCCCCCGCCCGGCCAGGTTCAGCGACATCGCGAGCCGCAGCGGGGACGTCGTCGTTCTCGACGGGGTGAAGATCGTCGGCAACATCGGGGCGATCGTACGGACGTCGCTCGCGCTCGGAGCGTCGGGGATCATCCTGGTCGACAGCGACATCACCAGCATCGCGGACCGGCGTCTGCAACGAGCCAGCCGGGGTTACGTCTTCTCGCTTCCCGTGGTTCTCTCCGGCCGCGAGGAGGCCATCGACTTCATCCGGGACAGCGGCATGAAGCTGATGACGCTCAAGGCGGACGGCGACATCTCCGTGAAGCAGCTCGGGGACAGCCCCGACCGGCTGGCCCTGCTCTTCGGCAGCGAAAAGGGCGGACCTTCCGACCTGTTCGAGAAGGCGTCCTCGGCCTCGGTCTCGATCCCCATGATGAGCTCGACGGAGTCTCTCAACGTGTCCGTCTCTCTCGGAATCGCGCTGCACGAGAGGATCGACAGGAACCTCGCGGCCAACCGGTGAGTTTCTGTCACGCCGACTCACCGGCCGGGTCCGCGGCGGGCACCTCCTCGAAGGCGCGGCCGACGCCCTTGAAGGACTCGATGACGCTGACGCCTTCCGCGATCGCCTCGACCGCGAACACGCTCGTGGACGTCGGCGGGTAGCCGATGAGCTCGATCGCCCGGCTCACCGACAGCGGATGCTGCATGTTCACGCCGATGAATTCCAGGGCAGCCGAGCCGAATTTCTCGTGATAGGCGGCAACGACGCTCAAGGCATCGGGGTTCTTGGCCTGCGCAGTCTTGGCGCCTTCGTAGTGTGAGCGATAACTGAGCATGCGGAGGCTGGGCACGTGCGGGGGTTGCGCGGTCCGGCGGTCGTGGTGACGCCGCCCCGCGTGATCCGCTCGTAGCGCTGCACCTGGAGGTGCCGCACGTCGTCTCCCGCCGCGTACGAGGCGCACGCCCGCCGCAGTTCTTTCCGCACCCGGTCGCGTTCGGCCTCATGGTCGCGGCGCCGATGTGCGCGCTCCTGGAGTACGAACGTGCCGAGGGTGCCGACGACGGCGACGAGGGCGGCCCGATCTCCACCAGGAGGTCCCTTTCCTGGTGATGCCGGCGGTACGGCGGCGCGGCGCTCCGGTCAGTGTCGGGGGCCCTGGCACCTCGGTCACCGCCCGGGTCGACCTGATCCCGACACCCACTCCTTGGCCACGGCCGGCGTCGCCCTCAGATGTCCGCGCCCGCGTCGCCCGCCGCGGCCCCCGGCATTCCTCAAACTCGCCCGCTGTCTGATCAAAGGCGCCTGAAGGGGTGGACTGGCGGTCTGCCTTCAGGGAGGGCCCGGTCCGGTTTGCGCGTCCTCCATTTTCACGCATGCCGTGGTATCTCGCGAGGTGACGCGGTAGCTCTCCGTGCGCGTGCGGGAAATGGCGATCTCGGTAAGCTGGATGGAGGACACGTCGATATCTCGGTGTAGAAGGAGCCCGCACAACGGCGACCGTGTATACCGCAGACGGAGTATACCGGCGACGTGTATACCGGAAATCGTGTTCAGGGGCGACCAGGGCACGACCAGGGCCGAGTCCCGGCCCGGGGCCCAGGGCCCGGGAAGTTGCCCTCATGTCAGTCCGGCCCCCAAGGCTTCTCCGCCGCCCAGTGCCGTTCGCCCAGCTCAGCCGGTCCGACAAGTAGCCCTCTCAGGAGGTTAGTTGGGATGAACGCGCGACTGCGAAGCCAGGCTGCGATGGCCGCCGTCAGTTCATGCATCGTCGTGCTGACCGCGCTCTACTACGCATTTCCGGAAAAACGGCTGCTCTTCGTCGCCATTGGAGTGACCGGCGTCATCGGTATCGTCCTGGGTGTCTTTCTCAACCACCCGGCGCATCGACTTCCCTGGCTGTTCCTCGCCGCGGGGAACTTCGCCTTCGCCGCAGGCCAAGCCACCCAGATCATCCTCATCCAGTTGCTCGACGAGGAGATCCCGTTCCCGTCGATCGCCGACGGCTTCTATCTCGCCGCATATCCGCTCTATGCGGCCGGGCTGCTGGGCTTCGTTCACTGGCGCACAGGTTGGCGCGACCGGGCGAGCCTGGTCGACGCGCTGACGCTGACAGTCGGCCTGGCGCTGCTGTCGTGGCTCTTCCTCATCGATCCGTACGCCCGCGCCGCGGGTCTGACCTGGTGGCAGAAGGCGTTCGCCATCGCATATCCGCTCGGCGACATCCTCGTCCTGGCGATGCTGCTGCGGCTGCTCGTCGGCCGTGGCGGCAAGAGCCCCTCGCTCATGCTGCTCACCGCGGGCACCCTCGGCCTGCTCACCGCCGACGTGCTTTACGGCCTGATCCAGCTGAACGGAACGTGGCGCACGGGTAGCGCGGTCGAACTCGGCTGGGCCGTCCTGTACGGCGCCTGGGCGGCCGCCGCGCTCCATCCGTCCATGCGTCGGCTGACGCAGCCGGTGGCATGGCGAGCCGAGACCGGCACGGGCCGGCTGAGCCTGCTCACCCTGGCGTCGCTGATCGCCCCGGCCATCCTCCTGACGGAGGCGGTGCGCGGCGTGAGGTCCAACGTCGGCGTCATCGGGGTCTTCTCCGCGGTGCTCTTCCTCCTCGTGCTCTACCGCCTGTCGGGGGTGGTGGCGACCCACCGGCGGGCGGTCGGCCGGGAGAAGGTGCTGCGCAACGCGGTGTCGTCGCTGGGCGGAGCGGGCGAGCTGCGGGATGTGGCCGCCGCCGTCCACTCCGCGGTGACGCAGCTGATGTCCCACGGGCCGCCGCGTTCCGCGCTGCTCACCCTGCCGGACAGCACGTTCTGGGTGAACGGGGCGCACAGCGCCCTGGGCAGGCCCCCGGCCGCGCGGATGACCGCAGCCGTACGGGAACTGATCGCGTCCGGCGAGAACCGCCTGGTGACCCTCGACGGTGTGGGGCGCGATCTTGCCGCCCATCTCACGGGCTCGGACGAGGAGCCGACCCGCACCGGCCACGCGCTGGTCTGCCCGCTCACCGCGCAGGATCACCCCTCGGGCGATCCATTGATCGGCGTGCTGATCGTGGCCGGGGACGAGCAGGACCTGCTCGTGCTCCGCGACACGCTGGCAACTCTCGCCGCGCAGGCAGCACTTGCCGCGGCGCGGGTCACCCTCGCCCAAGAGGTCAACCGGCGCAACAGCGAGATGTACTTCCGCACGCTGGTGCAGAACGCCTCCGACGTCATCCTGATCCTCGACGACGACGACCGGGTCCGTTACGCCAGCCCCTCAGCCGGCCAGGTGCTCGGCGTTCCGGACCTGGAGGGCACCCTCCTCGTCGATCTGGTGCCACCGCAGGACAGCCGCGCGGTGGTCGAGACACTCGGCCGGATACGGAGCGGCGAGTACCAGAGCAAGCGCGAGCACTGGCGTATGCTCCGCGCCGACCGGTCGTCCATCGAGGTCGAGGTGAGGTGGAGCGACCTGCGGGAGGAGGCGACCGTCGGTGGAGTGGTGCTCACCCTGCAGGACGTGACCGAACAGCGCAAACTCGAACGCGAACTCACCCACCAGGCGTTCCATGACTCGCTCACCAACCTGGCCAACCGGGTGCTCTTCCAGGACCGGGTCAACCACGCCCTGGCGCAGGCTCAGCGCGACGGCACGGTGGTCGGTGTGCTCTTCCTCGACGTGGACGACTTCAAGGTCGTCAACGACATACACGGCCACAATGTGGGCGACGAACTCCTGGTCGCGCTGTCACTCCGGCTGCAGACCGCCGTCCGTGCCTCCGACACCGCCGCGCGCATCGGCGGTGACGAGTTCGCACTGCTGGTGGAGGGCTCCGCCACGACGGAGGGCGTGGAGCGTTTCACCGAACACCTGATGAGCGTGTTCGCCGAGCCGTTCCGGCTCAGTGTGGGGCCGATGAGCACGTACGCCAGCATCGGCGTCGCGACGACGGAAGACAGCATCGACTCGGTCGAACTGCTGGCACACGCCGATCTCGCGCTGTACTCGGCGAAGATGGCGGGCAAGCGCCAGTGGCGCCGCTACCACCCGGAACTGCAGAGCGGCATGGCCGAGCGTGCCAATCTGCAGGAGGCCCTGGACAGTTCGACGATCGAGACGTCCTTCCTGGTGCTTTACCAGCCCATCGTGGAGCTGGCCAGCGGTCGGATCGCCGGCTTCGAGGCGCTCGTTCGCTGGCCGCACTCCACGCGCGGCATGGTGATGCCGGAGCAGTTCATCACGCTGGCCGAGGAGAGCGGGCAGATCGTCCCGCTCGGTGCGTGGGTGCTCGACCAGGCCGCGACCGAGGCGGTCCGGTGGGAGGACTCCGTGCTGCGCGGCGGGGAGGCCGACCGCAACGTGCCTTACATCAGCGTGAACGTGTCGCCGCGTCAGTTCCGGGACGACGAGTTCTACAACGTGGTCCGGCGTGCCCTGGATCTCTCCGGCATCGCACCGTCGTCTCTCGTACTGGAACTGACCGAGAGCGTGCTGATGTACAACGACGAACGTATCCTGGCCGAGATGAATTCGCTCACAGACCTCGGTATCCGTATCGCGATCGACGATTTCGGAACGGGCTACTCGTCACTGAGCTATCTGCGTGAGTTCCCCATCTCGATACTCAAGATAGACAAGTCGTTCGTCGACGAACTCGGGCGCTCGCCGGAACAGTACGCCCTTGTCGAGGGCATCACGCATCTCGCCGACACCCTCGGCCTCACGGTTATCGCCGAAGGCGTGGAGAACGTGAGGCAGCAGGAATTGCTGATCTCCATGGGCTGCCGGTTGGCTCAGGGGTACCTCTTCGCCGAACCGGTCAGCGCCGAGGAGGCGGAGCAACTCGTCCTCGCGCCGCCGCTCGGCCGCCTGGCCGCATTGCCCGTGAGGCCCGTGGAAGGGGAGCGGTGATGGCGGCGGCCCTTTCCCGCTAGGGGCGCGGATCGTGCTCCGCAGGGCGCCGCGCGAAGGCAGGAGGCCCGAGTGACGGAACATGAACACATGCCGGCAGAGTCGACTGCACCGTGCGTCGTGCTGCGCAACGACGAGGAGCAGTACGCGATCTGGCTCGCCGACCGCCGGATTCCGGCCGGGTGGCGCCGGATCGGCGGACCGGAGTCCGCCGCGTGGTGCGCGAGTCTGGTCGACCGCCTGTGGACCGACATGCGGCCCGCGAGCGCCCGCGCCGAGGGGCGGCCCCCGGAATCCTGGCCGGGCACCGTGCCCGAGCTGGTCCGGGAGCGGGCGCGGCGTGAGCCGTCCGCTCTCGCGGTGCTCTCGGACGACGGTCGGCTCAGCTACGCCGAGCTGAGCGGCCGCGCCGACCGGCTTGCCCACCGGTTGCGGGAGTCGGGCGCCGGCGCAGAGTCCGTCGTCACCGTGTGCCTCGACCGCGTGCCCGAGCTGATCGTCGCGCTGCTGGCGGTGCTGGGTTCCGGAGGCGCGTTCCTGCCCCTCGATCCGGCGACTCCCCGGCAGCGGATGGTCGCACTGCTCGGGGAGACCGGCTCACGCCTCATCGTCTCGAGCCGCGTGCACGCCTCGATGTTCGCCGGGTGCGAGGCGCGGATCGTCTACGCCGAACCCCCCGGAGAACCGGCCACGCAGGCGCCGCCGGAGGCACCGCGGCCGGCACGCGGCCCCCGGCCGGACGACCTCGCCTACGTGATCTACACCTCCGGATCCACCGGGCCCCCCAAGGGGGTGATGATCAGCCACCGGTCACTGGCCCACTCGCTCACCGCGGTGGCCAGGGCATACGAACTGACGCCCTGCGACCGGGTGCTGCACGCCGCGGCGCTCGGCTTCGACACCTCACTGGAGCAGATCTTCGCCACGCTGATCAGCGGCGCGACGCTCATCCTCGCGGGAACACCGACGTGGGCGCCCACCGATCTGCTGCGCCGCCTGCCCGAGCTCGGGGTCACCGTCGCCGACCTGCCCCCCGCCTACTGGCACCGGATCGTCTCCTTGGCGGACCGCGGCGAGATCAGCGCCTCGCTGAGGCTCGTCATCGTCGGCGGCGAGATCGTCACCGCGAAGGACTGCCGCGCCGTTGTGCGCCGGATCCCCGGCGCACGGCTCGTCAACGCCTACGGGCTCACCGAGACCACCATCACCTCCACGCTCTGCGACCTGAACCAGGAAGTGCTCGCCGCGCCGGACACCGCCGTCGCCCCGGTCGGTAGGCCCCTGGAGGGCGCTCGTGTCCACGTGCTCGACGCCGAACTACGCCCGGTGCCGCCGGGCGAGCGCGGCGAGATCTACGTCGGCGGTCAGGGGCTGGCGCGTGGTGTCTGGCGGCAACCCGCCCTGACTGCCCGGCAGTTCCTGCCCGATCCGTACGGCTCCGCGCCGGGGGACCGGATGTATCGCACCGGGGATCTGGGCCGTTGGCGCTCGGACGGCAACCTGGAAGTCCTGGGCCGGATCGACGACCAGATGAAGATCCGCGGGTTCCGGGTCGACCCGGCCGAGATCGAGGCGGCGCTCGTCTCCCGCCCGGAGATCGGCCAGGCGATGGTGGTGGCCAGGACACGCGAGAACGGCGACCGGGACCTGATCGCGTACTACACGCCGGCCTCGCCGGCGGCGGCCGGCGGCGAGGCGGCGCTGCGCGCACGGCTGCGGTCGGCACTCGCCGAGGTCCTGCCGGGCTACATGATCCCGGCAGCGTTTCAGGCGGTGGAACGGCTGCCCGTCGCGCCCAGCGGAAAGCTCGACCGCAGGGCCGTGCCGCAATCCGGGACCGCGGCGACGACGGCCGGCGCTGACGACCGTCCCGTGCCCCAGGGGCTGGCCCAGCTGTGGTGTCAGATTCTGAGTGTCGACTACGTCCGTCCGCACGACGACTTCTTCGAGCTGGGCGGCAACTCGCTGCTGGCCATGGAGATGCTCGCCCGGACCCGTGTCATATTCGGCATCGGAGTCACACAGATCCGCGATCTGACCCGTTCGCTGCTGCGGCAGCCGATGCTCGCCGCGTTCGCCGAGTCCGTTCGCCAGGCACGTGCCGGGACACTGACCCACCCGGAGGGCGGAAGCGTCGACTTCGCCTCGGAGACCGATCGGCGTGTTCCGGCGGTGGGCCGTGACGCGCCGGTTCCCGATCACCGGCACCCCGGAGACGTCCTTCTCACCGGGGCGACGGGATTCTGCGGCGCCTACATGATCGACGAGTTGCTGCGCAGCACGACGGGTCGGATCCTCTGCCTCGTCAGGGCCTCGGACGAGCAGCACGGCATGGAGATGATCCGCTCGAGCCACCAGCGGTACGTCCTCAGCGATCTGTCCAGCGCGCGCGTCCAGCCGGTCGTCGGCGACCTGGGCAAGCCCGGACTGGGGCTGCCTCCCGGCCGGTTCGAGGAGCTGGGATCGACCGTCGACGCCGTCTACCACTTCGGCGCCCAGGTCAACTTCATCTACCCGTATCACGAGTTGCGCGCGGTCAACGTCGACGGAACATATGAGATCATCCGCCTCGCCGCCGGCAGGGCCGTCCCCGTCCACTTCGCTTCCAGCATGGCGGTGCTCGCCGGTTTCGGGCCGGCCGGGGTGCGCGAGGTGACCGAGAGCACGCCCCTGGGCTTCCCGGAATATCTGTCGGTGGGATACGTGGAGACAAAATGGGTCGCCGAGGCGCTGCTGAAGAAGGCATCCGACGCGGGCTTGCCGGTCGCCGTCTACCGCCTGATGGACATCACGGGCAGCAGCGGTACCGGCGTGATGAACACCAGCAGCGAAATGGCCGCCCTCATCAGCTTTATCGCGCGGACCGGTCTGTGCCCTGACGTCCGGCTGCCGCTGGACTTCCTGCCGGCCGACCACCTCGCCCGCGCAATCGGACACATCTCCACCCGCCAACCCGCGCGCGGTGAGGTCTACCACCTCACCAACCCCCGTCCCACGCTGCTGGATTCGCTGGCCGAGCGCATGCGCCAGTGGGGATATCCGGTGCAGAAGATCCCCTACGCCGAGTGGATCGCCGCTCTCGTCAAGTACGCGGCCGGGCACCCCACCGACGCGATCACGCCGTTCGTCCCGCTCTTCGTCGACCTGTGCCATCACGCCGACATCACCGTGAGCGAGATGTACTTCCAGGGCGTTTTCCCGGAGTTCACCCGCACCAACGCGGAACGGGCACTGGTGGACGCGGGGATCGACATTCCGCCCGTGGACACGGAGATGATGGACCGCTACATCCACTATCTCGAACAGCCCGAGCACGTCCGGCCGGTGAACAACCCCCGAGGGCAGGGAGCGGCACGGTGGTGAGCCGATGCCCCGGCTGGGAGGCACTGGACGTGCTGGCAGCGGCGCCCGACGGTCCGGTGGCCTTCTGCGCCGACCTCAGTCCTGCCGGCCTCCTGGCGGCGTACCGCGCCGGGGTCTATCCGTTCCCGGCATCCGACGAGTACACCTGCGCCCTCAACGAAGTGGTCTTCGCCGATCAGGTCCAGGAGGGCGGCATCCGGCTCGTGGGCGAGGAACTGGCCGATCCCTTCGCCGTCTCCTGGTGGTCACCCGACCCCAGGCCGGTGCTGCCCGTCTCGGCTGCCCACCTGAGCCGGAGCCTCGCCCGGCGGCTGCGCAACCGGTTGCCGTGGTCGACCAGCCTGGACCGGGGGTTCGAGCGGGTCGTCCGCGAATGCCGCGACGACCGTGCCCCGCTCTGGCTCACCGACGAGCTGATCGCAAGCTTGATCCGCCTGCACGAACTGGGGCACGCTCACAGCGTCGAGGTGTGGGAGGACGGCGATCTGATCGGCGGCGTCTTCGGCCTCAGGGTCGGACCGGTCTTCAGCATGGACTCGATGTTCTTCCGGCGCCCCGGCGCCTCGAAGGTCGCGGTGAGCGACCTCGCTGCGCGTTTCGCACAGGCCGGCGGCGAGCTGCTCGACGCGCAGCGGGACAGCCCGCACGTCCGCGACCTCGGCTGCATTCTCCTCCCGCGAGAGCAGTACGTGCGATACCTCCGCCGCACCGTGCGTGACAGCCTCCCGATGCCCACCGCCACCCTGCCCGCCCGCCGCCTCGCCCAGCCGGCGGCATCGCGCTGACCGTGCTCGTCGCGCTGCCCGGCGTGCCGGGCCTGATCATCTGCGGCCCTCTGCCGGAGCCTGTCCGTCGCAGTCTGTGAGGGGTGGTCGGTGTCGAACGGGGCAGTTGGTCTATATGTGGTGAAAGTGCACCATTGGTTCTAATTTATGACTGACGGTCTGACTTCGTGGAGAGGACGGTGATGTTCCCACCGCGCGTACTCGTGATCGAGGACGACCAGGATGTGAGCGCCCTGCTGGAGCGGCACTTCCGCGAGCGGGGATGCCCCGTGACCGTCGCGTACTCGGGGGAAGAGGGGCTCGGCCTCGCCTTCGCCGACCCTCCGGACATCGCGGTCGTCGACGTGATGCTGCCCGGCATCGACGGACGGGAGGTCGTCCGCAGGTTGCGGGCGGACGAGCGGACGAGGAGATGCCGTCTGGTCCTCTCCTCGGTGCTCGACCCCGAAGACCTGATCGGCCTCGCTGACGAGGTGCTGGCCAAACCGTTCCGGCAGTCGGCCGTGGCACGGCTCGTGGACTCCTATCGAAGCTCCGTGGCCCAGGAGTCCCAGCAGTCACAGGAGGAGTAATGGCTCATGTCCTGATAGCCGACGACGACGCGGACATCCGGGATCTGGTGGCGTTCAAGCTGACCCAGAGCGGTCACCAGGTCACGGCCGTGGAGGACGGAATGGCAGCGCTGCGGGCTGCGCGTGAGAACACGGTGGACCTGGCACTGCTCGACATACGGATGCCGGGCATGTCGGGTCTGGACGTATGCCGGGAGCTGCGCGCGGCGGCCCAGACCGCGACGCTCCCCGTCATCATGATCACCGCCCGGTCCCAGGAAGCGGACGTCGAGGTCGGCTTCGCGGCGGGAGCCGACGACTACATCATCAAGCCGTTCAGCCCGCGGGAGCTGTCCAGCAGAGTCACCGCGGTGCTCAACCGGGTGGAACGGTGATGCCCACCGGCCTCCTGAACGGCGCGTTGCTGGGCCTGCTGGCCGTCGTCTCGGCGCTGAGCCTGCTGATCGTCGCCAACCGCCTCGTTCGCAGGTACCGACAGCGCAGACGCGAGCGGATCGCGGCACCGGTGCGCGTTCTCCTGCTGCAGCTCCTGTGCGCGGAGGAGGACGAGCAGACCGAGCTGCTGCACCGGCTGGCGGAGACCGACAGACGGACCTGGGCCGCCCTGGAGCCGACCCTGACGGCGCTGCTGGGCAAGGTCGCCGGCGGAGCCCGTACGGCGCTGGTCCGCCTGTACGAGCTGCGCGGGGCCGTCGTGGACGCCGTCGCCGACCTGTCGAGCCGCAGCGCGGTCCGGCGGGGGCGCGCCGCGCAGGTGCTCGGTCAACTGCGCCACCGTCCCGCCGCCCCGTCGCTGTGCCGTCTGCTGGCCGATCGCGACCCCGAGGTCCGCCTTGCCGCCGCACGCGCGCTGGGCCGGTGCGGGGGACCGGAGTCCGTTCCGTACCTCCTCGAGGCCCTCTACGGACCGCGAGCGGTGCCGCCCGCCGTGGTCACCAGGGCGCTGGTCTCCCTGGGACTGGATGCACAGCGGAGTGTCGCCGCGGGACTGGAACATCCGGAGCCTCTCGCCAGAGCCGTGAGCATCGAGGTCCTCGGCGCGACCGGCGCGGTCTCCCATACGTCCGAGATCGTCCGCGCACTGCGCGAGGACCCCCAGACCGAGGTACGCATCAAGGCGGCACGCGCGCTGGGCAGACTGGGTATGCCCGACGGCCTGGAGCCGCTGCTGGCGGCTGTCCGGCCCGGTCAGTCGGTCGCCCTGCGCATGGTGGGCGCCGGGGCCCTTGGCGCTCTGGGAGCCGTCGCCGCGACGGGCCCGCTGGCGGAGCTGCTCGGCGATCCCGACCCACATGTGGCAGCCACCGCGGCTCGCGCGCTGCTGCAGCTCGGCCCGGAAGGGCAGGCCGCGCTGCACGCGGTGGCCGAGGACCGCTCCCGCCGACAGGCCGCCGCCCAGGCCAGAGCCGTGCTCGCCGAATCGGCGGTCGGGGCCGCACGCCACGACGTCCGCGCGGAGGTGGCTCTGTGAGCACCGCGGCCGACGAACCGTGGGCGTCGCTGCTGGGCGTGGCGCACACGTTGGTCACTGTGTGCGACAGCGTGGTGATCATGTACTTCGTGGCCATCAACACCAGTTATCTGGTGCTGATCCTCATCGCTCTCGGGGAGTTCGTCAGAGCGCTGCGCCGGGCTCCCTTCGCGGGCCATGACGAGGCCGCCACCAGCCCCCTCACCCCACCCGTTTCGGTGATCATGCCCGCGTACAACGAAGCGGCCGGCATCGTCGAAGCGGTACGGGCCATGCTGCTCCTGCGCTACCCGGAGTTCGAGGTCGTCGTCGTCGACGACGGCTCCACCGACGGCACGCTGGACGCCCTGCGGGACGCCTTCGACCTCGCCGAGGTGGAGTACGTGATGCCCGACGACGTCCCCGTACGCGGCAGGGTCACCTCCGTCCATCTGCCCAGGGGCGGCCCCGTGCGCCTGGTGGTGGCCCGCAAGGACAACGGCGGCAAGGCCGACACGCTCAACGTCGGGATCAACCTGGCGCGCTATCCACTGCTGTGCATGGTGGACGCCGACTCGATCCTCGACTCCCAGGCGCTGCTCTCGGTGGCCAAACCGTTCTGCGACGATCCGCTGCGGGTGGTCGCCTCCGGCGGCGTGGTCGGCCTCGCCAACGGCTGCACCGTCGTGGCCGGACGGGTGGCCGAGGCGCGTGTGCCCCCGGACGTGCTCGGACGAGTCCAGGTCGTCGAGTATCTTCGTGCCTTCCTGCTCGGCCGCACCGGATGGTCCAAGCTCGGCAGCCTGCTGGTCATCGCCGGGGCCTTCGGTCTCTTCCGCAAGGACGCGGTCGTGGCGGTCGGCGGGATGGACCCGGACTGTATCGGCGAGGACGCCGAGCTGGTCATCCGCCTCCACCGGCACATGCGCGAGCAGGGCCGTGACTACCGCATCGTCTTCGTCTCCGATCCGATCTCCTGGAGCGAGGCACCCTCGAAGCTGACGATCCTGGCCCGCCAGCGGCGGCGGTGGCACCGCGGCCTGACGGAGATCCTGCTCAAGCACCGCCGCATGATCGGTAACCCCCGCTACGGCCGCATCGGACTGCTGGCACTGCCCTTCTACGTGGTCTTCGAACTGCTGGCGCCGCTGGTGGAGCTCGCGGGACTGGTTCTCGTACCCCTGGGCGTACTGATCGGCGCGGTGGACGTGGACTTCCTCTGGCGCTTCATGCTCGCCGCCTACGCCTACGCCATCGTCGTCAGCATGGTGTCGGTCGGTGTGGAGGAGTACGCCTTCCACCGGTTCACACGGTGGCGGGACGTCTGGGGTGCCCTCGTCGGGGTGGTCGTCGAGAACATCGGATACCGCCAGCTGACAGCGTGGTGGCGGCTGCGCGGCATGTGGGACGCGTTGCGCGGGGCTCCCCAGGTGTGGGGTGCCATGACCCGTGCCGGATTCGACTCTCCCGGTCAGGAGAGGGTGAGCGGAGGTGATCGTGCATGAGCCGTGCTTCCAGACGGGGCAGCGGCCGGGTGGCGCACCGGCTCGGCCTCGCGTTCGGACTGCTCATCCTTCTGATCGCCCTGTCCGGAGCCGGTACGCTGATCGGCGCGCTGGTGCTGGACAGCCAGCGCGACCGGATCAGCGACCGCATCCACCCCGCCGAGATCGACAATCTGCGCCTGCTCAACGCGGGCATCAGCGTGCAGCGTTCGATGCGGGGCTATCTGGTCACAGGGGACCGGAGAGAGCTCGTCGCCTTCCGCGCGGCCCGGGACAGCATCCCGTCGATCATCGACGGCGTCCGTGGGCACGAGGTCGCGGACGAAGGCGATCTCGCGACGCAGCAGCGGCAGATCGAGGCGTACCTGCGCGTAGCCGCCGACCAGGCGCGCACCACTCCGGGAAGCGCGCAGGCCCTCGCGCTCACCCGGGAGGCCAGCCGGCGGTTCGGCGCGTTCGAGGTGACCAACGCCCGCCTGAACAAGCAGCTGAACGAAGAAGAGCAGCGTCTGGAGGGGCACGCCGACACGGTGATCCGGGCGGGCGTCGCTGGGCTCGGCGCGGCGCTGGTCGTGGCCGTCGCCGTGGCTGTGTACACGTCGGTGCGTGCCACGCGCGCCCTGACCGGGCCGCTGCAGAAAACCGCGTGGACGCTCGGCCGGCTCACTGCGGGAGACCGTGCGGCCCGGGCCGAGGTGACGGGGCCGGAGGAGATCAGGGCGGTGGCGCGGTCGGTCAACCTGCTCGCGGACGAGAGCGACCGGCTGCGGGCGGTCGAGCAGGAACGGGAGCGACTGTCGACGGCCGCGAGGGAGACCGGCATCCGTATCAGGGACCGCCTGGAGGTCGACTATGTCCTCGACGCGGCGTGCAACGGCATCGGCGAGACCCTGGCCGCCGACTACGTCTTCATCCTGCTCGCCGACAACGGCGGCTCCGAGTTTCCCGTGGCCCGGGTGTGGTCCGCGGAGCGGGGCCTGCTGCCCGACGAGGAGGGCAGAGGCATACCGACGCTCCCGGCGGACGTGGTCCGTGACCACTACCGGCGGGGAACGGCCTGGCTGGTCACCGACCTGCCCCAGTACGTGTCCGACACCAGACGGATGCCTGGGGCCCCCGGCTCCTTCGGGACGACCGGTATGCCGGCGGAGAACCGCGCTGCTGCGGCGGCGCTGGGCCTGTACTCGGTGGTGATCATCCCCATAGGGGTGGGGGAGGAACCGATCGGTGCCGTGTCCGTGGCCCGCACCAGCGCCGACCGCCCTTGGCGCCCGGTCGATGTCGAAATCGCCGAGTCCATGGCCGGCGGTGTCGGCCGGGCGCTGCACACGGCCCTTCTCTACGAGAAGGAGTCGGGCCTGGTGGACAAGCTGCGCGCCCTGGACAAGGCCAAGAGCGACTTCCTGTCCACCGTCTCCCATGAGCTGCGCACCCCGCTGACGAGCATCGTGGGATACATCGAGCTGCTGAAGGACGAGGACACCGGTCCGCTCTCCCCGTCCCAGCTGCACATGCTGGGCGTCGTCGACCGCAACGCCAACCGGTTGCGGGCGCTGATCGAGGACCTGCTCACGCTCTCGAGGATCGAGTCGGGAGCGTTCACCTCCCAGAAGGCACCGATCGACCTGCGACGGCTGGTGGCCTCGGCGGTCGACGCGATCAAACCGGCCGCCGAGGCCGCCTCGGTCACCCTGGAGACGCGGTGCCCCGAGCAGCCGCTGGTGCTGGAGGCGGACGGCGAACAACTCGACCGGGTCCTGATGAACCTGCTGTCCAACGCGGTGAAGTTCACCCGCGGCGGCGGGAAGGTCAGTGTACGAGCCGGCACGCAGGACGGGGAGGTGGTGCTGAGCGTGAGCGACACCGGCATCGGCATCCCCGCGGCCGAGCAGGAGAAGCTCTTCCAGCGGTTCTTCCGCGCCTCGAACGCCACCGATCAGGCCATCCCGGGTACCGGTCTGGGGCTGACCATCGTGCACACGATCGTGGCGAACCATGGCGGCCGGACGGAGGTGAGCTCTCAAGAGGGCCGGGGTACCACGATCACCGCCTGGCTGCCGCTCACCGGTACGGACGGTGGGGCGGGCTCCGCCTGAACGGCGCCCCCGTGGCCTCCCGGTGCGCGTGCGCCCGGCACGGCCGCGCCCTGACCGGGCCTCAGGGTCCAGCCGTCCGGGAGCAGACCAGTCCTTGCGCATCGAACCGAAGGGCCGTCAGGTCGGTGCGCTAAGCCATGGACATGAGGGTGCCTGGCAACCGGGCCACTCGAATGCCCATGGCCCGACCGCAACCCCGGCTCGGCGTCCGCTTCCTCGATTTGCGATCTTCAGTGGTTCATTCTTTGCTGGAAATGTCCGACGAGCGGATCGCTTGATCTCCGTCATCGCACGCCGCACCGAAACCGTCGCGACCGGTCTGTTCGGTGGTCCCGGCCGCGCCTTGTGGCCGTGCCTGACATGTGGAGGCGGACGATGGAACCGGAATCGACAGCCACGCCGAGGCAGTACGCGGCCGACGACGAGGAGCGGTTTCGGCTGCTGCTCAAGAACTCCCCGGACATGGTCTTCCGCCGCACGCTGGAGGGCGTTTACCAGGAGGTGTCCGCCGCAGGGGAGGCAATGCTGGGCCGCCCGGTCGAGGAGATCGTGGGAACGTCCGTGGAGTCCTGGGTGCATCCGGGCGATGTGGAGGAACTCGCGTGGGCGGAGCGGGATCTGCGCCGCGACGGCCGGGTGGCGGTGTGTCTGCGTCTGCGGCATGCCGACAGGCACTCGATGTGGACGGAGTTGACGTCCTGGGTGGTGCGGGACCCCGCGGGCGAGCCGATCGAAGTACGCGGGTTCATCCGGGGGGCGGAGGGTCAGCGGCGCAGGGAGGAAGCGCTGCGGCTGTTGCAGGATCAGGCACGTTCGGTCATCGAGACCGCCCGGGACGCCTTCGTCTCCATCGACGAGGACGGCCTGGTCATCGACTGGAACCTGAGCGCTGAGAGGCTGTTCGGGTTCAGCCACCACGAGGCGATGGGCCGCCCGCTGACGGAGACGATCATTCCTGAGCGGTACCACGCCGCGCACAGGGCCGGTCTGCAACGCGTGCTGACAGGCGGGGAGACTCATGTACTGGGCGGTCAGGTCGAAGTCACCGCCCGTCATCACGACGGCCACGAGATCCCGGTCGAACTGGCGGTGTGGCGGCTGAAGTCGGCGAAGGCGCGCTGCTTCAACGCCTTCATCCGGGACATCAGCGAGCGCAAACAGGCCGAAGCCGCTCTGGCGGAGGCCCGCGATCAGGCGATCGCCGCGTCCCAGGCGAAGTCGCAGTTCGTCGCCTCCATGAGTCACGAGATCCGCACCCCCATGAACGGCGTCATCGGGCTGAGCGACCTGCTGCTGGGCACCGAACTGGATGCCGAGCAGCGACGTTACGCCGAGGGCATTCAGGCCGCCGGCACGGCACTGCTGTCGCTGATCAACGACATCCTGGACTTCTCCAAGCTGGAGGCGGGCAAGCTGGAACTGGACGAAGTCGCCTTCAGCCCGCAGGTGCTGGTGGAGGAGGTCGTCTCGCTGGTGGCGCAGACCGAGCAGGCCCAGGGCCTGGAACTGCTCAGCGACTGCCATCCCTACCTGCCCGCGATGGTGCTTGGCGACGCCGGCCGATTGCGGCAGATCCTGCTCAACCTGGCGTCCAACGCGGTGAAGTTCACCAAAACCGGCGAGGTCGTGCTCTGTGCCCGCCCGGCCCCGTCCCGGCCACCCGCAGAGCAGGCGCCGTGGCTGCGATTCGAGGTGGCCGACACAGGCATCGGTATCGCCGAGGCCGATCAGGCACGGATGTTCGACGCCTTCTCCCAGGCCGATGCCTCCACCACCCGCCGCTACGGAGGCACCGGTCTGGGCCTGGCCATCTGCCGAAGGCTCACCGAGGCCATGGGCGGCTCCATCGGCGTCAACAGCCGGCCCGGCCAGGGCAGCACCTTCTCCTTCGTGGTACCGGTTCGCGCACCCGACGCCCCCGAACAACCCCCGGCCCCACCGCACCCCGACATCCTTCGCGGGCTGCGGGTCCTGGTCGTCGACGACAACGACACCAACCGGCTGATCCTCGACACGCAGCTGCGCAGATGGCACATCCAGCCGGCCATGGTCGCCGGCGGCCCCCAGGCACTGGTGGCCCTGCACGAGGCAGAGGCCGCTGGTCGTCCCTTCCACCTCGCCCTTGTCGACATGTACATGCCTGACATGGACGGCCTGGAACTCGCCCGCCGGATCACCACCGATCAGAACTTCGCCCGCGTGCAGCTGCTGCTGCTCACCTCCGGCCCCCCGCCGCCCGCCCCCGAGTTGCAGGCGGCCGGGATCGCCCAGAGCCTGTCCAAGCCCGTCCGCCAGTCGCAGCTCCTGGACGCCTTGGTCGAACTCGCCACCCGGAAAACGTCGGTGGCCAGAGCGGCTCCGAAAGCGCAGACTCCCGGCACGCCCCAGCCCGCCCACCGGGGCCATCTCCTGCTGGTCGAGGACAACGAGATCAACCAGATGGTCGCCCAGGGCATGCTCACCCGGCTCGGCTACAGCACGGACACCGCCGCCGACGGCGTCCAGGCCCTGCGCATGACCGAGGAACACAGTTATCAGGCCGTGCTCATGGACTGCCATATGCCCCGGATGGACGGCTACAGCGCCACTCGGGAGCTGCGCCGCCGGGAACGGGACCACGGCCGTCACCTGCCGGTGATCGCCATGACCGCCAGCGCCCTCGCCGAGGACCGGGAACGGTGCCTGGCCGCGGGCATGGACGACTACGTCTCCAAACCCGTCAGCGCCGACGAGCTGGAACAAGCCCTCGCGCACTGGGTCCGCCCCGCCGACCCACAGGCGGACAACGAGGACCTGCGCGCATCCATCGAGCGACGGCTGGACGAACTGCGCGGCGCCGGCACGCCGGCCGAGCACGAACTGGTGGACAAGCTGGTGGACCACTTCCTCGTGCGGGCCCCCGAAATGACCAGCGCGCTCTTCCACGCGCTCGACCGCCACGACACGCAGGAGATCGCAGATCAGGCACACAGCCTCAGAGGTGCCGCCGGCAACATGGGCGCCGACGGCCTCGCCGGCCGTTGCCAGGAGCTGGAAGAGCACGCGCGTGCCGGACACCCGGGCTCACTGGCCGAGACCGCTCCCCGTCTCCAGGACGAACTTGACCGTACCTGTCGCACCCTCGAGACGCTCCGCTCCCGAACTCCCGGCCGCCAACCTGGTTGAAGAGCCGCCCGCACACCGCCGCCCGGGCGCGTACGGGCCGGAGGAGGGAAGGAGAACCTGTGGGCAAGGGTCAAGTCCTGTCGCCCGCCCGCCGTGATGCGGCGGTCTGGGCGTATGCGGCGGCAGGGACCGCGATCATCGTCGTGTATCTGGTCACTTCCTCCCCAGCGCGTTACATGCTGCCCGTGCTGGTAGCCGCCTCGGTCGTCTTCGCGATAGCAGTGGGGCTCGCCAGGAACAGGCCCCCATCGTTCGTTCCGTGGTGTCTCTTCGCGGCGGCCATGGCACCGTACACGGTGGCGGACGCGATCTGGGGCACGTACCAGGTCCGCGACGCAGACGTTCCCTTCCCGGGTGTGGCCGACATGCTGTACCTGGGCAGCTACCTGTTGTTCGCCGCGGGCCTGGTGACATTGGCCCGGCAGCAGTCGGGCCGTCTGCACTGGGCGGGGCTGCTGGACGCGGGCATCGTCACGCTGGGGTTCTGCATTCTGTCGTGGGCGTTCATCATCGCCCCCTACCTGCGCAGCGAGCTGTCCGCGTGGCCGCTCGCGGTGTCCATCGCCTATCCCGTCGCCGACCTGGTGCTGTTGTCCGTGGCCGCGCGGCTGATGCTCACCACCGGCAAGCGCACTCCGTCGTTTCTTCTGTGCATCGGATGGCTGCTGGCCCTCCTCGCCGCCGACGGCCTCTACTACGGAACGATGGCGACGACCGGGACCGCGATCGCGGAGGACGTGTCCGAAGTGGGGTGGATGCTCTCGTCCCTCCTGCTGGGGGCTGCGGCGCTGCACCCCTCGGTCGGCCGTCCGATACAACTGTCGGACGGTAAGGAGAGCATGCCCCGGAAGCGACTGTCGGTCCTGATCGCGCTCATCCTGATGGGGCCGTTGATCGTGGTGGCCGACGTCGGGGGTATTCGGTACCAGCCCGTGAACGTCACGGTGATCGTCGGCATGCTGGCGACCCTTTCGCTGCTGTTGGTTCTGCGCATCGCGTTCCTGGCCCAGTACGCCCAGAGCAGGGCCACCGAAGCGCGGACGCAGGCCCACGACCTCGCGGCATCACTGCGAGAACAGGAAGAGCTCCAGAAGCAGCTGAGCCATCAGGCGACCCACGACCCGTTGACGGGTCTGGCCAATCGAGTGCTGCTGGACGAGCGCCTGGAGGTCGCCCTCGGCCGGTGCTCCGCCACTTCCCCCGCCGGACTGCTGGTGCTCGATCTCGACGGCTTCAAGGAGGTCAACGACACGCTGGGGCACCCGTCCGGCGACGGACTGCTCGTTGACGTCGCACGGCGGCTGACAGGCAGGGTCCGCGAGCAGGACATCGTGGCCAGGCTCGGCGGGGACGAATTCGCACTGCTCGTGGAAGGCGTGGGCGCGAGCGCACTGCACGACTACACCCTGCGGATCCTCGACTCCTTCAAGGACTCCTTCACCCTCCCCCATGGCCATTCGATTCACGTGACAACAAGCATCGGAGCACGGAGCATCACCAGGCCGATCACGCCGGCAGAAGCGCTGAGGGACGCTGACATCGCCCTGTACCGAGCCAAGACCGCAGGCAAGAACCAAGCCGCGTTCTCGGGCGTCTAGAAGAAGCCCAGCTTCTTCGGCGAGTAGCTCACCGGCAGGTTCCTGGTCGCGGATGTGTTGGCCCGCCCGGGAGCGGGTGCCGTGGTGGCCAGGCCGGCGAGGGCGGGCTGGTCGATGCGGACCAGGTGGTGGAAGCGTTGCCCGCCCTCGCGCCCCGTCGCCGTATGAGTGCTGACGTGGTCGCGTGACCAGGGCGGGCTCGGCCTTCCGCCGAGCCCGCCACGCCGGTTCCCTACCGGAACCGGACTCGTGTCACGCCGTCAGCGCCGCAGAGTCAGCAGACCCGGACGGTAGGGCCATTGGCTGTAGTCGCCGCCGGAGTTGGGGTTGCGTCCCTGGTAGAGGAACTGCAGGTTGCAGGGATCGACGGTGAAGGTCTGATCGGCGCTGGTGCGGATCAGTTCGCCATGGCTGATGTCGTTGGTCCAGGTGGCGCCGCTGTTGGCCTTGCCGGCGAAGGGGTTGCTCTCGGTCGCGGCCTGGGGTGTCCACGAGCCGTTCAGACTGGTGGCCGTGAAGGAGCGGAAGTAGCGGCCCTGCGAGCCCCTCGCCTCGACGATCATGAGGTAGCGGTTCTGGCCCTGGAGCTTGTAGACCTGCGGGGCTTCGAACAGGTTGTCCGCGGTATCGCTCATGATCGTTGTGTAGCTCGAGCCGAAACTGCCCGGGAAGTTCCCGATCGGCATGCTGGCCCGGTAGATCTTGCCGTTGTCACCGGCGAAGAACAGGTACATGTTCTGGCCGTCGGCGATGAGCGTCTGGTCGATGGGGCCGGTGCCGGAGCCGGTGATGCTTCCGGAGAAGAGCACCTTCTGTGCTGACCAGCCATTGGGGTTGGTGGGGTCGCTCGACGTCCGGTAGGAGAAGGCGCTCCCACCGCCCCACTGGTAGGCGAGCACCCAGATGTTCTTCGGCGCGAAGTAGAAGAGCGTGGGCGCGACGGTGGAAGCCGACATCTTGTTCTGGCCGGCCGAGGCCATCTCCGGCCAGTTGGTGAACAGGCCGAAGTTCATCGAACCCCAACCCTCTCCCGTGCCCGCGGTGCCGTGCGTCGTCGCGTAGACCAGATGCTTGCCGTTGTAGGGGGCGACGGTGAAGTCCTTGAGCGAGGCCCACCCGGCCTTGGGCTGCGCCAGCGCGCCCGTCGATGTCCAGCGGTAGGTCGACGGAAGATCACACGTGCCGGGGTTGCCGCCGCCGACCTTGACGAGCTGCCACTGCTGGTTGGTGCCGCCCCAGTCGTCGTACTGGACGATGTTCGCGTTGTCGGCGGTGGAGCCGCCCTGCACTTCGAGGGCCTTGTTGCTGTGGCGCGCGATGAGCCGAACGTAGCCGTCCGAGCTGTCGGCCAGCCGCCACTGCTGGTTGGTGGCGTTCTGGTCGGCCCACTGGACGATCGCGCCGCCGTTGGCGGTGGACGCGTTGTGGACGTTCAGCACCTTGCCCGAGTGGCGGGACTTGATGCGGTACCAGCCGCCCCCGGAGTCGACGAACTGCCACTGCTGCTGGTTCTGATCGTTCCTGGTCCACTGGGTGATGCGGGCGCCATCGCCGGTCGCCATGTTGTAGACGTCCAGGGCCTTGCCGCTGTTGCGGTTGACCAGCACGTACGAGGCGCTGGGGTCCACGGTCGCGGCGCCGGCGGGCTGGGCACCGAGGAAGGTGGCCACGAGCAGCAGGGGCGCAAGGACGGCGAGTAAGCGTCTCAGAGGCATCAGGGGCACTCCTTTGGGGGCGGGGGTGAGGGGAACCCCGAGGAACCGTCTCGAAACGTTTCGAAGAATTCCCGGAAGCTGTGACGCCACAAGCTAGGAATGGGAGGCCCTCCGGTCAAGGCCTGTTGCCGATCTGTCCACAAACAGCGCTTCGCTGTCCTCGAATGTTTCGGGTGGAGAATCGAAAGTTCTTCTGCGAGGAGTATTGACGATGCATCGTCAATACCTCAATCATCCGGTCTGAGAAACCGGCCGTAGTTCGAGATGTCGAACCGCTTCGGCCCTGAGCAATCTGTGCTGCACGACAGGCGCCACTTCCCCAGCGCTTCAGTCCTTCCTTGATTTCTCCCTTGGAGGCACAGTCATGGGCTCGTATGCCCTTCCCAGACCCGTTGTCCGCCGGAAGATCCGCGGCCTGCTGCCGGCGCTGGTCGTCGGCGTCCTCGGTGCGGCCGGCGCACTGGTCGCGCCGCCGCCCGCACACGCCGCCGAGAGCACGCTCGGTGCCGCGGCGGCGCAAAGCGGCCGCTACTTCGGCACCGCCATCGCCTCGGGCAGGCTGGGCGACTCGGCGTACACGTCGATCGCCAGCCGTGAGTTCAACTCGGTGACGGCCGAGAACGAGATGAAGATCGACGCCACCGAACCGCAGCCGGGCCGGTTCGACTTCTCCGCCGGTGACCGCGTCTACAACTGGGCGGTGCAGAACGGCAAGCAGGTGCGCGGCCACACCCTGGCCTGGCACTCCCAGCAGCCCGGCTGGATGCGCAGCCTCAGCGGCAGCGCGCTGCGCCAGGCGATGATCAACCACATCAACGGCGTGATGGCCCACTACAAAGGCAAGATCGCCCAGTGGGATGTCGTGAACGAGGCCTTCGAGGACGGCAGTTCGGGAGCCCGGCGCGACTCCAACCTGCAACGCACCGGCAACGACTGGATCGAGGTCGCCTTCCGCACCGCCCGCGCCGCCGACCCGGCCGCCAAGCTCTGCTACAACGACTACAACGTCGAGAACTGGACCTGGGCCAAGACCCAGGCCATGTACCGCATGGTCCGCGACTTCAAGCAGCGCGGCGTGCCGATCGACTGCGTCGGCTTCCAATCCCACTTCAACAACGACAGCCCGTACAACAGCAACTTCCGCACCACGCTGCAGAGCTTCGCCGCCCTCGGCGTCGACGTGGCCATCACCGAGCTCGACATCCAGGGCGCCTCGCCCACGACCTACGCCAACGTGACCAACGACTGCCTGGCCGTCCCACGCTGCCTCGGCATCACCGTCTGGGGTGTGCGCGACAGCGACTCCTGGCGACGGGAGCACACGCCGCTGCTGTTCAACGACAACGGCAGCAAGAAGCCCGCCTACACCGCCGTCCTCAACGCACTCAACGGCGGTTCCACCACGCCCCCTCCGGACGGCGGACCGATCAAGGGCGTCGGTTCGGGCCGCTGCCTGGACGTGCCCGGCACCAGCACCACCGACGGCACCCAGCTCCAACTGTGGGACTGCAACAACGGAACCAACCAGCAGTGGACGCACACCGCCGCCGGTGAGCTCAGGGTCTACGGCAACAAGTGCCTGGACGCCGCCGGCACCGGCAACGGCACCAAGGTCCAGATCTACGGCTGCTGGGGCGGCGACAACCAGAAATGGCGCCTCAACTCCGACGGATCCATCGTCGGCGTCCAGTCCGGCCTGTGCCTCGACGCCGTCGGAGCCGGCACCGCCAACGGCACCCTGATCCAGCTCTACTCCTGCTCGAACGGCAGCAACCAGCGCTGGACCCGCACCTGATGGGACCTGCCACAGACGAAAGGCTGAGTCGATGAAGACCTACGGTGCGGCTTCCCCCGCCCCTCCGCCCAGACAGCGCTGGTGGTCCCGGGTCGCCGCCGTGGTGGCCGCGACCCTCGCGATCGGCATGCTCGGCGTGGTGAAGCCGGCGCCCGCCGAGGCGGCGACGGTGGACCCCAATGCCTGGTACGTCCTCGTCAATCGCAACAGCGGCAAGGCGCTGGACGTCTCCGGCTCGTCCACCGCCGACGGCGCGCGGATCAGCCAGTGGACGCGCAGCGACGGAGCCAACCAGCAGTGGCAGTTCGTGGACTCCGGCGGCGGCTTCTACCGCCTCAAGGCCCGGCATTCGGGCAAGGTTCTGGACGTGGCCGGCGCCTCGACCGCGGACGGCGCCGCGATCCAGCAGTGGGCCGACCACAACGGGGCCAACCAGCAGTTCCGCCTGGCCGACTCCGACGCGGGCCACGTGCGGCTGGTCAACCGCACCAGCGGCAAGGCCGTGGAGGTGCAGGGCGCCTCCACCGGCGACGGCGGCAACGTCGTCCAGTACTCCGACTGGGGCGGCGCCAACCAGCAATGGCAGATGATCAAGCTGTCGTCCGGTGGCGGCGGCGGATGCGGCAGCGCCCCGGCTCTCACGAGCGGTACGCACACGATTCAGAGCGGCGGCAAGAGCCGCAGCTTCATCCTGAGGGTTCCCGCCAACTACGACAGCAGCCACCGCTACCGGCTGATCTTCGCGTTCCACTGGCGGGGCGGAACCGCCGGCGACGTCGCCTCGGGCGGCACGAGCGGGAGCGCCTGGTCCTACTACGGCCAACAGGAACAGTCGAACAACAGCGCCATCCTCGTCGCCCCCCAGGGTCTCGGCAACGGCTGGGCCAATTCGGGCGGTGAGGACGTCACCTTCGTCGACGACATGATCCGGCGCATCGAGAGCGGCCTCTGCGTCAACCCGGCACAGCGCTTCGCCACGGGATTCAGCTGGGGCGGCGGTATGAGCTACGCACTCGCGTGCAGCCGGGCGAACGTCTTCCGGGCCGTCGCGGTCATCTCCGGCGCCCAGATCAGCGGGTGCAGCGGCGGCACCCAGCCCATCGCCTACTTCGGAATCCACGGCATCAGCGACAACGTCCTCAACATCGGGCAAGGACGGTCCCTGCGCGACACCTTCGTCCGCAACAACGGCTGCACCCCCCAGAGCCCGCGCGAGCCCGCGCCGGGCAGCCGAACGCACATCACCACCAGCTACTCGGGCTGCCGTGCCGGATACCCGGTCCAATGGGCCGCCTTCGACGGAGGCCACATACCCGGTCCGGTCGACGGCTCCTCCGGCGAAAGCGGCGTCACCACCTGGACCAAGGCAGAGATCTGGAGGTTCTTCGCACAGTTCCAGTGACACACCCGCACCACTGAGTGGAGCCAGGATGATCCTGGCTCCACTCTTCCCGGCGCTCTAGAAGAAGCCCAGCTTCTTCGGCGAGTACGACACCAGGAGGTTCTTCGTCTGCTGGTAGTGGTCGAGCATCATCTTGTGCGTCTCGCGCCCGATGCCCGACTTCTTGTAGCCGCCGAACGCCGCGTGGGCCGGGTACGCGTGGTAGCAGTTGGTCCACACCCGGCCCGCCTTGATCTCGCGGCCCAGGCGGTAGGCAGTGTTGCCGTCGCGGGTCCAGACGCCCGCGCCGAGGCCGTACAGGGTGTCGTTGGCGATCTTCAGGGCCTCGTCGACGGAGTCGTACGTCGTCACCGAGACCACCGGGCCGAAGATCTCCTCCTGGAAGATCCGCATGTCGTTGGTGCCGCGGAAGATCGTCGGCTCGATGTAGTAGCCGCCTTCGAGGCCGGGAACCGCGCGGGGGGTGCCGCCCGTGACCAGTTCGGCGCCTTCCTTCCTGCCGATGTCGAGGTAGGAGAGGATCTTCTCGTACTGGTCGTTGCTCGCCTGCGCGCCGATCATGGTGTCCGGGTCCAGCGGGTCGCCGCCGCGAATGGCCTTGGTGCGCTCGACGCAGCGGGCCATGAAGTCGTCGTAGATCGACGAGGGGATCAGGGCCCTGGACGGGCACGTGCAGACCTCGCCCTGGTTGAGGGCGAACATCACGAAGCCCTCGACCGCCTTGTCCAGGAAGTCGTCGTCGGCGGCCATCACGTCGGGCAGGAAGATGTTCGGGCTCTTGCCGCCCAGTTCGAGCGTGACGGGGATGATGTTCTCGCTCGCGTACTGCATGATCAGGCGGCCGGTCGTCGTCTCGCCGGTGAACGCCACCTTCGCCACGCGCGGGCTGGAGGCCAGGGGCTTGCCCGCCTCCACGCCGAAGCCGTTGACCACGTTGACCACGCCCGGCGGGAGCAGGTCGGCGATCAGCTCCATGACGTAGAGCAGGCTGACCGGGGTCTGCTCGGCCGGTTTGATGACGACGCAGTTGCCTGCGGCCAGCGCGGGGGCCAGCTTCCACGTGGCCATGAGGATCGGGAAGTTCCACGGGATGATCTGGCCGACCACGCCCAGCGGTTCGTGGAAGTGGTACGCGACGGTGTCGGCGTCGATCTCCGCGATGCTGCCCTCCTGCGCGCGGACGACGCCGGCGAAGTACCGGAAATGGTCCACGGCCAGCGGGATGTCGGCGGCCAGCGTCTCGCGGACCGGCTTGCCGTTCTCCCAGGTCTCGGCGACCGCGATCTTCTCCAGGTTCTCCTCGATGCGGTCCGCGATCCTGTTGAGTACGCGCGCCCGTTCGGCGGTGGACGTACGGCCCCACTGGTCGGCCGCCCGGTGCGCGGCGTCCAGGGCCAGGTCGACGTCGGCCCCGGAGGAGCGGGCGACCTCGCAGAAGACCTTGCCGGTCACGGGGGTCGGATTCTCGAAGTAGCGGCCCTCGACGGGGGCGACCCAGTCGCCGCCGATGAAGTTGTCGTAGCGGCGGGCGAGGGTGACGATGCTGCCGTCCGTTCCGGGCTGCGCGTACACCATGGCGGCTCTCCTCGGTGAGATGACGGGCGGGTTCCGGTTCACGCCGTCGTGACGACCTCACTGTGCTCCCGGGAGGTTGGCGCAAGGTTGGCGTCGTGACGTGCAGTAAGCCGCGCCGTGCCGTCAGTCGCGCCGGGCCGTGGTCAGGCGGCCCCGCGCGATCGCGCGGCGGGTGTCGTCCGGGCCGAGCAGGCGCAGTGCGTGTTCGTGGATCTCCGCGTCGTACGGGGCCCGTTCGCCGTAGCGCAGGGCGTGTTCCGGGCGGGTGCTCGCCAGGACGGCCTCACGTACGGCCACTTCGAGGCGGGTGCGCCACTCCTCGATGCCGGGGGCCTCGGAGCGGGGGAGCAGCGGACCGCCGTAGAGGCGCAGCGCGGTGTCGGTGTCGCCCTGCTCCAGGGCGCGCAGGACGTCGGCGGCGTCGCAGGAGACCGGGATCGTCAGGGCGTAGCGGCGGGGCGAGACGCCGCCGCCGAGGGCGCGGCGCAGGTGGGAGATCTCCGCCTTGAAGGTGGACGCGGTGACCGGCCGGTCGCCGTACAGGGCGGCGCGCAGCCGCTCCGGGGAGAAGCCGTCGGGTTCGAGCGCGAGCAGGGTGAGGATCTCCACCTGGCGCGGGCGCAGGGGGAGCGGGCGTCCCTCCCGTGCGGTCGGCACGGTCTGTTCCGTGCCGAGGCAGGTGAGCCGCAGCTGTCCCGGACGCGGCTGTTCCGTGGTGAGGCGGGCCTCGATCGTGGACACCAGCGTGCGTACGGTGGACATGGCCAGGGGGTGCGAGCGGTCCCAGGTGGTCGACAGGTCCAGTACGCCGAGGACGCGCCCGTCCGGGCCGTGGACCGGGGCGCAGTAGCAGACCCAGCCGTGCAGGGCCGACACCAGGTGCTCGGCCGAGAAGACGGAGCTGGGACGGCCCGTGCGCAGGGCGAGGGACAGGGCGTTGGTGCCCATGGCCTGCTCGTCCCACCGGCCGCCCGGCGCGAAGTTGACGCGCTCGGCCCGGCGGCGCATGGCCGGGCCGCCGCAGGTCCACAGGATGGTGCCGGACTCGTCGGTGACCGCCGTGACGAACCCGGCGTCCTCGGCGATGCTGCGCAGTTCCCCGGCGAGGCCCGAGACCGGCCGGTACAGCGGTGAGGACGTCCAGCGCTGGTGGACGGCGCCGCCGTCGGTGACCGGGGCGCTGTCCCGCCCGGGGTCCACGCTGCTCAGGGAACGCGCCCAGGACTCGGTCACCTCGTGGCGCAGCGCGGCGCTGCCGCCCGGCCGTGCGCCCGCGACGCTCAGCCGCGGCACCCAGCGAGACCACTCGTGCTCCAGCACGGCCCTGCGCTGCCGGAGGTCAGGGCGCTGTGACATGGCCTCTCCCTGCCGTCGTACGTCGTACCGGGAGGACCCGGTTCCGGGCGCGGTGCCGGCCCGGTCCGCGGTCTGAGGTCAGTGTTACCGGATGCGGAGGGGCGGGGTCGAGGAGAGTGCCCGAATGCGTGGAGCCGACAGAGTGCGCAGGGCCCGGGAACGACCCCGCCCTGAACGGGCGACCGCCTGACTGGACGTTTGTCCGGTGTCCGCGTGCCGCCGAACGGGTGACGGGTTCACTCGACCCGACGGACGGGGCCCGGCCCGCGTACCACCGGTGCGCCGCGTCGCGTTGCCCCGGCATGGACAGTACTGAGACGGTGCGGCGCCCTGCCGGGAACGACGCCGCTCCCCGGTCGTTCGCCGAACTCACCAGCGGGTACGGAGGTCATCCGCCCATCTACGCGGCCCTCGTCGCCGAATGGCAGGCCATGGGCCACGCGGTCCCGGAGCACCGTGACGGCCAGTGGGTCTCCTTCGCGGCGCCGTCCGCGAGCGAGACCTGGGCCGCCCTCACCACATGGACCGCCGGCCGGCACCCGGGGACGGCCGTCCTCGACGGCGCTCGCCTCACCAGCCGTCGGCCACCGCGTGCTCCGCGCTGACCGGTGCCAGCACGGCGAGGGCCTCGGTGGCTTCCCGCAGGGCCGACTCCAGCGTGCCGGGGGCGTGCAGGCTGCCCGTGCCGTCCGGCGGGACGAGCCATTCCAGGCGCCCGGCGGGCCGGTACGGCGGCGGCACGGCGACCCAGGAGCCCCGGCCGACGTGCCGGACCCCGGAACCGACCCACTCGCTGACGGGGTCGGGCGGCAGGAAGAAGCCCACTCTGTGGGCCGCGCAGTCCACCAGGGTGGGGCCGGGCAACTTCAAGGGGTCGCGCCACAGATAGTCCAGGGCGAGCAGGCCGAGCCGGTCGGGGACGCTGAGCACGTCCCAGTACCGCCCGGCCTCCACGAGCACGGTCCCCGTGCCGTAGTCCCACTCCCGCTTGCACTCCTGGGGGTCCCTCGCGGCCGCGGCGAGCCACTCGACGGCTTGCTTCCACATCACGCTCTGCATGGCCACCCCAGGCACAGTCGGCCGACGCCCCCGACGGGCGCACGCTGGACACGGGCCGGTGACCCGCGGAGCCTCGGGCGCCGCATGCCGGTCCGGCACGGGCCATGCTCGTAGATTTTTCTACGCGCTGGAAGGGGTGGCGCGGTCTGGCGTTTCGGCCGGGCATGTCCCGGTCGAAAGGGGGCACCCGCAGGTGGATCCCGTAAGGCATCGATCAACTCCGTGCGCGTCCATGCCGCCCCGCTGAAACCGGCCATCGAGAACGGCGTGATGATCCACCACACCGTCACCTCCGGAACCGCCGCCTCCGTCGACATCTGCTACGACGGCTACTCCAGCCTGCCCGGCCCGCTGTGCCACGGCGTCATCGACAAAAGGGCCACGTGCACCTGGTCGGCAACGGCCGCGCCAACCACGCCGGCCCCGGTGACGGCGACGTCCTGCGCGCGGTGATCAACGAGTCGAAGCTGCCGGCCGACAACGAGGCCGACACCGACGGGCAATCGGCACTTCTACGGTTTCGAGTGCATCAACCTCGGCAACGGCAAGGAGCCTTGGCCCGAGGTGCAGAAGGAGGCCATCGAGAAGGTGTCGGCGGCGATCTGCCGTCACCACGGCTGGTCCGAGCGCTCCGTCATCGGCCACAAGGAGTGGCAGCCGGGCAAGGTCGCCCCGCGCGGTTTCACGATGGACAGCATGCGCAAGCGCATACGCGGCCGGCTCAAGGGCGCCGGAGGCGGCAGCAAGCCTGCCCCCGCCCCCAAGCCGGCCTACGAGCCGTTTCCGGGCGCCGCGTTCTTCCACGCGGCCAGCACTCACCGGTCATCACGGCGATGGGCCGCCGCCTGGTCGCCGAGGGGTGCAGCCGCTACGAGGAGGGACCGAGCCCCGACTGGAGCGAGGCCGACCGCCGGTCCCACGCGCTCTGGCAGCAGAAGCAGGGCTTCTCCGGCAAGGACGCCGACGCCATCCCGGCAAGCTCACCTGGGACCGGTTGAAGGTGCCGAAGTGCCTAGGGGGTGTCCGCAAAGTCCCGCCTGCCCGGCGACGCCCGGCACGCTCCCCCACTGCCTTAAGGGCGTGGGAGGTGCCCCCACTTGCCGCGCCGGGCGACCACCCGTGTACAACCAGTACGCGGGCGTCCGCCCGGCACTCCCCCCAGAGCACGCACCGGACGCCGCCGGGCCCGCCCTCCGGGCGGACGGCGGGACTTTACGGACACCCCCTAGCGACCGGGTGCGCCCCTCCACGTGGAGGGGCGCACCCGGTCACCAGCGGGGGAGCCGCAGCTCGTACTCCGGCTGGATCCGCCGCATGTAGCCGGTGTCGTCCCTGCCGCGCATCCCGGAGTCGACGTACCGCCGGTGCAGCTGCTCCAGCTTGTCGTGGTCGAGCTCGACGCCCAGCCCCGGCCCGGTCGGGACCCTGACCTCCCCGTCGCGCAGCTCCAGCACGCCCGGCACGATCACGTCGTCCGCCGAGTTCCACGGGTAGTGCGTGTCGCAGGAGTGGTCGAGGTTGGGGATGGCCGCGGCGACATGGGTCATCGCGGCGAGGCTGATGCCCAGGTGCGAGTTGGAGTGCATCGACAGGGCGAGCCCGAACGCCTCGCACACGGCGGCCAGTTCCCGGGTGCGGCGCAGCCCGCCCCAGTAGTGGTGGTCGGTGAGCAGCACCTGGATCGCGTTCTGCTCGACGGCCGGCTTCAGATGCTCCCAGGCGATCACGCACATGTTGGTCGCGAGCGGCATGGGGGAGTCCTTCGCCACCTCGGCCATGCCCTCGATGCCCCTGGTCGGGTCCTCCAAGTACTCCAGTACGCCGTCGAGTTCACGGGCGACGTACGTGGACGTCTCCACCGTCCACGCCACGTTCGGGTCCAGCCGCAGCGGTTGCCCGGGGAAGGCCTCGGCCAGCGCCCGGATCGCGGCGATCTCCTCGTCGGGCGGGAACACACCGCCCTTGAGCTTGAACGACCTGAAGCCGTACCGCTCCTGCATCAGCCGGGCCTGCTCCACGATCCCGGCCGGGTCGAGGGCCTCGCCCCAGTCGTCGGCGATGGCCGCACGGCCGTCGAGCGCGGGGTGCTCGGCCCACTTGTAGAACAGGTACGCCGCGAACGGCACCGAGTCGCGCACCCTGCCGCCCAGCAGATCGCTGACCGGACGGCCGAGCAGCTTGCCCTGCGCGTCGAGACAGGCCACCTCCACCGCCGAGGTGGTCCAGCCGCGCTCGTGGGAGCTGGGCACGGTCGGCAGCAGGGCCGCGTCGATCGCGGCGGCGACGGCGGTGGTGTCGAAGACGTCCATGCCGGCCACCACCTTCGCCGCGGCCTGCAGCCGCTCCAGCCGGGCCGTGCCGCCCGGGGATTCGCCGAGCCCCACCGTGCCGTCCCCCAGCACGAGTTGGAGGATGATCCGCAGCGCGAGCGGCTCGTGCACGCCGTTGGAGTTGAGCAGCGGCGGGTCCCCGAAGGCGATCGGGGTGACGATCAGCTCCCGGATGCGCGTCCGGCTCATGCGCCGACCACCTCAAGACCACGGTCGATGAGTTTGGACAGCCGGGCGAGGTGCTCCGGTGCCGGATCCAGCAGCGGAGCCCGTACGCCGCCGACGTCCAGGCCGCTCAGCGTCACTCCGGCCTTGACGAGCGATACGGCGTATCCGGGGACCTCGTCGCGCAGGGCGACCAGCGGGCCGTAGAACTCGTCGAGGAGCCGCGAGACCAGCGCCTCGTCGCCCTCGGCCAGGGCCCGGTGGAAGGCCAGGGCGATCTCCGGGGCGAAGGCGAACACCGCCGAGGAGTACAGCTCGACGCCGATGCCCCGGTAGGCGGGCGCGGTCATCTCGGCGGTGGGCAGGCCGTTGAAGAACTGGAAGTCCTCCGCGCCCGGCACGGCACGCACCGCGCGGATGACGCGGTGCATCCGCTCGATGTCCCCGATGCCGTCCTTGAGTCCGACGACCCCGGGCAGGGCGGCGATCTCGGCGGCCGTGTCCTCGGTGAGCCGGGCGGTGCCGCGCTGGTAGAAGACGACGGGCAGTCCGGTGGCCGCGGTGACCTCCCGGACGTAGCGCACCAGGCCCTGCTGCGGGGCGCCGACCAGGTAGGGCGGCAGCAGCAGGATGCCGTCGGCACCGGCGCGCTCGACCCGGGCGGCCTGGTCCCGGGCGACCGGCACAGGACCGCCGGCGGCGGCGAAGACCGGGACACGCCCGGCCGTGGTCCGCACCGCGACCCGGGTGGCCCGCTCGATCTCCTCGGCCGACAGGGCGTGGAACTCGCCGGTGCCGCATGCGACGAACACGCCTCCCGCGCCCGCGGCGACACCCGACTCGATGTGCTGGGCGAGCCGTTCCTCGTCCAGTGAGCCGTCCGCCGCGAACGGCGTGACCGGGAAGAACAGCACTCCGTGGAACTTCATGTCTCCCTCATATGTGGGGGTGGGTGGTCAGCCCTTGGTGGCACCGGCGGCGATGCCGGTGACCAGCGAGCGCTGGAGGAGCAGATAGACGATCAGGCTGGGGATCAGGGCGATGACCGCACCGGCCAGCACCACCCCGGAGCCGACCTCGGGGTCGGTGCGCAGGATGGACAGGGCGACGGTGACCGTGTAGTCGGTGGGGTTCTTGGCGGCGATCAGGGGCAGCAGGTACTGGTCCCAGATCATGATGAAGCCGAGCACCCCGGCCACGCCGAGCGCGGGCTTGCACAGCGGCAGGATGACCTGCCACAGCATCCGCAGTTCGCCCACGCCGTCGATGCGGGCGGCCTCCTCGATCTCGTCGGGGATGTCCTTCATGAACTCGGTGAGCACCATCACCGAGAAGCCCCAGGCGCCGAGCGGCAGGATGACTCCCCAGACGGTGCCCTTCAGATCGAGGCCGACCACGGGCACATGGCCGAGGACCAGGGACAGCGGGATGGCGATGACCTCCTCGGGGAGCATCATCGTCAGCATGAACAGGGTCAGGATCAGCGCCTGCCCGCGGAACTTGTGCCGGGCCAGGGCGTAGGCGGCGAGTGTGCAGACGACGAGCTGGAGCAGCAGTCCGCCGCCCGCGATGACCAGGGAGTTGCCGAAGTAGTCCCAGATGCCGCGCTCGCCCGCCACCTCGAAGTTGAGCAGGCTCGGGTGGTGGGGGAGGAACGACAGGGTCGAACCACTGGCCTTCTCGCTGAACGAACCGGAGAAGACCGTCACGAACGGCGCCGCGAAGACGCCCAGGGCGAGTACGCAGAGCAGGACGCGCAGCGCCCAGGCGAGGCCCGGCCGGTCGCTCCAGCCGAGGGCGGTGTCGAAACGGGCGGGGGTGGTGCGCTGCTTGCCGGCGGACGTCCCCGCGGGTGAGGCGGTCACCGGGGTCCGGACGGGGTCGATGGCGGGCGCGCTCATCTCACGTCTCCCCTCTTGCGGAAGTAGTTGACCGTGACGGTGAGCAGCAGCGTCACGCAGAGCAGGAGCACGGAGGCGGCCGAGGCGCCGCCGATGTCGTTGCGGGAGAAGCCGAGGGTGTAGGCGCGGGTCATCCAGACGTCGGTCGACCCGGCCGGACCGCCGCCCGTGAGGACGTACACCTCGGTGAAGACGCGCAGTCCGCGGATGGCGGCGAGGGTGAGGACGATGCCCAGGGCCGGGCGGATCGCGGGCAGGGTGATGTGCCGCAGCCGCTGCCACAGCGACACCCCGTCCATCGCGGCGGCCTCGTACAGCGAGCGGTCCACGCCCGCCAGTCCGGCGAGGATGATCACCATGTTGTACGGGGCGAGCATCCAGATGCCCATCGCCATCGTCGCCCACAGCGCCGTATCGGGGTTGTCGAGGTAGGGCACGGGCCCCAGACCGAACAGTCCGAGACCGCTGTTGATCAGGCCGTCGGAGGTCGGGTAGTACATCAGCCGCCACATCTCGCCGACCACCGCGGTGGCGGTGACGACGGGCAGGAAGACGGCGGTCCGGATGATCCGCAGCGAGCGCGCCTGGCCTTCGAGCAGCAGCGCCAGGAGGACGCCGGCGATGATGCCGCCGAGGGACATGCCGATGCCCAGGACCAGTGTGTGGCCGATCGCGTCCTGGAAACGGTGGTCGGTCAGGACCCGCGTGTAGTTGTCGAGGCCGACCCACCGGTCACCGAGGAAGGGCCGCACGTCGAAGAAGCTGAGCCAGACGCCCTTGCCCATGGGGAGGAACTTGAAGACCAGGGCGAGCAGCAGACCCGGCGCGAGGAACAGCCAGGGCAGTACGGCCTTCTTGCTGAGGAACCGGGCTCTGCGCGGCCCGGGTGTCGTCACGGTCGCGGTCATTTCAACAGGTCCTGGTCCTTGAGGTCACCGGCGAGGGTGTCGTTGAGTTCCTTCAGGCCGGAGCGGACGTCGCTGCCGCAGTACGTGAAGATCGCGTTGAGCGCGTCGGCGGTGTCCTGCTTGACCGGGGCGAAGTCGGGCGCGTTGGGGAACTGGACGGAGGCCGTCTCGTAGGCCTTCTGCACCACGCTCCAGCGCGGGTCGTCGCGCACCTTGGCCGCATCCAGCGTGGAGTTGACGGGGATGCGCACGACGGGCTGGTGGTCGCCGGTCATGGCGAGCGTCTGGCCCTCGGGGGAGATCAGGAAGGCCGCGAGCGTCTGTTCCAGCCTGGCCTTCCCGGTCTTCGCGCCGAAGTAGACGTTCTCGCCGTCGGCGAGCACGTCGTTGTTGCCGGCCGGGCCCGACGGCGCGGGCAGCACCTCGTACGTGGCCTTGCCGAGCGCCTTGTCGAACGTGGAGATGTTGTACGGCCCGGTGAGGTACATCCCGGCGTTGCCGTCCTGGAAGTTGGTGGTGTTCGCGGTGACGGAGGTGAGGGCGCTGGGCTGGATGACACCGTTGTCACCGCAGAAGAGGTTGTCCTTCATCCAGGTGACGGTGCGCAGGGCGGCCGCCGAGTCCATGGCGGGCCGGTAGCCGGTGCCGTCCTTCTCGATGATCCGCACGCCGCCCTGCCACAGCCAGCTGGCGCCCCACCAGGCGACATAGCCGTTCTGCGCGCTGCCGGGCACGACCATGCCGTATGTGTCCTTCTTGCCGTCCCCGTCGGGGTCGCGGGTGGCGAAGGCCTTGGCGAGGGCGAGCGTGTCCTGCCAGGTCTTCGGCTGCGGCAGGCCGAGCTTCTCGCGCCAGTCCTTGCGGACGAACAGCGTCATGGCCTGGCGGGAGTAGGGGATGCCGTAGTGCCTGCCGTCGCGGCCCACGGTCGACGACCAGGACTTGGCGGTGATCTCGTCGTGTCCCGCGATCGAGGTCGGGGTGATTGGCTTGAGCAGGCCCTGGGCCTGGTAACTGCCCATCAGGGCCGTGTCGTTGATCATGACGTCCGGCAGGTCCTTGGTGGACGCCCGGCTCTGCAACTGCTGGTCGAAGTTCATGACCGGCTGATAGTCGATCTTGATGCCGGTCTTCTTGGTGAAGGCGGCGAACACCCTCTTGTAGGTCTGCGCGGAGTCCGGATCGCTCCGGGTCCACACCTCCAGCGTGTTCGGATCGCCGGCCCGGGCGCTGCCGGAACCGGAGCCGCAGGCGGCCGTTCCGAACAGGAGACCCGAGACGGCGAGCGCGGCAGCCAGGCGTCGGCGATCCCGCATGGACGGCTCCGTTGCTCGTTCATATCCGTGAACCAACTTCACGAATCTAAATGATCGGCCAAGCTAGGATCGTTTCATCACCACGTCAATACATGGCTGAAATATTTCACCGAGGTCACACAAGGCCACACGAGGTCACACGACGCCGTGCGCGGGCCCCGAGAACGACAGCGGCCCCAACCGGATGGACCGGTTGGGGCCGTGTGAGAGAAGGTTCGAGATCAGCCGCGCTGCTCGGCGCGCTCGGCGTTCTTCTCCTTGAGACGGGCCGCCTCCTTGCGGACCTCCGCCTGGGTGGCGCGCTCCCGCTGCAGCCACTCGGGGCTCTGCTGCTTCAGCGTCTCGATCTGTTCGGTGGTGAGGGCCTCGGTGACACCGCCCCGGGCGAGACCCGCGATGGAGACGCCGAGCTTCGCCGCGACCACCGGGCGGGGGTGCGGGCCGTTGCTCCGCAGGTCCTGAAGCCACTGCGGCGGGTTCGCCTGCAGCTCGTTCAGCTCGGCGCGCGAGACGGCACCCTCCCGGAACTCGGCGGGTGTGGCCTCGAGGTACACAGCCAGCTTCTTCGCCGCGGTCGCGGGCTTCATGGTCTGGGTGCTCTGGTGCGACGTCATGCCGTCCAGCGTATCGAGCGCGTGCACGACCGCTGACCACGGCCGGTGCCTACGGCCGCTGACTCCTGCCGCTGACTCCGGCCCCTCGCTCCGGCCGCTCGCCCGGCCCCTCGCCCTGGCCGTCGACCACGGCCGCTCGCCACAGCCGCTGACTACGGTTGCTCGCCCGAGTGATCAGACAGCATGGCACGGTGCCGGCCGTGGCGTGAATCACCTGATCCACTGCCCCGCCGTCGACTCCGCCCGCTCGCCCCGGCCGTAGGCCTCGGCCGCTCGCCCCGGCTGGTGACTCCGGCCGCTCGCCCGGCCGCTCGCCCTGGCCGTCGACTACGGCCGCTCGTCACAGCCGCTGACCACGGTTGCTCGCCCCCGCCGTCGACTCCGCCCGCTCGCCCCCGCCGTCGACTCCGCCCGCTCGCCACAGCCGTCGACTACGGCCGCTCGCCCTGGCCGTCGACTCTTGCCGTTCGCCCCGGCCGCTCGTCCTGGCCGTCGACTACGGCCGCTCGCCACAGCCGCTGACCACGGTTGCTCGCCCCCGCCGTCGACTCCGCCCGCTCGCCCCGGCCGTAGGCCTCGGCCGCTCGCCCCGGCTGGTGACTCCGGCCGCTGACTCCGGCCGCTCGCCCTGGCCGTCGACTACGGCCGCTCGCCACAGCCGCTGACCACGGTTGCTCGCCCCCGCCGTCGACTCCGGCCGCTCGCCCCGGCCGTAGGCCTCGGCCGCTCGCCCCGGCTGTCGACTCCGGCCGCTGACCACGGCTGCTCGCCCCGGCCGGTAACCTGGCCGGGTGACAGGCTCGGAAGAATCATCGTCGTTCCGGCTCGTGTACGTCCCCGGGGTGATGCCCGACAAGTGGGTGCGCGTCTGGAACGAGCGGCACCCCGACGTCCCGCTGGCCCTGACGCAGGTGCCCGCCGGAGCGGCGACCGGGCGGCTGCTGGACGGGGACGCCGACGCGGGCCTCGTGCGCCTCCCCGTCGACCGGACCGTCCTCAGCGCGATCCCCCTCTACACCGAGCAGACGGTCGTCGTGGTGCCTCAGGACCACCTGGTCACGGCCGTCGACGAAGTGTCCCCGGAAGACCTGTCCGACGACATCGTGCTGCACCCCCTCGACGACGTCCTCGACTGGGAGAACCTCCCCGGGCGGCCCGCCTTCGAACGCCCCGCCACGACGGCCGACGCCGTCGAACTGGTCGCGGCGGGGATCGGCGTGCTCGTCGTCCCCCTGTCGCTCGCCCGCCTCCACCACCGCAAGGACCTCACGCACCGCCCCCTCAAGGACGCCCCCGAGTCGAGCGTCGCCCTGGCCTGGCCCGAGCACGCGACCACGGACGAGGTGGACGACTTCATCGGCATCGTCCGCGGCCGCACGGTCAACAGCACCCGGGGCCGCACGCAGCCCCCGGCGCAGGACAAGCCCACGGGCGCCGGCCGGGGCGGCGCCCGGCGACAGCCGGTGCCCGGAAAGTCGGCGGATGCGAAGCGCGCCGGCAAGAGCGGGCAGTCGGGCGGCCGGAGCGGACGCGGCGGCCCCAAGGGCGGCAGGAACGGCAAACCCCGCCGCCGTTCGTAGTCGCGGGGTTCGCCGCCGGTGAAAGGCCTCCCGCCCCCTGTCGGCTCACCCGGCCGACGGGGAGGGGGAGGGTGCCCCGTAGGACGGATTGGGAGCGACCGTCTGCAGGTCCTTGAGGTCTTCGGGGACCGGCAGCACGCGGACCGGCGCACCCGCCTGCGGAGGCGGCGGCGTCGTCTGGTCCTGGGGCAGCTTCGCCGGGGCTGTGATCTGGAAGCTGACCTGCTCGTGGTTGACCAGACCGGTCTTCTCCAGGACCGAGATGTGGTCGAGCACGGTGTCGTTGGTCTGGTCGGCGAGCATCCGCACGAGGCTGTTCCGGGTGGTGGCCCGGATCTTGGCGACCGTCGGGAAGATGCCCCCGTGCGCGACACGCATGATGGTCACCGCGGTGGAGTCGAACTCCTTGCCCGTGCTGCCTTCCGCCGTCGCCACGAACTGCTGCTGCTGCGGAGACGCCTCGTTGGGCAGGGTGATGCCCAGGTCCGTGGAGATCTTGCGGCAAGTCGCGTCGAGCCGGCCGTGACCAACGAGCAGATGCTCGCCGGCTTCCTTCATCGCCGGAGTCGTCCCCCGTTGGAGCGCCAGTTGCCCCAGCGGGTACTCCCACAGACCGGCCGCGCGCACGCGGACCACGAAGTCGCGATCCGCCTCGGTCAGCGGACCCCACTGAGTGTTGGCGATGATGCGGTCCTGACCGGAAGCCGCGTTTTCTATGCCCAGCATGCTCGGGTAGGCGAGCGCGGTGAGCGTAAGGATCAACGCACCGCTCACGAACGCGGTTCCTGCCGTGCTGCGCGAGATGCGCATCGTGCCTCCTGGGATATGAACGGCCCAACGCCAGGAGGTACGTATGCCGGCGGCGAAACAATCACCGCTGCCGCAAAAAATTTCGTGAACCGGCCGGGCCCGGTGCTGAGGCGTTACGGCACCGGACCCGGCCGGAAAGGCTCAGGGCCGGTACGAGGCCGCGCCGGCCGTGCTCACCACCTTGTCGCCGTCCGCCCTGCTCAGCAGCCCGGCCGTCACCCACGCGTCCACCGTGGACCGCACCCGTGCCACCAGCGCCCCCTTGTTCCGGAACGGCGCCTCCGCCCAGACCTCGTCCAGCAGCGTGGTGCCGTCCGGCTTCGCAGGGTTGGCGACGCCCGAGTCCCGGCCGCCGAAGACGACCTTCGGCTCCGAGCGCCGGAAGTAGGCGTGCGTCGGATCCTCCGTGCCCTCGAAGAACGGCGCCCACTCGGTCCGGTCCAGCGTGAAGTGCAGCGGCTTGCCCGCAACCGGCGTGAGGGAGTGCGACAGATCGCCCGACAGCCCGGCATCGCGGTACAGCCCGACCTTCAGGTACTCCGTGGCGGCGTCGCGGGCGACCAGGTTGACCGGGCCGTGGAACAGGGTCTGCAGGGACGGGTCGTCCAGGGCCTTCTCCACCCGCGTCCGGAACGGCATGGCGATGCGGACGGTGTCGCCGGCCCGCCAGGTCCGGGACACGTCGAAGTAGCTCCCGGGCTTCGGAGTCCCGGACACCGCACGCCCGTTGACGGTCACCCGGAACCCGGCCGTCGCCCACGACGGCACCCGCAGCCGCAGCGTGAAGGAGGCCCGGCGGCCCCCGAAGGCCAGCGTGCTGCCCTGCTCCTGCGGATACCCGGTGGTCTGCGTGACCGTGACGCCCTTCTCGGCCCACGTCAGCGTGGACGGGCTGTACAGGTTGACGTACAGGGCGCTGCCGTCGGCCTTCGCGAAGTACACCGAGTCCTGGTACTTCGTGGCGCTCTCCATGCCGGTGCCCTCGCAGCAGGTCGTGCCCTGCTTGGGCGTGTAGTCCCGGACATGACCGGGCGTCAGCCCGATGAAGTATGTGACGAGCGGCTTCTCCGCGTCCGGCTTGTCCTGCTTCGAGCCGAGCACCTGGTTGTACAGGGCCCGCTCGTAGTAGTCCATGTACTTCGGGTCCTGCTCGTGGAAGAACAGGGCCCGGCTCAGCTTGAGCATGTTGTACGCGCAGCACGTCTCGGCGGTGGCCCCGCCGATGGTGCCCGCGATCACGTCCCGGGCCTTCCAGAACTCCCCGGTGCTGGTACCGCCGATGCCGTACATGCGGTGCGGTACCACCATGTCCCAGAAGTTCTTCGCCGCCGTCAGATAGCGCTCCTCGCCCGTCTCGTCGTGCAGCCGCACATAGCCGGTGAAGATCGGGATGTGCTGGTTGGCGTGCAGCCCGTCGAGGATGTCGGTGTTCGCCGCGCACGCGTCGATCAGCCGGTCCAGGTCGAACAGCTTGGCCAGCGCGAGGTGTTCGGCCTTGCCGGTGATCGTGTGCAGGTCGCAGATCGCCTCGACGATGCCGCCGAACTCGCCGCTGGAGAAGATCCCCCACATGCGCTGCAGCGTGGACTCGGGCAGCTTGGACAGCCGGGAGTGCATCCAGTCGCACATGCCGGACGCGAGGTCGAGGGCCCGGTCGTCGTCCGTGGCGGTGTACGCGTCGAGCAGCCCCCTGAGGATCTTGTGCGCGGTGTAGTACGGCGCCCACACCTTGGTGTAGTCGGAGCTGGTCCTCGACTCCAGGTCGATGAACTGCGTCTCCGGGTACGCCGCGAGGAACCCGGGGTGGCTGGGCCCGCCCCAGGTGCGGCGCACGGTGGCGGTCAGGCCCCGGCCGGAGGCGTCCGCGAACGTCCCGCCCGCGCTCTCGTCGAAGGCGTACGACGCCAGATCGCCCCGGCCCGTCGAGGCGTCGGCGGCCCGGCGGCTCTGCAGCTCGGTGATCTCGGCGGCGGTCAGTGCCCGCGAGAAGACGTTGAACTCCTCGTAGGCGCCCGCGAAGACCGGGTCGGCGGAGTAGTTCGAGCGGCCCAGCCAGTTGTTCTTCAGCGTGCCGAGGGCCGCCGGGGTGAGGCTCATCGCGGTGTTCCGCGCGACGGCGGTGCCGTTGACGTAGAGCGTGCCGGTGCCGCCCGCGATCGTCACCGCAAGGTGGCTCCACTGGTTCAGTGGCAGCGCGGCCGTGCCGTTCAGGGCCTGCTCGCCGCCGGCGCCCGACGTGGTGATGGCGAAGCGCGGCACCCCGGCCTGGTTGCGGGCGGCCAGATACAGGTAACGGGTGGTGTCGTCGCCGAAGTCGCAGACGCGGGCCCAGTCGGCGTCGTGCGTGGGACGCACCCAGACGGAGAGGGTGATCGCCGAAGCCCCGCCGAGCACGGCCGCCGGCAGATCCACGTACTGGTAGGAGCCCCGCACCTGGTCCGCGCCGGTCCCGAACTTGCCGGGGACGCTCAGCACCGCCGGGTCCCGGCGCAGCGCCGCGCGCACCTCGGTCAGGGCCCCGACCATGGTGCCGATCCGGTCGGCGAACACCGGTTCCTTCGTGCCGCGGTACGCCTGCGCCAGCATGGTCAGGAAGTGGCCGGTGTAGTGCCCCCGCAGGTTGCCGTTGGCCTCACCGTCCAGCCCCTCCCAGCCACCGGGGGCGACCGCGCCGCCGGTGGAGAGACCGGCGTTGGCACGGAACACCTGGAGTAGCCGGTTCACGTCGTAGCCGCGGGCGTGGTCCAGCATCAGCTGCCGCTTGTCGGCGAAGAGGCCCCGGCCGAGACCGACGTCCTCCAGGCCGAAGGGCCGGACGGTCCAGGCGGACGGGACGTCCATGGCTGCCGCCGCGACGGCCGCGGCCGCGGGAGCCGCCGTGGCCCGCCCGGCCGTCGTCTCGGAGAGCGCGGGCGCGGCAGCGGCGATCGCCGCTGCCTGAAGAAGGGTCCTTCTGGAGAGGGGCCGTGCCATGTGTGCTCCTCCACGGGTCCACGGGTCCACCGCACTCGGCATGGTCGATATGTCGAACACTGTGCGGATAGTCGACCAGACCCTAGGGACGGGACGGGGGAGCGTCAACGGGGCGGGAGGGGTGAAGTTCAGGAAAGGCCGGCCGAGTCCAGGAGCCAGTCGTATGCGGCTCGTGCCGTGAACTCCTCCTGGCCGCCCCGCAGGAGCAGACCCGCGGTGGCGAACTCCGGCGCGTCCGCCTGCGCCGGGACGTATGGGATCGCGATGCACCGCATCCCCGCCGCGTGCGCGGCGGCGGCGCCCGGGGCGGCGTCCTCCAGCACCACGCAGTCCGCCGGGTCCGCCCCGAGACGGCGGGCCGCCTCCAGGAAGACGTCGGGGGCCGGCTTGCCGTGCGCGACCTCGTCCGCCGAGACGACCGTCCGCAGATGGGCGTCCAGGCCCGTGCCCGCCAGGACCGCCTCGATGGCCTCGGGCGCGGACCCCGAGGCCACGGCCATCGGCACGCCTTCGGCCGCCAGCAGCTCGACGAACGTGCGCATTTCGGGGTACGCGCGCGTGGACCCGCGCGCCAGTTCCAGATAGCGGCGGTTCTTGGCGGTGAACAGCTCTTCCACGGAGGCCCGCAGGCCGTACCGCCCGATCTAGTCCGCGACCGTTTCCTGCGTGCTGATGCCGACGTACCGCTCGTGGTCCGTCCAGCCGAAGTCGGTGACGCCGTGCTCGGCGAGGGTCTGCCGGCCCGCCTCGTAGTAGTTCGGCTCGCTGTCCACGAGCGTTCCGTCGAGATCGAAGATGACTGATATGCCGCCGAGCTTGCTCATGGTTCCAGCATGTCAAAGACCATGATCCGCAGACCGCCGGTGGTCAGGACCGGACCGCGCGACCGATCGACTCCACCAGTGGCAGCAGCCGGTGGGGGACGCGCTCGCGCAGCGCGATCTCGGTGCGGGTACGCACGACCCCGGGCAGGCTGATCAGCTTCTGGACGACGTCCTCCAGATGCGCGTTGTCCCGCGCCACGACCCGAGTGAGCAGATCCCCGCCGCCCGTGATGGAGAACGCCTCGACGATCTCGGGGACCGCCGCCAGTGCGTCGCCCACCTCGTCGAGATGGCCCTGGGTGACCTCGATGTGCACGAACGCGAGCACCGGATGCCCGAGCGCGGCGGGGGAGAGGGCCGGTGCCGTACCGGTGATCACGCCGTCGCGCTCCAGACGGTCGAGCCGGGCCTGCACCGTGCCCCGGGCGACACCGAGGATCCGGGCGTACTCGCGCACGCTCGTGCGCGGCTGCTCCAGCAGCAGCCGCAGGATGCGGGTGTCGAGCTCGTCCACGGCCATGCCACGCCCTCCTCGTCCGCCGGCCCTGCCACGGCCGCTCCGCGGCGGCTCCGGCTGTACCAATGGACCAGTCTAGAAGGAGGCTGTTGAGCCAGTGGCGCCGGTGCGGCCTCGGGCGACCGTAGCGTCGCTATGCCACGGGGACGGCGATGTACTTGTACTCGAGGAACTCGCCGATGCCGACGCGTCCGCCTTCGCGGCCGAGGCCGGACTGCTTGACGCCGCCGAAGGGGGCGGCGGGGTTGGAGACGAGGCCGGTGTTGAGGCCGATCATGCCGCTTTCGAGGCGTTCGGCGACGCGCAGGGCGCGGTCGAGGTTCTGGGTGAACAGGTAGGCGGCCAGGCCGAATTCGGTGTTGTTGGCGGCGGTGACGGCCTCGTCCTCGGTCTCGAAGGTGAGGAGGGCGGCGACGGGGCCGAAGACCTCGGTGTCGTTGATGGCGGCGTCGGGGGAGATGCCGGTCAGGACGGTGGGCGGGTAGAAGTAGCCGGGGCCTTCGGGCAGTTCGCCGCCGGTGAGGACGGTGGCGCCGCGCTTGACGGCGTCGCGCACCACGTCGTGGGCCTTGCTGCGGCCGGCCTGGTCGATGAGGGGTCCGACGTCGGTGCCGGGTTCGGTGCCGTCGCCGACCTTCAGGGCGGCCATGCGGGCGGCGAGACGGGTGGCGAACTCCTCGGCGACGCAGGTGTGGACGTAGATGCGGTTGGCGGCGCAGCAGGACTCGCCCATGTTGCGCATCTTGGCGACCATGGTGCCTTCGACGGCGACGTCGAGGTCGGCGTCGTCGAAGACGATGAGGGGGGCGTTGCCGCCCAGTTCCATGGAGGTGCGGATGACGGTGTCGGCGCACTG
>NZ_JBITII010000012.1:0-345326 GCF_044458845.1 Streptomyces sp. NPDC050416
GCCCGGTTACATTCCGAACCCGGAAGCTAAGCCTTACAGCGCCGATGGTACTGCAGGGGGGACCCTGTGGGAGAGTAGGACGCCGCCGAACAATTATTGAAAAGGCCCACACCTTACGGTGTGGGCCTTTTTGCGTTTCTCGAGCGTGTTTCATGACGGCTGTACCAGCTTTGTGTCGTACGCCAGGATCACCGCCTGAATGCGGTCGCGGGAGCCCGTCTTCGCGAGGATGCGGCCCACGTGCGTTTTCACCGTCGACTCGGCCAGGTGGAGGCGCGTGGCTATCTCCGTGTTCGTCCAGCCCTGGCCGATGACCGTGAGGATTTCGCGTTCCCGGTCGGTGAGGGAAGCGAGACGGGGATCCTCCTGCGGCGGGGCTTCGGTTCGCGACGGGTCCGTCGGCAGGTGGTGGACGTAGGCGTCGAGGAGGCGGCGGGTCAGGCTGGGGGCGACCACCGCGTCTCCCGTGGCGACCGCGCGGATGCCGGCCAGGAGTTCCTCGGGCTGGGCGTCCTTGACGAGGAAGCCGGAGGCTCCTGCGCGGAGGCCGGCGTAGGCGTACTCGTCGAGGTCGAAGGTGGTGACGATCAGGATGCGGGTGCGGTCGCCGGCGGCGGTGATGCGGCGGGTCGCCTCGATGCCGTCCAGGCCGGGCATGCGAATGTCCATGAGGACGACGTCGGGGTGGAGCTCGGCCGCCAGGCGGACCGCTTCGCTGCCGTTCGTCGCCTCGCCCACGACCGTCATGTCGTCCTGGCTCTCCAGGAGCATGCGGGAGCCGAAGCGCTGGAGGGGCTGGTCGTCGGCGATGAGGACCGTGGTCACTGCGGGTTTTCCTCCGGGAGGTGTAGGCGGACGCGCCAGCCCTGCTCGGGGTGCGGGCGGGGGCCGGCCTCAAGTGTGCCGCCGTAGAGGGATGTTCGCTCGCGCATTCCGGGTAGTCCACGACCGTCTCGGGATGGGCCGTGAGTTCGGGTGGCGGTGCCTGTGTCCGTGATCGTTACGGTCACGGCGCCCGTGTCCTCGTAGGACAGCTCTATCTGCGCTGTGGCGTCGGGGCCGGCGTGTTTGAGGGTGTTGGTGAGGGCTTCCTGGATGACGCGGTAGACGGTGAGCTGGCGGCCTGGAGGGAGGGTGGGGCTGCCGTGGGTGGTGGCGTGGACGGGGAGGCCTGCGGAGCGGACGCCGTCGAGGAGGTGGCCGAGGTCCGTGAGGCCGGGTTGGGGGGTCAGGTCCGCCTGGTTCCGTTCGTCCTCCCGCATGACGTCCAGGAGGCGGCGGAGTTCGGTGAGGGCCTGGCGGCTGGTGGTGGCGATGGCGTCGAGGGCCTGGGCGGCGCGTTCCGGGGACTTGGCGGCCGCGTATCTGCCGCCGTCGGCGAGGCCGGTGATGACGGAGAGGTTGTGGCCGATGATGTCGTGCATCTCGCGGGCGATGCGGGCGCGTTCCGCGGCGGTGGCGAGGCGGGCCTGCTGGTCGCGTTCGGTCTCCAGGCGGCGGGCGCGGTCCTCCAGTGCCTCGGTGTAGTTGCGTCGGGTGCGGACCGTGATGCCGATGAGGGCGGCCACGGTGAGGGACATCAGCTGGGAGCCCAGCTGCTGGTCCCAAGTGCCCTCACCGTGGCGGGCGACCGATACGAGGACCGGTGCGATCACCAGGGCGGTCACCCACCACAGCTCGCGCAGGGGCCGGCGCAGGGCGATGTGGTAGACGACGGCGAGCTGGAGCAGGGCTGCCTGGAGTGCCGCGCCTGTCCAGGCGTTGAGGAGGGCGAAGAGGGCCATCGCGGCGAGGACGGCCCGGGGGTGGGTGCGTCGCCACAGGAGGGGGACCGAGAGACCGAGGCTCAGGGTGAGGAGGAGCCAGTTGGGGACGTCGAGGTTGTGGGCGTTGTGGCGCCAGCCGCCGCCGACGTAGTCGATCAGGGCCGCTGTCACCCAGAAGCCGGTGATGTGCGCGTCCCACAGCAGGGGGTGGCGTCGGTCGAAGGCGCGCAGCCTGCGGGTGAGGCGGTGTGCGTACTCGGTGAGGGGCTCCGGCGCCCGGTCTTCCGTCACGGGGTTCATCGTGCGGGTTTCCGATGCCGCTTGTCAGACGTCTCGGCGTCGTAGGACCGCCGCGGCCAGCATGAGGGTCACCGTCGTCCAGAGGATCATGGCGAGGAGGGCGGCGCCGGGGGAGGCCGTGCCGGGCAGGGGCTGGGCGGTGGTGAGGGTTTCCAGGGCCTTGCCGGGGAAGTAGCGGACGGCGTCGTCGACGATCTCGTACGGGAGCATGGCCAGGACCTCCGGGACGATCATGATGAGGCCGGTGAACGCGCCGATGGCCATCGGGACCGAGCGGAGCAGGGCGCCGATGCCGAGGGCGAGGACGGCGAGGAGGGTGAGGCCGGCCGCGTTGCCGGCGAGGGCGCGCAGGACGCCGGGGTCGCCGAGGGAGGCCGCCTGGTCGGTGCCGGTGAGGAAGGACTGGGCCAAGGGGAAGGTGACGAGGTTCGTCAGCAGGGCGAAGGGAAAGGCGATCGCGGCCAGGACGGCCGCCTTGGACCAGAGGACGGGCAGGCGGCGCGGGACGGCGGTCATCGTGGCGCGGATCTGACCCGTGGAGTACTCGCCGGCCGTGGCGAGGATGCCGAGCACGCCGAGGTTGATCGTGGCGAACTGGGTCCCGAGGAGGATGAACAGGACCGTGTCCATCGCGCCTTCGCCGGTGCCGTCGTAGGCGGCGGCCAGGCCCATGCCCATGGCGACGGTCAGCAGGCTCGTGGCGACAAGGGTGATCCAGGTGGAGCGCAGGGTCCGGAGCTTGTGCCACTCGGAGCGCAGGACGCGGGCCGGGGTCACGCGGTAGGGGAGGGTCGCCGTGATCATGCTGTCGCTCCTTCGAAGGTCGCCGTGTACTCCACCGCGTCGCGGGTGAGGTCCATGAACGCCTCCTCCAGGGAGGCGGCGTTGGGGGTCAGTTCGTAGACGGGGATGCCGTGGGCGGCTGCCGTGCGGCCGATGTGCTCGGCGTCCGTGCCGCGGACCTGGAGGGTGCCGGGGGTGTCGGTCGTGATGTCGACACCGGGCGCAGTGAGGAGGCGTAGGAGGTCGGGGGCGCGCGGGGTGACGACCTTGACGGTGCCCGTGCCGGAGTCGCGGACGAAGTCGGTGACCGTGGTGTCGGCGAGGAGGTGGCCGCGGCCGATGATGACGAGGTGCTCGGCGGTCAGGGCCATCTCGCTCATCAGGTGGGAGGAGACAAGGACCGTGCGGCCCTCGGCGGCGAGGGACTTCAGGAGGGTGCGGATCCACAGCACGCCCTCCGGGTCGAGGCCGTTGACCGGCTCGTCGAGGATGAGCGTGGCCGGGTCGCCGAGGAGGGCGGCGGCGATGCCTAGGCGCTGTCCCATGCCGAGGGAGAATCCCTTGACGCGGCGGTGGGCGACGTCGGTCAGGCCGGTGAGGGCGAGGACCTGCTCGACCCGGGTGCGGGGGATGCCGTGCGTGAGGGCGAGGGCGCGCAGGTGGTGGTAGGCCGTGCGGCCGGGGTGGACCGAGCGGGCCTCCAGCAGGGCGCCGACCTCCGTGAGTGGCGCGGGGTGGGTGGCGTAGGAGCGTCCGGCCACGGTGGCGTGGCCGCGGGTGGGGGCGTCGAGGCCGAGGATCATGCGCATGGTCGTGGACTTGCCGGCGCCGTTGGGGCCGAGGAAGCCGGTGACCGTTCCGGGGCGGACGGTGAAGGACAGGTCCGTGACGACCGTCCGGTCGCCGTAGCGTTTGGTCAGTTCGTGTGCCGTCAGCATGCTTCGATGCTCGTGCGTGCGGGGGCGGCGGGCGTCGGACCGGCGGTGGTAATCGGGGTGAGGGGTGTCGTACCCGGGTACTACCGTTGCCGGCATGAGCTATGTGATCCGGTCCGTCCGTGCTGATGAGTGGCCTGCGGCGAAGGAGCTGCGGCTCGCGGCGCTGCGGGATCCGGTGGCGCACCTGGCGTTCCTGGAGACGTACGAGGAGGCCGAGGCCCGGCCGGACTCCTTCTGGCAGGAGCGGACGGCGGGGGGTGCCGAAGGGGCCGATCAGGCTCAGCAGATCATCGCGGAGGGGCCCGACGGGCGGTGGGTGGGCACGCTGACCGTGCTCGTGGAGGAGCCCGGGACGACCGACTGGGCCGGGTTTCCGGTGGAGCGGAAGCAGGGGCACGTCGTCGGCGTGTTCGTACGGCCCGAGGAGCGCGGGAGCGGGCTGACCGAGGTGCTGTTCGACGCGGCCCTGGAGTGGGCGTGGGGGCGGGGTCTCGAACGGGTGCGTCTCATCGTGCACGAGGAGAACGGGCGGGCGCAGCGGTTCTATCGCCGGGCGGGGTTCCTGCCGAGTGGGCTGACCGTTCCTCTGGGGGACGCCCGGGAGCTGGAGTTCGTGCTGGAGCGGAGCTCCGCTGGGGTGCCGTTCTCAGACCGGTAGTTCGTCGTGCGGCCAGCGGGCGCGGCCCTGTTCGCGGGAGCGGAGCAGGGCCAGGGCCGGCATGCCCCGGTCCGCTCCGGTGGCCAGCAGCTCCGGGAGCTGCGGCAGCGGGGCCACGGCGGCGACGTCGTCCAGGACGAGGGTGAATGGTGGGTCGAGGCGACCGGAGGATGACCGTTCGGCCATGCGCCGGCCGCGCTCGACCACGCTGGAGACGAGGGCCGTCAGGAGGGGCATCGCGCCCGGGTTCGTCCTGGGGTCCTCGATGGATTCACCCACCACATAAAGCGTGCCCCCTTCGTCGACGAAGGAATCCAGGGCGAGGGCATCATTTCGGTTGGGAGTGCAGGCCTCGCGGATGTTGACCGTGGAGAGGGCCGCGAGGGCACGGGTCGTCAGATGCTGGGCCATGTCCCGGCGTTCGGGGTGTGCGGTGAGGGCGCCCTCGAGTTCGCCCGCGGAGCCGGGGGCGGCCTTGGGGTTGGTACGGAGGATGCGTACGGCGTCCTGGATCTGGGTGCCCTGGGACCAGCGGTGGACGTGTCGGATGGTGCGGCCGTCGATGGCTGCGGCGTGCAGGTAGCTCCGCAGGAGTGTCTCGGCGGTGTCGCTGAGGGCCTGGTCGAGTTTGGCGGTGGGGCGGACGGGGGCGAGGAGGGCGGTTGCTCTTCCCGTGGCTGTGGCCTTGTCCTCGCAGCCGGCGGTGGGGGACCAATGGAGGCGGGCGGGGGTGGCGCAGAGGTGGGTGGGGTCGTAGAGGTGGGTGGGGCCGAGTTTGGCGCGGGCGTCCTTGGTTTCCTGCCAGACGGCTGGGTTGGAGGTGACGATGAGGGCCGGGCCCTCGGCGTCGCGTACGGCCTGGGTGGCGGTGGTTTGGCGGGCTTCCCTTGGGGCTACGAGGATTTTTTCCCACCCGCCCACCCGTTCCTGCCCGAATGGAGAAGCAGGGCTCGCGGCCGCCGGCGTCGGAGCGAGGGGTGCCGTCGGCTCCGGGAGGTGCGTGGGTGCGGGGTCGGGGGCTGCGCGGCGGGGGGTGGGGACGTCGTGCTGCGCCGGCATGGGGGTGGGGTGCTGCGTCGATGCGGGGGTGGTGGTGTGCTGCGCCGGGGTCGGTACGTCGTGCGGCGTGGGTGTTGGTGCCGTGTGCTGCGTCGGCGCGGGGGCGTCGTGGTGCGTGGGTGTCGGCGCCATGTGCTGCGCCGATGCGGGGGCGTCGTACTGCGCCGGCGTCGGTGCCCTGTGCTGCTGTGCCGTCGGCATCTCGTGGTGTGTGGGGCCACCTGCCCCGTACGCGACCCCCGTCGGATCCGGCGGGGCCATCCTCTCCGCCCGGCGCCTCGCGCGGACTGCTCGCCATCTGGCCAGCGTGCCCATCACGAACACCGTCACGACGATCAGGATCATCAGCTGGCCGATGAACAGGCCCCAGAACAGGCCGTAGCCCGAGAGTTCGCCGGGGGGTGTGTCGGGCCAGGCGCCGGGGATGTCGTGGGGCTGGGCGATGAGGCCGCGCATGGCCAGGGGCGTGCGGGTGAAGGTGACGCCGGACGGCCAGGAGCCGTGGGCGAACAGGGCGGCGAGGCCGGTGGCCGTCCACACCAGCAGGGTCATGCCGAGGAGGAACGCGAGTATGCCGACCAGCAGGCCGTCGGGGATGCCTCCCTGGCTGTCGCGCTGTGTGCGGCGGTCGTCCGGTCTCACGCGTCCTCCCCCTATGCCACCGTCGATTCGGAGTCGCCCAGGTGGTGCTCCACGAAGGCCGCCGCCCGTTCCTCCGCCTCGAGTTCGGCGGCGCGCAGGGCGTCGTCCTCGAGTTGGGCGGAGGACTCGGTCATCGCACGGTCGGTGAAGACCAGGGGGCGTTCGGTCTCCGTGACCAGGTGTTTGACGACCTGGACGTTGCCGTTGACGTCCCAGACGGCGATGCCGGGGGTGAGGGTGGGGATGATTTCCACCGCCCAGCGGGGGAGGCCCAGGACGCGGCCCGTGGCTCTGGCCTCGTCGGCTTTCTGGGCGTAGATCGTTCTCGTCGAGGCCATTTTCAGGATCGCCGCGGCCTCCTTGGCCGCCGCGCCGTCGACGACGTCGGAGAGGTGGTGGACGACCGCCACGAAGGACAGGCCGAGCCGGCGGCCGAACTTCAGCAGGCGCTGGAACAGCTGGGCGACGAAGGGGCTGTTGATGATGTGCCAGGCCTCCTCGACCAGGAAGATGCGCTTCTTCCGGTCGGGGCGGATCCAGGTGTGCTCCAGCCAGACGCCGACGATCGCCATGAGGATGGGCATGGCGATGGAGTTGCGGTCGATGTGGGAGAGGTCGAAGACGATGAGCGGGGCGTCGAGGTCGATGCCGACCGTGGTCGGGCCGTCGAACATGCCGCGCAGGTCACCGTCGACGAGTCGGTCCAGGACCAGTGCGACGTCCAGGCCCCAGGCCCGTACGTCGTCTATGGCGACGTTCATCGCCTCGGCCGACTCGGGCTCGGGGTGACGCAGCTGCTCGACGATGTCGGTGAGGACGGGCTGGCGGTCGACGATGGTCTCGTTGACGTAGGCGTGCGCGACCTTGAGGGCGAAGCCGGAGCGTTCGTCCAGGCCGTGGCCCATCGCGACCTCGATGATCGTGCGGAGCAGCGCGAGCTGGCCCGTGGTCGTGATCGCGGGGTCGAGCGGATTGAGGCGGATCCCCATGTCCAGGGCGGCCATCGGGTCCAGGCGGATGGGAGTTATCCCCAGCTCCTGGGCGATGAGGTTCCATTCGCCCACGCCGTCCTCGCCCTGGGCGTCCAGGACGACGACCTGGCGGTCGCGGAAGCGGAGCTGGCGCAGGACGTACGTCTTCTCCAGCGCCGACTTGCCGTTGCCGGACTCGCCGAGGACCAGCCAGTGGGGGGCGGGGAGCTGCTGGCCGTAGAGCTGGAAGGGGTCGTAGATGTAGCCCTTGCCGGAGTACACCTCGCGGCCGATGATGACGCCGGAGTCGCCGAGGCCGGGGGCGGCGGTCGGGAGGTAGACCGCCTGGGCCTGGCCCGTGGACGTGCGCACCGGGAGCCGGGTCGTCTCGACCTTCCCGAAGAGGAAGGACGTGAAGGCGTCGGTGAGGACGGACAGCGGGTCCCGCATCAGGTCCTACCTCCGAATGCCGGTGGCGAAGGGAAGGGTGTTCACGAAGGCGCGGTGGTGCTCGCGGTCGCACCATTCCAGCTTCAGGTACGACTTGCCTGCTGAGGCCCTTATCGTGCGCTTGTCGCGGGCGAGGGCCTCGGGGGAGCGCGAGGAGCGGTGATGTAGCCGACGAGGTTCACCCCGGCGGCGCCGCTGGCGAGGTCCTCGCCGCGCTGGTCGAGCCGGGAGTTCGCGGCCACGTCGCGCGGGTCGATGGTGCGGTTCATCTTGGCGGCGCGGGACGCCTCGGCCTCGTCGTTGGTCTTCTCCGTGAGCATGCGCTCGATGGCGACCTCGGTGGGTTCGAGGTCCATGGTGACGGCGACCGTGCGGATGACGTCCGGGGTGTGGACGAGCAGCGGGGCGAGGAAGTTGACGCCGACGGGGGTCATCGGCCACTCCTTCACCCAGGCCGTGGCGTGGCACCAGGGGGCGCGGGTGGAGGACTCGCGGGTCTTGGCCTGGAGGTAGGTGGGCTCCATGGCGTCCAGCTCGGCCGGCCAGGCATTACGTTTCGTCATGGCCTGGATGTGGTCGATCGGGTGGTCCGGGTCGTACATGGAGTGGATCAGTGAGGACAGTCTGCTCTGGCCGAGGGGCTGCCGTACGCGGATGTCGGCCTCCTGCAGGCGCGAGCAGATGTCGGTGAGCTCGCGGGCCATGACGACGGCGAGTCCGGCGTCCCGGTCGACCTTGCCGCCGTGGGCGCGGGCGGCCCGGGCCATGGCATTGGCCTCGGCGGCGAGGTCGCGGGTGTAGTGCATGCAGGCGACGAGGTAGGCGCGGTGCTGCTCGCTGCTGGTGGACACCATCGACTGGAGCTGGTCGTACGACTGCTGCAGCCATGCCGGGGCTTTGTCGTCCCCGCGTACGGAGACGTCCTTGGCGTGGGCGTCCGGGTCGGCGGGGAGGGTGCGGGCGAGCATCTGGAGGCGGGTGACGAAGCCGTCGCCGTTGGCCACGTGCTTGAGCAGGGTGCCGAAGCGGTCGACGAGGGCCTCCTGGTCCTCGCTGTCGCGCAGGCCGACGCCGGGGCCCTCGATCTCGATGGCGGCGGTGACGGTCTTGCGGTCGGCGTGCAGCAGGACGGCGATCTCGTCGGGGCCGAAGGGGGCGGCCAGCCAGGTGATGCGGCCGATGCCCGGGGGCGGTCCGACCTCGATCTCCCGCCCGTCGAGCCGGGTGCCGGCCTCGATGACGGAGGAGCGGTAGGTGGCGCCCTGCTTCAGGGTGCGCTTGTAGCTGCGGTTGATCTCGAACCACTTGTAGAACGTGCGGTGCTTGTACGGCACGTACACGGCGGCCAGCGCCAGCATCGGGAATCCGGCGAGCAGCACGATGCGCAGGGACAGTACGGGGACGAGGAGCCCGCACATCATGCCGAGGAACGCGCCGACGACGATCAGGGCGATCTCGCCGGTCTCGCGGTTGCGGCCGATGATCGCGTTCGGCCGGGCGCGGCCGATCAGATACGTACGGCGGGGCGTGACCGGATGGGACACGTGGGACTCGGTCGTCAACGCCCTTCACCTCCCGTGCGGTTGGTACTGCTGTTGCGGGTGCTGCTGGCGTGGGGAGTGTTGACGGGGCTGCTCGAACGGGGTGCGGGTGCGGCGGAGGGGATAGATCCGCCGCCGCCGTCCGAGGGGCGCGCGCTGTGCGCGGCGACGCCGCCGGAGGCGGGGTTGCTGGGGCGGGGGGCGGAGGACTGGCTGCCTCCGCCGTTGTTGTCGGCGCGGGTGCTGTGGGTCTTGATGCCCTGCGCGACCAGGGACGCCGGGGAGCTGATGACGGCCGCGGCCTTGCCCTCGGCGCCCTGCATGATGCGGTTGTTGCGGGAGCCGGCGATCTCGTCGCCGAAGCCGGGGACGAAGCGGTAGATCATCGCGCTGGCGAAGATGGCGAGCAGGATGATGGCCAGGCCGGAGACGACGGCGGAGAAGGCGTCGGGGCCGTCGTCGGCGGAGAGCGCGCCGGCGAGGCCGAGGACGATGACGATGACCGGCTTGATGAGAATGACCGCGATCATGATGCCCGCCCAGCGGCGGACGTGGCCCCAGAGGTTCTTGTCGACGAGGCCGGCGTAGACGACGGTGCCGAGGAGGGCGCCGACGTAGAGGAGCGCCGCCCGGATGACGAGCTCCAGCCACAGCACTCCGGCGGCGAGGATGCTGACCAGGGAGACGACGATCAGCATGATCGGGCCGCCGCCGATGTCCTCGCCCTTCTTGAGGGCCTCGGAGAACGTGCCGAAGAAGGCGTCGGTCTGGTCGCCGGTGGCTTTGGCGAGGACCTCGGTGACGCCGTCGGTGGCCGATACGACCGTGTAGAGGATCAGGGGGGTGAAGGCGGAGGCCAGCACCGTGAGCCACAGGAATCCGATGGCCTCGGACAGGGCGGTGGTCAGGGGGACGCCGCGGACGGCTCGCTTGGCTACGGCCAGGAGCCAGAGCAGGAGCGTGAGGATGGTCGACGCGGCGAAGACGACGGCGTACTGCTGGAGGAACTTGGGGTTCGTGAAGTCGACGTTCGCCGTGTCCTTCACGGCGTCGCTGAGTTTGTCGACGGTCCAGGAGGCGGCGTCGGCACAGCCCTTGGCGAGGGAGGAGAGGGGGTCGAGGGTGGAGGTGGGGTCCAGGCGGGAGGTGCCGCCGGATCGATTGGCGCCGCTTCCGGTGTCTCCTTCGCAGATCTCCCTGGCCCTGCCGGAGAGCAGGGAGCAGTTGTCGTTGCTGGGTGTGGGCGACGGCGTGGGGGCGGCGACGGCTCGGCCGGCGAGCAGGACGACGGAGGCCTGTACGGCTGTGAGGGTCGCGGCGAGCTTGGCTGCGCGGCGTGGGCTACCGGGCATACGTGAACCCTCCGAACTCCTCGACGGCCTTGGAGATGTCGTCCGACGTCGACACCTTGTTGTCGCCGTTGACCGGCGCGGGGCCTTCCTTCTGGGAGAAGCTGTCGACCTTCCAGTCGCCGTCGGTCCAGCGCAACTGGAGGGTCATGGTGAACCAGTCGCTGGTGACCGGGTTCTGCGAGCTCTCCCCCGTCATCCCGTAGACGCCCGTGCACCAGACCTCGACGGTGGCGGTGCTGCCCCCGTAGTCGGTGACCTTGGTGCCGACGGGCATGGTGCGGGAGACATAGGTGCTGCCCTTCGGCGCGTTGCCGTTCGCGTCCAGGCCGACCTTGTCCAGGAACGCCTTGTCGTACACCTGGTCGAGGTTTCTCTCCAGCTCGGAGACTCTGCCGGCGTCGAACACCTGACGGACGATCTCGGGACGCCGTGCGGGCTTGAGGATGTCGGCCGAGACGAGCACCACCGCATAGTTCGCCGCCGCGCTCTCCGCCCCCTCCTGGTCCTGGGCGAAGCCCGACGGGATGCCGGCTGCCGACTTGGACCGGACGGGGCGTTGGCCGGAGGGGGCCGTGGCCGTCGTCTCCGGCTTGTCGGCGTTGGTGCCTGCTGATGAGGAGCCGTCGTCGCCGCGGTTCGCGAAGGCGATCGCGGCGATGAGGAGGACCACTACGCCGACCACCGTGACCAGGCTGCGGGACGACGAGCGGGGACGGCGGGTGCCGTAGGGGTCGGCTCCGGTGTCGGGCAGGCGGGTGCGGGTCTGGCCCGTGCCGCCGTAGCCGCCGGAGGCCTCGTGCTCGTCACCGAGACTCATGCCGCGTACGCCCCTTCGACGTCGTACCGCTCGTACTCCTCGTACGACGGTAGCCGTGCTGGTTCCCGCGCGGACGCGGTGTGGTGACTCGACATCAGGGAAACGCAACCTTCGCCGGTGGGCACGACGGGCGGGTGGGATGGAGGGGGAGCCGGGCGTGCCCGGCCGGGGCGGGTGGGGCCCGGCCTACACGGCCATGCCGTACACGATGGTGAAGAGCGTGCCGAGCGAGCCGATGATGAAGACTCCGGTGAGGCCCGCGATGATGAGGCCCTTGCCCTGCTCCGCGCTGAAGGTGTCCCGCAGGGCGGTGGCACCGATGCGCTGCTTGGCGGCGCCCCAGATGGCGATGCCGAGGCAGAGCAGGATGGCCACCGCCATCACGACCTCGATCATCACCTTGGCCTCGTTGCCCAGGCTGCCGAAGGGGCCCCAGTCCGGAGCGATCCCGCCGATGATCGTGTTGATGTCTCCCTTGTCGGCCGCAAAGAGCATGTAAGTCACCGCCCCTGTTGGGTAGTTCCGCATCCTCTGCGGTCGTGCAGAGGTCAGGCCTCATTCTCGCCGACAATGACGCTGCCGGATGTCGACTTGGCGTCATTGATTGGCGGGTTTCGTACGAATACCTTGCCACCGTTCCGCGCCGGCCCCTAAGGGAGGCGACGGACGGTGTACGAAGGATCGTATGGTCACTCTGTGTATCACGGCGTGTCACGCCGGGCAATGAGGCCTGAGCGAAACCTGTCGTGAGGTTCCGTCGTTGTGCCCTTCTACTGCCTGCGTCACCTTGCCGGGCCGTTTCTGACGGTCGGTCGGGTGGGCGGTCGTCCCGGTGTTCTCCGGGTGAAGGCTACCTGGCGCGGTGAACGGGCCGCGGCTGGGCTGCCGTGGCCCGTTCCTCCCGCGTTACGTCCGTGACGGTCTGTCACGAGGGGGAGGCCTCGGCAGGAGACGTCTGACGTTTCTCTCACCTTCGTCGGACACAGTGGCGCCGATGAAGCGCGTCCTCTCCCTTGCCGTGGTCCTGGTCGCCCTCGTCTCCGCGTCCAGTGCGGTGGCCGATGACGGGGCCGGGCCCTTCGGGGTGACCGTCGCCGCGGGGGCGGATGCGGGGAGCGTGCGGGTCGGGGTGTTCGTCCCCGCCGGGCGGGCCGCCCGGCCGGCCGGTGCGCACTTCTGCACCGCGTCCGTGGTGCGGGCGCCGCATCGCGATCTCCTCGTCACCGCGGCGCACTGTCTGGACGGGCGCGGGGCGCTCGTGTTCGTGCCCGGGTACCGCGAGGGGCGTGCGCCGTACGGGGTGTGGAAGGTGAAGCGGCGGTTCATGCCCCGTGGGTGGGTCCAGGGGCGGCGGGAGGACAGTGACGTGGCGTTCGCCGTGGTCGCGCCGCGGGGCGGGAAGGGTGTCGAGGATGTCGTCGGCGGGTACCGGTTCGCCGCCGGTACGGCCACCGGGGCGACGGCCGTGACCCTCACCGGATACCCCGACTCCCGCGAGACGCCCGTGAGCTGCACCAACAAGCCGACGGCGCACAGTCCCACCCAGCAGCGCATCGCCTGCCCGGGGTTCGCGGGCGGCACCAGCGGAAGCCCCTGGGTGAACGGGGACGGGCAGGTCGTGGGGGTCCTCGGCGGCCATGACGACGGCGGGACGACCCCCGACGTCTCCTACAGCGTGGTGCTCCGTGCGGAGGCGGAGCGGCTGTACCGGGAGGCGGCGGGCGGTGACGCGTGACGGGTGACGGGTCGGTGCGCCGGGTGCCCCCGGCGTGCGGACCCGTGCTGTCGGCCGTCCCCCCTCCGCCCCGACTCTCCTCCCCGTGATCATTCCGGCGTACGGCGGCCGCCTCTACACTGACCAGGCGACGGACTCCTGGCCGGCGAGGGGCGGTTGACGGTGCGTAAGGCATGGATCGTGGCGAGTGTTGCGATCAGCTCCGCCCTGGCCTTCGTGATGCTGCTCGTCGTCGGGGTCTACATCGTCGCCGGGAACCTGGTCAACGGGGCCGCCGGTGGGGCGAAGGCGCTGGCCAAGGGGGCGGTGCCCGCCGCGTACGCGGATCTCGTGAGGAAGTGGGGCAATCTCTGTCCCGCCATCAGTCCGGCCCTGCTCGCCGCCCAGCTCTACCAGGAGAGCGGGTTCAACCCGAGGGCCCAGAGCCACGCGGCCGCCCAGGGCATAGCGCAGTTCATCCCCGGCACCTGGGCCTCCCACGGCATCGACGGCGACGGGGACGGCGACCGGGACGTGTGGGACCCGAAGGACGCGATTCCCTCCGCGGCCTCGTACGACTGCGAACTCGCGTCGTACGTGAAGAAGGTGGGCGGGAATCTGACTGAAAACATGCTGGCCGCGTACAACGCGGGGGCATACGCGGTGATCAAGTACGGGGGCGTGCCGCCGTACACCGAGACCCGGAACTACGTGAAGAGGATCACGACGCTCTCGGAGAGCTTCGCGGCGCCCGTCGGGCGGGTCGACCCCTCCGAGCAGGCCGCCGGTGCCATCGAGTACGCGCAGAAGAAGCTGGGCACGCCCTATCTGTGGGGCGGCACCGGCACCGCTGAGCAGGGCGGACGCTTCGACTGTTCGGGACTGACCCAGGCCGCCTACGAGACCGTCGGCATCAAGCTGCCGCGCGTCGCCAACGACCAGTACAACGCCGGGCCGCACCCCGCGCGGGACGAACTGCTCCCCGGCGACCTCGTGTTCTTCTCGGACGACCTCACCAATTCGCGTGCCATCCGGCATGTCGGCATTTATGTCGGAGGTGGGTACATGATCGACGCGCCGCGAACGGGTGCGGTGATCCGGTTCGACCCGATCGACACCCCCGACTACTTCGGGGCCACCCGGGTCACCGAAGATGGCGCGAAAGCACTGCCCACAACGGTGTGAGCCGAGCGTGAACCCGCCCCCTGAGCTGCGAAGACGTGTCTCTCTTCGATAACGTCTGCGTGATCATTCGGTGGAGTGTGGAACGTATCGACGGGGACCATGCGTTCCTGGTGACGTAGCCGAGCGGACGTGAGTCGGCACGTGTCAGGGACGCGTGCAGCGGAAGCGGATCTACAACCACGGGGGTGGGAGGAACGGCGCACACTCAGGTGCGCCGGGAGAGACGACGAAGGGGCCGCAGCATCATGGCTGGACTCGCCGCATCCGGGTCGAACCCCGACGTCGACCTGCTCTATGACATCAATGGCCTGGCCAAGGACGCGCCGCCGTGGTTCGACCGGGTCATGGAGTTCGTCGGCGAGTACGGGTTGTTGTTCGCCATCGTCCTGCTCGTGCTCTGGTGCTGGTGGTCCGTGCGGCGCCGGGGCGAGGAGGACGCGGCGTCCTCCGTCGCGGCGCTGGTCTGGGCGCCGCTCGCGGCGGGGATCGCCGTGCTGGTCAACGTGCCGATACGGGGGTTCGTGGAGCGGCCCCGGCCGTTCCTCGACCATCAGGGGCTCGAGGTGCTCGTCAGCGGCAAGAACGACTACTCGTTCGTGAGCGACCACGCGACGATCGTCATGGCGATGGCGGTCGGACTGTTCGTGGCGAACCGGAAGTTCGGGCTGGTCGCGTTGGTGCTGGCCGTGTTCGGCGGGTTCATTCGCGTCTACATGGGTGTGCATTACCCGACCGATGTGGTGGGCGGGTTCGCGCTGGGGACGGCTGTGGCGTTGCTGTTGTCGCCGGTGGCGATGGCGTTGCTGACGCCGGTTGTCCGGGCTGTTGAGCGGTCGCCTCGGGTGGGGTGGCTTGTGCGGAGTCGTGGGCGCGGCGACGCCGGTGACGGGCCGGACGCGGTAGCTCCTGGGGCTCGCAGTGAGCGGGCCGGGGCTTCTGAGCGGGACCTTGCCGCTTAGTTCTCGGCGTTGGTGCCGGGGCGGGGTGCGCTCCCACCCCGGCCGCCTGGGGGCACTTCCCAGGCCCTTAAGGCACTGGGGGAGGCACGACTGCCCGCAGCTCAGCGGGTCCTAGAGCGCCTGCGGGTACGTGAAGAAGCGGGTCGGGTCGTACTGCTTCTTCAGTTTTGTCAGGCGGGTTGCCGCGTCGCCGTAGTACGCCTTGCGCCAGTTGGTCAGGGTCGGGTCCGTGTAGTTCTGGTAGGCCGCTCCTGAGGCGTACGGGCGCATGGACTTGTGGGCAGAGGCCAGCCAGTCGCGGGCCGTGGTGCCCGTCGTGCCCGGGCGCCAGGCGGCGATGTACTGGGCCAGCATGCGGGAGCGGCGGTGGACGAAGGCCGTGGAGGTCGGGGAGACCCGGTTCACCGCTCCGCCGAGGGCCGTGAGGGCGATGCTGCCCGTGCCGCCGCGTACCGACCTGATCTGGGACAGCAGGGTGCGGATGCCGGCCGCGGACAGGGAGCGGTCGAAGAAGTCCGACGCCGCGGCGTACGTCTCGCGCCCCAGCGCGCCCTGCGGGGAACGGCCCGGGGTGGAGCCGGGCAGATGGCACTGGGCGTCCGTCGGGAACGAGGAGCAGCCGGCGTACACCTCCATCGACTCCTCGTACGAGCGGCGCCGCAGGGAGACGCTGCTCGCCGGGGCGCCGACGCGGTCGGCGAGGCGGTCGACCGCGTTCTTCAGCTCGCCGTAGGTGCCCAGGGAGAAGGCCGCGACGGAGACGGTCGGGTTGCCGCCGGCGGCGTTCGCCAGGTGGAGGGAGGACCAGATCTCGTCGGGCTGTGAGGGGCCCCACTCCTGCCAGGCCTTCACCACCGCGGCCGCCTTCGACCCCGGCCAGGACAGGTACGCCGAGACGCCCTGCGGGGCCGGGTGGGTCTTGAAGTGCAGTTCCGTCACCACGCCGAAGTTGCCGTTGCCGGCGCCGCGCAGGGCCCAGAAGAGGTCCTTGTGCTCGCGGGCGTCGGCGGTGAGCTGCTTGCCGTCCGCGGTGATCAGGGTGGCGCGGGTGAGGCTGTCGCAGGTCAGGCCGTAGGCGCGGGAGACCACGCCGTGTCCGCCGCCGAGGGTGAGGCCGGAGACGCCGACGGTGGGGCAGGAGCCGGCGGGGATCGTGACGCCCTTGGCGGCCAGCGCGCGGTAGACGTCGATGAGTTTGGCGCCGGCGCCGACCACCGCCGTGTTGCCGGAGGCCCGGACGCGGTTGAGCTTCGAGACGTCGATGATCAGACGGCCGTCGCCGGAGGACCAACCGGCGTAGGAGTGGCCGCCGTTGCGGATCGCCACGCGCAGGGAGTGGCCGCGGGCGTAGGCCAGAGCGGTACGGATGTCGTCCGGGTGGGACACGTACGCGACCGCGGCGGGCTTGAGCGTGTCGAAACGGGTGTTGTAGAGCTGCCGGGCCGTTTTCCAGTCGGCGTCGCCCGGCCGGACGAGGGGGCCGTCGAGGTCGCGCGCGAGGGCGGACCAGTCGGCGGCGGTGCTCTTGGTGGCGGCGGTTCTGGCGGTGGCCGTGGTCCTGGCGCGGGTGTCCGATGTCGTGCAGGCGGCGGTGAGGGGGGTTGCGGCCGCGGCGATGCCCGCCGTGCCGACTGCGAGGAATGTACGCCGTTCCATGGGGCCTCCCGGTGGTTCCGTCGTGGGAGACGGGGTGGTGGGGGCGAGGGTTCCATACGGAGCCCGTCGCCCGGTGACGACCGCGTCAGCCGGACCGGTGGTTCTCCGCGTCCGTGCGTGCCTGGCTTCTCGCTCGTCTGGCCGGGCCGTACCAGCCGCAGGTGCAGCGGGCCATGCAGAAGCGGCCTTTCTCCTGTGTCGTCGTGCGGTGTTCCGGGAGGTTGGGGGGAGCTTCCAGCCCTTCCTGCTGCGCCACGGCGACCACGTTACCCAGCGCGGGTAAAGGCTTCGTATGCCGGCTGCCGCGGGCTCGCGTGACGGGGGCACATACCGGTCGTTAACCGGAACAACAAGGGGGCCCGTGACGGACGTACCGGCTGGGGGTAGGCAGGCGATGACTGGGCGGCAGCGGGAACGGCGGCGCGGGCGGACGGGTGCGGCGGTCGTCGCGGCCGGCGTCGTGGCCGGGGTGGGGCTGGGGGCCGGAGGGTGCGCGAGCGGTGACGCGCTGGCCGGTGACGCCCGGGGCGGGGACGCGGTCGTCGTACTGCACCGGGCCGCGGACCGGCTGGTGGAGGCGGGGAGTTCGAAGGCCCGGACGTCGATGGAGATGGCCGCCGGCGGGACCCGGGTGACCATCCGGGGCGCGGGGGGCTACGACTACCGGCAGCGGATGGGGCGGCTGAAGGTGCTGCTGCCGCAGGATCCCGCGGGGGCCGCCGAGCGCCGGCCCATCACCGAACTGCTCGCGCCGGGAGCGCTCTTCATGAAGAACCGGGGCGCCGGTGTGCCCCCGGACAAGTGGGTGCGGGTGGAGACGCGGGCCCTGTCCGACGGGAACCTCGTCACCGGCGGGGCCACCGATCCGTTCACGGCGGCCGAGGTGCTGCGCGGGACGCGGGCGGCGAAGTTCGTGGGCCGGACCGAGGTCGCGGGCACCGGGGTGCGGCACTACCGGGGCACGGCGGATCTCGGCGCCGCCGCGAAGAAGGCCTCCGACGGCAACAAGGCGTCCCTGAGCGCGGCGGCGAAAGGGTTCGCCACGGCCGAAGTGCCGTTCGACGTCTACCTCGACGACGAGGGACGGATCCGCAAGGTCCGGCACCGGTTCAGCTTCGTGAGCGGGCAGCAGAAGAGCCCCGTGGCCGTCGCCTCGACCACGTTGCTCTACGATTTCGGGGCCCCGGTGCGCGTACGGCTGCCGGACACCGACGACATCTACACGGGCAAGATCGCCGAGGAGTGACCGGCGCGAACTAGCCCGTCCGTGCCATGCGCGGTGTGTAGGCCGCTCCCTACTCTAGGAAGTCGGTAACGGCAGAGACGAGGTGATGCACGTGGCTCCGGTCGGCGGTACGGCAGTTCAGGACCACGTGGCCCTCGCCGAGATCGAGCTGTGCGGAGAGCTGATCATCGCGGCATCGGCCGCCGACGAGGAGCGGCTCAGCCTGGAGAGCATCGACGAGGTGCTGAAAGTGGCCGAGGAGCGCGACACCTCCAGGCGCTGAACGGGGAGAAGCCCGGCTCAGGTCCGCAGCATGCGGGCGATCGCCTGGGTCGCCTCCTTCACCTTCGCGTCGATCTCGTCGCCGCCCTTGCTCGCTGCGTCGGCGACGCAGTGGCGCAGGTGCTCCTCCAGCAGTTGGAGGGCGAAGGACTGCAGGGCCTTGGTGGAGGCGGAGACCTGGGTGAGTATGTCGATGCAGTAGACGTCCTCGTCGACCATCCGCTGCAGGCCGCGGATCTGCCCCTCGATGCGGCGCAGGCGCTTGAGGTGCTCGTCCTTCTGCTTGTGGTACCCGTGCACGCCCCGGTCGTGGTCGGTCACGACATCCGCTGCGGCGGTGACATCCGTGACATCCCCGGCATTCGTAACGTCGGTCACGTCCGTCATCGCGTCCTCCTGGTGGGCTGTGCGCCGACATATGTGGGCTGTGCGCCGACATATACCCCTAGTGGGTATATGGTACCGAACTTTGCGGGGTATACGGCCCTTGGACCGCCCCCGTGCTCATCACTGTGCCTGATGGGCGACACTGGTGGGCGGCCCGATAGCCGTGGCCGAATGATGCGCCTAGCATCAGCCTGACCGAAACCGAAGCAAGCCGAGGACCCCACGTGCGCTTTCGTCTGACCCCCAGGGAGACGAGCTTCTACGACATGTTCGCCGCATCCGCGGACAACATCGTCACGGGCTCGAAACTCCTGATGGAACTGCTCGGGGCGGACGCTTCCGCCCGGGCCGAGATCGCAGAGCGTATGCGGGCAGCGGAACACGCAGGTGACGACGCCACGCACGCGATCTTCCACCAGCTGAACTCCTCGTTCATCACGCCGTTCGACCGCGAGGACATCTACTCCCTCGCCTCGTCCCTCGACGACATCATGGACTTCATGGAGGAGGCCGTCGACCTGGTCGTCCTCTACAACGTCGAGGAACTGCCCAAGGGCGTCGACCAGCAGATCGAGGTGCTGGCGCGCGCGGCCGAACTGACGGCCGAAGCGATGCCGCACCTGCGGACGATGGAGAACCTCACCGAGTACTGGATCGAGGTCAACCGGCTGGAGAACCAGGCCGACCAGATCCACCGCAAGCTGCTCGCGCACCTCTTCAACGGCAAGTACGACGCCATGGAGGTCCTCAAGCTGAAGCAGATCGTGGACGTGCTGGAGGAAGCGGCGGACGCGTTCGAGCACGTGGCGAACACGGTGGAGACCATCGCCGTCAAGGAGTCCTGAGCCCTTCATGGACACCTTTGCTCTGGTCGTGACCATCGCGGTCGCGCTCTTCTTCACGTACACCAACGGTTTCCACGACTCGGCGAACGCGATCGCCACGTCCGTGTCGACGCGGGCGCTGACGCCGAGGGCCGCGCTGGCCATGGCCGCGGTGATGAACCTCGCCGGTGCGTTCATGGGCTCCGGGGTCGCCAAGACCGTCAGCGAGGGGCTGATCCAGACGCCCGTGGGGTCGAAGGGGATGGGGATCCTCTTCGCCGCGCTGGTGGGTGCGATCACCTGGAACCTGATCACCTGGTACTTCGGGCTGCCGTCGTCCTCCTCGCACGCGCTGTTCGGCGGCATGGTGGGGGCGGCGCTCGCCGGTGGGACGACGGTCTACTGGCACGGGGTGCTGGAGAAGGTCGTCATCCCCATGTTCATATCCCCGGTGGTCGGTCTGCTGGCCGGCTATCTCGTGATGACCGCGATCATGTGGATATTCCGGAAGGCGAACCCGCACAAGGCCAAGCGCGGGTTCCGCATCGCGCAGACCGTCTCGGCGGCCGGGATGGCGCTGGGGCACGGCCTTCAGGACGCGCAGAAGACGATGGGCATCGTGGTGATGGCGCTCGTCATCGCGGATGTCGAGGACTACGGCGATCCGATTCCGGTGTGGGTGAAGATCGCCTGTGCGGTGATGCTGTCGCTGGGCACGTATGCCGGTGGATGGCGGATCATGCGGACGCTGGGGCGGAAGATCATCGAGCTGGATCCGCCGCAGGGGTTCGCGGCGGAGACGACGGGGGCGTCGATCATGTTCGCCACGGCGTTCCTGTTCAAGGCGCCGATTTCTACGACGCATGTCATCACGTCGGCGATCATGGGGGTCGGGGCGACCAAGCGCGTGAATGCCGTGCGGTGGGGTGTCGCCAAGAACATCATCCTGGGGTGGTTCATCACGATGCCGGCTGCGGCGGCGGTGGCTGCGGCTTCGTACGGGATCGTGAGTCTGGCGTTTCTGTAGGTGCTGCTCGGCGTTGGTGCTGGGGGCGGGGCGTTGCGCAGCTCGGCGCGACGAGGTTCCGCTGCGCCCACCCGTGCCGCCTGGGGGCACCTCCCAGGCCTTTAAGGCACTGGGGAGGCACGTATGCCCGCAGCTCAGGAACACGAACGGGCCCGCCCCTGGGAGAGGGGCGGGCCCTTTTCGGCCTCGCGGTGGCACCGCCATGCAGCACCGCGAGGGGTCTCGGCGAGGGGCGGCTCAGCCGAAGCGGCCGGAGATGTAGTCCTCCGTGGCCTGGACCGACGGGTTGGAGAAGATGCGCTCCGTGTCGTCGATCTCGATGAGCTTGCCGGGCTGGCCGACCGCCGCGAGGTTGAAGAACGCCGTGCGGTCGGAGACGCGCGCCGCCTGCTGCATGTTGTGCGTCACGATGACGATCGTGAAGCGTTCCTTCAGTTCGCCGATCAGGTCCTCGATGGCGAGGGTGGAGATCGGGTCCAGGGCCGAGCAGGGCTCGTCCATGAGCAGGACGTTCGGCTCCACCGCGATCGCCCGCGCGATGCACAGACGCTGCTGCTGACCGCCGGAGAGGCCCGAGCCGGGCTTGTTCAGGCGGTCCTTGACCTCGTTCCAGAGGTTCGCGCCCTTGAGCGACTTCTCGACGATGTCGCTGAGCTCGCTCTTCTTGTAGTTGCCGTTCAGGCGCAGGCCCGCCGCCACGTTGTCGAAGATCGACATCGTGGGGAACGGGTTCGGGCGCTGGAACACCATGCCGACCTCGCGGCGCACCGACACCGGGTCGATGCCCGTGCCGTAGAGGTCCTCGTCGTCGAGGAGCACCTTGCCCTCGACCCGGCCGCCGGACGTCACCTCGTGCATACGGTTCAGCGTGCGCAGGAACGTCGACTTGCCGCATCCGGACGGGCCGATGAACGCCGTCACCGAGCGCGGCTCCACGGTCATCGAGATGTCCTCGATCGCCTTGTGGGCGCCGTAGTAGGCGGTCAGTCCGCTTACGTCGATTCGCTTGGCCATGATTACTTCACTTCCAGACAGTCAGATCGGTCGCTGTGGTCGCCACGCGGCGGTAGCCGCACATGGATGCTTTAGCGACCGGTCTTCGGGGCCTTCCAGCGGGCGATGCCGCGGGCCACCAGGTTCAGGATCATCACGAAGGCGATCAGGGTGAGCGACGCCGCCCAGGCGCGGTCGTACGCCGTGACCTCGCCCGATCCGTACTGCTGGTAGATGTACAGCGGGAGCGACGCCTGCGCGCCCTCGAAGGGGTTGGCGTTGATGAACTTGCTGCCGAACACCAGCAGCAGCACGGGCGCGGTCTCACCGGCGATGCGGGCGATGGACAGCATAATGCCGGTGGTGATGCCGCCGAGCGAGGTCGGCAGGACGACCTTCAGGATGGTGCGCCACTTGGGCACGCCGAGCGCGAGGGAGGCTTCGCGCAGCTCGTTCGGGACGAGCTTGAGCATTTCCTCCGTGGAGCGGACGACGACCGGCATCATCAGGATCGCGAGGGCGAGTGACCCGGCGAAGCCGAAGGGCTCCAGATCGAACATCAGCATGAGGCTGAGGATGAACAGGCCCGCGACGATCGACGGGATGCCGGTCATGACGTCGACGAAGAAGGTGACGGCCCGGGCGAGGTTGCCGCGCCCGTACTCCACCAGGTAGATCGCGGTGAGCACGCCGACCGGCGCGGCGATCAGCGTGGCGAGGCCGACCTGCTCCAGCGTGCCGAGAATGGCGTGGTAGATGCCGCCGCCCGTCTCCGAGTCGGCGACCACGCCCATGGAGTGGGTCAGGAAGTAGAGGTCGAAGACCTTCAGGCCGCGCTTGACGGTCGACCACACCAGCGAGGCCAGCGGCACCACGGCGAGCAGGAACGCGACCCACACCAGCGAGGTGACCACGCGGTCCTTGGCCTGGCGGCGGTTCTCGACCCGGGCCGCGATGACGTACGTACCGAGGACGTACACGATCGCGGCGATCAGTGCCCACTGGACGCTGCTGTGCAGGCCGGCGGCGGCGCTGACGCCGAGTCCGAGGGCGACGGATCCGGCGGCGATGGCCCACGGGGCCCACTTGGGCAGGTGGCCGCCGCGCAGGGTGCTGGGGCGCTTGGCGGCGAGGGAGGGTGTGGTGCTCATGCGTTGGCCCCCGAGTACTCCTTGCGGCGGGCGATGATCGCGCGGGCCGCGCCGTTGACCAGCAGGGTGATGACGAACAGGACCAGACCGGAGGCGATCAGCGCGTCACGGCCGAACTCGGTGGCCTCGCTGAACTTGCTGGCGATGTTCTGGGCGAACGTGCCGCCGCCCGGGTCGAGCAGGCTGGTGTGGATCAGGAAGTCGGGCGAGAGCACGGTGGCGACGGCCATCGTCTCGCCGAGGGCGCGGCCGAGGCCGAGCATCGAGGCCGAGATGACACCGGAGCGGCCGAAGGGAATGACCGCCATGCGGATCACTTCCCAGCGGGTGGCGCCGAGCGCCAGGGCGGCCTCCTCGTGCATCTGCGGGACCTGGCGGAAGACCTCGCGGCTCACGTTGGTGATGATCGGCAGGATCATGATCGCGAGCAGGATGCCCACGGTGAGCATGGAGCGCGGGGCGCCGTTCTGCCAGGAGAAGATGCCCGTCCAGCCGAGGTAGTCGTTCAGCCAGCCGAAGAGGCCGTTCATGTGCGGGACGAGGACCAGGGCGCCCCAGAGGCCGTAGACGATGGACGGCACGGCGGCCAGCAGGTCGATCACATAGGCGATGGGGCCGCGCAGCCGGCGCGGGGCGTAGTGCGTGAGGAACAGCGCGATGGCGACCGAGACCGGGACCGCGATGACCATGGCGATGACCGAGGAGACGATCGTGCCGTAGGCCAGGACCGCGATGCCGAAGACCGGCGGGTTGACACCGGTGTTCCACTCGAAGGTGGTCAGGAAGTTGCCGTCGTCCTTGCTGATGGCGAGGACGGCGCGGTAGGTGAGGAAGCCCGCGATCGCGGCCATGATCACCAGCAGCAGGATGCCCGAGCCACGGGACAGACCGAGGAAGATCCGGTCTCCGGGCCGGGTGGCGCCACGGGCCGCGCGCTTCTGCTCGGCCGTGGGCGGCTGCGTGGGGGGAGGTGCGTCAGCTATCTGTGTTGTGTCCATCGGGTTCTCCGGTCTGCGGAACCGCACGTGCTGTGCGGCCCTTGGCGGCGGTGCACCGGACGGTGCGGTCCGGTCCCGCTGGGGGGACCGGACCGCACTCAGGTCAGCTCAGGCTCTCGACAGTCGTGCGAACCTTGGTGATGATCTCTTCGGGCATGGGCGCGTAGTCGTTCTCGGCGAGGATCTTCTGGCCGTCCTCCGAGGCCGCGTAGCGCAGGAACGCCTTGACCGCGGGCAGGGTGTCGGCCTTGTTGCCCTTGTCGCAGACGATCTCGTACGTCACCAGGACCATCGGGTAGGCGCCGTCGGCCTTGGTCCCGTAGTTCAGCTTCAGCGCGAGGTCCTTGCCGGTGCCGACGACCTTGGCCTCCGCGATCGCCTTGGTGGCGTTGTCGACGGTCGCCTCGACCGGCTTGTCGGCGCCGGTGTCGATGGCGACGGTCTTGATTCCGTCCTTGGCGTACGACAGCTCGAAGTAGCCGATCGCGCCGGCGGTCTGCTTGACCTGTGCGGCGACACCGGAGGACTGCGGAGCGGACTGGCCGCCCTGGGCCTGCCAGGCCTTGCCGCCCTCGTAGGGGAAGTCCTTCTTGGCGGTGGCGATCAGGTACTTGGTGAAGTTGTCCGTGGTGCCGGACTCGTCCGAGCGGTGGAACGCCTGGATCTTCAGGTTGGGCAGCTTCGCGTCGGGGTTCAGCCTCGCGATCGCCGGGTCGTTCCAGTTCTTGATCTTGCTGTCGAAGATCTTGGCGATCGTCGCCGAGTCCAGGACGAGCTTGTCGACGCCCGGGACGTTGTAACCGACGGCGATGGGGCCGCCGACCATCGGCAGGTCGATGCCCTGGCCGCCGGAGCAGATCTTCTTGGAGGCCTCGACCTCGTCGGGCTTCAGCGCCGAGTCCGAACCGGCCCAGGGGACCTGGCCCTGCGTGAACGCGGTGACACCGGCACCGGAACCGCCGGCCTTGTAGTTGATCTCCACCTTGCAGGCCGCCGAGAACTGCTTGACCCACGCGTCGACCGCGTTCTTCTGCGCGGAGGAGCCGTCGGCGAGTACCTGGCCCGAGGCGTCGTCACACTTGATGTTGCTCGGCGCGGCGGCGTTGGAGGAGCCTCCGCCCGGGTTGCCGGTCTCGTCCGAGCCGCACGCCGTGAGGGCCAGGGCGCCGGAGACGGCGAGAGCACCGAGAGCGAGGGCCCGCCGGTTCATGCGCTGAAGCTTCACTTGAGTTCCTTCCAGGAGCCGCCGTCCTGATCGGCGGCGTGCGAAGTCTGGGTGTGGCTGGACGAGCCCGCGCACAGCAGGCGCGGCTCGCATCTGTTACGGCCGAAATTAGGCAGATCAGATGAAGGCGCCGAAGGACACAAATGAACTAGGGGTGAACCCCTGCCTAAGGTGCGGTTAGGTCACGGAATGCTCACGGGGAGAGCACGTGCGGGTTCCGCTTTCCGGAACTGAGGGGTTCAGTCCGCTTTTCCGGCCTGTTGCGGCCGGTCCAGCACGGCGAGCAGCGCGTCGACCAAGGTGCGGTCGTGGGGCTGGGTGAGGCGGGCGCGGGCGGCGACAGGTGTCAGCCACAGCACGCGGTCCACCTCGTCGGTCGGGGTGAACGCGCAGGACACCGCCTCGGCCGCCCAGTAGCGGACCTGCTTGGGGCGGCCGTCCGCCCGATAGCGCTGGGTGGGCAGCTCGGCGCCCGGCTGGGCCCGGCAGCCCGTCTCCTCGGCCACCTCGCGCAGGGCGCCGGCGAGCGGCTCCTCGCCGCGCTTCAGCTTGCCCTTCGGCCAGGACCAGTCGTCGTACTTCGGCCGGTGTACGAGGCAGAGCTCCAGCTCGCCGGTGGCGGGGGAGCGGCGCCACAGGACGCAGCCGGCCGCCTGCACGGTGGTGTCCCCGGACCCGGGGGAGCCGGAACTCGGACTCACCGCGTGCTCACCGCCTCCGCCGCCTCTTCCTCCTTCTGCCAGGCCTGCTGGAACGCGAAGCGCGCCGCCTCCACCTCGTGCCGCTGGTCGGCGTGGAGCACGCCGAGGGCGTAGGCCGTGGCCGGGGCGATCCGGGGCGTACGGGCCGCCTGGGCCGCCGCTGCCGCCGCCTCCGAGGCGTCGCGGTGGCGGTTCAGGGCCTGGCCCGCGGAGAGCAGGCGCAGGTCGACGACGGCGTTGCCCTTCGGGCCGCTGACGGCTTCGCGGGCGTAGCGGTGCAGGCGCAGGAGCAGGCGGACCTGGTGCCAGGGGGCGTCCTGGGGGTGCGGGACCGTGTCCGGGGACAGGCCGTGGATGAGCGCGGCGGCGTTGTACGGGTGGCCCGCGGTGACGAGGGGGAGGGCGGTTACGGCATCGGCGAGGCGGTCCTTCGCGGCGGTGGCGAGGGGGCGGAGGTCTGTGGTGGCCGCGGATGAGTTCAGCGGGACCTCGCTGGCCAGGACGGCGACCTTGTCCGCGATGGCGTGGAAGCGGCTGGAGCCGAGGGCTTGCAGGGCGGTGGAGTGGGCTCGGGTGCGGGCGAGGGTGAGCTGGCGGTCCAGTAGGGCGCCTGCTTTTGCTGCTCCGACTGTCAGGTTGCTGCGTTCTTGTGCTGGGGGCGGGGGGGTGCGCAGCCCGGCATCGCGGGGTGCCGCTCTCGTTGGGACGGGTGCCGCCCCAGCGGCACGACTGCCCGCAGCTACGTCGGCACGGCTGCCCGCGGCTGCGTCCGCGCGCGCGCCCGCGGCTAGGTCGCCCCGCGCGCCCGCGGCTGCGTCCGCATGCGTGCCCGCAGCTCGGTCGGAGCCCGACAAGCGGTGCAGAGCGCTCAGCAGGCGTTCCAGGCGGGCCGTGTACGCGTGTTCCATGGCCAGGGTGCCCGAGACCCAGGCCAGTTCGGGGCGCATGCCCTCGCACCAGTCCGTGTCGAGGAGGGGCTGGAACGTGTGCAGGCCGGCGCTGATGCGGCGGGCCGAGCGGCGCAGCGCGCGGGCCGCCTCGACGGACCCCTCCGAGCCGTTCGCCCCGGAACCGGTCTCCCGGTGCAGGCGCAGCGCGCGGAGGAACTCCGTGGCCTGGGCCCGCAGGTAACCCGCGAGGGTGTCCCCGGTGGGGGCGGGCCCGGCCAGGGGGTCCGTCGGGTCAAGGTGTCGCTGTGCCACGCCGGCGCCTCCGGGCGTCTATGAGCATCTCCTGGACGTTGCGCAGGGGCTGGCCGTCCGCGTCGGTCGCATGCCGGGTCCAGTCGCCGTCCGGGCCGAGGTGCCAGGAGGCGGTGGCGTCGGACATGCCGGTCTCCAGCAGCCGGCTCAGGGCCGCCCGGTGGGCCGGGTCGGTGACCCGGACCAGGGCTTCTATCCGGCGGTCGAGGTTGCGGTGCATCATGTCGGCGCTGCCGAACCAGATCTCGGGCTCTCCGCCGTTGCCGAAGGCGAAGACACGGGAGTGCTCCAGGAAGCGGCCGAGGATGGAGCGGACCCGGATGTTCTCCGACAGGCCCGCCACGCCCGGGCGCAGCGCGCAGATGCCGCGCACCCACACGTCCACCGGCACGCCCGCCTGGGCCGCGCGGTAGCAGGCGTCGATGATGGCCTCGTCGACCATCGAGTTGACCTTGATGCGGACGTACGCGGGCCGTCCGGCGCGGTGGTGCTGGATCTCCTTGGTGATCCGCGAGACCAGGCCGTCGCGCAGCGACTTGGGGGCCACCAGGAGGCGGCGGTAGGTCTCGCGGCGGGAGTAGCCGGAGAGGCGGTTGAAGAGGTCCGAGAGATCGGCGCCGACCTGCGGGTCGGCCGTGAGCAGGCCGAGGTCCTCGTAGAGACGGGCCGTCTTCGGGTGGTAGTTGCCGGTGCCGACGTGGCTGTAGCGGCGGAGCGTCTCGCCCTCCTGGCGGACCACCAGCGACAGCTTGCAGTGGGTCTTCAGGCCGACCAGGCCGTAGACCACGTGGCAGCCGGCCTCCTCCAGCTTGCGCGCCCACTTGATGTTGGCGTGCTCGTCGAAGCGGGCCTTGATCTCGACCAGGACGAGGACCTGCTTGCCGGTCTCGGCGGCCTCGATGAGGGCGTCGACTATGGGCGAGTCGCCCGAGGTCCGGTACAGGGTCTGCTTGATCGCGAGGACGTCCGGGTCGCCGGCGGCCTGCTCCAGGAAGGCCTGGACGGAGGTGGAGAACGAGTCGTACGGGTGGTGCAGCAGGACGTCACGCTCGCGCAGGGCGGCGAAGATGTCCGGCGCGGACGCCGACTCGACCTCGGCGAGGTCGCGGTGGGTGCCGGCGACGAACTTGCGGTACTTCAGCTCCGGCCGGTCCAGGGAGGCGATCCGGAACAGGCCCGTGAGGTCCAGCGGGCCCGGCAGCGGGTACACCTCGGCCTCGCTGATCTTCAGCTCCCGGACGAGCAGGTCCAGGACCTCGCGGTCGATGGACTCCTCGACCTCCAGGCGCACCGGCGGCCCGAAGCGGCGCCGCATGAGCTCCTTCTCCAGGGCCTGGAGCAGGTTCTCGGCGTCGTCCTCCTCGACCTCCAGGTCCTCGTTCCTGGTGAGGCGGAAGGCGTGGTGCTCCAGCACCTCCATGCCCGGGAACAGCTCTTCCAGGTGGGCGGCGATGACGTCCTCGATGGGGACGTAGCGGCCCGGGGAGCTCTCCAGGAAGCGGGACAGCAGCGGCGGCACCTTGACGCGGGCGAAGTGCTTGTGGCCCGTGACCGGGTTCCGTACGACGACGGCGAGGTTCAGGGACAGGCCGGAGATGTACGGGAAGGGGTGGGCCGGGTCGACCGCGAGCGGGGTCAGCACGGGGAAGATCTGGTGCCGGAACAGGGTGAACAGGCGGGCCTGCTCCTTCTCCTGGAGCTCGCTCCAGCGGACCAGGTGGATGCCCTCCTCCGCGAGTGCGGGGGCGACGTCCTCGTGGTAGCAGGCGGCGTGCCGGGCCATGATCTCGCGGGAGCGGGCCCAGATCATCTCCAGCACCTCGCGGGGCTGGAGGCCGGAGGCGGAGCGGGTGGCCACGCCGGTGGCGATACGGCGCTTCAGGCCGGCCACCCGGACCATGAAGAACTCGTCCAGGTTGCTGGCGAAGATCGCGAGGAAGTTGGCCCGCTCCAGCAGGGGCGTGTTCGGGTCCTCGGCGAGTTCGAGAACGCGTTCGTTGAACGCGAGCCAGCTTCGCTCCCGGTCGAGGAAACGGCCCTGCGGCAGCTGGGGGCCGTCGTGCGGCGACTCCTCGTACGCGTCGAGGTCGGCGTCGATGTCGGGTTCGAGGTCGGAGACGGCCGCCGCGATGGTGTGCGGGCGGTGCGCTGCGATGGAGCCCACGGAGGGCTGCGCGTGCTGGACCTGTGCCTGGGTGTTCGGCTGGCTCATGGCCCCATTCTTCCGCGCCGCGAGCATCACGGGCGCGTCGGAAAGCGCGGGCGGGATCGGGGGCGTCACATGAGTGGTCCCATTCCCCCCAGGCCCCTGTGGGGGCGGTGAAGGCTCTGGCACGGCGGGAGTCATTGGCCGAGCCTCGCAAGCTCGTCTGAATCGATGGTTACGGAGACATGACGTGTGGGATAGCGCGGGGCGGCTCGCGGGGGTTTCGGAGAGGGCGGCCGGGCCATGGACGGGCCGTCCACAGGCTGTGGACGCGGTGAGCGGCGCGGAAAAGTCGGGCGTGCTTTCGTGAACCGTTCGAGCCGGGCGGTCCGATGAGGAGACGTGAGCGAAACGAGAAGCGACGGGGAGCTGCTGCGGGCCGTCGCCGCGGACGCCGACCGGCGTGCCTTCGAGGAGCTGTACCGGCGGTACGCGCCGTGGCTCCGTGCCCGGCTGCGGGGCCGGTGCGCCGATCTGGGTGTCGTCGACGACGTCGTGCAGGAGACGTTCCTCGCGGTGTGGCGGGGCAAGGCCCGCTACCGGGAGGAGGGCGATGTGGCCGGGTGGCTGTGGCGGATCGGGTCGCGGCGGCTGGTGGACGCGCTGCGGGGGGACGGGGCGCGCGGGCGGCTGCGGCAGGCGCTGGCGCGGCTGCGGCACCGGGACGAGGTGTCGGCGGAGGAGCGCGTGCTCGCGGGGGTGGAGCACGGGGACCTCGCCGTCGCGCTGGTCCGGCTGTCGCCGGAGCTGCGGGCGGTGCTGCAGGCGACCGTCATCGACGGCCTGACGACCCGGGAGGCCGCCGTGCTGCTGGGGATTCCGCCGGGGACGGTCAAGACGCGGGCGATGCGGGCCCGCAAGCAGCTGCGGGAGGCGTTGGCATGAGCTGGCACGTGCCTGAAGAGGATCTGCGCGCCTACGCGCGCGGCGAGCTGGCGGCACCGGCCCTGTGGTCCGCCGACGCGCACCTGGGCGCCTGCGCCGCGTGCCGGGGCGTGCTCGCCGAGGTGAGCGACCCGGTCGCGCTCGACGCGGGGTGGGAGCGGCTCGACGCCGAACTCGACGCGCCCCGGGCGGGGCTGCTGGAGTCGCTGCTGGTGCGGGCCGGGGTGGCCGGGCACACCGCGCGGCTGCTGGCGGCGGCACCGGTGCTGCGGCGGTCGTGGCTGGGGGCCGTCGTCCTCGTGCTGCTGCTGAGCGTCGGGGCGGGGCATGTCGCACGGAACGGGGAGTTCCCCACGCTGTTCCTCGCGCTCGCGCCGCTGCTGCCGCTCGCTGGCGTGGCACTGTCGTACGGGCCCGCGCTGGACCCGACGTACGAGATGGCCGTCGTCGCGCCGATGCACGGGTTCCGGCTGCTGATGATCCGGACGGTGGCCGTGCTGGGCGTGGTGCTGGGGCTGAACGGCCTCGCGACGCTCGCGCTGCCCGAGTACGGGCTGCGTGCGCTGGCCTGGCTGCTGCCCGCACTCGCGCTCACCGCGACCGGGCTGGCGCTGACACCCAGGCTGGGGCCGGTGCTCGCGCCGTCGCTGGCCGGCGGGGCGTGGGTCGGGCTGCTGGTGCTGGCCCAAGGCCTGCGGGCCGGCCCCGACGTGCCGCTCGCGCCGTTCACCGCCGCCGGGCAGGGCGTGGCGGCGCTGGTCGCCGCGCTCGCCGCCGGGCTGCTCTTCCTCTTCCGTGACCGCTTCGACCTCTTCCAGGGACGTGCCGTATGACTCCGACCGTGTCCGCCTCCGGGCTCAGCCTCCGCTACGGCGGCACCCGGGCCCTCGACGACGTGTCGCTGCGGCTGACCGGCGGCGTCACCGGGCTGCTCGGCCCCAACGGCGCCGGCAAGACCACACTGCTGCGGGTCCTCGCCACGGCCCTGCCCGCCGACCGGGGCGCCTTCACCGTGCTCGGGCACGACCCCGGCACCGTGCGCGGCAGGCAGGAGGTGCGGCGCAGGCTGGGCTATCTGCCGCAGACGCCGGGGTTCCACCCGGACTTCACCGCGTTCGAGTTCGTCGACTACGTGGCGATCCTCAAGGAGATGACCGACCGGGCCGCCCGGCACCGCGAGGTGCGGCGCGTGCTCGACGAGGTGGGCCTGGCCGACGTGCGCGGCAAGCGGATCCGCAAGCTGTCCGGCGGCATGCGGCAGCGGGTCGCCCTGGCCGCCGCCCTGGTCGGTGACCCCGGCTTCCTGGTGCTGGACGAGCCCACCGTCGGGCTGGACCCCGAGCAGCGCATGCGGTTCCGGGAGCTGATCGCGGGCGCCGGGGAGGGCCGCACGGTGCTGCTGTCCACCCACCAGACGGAGGACGTGGCGATGCTCTGCCACCGGGTGCTGGTCATGGCCGGGGGCCGGGTGCGGTTCGAGGGCACTCCGGCTGAACTGACGGCCCGGGCCGCCGGGCGGGTGTGGAGCAGCACGGAGCGCGATCCGGGCGCCAAGGCCGGGTGGCGTACGGGGACCGGCACCTTCCGGAACGTCGGGGATCCGCCGGACGGCGCCGAACTGCTCGAACCCACCCTGGAGGACGGCTACCTGCTCACCCTCGACGGCGACGCCGTGGAGGTGGCGGCATGACGACGGTGGTGGAGAGGCCGGTCGTGTCCGAGGTGCGGCCCGGGTCCCCGGGAGCGGCCGTGGCGGCCCTGGCCCTGTTCGAGACGCGCCGGCTGCTGACGAGGCTGCCGGTGGTCATCGCCTTCGTCGTGTACATCGGCTGGACCGTGTGGCAGGGCGGGAAGAACTGGGACGGCTACCCGGCCCTCCAGGACGTCGACCGCGCCACGCAGAGCGCACCGATGCTGGTCGGCCTCGCGGTCCTGCTGTCCGTCAACCACGCCGCGCTGCGCTCGCGACGGCACGGGACGGAGCATCACCTCTCGGTGCTGGTCCTCCCGCCGTGGCGGCGCACGGTCGCCCACGCGCTGTCGGTCGTGGCCGCCGCCCTGCTCACCGCCGTGTGCGTGGCAGCGGAGTTCGGCCGCGAGGCGCTCAGGCCCGGGGCGATCGGGCACGGTTCGGTGGCCGAACTGCTCGTGGGGCCGCTGGTCGTGTTGCTGTCCGGGCTGGTCGGACTGCTCATGGCCGCGCTGGTGAGGTCGGCGATCGCCGCCCCGCTGACGGTCGTGTTCTTCCTGTTCTTGTTCATGTTCTTCACAGGCGGCCCGAGCGACGGCGTGACCCGGTGGCTCATGCCGGTGGTCGTCGAGCCGACCGCCGACACGCTGCCGTCCGACCTCATCGGCCGGCCCGCCGCCTGGCACGCGCTGTACCTGGCCGGGCTGGCGCTGTGCGCGGGCCTGGTGGCGGTGCTGGTCGCCGGTGGCCGCAAGCCATCGGTGATGGCCGGGGTCGCCGGGGCGGTGGCCATGACGCTGGTGGGCGGAGTCGCCCAGGCCGGCGGCGACTCGCCCGAGCTGGTCAAGGCCCGGGAGCGGGCCACCGCGCACCCGGACCAGGTGCAGACCTGCGTCCGGCGGAACGGGGCGACGTACTGCGCGTTCCCCGAGTGGGGGCCGCGGGTCGCGGACTGGGCCGGGGTCGTGGACCGGGTGCGGTCCCTGGCGGGGGGAAGCGCCCATGAGCGGAAGGTCGTCGTACGGCAGCGGATCGAGGCGAGTTACGGGCTCTCCGGCGATGCCGCGCTGACGCCCCTGGAGCGGCCGCACGAGGTGACCGTGGGCACCCGGTGGGGCGGGAACCGCGTCCCCGAGTTCTCGGCGGCCGTGGCCGGCGTGCTGGTCGCGGGGAGCGAGAAGGCGTCGACGACGATGTGCGACGGCCGCATGGTGACCGTCATGTGGCTGGCCCTGGGCTGGGAGTCCGACCCGGTGGCGTCCCTGCGCCGCGTCCGCCTCGACGACAGGGTGACCGGCTCGGGCTACGTACTCCAGCCGACCGACGGGATGTACATGACGGCCGCCCAGACGGAGGTCCTGCGCGAACTGCTGGACCGGCCCCGCGGCGAGGTCACCGCCCGCGTGAAGTCCCACTGGGCCGAACTGACCGAGCCGAAGGTGACGGCGGCCCGGGCGGCGCGGCTGCTGGGCGTGAAGGCACCCCAGGGGGACGACAAGTGCTCCGAGTGACACGGGAGTTGATCCTCCCGGTCTGCCGGACCCTGCCCCTGGGCGTGGTCGGCACGGCCGGCGCGGCGGGACTGCTGCTCGCCGCGCTCTCCCGGATCACCGGCGAGACGGGCGAGCGCCTCTCCCTGCACCTGCTGCGCGCCGCGGTCCTGGCCTTCGCGCTGGGCCTGGTCTTCCTCCTGGACGACCCGGCCCGTCACACCACGGCCACCGTGCCGACCCCGCGCCCGCTCCGCATCGCGCTGCGGGTGTCCCTCGCCGTCCCCGCCGCGGCGGCCTGGTGGACGGCAGCACTGCTGCTCGTGCCGCCGGAGCTACGCCCGCCGGTCGCCGACATCACGCTGGAGGCCGGGGCGGCCCTCGCCCTGGCGGTGGCCGGTGGGGCGGTAGCGGTGCGCTGCAGCGAGGCCACACGCCCCGGCCCGCCGGTCGCGGCCGGCCTGCTGACCTCGGCGGTACTGACCGCGCTGTTCTGGCCCGGACGCTGGGCGCTGTTCGTACCGGTGGAGGACGACCGGTGGGCGGCGGCACACGACAGGTGGGCGGTGGTGCTGGCCGGGGCGGTGCTCGTCGGGGCGCTGGGGTCGGTGGAGCCGTTGCGGCGACGGGCCGGCGGCCTGCGGCCGGCGGGAGACGTGCGGCGGGTGGGTGGCGAAGGCGCCTCCCGATCCCGGCCCCAGAGCTGAGAAGCCCCTGGTCAGGTCATCCGCCGTGGCGTCTCCCGCACGGCACGGCGGTGATCGTCCGACGTCAGCCATGCCTCCGCGTCCCGCCGGATCCGCGCCGTGTCGAGGCTCTCGTGCTCAAGGATCACCGACCTGATCGTGCCTCGCCGACGGTACTGGTTCATGATCGCGACATGCTCCGGCAGGCGTACGAACTCCGCCAGGGCCCGCCGCCCGGCCCACACCGAGACCGATCCGCAGCGCCGGGCCGAGGGCATGGTCCACAACCACATGCCGACCGCTCCGGCGAGCTGCGGCCAGCGGCGCCGCAGCGCGAAACCGCGACGCGCGATGCCGGGCAGGTCTCGGTACGCGTCGCTGGTGAAGTCGGTGACGCTGACGATCAGCGGGCCGCTCGGGCGACCGCGCTCGCTGCCGCCGCTGCCGGCGCCGCCGCTGTCGACGCCAGTCGCCGCGGCGCGGTCGCCGAGCCGTTCCCCGGCCGGACCCCGGCACCAGCGGCCCCTCAGCACGGCGCCGGCGTCCAGGACGGGTCGCGGCCGAGCAGGGCGAGCAGCCTCTCGCCCGGCGGGGCGTCGTCGGGTACGGCGATCCGTCGGCGGAACGCGGCACCGGCCCCCCGGCCCTCGTCCGGCACCAGGGCGGCGACGCGCAGCGCGGCGGCGGTGAGTTCGGCGTCGGGCTCCCACGGGGCGCCGATCGTCACCGCGATGTCCCAGGCGTGCACCACGTAGTCGAGCAGGTGGAAGCCGATCGCGATCCGTCCGGGGACGGCGAAGCCCTCGCCCACCTCGGGCAGCGCGAACCGCCGCTCCAGCACATCGTCCTCCGCGAACGCCGCGGTGACCTCGTCCGCCGACGCCTCGTACGCCGCGGCCGGGTCGTCACCGAGTTCGCCGTCGCGCCACACGGCCCACGGCTCACCCGCGCCGCGGGCGGAGGCGGCGAACCCCTCGTTCTGGCTGACCAGATGGCGCAGGAGGCCGTACAGGGTCCAGTCCGCGCATGGCGTCGCCAGCCTCAAGTGGTCGGTCTTGACCCGGGAGACCATCTCCCCGGTCAGTAACAGTGCCTGGTGGTCCAGTCGTCGTATGTCCATGGCCAGAGCGTAATTTCACTCAGCGGTTCAGCCCCAGAGCCAATAACCTGCCAACTGATTGAGCCAATTGCCGGTCAGACAGTCAGCAGCAGCGGCCGAGTCGAAGGAGCGGTGAGCCGGGATGGATGTGCACATCAGGCTCGACGGGCGGCGCGACCTGTCGGGCCAGATCTACCGCCGGCTGCGCACCGCCATCCACGACGGACTGCTGCGCCCCGGCGACCCGCTGCCCCCGACCCGGGAGTTGGCCCGTCGCCTCGAGGTGGCCCGCAACACCGTCGGCGTCGCCTACGAACGGCTCGTCGCCGAGGGCTACGCGGACAGCAGGGTCGGCTCCGGTACCTACGTGCGTACGACAGGCCTGCCCACGCCCGGGGCGGCGACCGCCACCGGCACCACCGCCTCGGGACTGCGCCCCCGCTCTGTGTGGGCGGGCCTGTTCCCCTGGGCGGGCCCGGAGTTCACGGAACCGACGACGGCGGCCCACGACTTCCGGATCGGCCTGCCGGACGCCCGGCTCTTCCCGTACGACACCTGGCGTCCCCTGATCGCCCGGGAACTGCGCCTTTCGGCGGACGGGGCGCTCGGGTACGGCGATCCGGCCGGCCACGCCGGGCTGCGGGCCGCGCTCGCCCGGCACATCGGACTCTCCCGCGGCGTGCGGACCGGTCCGGACGACGTGCTGGTGACCACCGGCACGCAGCAGGCCCTGGACCTCATCGGGCGGGTGCTGCTCGAACCGGGCGACCGGGTGGCCGTGGAAGAGCCCGGCTACCCACCGGCCAGGCTGCCGTTCCTGGCGCAGGGCGCCGAGGTCACGGGCGTACCGGTGGACGCCGAGGGCCTGCTGGTGGACGCCATCCCGCCGGACACCCGCGCCGTGTACGTCACCCCCGCCCACCAGTTTCCGCTCGGGATGCCGATGTCCCTGCGGCGCAGAGCGGCGCTGCTGCGGTGGGCGCGACGGCACGGCACGGCAGTGATCGAGGACGACTACGACAGCGAATTCCGGTTCAGCGGGCGGCCGGTCGAGACACTGCACGGTCTGGACCGGGACGGACACGTCATCTACGTGGGGTCGTTCTCCAAGGTGATGCTGCCCTCCCTGCGCATCGGCTTCCTGGTGGCGCCCGCCCCGCTGCGCACGGCACTGCGCACCGCCAAGTACACCGCCGACTGGCACACGGCGGTCCCCACCCAGGCGGCCCTCGCCCGCTTCGTCGACGACGGGTTGCTCGCCCGGCACATCCGCCGGATGCAGCACACGTACGCGAGCAGACACCGAGCCGTCACCCACACGCTCGCCGACCACTTCGCGGACGTGTCCGAGCTGGTGCCGTCCGCCGCGGGCCTGCACGTGACCGCGTTCACCCGAGGCCGCCTCGCCGACCCCGACGCCCTCGCGGACCGCGCCCGCCGGGCCCGGGCGTCCGGCGTGGCGGTCCACACCCTGGCGGAGATCGCCGCGAACCGTTCCGCACGCCCGGGCTTCGTCTTCGGCTACGGCGGGATCAGCGCCCCGGACGTCGAGCCGGGCCTGCGCCGCGTACTCGGTCCATGAGTGGAAGGCTGTCTCCGTGGACCTCAAAGCCGTACGGGCATTCGTCGCGATCGCCGATGCCGGGCAGTTCCAGAAAGCCGCCGTGGACCTGTCTCTCACCCAGCAGGCGGTCTCCAAGCGGATCGCCGCGCTGGAGAAGGACCTGGGGGTACGGCTGCTGGTGCGTACGCCGCGCGGCGCGGAGCTCACCATCGACGGGCAGGTCCTCCTGCCGCACGCCCGGGCCCTGCTCCAGGCGGAGGAGCGGGCGGTGGCGGCCGTGCGCCCCGGGGAGCGCGCGCTACGAGTGGACGTCCTCGGTCGCCGGGCCGCCCCGGCCGGGCTGGTACGGGACTTCCACCGGGCGCACCCGGAGATCGCCCTGGACGTCGTCACGCTCTTCGACGCGGACACGGCGGTGGCCGCCGTGCGGGACGGGGCCGTCGACGCCACGTTCCGTGCGGTCACCATGCCCGGGCGCCGGCTCCCCGACGGCATCGAGGCCGTCCCCGTCCTGGACGAGCCGATGCGCCTGTGCGTCGGCCCCGACCACGAGTTCGCCCGAGCCGCCTCGGTGACACCCGCGCAACTGGCCGGGCAGCGGATCTGGATGCCGGGCAACGCGCCCGGCACGGAGTGGTCGGCCTACTACGACGAACTCGCCGAGACTTTCGGCCCGGACATCGACACCATCGGCCCCAACTTCGGCATCGAGGCCCTCCTCGACACGATCGCGGGCTCCCCGAACCTGGCGACCTTCCTCAGCGAACGAACACCGCTGGTCTGGCCGGCCGACCACGACCTGCGCCTCGTCCCCCTACGCGACCCGACCCCGGTCTACCCGCACTCCCTCCTGTGGCGCACGGACAATCCGCATCCCGGCCTGGCGGCCCTGCGCGACCACCTGCTGGCGACACGCCCACGGCTGATTGAGGGGGAGGTCTGGAAACCGAGTTGGGTTAGGTGAGCCGGGGAGTCGCGAGAAACTGTCGGGGCTGCCCGCTTCTCACCCGTGCTGGAACGGCCTGGGTCAAGGGTGGCCCGCAGGGCCATCGCCGAAGGCGACGCGAAGCGCCCTTGAGGCAGGCCGTGGAAGCACGACACTGGCAAAGAAGCGGGCGGCCCCGACAGTTACTTGGTGACGTACGTGAGGAACGACGCCCAGGGGCTCGCGCCGAACACGAGTATCGGGCCGTCCGGCTGCTTGCTGTCGCGGACGGGGACGATGCTGGGGTGGTTGTCGGCGACCTCCAGGCAGTTCGAGGCGCCCCCGTCGCTGTAGGACGACTTACGCCACGCCGCGGTGGTGAGGTCAGGGGTTCGGTTCATGGTCTGCACTCCTCCAGAAGGCGCTTGATGAAAGCCGTCGACTCCGCCGGGCTCAGCGCCGCATCCCTGACGAGATCGTAGGACAAGCGGTAGGACAGGACCCTGTCCGGATCATCGATCAACTGCCCGATCCCGTTGCCCTCCACGTAGGCAACGGGGTCACCGACGCGCTGCCACAGCAGGATGAGGTCGCTGTTCATAAGGTCGTGCACACCGGCCGTGTAAGGCAGCACGTGAATTGCGACATTCGGCAGCTCCGCAGCGTCCACCAGGTGTGACAACTGGTCGGCCCAGACCTTCGGGTTGGGAACCGGTCGTCGTACCGCACCCTCGTCCAGAATCACGCGCACGCTCGGCGCCGACTGGCGATGCAGCAACTCCTGCCGCCCCATCCGCGCAGCCACCTGTTCCTCGACTTCCTCGCTGTTGCCTGCTGTTGTCTGGGCGCCAGACAACCCTGACAACACCGCTCGGGCGTAGTCCTCGGTCTGCAAGAGACCCGGCACGCGCAGCTGGAACATCCACATGATCTGGGCCGTGGCTTCAAGGTCCATGAACGCCTTGTACTTGTCCTTGATGACTTCGCGCCGCGCGTCCCGCCACTCACGAACCAGCAGGTCACCGGACCCGTAGTAGCTGTCCAGGTCCTCCATGACCGCCCGCTTGGAGAGCCGCTCCCCCTTCTCCAGACGGCTCAAGTAGCTCTTGTCGTACCCCGTGTCCTCGGACAACTGCCCGAGCGACTTACCCGCCTGCTCACGCAGGAACCTCAGCGTCCGGCCGAGCGCGACCCGCCCCGATTCCCGCTCCCCGTCAACCACTTCGCCCACGTCACCCCCAACCGTTGCCAGGACCGCCAGGCAACACCTGGCCCCTTCCGCAGCGTACGCGCGACCAGTGACGATGAAGGCACGAACGGTAATCACCGCTCGTCACACCCCCGTCGCCTGCCCTGAGAAGGGACGCTTCCGTGCGCCTGCACATCGCTGAACTCTGCGAGGCGGTCCTGCTGCTCCTCGTGCGGAGTCTGCTGCCCGCCCGAGGGCGTCACCGAGCCACGGCGGCCCCACCCGCGCCGACACCCGCTGCCCGACCCCTCGCCACGGAGGAGCCCTTGGTGATCGACACCCCGCTCGTACGGCCGTACATGAACACCGTGGAGGTCTTCGCATGAGGCTGCTCCCCTGGACCGGCACCGACGGCAAGCCCTGTTACCTCTCCACCGACGACCCGGACAGCCTCCTCTCACGGCTCGCCGACGAGGTCGAGGACGCTCAACTCGCCTCCGCCGAGCAGGTGCTCGCGGGCGCCAAGGCCGTACTCGGGGACCCCAAGGCCGGTGAACGCGCCGTGCTTTTCGCACTGACAAGGGCGGTGGAGTCGCTGGAAGACCTGCTGCGCGTCGCGGTCAGTCGCGGGGAGCGCCTCGACCTCAAGTCCCCTACCAAGTAAGGCTCGTACAGCGGCAACCTTTCCACCCCCAGCGGCGACCCACCCCCGGATCATCCCCCCGCACGGAACGGATTCGCCGCATGAGTGAGCTGCGCAGCAAGCCCCGGCACCGCAGAAGCCGCACGGCCCTGGCGGTCGGTGTGCCGCTGGCCCTGACCGCCGCCGGCACCCTCGCCTACGGCACCGACCTCGGCGTCCTCGGCTCCACCGCCCAGGAGGCCTCCGCCGCCGCCCCGTCCTGGGCCACCGACACCGCCGACGGGTTCGCCTCCGTCAACTCCCTCGGGCAGAACGGGACGTACGGCGGGCGCGGCGGCCAGATCGTCACCGTGAAGACGCAGGCCGAGCTGGAGAAGTACGCCACGGCCGCCGAGCCGTACGTCATCGTCGTCGCGGCGACGATCAAGATGAACCCGGTCGGCAAAGAGATCAAGGTGCAGTCCGACAAGACCATCGTCGGGTCCGGGACCTCGGGGCACATCGTCGGCGGTGGGTTCTTCCTCGGGTCCGGGGTCCACAACGTGATCATCCGGAATCTGACCATCCGGGACTCGTACCAGGGTGTGTGGAACGACAAGGACCATGACTTCGACGCCGTTCAGATGGACGGCGCCCATCACGTCTGGATCGATCACAACGATCTGCGGCACATGGCCGACGGGCTCATCGACGTCCGCAAGGACAGTACGAACGTCACCGTCTCCTGGAACAAGCTGAGCGACAACAACAAGACCTTCGGCATCGGCTGGACCGAGAACGTCAAGACGGACATCACGATCCACCACAACTGGATCCGCGAGACCGAGCAGCGCAACCCGTCCACCGACAACGCCGCCCACGCGCACCTCTACAACAACTTCCTCGAGGACGCCCCCGGCACGGACATCAAGTCGTCGTACGGCAACTACTCGCGCGGCGCGACGAAGATGGTCCTGGAGAACTCCCTGTTCCAGGGCGTCAAGAACCCCGTCATCAAGGACAGCGGCGCGGCCATCGTCCAGCGCGGGAACTCCTTCTCCGGCACCAGCGGGCGCAACGAGAGCGGCGGGACCGCCTTCGATCCGAAGGCCTACTACCCCTACTCCCTCGACAAGGCCGCCGACCTGCCGTCGATCCTCAAGTCCGGTGCCGGGCCCCGCGCTTCCGTCGGGAAGACCGCCGCCGCCTCCACCAAGGCCGTCGCCGCGACGACCCTCACCGTGGCCAAGGACGGCAGCGGGCAGTACACGTCCGTGCAGGCCGCCGTGAACGCCGTACCGGCGAACAACCCGTCACGGGTCGTGATCGCCGTGAAGCCGGGGACGTACCGGGAGCTCGTCAAGGTGCCGTCCAACAAGCCGCACGTCACCATCCAGGGCACCGGCGGCAGCCGCAAGGACACGACGATCGTCTACAACAACGCGTCCGGTACGCCCAAGCCCGGCGGCGGCACGTACGGCACGGGCGGCAGTGCCACCGTCGCCGTCGAGGCCGACGACTTCCAGGCGCGCAACCTGACCATCTCCAACGACTTCGACGAGAAGGCCAACCAGCAGCTCAGCGGGCATCAGGCCGTCGCGCTGCGGACCGCCGCCGACAAGGTGTTCCTGGACGGGATCATCGTCAGCGGCGACCAGGACACGCTGCTGCTCGACACCGCCGCCAAGGACCGGCTGGGCCGGGTCTACGTCGGCAACTCCTACGTCATCGGCAACGTCGACTTCATCTTCGGGCGGGCCACGGCCGTCGTCGACAAGTCCGTCATCACGCTGAAGAAGCGCTGGGACGGCACCTCGGCCGGCTACGTCACCGCCCCGAGCACCGCCGCGAACCGCAAGGGCATCCTGATCGCCAACTCCACCGTCAACGGCGATGTGTCGGGCGGCAGCTTCTACCTCGGCCGGCCCTGGCACGCGGGCGGTGACGCCTCGCTCGACCCGCAGACCACGGTCCGCAACACCAGCCTGAGCGCCGCGATCAAGTCCACGCCGTGGACCGACATGAGCGGCTTCTCGTGGAAGGACGACCGGTTCGCCGAGTACAAGAACACCGGTGCGGGGGCGGGTTCGGCGGGCTCCAACCGGCCGCACCTGACCGACGCGCAGGCCGCGAACCAGGAGGTCGCGGACTGGCTCGCGGGCTGGACGCCCTCGGCGTCCTGAAAGCTCCCTTCCGGGTCCGGCTGACGAGCGGCGCCGGACCCGGAAGGGCCACCATGCCTACTGCTTCCAGGCGTAGTGCAGCCGGTCCAGGCCGCTGGAGTTGTTCACCGTCAGGCTGAGGTTCGTGCCCGTGCCCTGGAGCGTGGTGAGGGAGTAGGTGTCACCGTTGCGCAGGCCGGGCCAGTAGACCGAGCCCAGGCCCAGTTCGCGGATGGTGTCGGTCGCGGCCTGGATGTACGCGACCTCGTTGGAGCCGTTGACCGGGCCGTTGTAGTCCAGGCCCGTCGTCATGGACGCGCCGAACTCGTCGAGGATCGTGCGCGAGGCGCAGTCGCCGATACGTGCCTTGAAGTCCTGCTTCCACTGGTCGACGCTGGTCCAGTCGGTGTGCCAGAAGCCGTAGTTGTGCAGGGCGATCCGGGTGCCGTTGAGACGCGGGTCGGCGCAGACCGGCTTGACGTCCTCGCTGTACTTGTACCCGCCGATCACCATCCGGTCGCGGGGCACGTTGCCGTGGGAGGCCACCCACTTCGCGGCGATGTCGGTCCACTCCTGGGCGGTGTAGCCGAACGGCTCGTTCATCGGCTCGAAGTACACCTTGGAGTTGCGGGCGTAGGAGGACGTGATCCGCGCCCACATCTGGTTCCAGGACGCCTGGTTGTCGATCTTGCCGTCCTTGGCGTTGTCGGCCTCCCAGTACCCCAGGATGACCTTGAAGCCCTTGGCGGTGGCGGCGTCGATCGCGCCCCGGTACGACTTCCAGAACGGGCCGTTCACGGAGGTGGGGTTGACCGGGAGGCGGACGGTGTTGGCGCCCAGCTTGGAGAATCCGCCGATGATCGCCTTGGACTTGGCGTAGGTGGTGGCGTAGCTGTCGGTGGTGGACAGGCCCGAGGGCACGACCGCGTCGTGGGCGTAGTTGTCCCGCGGGTCGGCCCAGTTGACGCCCTTGAAGTCGCTGACGGGCGGCGGGGCGGTGGGGGAGGCGGCTGCGGGGGAGGCCAGGGCCCCGCCGAATGCCGTGGCGCAGGCGAGCAGCGCCCCCAGACTGGCTGTCCCCCGGTGAGTCTTTCGTGACACGACGTCCCCTTCTGAGCAGTACTTTCGAGCGAACCTCGCGTACAGATCGGCGGCTCGTTGGCTCCCGCAAACTAGAAGAGGAGTCGAACAGAGGTCAACACATCTGCACACCAAATCTCATCAGGAACGCAGGTTGCTGACGCGCGGCGCTACGACCCCACGTTCAGCCCCGAGCCCGACACCCGCACCCGGATGCCGTCCTCCTCCACGCGTACGTCGTCCAGCCGTACGTCTCCCTGCTCCGGCTTCGGCAGTTCGAACGCGAGCGCCAGCCGGTCGGCCAGGACCGGGCGGGTCAGGCCGGACAACTCGTCGAGGAGGTCGGGATCGAGGCCGATGCGGCGGAGCACCTGGGGGTTGTCCAGGGCCAGGTCGATGAGGTTGAGGCGCTCGGCCTGGCGGGCGAACTTCGGTGAGCCGGTCAGCTCGGTGAGCTTGCCGTCGTCGGCCAGGGCGTCGCGCACGGTCGCCTCGGGGACGCCCATCCGCTGCACGATGGCCGGGACCGAGAGCAGCGCCTTGGCCTTGCGGGTCTCCCGGGAGAGGTCGGCGGCCCCCTTGGGCGTCAGGTGCAGCCCCTCGGAGGCGCGGGTGCCGGGGCGGTAGGTGGCCAGGTTCCCGATGTCGAGCCGCATGCCGCCGATCTCCGTGGCGATGCCCCGCTCGCCCTGCCGCTGGATCCGGGCCTCGGCGCGCAGCCGCAGGTCGTGTCCGGCGACGGGCAGGGTGCCGTCGGCCCGGACGCGGTCGCGACCCTCGCCGGTGAACGTCACCTGGGAGGCGCCGAGTTCGCGGTTGAGGTCCTCGAAGGACAGCAGGACGTCCCCGTCGAACCGGGGGACGTGGGCGCCGCGCACGGACGTGAGGCCGTCGGCGTCCAGCCGGATGTCGTGCGCCGTGGCCGACACCTTCGCCAGGGAGACCCGGTCGGCGGCGACGTCCGGGACGGTCACCTTCACCGACTCCAGCCGCTCGTCGGCGAGTTGGGTGAGGAAGGGGAACCCGCCGATCTCCACCTCGGGCGCGGCCGCGAGGTCCAGCCGGTCTTTGAGCGTGTCGGCGGCCCGGTGCTCGGCGTACAGCACGGCCCAGCGGTCGCCGAGGGCGAGGAAGGCGGCGAGCACGACCAGGCCCACCACCGCCTTCACCGCGAGCGGCAGCCCGGCGAAACGATTCCGCCGGCGCCTGCCGCCACGCCGGTGGTCGGGCGGCGACCACTCCCGTTCCGCCTCGTCCCGCTGCTCGGCCTCCGCGCCGAGGAAGTCCTCCAGAGGGGTCTCCTCCAGCGGGCCGTCATCGAGTGCGGCGAGCTCCTCGTAGGGGTTGCGGGGCTGGTCGGAGGGGCCGTGAGGGTGCTCGGAGGGGTCGTGGGACAGGTCTTGCATGTCCATGCGGTGGGGGGTGCGCATCGTCTCATCCGACCATGCGCACCGCCCCTGGCCGCAACTTGAATCCCCTGTATGCGATTTACTTCACGATCGCGATACGGTCCGCCTTCGGCGGGGCCAGCGGGTTCGTGGCCGAGGAGTTGGCCGTGAGGTACTGCTCCAGCGCGGTCAGGTCGTCGGCGCCGACGACGTCGTTCGTGCCCTGGCCGAGCGTGGGGAAGCCGTCACCGCCGCCCGCGAGGAAGCTGTTCGTCGCGACGCGGTAGGTGGCCGCCGGGTCGATGGCCTTGCCGTCCAGCAGAATCGAGTCGGTGACGACCCGGTCGGCGCCGGACTTGGTGAGGTCGAGCGTGTACGTGAGGCCGGACGACACCTGGAGGACCTTCGGCGCCGCCGCGTTCGGGCCGGTGACCTGCTCCTTGAGCACCTGGATCAGCTGCGCGCCCGTGAAGTCCTGGAGGTTCACGGTGTTGGCGAACGGCTGGACCGTGAAGCCCTCGGCGTACGTCACGACACCGTCGCCCTCACCGGCCTTGGCCGTGTAGGTCAGCGGTGCCCGGATGCCACCGGGGTTCATCAGCGCCAGGTCGGTCTCCGGGTCTAGCTGCTTGCCGTGGGCGAGCTGGGCGTCGGCGATGAGGTCGCCGAGCGGGGACTCGGTGCCGGTGTTGCCGATGTCGCCGGAGATGTGGCCGATCGCCCGGTTGCCGATCGGGGCCGCCAGGGTGTTCCACTTGCCGATCAGCTCGGTCATGTCGGGCGCCTTGGGGACGTCCCGGGTGACCACGTGGTTCGCGGACTTCACGGCCGTACGGGCGATGTCGCCGGTCAGCCGGTCGTACGTCAGTGTGGTGTCGGTGTAGAGGCGGCCGAAGGACGCGGCCGAGGTGACCATGCGCGGCTTGCCCGCCGGGTCGTCGATCGTGCACACGTACGCGCTGTGGGTGTGACCGGTGACCAGCGCGTCCACCTGCGGCGTGATGTTCTTGGCGATGTCGACGATCGGGCCGGACACACCGTCGCCCGCGCCCGGGGCGTCGCAGTCGTAGTTGTACGACGTCGACGCCGGGAAGCCGCCCTCGTGGATGAGCGCGACGATCGACTTCACGCCCTGCTTCTGGAGCACCTTGGCGTACTTGTTGATCGTCTCGACCTCGTCCTTGAAGGACAGGCCCTTGACGCCCTCGGCGGAGACGATGTCCGGAGTGCCCTCCAGGGTCACGCCGATGAAGCCGACCTTGACGCCGTTCTTCTTCCACACCCAGTAGGGCTTGAGGATCGGCTTCTTCGTCTTCTCGTCGAGGACGTTGGCGGCCAGGTAGGGGAAGTCGGCGCCCGTGAACTTCTGGTCCGCGTAGCAGCCGTCCTTCGGGTGGCAGCCGCCGATCTGAAGGCGTGCCAGTTCCTTGGCGCCCTCGTCGAACTCGTGGTTGCCGACGGACGTGACGTCGAGGTCGAGCTTGTTCAGCGCCTCGATGGTCGGCTCGTCGTGGAAGAGGCCGGAGATCAGCGGGGAGGCGCCGACCATGTCGCCGCCGGCCGCGGTGATGGAGTACTTCTCGCCCTCGCGGGCCTGGCGCAGATGGGTGGCGAGGTACTCCACACCGCCCGCGTCGATGGTCTTCGTCGTGCCGTCGGCCTGGTGTTCGGTGACCCGGCCGGAGGAGCCGGCGGGCGGCTCCAGGTTGCCGTGCAGGTCGTTGAAGGACAGCAACTGGACGTCCTGGTAGCGGCCCGGCCAGTGGCCGCCCCCGCCGTGGTTCTCTCCGGCCGACGCCGACCCGGGCACCGTCGCCGCGGCCAGCGCGCCGACGGTGGCGACACCGGCGGCGAGAGCGACGAGACGGTTCGTACGACGTCTGCGGCGCTCCTGGTGCGCCGGTGCCGGTGAAGTGGCTGGCATACGCCCCCCTGTGGGTCTGCTGGGACAGTGATGTCGTCCGGCGCAGCCTAGAGTCAACGCGCGTAGCGCGACAGAGCTTTCGGGTCACATCCTGGTTGCTTCTTGCCGCCGATTTCCCGGCACCGACCCGTACCCTCGTACGCATGACCAGCGACGACACCGCACGGCCCGGACGCACCCGCTCGATCGACACATATGCCGCGCTCTCCCCGGAGCAGACCGAGGCCGTCCTCGCCCTGCTCGCCGACGCCGCCGGCACCGACGGACAGCAGGCGGTCTCCGAACAGGGCCGGTTGCAGCTGCGCGGCGGCGAGCGCGCGGGCGTCGCCCATCTGCTGCTCACCGTCGACGGCGAACTCGTCGGGTACGCCCAGCTGGAGGACACCGACCCGGTGGAGCCGCCGGCCGCCGAGCTGGTCGTGCACCCGGGGCACCGGGGCCAGGGGCACGGGCGGGCGCTGGGCTCCGCACTGCTGGCCGCGTCCGGCAAGCGGCTGCGGGTGTGGGCGCACGGCGGCCACTCCGCCGCCCGGCACCTCGCGCAGGTCCTCGGCCTGACCCTGTTCCGCGAACTGCGCCAGATGCGCCGCCCCTTGACCGGCTTCGACGCGCCCGAGCCGGTCCTCCCCGAGGGCGTCACCGTCCGCACCTTCGTCCCCGGCCGGGACGACGCGGCCTGGCTCGCCGTCAACGCCGCCGCCTTCGCCCACCACCCCGAGCAGGGCTCCCTCACCCAGCGGGACCTCGACGACCGCAAGGCCGAGCCGTGGTTCGATCCGGCGGGGTTCTTCCTGGCCTTCCGCGGCGACGAACTCATCGGCTTCCACTGGACCAAGGTCCATGCCGAGGAGGGCCTGGGCGAGGTGTACGTCCTCGGCGTCGCCCCCGGCGCCCAGGGCGGCGGCCTCGGCAAGTCCCTGACGACGATCGGCCTGCGGCACCTGGCGGACCGGGGGCTGCCGACCGCGATGCTGTACGTCGACGCCGACAACACGGCGGCGGTGTCGGTGTACGAGCGGCTCGGGTTCGTCACGCACGAGGTGGATCTGATGTACCGGACGGAGACGTGACCGTGCCCGCCCCGGCCGGTGCCGGCCTCAGCCCACGGTGGCGCCGGCATCGGCCGCGACGCGTGCGACGGACTCCCTGACCGCGTCCAGCCCCGCGGCCCGTTCCTGGTCGGTCATACGGGCCGGGCCGTACGTGATGACGGGCTCCAGGACCTGGTAGCCGACGAACTCCAGCATTCCCCGGTGGATGTGGAACAGGAAGTCGTCCATCGGGCCGAAGGCGCCACCGGGGCGGAACGACTCGCCAGGCCCGCCGGTCGTGAACAGCAGCATCGCGCGCTTCCCGGCGAACGCCGCGTCCCCGAAGAGTCCGTGGTCGCCGCCGAAGGCTCCGCCCATCACGAAGACCCGGTCCACCCATCCCTTGAGGACGGCCGGCAGCGAGAACCACCACATCGGGAACGACAGCACGAGCAGATCAGCGGCGAGCAGCCGGTCCAGATGGGCCCTGACGGCCGCGTCGAGCGTCCCCTCCCGGACCGCTCGCAACTGCTCGGCCTGCGGCTTGAACGGGCCCTCCACCGGTGCGAACTCCTCGCGGCCGAGCACCGGCGCCCAGCCGTCGGCGTAGAGGTCCAGGACATCGACCCGGTACCCGGCCTCGCGCAGGGACTGAGCCGCGGCGCCCATCTGGGCGGTGCTGAACGACCGGGGCTCGGGGTGGGCATGAACGATCAGGGCAGTGCGCGCAGCAGTGGAGGTCGACATGAGGAGATCATATCGACGTATCGCGATTCGTCAATCAGAGGGTGGTGCCGATCGCCCGCGCCAGCCGGGCCAGCCGCTCTTCGTCACGCCGGTAGTGGGTCCACTTGCCCACCCGGGTGGGACGTACGAGTCCCGCCCGTTCGAGGGTGCTCATGTAGCTGGAGACCGTCGACTGGGCGAGTCCCGCCTTCGCCTGGATGTGCGTGACGCACACGCCGACCGCCCGGCGGTCCGCGATCGGTTCGTACTCACCGAAGTGCGCCTCAGGATCTTTCAGCCACTGCATGATCTGCAGACGGGCAGGGTTGCCGAGGGCCTTGAACACCTCGATCAGATCGCCCGCGTCCAGTTCCGCCGTCGCGGCCATGTGCCACCCTCCTCGCCGTCAGTGCGACACACCACGATATATCGATATCGGGCTAGGCGTCGGCGAAGGTGAGGCTGTCTGGCGGTGGCACCGCCGCCCCCGGCAGTCGTACCGTCGCCACCGTGCCGCCCCCCTCCGCCGGGGACAGTGACACCTCGCCGCCCGCCTGCTGCACCGTGCGGGCCACGATCGACAGGCCCAGGCCCGAGCCGGGCAGGGCTCGGGCGCTCGGGGAGCGCCAGAAGCGGTCGAAGACGTGGGGGAGTTCGTCGGCGGGGATGCCCGGGCCGTGGTCGCGGACCGTCAGGGTGCCCTCGGACAGGCGTACCTCGATCGTGCCGCCCCCCGGGCTGAACTTCACCGCGTTGTCGAGGACGTTGACCACCGCCCGTTCCAGGGCGGAGGGTTCCGCCCGCACGTACCACGGCTGGATGTCCGCCGTGATCGTCAGTTCCGGGCCGCGCAGCCGCGCTCGCCGCAGCGCCGAGTCGACGATGTCGTGCCAGGCGATGATCTGCGTCCGTCCCGCGTGCTGGCCGGTGTCCGGCCGGGACAGTTCCTGCAGGTCGCCGATGAGCGCGGCCAGCTCCGTCATCTGCGCCTTCACCGACGCGAGGAGCGCCTTGCGGTCGGCCTCGGGGAGGGGACGGCCCGTCTCCTCGCTGCGGGTGAGGAGCTCGATGTTGGTGCGCAGGGAGGTGAGCGGCGTGCGGAGTTCGTGGCCGGCGTCGGCGATGAGCTGTTGCTGGAGGTCGCGGGAGCTGGCCAGCGCGGAGGTCATCGAGTTGAACGAGTGGGACAGCCGGGCCACCTCGTCCTCGCTGTCCTGGTCCACCGGGATGCGGATGCCCAGATCCTCCGTACGGGCCACGTGCTCGACGGCCTCGGTGAGTTTGTCGATCGGGCGCAGTCCCGCCCGGGCGACCGCCAGCCCGGCGGCTCCGGCGCCCAGGACCCCCACGCCCGAGACCAGCAGCAGGATCAGCGCGAGATCGTTGAGGGTGGACTGGGTGTTCTTCAGGGGCAGGGCGAGGATCAGCGCGGCGTTGGGCGCGTCGGGCTGCTCGGACGCCAGCCGCACGGTCATCACGCGCAGGGCGTTGCCGTGCTCGTCGGTGCCGTTGCGGACGATGCCGCGCCCCACCGGGGAGTTCTTGATCACGTCCCGGTCGGCCCCGGTGACATTGACCAGGCCCACGGAACTGGAGTGGACACAGATGTCCCCGTCCGCCTTGACGACCTCGAAGTAGGAGCTGTTCCGGAAGCTGTTGCCGCCCGGCGGGGTCTGCGTGCAACTGTCCACCGCCTGCTGAATGGCGATGTTCTGGCCCGGCTTCTGCAGCATCTTCTCCAAGTCGCCGTCCACCTGGTCGTACAGCTTCCCCTGCACGATGAACCAGCATGTCACCGACACCGCCGCCACCGCGAACGCCACCGCCGCCGCCACCAGCAGCGCGAGCCGGGACCGGATCGGCAGCGAGCGGAACCGGCGTACGACCTTGTTCACTCCGCGCCGCCCTGCCGCAACACGTAGCCCACACCCCGCACCGTGTGCACGAGGCGCGGCTCGCCGCCCGCCTCGGTCTTGCGGCGCAGGTACATGACGTACACGTCGAGGGAGTTCGACGACGGCTCGAAGTCGAAGCCCCAGACCGCCTTGAGGATCTGCTCCCGGGTGAGGACCTGGCGCGGGTGCGCCATGAACATCTCCAGCAGCGTGAACTCCGTACGGGTCAGCTCCACCTGGCGGCCGCCCCGCGTGACCTCGCGCGTCGCGAGGTCCATGCGCAGGTCGGCGAAGGCGAGGACGTCCTCGTCGTCCGGCGAGCCCGCGCCGACGGCCGCCGCGTAGGAGCTGCGGCGCAGCAGCGCGCGGATGCGGGCGAAGAGTTCGTCCAGTTCGAAGGGCTTGACCAGGTAGTCGTCGGCGCCCGCGTCGAGGCCCGTGACCCGGTCGCCGACCGTGTCACGGGCCGTGAGCATGAGGATCGGGGTCGTGTCGCCGGTGCCGCGGATGCGGCGCGCCGCCGTCAGACCGTCCATGCGGGGCATCTGGATGTCCAGGACGACCAGGTCGGGCCGGTACGCCGCCGCCTTCTCCAGCGCGTCCGCGCCGTCGACCGCGACCTCTGTCCCGTACCCCTCGAAGGCGAGGCTGCGCTGGAGTGCTTCGCGTACCGCCGGCTCGTCGTCGACGATCAGGATGCGCTGGGGGTCACGGTCGCCGTCTGCGGGGCTCATGGGTCGGGGTCCTCGGGTGTGGTGTGGTGGGACGGGACGGGGTGTCGCTGACGCTCTCAGCCTCGCACGTCGGCGGGCCGGGCCGGGAGCAGGTTCAGCCCCGGATCAGCCCCGTACCTTGCGGCGCCGGGCGGCGGCGGCTCGGCGGGCGGCGGCCTTGCGCGCGGGCCGGGCCTTGGCCGTCGCCACCTCGGGGGCCCGCGTCGCAGACACCGACGCCGACGCCGACGCCGTCGCCGGTGCATGCAGTTCGTGCACCACCGCCAGTGCCAGCGCGAACCCCGCCGGGTCGGCCCCCGGCACCGTGTGCGGAACCTGCTGGATCATCGCCGTACTCCTCGCATCCGGTGGACCTCAGTCCGTGGCGCCGGCCCGCAGCTTGGCGAGGTCGGCCTTGACGGTGTTGATCGGTATGGCGAAGCCCAGGCCGACACTGCCCGCGTCGGAGGACGAGGAGGCGCTGCCCGCCGGCGAGTACATCGCGGAGTTGATCCCGATGATGTTGCCGTTCATGTCGATCAGCGCGCCGCCGGAGTTGCCCGGGTTGAGGGACGCGTCGGTCTGGAGCGCCTTGTACGTCGTGGTGTCCGAGCCGGTGTCACCGTTGAACTGCCGCCCGCCGAACTCGAACGGCCACCCGTCGCCCTGCTGGGGCTGCTGGCCCTGGTCCTCGTCGGTCGGGACGGTGACGTCACGGTCGAGGGCGGAGATGATGCCGCTGGTGACCGTGCCGGACAGGCCCTCGGGGGAGCCGATCGCCACGACCTGGTCGCCGACCTGGAGGCCGGAGGAGTCGCCGAGCGTCGCCGCCTTCAGGCCGGAGGCGTTCTCCAGCTTGATCAGCGCCAGGTCCTTCTTGCTGTCGGTGCCGACGACCTTGGCGGAGTACGACCTGCCGTCGTTGGTCGTCACCTTGATCCGCGAGGCACCGGCGACGACGTGGTTGTTGGTGACGATCTCGCCGTCGCTCGTGATGATCACGCCGGAGCCGGTGGCGGAACCGGCGTTGGAGTCGGCTCTGATCTCGACGATGCTCGGGCTGACCGCCTTGGCGACGCCGGCGACCGTGCCCTTCTGGGCGGATGGCACCACGTTGGTGCTGGTGGAGCTGGAGGCGACAGAGTCGTTGCCCGTCAGCTCCTGGATGCCGTAGGCGGTGCCGCCGCCGATCGCCGCGGCGACGATCGCCACGGCGGCGAGCAGGGCGACCGGGCCACGCTTGCGCTGCTTCGGAGCGGGTGCCGGGGCGTACGCCGGCGGAGGCGGCCACTCGGGGTTCACCGGGGCCTGCTGCTGACCCTCGTAAGGGTTCTCGTACTCGCCACTGCGGTGGAAGCTCTCGGTCATGTCTCAGAGCTTGGAGCCCGACCATGAGAGCTTCCTGAGCGCACGCTGAGAAGCCCGACAGAACCTCGTATGCCCGATATAAAGGCGCCCCCGGGCCGCCCCCGGCCGCCCTTGCCAGGGTCAGCCGCAGCCGCAGGAGTGCCGTACGACCAGCCGCGACGGGAACACCTTCAGCCGCTCCCGGCGGGCCCCCGCCACGCGCAGCCCGTCGTCGAGGACGAGGTCCACCGCCGCGCGGGCCATGGCCGGCCGGTCCGAGGCGACCGTGGTGAGGGGCGGGTCGGTCAGGGCCGCTTCCTTGATGTCGTCGAAGCCCGCCACCGCGAGCTCGCCCGGCACGTCGATGCGCAGTTCGCGCGCGGCGCGCAGCAGGCCGATCGCCTGGTCGTCGGTGGAGCAGAAGATCGCGGGCGGGCGCTCGGGGCCGGAAAGGATCTTCAGGGCGGCCTGGTAGGCGTCGTAGCGGTTGTAGAGGGCCTCGAAGAGCCGGCCCTCCGTGGAGATCCCGGCCTCGTCCATCGCGCGGCGCCAGCCCTCGACGTGGTCGGAGACCGGGTCGCCGACCACGGGCGTCTCCGCTATGCCGCCCATACAGGCGACGTACTCGTACCCGTGCTCCAGCAGATGGCGTACGGCGAGCTGGGCGCCGCCCAGGTCGTCCGTGACGACGGCGACGTCGTCGATGGCCTCGGGCCGTTCGTGCAGCAGGACCACGCGGGCGTCCCAGGCGTCGATCTCGGCGGCCGCGAGGTCGTTCATGGCATGGCTGACCAGGATCAGTCCGGAGACGCGCATCCCCAGGAAGGCACGCAGGTAGTGGACCTCGCGCTCGGCGATGTAGTCGGAGTTGCCGACGAGCACCATCTTGCCGCGCTCGGACGCGGCCTGTTCGACCGCGTGCGCCATCTCCCCGAAGAAGGGCTGGCGGGCGTCCGGCACGATCAGGCCTATGAGGTCCGTACGCCGGGACGCCATCGCCTGGGCGACGCGGTCGGGCCGGTACCCCAGTTCCTTGATCGCGGCGAGGACACGCTCGCGCGTGGCCGGGGCGACCGGCCGGGGTCCGTTGTTGATGACATAGCTGACCACGGCAGTGGAAGTCCCTGCCAGCCGCGCCACATCATCCCGAGTCACCTTGGCCACGCGCGGAGTCTACGCGGATATACCCGCTCTGGGCAGGGCGTAAAGGAGCTTCCGTACGATATCCCGACCGCCGTCCGGGGGACGCCGGCGCGTGCCGTGCGGAAAGCGGTGCCCAAGTGGGCACCGCGATACGCCTCCTTACGCCTTGCTGCGCGACTCGGCGGCGTCCAGATCGGCCGACTCGTCCGCGGTGCCCGGAATTTCCTTGGCCGCCCTGGCCTTCGCCTCCTCGGCGGCGCGCTCCACCTTCTCCGGCGTAACGAATCGATAACCGACGTTCCGGACGGTGCCGATCAGCGACTCGTGCTCGGGGCCGAGCTTGGCGCGCAGCCGCCGTACGTGCACGTCGACCGTGCGCGTACCGCCGAAGTAGTCGTAGCCCCACACCTCCTGGAGCAGCTGGGCACGCGTGAAGACGCGGCCCGGGTGCTGCGCGAGGTACTTCAGGAGCTCGAACTCCTTGAAGGTGAGGTCGAGGACACGGCCCTTGAGCTTGGCGGAGTACGTCGCCTCGTCGACCGACAGGTCGCCGTTGCGGATCTCCATCGGGGAGTCGTCGCTGACGATCTGCTGGCGGCCCATGGCCAGACGCAGGCGCGCCTCGACCTCCGCCGGTCCGGCGGTGTCCAGCAGGACGTCGTCGATGCCCCAGTCGGCGGTGACGGCCGCGAGACCGCCCTCCGTGACGACGAGGACGAGCGGGCAGCCGGGCCCGGTCGAGCGCAGCAGCTGGCACAGGCTGCGGACCTGCGGCAGATCACGGCGGCCGTCGACGAGGATGACGTCGGCGCCGGGGGTGTCGACGAGGGCGGGACCCTCCGCGGGGGCCACTCGCACGTTGTGCAGGAGCAGACCGAGGGCGGGGAGCACCTCCGTCGACGGCTGGAGGGCGTTGGTCAGGAGCAGCAGAGAACTCATACGTCTGGTTCCTCCTCGGTCCCTGCGAGGACGTTTGTTGGCACAGCACAGCTCTGCGATCCCGAAGGCCCCGTACACCTGCGGTTTCCCGCGTCGTATACAACGCTTCCGAAAGCACAAAAGGACCCGGGGGCTACGCTGCCCGAGTCCTCTGCCCAGCAGAATAGCCCACATGAGCACTGGTCCGGCAGGTCATGTGGCGCGTTCCACCGTTCGTCCGCACTCCGAGACGACCCGGGGAACGCCTGCGCGGACGCGAACGCGGGCCTTTCTGCGCACGTCAGACGGCGTGGCCATCGACGCCGTATACGACCCGGGTGCGGTTGTATACGACACCTCACGATCGCCTGCCGATCACCCCGTGTTCGTCGTCGCCCACGGCTTCACCGGTGCGGTGGACCGTCCGCACGTACGGCGGGTGGCGCGGACCTTCGCCCGGTACGGGGCCGTCGTCACGTTCTCCTTCCGGGGCCACGGGGCCTCCGGCGGGCGCTCGACGGTCGGGGACCGGGAGGTGCTGGACCTGGCGGCGGCGGTGGGATGGGCCCGGGAACTCGGGCACGCGCGCGTGGGGACGGTGGGCTTCTCCATGGGCGGCTCGGTGGTGCTGCGGCACGCGGCGCTGCACCCACGGCAGACGGACGCGGTGGTGTCGGTGAGCGCGCCGGCCCGCTGGTACTACCGGGGCACCGCCCCGATGCGCCGGCTGCACTGGCTGGTGACGCGGCCGGAGGGCCGGGTGGTGAGCCGCTACGGCCTGCGCACCCGCATCCATCACCGCGACTGGGACCCGGTTCCGCTCTCGCCGGTGGAGGCGGTGCCGAGGATCGCGCCCACGCCCCTGCTGATCGTGCACGGCGACGCCGACGGCTACTTCCCCGTCGACCATCCCCGCATGCTGGCCGCGGCCGCCGCCGACCAGGGCGAACTGTGGCTGGAGCCGGGCATGGGGCATGCCGAGAACGCGGCGAGCGACGAACTGCTGGGCCGGATCGGGGAGTGGGTGGTGGGCCGGGCGGGCTAGCCTGGCGGGGTTCACCGACAAGCAGATCGAGGAAGCAGATGCCAAAGGTCACGGTGCGCTACTGGGCCGCCGCCAAGGCCGCGGCCGGGGTGGCCGAGGAGCCGTACGAGGCGGCCACGCTCGCCGAGGCGCTCGACGGGGTGCGTGCGCGACACCCCGGCGAACTCGAGCGCGTGCTGCGGCGATGCTCGTTCCTCGTCGACGGTGACCCCGTGGGCACCCGCGGGCATGAGACGGTACGGCTGGCCGACGGCGGCACGGTCGAGGTGCTCCCGCCGTTCGCAGGAGGGTGACGATGACCGACCAGCCGACCAACCAGCCGTACGACGGCTACGACCCCTACGGGCAGCAGGGGTACCCGCAGGGGCATCAGGGTTACCCGCAGGGGCACCAGGCGTACCCGCAGGGGCACCAGGGGTACGACGACCCGTACGCCGGTCAGCAGTACACGCAGCAGTGGCAGGGACAGACCTGGGAGACGCAGACGCAGTCGCCGGTGTCCGCGCAGGTGACGGCGGCGGAGGAGACGGCGTATCTGCCGCCGCAGGGGCACGGGACTCCTGCTCCCGCTCCCGCCCATGCTCCCGCCCCTGCTTCCTCCGCCGAGTACGGCCCGGCCACCGTCGCCGGGAACCCGCGGATCACGGACGCGCAGCGGGCGCGGGCGGAGGGCCGGTCGCCGATCATCGAGCCCGGGATGCAGCCGGCCGCGCTGACGGCGCTGCTGGGGCTGTTGCTGGCGGGCGCGGCGGCGGTCGGCACGTACGCGCTGCTGGTGCCGCTCGTCGTCCTCCAGGCCGTCACCGCGGCGGGCTGGTTCCGGCTGAACGGGATGTGGCCGGCGCGGCAGGGCATCGCGCTGGGCTTCGCGGGCGCGCTGGCCGCGGACGCGGCGCTGCTGGCGTCGGACCGCTCGCCCTCGGCGATCCTGGGCACGCTCGGGGTGTGGGTGCTGCTGGCGCTGGTGCTGCAGCTGCGGTCGCACGCCGACCCGGACGAGCGGATGTACGGCCTGATGGCGACGGTCGCGGCGTCGGCGCTGGCGATCGTGGCGGGCGGGTACCTCGCCGCCGAGGCGGACGCGGTGACCGTGGGCGCGATCGCGGTGGCGGTCGCTGTCCTGGCCCGCGCCCTGCCGCTGCCGACCCCGGCGTCGGTGGTGGTGGCGCTGCTCGCGGGAGCGGGCGGCGGCGTCGCGGCCGGCTCGCTGACGGGCCTGGGCACGTCGGGCGCCCTCCTGGGCGCGGGCGCCGCAGCCTGCGCCCTGATCGGCCACCGAGTCGCGAGCTACGACTACCCGTCCCGCTTCGTCCACTTCACGGCGGGCGTGGCGCTGCCGCTGTCCGCTGCGGCCCCGGCGGTCTACGTACTCGGGCGGGCCCTGGTCTAGCGCCTGCGGCGGGCTGGTGGGTCGGGGCCGTGCCGGGGGTGTCCGTCCTCGGAACGGCGCGATGGGTGGGTGACCAACTCACTGGCGTTTGACGCGCCAACCGCTGCGGGCGGCTGAGCTGCGGGCAGTCGTGCCTCCCCCAGTGCCTTAAGGGCCTGGGAGGTGCCCCCAGGCGGCACGGGTGGACGCAGCGGCACCCCGCAACGCCGGGCTGCGGACCCACCCGGCCTCAGCACCCACGCCGGGTGCCTGACCTGTCACAGATGATCGACAAACCCGGGGACCGAAGCACCCACGGAGTTACCCTCACGCAAGGACGGCCGCTCGGTCGTCGAACACCGGACCGCCGTCCAACCGCCTAGGTGGGGGAAACACCGCATGCGCGCACTGCGAATACTGCTGATCGTCGTCGTGATCGTCGGCGGGCTCTTCGTGATCGCCGACCGCGTCGCCGTGAACTTCGCCGAGGGCGAGGCCGCCGACCGCCTGAAGACCACCGAGAACCTCTCCGCCACCCCGGACGTGTCCATCAAGGGCTTCCCGTTCCTCACCCAGGTCGTCGGCGGTTCCCTGGACGACATCGAGGTCGGCATCACGAACTACGAGGCGGTCGCGGGCAACGGTGCCGGGAAGATCCGTATCGACGACCTCCGGGCCGACATGCGCGGCGTCGAGTTCTCCGGCGACTACAGCTCCGCCACCGCCACCAGCGCCACGGGCACCGCGACCATCGCCTACGACGAGCTGCTGAAGACGGCCAAGTCCGAGCCCACCCAGGTCGCCCCGGGCGTCACCGCCAGCGTCGTCGGCCTCTCCGACGGCGGCAACGGCAAGATCAAGGTCACCGTCGAGGCCACCGTCCTCGGCACCAAGCTGCCCGAACCGGTCTCCGTGCTCAGCTCGGTGACGGTGATCAACGGCGACACCGTACGGGTGAAGGCCGACGGCCTGCCCAAGTTCGGCGGCGTCGAGATCGCCGAGTCCCGCGTCCGGTCCATCACCGACTTCCAGCAGAAGATCGACGGCCTGCCGGGCGGCATCCAGCTGGACAAGGTGCAGGCCGCGCCGGGCGGCGTCGAGATCACGGTGAAGGGTTCCAACGTCCGCCTGGCCGGGTAGGAAAGGCACCGGACGGACCCGGACCTGGGGTGTCCGGTGGGCGAGACGGTGACGTCCGTAGCTCAGATGTGACGGCGGATACATGCGGGCACGACCCGTGCCCCACACCTCCCCAACCCCATCGATCCCACATCGTGGATTTTCTCGTCTCAGCATGCGACACGCCGGTGACACGCGTGCCTGACCGTCCCTACGATCGACGGCATGAAGCGACAGGCGGATCTCACGAAGCGGCGGGCAGTAGACCTGTGCCGCGTCGCCGCCATGCTCTGTCGCACCTTCTGAGCGACCGCCTCGGCCCATGCGCCGACGCGCGCATCCCCGCCGCCCCGCACCAAGGGCACCCGTGCGCCGCCCTCGTCATGGGCGCGCCCCGCAGACCTCGCACGCCCCGCCGTAACTGCCCCGGAGGAGAAAGAGCATGAGCCGCAGCGACGTCCTGGTCGACGCCGACTGGCTTCAGGAGCACCTGGACGACCCGACCATCGCCATCGTCGAGGTGGACGAGGACACGTCCGCCTACGAGAAGAACCACATCCGCAACGCCATCCGGATCGACTGGACCAAGGACCTCCAGGACCCGGTCCGCCGTGACTTCGTCGACCAGGAGGGCTTCGAGAAGCTCCTGTCGGAGAAGGGCATCGCCAACGACCACACCGTGGTCCTCTACGGCGGCAACAACAACTGGTTCGCCTCGTACGCGTACTGGTACTTCAAGCTGTACGGCCACGAGAACGTCAAGCTCCTCGACGGCGGCCGCAAGAAGTGGGAGCTCGACGCCCGCGAGCTGGTCGCCGGCGACGAGGTGCCGGAGCGTCCGAAGACGGACTACAAGGCCAAGCCGCAGGACACGTCCATCCGCGCCTTCCGTGACGACGTGGTCGCCGCCATCGGCTCGCAGAACCTGGTCGACGTGCGCTCGCCCGACGAGTTCTCCGGCAAGCTGCTCGCCCCGGCCCACCTGCCGCAGGAGCAGTCCCAGCGCCCCGGCCACGTGCCGAGCGCCCGCAACATCCCGTGGTCCAAGAACGCCAACGACGACGGCACCTTCAAGTCGGACGAGGAGCTCAAGGAGCTCTACGCCGCGGAGAGCGTCGACCTGGCCAAGGACACCATCGCCTACTGCCGCATCGGTGAGCGCTCCGCGCTGACCTGGTTCGTGCTGCACGAGCTGCTCGGTGTGGAGAACGTCAAGAACTACGACGGCTCCTGGACCGAGTACGGCTCCCTGGTGGGCGTGCCGATCGAGCTCGGCGCCAACAAGTAAGCGAACCGACCGACCTCTCAAGACCTCTCTTCAGGAGTACGACATGTGTGGAGCGAAGGCCGGCGGCCCGGACGCCTCGACGATCAAGCCCGGTGAGACCACCATCCAGGGTCAGGTGACCAAGGACGGCGAGCCCGTGACGGGTTACGTGCGTCTGCTGGACTCGACCGGCGAGTTCACGGCCGAGGTGCCGACCTCGGCGACCGGACAGTTCCGCTTCTACGCGGCCGAGGGCACCTGGACCGTCCGCGCCCTCGTGCCCGGCGCCACCGCCGACCGCACGGTCGTCGCCCAGAAGGGCGGCTTGGCGGAGGTGGCGATCGCCGTCTGACGGCGACAGTGCCACGAAGGGCCGCATCCCACGGGTTGGACACCTGGGGTGCGGCCCTTCGGCCTGCCCGGACCTACGCTGGACGTATGTACGCACGACGGCGGCGCACGTACTTCGCGATGATGGGCGGCTGCATCGCCCTCTTCGTCCTGGCCTGGGGCGTCGTACGCCTGTGGTCCATGCCCGTCGCCGTCGGGATGTGCGTCGTCGCCATGGTCATCCCGCCCGTCGCCGCGATGGTCGCGAACCGCCGGGGACCGGAGGACCGCTGGTGGGACGATCCGTCCGGCGACCCCCAGTCGGACGAGTGGTGGGACGAACTGGACGGCAAGAAGCGCCCGTACTGAATCGACGAGGGGGGAGCGACCGTGCGCCTGACGGCGGCGACTCTGGACGCCCCGAACGCCCGTGAGCTGGCCGCCTTCTACCTGCGGCTGCTGCCCGGGTGGCGGGTGTGGCGCGGGGAGGGCTGGCAGGACTGGGTGCACATCCGGCCGCCGGACGGCGGTACCGGACTGTCCTTCCAGACCGAGCCCGCCTACCGGCCGCCCGTCTGGCCGAGTACGCCGGACCGGCAGCAGATGATGATCCACCTCGACATCGAGGTCGACGACCTGGAACGCGAGACCGCACGGGCCCTTGCCGAGGGCGCGCGGCTCGCCGAGCACCAGCCGCAGGACGGCGTCCGGGTGCTCCTGGACCCGGCGGGCCACCCCTTCTGCCTCCACACGGAGGCCGCGGAGGCGTCTCAGTAGACGAGCGCCTGGGTGTCCTCCGCCATCGCCTCCTGGACGAAGACCTGGGCGCCGGCGATGCGGACGCCCTTGAGGACGTCCTGCTCCGTGATCTCGCGGCGGGCCGCGCACTGCGTGCACAGCGTGACGCGGCCGGCGGCCAGGACCGAGTCGAGCAGGTCGGGGAGCGGGGCCGCGTGCGGCAGCTCGAACTCGGCGGCGCGGCCGGGCAGGGCGAACCAGGCGGACTCGCCGGTCAGCCACAGGGAGACGTCGACGCCGCTCGCCACCGCCACCGCCGCCACCGTGAACGCCTGGGAGCACCGCTCGGGGGCATCGGCCCCCGCCGTCACCTTGATCACGAGCTTCTTCGCCATGGCCGAATCGTAATCAACGCACCTGCAACTCCGGGCACTGCCTGAAGGTCTCCTGTGCGCGCGCATGCGGAATGCGCGCTTCACGTTCTGTGGGGGACGTCTTGGAAGTACCCGAAGAAGTGGCCGGCGAGTCCGGGGCCGAGCCCGGGCCCCGTCGCCGTGGGCGGGGGCGTACGGCCGCGCTGATCGGTGCCGCCGCCTTGCTCGGACTGGTGGCCGGCACCTGCGCCGGTTACCTCGTACAGGTGGACCGCGCGCCCACGAAGCTGCCCTCCCTCTCGCAGCCCTCGCTCGCGCAGGCCACGGGCGACGGCCCCGAGCCGCTGTCGGCCGCGCGGGACAGGCGGGTGAAGACCGACGGTGACCTGCGGAAGCTGCTGCTGAAGAAGCCGCGCGGGGCGCGGGACGCCGAGTATCTGATGGGCGACGAAGGCTGGCTGGACCTCGCGGGCTACGCGGCGTACTACAAGAAGCCGGGCGAGATGTTCGGCGAGCTCGTCAGCGACGAGTTCCGGCGCGCTGCCGTCACCGGCTGGCGGGTCGGCGGCACGTACCAGGTGGAGATCCGCCTGGTGCAGTACCGGCAGGAAGAGGTGCTCGCAGCCGCCGACAGGGCCGGCAACAGCCAGTACTGGGCCGAGGCCGAGGGCGGCACCGACAGCTGGGCCGTGCCCGGCACCGGGGACGGCCGGGCCTACGTCCACAACCGGCCCGAGACCAAGCCCGGCTACGTGCCGGTGTACAACGCCGAGGCACACGCCTGGCGTGGCGACATCGCCGTGGAGATCTGGGTGACGGACACCAAGCCGATTCCCAAGGCGAAGATCATGAACCTGGCCGAGCGGCAGCTGGAGCGGCTGTGAGCGACAACGTGGAGCCGGTGGAGCCGGTGGAGTCGAGGGCCCTGTCCGAGCCCGCCCCCGAGCCGCAGCAGAAGCCCGTACGCCGTGGCCGTGTCGCCGCCGTCACCGCGTCCGTCCTGCTGGCGGTCACCGTCGCCGGCGGCGCGGGCTACACCGTCGTGGCCGTGAACGGCGCCGACCGGGACGCGGGCGCCCCCGTCTGGACGTTTCCCCGGAACAACACCGAGGCCGAGGCGGACGAGAAGGCCGCTCCCACCGGGCTCGCCGGCATGCTCGTGCCGTACGGGGCCCCCGGGACCAACGAGTGGGGGCGCGGCCCGGACCTCGGTGAGTACGGCTCGGACGCCGCGCTGAGCGGGGAGCAGGCCACGGCCCTGCGCAAGGAGTCCCTGAGCGGTCTGCCGCGCACCCAGCGCAAGCGGCTGGAGAAGGCGGTCGACCGGTTGCGCATCACCGGCATCGCCATGCGCAGCTACCTCAGCACGACCAAGCTCTCCGACGCCTACACCGACGACGCCTACACGGTGCGCGTCGAGCTCGCCCAGATGGACAACAGGGCCGCGGTCCGGGACGCCGCACGCTTCCGGAGCGCGGTCGTCGACGCCCTGGGCGGCTTCCGCAAGGGCCCGGAGATCCAGGGCCACAAGAACGCCCACTGCTTCCTGCCGCCGAAGGACGCCGACGGGGGCCTGGAGACGATGTACTGCTCGGCCCACGTCGGGAACGTCCTGGTCACAGCCGTCGCGGCCGGCGCGGAGCCACTCGACACCAAAGGGGCCGCGATGCTGCTGCGCGAGCAGCTCGACCGTATAGCCGAGCCGGGGGAGGCGGTATGACCGAGCAGCAGCAGACCGCCGTTCCGGCCGTGCCCGAGATGCGGCCGGACGTGCCGTCGGGCCCGGTGCGCACGGACCGCCGGGTCCTGCGGGCCGTTCTGCGCTGGACCGCCGCCGTGGCCGTCTGCGCGGCGGTCGGCGCGGCCACGGCGTTCGGCATCACGCGCATGGACCGGACCGACCTACCCGGGCTCGCGACGGAGCCGGACGGGCGCTGGGAGTACCCGGTGCTCACCCGCCCGCCGCTGCCCTCCGGCAGTCCGGGCCCCTTCGCCGAGGGAAACACGGCCGGCACGCACCACGCCGACCCGCGTGCCCTCCTCCTGCCCGCTCCGGAGGGCGCCAGGGAGGACAAGGCGCTGCGGGGCTCGGCCGGCTTGCCGGCGAAGAAGGACTTCCTGGCGGAGTACGCCGCGAAGGACGACCGCGAGGAACTCGGGCAGCAGCTCACCGACCACGGTCTGCGGCACATCGCCGCCCGCGGCTGGACGATGCCGGATGGCACCCGCACGCGGATCTACCTGCTCCGGTTCGACACCGCGGCCGTCGTCGACGGGCTGCTCGCGCCCTACCTCGCCCCCTACAGTGCGCCGAAGTTTGCCCTGCGCGGCGCCGGGACATCCGTGAACGACAAGGCGTTCCCCGACGACGCCGTGGTGGACGACGTCGAGTGCGTGGTCTACGACGAGGCCCGGCCGTACGGCGGCGAACAGGTCCGCCACGCCTACCTCGCCGCCGGTGACACCCTCGCGCTGGTCATGCAGTCCCGGAAGGGCGGTGCGCGGGCCGTGCCCTTCCAGCAGACGGTGACCCTGCAGGGCCAGCTGCTCGGCTGACTCCCGCCGGGGCCCACCTCACAACGAGGCCCGGGCCCCGGCCGCGTAAGCTGGGCCCGGCCCCGTGCACACATCCGCAGCCCGCTCAAGGAGCACCCCGTGGAGCTTTTCTTCGAAATCCTGTTGGTCCTGGTCGCCGTCGGCGTCCTGGCCTTCGCCGGACTGACCGTGAAGAAGCTGTACCAGGGCCAGCGCTGACCCACGTCTAGGAACCTCTCATGATCGAGATCCCGTCCGACCTCCACAAAGACCTCGTCCCGCTCGCCTTCCTGCTCGGCAACTGGGCCGGTGCCGGTGTGCACGACTTCCCCGGCTCGGAGAAGTGCAACTTCGGGCAGGAGGTCGCCTTCACCCACGACGGCCGGGACTTCCTCGAGTACCGCTCCCACAGCTGGGTGCTGGACAAGGACGGCAACAAGGTCCGGCCGCTGGAGTCCGAGCACGGCTTCTGGCGGATCGACGCCGAGCGCAAGGTCGAGGTGACGATGACCCGCGACGACGGCGTCATCGAGATCTGGTACGGCGAGCTGGCCGACAAGAAGCCGCAGATCGACCTCGTGACGGACGCGGTGGCCCGCACCGCCGCCTCCCAGCCGTACAGCGGCGGCAAGCGGCTCTACGGCTACGTCAAGAGCGACTTGATGTGGGTCGGCGAGAAGCAGACCCCCGAGGTCGAGCTGCGCCCCTACATGTCGGCCCACCTGAAGAAGGTCGTCACCCCGGAGGAGGTCGAGCGCTGGGCCAAGGCCCTGCCCGACGACATGCCGGACGACGGGATCGCTTTCTTCAAGTAGTCTCCGCTGCCCCACGATTCCCAATGGCCCCGGCCCGGACATGGCCGGGGCCATTCCATGTGCGTCAGGGCCAATCCTGAAACAGCCCAGGGGGGGGGTTAACAGATCGCTCTAGCAGTGCACTGCGGTTGCGGACACTTGCCTTTTGTGACTACGGTGGAGACCGCAGCGCCGAGTGGTGTGATCCTCGCGCGGTGTGTGAAAAGCAGAACCCCCGGCCGCGCACGGAGTGCGGCCGGGGGCTTGAAAGCCGTGCCCCGGGTGGCGTGCTGTGCAGAGGCGAGCCCAGGGCGTTCGTATCTCACCGTATCACGGTGGGTCTTCCCGTACCTGGACCATGCTGGGCGACGCCATGCCCAAAAGAGGGGGATCACAGTGACCGACCAGCTGCCGGAGTGGATGCTGCGCGCCTTTTCCAAGCTCAGGCTGGCGCGCTACGTGAGCGCGGCGCGCGGCAACGCCGTGGTGGCTGGGCGGCTGTACTGGTGGAACGTCGAGGCGTCCGCCGCGCTGTACGGCTCACTCCACTGTCTGGAGCTCGCCCTGCGCAATGCCCTCCACCGTCAGCTCTCCCTCGCCTATGGCAGGGCCGACTGGTGGGCTGTGGCACCGCTCAGTCCCAACGGACAGCGGCTCGTGGCCAAGGCGCGGAGCAAGTGTGAGCGCCGCGGGCTCGTTCCCGCACCGGCGGACGACATCGTGGCCGAGCTGTCCTTTGGTTTCTGGGCCTCCCTGGTCAGCGGTGGATCGCGGTACGACCGTCTGTTCTGGGTGCCCACCGTGCACAAAGCATTCGCCCACTACTCGGGCCGACGCGACGCCCTCTACGACGGTCTGTGGTCACTGGTCCTGCTGCGGAACCGGATCATGCACCACGAGCCGATCCACCACCGGGACCTCGCGGCCGACCATGCAAAGATCTACCGCATGCTGGGCTACCTCGACCCGCGGCTGGCCAAGGAGGCGCAGGCCATGGACCGATTCCCGGTGGTCCTTGCGAGCCGCGGGGACGTGCTGCGCGGTTCCAGGCCGCCCCGCTTCTGACTCCTCGGGGAGGCGCTGTGAGTAGCATCGACGACGTACTCGTCTCGCGGGCCGACATCGCGCGGCTCGCGGGGGTGCGACGACCCGCGGTGACGAACTGGGAGCGGAGGCACCAGGACTTCCCCGATCCGGCCGTCGTGGATCGCGCCGACGGCCTTGGCGAGATCGAGGTGTTCCGGGCCGCCGAGATCCTGGGATGGCTGGAGCGGCGCACTGTTCCGGCGAACGCGCGGCGGCCCGAGGAGCCGGCCGGGACGACTTACGGGGACCGGTTCCGCGCCGGTCTGGGAGGGGCGCGGGCCGGGGCGCTGCTTCAAGTCGTGCAGCGCTTGGGCGGCCCGGAGGCGGAACGCTTCCGCGGGGAGCTTTCCGTGGCGGACTACCTCACCGTGCTGCTCTCGCTCGTCTACGTGCGGGGCTGCCTGCCCGAGGAATGGAAGAGAGTGACGGCTGATGCGAGCAGGTATCAGTTCCCGCACTCCGGTGAGCTGCTCGTCCGCTTTCTCGCGCGCGCTGTCGAACAGGGTCTAGGCCCCGGCCATGGCCAACTGCTCCTCGCCCTTTCCAGGAGGCTCGGCGACTCCCGGGTAGCCGACACCGTGCAGTTGTTGGACGAGACGGGGTCGGTGGAGAGGGCGGAGTACGCGCAGGCCTTCGAATGGCTCCTGGCTCGGTACGGCGAACTCGCGGGCAGGACGGCCGGTGACTTCTTCACGCCGCGTGCTGCGGTCGACCTCGTGTCGAAGCTCATGACCAACGACGCTCAGGACGTCAGGAGCGTGCACGATCCCTTCGTGCGCGCGGGTGAGCTGCTGGCCGCCGCACTCGACGGTGTGGCGGACGCCCGGGAAGGGGCGCTTCTGCCCGAAGCCAGTGGGGCGGGAGTGGGGGAACACCCGCTGGCCCTCGCCGGCATGAACCTCGCGCTGCACGGCCTGACCGACGCCGATCTGCTGCCCGGGCACACCGCTCCGTCCGCAGGGCTCGGCCCCGGGCGCCGCGCGTTCGACCGTGTCGTCGCGAACCCGCCGTTCAACACCCGGCTTCCGGAGTATCCCGGCGACCCCGCGCACTGGCGCTACGGTAAGCCGCCCCGGCACAACGCCAATTTCGACTGGCTCCAGTACGTCGTGGCCTCGCTCGCTACGGACGGGCGCGCGGCCGTGGTGATGCCCGACATCGCGGCCTTCTCCTCCAACCCCTCCGAACGGCGGATCCGGTCCGCCATGGTGGAGGACGGCGCGGTGGAGGCCCTGATTGCCTTGCCCTCCCACCTCTTCACCACGACCAGCATCTCCGTCACGATCTGGCTGTTGCGGTATCCGGAGGGCAGCGGTGACGAGGTCCTCTTCGTCGATGCCAGGCGGTTCGGATCGATGGTCTCCCGGGTGCAGAGAGCGCTCGCCCCAGAAGAGACGCAGAGAATTTTCCGGGAGTACGAGTCCTGGCGGGCGGCCCGGGCGGCCGGGCGCCCCTACCCGGGCACCCCGGGGGTGAGCAGGGCCGTACCCCTCGCCGAGATCAGGGAGCGGGACCACACACTCAGCCCTTCCGTCTACCTGTCGAGCGACATTCCGACAGACGCGTTGGCCGTGGACCCGAGCCAACTGAACGTGCTGGCCGTACGGCTGGCGGAGGCGCACAGCCGGGCCCGTGCCGCGGACGCCGCGGTCGATGAGCTGCTGAGGAGGTACGGCCCGTGAGCGCGGACAGCCGCGAAGGCATCCCGGAAGGGTGGCAGCCGGTCCCCCTCGGTGACATCTGTGACATCCAGTCGGGCGGGCCGGCACCGCGCCGGAGCGAGGACGTGCCCGGTGGTGTTCCTCTGGTCCGTCCGGCCGATCTCCGCAATCGGAGGATCTCGCCGAAGCCGGGGATGCCACACGTGTCCCCCGAGCGGGCGCGCGAACTCCGCAGACACCAGCTCGTCGCCGACGACATCTTGGTCAGCCGCACCGGGACGGTCGGCCGGGCGGCACTGGTCACCGAGCACGAACAGGAGTGGCTCTACAACACCCACCTGCTGCGCGTGCGACCGCACGATCCGGCGCAGGCGCTGTACCTCGTCGCGTATCTCGCCCGCCGGGCGACGGCCGACTGGCTGGGGAGCCGAGCCGTAGGAACGACCGGCATGAGATCGATCACCGTACGCACCCTGTCGGAACTGCCGGTGCTGCTCCCCCCGGTCGATCAGCAGCGGGACATCGGAGCTGCCCTGGCCGCGGTCGACGAGAAGATCCGGGCCCATGAGGACATTGTCAGGACGACTGGTGTCCTGCGCGACACTCTCTCGGACCTCCTGATGTCGGGTCGGCTGCCGCCGTGTCCGTGATCGGGCCGGCACTTCTACACTGGGTGCTGTGGTGAGCACCGACTGGAAGAGTGATCTGCGGCAGCGCGGCTACCGGCTGACCCCGCAGCGGCAACTCGTGCTCGAAGCCGTGGACACCCTGGAGCACGCGACCCCCGACGACATCCTCGTGGAAGTGAGGAAGACGGCGTCGGGGGTCAACATTTCCACGGTGTACCGGACGCTGGAGCTGCTGGAGGAGCTCGGCCTGGTCAGCCACGCCCATCTGGGGCACGGGGCGCCGACGTACCACCTCGCGGACCGGCACCACCATCTCCACCTGGTCTGCCGTGACTGCCAGAACGTCATCGAGGCGGACGTCTCCGTGGCCGCCGAGTTCACCGCGAAGCTGCGGCAGACGTTCGGCTTCGACACCGACATGAAGCACTTCGCGATCTTCGGCCGGTGCGAGAACTGCACGCTCAAGGCTTCAACTACCGAGTCGTAGGCTTACGGATATGAAGAGCCCCCTGCTGACCCTGCCCGGCGCCGTCCCCGCCGAGGGCGTGGACGAAGGCGTCGCCGCCCACTACGGCGATCTGTTCCGTGAGCAGCGTGCCCTCGCCGACGGCACCGGTTTCGTGGACCTCTCGCACCGGGGGGTCGTCACCGTCACCGGCGAGGACCGGCTCGCCTGGCTGCACCTGCTGCTCACCCAGCACGTCAGCGACCTCCCGGCCGGCCAGGCCACCGAGGCGCTGATCCTCTCCGCGAACGGCCACATCGAGCACGCCCTGTACCTCGTCGACGACGGCGAGACGGTCTGGGCCCATGTGGAGCCGGGCACTCAGGACGCGCTGATCGCGTACCTGGAGTCCATGAAGTTCTTCTACAGGGTCGAGGTCGCCGACCGGACGGCCGACATCGCGGTGGTGCACCTGCCGGCCGGCTCCATCGCCGAGGTGCCGCAGGACGCCGTCGTACGGGAGACGCCGTACGGCCGGGACCTGTTCCTGCCCCGCGCCGACCTGGAGGTGTACGCCGCGCAGGCCGGGCCGCCCGCCGGGATCCTCGCCTACGAGGCGCTGCGCGTGGAGCAGCACCGGCCCCGGCTCGGCTTCGAGACCGACCACCGCACCATCCCGCACGAGCTGGGCTGGATCGGCTCGGCGGTGCACCTCCAGAAGGGCTGCTACCGGGGCCAGGAGACGGTCGCCCGGGTGCAGAACCTGGGCAAGCCGCCGCGCCGGCTGGTCTTCCTGCACCTGGACGGCAGTGAGGTCCACCTGCCGGTGGCCGGCACCGAGCTCCGGCTCGCCGGCGACGGCCCCGACGGCCGGAAGATCGGCTTCATCACGACGTCCGTACGCCACCACGAGCTGGGGCCGGTCGCCCTCGCCCTGGTGAAGCGGAACGTGGCCGTGGACGCCCCGCTGGTGGCCGGTGACACGGCCGCGGCCCAGGAAGTCGTCGTCGAGCCGTAAGGCTTGTCGTTCTTTCGGGTCAGATCTCGATCAGTACGGTGAACGGGCCGTCGTTCGTCAGTGATACGCGCATGGCCGCGCCGAAGCGGCCCGTGGCCACCGTCGCGCCCAGCGAGCGCAGCTGGGCGACCACCTCGTCGACCAGTGGCTCGGCGACATCGCCGGGGGCGGCCGCGTTCCAGGTGGGGCGGCGGCCCTTGCGGGCGTCGCCGTACAGGGTGAACTGGCTGATCACCAGGAGCGGGGCGTCGATGTCGCTGCACGACTTCTCGTCGTGCAGCATGCGCACCGACCAGAGTTTGCGGGCCAGCTGGGCCGCCTTCTCCTTGGTGTCCTCGTGCGTGACGCCGACGAGGACGCACAGCCCCTCGCCCTCGATCGCCCCTACGGTCTCGCCGTCCACGACGACGCTCGCGCCGTCCACCCTCTGCACCACTGCTCGCATACGTCCATCATGCCGGGAGGTGACTTTCGCGCCTCGCGCGGTTGGCGCATGGCCCGAAAGGGTGGTTTGCCCGGGCGCCAACAGGCCGCGCACGGCCGTATTTTGCTGCTTAACAGCCCATCTGGGGTCTATCGGGGGCACTCGTTCCCATAGCGGCCACTTGGGGTGGCACGATGCTTTCACACACCGGTCGAGGGGACGGTTGAGGCACATGAGCACATCCAGTACCGGACATCCGCTGGGGGCCGTCTGGTCCAGCCACACGGGGGCCGGGGCGGCGGAGTACCACCGGCCGCCCACACAGCGCACCGACAGCCCGCCACTGCCCTCGGACGCTCCCGAGCACGATCTGGCCACGCTGAGCCTGCCCGAGCTGCGCGCGCTGCGCCGCGAGGCCCAGCGCGACGAAGCCGACCTCAGCTACGTACGGCGGCTGCTCCAGGGGCGGATCGACATCCTGCGGGCGGAGCTGACGCGGCGCACCCCGGTGGGCGCGTCCTCGGTCGCCGGGCCCGCGGAGGCGTCCGTGGTCGAGCGGCTCGCGGAGATCCTGCGGGACGCCCCGGCCCGGCACCGCTCCTCCGCCCGTCATCTGACCCTGGGGACGCCGCAGGGCGAGGAGTACCGGCAGCTGGCCGCGGAGATGCTCGCCGAGGTCGAGCTGTCCGACCTGGACGCCCGGACGGACCTGGAGCTGAACACCGCCATGGGCCGGCTCGTGCGCTACGAGCAGCAGGTCTCCCGGCGTCGGCAGCGGCTCCAGCGCACGGCCGACGAGTGCAGCACGGAGATCGCGCGCCGGTACCGCGAGGGGGAGGCCCAGGTCGACGACCTGCTCGTGTGAGTCGCTCGGGGTCCGGTAGGGCCGGTCGGATATTTACGCGACACCGACCGGCCCTGCGCCTAGCGTGATGCCATGACCGCCACTCCCCGCGCCGACGGCATCGACGTACGCCCCATCACCGAGAGCGAGTTCGCCGACTGGCTGCGCGCCGTGAACACCGGCTTCCTGCGGGTGCCGGCCCTGTCCGAGGAGGAGATCGAGGGCCGCCGTGAGCGGTTCGTCCCGGGCCGCTACCTCGGCGCCTTCGACGGCGGCCGGTGCGTGGCGACCTTCCGGTCCTTCGCCCAGGAGCTCACGGTGGTGGGCGGGGCGAGAGTGCCGGCCGACGCCGTCTCGGGCGTCACCGTCCACGCCACCCACCGCCGCCGCGGGCTGCTCAGCCGGATGATGGCGCGGGACCTGGCGGCCGCCAAGGAGCGCGGGGACGTCGTCGCGACGCTGATCGCCGCCGAGTACCCGATCTACGGCCGGTACGGCTTCGGACCGGCGACGTGGATGGCCGAGTGGACGGTCGACGTGCCGCGCGCCGGTCTCGACGCCCGCTGGGCGGGCCCGGCGGACGGCGGGCGCATCGACCTGGTGGACGGCGAGGACGTCCGCAAGCTCGGCCCCGACCTGCACGAGCGGCTGTGCCGCCTGCAGCCCGGCGCCATCGACCGCGACGAGCTGTGGTGGAAGTGGAACACCGGCGCCGTAAAGGTCGACCCGTCCTGGAAGCAGCCCTTCTTCGCCGTGTACCGCTCGGCTTCCGGCGAGGTCGAGGGCATGGCCGCCTACGACGTGGACGACAACTGGGGCGATGGCAAGCAGCCCTTGAACACGGCGACGGTGAGGTGGCTGATCGGCGTCACGCCGGACGCGGAGCGCGCCCTGTGGCAGTACCTCTGCTCCATCGACTGGGTCGTGCGGGTCAAGAGCGGCTGGCGGGCCCCCGACGACCTGCTCCCGCACGTCCTGCCCGATCCGCGGGCGGCCGAGATCACGTCCCTGGCGGACTGGCTGTGGGTGCGGATCCTCGACGTCACACGGGCGCTCGAGGCGCGGACGTACGAGGGGGAGGGGACGCTGGTGCTGGAGGTCGCCGGCGTGGACGGTCTGACCGGCGGGCGTTACCGGCTGGAGGCCTCGGCCGCCGGGGCGTCCTGTACGCCGACCACGCGGAGCGCGGACATCACTCTCGGGCTGGTCGAGTTGGGGGCGCTGTGGCTCGGCGACGAGTCGGCGGTGCGGCTGGCGGCGCTGGGCCGGGTCCGGGAAGAACGAGCGGGCGCCGCCCGGAAGGCCGACGCCCTGCTGCGTACGTCCAGGCGGCCTTGGTGCCCGGACCTGTTCTGAGCCGCTCCCTTCCGCGGACGACAGGGACCTCGTATCCGTAGTGAGTTGTCCGGGGCTCCCGGCTCCCCTCCGGAAGGGAGCCCCTTGATGGATGGCCAACCCCTTGAAGACCTGACCATGTCAACGAAGTTGGCGACCAACTTCACTGTACTTATCTCCGCCTGGAAGCGGCTCATAACCACCTGGTACTGAACTGCCGGAAGATGGCGGGAAGTTGTACTGTTTGGTTGTGGACCCGGAACACGCCCCCGTCAATGGACGGAAGAGGTCGCAACGGCCACAGAGGACACATCACGAGGTGGCCGACGAACTGCGCGCCCGGATCAGGTCGGGAGAGCTGCAGCCGGGCGAACGCATGCCCACCCAGGCACAGCTGGCCCACGAGTTCGGCGTCGAGCGCGGTGCCGTACGCCAGGCCCTGCGCATCCTCCAGTCCGAACGGCTGCTCACCAACGTGTCCAAGGGCAGCCCGGCGACCGTCGCCCCCGACCCCGCCGGGGCGCTGACCGGGCCACAAGCCCCGCCGCTGCCCACCACGGTGGCCCTCGCGCCCCGGATCGCGGCGGCCTTCGCGGCGGAGCACGTCGAGATCGACGCCGTGTGCCTGACCGCCATCTCCCTCACGCTCGCCATCGGTGAGCCGCTGCGGCAGATCCACGCCGGGCGGCTGAAACCGGCCAAGGTCGACGTCCGGGTCCTGCTGCCGAGCCGGGACATCGACCTCGCCTTCCCGGTGCCGGTCGGGGGCCACGGTGACGACTCGGTGCACGAGCGGTGGCTCGCGATGCGCAACGCCCAGGGGCAGGTCCTCCGGCACAACCTGCTGGCCCTGCGCTCCACGCACGGCATCGACGTGCACGTCACGTTCCGCGCGCTGCCCTTCACCCCGCCGGTGAAGCTGTACCTGCTCAACAACACCGAGGCGCTGTTCGCGTACTACACGCTGACGCGCCGGGAGGCCGAGATCGACCACGAGCACCTGGAGATGTACGACGCCCAGGGCACCCAGTCGATGCTGTTCTCCTTCCAGCAGGGCCCCGGCCTGCGTGACACGACGTTCGTCGAGCAGTCGCACCTGTGGTTCAACGCACTGTGGGAGACGATCAGTTCGGAGCTGGTGCTCACGAGCTGACGTCATCGGACGGGGCCCGTCATCAGCAGGGCGAGCACGACCGCTCCGGCGGAGCTGACGGCCGGGCTCTTGGCCTTGATGCCCACGGTGAGAAGGATCAGCCCGACGATTCCGGCCGGGCCGTACTTCCACTGGACAAGCTGCTCGAAGGCGACGACGAAGGCGGCGGAGAGGAGAGCGAGGGCAGGCATCGGAGTTCCCCCTTCGGAAGCAAAACTTCCGCCAACTCAAGCGAGTTGGCAACCAACTCTGATTAAGTTGTCCCCACTTGGCTACTGGTAATAAACAACTTTCAAACAACTCCCGCCAGATGGATCAGAGTTGTAGCGTTTGGTCGTGACCCAGGAGAGCGTGGCAGTGAACGGCAGCAGCAGGCATTCGCCCCAGAAGATCGCCGACGTCCTGCGGGAACGTATCCGCGCCGGTGAGCTCAAGCCGGGCGACCGCCTGCCCACCCAGGCCGAACTGGCGGAGGAGTTCGGCGTGGAACGCGGCGCCGTCCGTCAGGCCCTGCGCGCACTCCAGGAGGACGGCCTCCTCACCAACGTCAGCAAGGGCAGCCCGCCGCGGATCGCCACGCCCGCCCCGGCCCGCGGCGAGCCCCAGCCGACGATGGTGGGCCTGGCACCGCGGCTCACCGAGGCGTTCTCGGCCCGTAGGGTCCGCGTCGACGTCGTCTGCCACACCGCGGAGACCCTCATGGTCGCCATCGGCGAGCCGCTCCGCCTGATCCACGAGGGCCGTATCCACCCCGAGTCGATCGACGTCCGCATCCTGGTGCCCTCCCGGGACATCGAGCTGGCCTTCCCCGTCCCGGTCGAGGCGCACGGCGACGACAATCCGGTCCACCGGCGCTGGCTGGCCATGCGCAACGCCCAGGGGCAGGTCCTCCAGCACAACCTGCTCGCCCTGCGCTCCACGCACGGCATCGACGTGCACGTCACGTTCCGCGCGCTGCCCTTCACCCCGCCGGTCAAGCTGTACCTGCTCAACGGGGAGGAGGCGCTGATCGGCTACTACATGCTGACCAGGCGAGAGGAGGAGTGGGGCAGCCGGACCCTGGACATGTACGACGTCCTCGGCTCCCAGTCCCTCCTCTTCTCCTTCGTGAAGCGGGCGGGTCTGCGGGACGCGGCTTTCGTGCAGGAATCCCAGAAGTGGTTCGACGCCCTCTGGGAAACCATCACCACGGACCTGACACTCTCCTAGTGACTCCTGATACGACGCAGACTGGTTCGGTGACAGTCGAGAACGAGAACGATCAGTACCATCTTCCGACTCTGATCAAAGGCGCCCGTGTCGTGCTGTGGGACTTCGACGGGCCCATCTGCCGGCTGTTCGCCAGGCACTCGGCGGACGGGGTGGCGACCGACCTGGTGGCCTGGCTGGAGGGCCGGGGGCTGCACGGCCTGCTCACGGAGAGGGAACGCGAGACGCTCGACCCGCAGGTCGTCCTGCGCGCCGTGGACCGCCGGCATCCCGGCAGCGACCTCGTGGCGGAGCTGGAGGAACGTCTCACCCAGGAGGAGCTGCGGGCCGCGTCCTCCGCGATGCCGACCCCGTACGCGGATCCGCTCATACGCACCTGGTCCGCGGTGGGCTCCGGCCTCGCCATCACCACCAACAACTCCCCGCGGGTGGTGCGCACGTACCTCGAGGGCCGGGGCATCGCCGGCTGCTTCGCCCCGCACATCTACGGCCGCGCCCAGGAACTCCACCACCTGAAGCCGGACCCCCACTGCCTCAACCGGGCGCTGAACGCCATGGGCGCCGCCCCGGCCGACGCCCTGATGATCGGCGACGCCCCCTCGGACCACGAGGCCGCCGTCCGGGCCGGGGTGCCGTTCCTCGGGTACGCGAGCAACCCCCGCAAGGCCAAGATCCTGAAGGACGCGGGAGCCGACACCGTGATCGAATCCCTGGAGCCGGTGCTGGCGTTGCTGCGCGGCTAGGGGGCGCCGGTTCACCTGGGAGGGGGGAGTTCGGGTCGATAGCCCGGTTCTCCCCTGATGACGGCGTCCGGTGGAGTAACGTGCCTTCCCCCTTACACCATCCGCACCACCGGGGCAGGCTGAACCACCCAATGACACCCCCATCGGTCTCCGGTGCTCGGCAGCGAGCAGTCGAGATGAGCGGCGACCCGAGCCTGGTCAAGGGGCCGCTCAAGGGGTACCACCACGAGACCTACGTCCTCGCGTTGCCCGGTGGGACACGATCCGTCAAGGTCCGTGAGCCGCGCTCCGAGATCCTGTGGTTCGACCGGCGGTGCTTCAGGTCGGAGGAGGCACTGCTGCGCGCCCTCCAGGAGCACATCAGCCGCGTGCCGGGCATCGTCGAGGTCGCCGGCATGGGATTGCAGGGCTTCATCGAGGGGCGGACGCTCGGGGAACAGCGGCGGCCGGGGCGACGCGTACCCGACGCGGTGTTCCGGCAGATCGTCGATCTCTTCCGGGAGATGGTCCGGGTCACGCCGGACATGCTGCGGGTGGAGCGGCGCTGTGAGGACCGCGACCGCGCCGAGGACGGGGACAGCGACGGCTTTCTGGAGCGGCTGGTCGTCTTCGTCGAGGAGCAGGTCTACCGGAAGAACCACGCGGAGTTCGCCGGTCTGTTCCAGGCGCTCGGCATCTCGGAGGAATCGTTCACCCTGCTCCGGGAGCGCGTCCTCGGGCTCCAGAAGCGCCCGTTCTGCCTCCTGCACGCGGATCTGCACCGGGAGAACTTCGTCCTCGACCCGGGGGGCCGGCTCTGGGCCATCGACTGGGAGCTGGCGATGCTGGGCGATCCGCTCTACGACCTGGCCACCCACCTGTACCTGATGCGCTACCCGGGCGACCAGGAGAGCCGTATGGTCCGGGAGTGGTGCGACCTGGTCGAGGGGATCCGACCGGGCAGTTCGGCCGGGTGGGAGCGGGACCTGCCGCTGATCCTCGACTTCAAGCGGGCGCAGTCGGTCTTCACCGATGTCATCCGGGTGTCGCTGTCCCTGCGCGAGGACGCGGCCTTCAACTGGATGGCCCTGCCCGTGGCCGCCGGCAAGCTCCAGAAGATCCTCACCGCCGCGGCGCGGCCGCTCGGCCTGGCGCAGGTGCCGAGCCGCTCGCAGATCATGGCCGCGCTGGTCCGCTGGCACACGTCCTGACGCGGAAGCCGGCCGCGCGCCACTGCGTAGGCTCGCCGCATGAGTGAGATCGGGCTGCGGGAGCGCAAGAAGCAGCGGATGTACCAGGTCGTGTCGGACATCGCGATCCGGCTCTTCCTGGAGAAGGGGTTCGACGCGGTGTCCGTCGCCGAGGTGGCGGCGGCGGCCGAGATCTCCAAGCCGACGCTGTTCCGGTACTTCCCGGCGAAGGAGGACCTGGTCCTGCATCGGATCGCCGACCACGAGGGCGAGGCGGCACGTGTGGTGGCGGAGGCCGAAGGGGACCCCGTGGAGGCGCTGCGGCGGCACTTCCTTCAGGGGCTGGAGCGGTGCGATCCGGTGACCGGGCTCAACGACGATCCCCGGGTGCTCGCCTTCCACCGGCTGCTCTACGGGACGCCCTCCCTGGTCGCCCGGGCGTACACGCACCAGGAGCGGTCCGAGGCCGCGCTCGCCGAGGCGCTCGGGGGTGATCTGGACGCGCGGCTCGCGGCCGGGCAGATCATGGCAGTGCGGCGGATCCTCGCGCTGGAGAACTGGCGGCGGATCGCGGCGGGGGAGCGGGTGGCGGACGTACGGGCGGACGCGGTGGCGGCGGCGGAGCGGGCGTTCGGGTGGCTGGCGGCGGGGCTGCCGCCCGGCATCCGGAGCGATACTCGGTAATCAATTTAACCAGGTCACGTTTTCGCGGTACGCTCTGTGGAATGACGTCGACCGAGCCTGCCCTTCAGCATGTCCTCGACCGTGAACGCGCCCACCACGACCGCTGCCGGGCCGCCCTCGCCGCGATGGTCGAGGGGGCCGGGGAGCAGGTCGTCATCGGGGAGGACGTGTCCGCGTCCGGCGCCGATGCCGAGGTGCTCGGGTACCGGCTGCGCAGCCAGGCCAAGGCGCTGCGTGAGCTGCCCGAGGGCCCCTTGTTCTTCGGGGCCTTGCGGGGGGAGGACGGGCAGTTGCACATCGGCCGGCTGCGGATCTCCGAGCATCCGGCCGAGCCGCCCCTCGTCGTCGACTGGCGTGCACCCGTCTCCCGCGCCTTCTACCAGGCCTCGGCCCGCGACCCGCAGGGCGTCGCCGTGCGCCGCCGGTTCGGGTGGGCGCCCGGCAGCCGGGGCGACTCCGCCGACCTCACCGGCCTGGAGGACGAGCACCTGGGGCAGGGCGAGGCGCGGACCAGCGAGATCGTCGCCCGGGAGATCGAACGGCCGCGCGTCGGGCCCATGCGGGACATCGCCGCGACCATCCAGCCCGAGCAGGACGACCTCGTACGGGGGGACCTGGCGGTGTCGGTGTGCGTGCAGGGGGCGCCCGGCACCGGCAAGACCGCCGTCGGGCTGCACCGGGCCGCGTATCTGCTCTACACGTACCCGCAGCGCATCCGCCGCGGCGGTCTGCTGATCCTCGGGCCCAACCGCACCTTCCTGTCGTACATCGCGGAGGTCCTGCCGTCCCTGGGCGAGACCGGCGTGCGGCAGTCGACGCCGGCCGAGGAGATCGCGCGGCATCCGGTAAGGGGCTTCGACGAGCCGGCGGCCGCCGTCGTCAAGCACGACGCACGGATGGCCGAGGTGCTGCGGCGGGCGCTGTACGCGAGGGTGCGCGCCGAGGGGGCCGGCTCCCTCGCCGTGCCGGACGGGTCGTACCGCTGGCGGGTGCCGGCGCAGACCCTGGAGGGGATCGTGGCGGACGTACGGGAGGAGGAACCGCCGTACGGGGTCGGGCGGGAGCGGGTGCGGGCGCGGATCGTGCGGTGCCTGCGCGAGCAGGCCGAACGCCGGGCCGGGCCGCCCCCCAACGCCTGGGTGCGCCGGATCGAGCGGGCCCGGCCCGTGTCCGCGTACGTCGACGCCGTCTGGCCCCGGGTGCGGCCCGAGGAGGTCGTGGCGGAACTGCTCACCGACCCCGGGGTGTTGGCGGAGGCCGCCGACGGGCTGCTGGACCCCGACGAGCAGCGGGCGCTGCTGTGGCGCAAGCCGCCCCGGTCGTGGAAGTCGGCGCGCTGGTCGGCCGCCGACCTGGTACTCCTCGACGAGGTCGCCGGGCTGATCGAGCACCCGGAAGGGTACGGGCACGTCGTCGTCGACGAGGCGCAGGACCTGTCCCCGATGGAGTGCCGGGCCATCGCCCGCCGGGCGCGCTTCGGCTCGCTGACGGTCCTGGGGGACCTGGCGCAGGGGACGACACCGTGGGCGGCACGGTCGTGGTCGGCCGTCCTGGCGCACCTGGGGAAACCGGACGCGGCCGTGGTCGAGCTGACCACCGGCTTCCGCGTGCCGCGCGCGGTCGTCGCCCTCGCCAACCGGCTGCTGGAGCGGCTGGACGTGGACGTACCGGCGGCCCGTTCGCTGCGCGGGGACGGGGAGCTGCGGATGCGCGAGACGGACCCGGACGGCGTGCCCGGCGCGGTCGTCGAGGCCGTCCGGGACGCACTGGCGCGGGAGGGCTCGATCGGGGTCGTCGCAGCGGACGCGGACGTGCCCCGGATCCGGGCGGCCCTGGACGCGGCCGGCCTCGACGCGGCGGGCCCGGAGGAACTCGGCGCGCGGGTGTCCCTGGTACCGGCGAGCGTCGTCAAGGGCCTCGAGTACGACCATGTCGTGGCCATCGAGCCGGCGGCGATCGCCGAGGCGGAGGAACGGGGACTGCACCGGCTCTACGTGGTGCTCACGCGGGCGGTGACACGGCTGGAGGTGGTGCGGGGGCGGCCGTTGCCGTTCTGACCTGCCGACCGGGCCGCAAGGCGCGACGGCGTCCCCAGGCTGTGGACGCCGCCGCGCGAGGTCACGCGGTCACGAGGCCGGGGCGAAGGGGCCGTTCCCGGTGAAGGCCAGGGCGTGGAAGCGTTCGCCGATGCGGCGGTGGGTGGCGGCGTCCGGGTGGACCTCGTCGGGGAGGGGGAGTTCGGCCGCGTCGGAGGCGCCGTAGAGGTCGAGGCCGTCGAGGTAGTGGATGTTCGGGTCCTCGGCGGCGCGCTGCCGGACGATGCGGGACAGTTCCTCCCGGATGACGCCGAGCGTCAGCTTCCCGGCGGGCACCTCCGCCGGGTCGCCCATCGCGGCGAACCGCAGCCGGCCCTCGCCGAGCGCGCTGATGTCCGGGGCCGTCGGCCCGGGCGTGCTCTCGTGGATGGCGCAGTGGACGGAGGAGACGACCAGCAGCGGGACGTCAGGGTGCCCGTCGCGGATCGTGTCGAGGAAACCGTGCACGGCCGGACCGAACGCGCGCAGCCGCATCGCGTCCGCGTTGACGATGTTGATGCCGATCTTCACGCTGATCAGGTCGGCCGGGGTGTCCCGCATGGCGCGCGCGGTGAACGGGTCGAGCATCGCACTGCCGCCCAGACCGAGGTTGATCAGTTCCACGCCGCCGCGCAACGCGGCGATCGCGGGCCAGATGGCGGTCGGGCTCGCGGCGTCGGAGCCGTGGCTGATCGAACTGCCGTGGTGCAGCCACACCCTCCGGCCCCGGTCCGGCACCGGCTCCACGGGCGCGTCGGTGCGCAGGGCGACGAGCTCGGTGGTCTCGTTGTGCGGCAGCCAGATCTCGACGTCCTTCTCGCGCGCGGGCAGCCCGGTGAAGCGGACGGTGCCGACCGGGCCCGGCGTGACCTCGCCGTCCCAGGTGGCCATGTCGATCGTGAGGACGTTGCCGCCCGTCCCCGCGGCCTGGCCGGCCGGGCGCCCGTCGACGAGCAGGTCGTACAGGCCGTCCGGCCGGGGCGGGAAACCGGCGTAGTCGCGCTTGGTGCGCAGCGTGTCCAGTTCGACGGCGGTCGCGGCGGTGCGGAACGCCAGCCGTACGCCGGACGGCTGGGCCTCGGCCATGGCCAGCTGGGCGTTGGTGTTCTGCGCGCGGACCCGGGCGGGCAGGCGGTGCGGGAGCAGCCCGTGTTCGGTGCGCTCCAGGTCGAGGGCGCCGCGCAGCAGGTCCGCGGTGAGGGGGGTGGTGATCCAGTCGTGCTCGGTGTGCATGGGTGTCAGCCTCGGGGGTCGGTGGGGGGCGCGGGCCAGTTGCGCAGCAGCGCGTCGAGGGCGTCGAGGATCCGGGCCCAGGTGGCGTCGGTGTCGGGAGCGCTGTGACTGAACCCGCCGCCCATCTCCAGGCTGACGTACCCGTGGAAGACGCTGCCCAGCAGCCGGACCGCGTGGGTCTGGTCCGGTTCGGTCAGGTCGTAGCCGCGCAGCAGCGCCCGGGTCATCTGCGCGTGCCGGACGCCGGCGCTCGCCGCCGCCGTCTGCGGGTCGAGCCGCAGCTGGGCGGCGGCGTAACGGCCGGGGTGTTCCCGGGCGTAGTCGCGGTAGACGTTCGCGAGGGCGGCCAGGGCTTCCTTGCCGGACCGCCCGGCCAGGGCGTCGGCGGCCCGGTCGGCGAGTTCCGTGAGCGCGAGCAGGGCGATCCGGGTCCTGAGATCCTGGGAGTTCTTCACGTGCGAGTACAGACTCGCGACCTTGACGTCGAACCGGCGGGCGAGCGCCGAGACGGTCACCTGATCAAATCCGACCTCGTCGGCCAGCTCGGCACCTGCCCGGGTCAGGCGTTCCGGTGTCAGTCCTACGCGTGCCATACGGCCACTCCCTTCTGCCAGAAGGTAGTGTGCATCTGCCTAATAGTTTTAGGCAAATTCCCGTGCTGTTAGGAACAGTGGGATACCGGCTCAGGCGTCCTGGAGGGCACGCCGGGCGGGTGCCCTCAGCCTCCTGCCCCGCCTGGCCGGGCCCCAGGGCTTCAGGACGGGAATCGGACGGGGCATCAGCTTCGGCTTCACGCTGCCACCGTGCCGGGCGGGGGGTGGCGGTGGCGTCTTACAGGGGAAGTAAAGCGGCGTACTGGCGTGGGAGTACCGGCCGGGGGCGGGCGGAGGAGTACGGGCGGGGGACCGGCATGTGCTCGCTCGGCGTGACGGCCCGGCCCTGTCAGCGCCGTCGTCTACCTTCACGGCATGACCGAGCCCTCCCACCTCACCGCCGTCCGGGAGTCGTACGACACCGTCGCCGCCGACTATGCCCGGCTCGTCAAGCAGCCGGCCGAGCTGGACCCGGTGTCGCGCGCGATGCTGGCCGCCTTCGCCGAGCTCGTCCGGCCGCCGCACCCCGGGCCGGTGGCCGACCTCGGCTGCGGCCCGGGCAAGGTGACGGCACATCTGGCCGCCCTGGGCGTGCCGGTGTTCGGCGTGGACGTGTCGCCGGAGATGGTCGGGCTGGCCCGGGAGGCGTACCCGGATCTGCGCTTCACCGTCGGCTCGATGACCGCTCTGGAGATCGGCAGCGGCGAACTCGGCGGCATCCTGGCGTACTACTCCACCCACCACACCCCGCCGCAGTGGCTGCCGACCGTGTTCGCCGAGTTCCACCGCACCCTCGCACCCGGCGGCCGGCTGATGCTGGCCGGCCCGGTGGGCGGCGGCGAGCACCTGCGTCCGTCGCACGCCTACGGCGACCACCCGGTGTCCTACGAGTCGTACCTGCTGCCGCCGGAGCGGATCGCCGAACTGCTGCACCGGGCCGGGCTGGTCATCACGACGCGTGTGGTGCAGGAGCCGGACGAGGGGACCAAGCGGCAGATCGGCACGTTCCTGGCGTACAAGCCGCGGTAGCGGGTGGCGGGTCCCGCCGCTACCCGCCGTGCAGCCACACCCGCAACGGGCCGGCCGGCTCGAAGCCGTGCCGGAGGGCGGTCCGCAGGTCGTCGCCGCTCTCGTAACCGACCACGGGCAGGGCGGGGAAGAGCCGACCGAGCAGGTGCAGCAGGCCCGGCCAGGCCGTGTCGGGCCCGCCCTCCCGCCCGAAGACGTTGGAGACGCCGACCAGGTGCGCGCCACGGGTGGCCACCGCTCTGGTGACGACGCGCCCGTCACCGGACCGCCCCGCGATCACGAAGGTCTCCGGGCCGGCGAGCAGCCCGTCCCGCCAGAGGCCCGCGTTCCCGGCGCCGCCGTCCCAGGCCAGTGCCCAGGCGCGCAGCGCGTCCGGATCGCGCACCACGTCCCACGCGAGATCCGTCGGCCCGGGGGCGCGGGCGGGCGCGGCCGCACCCGCCGGACGGTGGATCCACCGCGCCTCGAACAGCACCCGGAACCCGGCCCCCGTCAGATCGAGATCGGCGAAGCTGTCCTTGACCGAGGCGCCGGGCGAGCCCATGTCGACCCGAGCCACGAGCGCGTCCGGGTCGGCGCCCGGCTCCAGCGTCACCGCGTCGGGGTAGTAGAGCGGCGCCCGCCCCGCGGCGGCCCACGCCTCGCCCCCGAACTCACTCGCCACACCGTGCGCCCGGCACATCGCCGCGCACCACTCGGCGTTGTTGCGGGCGGCGGCCCGGGCCAGAAACTGCGGCGAGGTCGTCATGGATGCGGATCATGGCCGCGCAGGGCCTGACAGTCGAACGATTTTGGGCCGGGCCGCTTCTCGGGTGATCGCGAGTGTCCACCGACGATCGGGCCAGGGAGGCCGGCATGTCCGTACAGATGAAGTCGAGCGATCGACGCCGAATTCGCCTCGCTGGGCGGCGGGGACGGACTCTCCCTCGGCTTCCAGCGGGTCGACGCGCGAGTGGGCGCCGCACCGGCGCGGTGAGCCCCTCACCCGCCACGGGCTGAGGGACGCTCTCAAGGCCCTGGTGGGGTCAGTCCGGAACGGGGCACCGGGCCGCTCGGGACGGCGAACCGTAGCGGGCGGCGACCGCGGCGGCGCGGTCGCACAGGGAGGTGCGCAGCCACTGCGGGGCCAGGACTTCGGCGTCCATGGCGTGCTGCCACAGGGCCCATTCGGCATGGCGCGAATCCTGGAAGATCACGTTCAGCCGCAGCCAGCCGTCCGCGTGGGCTTCCTCGGCGCAGACGGCCAGGGCGGTGCCGACCAGGTGCTCCCGCCGTGCCGGATTCACCCGTACCAGCACGGCGACCTTGTCACCGCCGGTCCGGAACCGCGCGTTACGTTCCTGCCAGGCCCGGTCCAGGTCGACGGTTTCCGGTCGCTGCGCGGGTTCGTCGAGTTCTTCGGCGGCCAGCACCCGGGACAGCCGGTAGGTGCGGTCCTCGCCGGCTCTCTTGGCCAGCAGATAACCCTGTTCCCGTACGGTGACCAGGCCGATCGGGTCCACCGTGCGCCACTTCGGGGCCTGGCCCGCTGCCGCGTAGTGGATGCGCAACTTGTGTCCGGCGAACACCGCGCGCCGGACCTCGGCCACGATGGCGTCGGGCATCTCCTCGGTGGCCGTGCGGCGCGAGAGGAGGTCGGTCTCCGGGTCGATGAGTAATCGCCGCGCCGCATCGGCCGCCGTGTCCCGAAGACCCTCGGGCAACGCGTCGACCACCTTGAGCATGGCCGAGGCGAGCGCCGAACCGAGGCCGAACAGCTGTGCGCCGCGCCGTGATCCGGCCACGAGCAGGGCGAGCGCCTCGTCGTGATTCAGTCCGGTGAGCGCCGTCTGGAAGTCGGGCAACAGGGCGAAACCACCGTGCCGGCCGCGCTCGGCGTACACCGGGACGCCCGCCCCAGACAGCGCCTCGATGTCGCGCAGCACCGTGCGGGTGGAGACCTCCAGCTCACGAGCCAGTGTCTCCGCGGTCATCCGACCGCGCTGACGCAGCAGAAGCACCAGGGAAACCAACCGGTCGGCGCGCATGCGAAAACTCTAACGAAATACATGACCGAGGATGTCACGTATTGCTGGAAGGCTCCTTTGTGCGACGACAAAGCCCGGCGGATGCCGATTTGTTGAACGTACGTACTCAGTGAACCGAGTGGATGGAGCGAGTCGGCAATGGAACGTAACGCGGTCAACCCGGTGTCGTGGTCGGTCGAGATGGGCTTCAACCAGGGTGAGGTCGTCTCCGGGCACTCGCGGACCCTGTACATCTCGGGGCAGACCGCGATGAGCAAGGAGGGCAAGCCCGAGCACGATGGTGACATGGCGGCGCAGTTGGCGCTGAGCATCGACAACATCGAGGCGGTGCTCGCCGAGGCCGGCATGTCCCTCTCCAACCTCGTCCGGCTCAACGTCTACACGACTGACGTCGACCTGCTCTTCCAGCACTACGGTGTGCTGGCGGGCCGACTGGGCGCCGCCCAGGTCGCGCCGACGACCACCATGCTCGGTGTGACGCGCCTGGCGATCCCCGGCCAGATGGTCGAGCTCGAGGGCACCGCTGTCGCGTGATGTGACCTCGTCTCCTCCGCTGCCCGTGCCCGTGAGCCGGCACGGGCAGCGGGCGTTACCCCTCCTCGCCGCGGACGGCACGGCGGAGCTTGATGAGGCGCTCGTGCAGGACGCGCTCCCCGCCGTGCTGCGTGGGGCGGTAATAGTCCGTGCCCACCAGGTCGTCCGGCGGGTACTGCTGCTCCAGGACTCCCTCGGGGAGCCTGTGGGGGTAGCGGTAGCCGATCGCGTTGCCCAGTTCCCTGGCGCCGGCATAGCGGCCGTACCGCAGATGGGCGGGGATCTCGCCGACGGCGCCCGCCCGGACGTCGGCCATCGCCTCGTCGATTCCGACGATCACCGCGTTCGACTTCGGCGCCATGGACAGGTGCACCGTGGCCTGCGCCAGGGCGAGGCGGGCCTCGGGCATGCCGATGAGCTGGACCGTCTGCGCCGCCGCGACGGCGGCCTGCAGTGCCGTGGGGTCGGCCAGCCCGACATCCTCACTGGCGTGCACCACCAGCCGCCGCGCGATGAACCGCGGGTCCTCCCCGGCCACGAGCATGCGGGCCAGGTAGTGCAGCGCGGCGTCGGGGTCCGAGCCGCGGATCGACTTGATGAACGCGCTGACGACGTCGTGGTGCTGGTCGCCCTGCCGGTCGTAGCGGACGGTCGTCTCGGCGACGGCCCGCTCCACCGCGGACACGTCGACCACCGTGCCGCCGGTGCCGGTCACCCCGTCGGCGCTCGCCTCCAGAGCGGTCAGCGCACTGCGGGCGTCGCCGGCCGCGAGGCGTACGAGGGCGTCCTCGGCCTCGGGGGACAGCGTGACCGCACCGCGGAGGCCCCGCTCGTCACGCACGGCACGGCGCAACAACGCGCGGACCTCGTCCTCGCTCAGGGACTCCAGTCGCAGTACCAGCAGGCGGGAGAGCAGCGGGGCCACCACCGAGAACGACGGGTTCTCGGTCGTGGCCGCGACGAGCAGCACGAGCCTGTCCTCCACGGCGCCGAGGAGCGCGTCCTGCTGGGTCTTGGAGAATCGGTGCACCTCGTCGATGAACAGCACCGTCTGCCGGTTCTGGCGGTCGCGGCGATGGCGCGCGTCGTTCATCACGTCGCGCAGTTCCTTCACCCCGCTGGACAGCGCCGAGAGGGCGACGAAGTGCCGGTGGGCCGCATCGGCGAGCAGCCGCGCGAGGGTCGTCTTCCCGGTGCCGGGCGGACCGTAGAGCAGCACCGACGCCGCCTCCCCGCCCTCCGCCAGCCGCCGCAGCGGCGAGCCGGGCCGCAGCAGGTGCGCCTGGCCGACCACCTCGGCGAGCGTGCGCGGTCGCATCCGTACCGCCAGCGGTGCGCCGGCCCTTACGGGCTCGGCGGGCGGAGTGTCGTTAGACGACGTGGGTAACGCGAACAGCCCGTCGTCCTCAGCGGCCATGGACACGCGCGGCGGCCCTTCCTGTGCAGTCAGGTCACTCATACGATCTCGGCGGCTACGCGTACAGCGTTCCACGGGCGACGACCACGGCGGACCCCGCCACCTGGACAGAATCGATCCGTTCCGGCGTCCCCGTCGCGCGAGCCCGCATCGTCGAAGGACGCCCCATCTCCACCCCTTGGCGGATCTCGATCCACTCCCCGAACGGGATCAGTCCGTGCCGGGCCAAGTGTACGGGGAGGGAGCCGGCGGCCGAGCCGGTGGCCGCGTCCTCGACCACGCCGTAGGCGGGGGAGAACATGCGCAGCCGCCACCGGGTCCCCGAGCCCGCGAAGCAGTTGGCGGCCATGTCGGGCAGCCTCGCGAGCATCCTCTGGTCCGGCTCCAGGGCGGAGAGCGCGGCCACGCTGTCCAGGCCGACGAACACGTGCCGCGGCCCGTTGTCGTAGACCTCGACCGGCAGAGTGCTGCCGGTGGCCACCAGGTCGAGACCGGTGAGCAGTTCCTCCGCGCGGTCGTAGGGCTCCCACGTCGGGAGGGGCTGCCACATGCCGGCGGCGACGGTCCGGCCGTCGTCGTCACGCTCCAGTTCGAACGCCACGGTGCCCTTGGCGGTCTCCATGCGGAGTTCCTTCGCCTCGTGCGACTCGCCGAGCACCACGGCCGTGCCCAGGGTGGGGTGTCCGGCGAACGGCAGCTCGTTCACCGGGGTGAAGATGCGGACCCGCACATCGCCGTCGTCCTGCGCGGGCAGGACGAAGACGGTCTCGGACAGGTGCATCTCCTGTGCGATCTGCTGCATGCGTGCGGCCGAGAGGCCGGAGGCGTCGAGGAAGACCGCGGTCGGGTTTCCTTCCAGCGGGACGTCGGTGAAGACGTCGGCCACCACGTACTCGTACGTACCCATGGGTTCCGTTCTCGAAGGTGTGCTGCGGGTCAGTGGGTGTCGAACAGGGCCTGGTACTGGCCGACCGCCTTCTCGGTGGCCGCGCGCTCGTCGGGGGTCGGGTCGAAGGGGTCCGCGGCCGGGGGCAGGGCACCGAACTTGAGCAGTGCGGCCATGAGCAGCATGCGTGCCTTGGTGGCGGTGAGGTTGTTGCCCGAGATGAACGTCGGGTCGGTGCGGTACGCCATGCCTCCGGTGTTGCCGCGGCCCGTGCGGACCACCGGCATGCCGGCGAAGACGGCGACGCTCAGCGCCGCGTTCCTCGTCGGGTCGGCCATCCCGAACGGCGACATGCCTTCGCACACGAAACCGGACAGGGGCGCGCCGGCGAGGTTGGCGTCGATCCGGGCGAGGATCTCGACCTCCTCCTCGGCGACGGGCGGATCGTCGGTGCCGGTTCCCGTCGCGGCGTACCGGCTGTACTTGGTGATCGAGACGTGCGGCACGGCGGTGGGCAGGAGTCCCCCGGCGTCCTTCGTCTCGACGTCGACCGAGAAGACGCCCGAGTCCAGGCTCCCGGCGACGCCGGCCACCCGCTCGGGGAGCACGGTGAGGCGCAGTTCCGAGCGGTGGGTGTGCTTGCGGGCAGGAAGGTAGGTGAGCTGCGGGGGGCCGTAGCCGCCGAGGTCGGCGACTATTCCGCCGTGGCCGCCGGTGACCTCGTAGCCGCCCGGCCGGGCGTCGACCTTGGTCACGTCCCGGGCCGAGTAGACGAGTTCGTCGACGATCACGCAGGCACCGACGCGGTCCTCGCCCCGTTCGTCCAGGGTGACGCCCGACGCGATGAACTTCACGCCGTCCACCACGTTGCGGTCGCCGTCCGCGCTCAGGGACTGGTGGCGGCGCTGCGCCGCGTGTCCGACGAGCGGCACCTTCGTGTCGACGAGCAGTCCGAGCCAGTACAGGGTCTCGTCGACGGTCGGGCTCCCCTCCAGCCACTGGACGCCGGCGAACTCGCCCGTGGCGAGGACGGACTGGACCTGGTTGGTCGCCCGGGCGAGGTCCGCCAGACCGGGCTCGCTCTGGAGGTGGTACGGGTAGTAGACGAAGAAGTCCTGCCCGAGGCGCTCGGATGCGGGACCCGTGGTGTATCCGCCGGACGGAGCGGCCCGGAAGAACTCGAAGTCGGCGACGGACCCCAGCTCGACGGGGGTGCCGTAGTCGGCCAGGCCGAACCGCTCGATCTCCTCGTAGAGGCGTCGGGCGTCGGGGTAGAACGTCTGCCGGCCGGCTTCCGGAGGTGCGTACGGTGCGGTCGAGGTCTCCTCCCATGCGGATCCGTCTGCCTGCCTCCCCATGTAGGGAAGGGGGTAGAGACCGTCGGCGGGGTCGAGTTCGACGACGTACACCGGTGTGGCGTCGTCGGACGGCTGCTCGGCGTGGAACGTGCCGTCCTCGTCGAGCCAGCCGTCCGCCGGGGCGTACAGGCCGGCCGCCTCCCGTTCGAGGGGGTGCGCGCTGAACGCCTCGACGTACAACGTCACGGGCGCCGCGAGCCGTTGGGGACGCAGGGTGTCGAACCGGCAGGGGCGCGGCGGCAGACCGTGGCGTGCGCGGGCCTTGTTCGACGTGACCAGGTCCGGTGTGTTCAGGATCGTCGCCGTGGGCCCGGCGAACACCGCGATCCGCGGTCGCGGCCTGCCGGCCCCGGGGATGTCGTCCGTCACAGCGGCCTCAGGTGCTCGATGGTGATGTGGTGCTCCTCGGCCAGCCGCTGGGCGACCAGCGAGCGGTGGCACGCCTCGGGGTCGCGCTCGACGCAGAACAGCGACGCGATGCCGCTGCTCGGAAGAGCCGCCACGATCGGATCGAGGTCGGCCGGGCCGAGGATCTCGGCCGTGTAGCGGCGGGTGTACTCGGCGGCGAGCTCGCGGCGGGAGCGCTTGCCGACCCCCTGGCGGTCGTCCTCGGCGTACTGAAGGTGACGCAGTTCGGTGGTCGGGGCGAGTTCGCGGTGGTGCCGGTAGGCGATCCGGGCCTCCGCGAGGGCCGCCTGCAGCCGGAGTGAGTTCGCCCAGGCGTAGTCCGGTCCGCGCACTCCGCGGCGCTGACGTACGTCGAGCAGCAGGCGCACGTCCGCCTGCCGTAGTCGTTCCAGGAAGGAATCGCCGTCGAAGCCGTAGACGCCGATCGTTGCCAACTTGAGCACCGAGGTCTCCTGTTCGCGCTGTTGCGCACGTTCTGCGTGCCTGCCTGCCGTTACGGGGTGTGCGGTGCGGCGATCAGGGCGGTCGTCTCCATGGGCAGCTCCGCGGTCCCGGTGATCTCCAGGCCGGCGCGGTCCAGCAGGTGCGTGATCCGGTCGAGGGTGCGGTGTTCGCCGCCCGTCGTCACCAGGAGGTGCAGGTCCCACAGGGCGGGCAGAACGGTGGAGTTCTCGTCCTCGACGAACCGGTCGAGGATCAGCAGCCGCGAGGAGGAGTCCGCCATGGCGTGGCGGCAGTTCTCGAAGACACCGACGACGGCTTCGTCGTCGTGGCCGGCCAGCACCCGGCAGAGGATGTAGACGTCCCCGCCCGCCGGGACGCCCTGGAACATGTCGCCCCCGACCAGCTCGGCCCGGTCCAGGCCGACGGTGGCGGACAGGTGTTCACGCGCCTTGGGCATCATGTGCTCGCGGTCGAAGAGCGTGCCTTGGGCGTCCGGCGTGGCGCCGAGGATCGTGGCGAGCAGGTGCCCGCCGCCGCCACCGACGTCCACGACCTTCCTGCCGGAGAAGTCGAAGACCTCGGGCACCTGGTGGAAGAACATGCTCGCGGCGTTCATGGTGACCTGGAACCGGCGGGCGGTGGCCGGGTCCTGGCCCAGGTACTCGTAGAACGACCGGCCGTAGGCGACTTCGAATCCCGAGCTCCGCGTGCTGACGGCGTGGTGGGCGTGACCCCACGCGGCGTAGAACTCCTCGCCGTACAGCAGGCACATGTCGCCCAGGGACTGGGGGCCTTCGAGGAGGGCGGCGCTCACCCGGGTACCGCGGTAGCCGGTGGAGTCGCTGCCCTCGAATATGCCCATCGCCACCAGCAGGCGCATCAGACGGTGAATGCCCTGCTCGTCCGCCCCGGTCGCCTTGGCCAGTTCGGCGTCGGTGTCACGGCCGGCCTCGATGTGGTCGGGCAGTCCGAGTCTGACCGCGGTGTAGAGCGCCTGCGCCCTCCATCCTCCGGTGATGATGTCGACCACGTCCCGAGTGGCCTGCACGTCGACTGTCATGGAGTCCTCACCTCACGCTTGGCGACACGACTTGACTTGCCTCTCACGGTGAAGCCTCGTACTGCCTCACGATCCACCGGCAGATCACCTCCACGACGTAGGCCCGCTCGGCGTCGTCGAGTGCGTGGCCGGCGGGGATGCCGTGCCAGCGCGCGAGGCAGGTACGGCAGCACGTCGCGGTGGCGTGCTGGGCGACGAAGACGGGATGCCCTCGGTAGGGCGTCTGACGGCCGTCGTTGTGCGGTTCGGCCGGCGCCAGCCTGCGACCGATCAGATCCTCGGCGTGCTTGCGGACGGTCGTGATCCCGCGCAGGTCGACCACCGCGCGATCCCTTCCGCGCAGCCGGAACTTCGCGCGGAAGGGGTGCCGCCCGATCCGGTCCAGCCTGTCGTCCAACCCGTCCGTCATCGGTTCCCGGCTCCTTCGAACCCAGTGGCCCCGCGGGCGATCAGGACTGCCGCTGGGTGATGTTGAACATCCAGGTGATCCCGAACCTGTCCACGAGCGTGCCGGCCTCGTCGCCCCAGATCTGCTTCTTGAGGGGCAGTGACACGGTGCCGCCGACGGACAGCTTCCCGAAGTACTCGCGCAGGCCCGCGTCGTCGCCGCCGAGGTAGAGCGCGACGTTGGTGCCCGGGTTGAAGGGGACCCGCTCCGGGACGTCCCACGCCATCACCGTGAAGCCGTCCGCGGTGATGAGTGTGGCGTGCATGATCTTGTCGGGGTCGGGCGACTCCGGCGAGCCGAAGTCGCCGAACGTGCCCAGCTCCAGCTTGCCGCCGAGGACGTCGTGGTAGAACTCCATCGCCTGCCGGGCGTTGCCGTCGAAGGCGATGTACGGGTTGAGCTGAGATCCCACCTGATGCTCCTTGCTGTCCGTGTGAACGAGTGGTGGGAAGTCCCTAGGTGGGGATCCCGCCGCGATTGATCTTCGGCACCTCGATGCCCAGCGCACGCAGCTGCTGGAACGGGTTCATGAACTCGCGTTGCTGCTTGATCTTGCCGTCTTCGAGCAGGAACGAGTGGATGAAGTGGTTCCGGTAGTAGCCGGGCGGGTAGGCCGGGTAGAGGATCTCTCCCTCCCCGTCACACTCGACCCAGAACCTGTTGGGGTCCTGTGTCTCGAAGATCTCGACGTTCTTCCATTCCCAGTCGGGGAACATGCGCAGCGACCACTCGCCGTGCGCCTTGAGCTTCTCGTGTCCCTGGGAGTTGATCGGTTCGCCGGTGTCGCTGGTCCACAGGCCGGCGCTGCCGTCCTCGGTGAAGAGCAGGTAGCGCGTCAGCCGGTTCTCGCCCTTGCGGCTCATGTAGTCCGCGACGACGGCACGGTGCCGGGCGCGCAGGTCGAGGTCGGCATCGAGCCCCTTGGACCGGTCGTCTTCCGTTCCCATCTCGTGTTCCTCACTCCGTGTTCCGGGCGTGCCCGGGGTGGACGTTGACGTGGGGTGCCCGGCCGCGTTCAGATCCGCAGCTCGGGCCGGTAGATGTCCAGCCAGGTGCTCAGGTCGAGCACGCGCTCCATGCCGTTGCGGACGTCGATCGGCATGGTGGCCGAGTCACGCCGCGTGATGTCCTCCAGCCAGCTGCGGTCTACCAGGTCGAAGACCGGGTCGTCGGTCGTGAGCAGCTCTTTGGACTGCTGCAGCAGCGCGCTCGTGTACTGCGGGTCCAGCGTGGCCGGGTAGGGGGCCTTCACCCGATCCAGCACCGACTGCGGCAGCAGGTCCGCGGTCGCGGCGCGCAGCAGGCTCTTCTCCCTGCCGTCGAAGGTCTTCAGCGACCACGGGGTGTTGTAGACGTACTCGACGAGGCGGTGGTCGCAGAAGGGGACGCGGACCTCCAGCCCGACGGCCATGCTGATCCGGTCCTTGCGCTCCAGGAGCATCCGGACGAAGCGCGTCAGGTGCAGGTGGCACATCACCCGCATCCGCATCTCGTGGTCGCTCTCGCCCTCCGCCCGCTCGACCTCGCCGACCGCGTCGGAGTACCGGTCGCGGATGTAGGTGGGAAGGTCGAGGGCGGCGGTGATGTCGGCGTTGAACCGATCGGACACCTGGGCCCGTGCGCCGCTGACGAAGACGGCCATCCAGGGGAAGGTCTGCGCGGCCTGGACCTCCGGCTGGTGGAACCACCTGTACCCGCCGAAGACCTCGTCGGCGGACTCCCCGGACAGGGCGACCGTGGACTGCTCCCGGATGGCCTGGAACAGCAGGTAGAGCGAGTTGTCCATGTCACCGAGGCTGAGCGGACTGTCCCGCGCGGTGATGACGGCTCGGCGCACCCCCGGGTCGGCGATCGAGGCGTGGTCGAGCACGATGGACTCGTGCTGGGAGCCGACGTGCGCGGCCACCTCCAGCGCGTACGGGGCGTCCGTCGTGCCCCGCAGTTCGTCGGCGACGAAGTCGTTCTCCCGTCCGACGAAGTCCACGGCGAAGCTGCGCACCTTCTCACCGGGCTCGCCGTGCTCTCCGGGCCGGCCGAGCTTGGCGGCGGCCAGCGCGGTGATCACGCTGGAGTCCAGACCGCCGGAGAGCAGGGTGCAGCGCGGGACGTCGGAGACCAGCTGGCGGCTGACGATGTCCTCGAGCAGTTCGCGCACGGTGGCGACGGTGGTCTTCTGGTCGTCGGTGTGCGGACGGGTGGGCAGCGTCCAGTAGCGGCGCTCGCGCAGACCGGAGCGGTCGACGGTGACCAGGCCGCCCGGGACCACCTCCTTCATCCCGCACCACACGGCGCTGCCCGGCGTCTGGGTGAAGCTGACCAGCTCCCGCAGTCCGGCGAGGTCCACGGCGCGGTCCGCCAGCGGGTTGGCGAGGATCGCCTTCGGCTCGGAGCCGAAGATCACCCCGTCGTCGGTGCTGGAGTAGTAGAGCGGCTTGACTCCCATCCGGTCGCGGATCATCACGAGCTTCTCGACCCTGGAGTCCCAGACGGCGAACGCGAACATGCCGTTGAGCCGTTCGGCGACCGCTTCGCCCCACTCCAGGTAGCCGTGGAGTACGACCTCGGTGTCGCTGCGGGTCTGGAAACGATGGCCCCGACGACGTAACTCGGCCCTGAGTTCGGTGTAGTTGTAGACCTCACCTGTGTACGTGATCGTCACAGGACCGTCGTCGGTGGGCACCACCATGGGCTGGGTGCCGCCTTCGAGGTCGATGACCGCCAGCCTTCGATGGCCGATCGCCGCATGCCGGTCGAGCCAGGCGCCGCGGGCGTCCGGTCCCCGGCAGGCCATGGTCTGCGTCATCGCGTCCAACTGCGCGCGCTGCTGCGTCAGATCCCGGTCGAACGAGACCCAGCCCGTCATTCCACACATCGACTTGCCTTTCTTCCTGTCGAGTCCACGGTCCAGAGCACGGTCAGGGTTGGAGCCGGTCCGTACGCCAGCCGGAACCGTCGCGCTCGTAACGCAGCCTCCGGTGCAACCGGTCCTCCGGGTCGGCCTGCCAGAACTCCACCGACGCCGGCTCCAGCAGATAGCCCAGCCAACGCTCCGGGCGGGGCAGCGCCGAGCCGTCCCGGCCCAGTTCCCGGGCCTGCTCGCGCAGCGCGTCCTCGTCCAGCAGCGGCGCGCTCTGGTGCGCCGCCACCGACATCGGGTGCGTGCTGACGGGCCGGGCCGCCCACAGGGCCTCGGACTCCTCGTCGGGCAGCGGACGGGTCGGGCCGCTCACGCTCACCTGGCGGCCGGCCTCGCGCCAGTAGAACACCCCGGACGCCCAGCCCGTCTCGGCCAGGTCCCGGCCCTTGCGGCTGTCGGAGTGGCTGGCGAACACCAGGCCCGTCGCGCGGATCTTCAGAACCTGGACGATCCGGTTGGAGGCGTGGCCGCGGGTGTCGACGGTGGCCAGTGCCAGCGCGCCCGGCTCGCGGACGGCGTCCGCGACGGCGCTGTCGAACCAGGTCTGGAGCAGCTCCATGGGTTCGGCGGGCGGGGCGGTGAACTCCTCGGCGGTCCGGGGCTTCGTCGATGCGCTCACGATGACTTCACGCTCGTCTCGAAGGCCAGGCCGCGTTCGACCAGCCGGCCGGAGTGGACACCTTCGACGATGGCCTCGACGTCGGACACCATCCGCACGGCCGGCGGGTGTCCGATGAGCTCGGTGGCCCGGTTCGGCGGCATGGGGGCCGTCAGGTCGGCATCGGAATCCCACAGCATCACGGCGCCCCAGCGGTTGGTCTCCCGGTCGGAGATCCAGAACTTCAACCGCATTCCGTGGACCTCCGTCCACGGATCCACGCCCTCGTCGCGCAGGTAGACGCGCAAGGAGTCGATGGTCTGGCCGGACCCGGTCAGGTCCCACCAGGAGATGGTGGCTTTCATACGTTCACTACCTCCGCGGTCTCCATCAGCGGTACGAGCAGGTCGGCCAGGAGGCGCTCGCTGTCCTGGGTGAGCACGGACTCCAGGTGGAACTGCACCGAGCCGAAGTGCGGCCCGCGCAGGGCGTGCACCTCGCCGGTGCCGGCGTCGAGGCAGACCTTCACCTCGCCGACACCGGGGCACTGAAGCCGGTCGGCTCGCGCGCGGGCCGAGTAGGAGTTGTAGAAGCCCACGCGTTCGCGCGCGCCGAACAGGTCGATCTCGCGCTGGGTGCCCTGGTTCGGGACATCGCGGCGGCGCAGTTCGAACCCGAGGTGCCGGCAGAGCAGCTGATGGCTCAGGCAGACGGCCAGGAAGGGGATGCGCCGGGACAGCAACTCCTCGATGGCCCGGCTCACTTCGGCCATCCTGGGGTGGTCGGTCTCCCGTGGATCGCCGGGCCCGGGGCCCATGACGACGAGGTCGTGGTCGTCGAAGTGGTGGTCCGCGTCGAAACCACTGAGTTCCACGGTCAGGCCGATGGCGCGCAGCTGGTGGGCCAGCATCGCGCTGAAGGTGTCCTCGGCGTCGACGACCAGCGCCCGGCGGCCGTCCAGCATGGGATGGGGCCGCGCGCGCTTCTCGGCCTCGCTGAGCCAGAAGTTCGCGATCGTCTCGTTGCGCCCGACCAGCGCCTCCCGGACCAGCGGGTGTGCGCCGAGCCGCTCGCCGGCACCCAGCGCCGCGAGCACGCCCGCGGCCTTGGTACGGGTCTCGGCGACCTCGGCGTCGGGGTCGGAGTGCCGGACCAGCGTCGCGCCCACGCCGACCTCGACGTGGCCGGTGTCGTCGACGTCCGAGGTCCGGATGTCGGCGGTACGGATGAGGATGGCCGAGTCCAGGGTGCGCGCGCCGTCGGCGTCCTGGCCGATGAGGGCGGCGACGCCCCCGTAGTAGCCGCGGCCGCGGGGCTCGTAGCGGGCGATCACCCGGCAGGCGTTCTCCAGCGGGCTGCCGGTCACGGTGGGGGCGAACATCGTCTCCCGCAGGATGTCCCGGGGATCGAGCTCGCTGCGCCCCTCGATGACGTACTCGGTGTGCGCGAGCCAGGCCATCTCCCGCAGGAACGGCCCCCTGACGCGGCCGCCGCCCTGGCAGACCCGGGCCATCATCTTGAGTTCCTCGTCGAGGACCATGTACAGCTCGTCGGTCTCCTTGCCGTCGGTGAGGAACTCCATGACCTCCGACAGGACCGGTCCTGAGGCCGGATAGCGGTAGGTGCCGCTGATCGGGGTCATCGCCGCGACACCGTCGCGCAGGCTGACGTGGCGCTCCGGTGTGGCTCCGACGAAGGTGCGGGTGCCGGTGTGCACGAGGAAGGTCCAGTAGGCGCCGGTCTCCCGGGTGAGCAACCGGCGGAACAGGCTCAGCGCGCTGCGCGTCGAGTATCCGGTGATGCTGGTGACGAAGGAGCGCTTGATGACGAAGTTCGAGCCCTCTCCGGTGCCTATCTCCTTCTTCAGCACCGCGCGAACCGTGTCGGCGTAGGCGTCGTCCTCGGTGTCGAAACGCCCACCGGTCAGGTTGATCGGCTCGTCCGGCAGGGATCTCAGCGCCTCGGACGTGGTGATCTGCCCCTGGTCGGTCACCGACATCGCGAGCAGCGGCGAGCCGTCCGCGGCGGCGGCGAAGCCGCGCTCGGTGATCTGCTGGTGGGGCACCAGGACCAGCGCTTCCTGCCGGGCCCGGCCGGGTCGCCCCGTCCGGTCGGCCAGCGGGATGTCGGCGAGCCGGGCCGGGGTGCTGACCCGGCCCAGCAGGATCTCCACTCGGTCCGGGCCAAGGGTCTCGGGGCGGTGCAGGAGGGCGAAGGCGCCCGGATCGGGGCCCAGCACCCGGTCGAGCAAGTGCGGTGAGTTCATCGGAAGACCTCCGCGGTGGTGGTGACCACCGAGCAGCGGGCGGCCGCGTAGTCGAGGGCCAGCCGGTGGTACTCGGCGGAGAAGTCGCCGACGGCGTCGGCGACCAGGAACGGCTGGATGTCGTTGGTGAACGCCTCCAGGGCCGTCACCAGCACACCGACGTGCGCGTAGACGCCGCAGATGATCAGCTGGTCGCGGTTCTGGTCGCGCATCCGCGTCAGCAGATCCGAGCGGAAGAACGCGCTGTAGCGCCACTTGGTGAGCACCTGGTCCGCCGGCCGGGGCGTGAGTTCCGAGGCGATCTGACGATCTACGGGGTCCACCCTCATGCCCGGACCCCAGAAGTCCTTCAGCAGGCCGCGTTCCTCCTCTGTCATGCCACCGGGTTGCGCGGTGTAGAACACCGGAACGTCGAGCGCGGCGCAGCGCTCCCGCAGCAGCACGCAGTGGCGCACCAGCGGATCACGCACCGAGGAGGGAAACGGCGCGAGGAAATAGCGCTGCATGTCATGGACGAGCAGCACCGCCCGGCGCGGGTCGGGCGTCCACCGCGCGGTGCTGACGGGCAGCTCGGCCGCGGTCGGCAGTGGGTAGGCGGGGATCGGCGCTATGCCCGGCACGGTTCTCCCTCGGCCCGGTCCGTCATCACATGCGTCTGCCAGGCCGAGACCACCGACACCGCCTGGCGAGGATTGAGTCGCGGGTCGCACAACGTCGTGTGGTTCCGGCCGATCCGGTCGATGCCGTGGTGGGCGTCGACGCATTCGGTCACGTCGTCGGGCGTGGTCTCCAGATGTATCCCGCCCGGTGTTCCGCCGGCTGCGCGCACGGCGGCCTGGAACGCCGCGACCTCCCGGACGATCGTCTCCACGACCCGGGTCTTGCGTCCCTCAGCGGTGGTCAGGGTGTTGGCGTGCATGGGGTCGACCAGCCAGATCACCGGGTGTCCGGCGGAGCGCACGGCCTGGACCAACGGCGGCAGCACATCCATCGTCGCGTCAGCACCCATCCGGGCGATCAAGGTGAGTCGGCCCGGTTCCTGTCCGGGGTCGAGCCGCGCACACAGCGCGACCAGATCGGCGACCGTCATACGCGGCCCGACCTTGCACGCGACCGGGTTGACCACATCTGCCAACAGCGCGACGTGGGCCCCGTCGAGCTGGCGGGTTCGCTCACCGATCCACGGCCAGTGAGTGGACGTGAGCGCGACCCGGCCCTCCCGGTCCCGGCGCAGCATCGGGATCTCGTAGTCGAGCAGCAGGGCCTCGTGGCTGGTCCACACGGCCGGCTCGACGCGCGCCCGTGGCGTCGGGGCGAGATGGGCCATGACCTGGCTCGCCGCCCGATAACCGGCCAGCAGGCGCCGGGGGTCGGGCCTTCGCGCTTCCGGAACCGGCTCCGGACCGTTCACCATGTGCCCTCGGTACACCGGGAGTTCGACGCCACCGATCCACTCGGTGTGCGCCGACCGGGGTTTGGCGTACTGGCCGCCGATCCGGCCCACCCGCACCACCGGCTGATGAGTGATGGCGGTCATGACGCCGGCGAGCACGTTGAGCAGTCCCACCTTCCGCTCCACGTCACCCGCGGTGCATTCCGCCGGATCCTCCGCGCAGTCACCCGCCTGCACCACCTGTGCCTGCCCGGCGGCCACTTTGGCGAGCAACCCCCGTAACCGGCTCAGCGATTCGGCCTCCACGAGCGGGGGAAGGGCTGCCAGCACATCCCTGACCTGCTTGACCTGTGCCGGGTCTGCCCACTGAGGCTGTTGCCGTGCGATCGGGGCCTGCGAAACTTCGAGCGAGGTGACGTTCAAGTTTTTCTCCAGACCTCGAACACCGAGGTAGCCCGGTCAGTGGTGGGCCGTTGTCGCGTTGCCGTGGGGCGGGTAAGGGTTGTCCTGGAGGTACAGCCACGTACCGTTCGGCTGCTCTTGCACGGTGTCGCAGAAATTCCCGGTGAAGCGCGTGCGGGTACCGTCGGGATCGGTCTGCTCCAGGGAATAGTCGCCCATTATGGACGCCGTGCGGTTACGTACCCTGTCACCCGTGCGCTTCCCTCCCGCCAGCACGGTTTGGCGAGCGTTGACGGTGAGTACCGGATCGGACTTGAACCAGTCGACGTAGAACGCCCGTATTTCCTTGTGGCCCCTGATAATCGACCCGTCGTAATTGACGATCGCCGCTTCGGGATCTTGGAGGGCGATGATTCCGTCTACGTCCTTGGCCTTGATCCGCTCGCCCAGGAGCTGCAGCAACTCGGCCGGCGTACGAGCGGCGTCCTGCGTGCTCTCGGCATTCGCCGTGACCGCGGTAGCAGATGACTTGCCCGCAGGCGCCGATGTATTCGCCATCTCGGTCTGGATGAAGGTAGGGCCCGCGATGCTCACGGCCGTAAACACAATGGCCGAGGTGGCGATCGACAACGTGAGCTTGATTCTGGTCATGGCATCTCCCCCAAATGGAGATGGCAGCAGGTCAAGAGAACGCCTCTGCGGCGTTGGCCCTTTGAATGGCCCCCGTTTGCCACCCCGCCCCGTTGATGAGGTCATGCAACATTCCGGAACTAACCTCTGTCAACCCTCCCGGAAATGCGGATGATGCCGGTCCGCTATTTATCTGCCCCAGGCGTTGAAGCGGAACATCGACTGCATTACGAAGACCTGCGGGTATCGCCGTTTCCGGAGCGTGATCCGGCAGGGGTGCACGTGGGCGGATGGAGTGGTCGGCAACAAGGAATCGCCTATTCCAGGGCGCCGGAACGCTCATTTTGCGCCAGACGTGCGGGAGTGTCGGCCAATGTCCCTCCAGTGGCGTGCGTCACATCAGCCCCGCCGGGCAGATGTCCGGTCTCGCTCACGGTGAGGCAGAGTGCGTGCCTGACCGGGTGCCGCCCGGTCAGGGCGGCGCCATTCGGGACCGCCGAGGCGCCTGAAGCCGGCCCTGTCCTGTGAGGATCGCGGTTCACGAAGCCCTGCTCAATGCGTCAGATCGAGTACGGCCGTGCAGTGCGGATCGTCCTCCGGCCCCTCGAACAGCTCCCGTTTCTGCGACCGGGAGAACATCTCCGCGATCACGGCTGGCCCGGCCTCCGCAAGCCGGACATCGCAGTGACTCGGCCTTTCCCGCTCCTCGTAGCCAGGAGCCGGGCAGTTGAGTGGGGTGAGCAACGTGTGCACCCGGTCCTCCAGTCGCTCCTCGCCGGGCACGGCCACTTCCCACGGGGTCATTTGCCGCCCGACTCACTGCGATTTCAGTGGAGGAATGGGGGGAGCGGGCAGGGGCTGACCTTCTCTCCGGTTCGCGCCGCGGGTTTGTGCCAGAACGTCCTTGGACTCGGTGGCGAGGGTGCCGAAGACGATCCGATCACCGGCAGCACGGCGATCGGATCTCCGACCGCCCGGGCACCGGCAAGCAGGCCCGCGGCAGGGTGAATACCGCCCGCAGACACTCCGCCACCGGCTCACGCCGCACCCTTGGATGCCGGTAGCCCGACAGCCGGCGCAGATTCGCCGCCGGCACGGGACCGATCACCCCGACCTTCTCGTAGCCCCGGCCGACCCGGGCGCACGCCGCCGTAGCCACGAACTTCGCCGCTCCTCGGCTCTGCCAACTCGTCCGGACGCACGTCCCGCCGGCCGTCGACGTACTCCAGCCAGAAGTCCCCCGCCTCGGTCAGCCACTCCCGCAACTGCATGGCTGCTGGGGCGGATGTGGTCGGTGGTCTGGCCGCTCGTCGTCGGGTTGCTGCTGACCGCGCTGACCTGGCCCGCGGACCGCTTCCTGGGTCGGCGCGGGTGGCCGCCCGCGCTCGCCGCGTCGGTGGTGACCGTGCTGTTCCTGCTGGTCGCCGCGGGTGTCGTGGCGCTGATCGCCGTGCCCGTGGCCTCCCAGTCCGGTCAGCTGACCGACGGCGTGGTCGAGGGCATCCAGGAGATGCGCGAGTGGGCCGCCGGGCCGCCGTTGAACATCGGGGACGCCCAGATCAACAAGGCCTTCGACACGGCCGTCGCCCGCGCCCAGGAGGGTGCAGACGGGACAGCCACTGCGGCACCGCCGGTCGGTGTGCGTGGCGTGGCGCACTTTTGCAAGCGGGTGCTTGCAATAGTTAGCGGGGTGCTGCACTCTGGAGTCATGGCATCGCTCAACGTCGGCAATCTCGGTGACTACCTGCGCGAACAGCGGCGCAACGCGCAGCTGTCGCTGCGGCAGCTCGCCGATGCCGCCGGGGTGTCCAATCCGTATCTGAGCCAGATCGAGCGCGGGCTGCGCAAGCCGAGCGCGGAGGTGTTGCAGCAGGTCGCCAAGGCCCTGCGGATCTCCGCCGAGACGCTGTACGTCCGGGCCGGCATCCTCGACGCCGAGCGGGACCGGGACGAGGTGGAGACGCGTGCCGTCATCCTCGCGGACCCGACGCTGAACGAGCGGCAGAAGCAGGTGCTGTTGCAGATCTACGAGTCCTTCCGCAAGGAGAACGGGTTCGGGACCGGCGACGGCTCCGCGGTCGTCGGCCTCGTGGGCGCCGAGGACGCGGCGGACGGAGACGGGGACGCCCCGCACGGCGGCACCGGGATACGACGGCCCCGCACGGCCGACGGCGGCCGGCCCGCCGAGCGCCGTACCCGCGGCAGCGACGGGAGCGCCGGGAGCGACGGCAGTGACGGCGGTACGTCCGCGTCACCGTCGGCGACCCGCCGCACGCGCAAGGGCGACGGCGGTACGTCACCGTCGACCGCCCGTCGCGCTCGCAAGACCACCGGCGGTACGTCCGCCGCCCGCCGGGCCCGCAAGACCACCGGCGGCAGTGACACCGACCCGCAGCAGACGGCCGGCTAGCCGGACCAGGGCACCGGCCGCACCACTGCGGATCACACCACCCTCAGCCGAACCCTCAAGCGAAAAAGAATCCGGGAGGACCATCACCATGGCCATCACCGACGACCTGCGCAAGACCCTCAGCGACCCGACGCCGCTCTACTTCGCCGCAGGCACCGCCGACCTCGCCCTTCAGCAGGCCAAGAAGGTGCCGGCCCTGGTGGAGCAGCTGCGCTCCGAGGCCCCCGCGCGGATCGACGCCGTACGCAACACCGACCCGAAGGCCGTTCAGGAGAAGGCCTCCGCCCGGGCCAAGGAGGCCACCGCCCGCGTGAAGGAGACGCAGGAGACCCTCCAGAACAAGGTCACGGAGTTCATCGGCTCCATCGACATCGACATCAAGAAGCTCGGCAGCACCATCGACGCGGACCTGAAGAAGGTCGGCGAGACCGCCCAGGACTTCGCGCTGCGCAGCGTCGGCGTGGCCGCCGAGTACGCCGTCAAGGCCCGCGAGACCTACGAGAAGGTCGCCGAGCACGGCGAGCAGGCCGTGCGCACCTGGCGCGGCGAGGCCGCCGAGGGCATCGAGGACGTCGCCGAGGGTGTCGAGGAGCTGGCCGTGGCCGTCGAGCCGAAGGCCAAGCCGGTCGAGGTCAAGGAGGAGCCGGCGAAGCCGGCCACCGCCACGGCCGCCCCGGCGAAGAAGGCCCCCGCGGCGAAGAAGGCCCCTGCCCGCAAGACCACCACCGCCAAGAAGACCACCCCGCCCGCCAAGTAGGACGGCCGAGGGCGCAGAGCGACCGCAACGGGCCGGGCACCCTGGGGGTGTCCGGCCCGTTGTACGGGTACGGTGACCGCGTAGGGACGAGCCGAGTCAGGTGGTGGACGTAGTGCTGATGCAGGGCTTCGCAGGGTTCATGTGGCTTCTGAGCATGGCCCTGATCATTTTCAGCGGCTTCGCGTTGTTCGACGCCGCCGTGCGGCGTGAGGACGCCTACCGCGCGGCCGACAAGAAGACCAAGCCGTTCTGGATGATCATCCTCGGGCTGGCCTTCGTGGTGAACCTGCTCTTCCCGATCCTGTCGTTCCTGCCGATCATCGGGCTCATCGCGACGATCGTGTACATGGTCGACGTGCGTCCCGCCATCCGGGCGCTCCCCGGCGGCGGCCGCAGCCGCCGCGGCTCCAGCAGCGACGGCCCGTACGGCCCCTGGAACGGCGGCCGGTAAGACCCCGGGCAGTACGGGAGCCGACCGGGGCTACGGCACCCGGTCCAGCAGCAGTACCGCCACGTCGTCCGTCAGCTCGCCACCGTTGAGTTTGCGCACCTCGTTCACCGCCGCGCGCAGCAGCTCCTCGCCCCGCAGTCCCTCGGCGATCTGGCGGCGCACCATCTCGGTCATGCCCTCCTGGCCGAGCCGCTCCCGGCCCTGGCCGACATGGCCCTCGATCAGGCCGTCGGTGTAGAGCATCAGGCTCCACTCGGCGCCCAGCTCCACCTGCATGCGCGGCCAGCGGGCACCCGGCAGCAGCCCGAGGGCCGGCCCGTTGTTGTCGTACGGCAGCAGGCGGGCCGGCTGGCCCGGGCCGGCCAGCAGCGGCGACGGGTGGCCCGCCAGGCACAGGCCGGCGCGGCGGCCGTCCGGCGCGATGTCCACCGTGCACAGGGTCGCGAAGATCTCGTCGTCGGCCCGCTCGTGCTCCAGCACCTGCTGGAGCGTGCCCAGCAGCTGGTCGCCGCACAGCCCCGCCAGCGTCAGCGCGCGCCACGCGATCCGCAGCTCCACGCCCAGGGCGGCCTCGTCCGGGCCGTGACCGCAGACGTCACCGATCATGGCGTGCACGGTGCCGTCCGGCGTGCGCACGACATCGTAGAAGTCGCCGCCGAGCAGGGCGCGCGAGCGGCCCGGGCGGTAGCGGGCGGCGAACCGCAGCGGGGAGCCGTCCAGCAGCGGGGTCGGCAGCAGACCGCGCTCCAGGCGGCGGTTCTCCTGGGCGCGCAGCCGGCCCTCGGCGAGCCGGCGCTCGGCCGACTCGGAGCGTTTGCGCTCCACGGCGTAGCGGATGGCCCGGCTCAGCAGCCGGCCGTCCAGCTCGTCGCGGAAGAGATAGTCCTGGGCGCCCACGCGCACCGCCTCCGCGCCGCGCTCGGCGTCGCCCGAGGCGGTCAGCGCCAGGACGGCATGCCGGGGCGCGAGCTCCAGCACGTGCTTGAGCACGGCGAGCTCGTCGTCGGAGTCGCTGCGGCCCGGAGCCGGCAGCGCGAGGTCCAGCAGGATGCAGTGGACGTCGTCGGTCAGCAGCCGCCCGGCCTCGGTGAGGTTGCGGGCCGTGCGGACGCGGATCGGCTTGCCCGCCTGGTCGAGCATGTCGGGCACGATCGGCGACCCGGCCGGATCGTCCTCGATCAGCAGCAGGGTCAGGTTCGTGTGGGCGGTGTTGTTCTCCACCTTGTCCGTGATGTTCCCGGCGGTGTCCGGCGTGCGCGGGGCGGCTGCCGAGGCGTCCGTGGCGGACTGCTCGGCGGGGCCGTCGCAGCGGGACTCGGCCTGCGCCTGACCACTCTCCACGGCCGGGATCGCTCTCTGCCGCGGTATGGGTACGGGCATCGTCTTGGGTTCCTTCCCTCCCCCCGAGGGCATGGCGGGGGCGAGGGACCTCGACCCACCGACCGGGACCATAGCGGGTGTCGGCGCCCCATTGGAATGGTGTGAGCCACGCCGCTGCGCCATCGGCCAGTGTCATATGCCGCGATATGCGCCCCAGTTGGACACCGCCGGGATGCTGCGGGGATGACGAACGTCACGTCAGCACGTGGTTTGGCGGTGGGTCCGGGGTGGGCTGGGTCACGTGGGCCGGGCCGGGTGACCCATGGGGCGGCCCATCGGCCGCTGCCTTCCCGCGCTCAGTCGGCGTCCGCGGCGGCGTCCGGTCGTACCACCCCGAGGATGGGCATCGACCCGGCTCCCGCGATGGTCACCGTCCGTCCGGGCCGCGGCGCGTGCACGATCGCCCCGTCGCCGACGTACATCGCGACATGGCTGGCGTCGTCGAAGTAGATGATGAGGTCGCCGGGCCGCATGTCCTGGATGTCGATGTGCCGCAACTGCTTCCACTGCTCCTGCGAGGTGCGCGGAATGCCGCGGCCTGCGGATATCCAGGCCTGGGAGGTCAGCCCGGAGCAGTCGTAGGTCTTCGGGCCCTCGGCGCCCCACTGGTACGGCTTGCCGATCTGGGCCGTCGCGTACGCGACGGCCTTCCTGCCCTGCTCGGAGGCCTTTCCGCTGATCTCGTCGAGGATGCCGGAGCCGAGCCAGGCGGTCTGCGCCTTGCCGGCGGCCTCCTTCTCCAGCTCGGCGAGGCGCTCCTGCTCCTCCTTCTGGAGCGCGGACTCGAGCTTCTCCGCCTGCGCGATCTGCTTCTCGACCTTCTTCCGCGCGGCGGCCTTGGCCTTGCGGCCCGCCTCCAGTTTCTTCCACTGCGCCGAGGCGTCCTGCGCGTACCGCTCCAAGTCTTCCTGGGTGCGGGTCAGTTCGCCGATCAGGCCCTTGGCCGCGTGCTGGCCCTGGCGCACCCGGCCCGCTCCGTCGAGGAACTCCTGCGGATCGTCGCTCAGCATCAGATGGGCCTCGGGCGGCAGTCCGCCGCCGCGGTACTGGGCGGCGGCCGAGGCGCCCGCGCGGTCCTTCAGCTTCGCCAGCTTCTCCTGGCCCTTGACGATCTTTTTGGCCAGCTTGACGATCTCGGCGGACTGCTTGTCGGCCTTCTCCTCGGCGGCGTTGTACTCGTCGGTGGCGCGGGCCGCGGCGCGGTAGAGCTTGTCGAGCTTCTCGCGTACGGCTTCCAGGTCCTTGCTGGGCGCGAGAGTGGGGCCGGCGCTCGGGGTGGGTGTGGGGGTGGGTATGGGGGCCGCGAACGCCGTGCCCGGTGCCGCCAGCACCGTGAGCGCGCAGACCACCGTCACGGCCGTCGCGATCAGGCCACGCTTGCCCGGTCCCATACCTCAGCCCCCAAACTGATTAACCGTCAGTAACATCCGGTACGCCTGGGGATGCTGCCACGTCGGCGCGCGAAGCGACAGGGGTAGTACTTCCCTCGGTCCCCTCCCCGATATGCCCCCGGCATGACGATCTCCCCGCCTGTGTGACGAACGACTCAAAGAGATCGTTCCCGGCGGGCCCGTCTGCGTGGATTCACCCTCGTGGGGCCAACGCCTCCCACCGCACCGTCACTTCGCCCTGCCGCCACCGCACCGGCCCGTCGGCCACGGGCCAGTCGGCGGTCAGGTCCCGTACCGCCCGGATCCAGCGCTGGCGGGCGCCGTAGGACGCGTAGGGCGCGGCGGCGGCCCAGGCGCGGTCGAAGTCGCGCAGGAAGGCGTGCACCCGCTCGCCGGGGACGTTGCGGTGGATGAGCGCCTTCGGCAGGCGTTCGGCCAGGTCCGAGGGGCGTTCCAGGGAGCCGAGCCGGGTCGCGAAGGTGACCGTGCGCGGTCCCTCCGGGCCGAGCGCGACCCAGACGTGCCGGCGTCCGATCTCGTCGCAGGTGCCCTCGACCAGCAGCCCGCCGCGTGCCCCGGTCGCCGGATCGGCCGGCGCGAGGCGCCCGCACAGCCGGTGCCAGACGGCCTCGACCTCGCCCTCCGCGTACTGCCGCAGCACGTTCGCCGCGCGGACCAGCAGGGGCCGCTGCGGGACCGGGATCTCGAAACCGCCGTGCCGGAAGACGAGCCCCGCCCGCTCGTACGGCAGCGCCGCCGCGACCCGGGCCGGCTCGATCTCCACGCCCACCACGCGCGCGCGTGGCGCGACCGTCCGCAGGCGATGCAGCAGCTCGACGGCCGTCCAGGGGGCGGCGCCGTACCCGAGGTCGACGGCCACGGGGTCGGCGGCACGGCGCAGCTCGGCGCCGTGCGTGGCCGCGATCCAGCGGTCCATGCGGCGCAGGCGGTTCGGGTTGGTCGTCCCGCGCGTCACCGTGCCCACGGGGCGGCGGGCGGCGGCGCGGGATGTCATGCGTACGAGGTTAAGCGGCTCCCGGGCGTGAACAGTCCCCGGTGTCGAACGGCTCCCCGACGTGAACGGCCCCCGGTGTCGAACGGCTCCCCCTAGGCCCCGGCCCCGCCCCCGCCCCCGTACGTCCCGAACCCCGGAACCCCCGCCGACTCGAGCACATGCACCGACAGGCCGCCCGGCGTGGTCCGGTGGTCGGCCAGCCGCAGTCCGGTCACTGCGCCGCCGTCAGGGAAGAGGCGGCGGCCCTGGCCGACCACGACCGGGGCGATCACGAGCCGCAGCGTGTCGATCAGCCCGGCGGCCAGCAGGGACTGGGCGAGCCGGGCGCTGCCGTGGATCTGGAGCTCCCGGCCGGGCTGCCGCTTCAGGTCCGCCACCTGGGCGGGGACGTCACCGGACAGGATCGTGGTCGGGGCCGTGGTCAGGCTCCGGGAGGCGAGGTACTTCGGCAGGCGGTTCATGATCCCGGCGAGGGGGGTGGTCGGTCATCGCCGGCCAGTCGCGGGCGAAGTTCTGGTACGTACGCCGCCCGAACAGCAACGCGTCCGCCTCGCCGAGCCAGCTGCCGGCCAGCCGCTCGAACTCCTCGTCCAAATGCGGCACGAACCAGCCGCCCCGCTCGAAGCCGTCGCTGGTGTCCTCGTCCGGGGCGCCCGGCCCCTGGGAGACACCGTCGAGCGACAGAAATTCCTGTACCACGAGCTTCATCGCGCACCACTCACTTCTCGCTCGGCGTGACCACCGATTCCGACGGTGGGGGACGCGGAAACTCATCGGTCGGCCGTCCGGGGAACCGCGTGGTTCCCCGGACGGTGAGAAGCGTCAACCCTGGCGCACGATGCTCGCTGTCAGTCCTGGCGGACGATGTTCTTGCCCGGGCCCCCGGAGAGTGTGTCCGCGCCCGGCCCGCCGTACAGCTCGTCGTCGCCGCTGTTCCCCCAGATCCGGTCGGCGCCGCCGTTTCCGTGCAGGATGTCGTTGCCCCTGCCGCCGTGGATCTCGTCGTCGCCGGCCCCGCCGTAGACCGTGTCGGCCCCGTCGTCGGCTCGCAGGATCTGCTCGCCCGCGCCGCCGCGGAGGACGTCGTCGCCCGCGCCGCCGTCCACGATCTCGCCGTCGATGCCGGCGTGGAGGGTGTCGTCGCCGTCACCGCCGCCGGCGTATCCCAGCGCGCCCACCCGGATGATGTCGTCGCCCGCCCCGCCCAGGGCCGAACTGCCGTCGACGCGGTCGCCGGTGGCGCCGGTCCACCGGTCGTCGCCGGCGCCCAGCTCGATCCGGTTGAAGTAGTAGACCTGGTCGGTGGCGTTGCGGAAGGCGGCGGTGTCATCGCCGTCGGCGAGGTCCATCTCCATGGAGGTGACCGGGGACTGGCTCTCCGGGGCCTCGACCGTGCAGGAGATCTTGGTGCGGTCCGCGCTGTCGGGGTGGCGGCAACCGTTTCCGGCGTCGATCGGGACGGCGTCGTCGATGACGTAGGTGAACTGCGAGCGGTCGCCGGTGAACGACTGTGTGACGGCCACCTTGTTGGCCTGCCCGGGGGCGGCCGTGTAGGTGAGCTGCCAGCCGTACTCGTTCACCGCGGCGGTGGCCGTAGGCTCCGCGGCACCGGCCGGGCCGGCCAGGGCGATCGGAACGGTCAGGGCCAGGCCGAGGACCGGCGTCAGAACGGATGAGGCGCGTAACAGCCGGCGGCTGACCGGGCGAGAGGGCATTGCGTAACCTCCGTGCGGCAGTGGTGGATCCTTCCGCAGGCTGTGACCGGCCGGGCGGGCGCCGGGTTGTCCGCAGTACCGGCCTCGTCATCCTTTCCACGGCCTTTTCATCGCGGAGACAGCGCGTGTGGCCTGCGATGTTCGATCGAGTTCAGCTGCCCGTCACCCTCGAACGGTTGAGCGGGGAGCCGTAATGATTCGGTAAAAGTCGCGAATCAGGAAATGGAACTCAACCCTCCGCTGTTGGATCCGCTGGAGGGCACGTGCGCCCTGCCAAGGCATGCCCGGAGCGAGGAGGAACGCCACGTGAGCCAGTACATCGGCAGGCTCGGGCGGCGCTCCGCGTCCCCGTCCACGCGCCTCCGGCTGCACCGAAGGCCCCGCCGGGTGGCCATGCTCTCCGTGCACACCTCCCCGCTCCACCAGCCGGGCACCGGCGACGCCGGCGGCATGAACGTCTACATCGTGGAGCTCGCGCAGCGCCTCGCCGCGATCAACATCGAGGTCGAGATCTTCACGCGCGCGACCTCGGCCGCGCTGCCGCCGACCGTCGAGCTCGCCCCGGGCGTCCTCGTCCGGCATGTCGACGCCGGGCCCTACGAGGGCCTCAACAAGGAGGACCTCCCGGCCCAGCTGTGCGCCTTCACGCACGGCGTGATGCAGGCCTGGGCCGGCCACCGCCCCGGCTACTACGACCTGGTCCACTCCCACTACTGGCTCTCCGGCCACGTCGGCTGGCTCGCCGCCCAGCGCTGGGGCGTCCCCCTGGTGCACGCCATGCACACCATGGCCAAGGTCAAGAACGCCAACCTGGCCGACGGCGACACCCCCGAACCGGCCGCCCGCGTCATCGGCGAGACCCAGATCGTCGCCGCCGCCGACCGCCTCATCGCCAACACCACCGAAGAGGCCGACGAACTCGTACGGCACTACGCGGCCGACACCGACAAGGTCGCCGTGGTCCACCCGGGCGTGAACCTCAGCCGCTTCTCGCCCGCCGACGGCCGCGCCGCCGCCCGGGCCCGTCTCGGCCTGCCGAGGGACGCGCTGATCCCGCTCTTCGCCGGGCGCATCCAGCCCCTGAAGGCCCCCGACGTGCTGCTGCGCGCCGTCGCCGTCCTCCTCGACGAGCGCCCCGAGCTGCGCTCGCGCATCCTCGTCCCCGTCGTCGGCGGCCCCAGCGGCAGCGGCCTCGCCAAACCCGAGGGCCTCCAGAAGCTGGCCGCACGCCTCGGCATCGCGGACGTCGTACGGTTCCACCCGCCGGTCGGCCAGGACCAGCTGGCGGACTGGTTCCGCGCCGCCTCCGTCCTGGTCATGCCCTCCTACAGCGAGTCGTTCGGCCTGGTCGCCATAGAGGCGCAGGCGGCGGGCACCCCCGTCCTGGCGGCCTCGGTCGGCGGTCTGCCGGTCGCCGTGCGCGACGGGCACACCGGCTTCCTGGTACGCGGCCACCATCCCGCCGACTACGCGCGCGTGCTGCGCGACTTCGCCGACGACCCGGAGCTGTCGCCCCGGCTGGGCGGGCAGGCCGCCCGTCACGCCCAGTCCTTCGGCTGGGACACCGCGGCCGCCACCACGGCGGACGTGTACACGGCCGCGATGCAGGCACACCGCCGTCGCGTACGCTCGCAGCATGGGTGAAACCGATCTGGAACAGCGTGCGGCACAGGTCGTCGAGGGAGTGCTGAAGGACGCCGACCTGGAGTGGGAGAGCCCGGAACCCGGCACCTACGTGGCGCAGCTCCCCGGCACTCGCAAGCTCAAGACGACGGTCTCCCTGATCGTCGGCCGCCACTCCCTCTCGCTCAACGCCTTCGTCATCCGCCACCCCGACGAGAACGAGCAGGGCGTCCACCGCTGGCTCCTGGAACGCAACCTCAAGCTCTACGGCGTGAGTTACGCCGTCGACCAGCACGGCGACGTCTACGTCACCGGCCGGCTCTCCCTGTCCGCCGTCACCGCCGACGAGATCGACCGCCTGCTCGGCCAGGTCCTTCAGGCCTCCGACGGCAGCTTCAACACCCTGCTGGAGCTGGGCTTCGCCTCGGCGATCCGCAAGGAGTACGAGTGGCGGGTGTCCCGCGGGGAGTCGACGCGCAACCTGGACGCGTTCGCCCACCTCACGCAACGCCCCGGCAGTTAGACAGTCCGGTTCGACAAGCGCGGCCTTTCCCGTCGGCATGGCACCCGACGGCCTGCCTACTTGATCAGGGCGTTCGCGACAATGATCACCAGGCCGATCAGCATGTCCAGGCCCCCTGCCAGGCATGAGGACGGCCATCCGTGCCCGGCGGTGCGGGCGGTCCAGGCGCCCCAGCCGAACAAGGCGACAGTGTTGAACAGCAGGGCCACGTCCACAGCCGTGGCCTCCGCCCACCACCCGGCTGCCGCGGCGAGCAGGAGCGCCACCGTGGGCAGCACGGCGGCGACCAGTGGCCACTCGGCGAGCACCGACCGCAGTCTGTTGGTCGTGGCAGCTCCGTCGTGGGACGCACGCTGGGCGATGACGTGCGCGTACCCATGGGCGGCGCCCGACGCCAGTGCGGTGAGCAGGACCCACAGCGCGTCCGGACCGGGCTCCGCCTTCTCGCCCGTCGCGTCCAAGGCGGCCACCAGTGCGCTGGCCAGCACCAGTCCGTAGATGCCGCTGAACAGCGACTGCTCCGGCGGCCGATGACGCGTGATCCACCTTCGGGCGACGCTTTCGGAGCGGACCTGGTCGGCGCGGTCGGACATCGCATCGCCTCGGTGCGGGAGGAGGGCAGGGTCCGCACATGCTCACCCGCGTCGCGCCGGGGAACATGACGCCACGCGCTACTTGCAGGGTTGTTGTGCTCCCAAAGAGGGTCAGGAACCCCGCGATCGACACGGAGATCTCACGGCGTCTTGGGGCCCGAGCAGGACCAGGGCGGCACACCGTGGTAGCCCGGAAAGCCATGGTTAGAACGCTTGCCCGCAAACGTCTTCCTTGTAGTGAAGATTCCGTGTTGCCCCTTCCTGACAGCTTTCGCCCGAGCAGGATGGAGCCCTGCTGCCCGGCCGGTCACCGGCTGGTTCCGGGCGGCCTCCACCTCTTCGTACGCAAGGACACCGCGTTGACCAGAATCTCGCCTCGGACTGCATACGCCCGTCGCCTCGCTGCCGTGTCAGCCACGGGCCTCCTCCTGGCCGGCTCAGCACTCGCCGCCGAAGCCACTGCGGCTCCCGCGGCCGACACTTCCCGAGGCAGCGCCACGGCAGTGGCGTTCCGCGCAGCGCTGGACGTCTCCCGGGCCGGGTCGGCCGGAACGACGCCTCTGCGCGCCACGCTCAATGAGGTTCAAGCTCCGGCGACCGCGGAGAAGAAGACCCTCGACGTCACCCTCGACCGAGTCAACCACGACCGCCCGGTCCGTCTGCTTCAGGCCGACGCCGTCACGGCGAAAGCCGATGTCGCCGACGGCCGGGCCGAAGGGACGTCCCATCTCGTACGGGCGCGTGTCCATGTCCCCGGGCTGCCTGCGCTGTCCCTGGTGGAAGTAGAGCAGGTCACCGCCACGGCAACGTGTGCCGCTGGCCGGAAACCGGCCGCCGAGTCCCAGGTACTGGGCCCCGTCACCGCTCTTGGCAAGCGGGTGCCGCTGGCAGCCGGCGGCACCGCCACCGTCGAGGCCCCAGGCGTCGGCACGGTCCGGCTCTCCCTGTCCCAGAGGGAGACGACCAGTGACACGGCCGCCGCCACGTCACTCCGCTTGCACGTGTCCGTGGATCCCCTGCGGCTGGGCGTGGAAAAGGTGGAAGGCACCGTGACCCTGGCGCAGGCCACCTGCCGGTCTCCTCAGCAGGCCTCCGAGAGCCCGGCACCGTCCGCCACGCCGTCGGTCACCCCGGCAACGTCCGGCCGGTCGGCACCCGTCGTGCAGTCGGTCGCGCCTTCCCAGGAGGCCGGGCTGGCGGAGACCGGTGGCAGCCCCATGACGCCGTACCTGCTGGCAGGCGGGGCGGTGCTGGTCACTGTGGGCGGAGCAGCCGCAGCACTCGCCGGCAGGAAAAGCCGCAGGAACACCTGATCCGGCGCGCTCGGCGCCGGCAGGGTGGTCGGCAGCCCTGGCCGCTGTCGGTGCGGTTGGGCTGCTGACCGTTGCGACACCGACGGTGACCGGTGTTCTGCCTGTGGCGCCGGCACCGCCGCTCAGCAGCGGACAGCGGAGGCGGATCGGGCTTCGGGCCTCGACGAGGAACTGACGCGCCGGCAGCAGAGGTCACACCACGACCAAGGATCGACTACTGGCGCGGCACCCCGGGCCCTCTCCGTCGGTAACGCCCCGGCGGCACGCCCACCAGCTTGCGGAAGTGCCGGGTGAGGTGGGACTGGTCGTAGAAGCCGGTCTCGGCCGCGACCGCTCCCGGTGAGCGCCCTTCGAGCAGCAGCCGGCGGGCGCGGTCCACGCGCAGGGACGTCAGGTACTGGTGCGGGGCGATGCCGTAGGCGGTGCTGAACGCCCGTACGAGATGGGCGGGATGAGCCCCGACGAGCCCGGCCGCCTCCCGCAGCCCGACGCCCTCCACGACCCGCTCGTCCAGCAACTCCCGCAGCCGCCGCGCGAGCACGGGATCCGCCGGACGGGGCGTGCCGCTGTCGCCCCGCAGATGCCCGCGCAGCCGCTCCCCGACGAACAGCAGCCTGCTCTCGGCCTCCAGTTCCTCACCGGGCCGCAGCAGCGCGCCGTGCACCTGCCCCACGCGCTTGCGCAGCAGCGGATCGCGCAGGTCCGGCCGGTCGACGGCGGCCCCGATCAACTCGTCCCCGAGGTACGTCCGGTCGAGATACAGCACCCGCTTGCGGAAGCCCTCCGGGGTGACGGGGGAGCCGTTGTGCGGCACGTGCGGCGGCAGCAGCGACACGGTGTCGTGCGGGGTGCCGTGCTCATGCCGGTCGAGGTCGTACCGCACGGCGCCGGTGTCGACGATCAGCAGCGTCCAGGCGTCGTGGACGTGCATCGGGTACGCGTACTCGGTGAAGCGGGCGTGGAAGACCTCGACGACGCCGGGCACGGCGGGCCGCCAGGCGGAGACGATCCGGGCGGGCTGGGAAGCCATGCAAAAAACGTACAAGACCCCGGCGAGGGCCGCCCGGCACGCTCGCATCATGAACACGCACACCGAACCGGCTCCTGAGCCGATCCGCTTCGACACGAAGATCGCTGTACTGCTGCGCGCCGACCTGGAGCCCTGGCAGCGTCTCAACGTCACGTCGTTCCTGGTCAGCGGCTTGGGTACGCAGGTCCCCGAGGTGATCGGCGAGCCGTACGAGGACGCCGACGGCGTGCCCTACCTGCCGATGTTCCGCCAGCCCGTCCTGGTCTTCGAGGCGACGAAGGAGACCCTGACCACGGCCCACACCCGCGCCCTGTCCCGCTCCCTGCCCCGTGCGATCTTCACCTCGGACCTGTTCGCCACGGGCAACGACCGCGACAACCGCGCGGCCGTACGGTCGGTGCCGACGGCGGACCTGGATCTGGTCGGCCTCGCGGTCTACGGGCCGAAGAACGCGGTGGACAAGGTGGTGAAGGGGGCGCGGATGCACCCATGAGGCGAACGTGGCCGTGAGGCGAACGTAGCCGTGAGGCGGGACGTGGCCGTGAGGCGGTGCGTGGACGCGCTCGGCGACCAAAGTCGCGGACGCGTAGACCAACGGCTGACGACAGGGCATGCCCCGCCCGTCGAGACTCGCCTCATGGAGGACGCGAGGAACGTTCAGATGGGGAAGAAGCCCGTCCCGCCGGCGAGCGCGGGCAAGGACACGGAACTGTCCGAGTCGGCCTGGGCGATCACACTCTTCTGCGTGGCCTGCGGCGCCGGCGTCGGTGCCGTGCTCCCGCTCCTCGCCCGCCTGCTGCTGAAGCTGCCGTGGGCACCGCTGGAGGGCCCGGCCGAACTGCTGACCTCGATCCCGGAGCCCGCCCTCACCCTCGGCACGGTCGCGGTGGGCGCACTCGGCGGCCTGCTGCTGGGCCTCGCCGCCGCGCACGAGTCGCTGTCGGTCCGCGTCTGCGACACCCACCTCGCCCTGACCGTCAGGGACAGCACGCGGGAGTTCACCCGCGAGGAGATCGCGGTGCTGTGCAGGGACGGCAAGCAGCTCGTGGTCCTGGCCCCGGACGGCATGGAACTGGCCCGGGAGCACTGCGGCCTGCCCTGGCCACGCCTCGCCGCCACCCTCACCGGGCACGGCTACCGCTGGGCGGAGGAGGACCCGTACCGCGCGGAGTTCCGCCGCTGGGTCCCCGGCACCCCGGGTCTCCCCGAGGGCGCGGACGCCCTGCTGCGGGCCCGCGCCCAGGCCCGCAAGAGCGACGACGACGCCGAGGACGCCCGAGAGCTGCGCCGCGAGTTGCTGCGGCTGGGCGTGGTCGTACGGGACGAGGAGAAGCGACAGTACTGGCGGATCGTCAGCGGGTGACGTCAGCGGGTGACCTCGAACGTGGCGGCCTGGGGCACGAACGTCGTGTCGCCGTCCTCGCCCGTCGCCAGCGCCGAGACGTACCAGGTGCCGGTGGTCAGCTCGGACGCCTCCTTCTTGGTGGCCCGCACCGTGTACATGCAGCGGGACGTCTCGGCGCCGGTGCTCCGGCACGTGGCGTTCTCCGCGGACCGCAGTTCCGCCTCGGTGGGGTCGAGCTTCGAACTGGCGGGCCAGGCAAGGACTTTGAGGCTCCGGATGCCCGAGTCGTCGCTCACGTCCGTGGTGAAGGTGAGCGTGCCGGTACGGGCGTAGCGGGCCGAAGTGTCCGACAGGGACGGGTCGGTGGAGGCGGACGCGGCCGCCACGGCGAGGCCGCCGGCGGTGATTCCGCCGATGGCGACGATGCCGACGAGCGACGCGACCAGAGTGCGCTTGGACATGGGAAATCCTCCGTGATGGGTCGTGGAACGGGACGTGTCCCTGTGCGGGATGTCGATGTGATCGAGCCTATGGACGGCACGTCGCCCGGTCCTCACGCTGTGGAACGGCCGTCCCCGCGACCTCTGTAACCCAGGTAAGAGACCGAAATCGGCCTCCAGCCGGAGAGGCGCCCCTGGCCCGCGGCCCTAGCCTGGTCAGGTCATGAATCGAACCGACGATCGACTTCTCCCGGTCGCGCTGATCTGCGCCCAGGCCGCGGTCTGGCCCGGCGCGGCGCTGCTGCGCGGTACCGTGCCGCCCGCCTCCGACCTGCTCGTGGCAGTCCTGGTCGGCGGACTGACGACGGCCGTGCTCGCCCTGCGTCGTACCCGGCCGGTGACGGCCCTCGTCGTGATCGCCGCCGCCCTGGCGCTGGGCGCCGGCCCGCTGCCCGCGGGCGCGGTCGCGGTACTCGGCACGGCGGGCGTCGCACTGGCCCTGTTCAGCGTGGCGACCGAGCGCGACACGTACACCGCCGTCCTGTCCGTCGTCACGCTCGCCGCCTGGCAGTCACTGCACGGCCTCACCCTGCACGGCCTGAGCGCCCCGGACGGCCTGGACCTGGTCCTGACCGCGCTGCTCTACGCCGCCGCGGGCGGCTCCGGCCTGCTGGTACGGCGTACCCGTCGCGCCCGGCGGGCCACCGAGCGCCTGCTGAAGCGGGCCGAGGCCGAGCGCCACCGCCTCCCGGAGGCCGAGCGTCGCCGTATGGAACGGGAGCTGCACGACGTGAGCGCCCATCACCTGACCGCAGTGGTCGTCACGGCCGGGGCGGCCCTCGGTCTGCGCGACCGGCGCCCCGAACTGGCCGCGGCGGCCCTTGAGTTCGCGACCGAGACGGGCCGCGAGGTCACCCGGGCGCTCGGAGCGGTCCGTGCGCCGGCGCCCTCACAGGAGGAACTGCCGTCCCCGGACGAACGGTTGCGGGCCCTCGTCGCCGGGTTCCGCCGCCTCGGCCAGCAGGTGGACTGCGAGATCGACCCGCTCCCGGACGGCACCGTCGCGGACGCCGTGTACGGCATCGTCCGCGAGGCCCTGACCAACGTGACCCGGCACGCGCCCGGCGCGCACACGACGGTGCTGTGCCGGTACGGCGACACGCGCACGGAGGTGGCGGTCAGGAGCGCGGCGCCCCCAGCCGGTTCACCGGCCCATGGCACAGGACTCGGCTCGGGGCGGGGCCAGGGGTTCCTGCGGTCCCGGGCGAGGGAGGCGGGCGGCACGCTGACGAGCGGCCCGACGGCGGACGGGGGCTGGGAGGTCAGGGCGGTCCTGCCCGGCCGCAACGCCGGGTCGGCCGAGCGAACCGTCCCCCGCACCTACCGCCTGGCCCAGCTGACGGCCGCTGCCGGTCTGGCCGGGCAGCCGCTGCTCCCGGTGCTGGTGATCCGGTCCTCGGAAACCACGCCCGGGTCCCAGGTGTCCGCCGGAGTCCTCTTCGCGTTGCTGGCCGCCGCCCAGGCGGTGGCACTGCTGTGGCTGGCGCGGGCACCCAGGGCGGCCTACGGGGTCCTGCTCGGGCTGGCGTTGCTGTGGCCGCCGGCGATGGAGGCGGGCGGATACACCGGACCGGTGCTCGTTCCGCCGCTGCTGAGCATGATCGCGACCTGTGCGGCGCTCGTGGTGAGGGCGGCGCGAGGGGTCGCCGACCCGTCGCCCGGCCGTCGTCTCCCGGGTGCTCTGCGGGGTGCTCTACCGGGTGCTCTGCCGGCTGTTCCGGTGCACGCGGTGGCCGTGACGGCCGCCGTCCTGGACCGCGGTACGACGCTCCCCGTCTGGGCGGTCGGAGCCGGCGCGGCAGCCGGAGCGGCGCTGGTTGCCGGCACGGCCCACTGGTACGGAACGCTGCGCGGCCGGCACGACGCGGCCGGCCGCAGCACACGGGACGAACGCCTGGCCACCTGGACCGAAGAGGCCGTCCGGGAAGCATGGGCCGAACGCCGCCGGATCGCCACCGGCCTGGAGACCACCGTCCTGGCGCGCACCGCCGACATGATCGAGGAGGCGGAGGCGGGGCACCTCGACGCGACGGCGGACCGCGCACGCGAGGCCCTGGCGGCGATGCGAGCCCTGCTCGACACGGTGCGGGAGGGCGATCCGGCCCCCGAACTGCGACCGCAGCCCACCCTCCAGGCCCTCGACCTGCTGGCCCACCAGTGCCGGGTGACGGGCAGGGACGTGGAGATACGCCTGACGGACCGCGTGCCCGAGCGACTGCCGACGGCGGTGGACCTGGCCGCCTACCACGCGGCCGAGACGCTGCTGGCGGCAGGCGGTACGCGGCCGGCCCTGCTCGAACTCGACGCGGACGGCGATACGTTGACGCTCACGGCCACCGGCGTGACCGCCGCGGCCGAGCCGGACGTCCGCCGGCGCCTGGAAACACGGGTCAAGGCACTCAACGGCACGCTCACCACCGGCCCGGAAGGCGGCACGGTCCGCATCGGCCTGCCCCTGCCCGCAGAAGAGGAGACCGAACGATGAGCCTCAAGGTGCTGGTCGTCGACGACCAGGGCATCGTACGGGCCGGTTTCGCGGCGGTGATCGACGCCGAGGACGACATGACGGTCGTGGGCGAAGCCGCCGACGGCGTGGCAGCGGTACGCCTCGCCGAAGAGCTCTCGCCCGACGTCGTCCTCATGGACGTACGCATGCCCGAACTGGACGGCATCGCCGCCACCCGCATCATCACGGCCCGGGAGAACGCGCCCCGGGTCCTGGTCCTGACCACCTTCGACCTCGACGCCTACGTCTTCGACGCCCTGCGCGCCGGTGCCTCCGGCTTCCTCCTCAAGGACGTGCACGCCTTCGAACTCCTCCAGGGCATCAGGGTGGTGGCCACGGGCGAGTCGGTCCTGGCCCCGGCGGCGACCCGCCGCCTGATCTCCCACTACGCATCCGGCCCGGGCCCCCGCAACACCGGCGGCCCCCACGAACTGAGCACCCTGACCACAAGCCAGCGAAACGTCCTGGGGCTGGTCGCCGCAGGCCTCAACAACGCCGAGATCGCGGACACGTTGGGCATCACCGTAGGCACGGTGAAGTCCCACGTGAACGCGCTCCTGCGCAAACTCGGCCTACGAGACCGGGTCCAGGCCACGATCCTCGCGTACGACCTGGGCCTGGCCCACCCGAACAAACCCGGCACGCACCTCTGACCACCCCGATGACATCCCTACGACATCCCGATGACCTCCCGACCGAGGAGTCCCACCGTGACCGCAGCACCTCCCGGCCGCCCGCTCTCCCGCGAGGCGGCCCACGCCCTACGCCACCCCGCCGCTCTCGTCTACCTCGCCGCCTGCGCGATCCTGCTGGCATGGGCGCTGGTGGTGACGCTGGCCGACGGTACTGACGAATCGATGGCGGCGGTGATCCCGCTCCTGGCGACCGCCCCCGTGAGCCTGGTCCTGCTGCTCCTCCCGGACCACGGCTCGATGCTGGTCGCCGCCGTCGTGCTCGGGGCGCTGGCGAACGCCCTGATCATCGGCTGGTGCGCCCGGGCGCTGCGCAGGGGCGACAGCGCGCACTAGACGTCCGGGGTGCACGCCGCGGCGATCGACACGCTGTTCTCGTAGAGGTGGTGCCGGGTGATCCGCCCGCCCTCGACGGTGAGCCGCAGCGCGAAGGGCCCCGAGAAGGACTTGCCGGTCGCACGGACGGTCCCGGAGAGGTGCCCCATCAGAACGGCGTCGGTACCGTCGACGAGGATCGTGTCGATGGACGCGCGGGCGTCCTCCGGCACGGTGTACTCGGCCAACTCGTCGGCTTGAGCCGCACATTCGGCGGCCGTGGACCGAGGTCGGATCCAGGGAACGACGGGGTTCTCGGCCAGCATCCAGTCGACCTTGTCCGCGAAGAGCTCGGTGAGCCCTTCGGTGTCACCGGCGAGTCGGAGTTCGAGGAACTTCTGGACGGTGGCGCGGGTGGCGTCCGCGGCGCTGGTGGCTGTCATGAGAGCCAGCTTGCCGGGACGCCGAAGACCCGTCGATTACGTCGGAGGTAAGGACGTGAACGCTGCTACGCGGCGCCCGAGTAGATGCAGTCCATGGGCACGTACCCGGTGGTGCCGCGGTACTTCACCTTGCGCCAGTGCGGCGAGTCGTCTCCACCGCACGAGCTGTAGACGCCGCCCTTGACCGTTCCACTGGACATGCAGCCGTTGGTGTTCTTGTACCAGAGGCGCAGGGCGGTGGCGCTCATCTTCGGCTTGTTGCGGATCTTCACATTGGTGATGGCGTGCCCCATCGGAAAGTCCGCCGTGCAGCCGGCCGCAGCCGTGGCGGCCGAGGTCTTCCCGGCCGCGCCCGTGCCTGCCGCAGCCGTTGCGGTGCTGGTACCGAGCATCGCGCATGTGGCGATGACCACGGGAATCAGGAGACGCTTGGTCATGTGGGTCTTCCCCCTTGAACCTGCGAGGTCGGGTGCGGGCATGCCGGGAGAAGGCGTGAACGTTCCCCCGTTCCGCCGCACGTTGCAAGTGGGAACCTACCAGAGGAGGTGGGCCCGTCAGCGCTGGACCGAAGGCCCACACAAGACGTCAACAACCCCTACGCCAAGCGGACTTCGGCGCCGTCGCCGCCTCCTCTTGTGATCACTGCCCGACCCGTCCGTCGATCAGCTCACGCAGCAGGTCGGCGTGGCCGCAGTGGCGCGCGTACTCCCCGATCTGCGCCAGCAGCACGTCGCGCAGCTGAAGCTGCCCACCGGGCTCGGCTCCGAGGTCGGAGTACCCGGCGTTCTGTGTGGCGAGGTCGGTGACACCGGCCAGATACCGCTCGTTGAGCTCCACCTCGGTCCGCCACTGCCGCCACGCCGCGTCCACGACCGCCGCGTCCGCGACCGCCCCGTTGAAGTCACCGTCCCGGTCCTCCTCGGTCCGGTACAGCTTCGGCGCGTCGTCCCCGGCCATCACACGCCGGAAGTGCCGCTCCTCCTCGGTCAGATGCCGCACCAGCCCGAGCAACGACATCGTGGACGGCGGCGCGGACCGCCGAGCCATCTGCTCCGCGTCCAGCCCCGCGCACTTCATCTCCAGGGTGAGGCGGTAGTGCCGCAGGCTCTCCAGCAACGCCCCACGTTCATCGACGATCTCCGTCTCGGTCTCGCGCGGGTCGTCGTCCGGATCCACCCACATGTCGGGATAGACGCTCGCCCGCGTCCACCGACCGACCGCTGGTTCACTGACGTGCTCGTGGGAGACCATGCTGGGATGGTGGACGGGATGGGAGGGGTTCCGCTACCGAATATCGCTTAGCGAATATCGCCTAGCGCTTCTGTGCCCTGTAGCGCTTCATCAGCATGGTGATCCGCGCCTGGTCCGCCCGGTCATCCGGCCCGGACACGACAACAAGCCCCCTGCCAGCGGCGAACCCGCAGGCAGGGGGCTTCTTCAGCTCGGCCTACTTCTTCTTCCCCTGGGTGTTGTCGGGGATCTTGGGGAGCTGGGTTTTTGCTGGTCAGGGGCGGTGGGATCGAGCGCCTGGTGGTCGTCGTTGGTCGTCATTGGCCACTGTCGAGCGGCCTCGGACGGCCCAGGGACGGCCCAGCTCTGCCGCACTCGACTGACGGCCGGCGCCCTCGATGCGCCATGTCTGAACCTCAGCCGACGGCAGTCAGCCAAAACGGCGGGCGAGCCGACCGACCACGCACGCGTGTGTCTCGCTGTGCCCCCACCGGCCTCAGCCACGCTGCCCTGTCGTCGATCAGAGGAAGTCGCGACGCCCGGCCCGTGGCTGCGACGCCTGAACCCCCAGCGGGGGGAAGCTGTGCGCATCCGGCTAGATAAAGCGCTGCCTGGCGAGACGTCTGAGTCACCGCACTGTCGGTGTCGCTTGCCTCTACCGTGCTCCTCGCTGTCCCCGCTCGATCTGGTGCGCTTGTGGTGCGGAGTCGTGTGACGCTGAGCGGATCGCGTTCCTGAGCCGCTTCACCACCGCCGCCACTTGTTCGTGAGCTGGTAGGGCCGAGGCCGTGACGTGCGGTCAAGTCGCCCGGAGCTCCCGTGAGTGTCAGAGGAACATGGAAACATGGAGTCGTGAGCGGTGTAGACACAGTCAGAGGTATTGCCTACCAACAGGCACAGGCTGTCTTGGCGGCAGTAGGACTGCTTGAGGACCCAGCCCTCGGGAGCATCCGAGTGGAAGGCTCTGACGACGCCGTCGACATTGAGCTGTTCAACCGCGATGCGACCGTGCGACACGCCATGCAGGTCAAGGTGCGTGCCCCTGACTACACGTGGGGTGAAACGGCACTGCTTGCTGTCTTGAAACGTTGGGCAGTGCTCCCCGACGCCGAGCACGCGTCTTTCGAGTTCCTCACCGACGGCCGGCTCGGTCCCAGTGGCCAGCGCGTACAGCAAGCACTTGAAGAGGCTGCGGAGGGGCGTACTGCTCCTCTTGCCCAACTCCTGGGAACGGGCGTCAGCGATGCCGTGTGCGTCGCGCTCGGAAGAGCGAGCATCCGCCAAGACCCGTACAACACTGGTGCGCTGCTGGTGCGCGCCGAGAGTCAGGTTGCCGAGATGCTCCCCTCTGCCCGAACAGAGGAAGATCTTCGACAGCAAGCCACTGGAGCCGTCGACCGCCTTTTCCGTGCCCTGTTCGACTACGCAAGCAACTCAGACGCTCGACTACGTATAATCGACCGACAAATCGTTGCCGCTCTCCTCGGGGTACCAGCCAATCAAACACCTGCTCAGAGATGGCCAATCATCAAAGCGCGATACCTCGAAGTCGCTGCATCTCTCGGCGACCAGTGCGCAGTCACCCCAATAGTCACGAGCCTTGAGGGATCCCCTGGAGGAAATTCTCGGCAATCCGGCGATGGAGATACTCGGGATATCGACCAGCTCCTGAGAGGAACGGGGCCAGCAGTACTGGCTGGCAGTACGGGTACTGGAAAGTCCACCGCAGTTCGGCTGTTGCGTCAGAAATCAGCCGCCGAGGGCAAGGCAGTCATCGTGGTCCATGCCGAGAGCTACCTACCAGGGCGAATGGCGGCTCTCGCAGCGGACGGTATCGCTTCCGTCCTTGGGGAGCACTACCCAAAGGCAACGGGCGAACAAGCTCTGTCGGATACTCAGGTCACCTTCGTCATCGACGGAGCTTCGGAAGTGGCAGAGTCTACGCGCCAGGCTCTCCATACGGACCTGCTTGCATCTGTGGCCTCAGGGCATGGGGCACGGGTCGTGGTGGTGGGGAGGGACGTTGCGGCTCTGCGAGCCCTACTACCGAGCAGCGCGCTTCCGGCAGTTTATCGAATAGAGCCTCTCGATCACGAACGGCAGGTTGACCTGGCGAGGAAAACGCTCACCCAAGGCGCCATGCCAGCGGAACCCGAAACTGCCTACGCCGCGGTTCGTACGGTTTGTGCATCACTCGGTGATGCGGCACGCAACCCGCTATTGTTCTCTATGGCTGTTACCCTCCACACCTCGGAAGCAAATAGGGGTAGGGCCGGACTCTATAAAGCGTTCATTGAGAAGCTCGTTGCCCGCAGTGGTGCCACGGGAATCTCTTTGGTGCGAACAGTCCTTGGAATAGTGTTCGTTCGCCTATTGAATGAGGGACGTCGCTACGCAGACCTGTACGAATGGCACCAGCTACTGATGGATGCCGTTGCGACCTTGCGTGAAAGCGGGTTGGTCGTTGATATCAAAGACATCGAAAGTGCCGCCCGCCGCTGTGGCCTGATCACAACGCTCGGCTGGGATCAAACCGTTGTGGCAATACATGATTCGTTCGCCGACTATCTTGCAGGATCGGCACATGCTAGCGGCGCTGCTCCTCTGCCTAGCAGGCTTACTGCGGGGGATGACCAACGAATTCTATTTTGTGCAGAACTAAAGGGTGTCGATCAGGAGCTAGCGGAACTAGTCGCCAGGGATATCCCTTTTACCTCTGTCTCGCTATCCTCTTTCGACTCTAGGCGGCTAGAGGAAGATGCACCCGAATTGGTGGATTCCCTTTTGGGTATGGTTTCCCAGGCGCAGGGCCAAACTGTCGCCCTATGTCTACTAAGCGACGACAGAGTGATGGCCGTCCGTCATCCAGGTCATAGGCCTAGCTGGATTGGGCAAGCGCAAGCGCGAGAACTAGCGCAGAGGTTCGGTGCAATTGTGGTTGATGCGACGGCCGGTCCCACTACTGTGGCAGTTAGGCTATGGCGAAAGGAAATGCAAGCACTGCTCCGTGCTCCTTCTGCGCCAAAAATCCGACGTCTAGCCTCTGCAGAAACTGCCTGTGAGGTGCTAACGGCGCATGCCAGGAAAACCGCCGACATTTCTCGTGACTTGATCGAAAGAGTCACACCCCCTGGCCATGGTGAGATGCTAGATGCACAAGTTGGCCCTCTAGGGTTGCACGCGGTTATTAGCCAAGAGGAGAATGGCCCCTTCGGAAGATTCCTACCCGTAAAGTATCGGCGGGCGAGTGACATCCTTGTGCGAGTTGACTCCGAGCCAGGGAGCGGTATCGCCTCAGAGGGTGAAAGTTCCACGACGCTTGAGTACTTGCTGGATAAATCTCCTGCATCTACAGCGGCTGAACGCATCCAAAAGGCTATCGAAAGTTTGACAATCCAGGGATGGCTTGGCATGTGAGCGGAAACCCAGAGAAAAGAAGAGGGTATATCGAATGACAAACTCGCATATCTGGTCGGCGGTAACTCGGCAAGCTGAATGCTGGGCAGCGCTTCCGCTTGTTCAAGACTTCGCGAAGCAGTTGCCGCGCAATGCCTCCACTCGCACTGCTGGAGTGCCAGGATATCTACAGGCGCTGCAGGCCAGTGGTGCCCAGATTGCGGCCACCCCCCTGCGGCTTACCGGGCTTGTGAGCGGATTTAGCGAGCTTGTCAAATCATTTGATGTCCCATACGACGAGAGTGATTTGCAGCGTTGGTTGCAGATGGCGGGTCAAGTAGAAATTGCACATCGAGAAACTGTCGCTTGGTTGCGATCACGCATGCCTGGTTACCCGCAACTACCCGCGCCTCAGCTTGCGCCCGGAACTCCTCTTACGACCGTCGAGTTCACCTATCGACTCTCGTGGGGAGCGCAAGAACGAGCACAAGGCCTGCAACTGCAAGACGTTCCGTCTGGCATTGCTCGTCGCTTGGGAGCCAATGCAAGTCAGGCTCATGGTCTCGGCGAGGCCGCTCGTGCGCTTGCCTCAACGTTGCGGTCAAGTGAGGAATGGTTGCGTCTCGGTGTGGCCCGCAGCGCTCTAGGTGCTGCTGATCGGGAGGCTCTCCGGGACACGCGCGCTCGGGTGAGACAACGGCTTAGTCCCAGCATGATTGATGCGCACGAGCCTCGCCGCGCTTTGCCGCGGCACGACTATCGATGCGCTGTCTTGAAAGAAGAGCTGGACGCTCTAACCGGCCAGGCTCGCGAATTCGCAGACGCCTTCGATGCCGCAGACGAGCTAGTCGAACTCGCGGCTAGCGATGTGTTTGGCCAACTCGCCGTTTATGGATTCCCGGTAAATCTCGGGAGAGTTGCAGAGATTGACCTGGAACCCGGAGCCACCCAGTATGCTTCGTTCACCCTTCCCGGTGACACATGGCTTGAACCCGGATGTCTGATCCGGATCGACGATTCGCTCATCGCCGACACCATGCTTATGGTCGGTGGATCCTTCAGCTTCGGAAGCACGTCTAGGACTCGCGTTCGGGCGCGCGTGCTGCCCGGTACTTCCTCTGTCTGGTAGGCCCATCCGCCATAGCGCGTCAACGTACATGTAAGTCGGCGAAACGGCTTTGGGGTGGCGCCGCTTTGGCGCGAGTGATCATGGTCTCGTAAGCTTCCGGCGCTTCGACCAGTCTGTGGACCTGCCTGGAGAGCACGACTGGAGCCATGATCTTCGAGGCTCGCGCCGAAGTGGCTCCGTAAAGCCGTGGAGCCGACCGCCCTAGCCACGACGTACCCCTTCTCTGACATCAGGCGGCTGATCGTCATGCGCGGCACGGGCGCCGGCCGGGCTGGAGCGGGGCGGAGACAGGAGCGCAGGCCCGGCCGGGGGCCGGGCCGCGCGCGGTGAGGGGAGCGAGCCGCCTTGAACCAGTAGAGAAAGTTGTAACTCAGTCTGTGGTGTGGGGCGTGAACTCGTATGCGCAGGCTGGGAGATCGGCACCCTGGCGGTTGGCCAACGGCAGGAAGACCACTGGTCGGATCGTCCATGTGATGCGGGTGCTGGCTTGGGTCAGAGAGACCGTGCAGGGTTCCATGCGTAAGAGGGCTTGTCGCGTCTCGATGCGGCCGTCGTAGAGCCATTCCCAGGCCTCGTCGGAGGCGTCTGGGTCGAGTGCTGGTGAGATGGTGCGCAGGGCGACCGCTACCCATCTGTCGGCCTGCGGTGCCGAGTAGGCGTCGAAGGATGCCCGGAGTGCTGGCCACCCTGTCTCGTCGTTGACGTCCTGTGTCCAGCACTCGCACCAGAAGCCCCGCTGGGGCTTGTCCATCAGCACGGGTGTCCTCCGGGCTGGGTGTCCGTGAAGAGTTCGGCGGTGACGGTGTAGCCGCTGTGGCCGCCGTGGACGACGACCCGGTGTGCGATGACGCTGACCATGCCCAAGCCGCGGCCGTGTACCGCGTCCTCGCTTGGCTGCTCGACCTTGGGGGCGGTGCCCGTCCCTCCCTCGTCGGTGACCGACAGGGCGACCACCTTGGGGGAGACCGCGAGGGCCAGGTGGAAGCTGCCGAGTCCGCCGCTCGCTGTGTGGAGGATCGCGTTCGCGCTCAGCTCGCTCACGATGAGCTCGGCGTCGTCGGCCAGGGGCGATCCGCGCAGGATGTCCCGCGTCCAGCGGCGGGCCCGGCTGACCTCTTCCGGAAAACCTGGGCAAGTGAGTCCCCAGACCCGGGCGCTGCTCGTATACTCGTGCATACAAGTTCCTTCGTGCTGGTAGGCCGCCATGTGCAGCGGGTTCGGGCTAGACGAGTTTCACGCCGTCGTGGGCGCGGATGGCCGGCGGGGACACCGCGTCGAGTGCGTCCAGGACGCGGATCGCGTATGCCTCGTCGGCGAGTTCGATGACCTCTTCGCGGGTGGCCCAGCGCAGTGCGCGGGTCTCGTCCCCGGTGGTGGGCGTGCCGTCGGCGGCCTCACAGCGGAAGACCATGGAGACGATCAAGCCCTTCATGTTCTTGTAGATCCCAGTCAGGGTCGCCGGAAGGGCGATCTTGATGCCGGTCTCTTCGAGAACTTCGCGCTGGAGGGCCTCGGGGATGGTTTCCTCGCGTTCGAGGATTCCGCCCGGGGGCTCCCAGTGGCCGTTGTCGCGGCGTTTGATCAAGAGGGCGCGGTCCTGGTCGTCGACGATGACTCCGGCGACGCTCACGGAGTGCGGACGGTCGGTGCTCACGTTCCTCTGCCCTCTCGGATGGCTAGGCTCTCCACCGTAGCAACAAAGCTCGCCCACTCGTCTAGATACCTAAAGGAGTACACGTGCCCTCTCTTTCCTCCGGCCTCCTCGGCGATCTCGACCCCACGAGCGATCGTGCGGTCTTCCGGCAGATCGCCGACCAGCTGCGCGAGGCCATCGACCGTGGGCGATTCAAGGAGGGCGAAAAGCTGCCCTCCGAGGCCGAACTGGTCGAGCATTACGGGGTTTCCCGTATGACGGTTCGAAACTCCTTCTCCGTCCTCCAGGGCGAGGGCCTGGTCCACGCCGAGCACGGCAAGGGCGTCTTCGTGCGACCACGACCGCCCGTACGGCGGCTCGCCTCCGACCGGTTCGCCCGGCGCCACCGCGAGCAGGGGAAGTCCGCGTTCATCGTCGAGGCCGACGCCGCCGGCAGTCACCCGCAGGTGGACAGCCTGGAGGTCAAGGAAGAGAAGGCCAGCCAGGACGTCTCCACCCGGCTCGGGTCCGTGCGACGAGTGCTCGCCCGGCGTCGCCGGTATCTGCTGGACGGGCGGCCGGTGGAGTTCGCCACCTCGTATCTGCCGCTCGACATCGCACGGGGCACACCGATCGCCGAGCCCAACCCCGGGCCCGGTGGCATCTACGCCCGGCTTGAGGAGCTGGGGCACCGCCTCGACCACTTCGAGGAAGAGATCCGTGCCCGGATGCCCTCGCCCGATGAGGTGCGCACACTGCGGCTGGCCTCCGGCGTGCCGGTCATTCACCTGATCCGCACGGCGTTCGACCAGGAGGGACGGGCCGTGGAGGTCTGCGACACGGTCATGGCGGCCGACGCGTACGTCCTGTCGTACCAGCTCCCGGCGACGTGAGTACCTGACCGGCGGTGGTGCGCGGGGTGCTTCTCCGAACTCGTACACCCCAACACGCTTACTCGTATAGACGAGTGGGCAAGTTGTGTGGCAAGGTGGTTGCCGTTCCCGGAGATCGGGTTCCAATCGCGCATCTTGTATAGACGAGTAGATGGGAAGAAGTCTTGCGCACCATCCGTGTAGAGACCTCGGCCGCGACGATCCTGCTGACCGAAGCGCCTGAGCCCAAGGTCCGCGACCGGCAGACGGGCGAGATCGCCAAGGACGCCACCAGCGGGGAGGCACTGATGACGATCGGCGTCGTCTACCTGGAAGACGGCGAGTCGTCGCTGATCAAGGTCACTGTTCCGGAGAGCGGAGTTTCCGAGGGGCTGACGCTCGGGGCTCCGGTCTCGCTGCCGGGGCTGGTGGCCCGGCCGTGGGAGAGCGTCTTCAATGGGCAGCAGCGGCACGGCATCGCCTACCGCGCCGCCGCCGTGACACCGGCCGCCTTCCCGGCCGCCACCGGGGCCGCTGCCTGATGACCGACCTGACGACGCTCCTGGAGGTGGGTGGTCCTGTCGCCGCACTCGGCGGCGGGGCCGCCTACGCCCGGGCCAAGCATCCCGGGGTGTACTGGTCCACGGTCGGCCTGCCGATATCCACGGCCCGGCTCCTCAGCTCCTATGGCTCGGTCATGGAGGCCTGCGGCCTGACCGTGGCTCCGTCCCGGCTGCGGATGCTGGCGGTCAAGGCCACCACTCGCCGAGAAGTCCGTCCCGTACCGCCGCGCCGGGGCATCATCCGCCCCACAACGACCGGGCTGCGGCTCCGGCTCCGGCTCGCCCCGGGACAGGAACCCGCCGACGTCGCCGCCTCGGCGGAACGACTGCGGCACGCCTGGGGCGTCCACGCCGTGTACGTGACCACGGTCAAGCCCGGTGTGGTCGAACTGCGCTTGGTCGGCTTCGACGTGCTGCGGCGAGTGCGGATGCCACGCAAGGTGGACGCAGAGTTCCTTCAAGTGCCGGTGGCGCTGCGGGAGGACGCCATGCCGTTCGTACGTGACTACCGGGCCGTGCCCCACCAACTCACCCTCGGCGCCACGCTGTCGGGCAAATCCATGTACCTGCGGCACCTGATCGCTGGACTTGCTCCTCAGCCGGTCGCCCTGGTCGGCATCGACTGCAAGCGCGGAGTGGAGCTGGCGCCGTTCGGCTCCCGCCTCTCCGCGCTGGCGACCGAACCGGAACAGGCAGCAGAGCTGCTGCCCGTGCTCGTGAAGGAAATGGAGGACCGATACGACCTGATCAAGGCCCGGCAGGGCATTGCTCCTGACACTCCGGCCGAGGAAATCACCTCCGACATCTGGGGACTGCCCGAGTCCGAACGCCCGGTTCCCCTCGTGCTGTTCGTGGACGAGGTGGCCGAACTCTTCCTCGTCGCCACCAGGAAGGACGAGGAACGCCGGGACGAGATGGTCACCCAGCTCATTCGCCTCGCCCAGCTCGGCCGCGCGGCCGGTATCTACCTGGAGGTCTGCGGGCAGCGCTTCGGCGCCGAGTTGGGCAAGGGCGCGACCATGCTGCGGGCCCAGTTGACCGGCCGCGTCTGCCACCGAGTGAACGACGAAGCCTCCGCGAAGATGGCGCTCGGCGACATCGCCCCCGAAGCGGTCTCGGCTGCCTGTGCCATCGCACCTGAACGCCCCGGCCTGGCCGTCGCGGGTGACACCTCCGGCGGCTGGTCACGCATCCGCACGCCGTACCTGTCCCTCGGCGATGCTGCCGAGACCTGCCGCGAGTCGGCCCACCTGGTCCCCGACCTGCCCGCACTCAAGCCCTTCCGGCCCGACGTGCCCGTACGGCCCGTCGAGGCACCGGGACCGGCTGTGCGGCCCCGGCCAGTGGCCGACTGACCCGCGTCCCCACTCAATCCCGGTCGGCGTGACCGCCTCACGCCATGTCCTTACCCCTCCCATGCCCAAATTCGGAAGGAGCCGCAGCATGCGCGCCCACCTGGCCCGTGTCGATGCGGTGCTCGTTCAGGCAGTCATCGCCGCCGCGCTGTCCTTCGCCCACCTGCACGACGTCGCCTCGGCGGCTGGACAGGACGGGTGGAAAGCGTGGGCCTACCCGATCAGCGTCGATCTGCTGCTCGTCGCCGCCTGGCGCCGACTGCGCTCCGGGGAGGCGAAAGCGGCCGGGTGGTGCTGGTTCCTCATCGCGCTCACGGCCTCACTCGGCGCCAACGTCGCCACTGCCGGCCTTCTCGACATGAACCACGTCCCGGCCTGGCTGCGCATCCTCGTCGCGGGCTGGCCCGCGGTCGCCTTCCTCGGCGGCACCCTGCTCGCACACTCCGCACCGAAGACGATCGACCACGCCGCCGAACCCGACACGGACGACGACGAGGTTCACGACCAGGCGGAGCCACCAGAACTCCTCCCCGAGCCACCCGTCCACCCGGCACCCGAGCAAACCCCGCCCCAGCGTCCGGTCAACGAACCGGAACCGCCTGAGCGTCCCGCCCTGCCCGTTCCGCCCGCCCTCGTCGCACACGCCCGCAAGGTCGCCGCCGAACACCACACCCGCACCGGCACACCCATCGACACCCCCGCCCTCCGCGCCCGCCTCGGCGTCCCCGCACCCATGGCCGAAGCCATCGCAACCCACCTCTGAAAGGAGACCTGCGTGACCGCCAACCGCCGCTTCCGCAACGTCGTCCGCATCGGCCCCGTCCAGGTCGGCACGTACTACGACGGCCGGGGCCAGGAGAAGCACACCGCCGCCTGCACCGCCCCGCGCTGCGGCTTCTCCGCCGACTACGACGGCTGCGCCGCCGCCGAGCTGGCCGCCCGCACTCACCGCTGCCCCGTTCGCTGAAAGGGCCCGCACCTCGTGACCGTCAGCCTGCCGCTTGTCGTCGTCCTCGGCTTCTTCGCGTGGGGAGCCGTCAGGTTCCTCGGCGTCCGCGTCTGGATCATCGTCCTGATCGCCCTCTTCGGCTTCTGGCTCTCCCGCACCTTCCTCGCGCCCGCCATCGAGTCCGGCACGCGCTCCGGCGTGACCGTCATAAACGGCTTACACGACTAGACGAGTAGATAAGGAGCCTGACCGTGTTCATCCCGAAGTACCCCGACAGCCCGACCTCGCCGGCCGCGCACACCCACCCCCACACCCCGACCGAGACGGCCCCCGTACGCCGCTCGCTCCCGTCGGTCTCCATTGATCAGAAAACCGTCGTGGCCTTGGTCATCGGTGGCGTCGTTCTCACCGCGCTCCTGGCCGCCGTAGCCGTCACGGCCATCTCCGTTGCCGTGGCCGCCGTCGTCCTGCGCTCCATGCTCCGCGACCACCGCCGCTGAACCGCGCTGGCCTCCGGGGCGGCGGCACACGACCAAGCATTTCGCCGCCCCGGCGCCTGTTCCTCCCGACCGAACCAGTCAGAAGGGAAACGCCATCTTCACCCGCACCACTCCGGCACCACTCCCGGAACTCGCGAACCTGGCCGCGCAGGGCACACTGCCGGGTATCCTCCGCCAACTCTCCGGACTCGGCGGCTGGACTCACCCGATCCGCCTCGACGGCCACCGCACCGAGTACGACGTCGAAACCACGACCGGAGAGATCGGCAACGTCCTCCACCGCCTCGACTCGTCCCGCCTCCCGGCCGGGCAGCTCCTCGTCCGCTGCAACAACCGCCGCACCACCCGCTGCGCGGCCTGCGCCGAGGTATACCGCCGCGACACCTTCCACCTGATCACCTCCGGACTGCGCGGCGGCAAGGGCATCCCCGAACACGTCGCCGCCCACCCGCGCGTGTTCGCCACTTCACCGCACCGAGCTTCGGCCCGGTCCACAACCGCCCCTCCAGCGGGCGCCCCTGCCGCTGCGGCACCTACCACGATCAGGACGACGACGTACTCGGCTCCCCGCTCGACCCGGACACCTACGACTACGAAGCCGCCGTCCTCTGGAACGCCCACAACGGCCCCCTCTGGCGGCGCTTCTCGACCTACCTGCGCCGAGAGGTCGCCAAGCGCGCCGGCCTCTCCCAGCGGCGCTTCCGCGAGCACGCCCGCGTGTCCTTCGCCAAGGTCGCCGAGTACCAGAAGCGCGGAGCCGTCCACTTCCACGCCGTCATCCGCATCGACGGCCCCACCGGCGGAGACACCCCACCCCCTGCCTGGGCCACGGCCGAGCTGCTCACGGACGCCATCCGGGCTGCCGCCGCCAAGGTCCGCGTGGACGGCCCGACCATCGACGGCCGCACCCACACCTTCACCTTCGGCCGCCAACTCGACGTACGCACCATCCGCTCGGCCGACTTCAGCGACGGCCAGGAGCTGACCGAACGGGCCGTCGCCGCCTACATCGCCAAGTACGCCACCAAGGGCGCCGAGACCGCGACAGGAGCTCTCGACCGGCCGCTCAAGTTCGCCGCCGAACTCGCCCAGCTCGACATCAGCGACCACGCCCGGCGCCTTATCCGAACCGCATGGTTCCTCGGCGCACGCAAGGACCTCGAACACCTCCGCCTGCGCGCCTGGGCCCACATGCTCGGATTCCGCGGCCACTTCTCCACCAAGTCCCGCCGCTACTCCACCACCCTCGGCGCCCTCCGCGACGCCCGCGCCGAATGGCGCCGCACCCAAGCCGCCGCAGCCAACGGCCCCGAGCCCGACACGACGTACGTCCTCGCGCACTGGGTCTTCGCCGGAACCGGCCTCTCGGACACCGAAGCCTGGCTTGCCGCCTCCCTCGAACCCGCCCCCGGAACGGAAGGAGAACCAACCCGTGGCTAACCGACGCCTCACCCTCGCGGACGTCGCTGCCGAACCGCGCCCTCTGCCTTCCCGATACCTGACGCCTGAAGACCTGGTCGAGATGTTCGACCTGCCCAGCGTTGAGACGGTCTACCAGTGGCGCAGGAAGCGCACCGGTCCCAGAGGGTTCCGTGTCGGCCGGCACCTGCGCTTCGACCCGATCGACGTAAGGGCCTGGGTGGATGCCCAGCTTGGGGAAGCTGCCTGATGGCCGGGCACATCCAGGACCGTTGGTACAAGACCGAGGTGGGCCCGGACGGTAAGACCAGCAAGGTCAAGACCGAGCGGTACGGCTCGGGCATGCGGTACCGCGCTCGGTACGTCGGCCCGGACGGCACGGAGAAGTCGAGGAGCTTTCCTGACCGGCAGAAGCGGCTCGCCGAGCAGTGGTTGACTCAGACTGAGGCCGACATGGCGCGCGGGCAGTACATCGACCCGCGCGCGGCACGGATCACGTTCCAGCAGTACGCCGAGAACTGGGTGACTCACGCACCGGATCCGAACACTCAGGCGTCGATGGAGTCGCAGCTTCGGCTGCACGCGTTCCCGTACCTGGGGTCGCGTCCGCTCGGCTCCTTCCAGCCTGCTCACATCCGTGACTGGGTGAGGCAGCTTCAAGAGAACGGCGTCCGTGGCTCGTACGCTCGGACGATCTACTCCAACGTGCGGGCGGCTCTGAGCGCTGCCGTGGACGATGGGCACCTCCCCCGGAACCCGTGTGCTGCTCGCTCGGTCCGGCCGCCGACCGTGGACAGCAAGCGAGTCGTCCCATGGACGGCAGAGCGGGTCTTCGCCGTCCGGGCCGGCATGCCCGAGCGGTACCAAGCCATGGTCGACCTGGGCGGCGGCTGCGGTCTCCGCCAGGGGGAAATCCTTGGCATCGCCGTCGACGCGATCGACTTTGCGGCGGGCACGCTCCACGTGGTCCAGCAGCTCAAGCTGAGCCGCAGCAAGCCCGTGTTCGCCCCGCCCAAGGGTGGCAAGCTGCGGGACGTGCCGCTGCCCGGTCCGGTCGCTGATGCCCTCCGGGACCACATGAAGCGGTTCCCGCCGGTGGAGATCACCTTGCCGTGGAAGGTGGCGGACGGGCCTCCCGTGACCAAGCGGCTGATCTTCACCGGCCCGCGTGGCGGTCATGTCTGGCGGACGTCCCTCAACGAGGAAGTGTGGAAGCGGGCGCTCGCCTCGGCCGGAGTGATCCCTGAGCGGCAGCCAGGCGAGTCTTACGCCGAGTCCCGCGAGAACGGCATGCACGCCCTCCGGCACTTCTACGCCTCAGTGCTCCTGGACGCCGGGGAGAGCATCAAGGCCCTGGCCGAGTACCTCGGCCACTCGGACCCGGGCCTGACACTCCGTGTGTACGCGCACCTCATGCCGTCTAGTCAGGAGCGCACTCGCAAGGCAATAAGTGCGATCTTCGGATCGCGGAAGCTTTAGCTTCTCAGCAGCCGGTTCCGGACAGCGTCCGATGCGGGTCCTCGCATTTGAATCCGTTTTAGAGAACCAGATAGTAGAAACCAGTAAGACCAAACCGCTTCCCCTAACCGGCTTAACCCAATTGATTTGGTTAAGCCGGTTGGTCAAGCGGGCTAGAAGGATCCGTCGGCCGCTGAACGAAGGACCGAATCCCCTGCCCTCCAAGGTAGAGATCCGTCGGTGTGCGGTGCTGCAACGCGGATCCGAAGGCGGCACCAGGTGAAACGGGTCGACACCAGGCAACGCGAGGCGACACGGAGGGGCACAGGGCGACGCGAGGTGACACCTGGAAACATTGGAAATATTGGCAAGACTTCCAGGAATGCTGGAGCGCTCAGCTGTCCACGCGCGTGAACGAGGTGTTCACGCAACCGAACAAGGTGACTTTTAGCTGCACGTTTGTCTGGCGCGTGATGACTATGGGAAAGTTTCAGCAGCATACGAATGCCGCCCGGCCAGGGGCGGCATTCGTCTCCAGTGCCGCGCTCTAGCCATCACCTTGACAAGTGAACCGAACACAACAGGAGGCGTCCATGCTCCCACGCACGGGCCTGACAGTCGACATCCGCCCCCGAGACTTGCCGCTCGCCCTCATCGGCACAGCGGGGGGTGCACTCGCCATTTGGGCTGATGCTCCCGCCGAGATCGCCGTTCCCGTGGCACTGCTGATCGTCCTCGACGTTCGAGTCCGCCGCGGGTGTCGTCGCACCTGACGGCCCAGGGGCGGCCCAGCACCACCCAGAAGCCCCCTCCCTGCCAGGAAAGCGCAGGTCGGGGGCTTCTTCAGCTCGGCCTACTTCTTCTTCCCCTGGTTCTTGACCGCCTCGATCGCCGCCGCAGCCGCGTCGGGGTCCAGGTACGTCCCGCCCGGGTTCACCGGCCTGAAGTCGGCGTCGAGTTCGTAGGACAGCGGGATGCCCGTCGGGATGTTGAGGCCCGCGATGTCCGCGTCGGAGATGCCGTCCAGGTGCTTGACCAGGGCGCGCAGGCTGTTGCCGTGGGCGGCGACCAGGACCGTGCGGCCCGCCAGCAGGTCGGGGACGATCGCGTCGAACCAGTACGGCAGCATACGGACGACGACGTCCTTCAGGCACTCCGTCTGAGGCCGCAGCTCCGGCGGGAGGGTCGCGTAGCGCGGGTCGGAGAACTGGGAGTACTCGGCGTCACGGTCCAGCGCCGGCGGCGGGGTGTCGTAGGAGCGGCGCCACAGCATGAACTGCTCCTCGCCGAACTCGGCGAGCGTCTGGGCCTTGTCCTTGCCCTGGAGGGCGCCGTAGTGGCGCTCGTTCAGGCGCCAGCTGCGGTGGACCGGGATCCAGAGGCGGTCGGCGGACTCCAGGGCGAGCTGCGCGGTGCGGATGGCGCGCTTCTGGAGGGACGTGTGCACGACATCGGGGAGCAGGCCGGCGTCCTTCAGCAGCTCGCCGCCGCGCGTCGCCTCCTTCTCGCCCTTCGCGGTCAGGTTGACGTCCACCCAGCCGGTGAACAGGTTCTTCTCGTTCCACTCGCTCTCGCCGTGGCGGAGGAGGATCAGCTTGTACGGTGCGTCGGCCATGCCTCAGAGCGTAATCCACGCATTCGCCCGTTCGCGTGGCTGCCCGGCAGGCGGACGTTTGACGGGTTCTGTTAATTGAGTGGCCTCCGTCAAGCGCGGATTCGTAACGTGTGATCACTGCATGCGCCGCTTACATTCTTGCGTTCCGGGGGAGCCCATGTTGTCCATGCCGTACGCCCTGCGTGCCAGACGAGCCGTCCGGGAGACCGTCTCCGGACTGCCCCGCGAGTTCTGGTGGCTGTGGACCAGCACCCTCGTCAACCGGCTCGGCGCCTTCGTCGCGACCTTCATGGCGCTGTACCTGACGCTCGACCGCGGCTACTCCGCCACCTACGCCGGTCTGGTCGCCGCCCTGCACGGGCTCGGCGGGGTGATCTCCTCACTCGGCGGTGGCGTGATGACCGACCGGCTGGGGAGGCGGCCGACGCTGCTCATCGCGCAGGCCTCGACCGCCGGGTCCGTCGCGCTGCTCGGGTTCGTGCACCACCCGGTCGCGATCGCCGGCGTCGCGTTCCTCGTCGGCATGGCCAGCAACGCGTCCCGGCCCGCCGTGCAGGCGATGATGGCCGACATCGTCCGGCCCGAGGACCGCATCCGCGCCTTCTCCCTCAACTACTGGGCCATCAACCTCGGTTTCGCCGTCTCCACCATGGCCGCCGGGTTCATCGCCGAGGTCAGCTATCTCGCCGGGTTCCTGATCGAGGCGGGGATGACGATGGTCTGCGCGGTCCTCGTCTTCCTGCGGCTGCCGGAGTCCAAGCCCGCCGAGACGGTGAAGACGACCGCCGCCTCCGACAGCTCCGTCAGTCTCGGGACCGTACTGCGCGACGGGCGCTTCATGGGCGTCGTCGGGCTGTCCTTCCTCGTCGCGCTGATCTTCCAGCAGGCGTCGGTGGGGTTGCCGGTGGCGATGGGCGAGGCAGGGTTCACGCCCGCCGAGTACGGCATGGCGGTCGCCGTCAACGGCGTCCTGATCGTCGTGCTCCAGATCCCGGTCACGCGGTTCATCGAACACCGGGACCCGCGCCGGCTGCTCGTCGTCTCGTCCGTCCTCGCGGGGTACGGCTTCGGACTCACCGCCTTCGCAGGGTCGGTCGGCGTCATCGCCCTCACGGTGTGCGTGTGGACGCTGGCCGAGATCGTCAACGCCCCGACGCAGACCGGTCTGGTCGTCCGGCTGTCCCCACTCCACGGACGCGGGCGCTACCAGGGGATGTACAGCATGTCCTGGTCCGTCGCCGCGCTCGTCGCCCCGCTGATGTCCGGATTCGTCATCGACCGCTTCGGGGCCGAGTGGCTGTGGGGGCTGTGCGCGGTGGTGGGGACGGTGGCCGGGCTGGGGTATGCGTTGTTGATGCGGCGGATACCGGAGGAGGAACAGCAGCCGATTGAGCCTGAGCCGGCTGCGCCCAATGGGCCCGCTGCGCCCACTGAGTCCGCTGAGCCTGCCGCTGACGTCCTGAGATCTCCCTGAGACCGGCCGCCCGCACCACCTCACATCACGGACCGGACGGCCGTCGTCACTTCACCTGCTTCTTGTGAGGAGGCCCCGGCGTTCACGCCGGGGAGGAATCGCATCCGGGTGTCGCGACGTGGAGCGTCGCCGCATCCGGTTAAGGGCGCGGAACGCCCGTACCGCTGTCGATATAACCGAAGTGATGCGAACACGCGTGCCTATGATCGCTGGTCGGAGTGGCGGTCGTGAGATCGGGGTGCGTTTGTGCTGCTGTCGTACATATGGTCCTTCGAAGGGTTCGGGACGGCGCAATGTCCCGTCCGGGGCTTTGAGGGGGCGGGATGGGGCAGGCGACGGCGGCTGCTGAGGCGGGCATGCCCGCTACGCTTACCGGCTGCGCGTGTCGTCCACCGCCCGCACCGCTCTGGCGGCGCAGTGGGACCGGTGCCGGTGGGTGTGGAACGAGTGTGTCGCCAAGTCCAAGGCCGTACATCTGCACAACCAGGCGACCGGGGAGAAGCACACGTGCGGCCCGGCGCAGCTCGACAGGATGCTGACCCAGGCGCGGAAGACGACGCCGTGGCTGCGTGAGGGCTCGTCGGTTGTCCAGCAGCAGGTCATCCGCGACTTCGGCCGCTCCCGTGCCAAGGCGCACAAGGACATCACAGAGCGCCTGCCCATGGCGCGCCGGGCAGGAATGCCGAAGTGGAAATCCAAGCGCGAGGCACTGCCCACGCTCAACTACACCCAGCGCGGGTTCCGGTTAAAGGACGGCCGTCTGCACCTGGCGGGCGGCATCGTCGTGACCGTGGTGTGGTCGCGGGGACTACCGGCTGAGCCGTCCTCGGTGCGCGTGCACCGGGACAGCCTCGGGCATTGGTACTGCTCGTTCGTCGTCCCCGCCCAGGTCCAGCCGCTGCCGGAGTCCGGTCGGGTCCTCGGTGTCGACTGGGGTGTGAAGCAGACCGCGACCACCACATCCGACGCTCATGACCTGCCGCACCCCGAGCACGGCAAGAAGGAGGCCCGGACGAGGCTGACCTGGTACGACCGGATGATGGCCCGCCGCAGGCCGAAGAAGGGTCAACCGGCGTCGAAGGGCTACCGTGAGGCGAAGAAACTGCGAGCGAAGGCGTACAAGAAGGTCGCCAGGCAGCGTCAGGACACGGGCCGCAAGTGGGCCAAGAAGGTGGTCCGCGACCACGACGCCATCGCTGTGGAGGACTTCCGTCCGAAGTTCCTCGCCAGGACCACCATGGCCCGCAAGGCCGCTGACGCCGCCATCGGCGCCACCAAGGCTGCTCTGATCGAGATGGGTCGTAAGCACGGGCGGGACATCCGCCTGGTCCACCCTGCGCACACCACGATGGACTGCGCGCACTGCATGACGAGAGCCAAGCATGCACTGCCGCTGGGTGAGCGCATCTACACCTGCACCGCGTGCGGGGCCGTGTCCCCGCGGGACAAGAACTCCGCATGTGTGATGCTCGTCCGGGCTGGTCTCAACCCGGCTGGTGCTGATGGCGCAAGACCTCCTGGAGCGCTGCTCCAGGAGGCGGCCTGAGCCAGGAATTCCCTCCCTTCAGGGAGGGGAGGATTCAATGGACCGTCAACGGCACCGGATGGATCTCGTCCGCCTTGTGCCCCGCGCGTTCGTGGATGCGCTGGACCGCTTCCGCGGAGGGTGCCTCGGACAGGCAGTAGACGAGGCCGGACTCCGGGTCCGCCCAGGCCCTCTCGAAGTGCACCTTCTCGTCCGCTTCGATGGCGAGGTCCGCGTTGTGGGCCTCGAGCAGCTGCTCTTCCGTGATGCCCTTCATGCTGTGGTGGACATCCATGAACTTGGCCATGACGTCACGCTCCTTCCCAGGATCCAGCGGCACGCCGATACAGCGGGCGTACCTCCATGGTCCGCCCGTACCGGTACGAAGGCACCACGACGGCCGAAACCTTCACAACGCGACAGGGCCCCGGCGGCGAACCACCGGGGCCCTGCTGGTCGTACGGGAATGCCGGCGTCAGCCGCACTGGCAGGGGCTGCCCGACTGGCAGCCGCAGCCGCAGCCCGAGCCGCAGCCGCACGCGGCGACCAGGGGCAGGTTCCTGATCTCGGCGGGCTGCTCGGTCTCGCGCTGCTGCGTGGGGTCGGGCGTGGTGCTGGGGGATTCGGCCATGGGTCCCTCCTCGAGGCTGGTGCCTGTGCCCATTGGATGCCCGTTCCGCTGGGCGCATCAACGGCGCACAGAGGCGCCCGCGCGCCCCGGCACATCCCCGCCGGCCCCGGCCACTGGCCAGCTCACCCCGCGCTCAGGCGCTCTCCGCCCCCGTCACCGCCTGGATCTCCGGCTGCGCATCCGCCTGGAGCTCGTCCGCGTGCTCACCCGTCACCAGGTACACCACCCGCTTGGCGACCGACACAGCGTGGTCGGCGAACCGCTCGTAGTAGCGGCCGAGCAGCGTCACGTCCACGGCCGTCTCGATGCCGTGCTTCCAGCGGTCGTCCATCAGGTGCCGGAAGAGCGTGCGGTGCAGCAGGTCCATCTCGTCGTCGTCCTGCTCCAGCTGGAGCGCCAGGTCGACGTCCTTGGTGATGATCACCTCGGCGGCCTTGGCCATCAGGCGCTGGGCGAGCTGACCCATCTCCAGGATGGTGGCGTGCAGGTCGCTCGGGACCGCGCGGTCCGGGTAGCGCAGGCGCGCGAGCTTCGCCACGTGCTGGGCGAGGTCGCCCGAGCGCTCCAGGTCGGCCGACATGCGCAGCGACGTGACGACGATGCGCAGATCCGTCGCCACCGGCTGCTGCCGCGCCAGCAGGGCTATGGCCCTGGCCTCCAGGTCGTGCTGCAGTTCGTCGACCTTCTGGTCGGCCTCGATGACGTTCTCGGCCAGCTTCAGGTCGGAGTCGAGCATGGCGGTGGTGGCGCGCCCGATCGCCGAGCCGACCAGCCGGGCCATCTCCACCAGACCGTCGCCGATCGAGTCCAGTTCCTCGTGGTACGCGTCCCGCATCAGGCATCCCTCTCGTGCGTCCGTGTCGGGGGTTCAAGGGCCGGGGCCCACCGAACAACCGGCGGTACGACCGTCGCATTACCAACGGTCCGAACCCCACGCTCCCACGTTCCGTCCCGTACGCGTCCGTTTCCGTCATCCCAAATGAACCAATACTGGCTCCAAGGTGAACTCTGGGCGACGAGTGTTCGAGGTCGCAGCCCGACGGCTGTGGCCCGTGCCCGACCCATGCCTAACCTGGGTGCATGGACGTGAACGCGGCGGTCGCCGCAGTGGCAGCGATCGCCGGGGTGCTCACCGGCGTCATCGCCATGCTGGCGTTCCGCTGGAGTGAGCGTGAACAGAAGCGCCCCACCCGCAGCTCCCTGCACACGGACGCGGTGCTCCCGCCGGGGGTGGACACCGTCCTTTCGGTCCTCAGGTCCTCCGCCGTCGTGCTCGACGAGGCGGACGCGGTGGTCAAGGCCAGCTCGGCGGCGTACGCGCTCGGCCTGGTCCGCGGCGGCAAGCTCGCCGTCGAGCCGATGCTGCAGATGGCCCGGGACACCCGGCGCGACGGGGAGATACGCCAGGTCGAGCTGGACCTGCCGAGGCGCGGCACCGGACGCGGAGAGGCCCTGGCCGTCTCCGCGCGGGTCGCGCCGCTCGGCTCCCGGCTGGTGCTGCTGCTCGTGGAGGACCTCACCGAGGCCCGCCGGATCGAGGCGGTGCGGCGCGACTTCGTCGCCAACGTGAGCCATGAGCTGAAGACGCCCGTCGGCGCCCTGTCCCTGCTGTCCGAGGCCGTCATGGACGCCTCCGACGACCCCGAGGCCGTCGAGCGGTTCGCCGGGCGCATGCAGATCGAGGCCACCCGGCTCACCAGTCTGGTCCAGGAGCTCATCGACCTGTCGCGGGTGCAGAACGACGACCCGCTGGAGGACGCCGAGCCGGTCCGCGTCGACGAGCTCGTCGCCGAGGCCATCGACCGCTGCCGGCACCAGGCCGGCACAAAGGAGATCACCATGGCCGCGGGCGGCACCGCCGACCTGCATGTGTGGGGCAACCGCGGCCAGCTCGCCGCCGCCCTCGGCAACCTCGTCGAGAACGCGGTCAACTACTCGCCCGCCCGCACCCGCGTCGGCATAGCGGCCCGCAAGGTGAACGCGCCCGGCGGGGAGCAGATCGAGATCGCCGTCACCGACCAGGGCATCGGCATCTCCGACAAGGACAAGGAGCGCATCTTCGAGCGCTTCTACCGCGTCGACCCGGCCCGCTCCCGTGCCACCGGCGGCACGGGCCTGGGGCTGGCGATCGTGAAGCACGTGGCCGCCTCGCACGGCGGGGAGGTCACGGTGTGGAGCGCCGAAGGCCAGGGCTCCACCTTCACCCTGCGGCTGCCGGAGGCCGGTGCGGCCCGCGACCGCGCACATCAGCAGCCCGCCCGAGAGATACGCGCAGGAGGCGCGGGCCTCGACGAGGAGGCCGGGCGGTCCACCCCCACATCCCCCGAATCAACCGCGTACGAAACGCTTCCCGCCCCGGAGGTCCTTCCGTGACCCGTGTGCTCGTCGTCGAGGACGAGGAGTCCTTCTCCGACGCCCTGTCGTACATGCTCCGCAAGGAGGGCTTCGAGGTCGCCGTCGCGACCACCGGGCCCGACGGACTCGACGAGTTCGAGCGCAACGGCGCCGACCTCGTCCTCCTCGACCTGATGCTGCCCGGCCTGCCGGGCACCGAGGTCTGCCGCCAGCTGCGCGGCCGCTCCAACGTCCCCGTCATCATGGTGACCGCCAAGGACAGCGAGATCGACAAGGTCGTCGGCCTGGAGATAGGAGCCGACGACTACGTCACCAAGCCCTTCTCCTCGCGCGAACTGGTCGCCCGCATCCGCGCCGTGCTGCGCCGCAGAGGCGAGCCGGAGGAGGTGACCCCCGCCGCGCTGGAGGCCGGCCCCGTCCGCATGGACGTCGACCGGCACGTGGTCACCGTCGGCGGCACCAAGATCGACCTCCCGCTGAAGGAGTTCGACCTGCTGGAGATGCTGCTGCGCAACGCCGGCCGCGTCCTGACGCGCATGCAGCTCATCGACCGCGTCTGGGGCGCCGACTACGTCGGTGACACCAAGACGCTCGACGTCCACGTCAAGCGCCTGCGCGCCAAGATCGAGCCGGACCCGGGCGCCCCGCGCTACCTGGTGACGGTCCGCGGCCTGGGCTACAAGTTCGAGCCGTAGGCCGGCCGCGTACGACGAACGTGAAGGGCGGGACCTCCCGGGAGGTCCCGCCCTTTCGTACGACTGACTCGCGCGAGCTCAGTGCCCGGCGCCCGCGCTTGCGGAGGCCGCGTCGGTCGGCGTGCCCGGCGACTCGTGGCCGCCCGGGGTCTCGCCGGCGGCGGGGCTCTCGCTGCCGGCCGGCGAACCGGAGGGGCTCCCCGACGGCGAACCGGACGGGGACGCCGAGCCGCCCGGCGCGGCCGGCACCTCGGTCGGGCCCCACTCGGCGAAGTAGTGCTTGGCGGGGACGACGAACGCGCGCAGGCTCACGTCGCCCGTCTTGCTGAAGGTGAAGGTGACCTTCTGGGCGTTGCCGTCCTGGACGGCCTCGCGGCTGCTCGGCAGCACGGCGGTGGCGTTGTCCTTGCCGCCCAGTACCAGCGAGCCGTGGGCCGGGATGCTCAGGCTGCCGCCCTTGGCGGGCTTGAGCTCGGCCTTCTTGCCGGTGCCGGGCAGGGTGATGGACTCCAGCGTCTCGGCGGTGTCGCCGGAGTTGAAGAAGGTGGCGGAGATCGCGGCCGGGCCGGTCGACTCGAGGTCGGGCTGAGTGATCACGATCGCGTTCTGGATCTTGATGTTGCCGACGCTCGTCGCCGCGTTGTCCGGCTTGATCTCGAGGGTCTGCGCGTCGTTGCCGGCGCCGCACGCGGCGAGCGAGGCGACGGAGAACGCGATGGCGGCCGCGGCGAGGACGCCGCGTCGAAGGCTGCTGCTCACGGCGGCGGCAACTCCTTGACTCGAGCAGAGCGGCCGATAAAGCCGCCCTAAGTGTCTGTCAGCAGGCCTCAGGTTACCGAGCCGTCCCCGCCCGGCCGCACCCGACCCCCCGGCACCCGTGGTCCCACCTGGGTCACAAGTGACACCCGGGTCACATTGCGGGGTGCTCGTCCTGCATTCACATAAGCGCCTCGGGCGGCGGCGCAGATTTTCCGTGAAGGAATGTGCGGACCACCTGGGAATTGATCACCGGCGGCTCGTCCGGACGCTCGGTGATCAATTCCGGATTCGACCGGAACCCGGCTCGGGTCACCGAACGGAGTAGCGGAAGTCGATCATACGGAACCGGACATATGGGGATGTTCGGCCGTCTGGAGGGGGGTCCGGATGTGTGTAACGTACGCGTTTCACTCGGCCCGGAGAGCCGCTCCGACCTGCGAATACCTTCTTCCATCCCCTGTCCGAAGCACGTTCCTGTTGGACTTGTCAAGCCCCGAGATATGCCCTGACCTGCGAAAACGCCATTCAGAACCCGCAGTTTCCGTGTTACCCTGGATAGCCACGGAAGGGGTACCTGTCACATGACGTTCAAGGTTGGCGACACCGTGGTCTATCCCCATCACGGGGCCGCGCTGATCGAGGCTATCGAAACTCGCCAGATCAAAGGCGTGGACAAGACCTACTTGGTGCTGAAGGTCGCCCAGGGTGACCTGACAGTGCGTGTGCCAGCGGACAATGCGGAGTTCGTCGGCGTGCGTGATGTGGTCGGTCAGGACGGGCTGGACCGGGTCTTCGAGGTGCTGCGCGCGCCGTACGCCGAGGAGCCCACGAACTGGTCCCGTCGTTACAAGGCAAACCTGGAGAAGCTCGCCTCGGGCGATGTCATCAAGGTCGCGGAAGTGGTGCGTGACCTGTGGCGTCGTGAGCGTGAGCGCGGACTCTCCGCCGGCGAGAAGCGCATGCTCGCCAAGGCCCGCCAGATTCTGGTGAGCGAACTCGCCCTCGCGGAGAACACCAACGAGGACAAGGCCGAGGCCCTGCTCGACGAGGTTCTCGCCTCCTGAGGCGAAGCCGGTCGCTCAGCACTCTGCTGATCAATCCTGCACATCGAAATGCCGCGGTGCCCGATGACATTCTCCAGTCGCCGGGCGCTGCGGCATGTTCGTACTCGGACGCCGAATGCGCCGTCACCGCCGGATGTGTTATCACTCACGATCCGGTGCCTGGCGTGCCGGGCCCGGGCAGCCGGCTCGACCAGCGTCACGGAAGGGTCCGGTCGAGCGCGTCGCGCCCGGCACTCCTCCAGGCCATACCCACGCCAGGGCAACACACAAACCTGACAGGAACCGATGTCTGACGATTCGCGTCCCTCGCCGTCGGCCGCCCCCTCGGCAGGCCGTACGGCGGCCGTGATCCCGGCCGCCGGCCGTGGTGTACGGCTCGGCCCGGGCGCCCCCAAGGCGCTCCGCGCGCTGGGCGGCACCCCCATGCTCATCCACGCGGTCCGCGCGATGGCCGCCTCCCGCGCCGTCTCGCTGGTCGTCGTCGTGGCCCCGCCCGACGGTGCCGCCGAGGTCAAGTCGCTGCTCGACGCGCACGCGCTGCCCGAGCGGACGGACTTCCTCGTCGTACCGGGCGGACAGACCCGCCAGGCGTCCGTGAAGCTCGGCCTGGACGCGCTGCCCCCCGGCCACGACATCGTGCTGGTGCACGACGCGGCCCGGCCGCTGGTCCCGGTGGACACGGTCGACACCGTGATCGAGGCCGTACGCGAGGGCGCCCCGGCCGTGGTCCCGGCCCTCCCGCTGGCCGACACCGTCAAGCAGGTCGAGCCCGCCGGGGCGCCCGGCGAGCCGGAGCCGGTCGTCGCCACGCCGGAGCGCGCGCGGCTGCGGGCGGTGCAGACGCCGCAGGGCTTCGACCGGGCGACGCTGGTCCGGGCGCACGAGACGGTCACCGGGGACGTCACGGACGACGCCGGCATGGTCGAGCAGCTCGGCCTCACGGTCGTGGCGGTGCCCGGCCACGAGGAGGCGTTCAAGGTCACCCGGCCCCTGGACCTGGTGCTCGCGGAGGCCGTCCTGGCCCGCAGGAGGCTCAACGATGGCTTCTGACGAGACTCCCGCGACCGGCGAGACACCCGCGATGGGCCAGACCCCCGCGACACACGAGACGCCCGCGATGCCGCTGCCCCAGGTCGGCATCGGCACCGACATCCACGCCTTCGAGGAGGGCCGCGAGCTGTGGTGCGCCGGCCTGAAGTGGGAGGGCGAGGGCCCGGGCCTGGCCGGCCACTCCGACGCGGACGTCGTCGCACACGCCGCGTGCAACGCGCTGTTCTCGGCGGCCGGCCTCGGCGACCTTGGGCAGCACTTCGGTACGGGCCGCCCCGAGTGGTCGGGCGCGTCGGGCATCACGCTGCTGACGGAGGCGGCCCGGATCGTCCGCGCGGCCGGCTTCCGCATCGGCAACATCGCCGTCCAGGTCGTGGGCCCGAGGCCGAAGATCGGCAAGCGCAGGGACGAGGCCCAGAAGCTGCTGTCGGAGGCGGCCGGAGCACCGGTTTCCGTGTCGGGCGCGACGACGGACGGACTGGGCTTCCCCGGACGCGACGAGGGCCTGATGGCGGTGGCGACGGCGCTGGTCGTGCGGGTCGGGTGAACGGCTCTGCCGCACACACCCCCCACGGCCTACTACCCTGGTCCCGTGACTATTCGCCTGTACGACACCAGCGCCCGGCAGATCCGTGACTTCTCCCCGCTCAAGCCGGGTTGCGTCTCGATCTACCTGTGCGGTGCCACCGTGCAGGCCGCACCCCACATCGGGCACGTCCGGTCGTATCTGAACTTCGACATCATGCGCCGCTGGTTCGAGTACCGCGGCTGGGACGTCACGTTCGTGCGGAACGTGACGGACATCGACGACAAGATCATCTCCAAGGCGGACGAGCAGAACCGTCCGTGGTGGGCCATCGGCTACGAGAACGAGCGCGCCTTCAACGACGGCTACAACGTGCTGGGTTGCCTGCCGCCCACCTATGAGCCCCGCGCCACCGGCCACATCACCGAGATGGTCGAGATGATGCGGGACCTCATCGACCGCGGGCACGCCTACGAGGCCGACGGCAGCGTCTACTTCGACGTCCGCTCCTGGCCCTCCTACCTGGAGCTGTCCCGGCAGGACCTCGACGAGATGCGCCAGCCGGCCGAAGAGGGCATCACCGGCAAGCGCGACCCGCGGGACTTCGCCATGTGGAAGGCGGCGAAGCCGGGGGAGCCCAGCTGGGAGACGCCGTGGGGCCGCGGCCGTCCGGGCTGGCACCTGGAGTGCTCGGCGATGGCGCACAAGTACCTGGGCACCGCCTTCGACATCCACGGCGGCGGCCTCGACCTGGTCTTCCCGCACCACGAGAACGAGATCGCCCAGGCCAAGGCCTACGGTGACGACTTCGCCCGGTACTGGGTGCACAACGCCTGGGTCACCATGAGCGGCGAGAAGATGTCCAAGTCGCTCGGCAACTCGGTGCTGGTCAGCGAGATGGTCAAGCGCTGGCGGCCCATCGTGCTGCGCTACTACCTCGGCACCCCGCACTACCGCTCGATGATCGAGTACAGCGAGGAGGCGCTGCGCGAGGCCGAGTCGGCGTTCGCGCGGATCGAGGGCTTCGTGCAGCGCGTGGTGGAGAAGGCAGGTGCCGTCGAGCCGGCCGCCGATGTGCCGCCGGCCTTCGCCGAGGCGATGGACGACGACCTGGGCGTGCCGCAGGCACTCGCCGTCATCCACACCACCGTCCGGCAGGGCAACAGCGCGCTGTCCGCCGACGACAAGGAAGCCGCCGTGGCCCGGCTCGCCGAGGTCCGCGCCATGCTCGGCGTCCTCGGGCTCGACCCGCTCGACCCGCACTGGGCCGGGGAGAGCGACCGCGGGGCCGACCTGCACGGCGTGGTCGACACCCTCGTCCGCATGGTCCTCGACCAGCGCGAGGCCGCCCGGGCCCGCAAGGACTGGCCCACCGCGGACGCCATCCGCGACCAGCTGAGCCAGTCCGGCCTGGTCATCGAGGACAGCCCGCAGGGGCCGCGCTGGAGCCTAGGACCGCGCTGACCCGGCCGCGATCCGGAAGATCGATTGTGCCGCCCGGGCCTCCGGGCGGCACACTTCATAGACGTACGTACGTACCGCACCCACAGACAGGTAGGTCATGGCAGCCAACAACCGCCGCATGTCCGGCAAGAAGGGCGCGCAGGTCGGCAGTGGCGGCCAGCGGCGCAAGGGCTTGGAGGGCAAGGGCCCCACCCCGCCCGCCGAGATGCGCAAGGGACACAAGAAGAACCGTGTCGCCGGCGCCAAGGCGCGGCAGACCGCGCGCCGTCCCGCGCCCCGGGGCCGCGGCGGCAGGTCCACGTCCGAGCTGGTCGTCGGCCGCAACCCGGTCTTCGAGGCGCTGCGCGACGGCGTGCCCGCCTCCACGCTCTACGTCCAGCAGTTCATCGACAACGACGAGCGCGTCCGTGAGGCCCTCCAGCTCGCCGCCGAGCGCGGCGGCATCAACCTCATGGAGGCCCCCCGCCCCGAGCTCGACCGGATGACGAACGGGCTGAACCACCAGGGGCTCGTGCTCCAGGTCCCGCCGTACGAGTACGCCCACCCGCAGGACCTCGCCGACGCCGCCCTCGACGACGGCGAGGACCCGCTGATCGTCGCGCTCGACGGTGTCACCGACCCGCGCAACCTGGGTGCGGTCGTCCGCTCCGTCTCCGCCTTCCGCGGGCACGGTGTCGTCGTACCCGAGCGCCGGGCCGCCGGGATGACGGCCGGTGCCTGGAAGACGTCCGCCGGTGCGGCCGCCCGTACGCCCGTCGCCCGCGCCACCAACCTGACGCGCGCGCTGGAGGCGTACAAGAAGGCCGGCATCGTGGTCGTCGGCCTGGCCGCCGACGGCGAGGTCGAACTCGGTGACCTGGAGGCCCTGGGCGGGCCCGTCGTCATCGTCGTCGGCAGCGAGGGCAAGGGGCTGTCCCGGCTGGTCGGGGAGACCTGCGACTACCGCGTGCGGATCCCGATGCCGGGCGGCGCCGAGTCGCTCAACGCCGGTGTCGCGGCGGGGATCGTGCTGTACGAGGCGGCCCGCCGACGCAGCTGAACGGGCGTCCGGCATCTCACCCGTACGGGTTAATTCCGGGAACGTCGGGCCGATGAGGACAAGCTTGACGGGGTCCGGACAGATCCGGCGAGTCAAAGCAGTGTCCTATCCCGATGTCACTCGGTTAGATGAGTGTGGACACCAGAACACCCCGCACACCCACGGGGGACCGCTCGTCGGGACTCGACGACGCTCCCGCGCTGAGCATGGTGAAGGTGCCGAGCGACCCGGCGCAGGTCATCGTCAATCACGCGAGTTTCCGCGTGCAGTTGGGCGTCTCGACGCGTCGCGTCCAGTCCCCCCGGGTCGCACGGCACCTGACCACCAGCCAGGACACCGCCCGCATCCCCGTCGTCACCGCCGGGAGCGCGGCGGACGGAGCCGCCACGCGCCGCCGGCCCGTCGTCTGGAGCGGCAAGTCCGCGCCCGACGACACCGGCGCCCACCGCCTCCTCCAGGCCGTCCGGCACGAGAGCGTCCGCCACCCCGACGAGTCCGCCACGGACACCGGGGCCACCCAGGTCATCTCCCGCGTGGGCACCGCCCCGCAGGGCCCGGGGTACGGCGCCGGGTACCAGGACGGCGATTACGGCGGCACCGGCTACGAGGGTGACGGCTACCAGGACGACCTCACCCAGACCGTCGAGACCCCCGTCGTCGGCCCGCAGCGCACCCACGAGCCCGCCGACGGCACGCGGCTGCTGCCGCCCATGCGCACGGTGGGCAGCGCCTACGACGAACCGGCCTACGACGAACCCGCCTACACCGAGGAGGACTTCGAGGACGCCGCCGGCGAGGCGGACGACACCGGGTGGCCCGTCAGACGCCACGGCGACGACCCGGCACGGCACGCCTACTACCCGGGCCGCCGGCTGAACCTCGGCGTCGTCATGCTCCCGCTGCGCGTCTTCCTCGGCTTCATCTCCATCTACGCCGGCATGGGCAAGCTGTGCGATCCCGTCTACTTCGACGGCGGCAAGCGCGGCACCATGGTGAAGTGGCTGAACACGCTGCACCCCTGGGAAGTCGCCGAGCCGCTGCGCCAGTTCGCCTTCGAGCACCCGGTCGGCTCGGGACTGGCCATCGCCTTCGCCCAGGTCATCGTCGGCGTCCTGACGCTCCTCGGCTGCTGGCAGCGCGTCGCCGCCTGCTTCGGCGCCCTGCTGTCGGCCGCGCTGCTGGTCACCGTCAGCTGGAAGAGCGTCCCCGTCTACGAGACCCCCGACATCATCTACCTCGCCGCCTGGTCCCCGCTGATCATCGCCGGCGCCCCCGTCTACTCCGTCGACGGCCGCCTGGCCGGCAGCGCCTGGCGCCGCCTCGGACCCCGCGCCGACATCTGGGACCTGCGCCGCTACGTGCTGCGCCGCGGCGCCCTCGTCACCGCCGTCGCGACCGGTCTCACGCTGCTCGTCGGCTCGCTCCTCGGCGGCGCCGTCCGCGACGCCGACCGGGTCGTCGTCCCCGGACCCGGCGAGGCCCCGCGCAACGAACTGCCCGGCTCCCCGCTCCCGGACGCCCCCGGCAAGCGGCAGGACAAGCGGACCCCGTCGGCCTCCACCTCGCCCACCCAGGGCGCCACGGCCGGCTCGGCCAGCCCCAGCGCGGGCACCACGACCACGCCCGGCGCCACCCGGGACGCCGGCACGGTCACCGGCGGCTCGCCCAGCCAGACCCAGGGCAGCGCGGGCCAGGCCCCGCCCCAGCAGTCCTCCCCGGCCGGCCAGGCCCCGAGCACCACCTCGGGCCCCACCTCCGGCGGTACGGCGACCGGCGGCACGGCGACTGGCGGTACGGCGTCCGGCGGCACGGGCTCGACCGGCGGCTCGGGCGACGGCGGCTCCTCGTCCACGGGCCGCCGGGGCCTGGTGGGCGGCTTGCTGGGTTAGCCGGCAGGCACGAGCGAGAAGGGGGGGCCCCCCCCCCCGGGGGGGGGGCCCCGGGGGGGGGGGGGGGGGGGGGGGGGGGGGGGGGGGGGGGGGGGGGGGGGGGGCCCCCCGGGGGGGGGCCCCCCCCCGGGGGGGGGGGGCCCCCCTTCTGGTGGGAGGCGAGGGGAGGCGAGCTCTCAGCGCCCCGACCCCGCCAGCTCCTTCGCGGCCTCCGTCAGATCCTTCGCCGTGTCGATCGCACGCCAATACGACCCCTGAGGGATCGTGAACCCGGCCAGCTTCCGCTCGCGGGCCAGCCGGGGAAACGTCGTGCGCTCGTGGTCCCCGCGTTCGGGCAGCAGCCCGGCGAACCCGGGGGAGAAGACGTACACGCCCGCGTTGATCTCGAAGGTCGACGGCGGGGCCTCGATGAAGTCCGTGATGCGGCCGAAGCCGTCCGTCTTCACGGCGCCCCACGGCAGCCGCGGCCGGGCCAGGGCCAGCGTCGCGACGGCGTCCCGCTCGGTGTGGAAGTCCGCCATGTCACGCAGGGAGAACCGGGTCCAGATGTCGCCGTTGGTGGCGTACCAGGGCTGGTCCGGGTGGGGAAGGTGCGCGGCGGCGTACTTGAGGCCGCCACCGCGGCCGAGGGGCTCCGACTCCACGACCGTGGTGACGGAGACCGGCAGATCGGCCGTCTCCAGCCACTTCTGGAGCACCTCGGCGAGGTGGCCGCAGGAGACCACCACGTCCGTCACGCCCTCCTCGGCGAGCCAGGACAGCTGATGGCCGATGATCGGTGTCCCCGTCCCGGGGATCTCGACCATCGGCTTGGGCCGGTCGTCGGTGTACGGGCGTAGCCGGGAGCCCTGGCCACCGGCCAGAACGACGGCTTGAACGGGGCGGGACGCGGCGCTCGGATCGCTCATGAGACCGAACTGTACGTGGCGTCCCGCCCGGGGCCGCGGCGGACGAGGTTTCTCGCGCCAGCCGCTGCCGGCTTCTCACCTCTCTCGTCCGGCGGCAGGGCGGGGTGCTCAGCTGTGCGCGGCCGCGACGCCCGTGGCGAAGGCGGTGTCGCAGACCGGGCGGGCGTAGGACTGGGCGCGTGTCGGGCCGTAGACCCGGACGGCGGCCTGGCCGAGGGTGCGGGCGATGGACGCGCAGTGCTTCGCCAGCGACGGGCGGCCGTTGACGGCCTGCTGGAGATGGGTGAGGGCGACGCCCGGGTTCTCCTCCTGGAGCTCGGTGAGCAGCTTGTCGCGCAGGACGTCCTGCGGGGCGTGCTTGGCGGCCCGCGAGGTGCCGGCGGACGTGCTGGTGTCCGCGGCGGTGAGCACCGGGTCGGAGGTGCTCCCCGACCAGTTGACTCGGGTGACCGCGAGGGTCCCGGAGAGCACCAGGACGACGGGCAGGACGAAAGCGAGGGAGCGGCCGATCCGGCGGGCGGGGCCCCGGCCGCGTCGCGTCTGTTGGTTAGTGGAGTGCTTCACGCGTGTGAGGGTAGCGCGGGGTAATGGTTTGTAGACATTTAGTCACCGGTTCGGGGGATGAGAGAGTGCCCATTTTTGGGTAAGGCGTTGACGCACACTGCTCGAAACGTCCGTTCTGCCAGGGTATTTGTCGACAACGAGCGGCAACGAGAAGGGCCCCGCAGCACGCTGCGGGGCCCTCTTCGTCAACCTGGGTGATTCACCCGGGGTTGTGCGTTTGCCGGTGGGTCAGTCGGACAGGCGCTCGCCCGTGGAGGTCGAGAACACGTGCGTCTCGCCGGAGCGCGGGACGATGTGCAGCGTGCTGCCCTTCTCCGGGACGTCACGGCCGCTGACGCGGACGACGAGGTCCTTGGAGTCGTCGCCGACCTTCGCGGTCCCGTAGACGTAGGCGTCGGCGCCGAGCTCCTCGACGACGTTGACGGTGACCGCGAGGCCCAGCTCGGCGTCCGGGCCGGCCACGTCGAAGTGCTCGGGGCGGACACCGACGGTGACGGTCTTGTCGGTGGTGGCGGCGAGCGCGTCGCGCTGCACCGGCACGACCGACTTGCCGAACTTCACGCCGCCGTCGGTCACCGGGACCTCGACGAGGTTCATCGCCGGGGAGCCGATGAAGCCGGCCACGAAGAGGTTGGCGGGCTTGTCGTACATGTTGCGCGGGGTGTCGATCTGCTGGAGCAGACCGTCCTTGAGGACCGCCACGCGGTCGCCCATCGTCATGGCCTCGACCTGGTCGTGGGTGACGTAGACGGTGGTGATGCCCAGGCGGCGCTGGAGCGAGGCGATCTGCGTACGCGTGGACACACGGAGCTTGGCGTCCAGGTTGGACAGCGGCTCGTCCATGAGGAACACCTGCGGCTCACGCACGATGGCGCGGCCCATGGCGACACGCTGGCGCTGACCACCGGAGAGGGCCTTCGGCTTGCGGTCCAGGTACTCGGTGAGGTCGAGGATCTTCGCGGCCTCTTCGACCTTCTGCCGGATCTCCGCCTTGTTGACGCCGGCGATCTTGAGCGCGAAGCCCATGTTGTCGGCGACGGTCATGTGCGGGTAGAGCGCGTAGTTCTGGAACACCATGGCGATGTCCCGGTCCTTCGGCGGCAGGTGGGTGACGTCGCGGTCGCCGATGCGGATGGCGCCGGCGTTGACGTCCTCGAGCCCCGCGAGCATGCGGAGCGAGGTGGACTTGCCGCAGCCGGACGGGCCGACGAGGACGAGGAACTCGCCGTCCTCGATGTCGATCTCCAGCGCGTCAACAGCGGGCTTGGTGGAACCCGGGTAGATCCGGGTCGCCTTGTCGAACGAGACAGTGGCCATGATGAGTGAACCCCTTCTACCGGCAGGAACGTGCCGGACGATCCGAGTAGGAAGGTGGTGCCACGACGGTGTTCCGTTGTGGTGTGTTCCGTTGTGGTGTAGTCCACGCGTGTGAACTGGCTCAGGACGGTACCTGGCGTTCACGTGGTCTGTCAGTACCTCCGGGCCTGTGAACTTCGCGGAAATTTTCGAAGACGCCTCACGGCTGCCCGTACCGGTCCGCCAGCGCCGCCACCGCCCGCGCCACGGCCTGCCGCAGCTCCGGCGGCCCGAGGACCTCCGCCTCCGGACCCAGCCGGAGCAGGTCCCCGACCGCCACGGCCTCCGCCTCCACGGGCAGTTCCACCTCCACCCAGCCGTCCGCGTCCGGCGCACCCGCGCTCCGCAGGGCCCGCGCACCCGCCGCCCCGAACTGCATCGGCAGCAGCCGCTGTCCCCGCGGTGAGAGACGCAGCCGGGCGACACCCTGCTGCAGGGCGGCCTCCAGCCGCCGGGACGACTCCTCCCAGTAGGCGGCCAGGTCGAAGCCGGCCGGACGGTCGAAGAGCTCCCCGGTCTCCTCCACGGCCAGCAGGCGGGACACCCGGTACGTCCGCACGGACTCCTCCGCCAGGGCGACCAGGTACCAGATGCCGCCCTTCAGGACGAGCCCCAGCGGCCGCACCTCCCGGTGCACCTCGCCCCGCCACCGCCGGTAGTGCACGCGCAGCACCCGCTGCTCCCACACGGCTGCCGCAACCGGCTCCAGGCACGGCACCGGATCGGCCTCCCGGAACCACGCCGGCGCGTCCAGATGGAACCGCTCCTGCACCCGCCGCGCCTGCCCGGCCAACTCCGCCGGCAGCGCGGCCTGCACCTTCAGCTGGGCACTGGCCAGCACCGCCCCCAGCCCCAGGTCCCGCGCCGGACCGGGCATCCCGGCGAGGAACAACGACCCGGCCTCGGCGTCGGTCAGACCGGTCAGCCGGGTCCGGTAGCCGTCCATCAGCCGGTAGCCGCCCTCCGGCCCGCGATCGGCGCACACCGGCACACCCGCCGCGCCCAGCGCCTCGACGTCCCGGTAGACCGTGCGCACGGACACCTCCAGCTCGGCGGCGAGCTCGGGCGCGGTCATCCGCCCGCGGTTCTGGAGCAGCAGGAGCAGGGAGAGGAGCCGGTCGGCACGCATGGGGGTCATTGTCCGGGGTGCGTTCCCTGTACCTGACAGGAGATGTCAGGTACAGGGAAAAGAGTGGTGGTCCTGGAACGGCCCGCACGGGCCATCGTCTGATCTTCGAAAGGACCACCCATGCCCGGCAGCACACGCACCACCACCGGACACTTCACCTTCGCCGACTGGCAGGAGCGCGTGATCGGCCCGGGGGAGGACGCGAACCCCCGGCTCGCCCACGCCTCCGTCCGGAACACCTTCAGCGGCGGCATCGAGGCGGCCGGGACGCTCTGCGAGTACTCCATCGTCTACGTCACCGAGAAGACCGGCTCCTACACCGGCATGGAACTGATCACCGGCCGGCTCGACGGGCGGGAGGGGAGCTTCGCGGTGGAGGAGCGGGGGTGGTTCGGCGAGGACGGGACGGTGCACTGCACGTTCGAGGTGGTGCGGGACTCCGGGAGCGGGGAGCTGGCCGGGCTGCGGGGGAAGGGCGGGTTCACCGCGCACCATGGAGAGACGACGGTGGCGTACCGCTTCGAGTACGAGCTGGAGTGAGACCGGCCGACGGGGAACTTCGTGGCTCGGGGTAACGGGCTCTGTGTACAGTGGTGCCGCCCTCGCGTACGGCGTTGTAGTACGCGGTGCCTCCTTAGCTCAGATGGCCAGAGCAACGCACTTGTAATGCGTAGGTCGTCGGTTCGAATCCGACAGGGGGCTCTGCTGAACCCCAGGTCAGATCGCTCTGGCCTGGGGTTTCGTCGTTCAGGAGATCCTGCGGCGAGGCCGGGCCCGGGCTGCCGTGGGACGGCTTGCGTGAGCGATGCGCACGGTGGCGCTGATCACGACCGCTCGGAGAGCTTGGGGGTGAGCAGCTCAAATTGTTGCCCAGTGGCCGTGTTCACCACAAGATCGTCACGCCGCGCCGATCTCGCACGGCTGCCGGACGGCAACGCAGCGGCCCGGACGCGGTCCGCACGTCTGACCAACGTGCGGACAAGCAACGGACCGTGCCGGGGGACGATGTGTCGACATCATCCAGAGGCCGGCAGGCTGCTGAGGACTCGGGCGATCGCTGCGGCTGCGCAGTGAAGCGCGGGCCATCGGAGGCACAATCCGCTGCCTCCGATGGCCCGTTCTGCATCGTTATGGGTGACGTCGCGTTCCGGCCGGGTCAGGGCGTCTCCGGGCCCGGGTCGTCTTCTGTTCCGGACGTCGCTCAGGACATCGGTGCTGTCCACCCACTGGTCGATCGCGCCGGTGTCGGGCAGGGAGCGGAGGGCCGGGTCCGTGATGCGGGCACGCAGTGCCGCCGTGAAACGTTCCGCGCGGAGGACCTGGAACGGGCGGCTGTGGTACGGGCGGGTGGTGGGGTCGACGGAGGCCGTGAGCGCGAGGTCGTTGTGGTGGGTCGCGATGGCCTCGTAAGCGTGCTGGAGGTGGTGCTCGCGGGTGTGCCAGTCGGGGGCCGCCAGCGCCGCCGTGAGGGTGGGGGTGAGGGCCGCGCCCCGGGGAGTCGCGGTGAAGGCGGTGCCGAGCCACTTGCCGTACGGCGGGTAGCGGCGGTGCATGAGGAGGCTCAGGCGCATCAGGTCGCGGATCAGACGGGCGGCCACGATCGCCGAGCCGAGTTCGTCGCCCACCTCGCCGCAGCGGCCTACGAAGGCCTCCTCCTGCGAGATGCGTTTCCACTGGCAGGCCAGGACGTACAGCCAGATGTTGTGCGGGTACCACCGGAGGGTGGTGCGGGCCGTGGTGAGCCGGTCGAGGCCGTCGTGGAAGACGGCGCCCGCGGTGACCTCGGCCAGGCGCTGGGTGGGCGTGGCCAGCCAGTCCGCCGTGGTGACGCCCTGGTCCGGGTCGAAGCCGAGCTGGTCCGAGAACCAGGTGGCGGGGTCCGCGATGTCGACGCGGTGGTGGACCGGGCCGTCGGTGCCGGTCATGACGCGGATGTCGGTGCCCGGATCGTCGCCGGTGCGGGCGAAGTGGGTGGGGTGGCCGAGGAAGGTCTTCGGGAGGCGGTCGGAGAGGAGGGCGGTGAGGCGGGGGCCGTGGGTCTCGGTGTCCTCCGGGCGCAGGAAGAGCTGGAGGCGCGGGCCCCACTCGTGGTCGGCCGAGCGCGGGGTGTCGTAGCCGAGGACCTCGGATCCGCTGCCGAGGCGGGCGGCGGAGTGGGGGAGGCCGGGGACGGCCTCGTCCAGGAGAGGGCGTACGGCCTCGGTGTAGAAGCGGCGGGAGAGCTCCAGGCCCTTGAGGAAGGAGGGCATGGGTCAGCCGGTGCAGGCGCGCAGGCGGCGGGCGATCTCGAGTTGGTCGTCGTCCAGGGGGCGGCCGTCCTCGATGTCCCACAGGGCGTTCTGGAGGAGGCGGCCGAGGGTCCAGGCGCGGGCGCGGGGGCGGTCCAGGGCGAGGACGTCGGTCATGGCGTCGAAGCGCCAGAGGATGTCGTCGGGGTCGTAGCGGTTGGCGACGGCCGGCCACAGTTCGAAGCCCGGGTCGCCCGCGAGGGGCTTGGGGTCGATGGCGAGCCAGGGGGCGCGGCCGGAGGCGAGGACGTTCTCGTCGTGGAGGTCCCAGTGCAGGAGCCGGTCGCCCGGTTCGTCGACGACCTCGCGTACGGCGGCGGCGCAGTCGGCGACGAGGCGGCGGGCCTCGGGGTCGGGGATGCGGTCGAGTGCCCACGGGGTCCGGTCCAGCATGGCCCGGGCGATGTCGCCGAGGCGGCGCAGGCCGGGCGGGGCGGGGAAGGAGGTGAGGTGGGCGAGGAGTTCGGCGATGGTGACGACGGCCTGGTGGGGGTCCGGGACGCGGGACAGCATCCGGGTCTCGTCGAGACGCTCCAGCAGCATCGTGCCGGTGGGCTCGTCGTGGTCGAGGAGACGGACCGCTCCGTCGCCGTCCCAGGCGCGCAGCGCGACCGGTTCGCCCTCACTCTCCTCGTCGACGATCTGGAGCTTGAGGACCGCGGGGCCGCCGTCGGCGCGGCGGACCGGGAGGACCAGGGCGGACACGCCGTGCATGGGCGGCCCGTCGGGCTCCAGTCCCCAGCGGTCGAGGAAGCCGGCCGTCAGATCCGGCAGTTCCTCGATGAAGGCGCGGCCCGCCTCGCCGTTGTACTTCTCCTGTGACGCTGCCAGTTCCCGGGGGATGTCGATCACTTTCGGCACGGTAGTGGGCTGGGCCGGGCGGGTCATGTGAATTACCAGGCGGGACCGTCAGGTGAATTAACAGGCGAGGCCGCCGTGTGAGTAACAGGCGGGTCCGTCATGCGAATTGGCAGGCGGGGCCTCGCCTCAGGGCTCCAGGACCACCTTTCCGATCGTCCCCCGGCTCTCCAGCGCGCGGTGCGCGGCCGCGGCCTCGCGGAGCGGGAAGCGCTGTACGGCCGGGGTCAGACGGCCGGCTGCGGCCTCGGCCAGGGCGCGCAGTTCGAGGGTGCGTACGGGGTCGGGGCCGCCGGCCTTCCGCAGCATCACGGGGCCGAGGACCTGCTCGGAGACGCCCTCGACGAGGTAGGGACCGCCCTCGTGGATGCCTTCCGCGGACCAGCCGAAGACGACGTGCTTGCCGCCGGGGCCGAGCAGGGCTACGGCCTCGCGGGCCACATCGCCGCCGACACCGTCGAAGACCACGGTCGCGGCCCGGCCGCCGAGGTGGGCCCGGACCTTCGCGGGCCAGGACGGGTCCTTGTAGTCGACCGCGAGATCGGCGCCGCCCGCCTGCACCCGGGCGACCTTCTCCGGCCCGCCCGCGAGGCCGACGACGGTCGCGCCGGCGTTCTTGGCGTACTGCACGAGGAGCGTGCCGATGCCTCCGGCCGCGGCCGGGACGACGGCCACCGAGTCGGGGCCCAGCTCGGCGAACTGGAGGATCCCCATCGCCGTACGGCCCGTGCCGATCATGGCGACGGCCTCGGCGAAGTCCAGGTTCCGTGGGATCTCGTGCAGGCGTTCGACCTCGGTGACGGCCAGTTCGGCGTAACCGCCCGGGGCGAATCCGAGGTGGGCGACGACCCGCTTGCCGAGCCACAGGTCCGCGACGCCCTCGCCCAGGGACTCGACGACGCCGGCGACCTCGCGGCCGGGGATGGTGGGCAGGGGAGTCGGCTCGGGCGCCGGACCCTGTGCGCCCTCGCGCAGGGCGGTGTCCAGGAGGTGGACGCCCGCCGCCCGTACGGCGACACGGACCTGACCGGGGCCCGGCCGCGGGTCCTCGACCAGCTCGTAGGTGAGGTTCTCGGCCGGGCCGAAGGCGTGCAGGCGGATGGCGTGCATCGGGGCTCCTCGTGTCGTGGTGGTCTGAGCCCAGCCTTCAACCTCAAGCTTGCTTGAGGTCAAGCTCCCGCCGGCCGAGCGCCAACGACACCGCCGTCAGGGCGCTGTTGAAGGAGACCTCCGACAGCACGCCCGGGGCCGCGACCTGGTCGCCGGCGAGGTAGACACCGTCGCCCCGGTCCACGGAGGGCCGGTCGCGCCAGCTGGTGCCGGGCAGGTCGACCGCGCCCGTACGGCCGTTCGCGACGGCCTCGCGCCGCCAGGTGACGCGCTCGCGCCAGCCCGGGAAGCCCAGGTCGAGCAGCTGCTCGGCGCGGGCGGTGCCGTCGGCCTTGGACTCGTGCGGGACGATGGGGATCTGACCCTGGATGAGCTGCTCACCGGCCGGGGCGAGGCTGCGGTCCTGGGCGGTGAACCGTTCGAGCCAGCCCGGCGCGTCGAGGTCGGACACCGCGAACGCGTCCCCGCGCCGCGTGCGTACGGCGAGGTCGACGAGGACGGTACGGCCGCTCGGCCAGGTCAGGGAGTCGTCGCCGAGCAGCCGCCGGGCGGCGTCGAGGGAGGTGGCGACGACGACCGGCGTGTCGGTGGGGAGCGTGTCGACGCGGGACAGGGTCTCCATCCGGACGCCCAGGTTCCAGGCGCGGGCGGCCATCCGGTCGATGAGGCCGGCCCAGCCGCCGCGCGGGTAGTGCGCCTCGGGCGGCAGCTTGGTGGCGCGGCGCAGCCGCTCCTGCACGAACGCGGCCGACAGGGAACCGGGGTCGTGGTGGAAGAGGGCGACGGCCGAGTAGTGGGCGGCGGGCCGGGCCCCCTCCTCGCCCGCGATGCCGGTCGCCCAGGTCAGGAAGTCGACGTCCACGGGCGCCTGTTCGGCGGTCCGGCGCAGCAGCTTCAGCATCGGGAAGGGCGGGGTGCGGCGCAGCACGCCCTGGTGCCGCAGCCGCAGCCGGGCGGCCTCCAGGGGTGGAATCGGGGCGAGCGGCCCGATCAGGTCGCGCTGCTTGAGCCAGGCCCAGTGCGGGCCGCCGTTGTAGAGGGCGTGCGGGCCCTCGTTCGTGCGGTAGGGGCCCTCGGTGGTGCGGGCCCGGCCGCCGAGGGTGTGGTGGGCTTCGTGGATCGTGACCTTGGCACCCGCCTCGGCGGCGGTGATGGCGGCGGTCAGTCCGGCGAAGCCGCCGCCGATGACGGTGATGCGGTGCATGGCTGGTGGTCTCCCTCGGGTCGTGGTCGCCTGCTGCGAGTACGACCGACCGAGGGCACCGGAATGTGACATGGCCGGTGTTCTCGCAGGTCAGGTCCGGTTGTCAGTGGTGGGGTGAACCATGGGGGCATGGCGAGGAGAGCAGCTGGCGGTACGGGTGTGAAGGGCGCGCGGCGACCGGAGATCCGGCTGCCCGCGCTGGAGCCGTTCACGGGCGGCGGGCTGGAGCCGGACGGGGACTACGACGGGCTGGAGTTCCGGGAAGCGGACTTCGCGGGGCAGGACGGGTCGGGGGCCCGCTTCCTGGACTGCGCCCTGACGGAGTGCGCGCTGGACGAGGTCCGGCTGCCGCACGCCTCCGTCCTGGACTCGGTGCTCACGGGCGTCCGGGGCGTCGGTACGCATCTCGCCGAGGCGACCCTGCGCGACGTCGAGCTGATCGACGCCCGACTCGGGGGCACGCAGATGCACGCGGCGGTGCTGGAGAGGGTGCTGATCCGCGGCGGCAAGATCGACTATCTGAACCTGCGCATGGCCCGGCTCAGAGACGTCGTCTTCGAGGGCTGCGTCCTGGTCGAGCCGGACTTCGGCGGTGCCCGCCTGGAGCGCGTGGAGTTCGTGGACTGCGCGCTGAAGGGCGCGGACCTCCACGCGGCGACCCTCAAGGACGTCGACCTGCGCGGTGCCGTGACACTGGAGATCAGCCGCGGCCTGGACCGGCTGGCCGGGGCGGTGATCAGCACGGGCCAACTGCTGGACCTGGCACCGGCGCTGGCGATGCAGTGGGGGATCAGGGTGGAGGACTGATCACCCGCTCAACTGCCGTACCAGCCCCAGGTTCCCGCCCGTTCCGGGCAGTCGTAGGACTGGTGCAGTGCGATCAGGGCGTTGATCAGACGCGGGTCCACCTCGTGGCTCAGCAGCCGGTAGTCCTCGGCCACCGCGCGGAAGACGAGATGGGCGCGGCGTGAGGTGTCGCGCCAGATGACGCGGCGCGGCGGTCCGAAGCCGTCGCCGTCTCCCGCCAGAAGAGCCCAGATCAACAACAGCAGGTACACCGGAAAACCAACGGGCCACCACAGCGCCCACCACACCAGCCGGCCCTGGTACCCCTGGAGGACGGGGCCGGCCACCGGCTCCACGGTCCAGCGGCTGCGGCCCCAGCGGAAGGCGCGGCGGCGCCGCAGCGTGACCCGCCCGAGCGGCGCGCCGTGGGGATCCAGCACCTGGTACACCGCCGGGCGCCCGCTCAGCCGGGACCCCAGGGCCTGCTCCGTGACCACGCGGGCGACCGGCGTCCCGTCCTCGGCGCGCAGATGGAAGGCCCGCAGCGAGCGGAGCCGGTCAGGAGCGGGACTGTCGGGGTCACGGCACAGCCGGACGGAGGTGCCCTGCCCCGGCCCGTCGCCGACGACGGCCGGTGGGTGCACCCTGTAGTCCAGCCCGTAGGTCACACGCCCCTGCGTCATGCTCCCGCTCTCCCCGTGTCAGGTACTGATCACGGACAAGGGTGTCACCGCGGTCGCCGGCGCCCGTCAGGAGACCCTGGGGAAACGCGCCTGGAGCGTCCAGATCGCCGGGTTCTCGGCGAGGTCGTCGTGCAGGTCGGTGAGGTCGGCGATCAGGTCGTGCAGGAAGTCGCGGGCCTCGCGGCGCAGTTCGGAGTGGGAGACGGTGAGCGGGGGCTCCTCCGCGCGCATCCAGTCGGCCTCGATGTCCACCCAGCCGAAGCGGCGCTCGAACAGCATCCGGTCGGTCGACTCGGTGAAGTCCAGCTCCGCCCGCTGCGGCCGGGACGCCCGCGAGCCCGCCGGGTCCCGGTCGATCCGCTCCACGATGTCGCACAGCGCCCATGCGAAGTCGAGCACCGGCACCCATCCCCAGGCTGTGGACACCTCATGGTCGGTCTTGGTGTCCGCCAGATAGACGTCGCCGCAGAACAGGTCGTGCCGCAGGGCACGGACGTCCGCACGGCGGTAGTCGGTCTGGGGCGGGTCGGGGAAACGGTTGGAGAGGGCGTAGCCGATGTCGAGCACGGATGTGATGGTGTCACGCGCCCCAAGGGGGTGTCCGCAAAGTCCCGCCTGCCCCGCGGCGTCCGGCACGCCCTCTCGCCGCACCGGGCGAACACCCGCGTACAACCAGTACGCGGGCGTCCGCCCGGCACTCCCCCAGCCTTCGGCCGGGGGGACCCCCAAGCACGCACCGGACGCCGCCGGGCCCGCCCTCCGGGCGGACGACGGGACTTTACGGACACCCCCTAGGATCGCGACCGTGGCCCGATCTGTACGTCTTGTCCCTGTCCTGCTCGTCTGCGTTCTCGCCGGCACCGCGTGCGGCGGCGGAGTCCACGGCACCCCGGGCGGCTCAGGCGTGCGCGACCCGTACTTCCCGAAGGCCGGCAACGGCGGGTACGACGTCACCCACTACGACCTGCGCCTCGACTACGTCCCGGACGCACACCGCCTCACCGGCACGGCCACCCTCACAGCCCGGGCCACCGAGGCCCTCTCCGCCTTCAACCTCGACCTGCTCGGTCTGGAGGTCGGGAAGGTCACCGTCGGCGGCGAGACCGCCCGCTGGAACCGTGCCGGGCAGGAGCTCACCGTCCGGCCGCGTGAGGATCTCGACCGGGGTGAGACGTTCCGCGTGACCGTCGGCTACTCCGGGGCGCCCGAGACCGTCACCGACCCGGACGGCTCGCAGGAGGGCTGGCTGCGCACGGCGGACGGAGCCCTCGCGCTGGGCGAGCCCACCGGGTCGATGGCCTGGTTCCCCGGCAACCACCACCCCTCCGACAAGGCGGCGTACGACCTCACGGTGACCGTGCCGCGCGGGCTGCAAGCCGTGTCCAACGGGGAGCTGCGCGGCGAGACGACCGCGCGGGGCCGGACGACCTTCCGCTGGCACACCGCCGAGCCGATGGCGAGCTACCTCGCCACGCTCGCCGTCGGCCACTACGACATCTCCCGCTCCACCGCCCGGGCGGGCCTGCCCGTGTACACGGCCGTCGACCCGGCGGAGAAGCAGGGCAGCCGCGCGGTCCTCGCGCGCCTCCCCGAGGTCCTGCGCTGGGCGGAGCGGCGGTTCGGCCCGTACCCCTTCTCCGCCACCGGCGCGATCGTCGACCGCGCGCCCGACATCGGCTACGCCCTGGAGACCCAGAATCGTCCTGTGTTCCCCGGCGGCCCGGACATCACCTTCCTCGTCCACGAGTTCGCCCACCAGTGGTACGGCGACTCCGTCACACCGGAGAGCTGGCGGGACATGTGGCTCAACGAGGGCTTCGCGACGTACGCGGAGTGGCTGTGGGAGGAGGACCACGGCGGCGAGACGGCGCAGGAGACCTTCGACGCGCTGTACGACCATGGGGAGAAGACCTACGAGGACCTGTGGGCCTTCCCGCCGGCGCAACCCACGGACGCCGCGCACCTCTCCGCAGCCCCCGTCTACCAGCGCGGCGCCATGGTCCTCCACAAGGTCCGCCAGGCGGTGGGTGACGAGGTGTTCGGCGGCATCCTCCGGGGCTGGGCGGCGGACCGTCGCCACGGGAACGCCGACACGGCCGACTTCACGGCGTACGTCGAGAAGCGGGCGCCCGGGAAGGACTTCGACGGGATCTGGGAGGACTGGCTGTACGGGGAGGGGAAACCGGAGCGGGCCTGAGGGCGCGCCAGGGCGCGCTAGGAGGCGGTGAGTTCCTTGCGGAGCACCGCACACGGGCGCTTCATCTCCCGGTCCTCGCGATGGTCGATGACCTCGTAGCCGAGGGTGGTCCAGAAGGCCAGGGCCTTCGGGTTGTTGTCGAGGACGGCGAGGCGTACGGCGCCGCGATCCGCCGCCCGGAAGCGGTCCTCCACGAGGGTGGCCAGACGGCGGCCGTGGCCCTGGCCGTGCAGGCTCGCGTCCACCAGCAGGAGGCCGATCCACGGGTCCGGGTCGGCGGGGTCGGGGTGGTGGGCGAGGGTGATCGCGATCCCGGTCAGGAGGCCGAAGCTGCGGGCGAGCAGGACCTCCGTGCCGGGCTGGGCCCATTCCTCCGACAGGGCCTGTGCCACCTGCTCCGGGCGGATGTCGTGCGGGTCGGGGAAGTCGCCGGTGAGGGTGTGGAACGCGTGGTTGGAGGCGTAGAGGGCCGTGAGCTCCGCGAGGACGGGTTCGGGGAGGGCGTGGCCGGGGGGTGGCGGGAGCAGCGGGTCGAGGATCACATCGGGAACGTATCGCGGGCGGTTCGGGAACGTGTCGTGGGCGCGGGTTGGGGACGGGACGGGGAAGCCCCCGGGCCGGTGGACCGGCGCCGGAGGCTTCTGCCCCGCGTGAGGGCGTCCGTCAGACGTTCACGCCGAAGTCCTGGGCGATGCCGACCAGGCCCGAGGCGTAGCCCTGGCCGACCGCGCGGAACTTCCACTCCGCGCCGTTGCGGTACAGCTCGCCGAAGACCATGGCCGTCTCCGTGGCCGCGTCCTCCGACAGGTCGTAGCGGGCGATCTCGGCGCCGCCGGCCTGGTTGACGATGCGGATGTAGGCGTTGCGCACCTGGCCGAAGTTCTGCGAGCGGTTCTCGGCGTCGTAGATGGACACCGGGAAGACGATCTTGTCGATGTCGGCCGGGAGGGCGGCGAGGTTGACGTTGATCGCCTCGTCGTCGCCGGCGCCCTCACCCGTGCGGTTGTCACCGGTGTGGACGATCGAGTTGTCCGGGGTCTGCTTGTTGTTGAAGAACACGAAGTGGGCGTCCGAGTAGACCTTGCCCTGCGTGTTGACCGCGATCGCGGACGCGTCGAGGTCGAAGTCCGTGCCGGTGGTGGTGCGGACGTCCCAGCCGAGGCCCACGGTGACAGCGGTCAGGCCCGGAGCCTCCTTGGTGAGCGAGACGTTGCCACCCTTGGACAGGCTTACAGCCATTGTTGGGAGTCCCTTCCCTCGTTTACGTACGGCAAAGAAGCTACAGCTACCCCCATGAACGTGGAGAGGGGTACGCGAGGTTCCAGGTCCTTTACTTTCTTTACGCGCGATTATTCGGGTGACGTGGACCGGTCAGGAGCGGGAACATGGAGGGCATGTCTGGTCCCCACGTCATCCGCGGCTCCGTCTCCCTGCCCGAGGCCGAGCTCATCTGGCGTTTCTCACGGTCGTCGGGGCCGGGCGGGCAGCACGTCAACACCAGTGACTCGAAGGTCGAGCTCAGTTTCGACCTGGCGAGGACCGAGGCGCTGCCCGAGGTGTGGAAGCAGCGTGCCCTGGAGCGGCTGGCCGGGCGCCTGGTCGACGGAGTCGTCACCGTACGTTCCTCCGAGCACCGGTCCCAGTGGCGCAACCGCGAGACCGCCGCCGTACGCCTCGCCGCGCTCCTGGCCGAGGCCACCGCGCCGCCGCCCAAGCCCCGCAGGCCGACCCGGATCCCCCGGGGGATCAACGAACGGCGGCTGCGCGAGAAGAAGCAGCGCTCGGAGACCAAGCGGGGCCGTTCCCCGCAGAACTGGAACTAGGTCAGCTCCAGCACTCCGACCGTCTCGCCTCCGCTGGTCTCGCCGTTCGTGCGGAAGCCGAGCCCCAGGTAGAAGCCCTCCGGGCCGTCGGGGCCGGGATGCCAGGTGACGTAGTACTCCTTGGTGCCGCGCCGGCGCAGTTCCTCCGCGACGGACTCGACGGCGAAGCGGCCGTAGCCCCTGCCCTGCTCCCCGGCCGCGATGTTCAGCCGCCACAGGCCCGAGCGCAGCACGCTGCCGTCCTCGTACCAGTCGATGTCGAGGAAGGCCATGAGGAAGCCGACCGGGCGGTCGCCGTCGACGATCAGGCGGGGCCAGGCGACCCCGGGATGCACATAGGCCTCGGCGAGGGACTTCACGACCGGGGAGACCGCGTGTTCCTGGTCGGGGCGGACGCGGATGCCGAGTGCGGAATCGAGGTTCCCGGCGGTGATCTCCTCGAGGCGCGGACCCGTCTTTGTCATGCGCGCACCCTAGGCACGCCGATCATCCGGGACCACCGGATTTTTCACGTCACCCCAGGTGCCGGTACCGCCCCCGGAAGTACGTCAGCGGCCCGCCCTCGGCGCTCGGCACGCCGGCCGTCAGGACGCGGCCGATGACGAGGGTGTGGTCACCTGCCCGGACCCGCTGCTCGGTGCGGCACTCCAGGACGGCCAAGGCACCGCCGACCAGGGGCGCGTCGGTGTACTCGCCGCGCGTGTAGGGGATGTCCGCGAAGAGCAGACGGTCGCTGACGCGGCCCTTCATGGCGAAGCGGCCCGCGATGTGCCGCTGGCTCTCGGAGAGGACCGAGACCGCCCACAGGGGCTGCTCCTCGAGCAGTTCGTCCATGCGGGAGCCCTCGCGCAGGCTCACCAGCACCAGGGGCGGGTCCAGGGACACCGACATGAAGGCCGTGGCCGTCATGCCCACGTCCTCGCTGCCCGGCGCCGAGGGGTCGTCCGGGTCGAGCGGCGGCTCTTGCGCGGTCACCAGGACCACGCCCGAGGCCAGCCGGGACATGGCGGCGCGGAACTCGTCGTTGCTCACCCCCTCAGCATGCCCGGAGGCGGGCGGCGGAATGATCGCGGACGTGACAGCGGGAGTGTTCGGCACACCCGAAACGCTAATCTCCGTCTCCGGCGCCCCGCATCGGGCTCCCGCCCGATCACGGTCTTAGGACTCCTGACGGGCTTCCGACGGGCTTCAGGCGGAGTCCCGGCGGGGGGACTCCCGACGGACTCCCGGCGGCCTGCCGACGCCCTCCCGACGGGCTTCTGGCGGATTCCATACGGACCCCGTCGGACTCCCCACGGACTCCCGATCGGCTTGGGCGGTCACAGGGGAGAAATATGTGTGCATCTGACAAAGTTTGCGTTCGGTAGCCGCACGTGAAGAACGCAGAAACTCCACTCAATTGTTCAGGTTTGCCTGTGACTTGAGTCACAAGGGGCAGGAATTGTTGACCCTGTGTACCGAGTGGGCAGCGCGCTGTGATTCAGTGGCTGGGAAGCTGCCAGAACGATACGCCGATGAGAACCCTTGATTCGCTGCGAGGTCTCGGGGGGAGGGCGAGCATGGAGACCGAGTCGGAGCCCTACGTCCGCCTTGCCTCCCTGCGGCAACTGCACCAGGTCATGGCCGACATGAACACGGCCCGCAGCCTGGCGGACACACTGCAGACCGTCGCGGAGGGCGTCGTCGCCGCCCTCGGGTACGAGCTGGCGTGCGTGAACCTCGTACGGCCCGACGGCGACCTCGTCGTCGCCGCCTTCGCCGGGAACCCGGCCGCCGAGGCCCTCATCACCGGCCGCGTCGGCTCCCGCGAGTCCTGGGAACGCCGCCTCGGCATGGGCGAGCACTGGGGTGACCTGGTGTTCATACCGCACACCGAGGGCTGGGTCCTCGACGACGACGACGTCCCGCAGTGGTACACCGACGGCCCCGCCCCGCGCTTCGAGGACGAGTGGCACCCGGCCGACCGGCTCTTCGCCCCGATGTACGCGCCCGGCCCCCAGGGCAGCGCGGCCTGCGGCGAGCTGATCGGCGTGCTGTCCGTGGACCGGCCGCGCAACGGCCGCCGCCCCGGCGCCTGGGGCCGCGAGGCGCTCCAGATGTACGCCTTCCAGGCCGCCATCGCGATCAGCAACGCCCGGCTGCGCGCCAACATGCAGCGGGCGCTCGTCCGGCTGGAGCGTGAGCAGCAGGCGCTGCGGGCCAGTGAGGAAAGCTTCAGGCAGGCCTTCGAGTACGCCCCGTCCGGCATGGCCATCGCCGAGATGGGCGGCGACCAGCACGGCCGGATCCTGCGCACGAACGACGCCCTGTGCCGGCTGCTCGGCCGCCCCGCCTCCGCGATGCGCCGCTACTCGTTCTCCGACCTGGTCCACCCCGAGGACATAGGCACGCTCCTGCGCACCTCCGCCGAGGGTGGCCGGGCCGAGCTGCGCCTCGGCCGCCGGGACGGCACCTACGTCTGGGTCAGCCTGCGCAACAGCGTGGTCGCGGACGCCGCCGACGGCCCGCGCTTCCTCCTCACCCACGTCGAGGACATCGAGGAGCGCAAGCGCCGCGAGCTCCAGCTCGCCCACCGCGCCTCCCACGACTCGCTCACGGGTCTGCCGAACTCCGCCGAGCTGCGCTCCCGCCTGTCCGCACGGCTGTGCCAGCGCGCCGCGCCGTCGCACCCCGGCATCGTCGAGTCCCACGACGCGGCCTTCGGCCACCCCGCGTTCGACGCGATCGGCCACGCCTTCGACGCCGGGCCGAGCACCGAGCCGTTCGACGCCTACGACCACCATGTGCACACCGTCGCCCCGGACGGCGACCGCGACGACGGCACCAAGGGCCTCGCCGTCCTCTTCTGCGACCTCGACGGCTTCAAGTCGATCAACGACCGGTTCGGGCACAACGCGGGTGACGCGGTTCTCATCGAGGTCGCCCGCCGGCTCAGCAACGGCGTCCGCGACGGCGACACCGTCGCCCGGCTCGGTGGTGACGAATTCGTCATCCTCGCCGACGGACTCGGCCGCGCCGACGCGCAGGACCTCGCGGTCCGTCTGCGGAACGAGATCATCCAGCCCATCCGCGCCGAGGGGCGGGCCGTCCGGGTCGGCGCCAGCTTCGGCATCGGATGGGCACACTGTGGAATGACGGCGGACGAAGTGTTGAAATCCGCTGACGAGCGGATGTACGTCGAGAAACGATCTCGTCCCAAACAACACAGACGCGCGGGCTGAGCCCCAGGTCAGCGAGTGGATGCGGTCTGAGTCACCCGTTTGGGTCACTGGGAGCGGGTAGGCTCGCGTTCTCACGACCCGTACCGCATTGCACTGCACCTGACTGAGGAGACCAAGGGATGACGCCCGGCAACAACGGCGCGAGCACGCCCGAGGACGACGACCCGTTCGGCTATCTCTACGCCGACGGGCAGGCCAACGGGGCCCAGCCGCCGTCCGGGGGATACGGCTACCCGAACTCGGTCAACCGGGTGCGGGCGGTCGGCACACGCCAGTACGGCCAGCAGCCGCAGGCGAGCCAGACCGTACCGTACGGCCAGGTCCCGCAGCAGAGCGCTCCCGGCCGGCCGAACGCGCACTACGCGGCACCCGAGACGCTGCCCGGCGGCGCGCCCACCGCACAGCAGCAGGTGCCGGGCGGCGGTGGCGGCGGCCGGGGTGGCCGCGGCCCCAACACCAAGGGCCTGCTGATCGGCGCGATCGCGGTGGTCGCCGCGGTCGTCATCGGCATCGGCGTGGCCATGCTGGGCGGCGACAAGGACAAGGACGACGCGTCCGACAAGACGGGCCCGGCCCCGACCCAGTCCGAGGAGTCGAAGCCGAGCCCTTCGACCAGCAAGGCCGGAGCGGCCAAGCAGGATCTCCCGGAGACCGACGCCAAGGCCCTGCGGCTCAGCCCCGGCATGACGACGGCGTCCGATTTCAAGGGCGCGAAGGCCGCCGGCGGGGTCTATGTGACGGGCTTCAACCAGGTCGGTGCCAAGGTGACCTGGACGGTCGACGGTATCGAGAAGGCCGGCAGCTACCGGCTCAACGTGCGCTACGGCGTCCCCGGCACGGACGCCGACGCGACTGTGGTGGTCAACGGCAAGGCCAGCACCCGACCCCTGGACATGAGCAACTTCGGTAACTCGCCCAAGGGCGACTGGGAGCACGGCTGGAAGGAGACCTGGGTCATCGTGAACCTGACCAAAGGCACCAACACCATCGAGCTCGCCTGCAACCAGGGCAACAAGTGCGACGCGGTGCTCGACCAGTTCTCCCTGGCCCCGCCCAAGGGCTGACACGACCGGCGCCTCACCGCGGCGGCCGTCCTCCCGCACGACGCGGGAGGACGGCCGCCGTCGTTCTGGCGCGACGGGCTCAGGTCACTCGACCCGGCCCCACTCCAGGCAGCGCGTCGCCGCGTAGCGCTTCTTGCCGCCCCAGTTCACCTCGTGCCAGCGGTTCTCGGTGGGCGAGCTGCTGGTGCACTTGTAGTTGCCGCCGTCCACCGCGCTGCACCCGGCGACCCAGCACTTCACGATCTTCCCCTTCTTGAGGGTGCCGACCTTCCGCGACGTGGTGCTGGGCTTCTCGCGGATGCTGACGTCCCTGACGTCACTCCAGCCACCGCCCCAGTCCTGCGCGCCCGCCGGGCCCGCGACGACCGAGGCGGCTGTCGGAGCGGCCGTGGCCGCCGAGTTCATGGTGGCGACGAGACCCACGGAGGCGATGCCGGCCATGGCAAGCCTTGCGATCTTGTTCAACGGTTGTTCCCCCAACAAGAGGTCGATCTTGGTCGCTTGTGATCCTAGGTGATAAAGGGCGGTACAACTAAGCGATTTCGAGCGGGTGTTCGTCAGGCCGCCGACGCCTCGCCGGTCACCGCCACCCTCCCCAGCAGCTCCTCGTACACCCCCCGGTCGAACTCCCCGGCCACCGGTGCTGCCACCGTCGCCGCCGACAGGGCCACCGCCCGGGCCAGGCGGTCCGGCCAGGGGAGGTGTTCGACCAGGCCCGACAGCAGGCCCGCCACCACCGAGTCGCCCGCGCCTGTCGGGTTGCCTCGGACCGAGGTCGGTGGGGTGGCTCGCCAGCGGCCGTCGCGGGTGGCGGCGAGGAGGCCTTCCGGGCCCAGGGACGCCACGACCGCGGCCGCGCCCCGGCGGCGGGCGTCCTGCGTGGCGCGCAGGGGCTCGTGGGAGCCGGTGAGTTCCGCCAGTTCGTCGGCGTTCGGCTTGATGATGTCCGGGCGGGCCGCGACGCCCCGGCGCAGGGCCTCACCGCTCGTGTCCAGAAGGACCGGGACACCGGCGGCACGGGCCGTACGGACCAGGCCGGCGTACGCACCGACCGGCACGCCCGGGGGCAGGCTGCCGCACAGGGCCACCGCCGAGGCGGACGGCAGCAGGTCCTCGTAGGCCTCCTGGAAGGCCGACCACTCGGCGGGCGTGACCGTCGGGCCCGGTTCGTTGAGCTGCGTCGTGTCGCCGGTCTGGGAGTCGACCACGGCTATCGTGCGGCGGGTGGCGCCCGAGACCGGGACCAGCGCGTCCACCACGCCCGGCACCGCCCCGAGCAGGTCCTGCACGATCCGTCCCGTCGCCCCGCCCGTGAAACCGGTCACCGTCACCTCGTGCCCGAGCGCGGCGAGCACCCGGGCGACGTTGACGCCCTTGCCGCCGGGGCGTTCCGTCACCTCGGAGACGCGGTGGGAGGCGTGCGGCCTGAGGGACCGGACGCGGTAGGTGATGTCGAGAGCGGTGTTCAGTGTGACCGTGAGGATCACCTGGGCCGACCTCCCCCGAGAATGCGCTTGCCGCCGTGAACGTTCAGGTAGTCCGATCATGCCAAAGAGACGGCGGTCGGCCCAGTCCTGGAGTCGGCCACCGTCTCCCTGCCGCGGGCCGGATCAGCGCAGTTGGGGACCGACCACCCATTCGCCGCGGCGCATTACGCCCTTGAGGTCGTAGTCCGCGTCCAGAAGCACCAGATCCGCGTCCTTGCCGGGCTCCAGGGAGCCGATCCGGTCGTCCATGCCGAGGAGCCGGGCCGGGGTGGCCGACAGGGCCGTCACCGCGTCCTCGACGGAGAGGCCGTCGACCGTCACCGCCCGCTTGAAGGCGCGGTCCAGGGTGAGGGTCGAGCCGGCGATCGTGCCGTCCGCCAGCAGGCGGGCCACGCCGTCCGCGACCTCCACCTCCAGCGGGCCCAGCCAGTAGCGTCCGTCGCCGAAACCGGCCGCGTCCATCGCGTCCGTGATGAACGCCACCCGGTCCGCGCCCGCGCGGTGGAACGCCAGCCGGAGTGCGGCGGGGTGCAGATGCGTGCCGTCGTCGATCAACTCGACCGTGATCCTGTCGTCCTCCAGGAGCGCGGCGATCGGGCCGGGAGAGCGGTGGCCGAGCGGCGGCATCGCGTTGAACAGGTGGGTGGCGACCGTCGCGCCCGCGTCGATGGCCTCGACCGTCTGCTCGTAGGTCGCGTCGGTGTGGCCGATCGCCGCGATCACGCCCTGTTCGGCCAGGAGGCGTACGGAGTCGATGCCGCCGGGCAGCTCGGTGGCCAGCGTGACCATCGTCGCCCTGCCCCGGGCCGCGTCGATCAGCTTGCGGACCTCCGCCGGGTCCGGATCGCGCAGCAGCGCCTCGGAGTGCGCGCCCTTGCGGCAGGGGGAGATGAACGGGCCCTCGAAGTGGATGCCGGCGATCTCGCCCTGCTCGGCCAGCTCGCTCAGCAGGCCCGCGCGCTGGGTGAGGAAGTCCATGTCGCCGGTGACGGTCGAGGCGACCAGGGTGGTCGTGCCGTGCAGGCGGTGGGTGTGGATGCCCTTGAGGATGTCCTCGACCGAGCCGGAGGTGAAGGAGGCTCCGCCGCCGCCGTGGTTGTGGATGTCGATGAACCCGGGGATGACGTAGTGGCCGGTTACGTCGATGACCTGGGCGTTTTCGGGTGCCACTGCCGTGATGCGGGTGCCGTCGATGGTCACCTGGCCGTTTTCGACGGTTCCTGTGGGGAGGACGACGGTTGCGCCGGTGAGGACCGTGGGGCGTCCGGCCGTTGCGGGGTGCGGGTGTTTTGTGGCTGGTCGCGCAGTTCCCCGCGCCCCTGGGGGCGTTGCCATCAGGTGGTTACCTCCGAACGGTCGGTCGACAGCAGAAGATCCCAGGCCAGCAGGCCCGCCCCCAGACAACCGGCGCCGTCCCCCAGCGCCGCGGGGACGATCGACGGCTGCTTCTGGAAGGTGATGCGGTGACGGACGGCTTCCCGCAGCGGTGTGAACAGGGTTTCCCCCGCCTCCGCCAGCCCGCCGCCGATGATCAGGGTGCGGGGATCCAGCAGAGTCAGGGCCGTGACCAGGCCGTCGGCCAACGCGTCCACGGCGTCCTGCCAGACCGCCCGAGCTCTCGGATCGCCCGACTCGACGGCCTTCGCGCAGTGCGCCGCGTCCGCGTCCGGGGCGCCGGAGGCCGTCGCCCAGGCCTCGGTCACCGCCGCCGCCGACGCGAAGCGCTCCAGGCAGCCGTGCTGGCCGCAGGGGCACGGGGTCCCGCCGGGGCGTACGACGATGTGGCCGATCTCGCCCGCGAAGCCGTGCGCGCCCGCCTCGACCCGGCCGTCGACGCCGATGGCGCCCGCGATGCCGGTGCCCAGCGCGACGAACAGGAACCGGTCCGCGCCCCGGCCCGCGCCGATCCGGCCCTCGGCGAGGCCGCCGGTGCGCACGTCGTGGCCGAGGGCGACGGGGATGCCCAGCCGCTGCGCCAGCAGGTCGCGCAGGGGGACGTCACGCCAGCCGAGGTTCGCCGCGTAGGCGGCGACGCCCCGCGCCTCGTCGACGATGCCGGGGACGGCCACGCCGGCGGCCGACGCGGGCGTGCCGAAGTGCTCGGCGCCGTAAGCGCGCAGCTCGGCGGCGAAGTCGAGGATGCCCGCGACCACGGCGTCCGGTCCGTGCTCGCGTCGGGTGGGGCGGCGGGCCCGGTGCAGCAGCTCGCCCTGGGGACCGGCCAGAGCGGCCTTCATCCCGGTGCCGCCCACGTCGAGGGCGATGACATGTCTCACGTGGACAGTGTGACCCGGGGACCCGCAAGAGGTCTAGTCCACTCACGTGGTGTAGACCTTGTTCCGATTATCGAAAGCTTTCGTCGGCGGTCACGCCAGGGTTGGGGAAGAACAGCGGTGCAGCGGCGGTGGATGGCAGGAACGATCGCGGTGGTGTCCGCACTGGGCATGACGGCGGTCCTCGGCGGCTGTGGCGTGACGGGCGGTTCGGCCGACGTCACCCTGAAGCTGGTCGCCGCCGACTACGGAGACAGTGCGGCCAACAGCTCCAAGAAGTACTGGGACGAGCTCGTCGAGGAGTACGAGGCCGACCACCCCGGCGTCAAGATCGACGTCAGCGTCTACTCCTGGAACGACGTCGACCGCAAGGTCAGGGAGATGGTCGCCGCCGGTGACCCGCCGGACATGGCGCAGATCGGCGCGTATGCCGACTACGCGGCGCAGAACCAGCTCTACAAGGCCGACGACCTGCTCTCCATACCCGTGCAGGCCGACTTCGTCGGGCAGCTGGCCTCCGCGGGACAGGTCAAGGGCGTGCAGTACGGCATGCCGTTCGCCTCCTCCACCCGCGTGCTCTTCTACAACAAGACGCTCTTCGCCAAGGCCGGCATCACCCCGCCCAAGACCTGGGACGACCTGGCCGACGACGCCGAGGCGCTCAAGGACGAGGGCGTGAAGTACCCCTACGCGCTGCCCCTCGGTCCGGAGGAGGCGCAGGCCGAGACCCTGCAGTGGATGCTCAGCGGCGGGGGCGGCTACACCGACAGCGTCGACAGCTACGGCATCGACTCCCCGGAGAACATCGACACCTTCTCCTGGCTGAAGAACGAACTGGTCGCCAAGAACCTGACCGGGCCGGTCGCGCCCGGCGAGCTGAACCGGGCCGCCGCGTTCGCCGCCTTCGCCAAGGGCGAGGTCGGCATGCTCAACGGCCACCCCTCCCTGATGAAGATCGCCGCCAAGCACGGCGTCGAGTACGGCATGGTGCCGACCCCGGGCAAGGAGGGGCCGAGCAAGTCCACGCTCGGTGTCGCCGACTGGATGACGGCCTTCCGGAAGAACGGCCACCGCGACCAGGTCGGCGACTTCCTCGACTTCGTCTACAGCGAGAAGAACGTGCTGGCCTTCTCCCGCGAGTACGACCTGCTGCCGGTCACCAGCTCCGCGTCCCAGGCCATGGCCGACTCCGGCCGGGACCGGCACCTCAAGCCGTTCCTGGAGGAGCTGGTGGCCTCCGAGCTCTACCCGGTCGGCAAGACCTCCTGGGCCGATGTCAGCGCCGAGGTGAAGAAGCAGATCGGCAAGGCCGTCGCGCCCACGGGGAGCCCCTCGGGCGTCCTCGGCCACCTCCAGGCGGCGGCGACCCGGGCGGAGAGCGCGGAGTAGACCCGCTGTCGGTGGCGGGCGTTACGGTGCCTGGCATGGAAGAGGACACGGGTGACGAGCGGCTCGGGCGCAGGGAGCGGGACATCCTGGCGCTCGAACGCCGTGGTTTCTCCGGGCCCGGCGCGAAGGAACGGGCCGTACGGGAGGAGCTGGGCCTCGCCCCGGTGCGCTACTACCAGCTCCTCAACGCCCTGCTGGACGACCCCCGGGCCTTGGCCCACGACCCGGTGACGGTCAACCGGCTGCGGCGGATCCGGGAGAGGCGCCGGGCAGAGCGTTAGGCCCGTCTGACACATTCCCGCCTGCTCCGCGGCGTCTGGCACGCACGCTCGCCGCGTTGCCGAACCGCCCACGTGGCTCCTCCCGAACGCTCGGACAACCTCGCGCGGGGGGACCCCCACCGAGGCGCTCCGGCGCCTTGCGATCGCACGCACCAGACGCCGCGGAGCCCGCCCTTCGGGCTGACGACGGGAATGCGCCAGACAGGCCCGGGACGCGTCATCCTCCCGAACGCTCGGACAACCTCGCGCGGGGGGACCCCCACCGAGGCGCTCCGGCGCCTTGCGATCGCACGCACCAGACGCCGCGGAGCCCGCCCTTCGGGCTGACGACGGGAATGCGCCAGACAGGCCCGGGACGCGTCAGCCGAGCCGATCCGCCAGTTCGCGCAGCAGGCGTACGACGCCCTCCGGGCCGTCCACCACCACGTCCGCCCGTTCCCTCAGCTCGGTCACCTCGTCGCTGCCGCTGCACACCAGCAGGCCCGGGGTGCCGTCCGAGCGGAGCGTGTCGACGGCCGCGTAGGCGGGCAGGTCGCCCAGGTCGTCGCCGGCGAAGAGGACGGACCCGGCGCCGATCTCCCGGGCGAACCCGGTGAGGGCGGCGCCCTTGTCCATGCCGGGCGGGCGCAGTTCGAGGACCATGCGGCCGGGCTCCACGATCAGGCCGTGGCGGCCGGCCAGGCCGGCGAGCGGATCGCGCAGGGAGTCCAGCGTGGCCTGCGGGTCGGCGGCCCGGCGGGTGTGCACCGCCACGGACCGGCCCTTGTCCTCGATCCAGGTCCCCTGCGACGCGCCGAACCGTTCGAGGAGCTCGGGCAGCTCGGTGCGTACGGCGGCCACGCCCGGATGCGGCTCGGGGGCGCCGATCTCGCCGGTGCGGGCGTCCCAGCGTTCGGCGCCGTAGTGGCCGAGGACCACGAGGTGCTCCAGCCCCGGAACGTCCGCGAAGCCGCCGTTGCGCACCGCGACCTCGGCCGGCCGCCCGGTGATCACCGCCACGGCCGCCACCTTCGGCGCGAGCGCGGCCAGCGCGGGGACGGCCTCCGGGTGGGCCCGGGCCTGTTCGGGGTCGGCCACGATCGGCGCGAGCGTCCCGTCGAAGTCGAGGCCGATCAGCGCCCGGCCGGGGCGGTCGAGGAGGGCGTCCAGACCCTCCTGGCCGGCCTTCGTCGTGGGAGGGGGCAGCGGCTGCGACGCCGGCGTGATGCTGCTCATCCGTCGCTCAGCCCCTCAACGCGTCGAGCTGGTCCAGGAACCACTGCGCCGGCGGCAGCGCGGTCGCCGCCGCTGCCAGCCGCTTGCTGCGCTCGGCCCGCTCCTCCGGGCGCATCGACAGCGCCTCGTGCAGGGCCGCCGCCGTCCCCGTCACGTCGTACGGGTTCACCACGATCGCGTCCTCGCCCAGCTCCTCGAACGCCCCCGCCTCCCGCGACAGCACCAGGGCGCAGCCCTCGTCGGAGACGACCGGGACCTCCTTGGCGACGAGGTTCATGCCGTCCCGGATGGGGTTGACGAGTGCCACGTCGGCCAGCCGGTACGCGGCCAGGGAGCGGGCGAAGTCGTCCTTGAGGTTGAGGACGACCGGGGTCCACCCCGGCGTGCCGAACTCGGCGTTGATCTCCTCCGAGAGCCGCCGCACCTCGGCCGTGTACTCCCGGTACACCGCGAGGTCCTGGCGCGAGGGATACGCGAAGGCCACGTGCACCACGCGCTCGCGCCACTCGGCGTGGGTCTGAAGCAGCCGGCGGTAGGCCAGCAGGCCGCGCACGATGTTCTTCGACAGCTCCGTGCGGTCGACCCGGACGATGGTGCGGCGGCCCTCGCCGATCTCCTCCCGGAGCGCGGCCATCCGCTCCTCGACGTCCTGCTCGTGCGACCGCTTCCGCAGGAAGTCCGCGTCGGCCCCGAGCCCGTGCACACCGATCCGCGTGCCGCCGAGCCCGCCGGCGAACTGCTCGGCGCACGCGGTGAACGCGTCCGCCCAGCGGTGCGTGAGGAAACCCAGCCGGTCCGCGCCCAGCATGCCGCGCAGCACCTGCCCGGCCACGTCGTCCGGCAGCATCCGGAAGTACTCGGGCGGCGCCCACGGCGTGTGCGAGAAGTGGCCGATCCTCAGGTCCGGGCGCAGCTCGCGGAGCATGCCCGGGACCAGCGTCAGGTGGTAGTCCTGCACCACGACCGCCGCGCCCTGCGCCGCCTCCTCGGCCAGCGCCTCGGCGAACGCCCGGTTGTACGTCTCGTAGGACGCCCACTGGCGCCGGAACTCCGCGTCGAAGACCGGCTCCAGCGGCGTCTGGTAGATCATGTGGTGCACGAACCACAGCACCGAGTTGGCGATGCCGTTGTACGCGTCCGCGTGCACGTCGGCCGGGATGTCCAGCATCCGCACGCCGTCCTCGCCGACGCCCCGCCGGACCGCCTCCCGGTCGCCGTCGGACAGCGCCGAGCACACCCACAGCGCGTCCGCGTCCGAGCCGATCGCGGACAGCCCCGAGACCAGCCCGCCGCCACCCCGCTTGGCGTTCAGCGAACCGTCATCGCCCACCGCGTACGAGACCGGACCGCGGTTGGACGCCACCAGCACCTGTGCAGCACCGTACGTCGAAGCCATACGCCTCAACCTAGCCCGGCCCGGAAACGCTCAAACGTGCGGCCCCGCCCCACCCGGCCGAAAACGACCCCGGTCAGGCCGCTCTCCTCGCCTGGTACTCGGCGATCTCCACCATCGGCGGACGCTCCTCGGTGTCCACGGAGTAGGTGCGCGGCTCGAAGCCGTCGCCGCCCCGCTCGAACTGTGTCAGGGACGGCCGGATCAGATGCCCGCGGGCCAGCCGCAGCTGGGCCGTGCGGTAGATCGCGGCGGCCATCCGGCCCAGCGCCTGCCCGTCCTGGTGCCGGTGCTTGCGCACCCCGACGTCCACCTGGGCGAGGGCGTCCAGGCCCACCAGGTGCAGCGCGTCGACCAGCATGCCCAGCTCGACGCCGTACCCGACGGGGAAGGGCAGCTGCTCCAGCAGCGAGCGGCGGGCCGCGTACTCGCCGCCGAGCGGCTGCACGAACCCGGCCAGCTGCGGCCAGTGCATGTTGAGCAGCGGGCGGGCCATCAGCTCCGTGACCCGGCCGCCCTGCCCGGCCGCCCCGCCGAGGGGACGGTCGTACATGCCCTTCACCAGGGCGACGTCCGGGTCGGTGAGCAGCGGGCCCACGATCCCGGAGACGAAGTCGGACGAGAAGTCCCTCAGGTCCGCGTCGATGAAGCAGACGATGTCCCCGCGCGTGACGAGCAGCGAGCGCCACAGCACCTCGCCCTTGCCCGGAACGGCGGGGATCCGCGGGATGATCTCGTCGCGGTGCACCACCGTCGCGCCCGCGGCGGCGGCCACCTCCGACGTGCGGTCGGTCGACCCCGAGTCGACGACGACCAGCTCGTCGACGAGCGGGACCTGCCGCATCAGGTCGTGACGGATGATCGCGGCGATGTCACCGACCGTCTCCTCCTCGTTGAGCGCGGGCAGCACCACACTCACCGTCTGGCCTGTGCGCTGCTTGGCGGCCAGGATCTGGTGGAGCGGACGATCGGTCGCTGACCAGGACCGGGTGCTCAGCCAGCGCTCGACTTCTTCCAGCACCGTGGCGGCTCCTCTGCGTACTCTCGGCGGGACGGACTGTGACCCATCTCGCGGTTCGGACGACTATCTCAACTGTCCTGGTCGTCGGTTACAGTCTTGAACAACGCGGATGACCATCGCATGTCCGGGGTCGTCCGTTGTTTACAACCGAATACAGCTCATCCAGAGGGGCAGAGGGATACGGCCCGATGAAGCCCCGGCAACCCTCCAGCCGATACTCGTAGGTCACTGTCGACCGCTCCGCGAGGCTCCGGCTCGGGAAGGTGCCAAATCCGTCTCACGGCGAGATGCGTCGTGAGGAAGATGAGGAAGGGCCTCGCCTCACATGGCTGTGCAGACTGTTGCAAGCACCACCGACTCCACCGTAGACCTCGGCCCCGCCGCCGCCCTGAGCTGCCGCGAGTGCGGTCACCGCGTACCCCTCGGTCCGGTCTTCGCGTGCGAGGAGTGTTTCGGCCCGCTGGAGATCGCCTACGACTTCTCGGCCTACGGCACCGAGGAACTCCGCAAGCGGATCGAAGCGGGACCCGCGAACATCTGGCGCTACGCCCCGCTGCTGCCGGTCCCGGCCGACGTGGCGACCAAGCCGAACATCAACCCGGGCTGGACCCAGCTCGTCAAGGCCGACAACCTCGCGCGCGAGCTGGGCGTCGAGGCGGGCAAGCTCTTCATCAAGGACGACTCCGGCAACCCGACGCACTCCTTCAAGGACCGGGTCGTCGCCCAGGCCCTGGAGGCCGCCCGCGCCTTCGGCTTCACCACGCTGTCCTGCTCCTCCACCGGCAACCTCGCCGGCGCCGTCGGCGCCGCGGCGGCCCGCGCCGGCTTCCGCTCCTGCGTGTTCATCCCGCACGACCTGGAGCAGGGCAAGGTCGTCATGGCCGCGATCTACGGCGGCGAGCTCGTCGGCATCCAGGGCAACTACGACGACGTGAACCGCTTCTGCTCCGAGCTGATCGGCGACCCGGCCGGCGAGGGCTGGGGCTTCGTCAACGTCAACCTGCGGCCGTACTACGCGGAGGGCTCCAAGACCCTGGCGTACGAGATCTGCGAGCAGCTCGGCTGGCAGCTGCCGGACCAGATCGTGGTGCCGATCGCCTCCGGCTCGCAGCTCACGAAGATCGACAAGGGCCTGCAGGAGCTGATCAAGCTCGGGCTGGTCGAGGACAAGCCGTACAAGATCTTCGGCGCGCAGGCCGAGGGCTGCTCTCCGGTGTCGACGGCGTACAAGGCCGGCCACGACGTCGTCCGCCCCCAGAAGCCGGACACCATCGCCAAGTCGCTGGCGATCGGCAACCCGGCGGACGGGCCGTACGTGCTGGATATTGCGCGGCGGACGGGCGGTGCGGTGGAGGACGTCAACGACGAGCAGGTCGTTGACGCGATCAAGATTCTCGCCCGGACCGAGGGCATCTTCGCGGAGACCGCCGGTGGTGTGACCGTGGGTGTGGCGAAGAAGCTGATCGAGAACGGGGTGCTCGACCCGTCGAAGACGACCGTGGTGCTGAACACGGGGGATGGTCTGAAGACGCTGGATGCGGTGGCCGGGACCGGGCTTACCGCGACCATTCGTCCCAACCTGGATTCGTTCCGTGAGGCTGGGCTCGTCTGATCGTTGTCTGCTGCGGGCCGGTGGGGGCTGGTCGCGCCCACGCGGCGGAGCCGCGCATCGATACAGCCCCGCGCCCCTAGGCTCGCTACCCAACCGGAGGTTTTGAAGTCATGAGCGTCACCGTTCGTATCCCCACCATCCTGCGTACCTACACCGGCGGGCAGGCCGAGGTCGCCGCCGAGGGGGCGACCCTCGGCGAGGTCATCGCCGATCTCGAGAAGAACCACACCGGGATCGCCGCCCGGGTGCTGGACGACCAGGGCAAGCTGCGCCGGTTCGTCAACGTGTACGTCAACGACGACGACGTGCGGTTCGAGCAGGGGCTGGAGACGGCGACGCCGGACGGTGCCGGGGTGTCGATCATTCCCGCCGTCGCGGGTGGCTGAACCGGTCGACCGGCTTGATTATTACCTTCGGTAACGGCGGTCACTGAGAGTTCATCGAATTGCCCCCTCCGTAAGAGAAACGGAGGGGGCAATTCTGTGTGATTGAGCGCGGTACAGTTGGGGAACGCACCGCCGATCTCCTGATCGGGAGCCCTTAATTCCTGCCGCGCGCCCGACAAGATGTAGCCAAAGTGTGTGCGTCTTTCGCGGCTTTTGTTCCTTTTGTGTGGCCCGACTTGCCCTGAAGTCTGGCGAATTCTCCCCACATTCCGGATCCTGCGCGTCCAGAATTCTCGTCCGATTGACCTGTTGCAGACGGCAGTTGGACAGATACATTCAGCCGCGGTCGACGCGTTCCGGCGCACGCCCCCAACCGTGGGGGGTGAGGTCTGACCCGGGTCCGCGAAGTGTGGATCTGTGCAAGGGCCAGTAATAGGGGAGTTAGGCATGGCTCAGGGCACCGTCAAGTGGTTCAACGCGGAGAAGGGGTACGGCTTCATCGCGGTCGACGGTGGTGCGGATGTTTTCGTCCACTACAGCGCGATCCAGATGGACGGCTACCGCACCCTGGAGGAGGGCCAGCGGGTCGAGTTCGAGATCTCGCAGGGCCAGAAGGGACCGCAGGCCGACATGGTTCGCGTCTCTGCCTGAACGCGCACCACGACCAAGCGCAAGCGACCGGTCTTCTCTGAAGGGCCCGCACCCCACGGGGTGCGGGCCCTTCGGCCTGCCTGCTCGGGGGCCGGCGCCCGGGGTGACGGGATCGCCGGGCGACCGCTCGTCGAAACCGCCGCGCCCGAACGCGCCTCGGCGCCCGCCCGGTGCCGGGCGCGGGGGTTCTCCCTCCGGACTCGCTCGCGTCGTCGGTCGCGTCTCGCCGTCGCGGGCCGGGGGTCAGGCATTTCTCTGCTCGCCCGGTCCGCCGCGGCGCTCCCGTGGCCTGCGGGCCGAGCCGGATGCGCTCTGTTCGCCGGAGGCTGAGCGCCCGCTCGAACCGTGGGAGTCGCTTGCACTCGCCATGCCCGAGTGCTAATCATTGCGTTAGCACTCTGAAGGTGAGAGTGACAACGTAAGGACCGGGTCGGTGAGGCCCGCAGGCTGGGTGGGAAGGAACCACGAGGCCGGCGAGCCGTCCGTCGCGGGCGCGGGCGCGGTCCGAAGTAATCACCCCCAGTCCTGGAGGGACCACTTCACATGGCCAAGATCATCGCGTTCGACGAGGAGGCGCGGCGCGGCCTCGAGCGCGGCATGAACCAGCTCGCGGACGCCGTCAAGGTGACGCTCGGCCCCAAGGGCCGCAACGTCGTCCTCGAGAAGAAGTGGGGCGCCCCCACGATCACCAACGATGGTGTGTCCATCGCCAAGGAGATCGAACTCGAGGACCCGTACGAGAAGATCGGCGCCGAGCTGGTCAAGGAAGTCGCCAAGAAGACGGACGACGTCGCCGGTGACGGTACGACCACCGCGACCGTTCTCGCCCAGGCCCTGGTCAAGGAAGGCCTGCGCAACGTAGCCGCCGGTGCCAACCCGATGGCCCTCAAGCGCGGCATCGAGCGCGCCGTCGAGGCCGTCTCCGCCGCCCTGCTGGAGCAGGCGAAGGACGTCGAGACCAAGGAGCAGATCGCCTCCACGGCCTCCATCTCCGCCGCCGACACCCAGATCGGCGAGCTCATCGCCGAGGCCATGGACAAGGTCGGCAAGGAAGGCGTCATCACCGTCGAGGAGTCCCAGACCTTCGGTCTGGAGCTGGAGCTCACCGAGGGTATGCGCTTCGACAAGGGCTACATCTCGGCGTACTTCGCCACCGACATGGAGCGTATGGAGGCCGTCCTCGACGACCCGTACATCCTGATCGCCAACTCGAAGATCAGCAACGTCAAGGACCTGCTGCCGCTCCTCGAGAAGGTCATGCAGTCCGGCAAGCCGCTGCTGATCATCGCCGAGGACGTCGAGGGCGAGGCCCTGTCGACCCTGGTCGTCAACAAGATCCGCGGCACCTTCAAGTCCGTCGCCGTCAAGGCCCCGGGCTTCGGCGACCGCCGCAAGGCGATGCTGCAGGACATCGGCATCCTCACCGGCGGCGAGGTGATCTCCGAGGAGGTCGGCCTCAAGCTGGAGAACGCCACGATCGACCTCCTGGGCAAGGCCCGCAAGGTCGTCATCACCAAGGACGAGACCACCATCGTCGACGGTGCCGGCTCCGCCGAGCAGGTCCAGGGCCGGGTCAACCAGATCCGCGCCGAGATCGAGAACAGCGACTCGGACTACGACCGCGAGAAGCTGCAGGAGCGCCTGGCGAAGCTGGCCGGCGGCGTGGCCGTCATCAAGGCCGGTGCCGCCACCGAGGTGGAGCTCAAGGAGCGCAAGCACCGCATCGAGGACGCCGTGCGCAACGCCAAGGCGGCCGTCGAGGAGGGCATCGTCGCCGGTGGTGGCGTGGCCCTGCTGCAGGCCTCCTCGGTCTTCGAGAAGCTGGAGCTCGAGGGTGACGAGCTGACCGGCGCCAACGCCGTGAAGCTGGCGCTGGAGGCCCCGCTCAAGCAGATCGCCGTCAACGGTGGTCTCGAGGGCGGCGTCATCGTCGAGAAGGTGCGCAACCTGCCCGTCGGCCACGGTCTGAACGCCGCGACCGGTGAGTACGTCGACATGATCGCCGAGGGCATCATCGACCCGGCGAAGGTGACCCGTTCCGCGCTGCAGAACGCCGCCTCCATCGCCGCGCTGTTCCTCACCACCGAGGCCGTCATCGCCGACAAGCCGGAGAAGGCCGCCGCGCCCGCCGGCGGCGGCATGCCGGGCGGTGACATGGACTTCTGATCGACCTGGTCGATCAACGTCCTTGCCGAGGGCGGCACTTCCTGTTCGTCAGACAGGGAGTGCCGCCCTCCGGCGTGTCCGGGGTCACAGCGCGGGCGGGATGGCGTGGGCGGGGCGGGTGGTTGAAGCGTACGTCGCATGCGTATGCACATACTGTCCGGTATCCGAAGAGGAGCACCCCACGTGACCGTCGACGCCTCCGCCGCCTCCCGCGCCGCCGAAATCCTGTCCCGGCCCGTATCGCTGGGCGGCCTGACCGTCCCGAACCGGATCGCGATGGCGCCGATGACCCGCATGTTCTCCCCGGGCGGCGTCCCCGGCGACGACGTCGTCTCGTACTACTCCCGCCGCGCCGCCGCCGGAGTCGGCCTGATCGTCACCGAGGGCACCTACGTCGGCCACGAGTCGGCAGGGCAGAGCGACCGCGTGCCGCGGTTCCACGGCGAGGAGCAGCTCGCGGGCTGGGCGAAGGTCGCCGAGGCGGTGCACGCCGCGGGCGGCACGATCGTGCCGCAGCTGTGGCACATCGGCATGGTCCGCAACCAGGGCGAGCCGCCGGTCGCGGACGCTCCGGCCGTCGGCCCCTCCGGTCTGCGCATCGGCGCGACCGAGCCCACCGGCAAGGCCATGACCCAGGCCGACATCGACGCCGTCATCGGCGCGTTCGCCGAGGCCGCGGCCGCCGCCGAGCGCATCGGCTTCGACGGCGTGGAGATCCACGGCGCCCACGGCTACCTGCTCGACCAGTTCTTCTGGGAGGGCACCAACCGCCGCACCGACGCCTATGGTGGCGACCCGGTCGCCCGTGCCAGGTTCTCGGCGGAGATCGTCGCGGCCGTCCGCGAGACCGTCTCGGCCGACTTCCCCGTCATCTTCCGCTACTCGCAGTGGAAGCAGGACGCCTACGACGCCCGCCTCGCCGAGACGCCCGAGGAGCTGGAGGCCATCCTGACCCCGCTCGCCGCGGCCGGGGTGGACGTCTTCCACGCCTCCACCCGCCGCTACTGGGTGCCCGAGTTCGACGACTCGGACCTCAACCTGGCCGGCTGGACCAAGAAGCTCACCGGCAAGCCCGCCATCACCGTCGGCTCGGTCGGTCTGAACGGCGACTTCATCAAGGCCTTCCAGGGCGAGGGCGCCGAGATCGGCGACCTCGACAACCTCCTGGACCGCTTCGAGCGCGACGAGTTCGACATGGTCGCCGTCGGCCGTGCCCTGCTCCAGGACCCGGAGTGGGCGCGGAAGGTCCTGTCCGGCCGCTTCGAGGAGCTGGCGCCGTACGACCCGGCGGCGCTGAAGACGCTCAGCTGAGCCCGGAGCCTGTGCCTCTGGATCTCCTTGCGTCAGTCAAGGACGCTGACTGAGCGCCTGTTCACCGGCACTCGTGAGGAGATCCAGATGACGACGACGGAGCCCCGCCCGGCGACCGACGCCCCCCGGCCCGCACCGGTGGTGCGCACCACCGCCGGTGCGGTACGCGGCCGCAGGGAGGAGGGCCTGGCCGTCTACCGCGGCATCCCCTTCGCCGCGCCCCCCGTGGGCGAGGCCCGTTTCATGGCACCGCGGCCCGCCCATGCCTGGGACGGCGTACGGGACACGTACGCCTTCGGCCCGCCGCCCCCGCAGGACCTCGGCAACCTCGGCGGCCCGGGGCTGATCGACGTGCCCGAGGGCGACGAGTGGCTCACCGTCAACGTCTGGACCCCCGAACCCGACCCGGGCGGCCGCCGCCCGGTGATGGTGTGGATCTACGGCGGCGCCTACAAGCTCGGCCACGCCGGCAGCCCCGGCTACGACGCCCGGCGCATCGCGGCCGACGGCGACGTGGTGGTCGTGTCGCTCAACTACCGCGTGGGCATGGAGGGTTTCGCGTTTATCGAGGGCGCTCCCGCCAACCGCGGCCTGCTCGACCAGGTGGCCGCGCTGGAGTGGGTCCGGGACAACATCGAGGCGTTCGGCGGCGACCCCGGCCAGGTCACGGTCTTCGGCGAGTCGGCGGGCGCGGGTTCGATCGCCTCGCTGCTCGCCATGCCGGGGGCGGCGGGCCTGTTCCGGCGGGCGATCGCGCAGAGCGTGCCGGGGACGTTCTTCTCGGACGCGCTGGCCCGTGACATCGGCGCCGCTCTCGCCGCCGAGGTGGGGCTGCGCCCCACGGTCGCCGACCTGGCGGCCATCGCCCCGCGCGAACTGACCGCCGCGGGCGAGTCGCTGAGCGCCAAGATGGCCGGGTACACCGACCGCTGGGGCCAGGCGGCGCCGACGGTGACGCCCTTCTCGCCGGTCGTCGACGGCGAGGTCCTGCCGGCCATGCCCTGGCAGGCGCTGGCGGCCGGCGCGGCGAAGGACGTCGACCTGCTCGTCGGCCACAACCGCGACGAGTACCGCCTCTTCGTCGCCATGGCGGGACAACTGGGCCGGATACCCGAGGAGCGGGCGACGGCGGCCCTCCGCCTTTTCGCCCCCGGCCCCGACGGCGAGCAGGCCTACCGCTCGGCCTTCCCCGACGCGGGCCCCGGCGAGCTCTACGAGCGCGTCCAGACGGACTGGCTGTTCAACATGCCCTCCCTGCACCTGGCCGAGGCGCAGCACGCGGGCGGCGGACGCGCGCACGTCTACGAGCTGACCTGGCCGGCCCCGGGCAGCGGCGGTGCGCTGGGCGCCTGCCACGGCCTGGACATCCCCCTGCTCTTCGGCACGTTCGGGGCGGACCTCGGGCTTCTGCTGTTCGGGGGCACGGAGCCGTCCGCCGAGGCCCTGGCCCTGTCGTCCCGCTTCCGCTCGTCGTGGACGGCGTTCGCGAGGTCGGGAGACCCGGGCTGGCCGGCGTACGAGGAGACGGAGCGGCTGGTGCAGGTGCTGGACGCGGAGCCGGTGGTGCGGGTGTACCCGGAGGAGGCCTCGCGGCGCCTGTGGGAGAGCCACGACTTCTCCGCCCTGCCCCTCCTGTGAGCTACAGGTTGCCCATGGGCTCGATGTCGACCCTGACCGGCGTCCCCCACACGCGCAGCACCTCGTAGTCGGTGAACTCGTGCACCAGCCGGTACGCCATGGCGGCCCGGGGAGCCTTGCGCTGGGCGGCGATGTACAGCTCGGCCTCGCGGCGGTCCCGGCGCGGGGTGCCGCACAGCTGCCAGGTCTGGCCGTTCCACAGCTCCGGCAGCCAGCGCTGCTGGGGCTGGGGGCGGTCACCGCTCACGCCGTAGCGGGACTGGACCGGCTCGGTGGGCCGGTGCTGCGGGGCGGGACCGTTGAACTCCGCGCGGCGGGCGGCCCGGCGCCGGGTCTCGCACAGCAGGCACAGGTCGGGGGCGGCCTCGTCGACCGGGCCGTTCGGATGCTCGGGGCAGCGCGTGCTGGGTGCCGCGTTCGAGACGCTCTCCTCCAGCAGGTCCAGGGCGCGCTTCAGATCCGCCTTGACCTCGTGCAGCTTGGCGTCCGGGGTGTCGGAGGTGAGGACTTCCCCGTGCTCACCGAGGAGACGGAGGGCACGGCCTAGGGCGGTGAGCTGGGCGTGGTTCATGGTGTCCATTGTCGTCAGTCGGCGTAGTCCTTGAGCTTCTCGGTGTCCAGGGTGATGTTCACGGGGGCGGGGAGCTCGACGGTGGCGCCCCAGGGGTACGGCGAGATCTGCTGGTAGCGGCCGTCCTGCGGCTCGCTGAAGACCGTGAGGGTGTGATTGTCGCGGTCGATGAGGAGATAGACGGGGATGTCGGCCGCCGCGTAGCCGACGGGCTTGTCGATGCGGTCGCGTTGGTCGGTGTCGCGGTCGTGGGAAGTGATCTCCACGGCCATCAGGGCACCGTCGGGGTCGGACCACTCGCCGTCGCCTCGGAAGTGGTCCACTGGCACCAGAGTTCCGTCCGTGCGAGCGCGGCCCTTGCGGTAGGCCTCGGCCTTGACGCCGGACTCGGGAACGAGGTCCAGGTCAGGCCGGTGCTGCATGCACTGGCGCAGCAGCCACATGAAGATCGAGCGGTGGTTGCCGTCCGGCACAGCTTTGACCTCTACCTTTCCATTGATGTACTCAAGCCGCACCGTCTCGGGCGCTACCGCGGCAAGCTCCTCGAACTCGTCCACGTCGAGCGGGCCGTGCCGGATGCACAGGCGCCCGCCCAGGAACTCCAGCCTGTTCCGGATCTCCCTCGGAGCCCTGCTCACGAGTTCGTCGAAGTCCTCGACATCCATCTGCGGGCGGTCGGTCGTGTCTCGGGTCATGGCGTCGCCTCCTTCCCTCCATCGTGCCCCGGGCTGGTGGCGTCGGACCGTAGGAGCCGTCATGTGGATGCCTTCTCTCGGCGTCGTTGGGACATCGCGGCGCGAATCTGGGCCGCGCGGTCGTGAACCGTGGGGGCGGACAGGGGTGCAGGGGGTTGCGCGGGCGCGCGTTCGCCCCGGCAGGCGCTGCAACGCCCCCCTGGTAGGGACTCCGGACGTCCCGGGGCGCCGCAGTTCGCGCACTCCAGGACCCGAAGGGGCGGACGCGGGGTGGGTGGAGATGGGAGTTTGCTGGTCAGGCGCCTGCGGACCAGGGCGGCGGGGTGGTGGATGGGGGTCGGCAGGCCGGCCGTGAGTGCGCGCAGTACGTCCTCCTCCGAGGCGCCCCGCTCGAACCACTCCGTCACCAGCGGGGAGAGCGTCGCGCAGTCGGCCTGGGAGAGGGACAGGACGGGCGCCGTGCGGCCGAGGGCGGCCAGGAGGATGTGGGCGCGGGAGCGGGTGGGGCGCGCTGCCTGCTTCGGTACGTCGCCGCGGGTGAAGGCCGCCCACCAGTCGTCATCCCGGGCGGTACGGGTGAACCACGTTCGGGTGATCCAGCGGGAGCTGCCGTCGTCGGCCGTCACGCACTCCCGGCCCCGGCGCAGGTGGCCCGCCTGCTGGATGCGGTTGAGGGCGGTGCCGAGCGCGCACTGTCCGTACGGGAGCTGTTTGGCCAGCGTCTTCACGGAGATGTCCGCGCCGTCGGGCAGCCGGTCGAGGTAGGCGGCGATGGCGGCTTCGCGGGGTGGGAGGTGTGCGAAGTCGTGCTTCGTGCTGGGGAGTTGGTCGGGGGCGGAGCGCTTGCCGTAACCCGGGTTCGCCATTGGGTGCGCGGACGGGGAGGCAGTACTAAGCTGGGCGTCAGCCATGGGATCGAACTTGTCCTTCGATCTATGTGGTCAAGCCCCCGCAGGTGTTGGTAGCACCTGGCGGGGGCTGTTGCGTATGCAGGCACGTTAGAGGCCTGTCACCGTCCGTGGCAAGCCGAACGCGTCAAGTCAACACGCGGGGTGGGAGGGCGGGTTGAGGCCCTCTACCCGTTCCTTGAAAAGAGAGCTCGAAGCCCGGGTCCCGAAGCTCAGGCCGTCTCGTCCTTGAGGTTCGCGACGAACGCGGCCCAGGCCGTGGCCCGGAACACGAGCTTCGGGCCTTCGGGGTTCTTGGAGTCGCGGACGGGTGCGACGGTGGGGAAGTCGTGGGTGACTTCCAGGCAGTTGCCGCCGTCGCCGCCGCTGTAGCTGGACTTGTGCCAGGTGGCCGCGCTCAAGTTGTACTCAGTGATGCTCCTCATGGGCGTAATCCTGCGTCATCGCCTCGATGAGGGCCAGAGACTTCTCGGGGGAGAGTGCGCAGGCCGTGAGCAGTTCGTAGGTGAACCTCTGGTGCTTCACGATGGCCGGGTCGTCCTCCAGCCGCCCGGTGCCGACCCCTTCGAAGTAGACCAACGGCGGGGCGTCCTCGAAGTCCATCAGCTTGATGGCTCCCTGCATCGCCGCATGCGCTCCCGCATCGAAGGGCAGCACCTGCACCATGACCCGGCCCCGGCGGGCCAGGCCGACGACGTGGCGCAGCCCCTCTGCCATCACTCAGGCCCGCCAGTCACTCGACGCAGGGCAGCCTCGTCAACCACCGCCCACAACAACGGTTCTGTTGGATCGTCGAGGATCCGCGCGCGCTCCACCCGCGCGGCTACCAACTTCTCGATGGTCTCCTCCGGTGCGGTCGGCTGATAGGCGCGGCACACCGCTCGGGCGTAGGCGGGGGTCTGGAGCAGTCCGGGAATCAGAAGCGGCGTGTGCTCCCGGATCGCCGTCGCTTGCGCCTCCGCCTCCGCCGCCTCCGAGAAGTGCTCCGGATACTTCGACTTCGCCGCCGCCACACAGTTCCGCTGAAAGAAGTCGTCCGTCCCCAGCACCTCGTCCAGCAGCCGCGCGTACTCCCGCTGCATCCTGCGCGTCCCCGCCTCCAACTGCCCGATGAACGACCCGCTCACGAACAGCCGCTGTCCGAGTTCCTCCTGGCTGAGGCCGGCCTTCTCGCGGGCGTGGCGGAGTTCGGCGCCCAGGAGGGCTCGCGGAGAGGAGGACGGGTCGAGGTCTCTGGATCCGGGCATGGGCAACTCCCTGTCGTACACATCGGGTTGTTGGGTCGCCGTATCTGGCCAGGTTAGAGGCGGCTCGGACACGCTGTGTGGTGAATCACAAACTCAGCGTGGAGGTAGGGAAAGGTGCGTTCGACCGAAGAGATCGTGGAGTCGCTGCGGGACGCGCTCGCCGGAGTGGGCGTCGTGCTGCCGTCGCTGGGCGTCGACCCGGTGACCGGAGCGAGCGACGAGCCGTTCGCCCTGTCGATCTGGGGCGGTGCAACGTACGGACGGCCGAGCACCTGACCGACGTACTGCGCTCGCTGCCCGCGCGGGAGACGCTGCGGGCTCGCGTGAGGCAGGTCAACCGGGAGCCGAAGTCACGGTGAAGTACTGGTGACCGGCGGGCGTACAACCATTTAACCCCAATCGCCGTCGAACTGGCGTATCGCGCGTACAGCGGCGTACGCCCCACCGCACGCCATCCCGGAAGACACATCCTTTTCTCAGAGGGATCCTGTTCATGACGTTCCGTTGGCTGTGCGGTGTCCTGCGCGTGCGCGGGAAGACCGATCTGTTCCTCGTCCTCCTCCTCGCCGCCGGTTTCGCCGCCCTGCCCGTCTTCGCGTTGCTGCCGTCGCTGTGGGGCTTCGCGGCGGCCTCGGCCGTGACTTACGTCGCGGACGAGGTGCTGCACGCGCGGGCCCCCTCCTTCGTGCGGCGGCTGGCCGCCTTGCAGCTGACGCGCACGATGCGGTTCACCGTGCGGACGGTGATGCTGCTCGCCCTGGCCGACCGTATGAACGCGTCGGACGCGGTGCTGGTGACCGCCCTGGCGGTGTTCAGCGCCCACTTCGCGCTGGTGACGCTGTACACGGCGGTGCATCACGCCATCCGGCGGCGGCGCACGCTCCCCGTGGTGGTGCGCAACCTCGACATGAGCGGGGCGGGCATCCCCGAGGCCCCGCCCGCCTTCCTCTACCGGCGCTTCCTGCGCAAGCTGCTGCACCTGGACCTGCCGGCCCACGCCGGACTGCTCGCCGCGCTCGCGGCGGGGGCGTGGCAGCCCGCCGTCGCCGGTTTCGCGCTGACCGCCGGGCTCACGGTGGCCGCCGTACTGGCGTTGCTGGGGCAGCTGCGCCGGGCCCGCCGGACGCCGTCCGACGACCAGGTGATCGCCGAGGTCAACCGGCAACTCGCCGGATACCGGCCGGAGGTGGCGCTGTACTTCAGCTTCGCGTCCGTGTCCCGGGACTTCATGTACCAGGTCAACATGTGGATCGAGACGCTGGAACAGCTGGACCGGCGGCCGCTGATCATCCTGCGGGAGCGGGCCTCGTTCCGCTACCTGAGCCGTACGTCGATCCCGGTCCTGTGCGTACCGAAGGCCGACGACGTGGCGCAGCTGGAACTGCCCGAGCTCCGGGTCGTCCTCTACCCCGGCAACGCGGGCAAGAACGTGCACATGCTGCGGGTCGCCGAGGCCAAGCACGTCTTCATCGGGCATGGCGACAGCGACAAGCTCGCCAGCAGCAACCGGGTGAGCAAGGTGTACGACGAGATCTGGGTCGCCGGGCGGGCCGGGCGGGACCGCTACCAGCGGGTGCGGCACGCCATCGACGACGGGGCGATCGTCGAGGTGGGCCGTCCGCAGCTGTCGTCGATCCGGCTGCACGCGGACCATGTGCCCGGGCCGCTGCCGACCGTCCTGTACGCGCCGACCTGGGAAGGCTGGAGCGACGACGACTGCCACACGTCCCTGATCCCGATGGGCGTGACGCTGGTGGAGAAGCTGCTCACGGAGAACGTGCGGGTCCTCTACAAGCCGCACCCTCTCACCGGCAAGCGCTCCCGCGCCGCGGCCGAAGCCGACCGGGCCATCAGGGAGTTGCTGCGCGCCGACAACGAGTGGCGGGACGCCGAGGGGCGGGACGGTGACCGGGGTGAGGCCGCGATCGCCGCCGCCCGGCCGCGGCTCGCGGAGATCCAGGCCCGGCTCGGCGAGCTGTCGGGACAGCTCCGCGGCGACGACGCGCAGCAGACCCGCGAGGCGCGCGTCCCGGACCGGAGCGGCGAGGCCGAGTGGCACGAGCTGCGGGCCGAGTGGCACCGGATCTTCTGGGAGAGCCGGGGCGCCGTCCGGCACCACGTGATCGTCAAGCAACTGCCCACGCTGTACGAGTGCTTCAACCAGGCCGACATGCTCATCAGCGACGTGTCGTCCGTGGTCGCGGACTTCGTGGCGAGCCTCAAGCCGTACGTGCTGACCAACGCGGACGACCTGCCCGACGCGGAGTTCCGGGCCGCCTACACCACCGCCGGGGGTGCCTACCTCCTCGACCGCCAGTGCGTGCGGCTGCCGGAGATCCTCCGAGCGGTCCGCGCACCGCTGCACGACCCGATGGCACCCGAGCGCCGCGTCCTCAAGGAGTACGTCCTGGGCCCGGACCACCCCACCTCGACGGAGCGGTTCGACGCGGCCGTCAACGCCCTGGCCGGCAAGGCGGCGGCGGAGCACGAGCAGTGGCGCGGCGACGGGCCGCGGGTCGCTGTGGGGCTCTAGGGGCGTCTGCCTAGGAGGTGCCCGCCGCCGCTGCCAGGGCCGCCCGCAAGTGGCCGTCGGACTCCGCCAGCAGGCGGGCCGCCGTGGGGCCGTCCACGTCGGCCAGGAGGGTCAGGATCGCGTTCTTCACCTCGCCGTCCGTGGCGGCCAGCGCCCGTTCGATCTCCTCGTCCGCGGCGCCGGTGGCGAGGGCGACGATGCGGTGGGAGCGGGCGCGGAGCTTGTCGTTCGAGGCGCGGAGGTCGACCATCAGGTTCCCGTAGGTCTTGCCCAGGCGGATCATCGTGATCGTCGAGAGCATGTTGAGGACGAGCTTCTGTGCCGTGCCGGCCTTCAGGCGGGTGGAGCCCGTGAGGAGTTCGGGGCCGACGACGATCTCGATGCCGTGCTCGGCGGCGGCCCCGAGCGGGCTGCCCGGGTTGCAGGCCAGGCCGATGGTGAGGGAGCCGCGGGCGCGGGCGTGTTCGACCGCGCCGATCGCGTACGGGGTGCGGCCGGAGGCCGAGATGCCGACCACCGTGTCGTCCGGGGTCAGGCCGAGGGGCTCCAGGTCGGCACGGGCCAGTTCCCGGGAGTCCTCCGCGCCCTCGACCGAGGTGACCACGGCCTGCGGGCCGCCCGCGATCAGCCCGACGACCCGGGAGGGGTCGGTGTTGAAGGTGGGCGGGCACTCGGAGGCGTCCAGGACGCCCAGCCGGCCCGCCGTGCCGGCCCCCGCGTAGACCAGGCGGCCGCCCCGGGCCATCCGCTCGGCCAGGGCGTCGATCGCGGCGGCGATCTCAGGCAGCCGGGCCGCGACCGCCCCGGCCACGGTCGCGTCCTCGCCGTTCATCAGTCGCGCGATGTCGAGGGTGGGCAGCCGGTCGATGCCGGCCAGCTCCGGCCGGAACGCCTCGGTGGTCAGGGACTCCAGCTCGGCTCTGAGACCACGGGGGTTGGAGGTGGAGGTCATGGACGGCTCTTTCCGTGTCTTTCCGGTGCTGGGCGGGGCGGCTGCCTCAGGAACGATGCCGGTGGGCCAACGCCTCGTACGACGCCGAGAGCGCCGGCGCCGCCGTCTCGTACGTCCGCTGCGCCACCCCCACGAACAGGCAGTCCACCACAAGAAGCTGTCCGGTCCGGGACGACATGGCCGCGGGACGCAGCTCGCTCTCCCGGGCTGTGGACGTGGTGAGGACGTGGTCGGCGTACTGGGAGACCGGGCCGTCCGGGCGGCCGGTGATCGCCACCGTCGTCGCCCCGCGCTCGAAGGCGACCCGCAGCGGCTCGATGACGTCCCCCGTCGACCCGGAGTGCGTGATGGCGATCGCCACGTCGCCCGCGCGCAGTTGGACGGCGTTGGTGACGGCCAGGTGCGGGTCGCTGTGCGCGTGCGCGACCAGCCCTATGCGCAGCAGTTTCTGCGTGAGGTCCTGGGCGACCAGGCCGGACGCCCCGACGCCGTACACGTCCGTGCGGCGGGCACCGGTCAGCGCGGTGACGGCCGCGCCCAGTTGGACGGTGTCGAGGCCGGCGGCGGTGTCGGCGAGGGTCTGCTGCTCGTCGTAGGCGAGCTTCGCGACCACGTCGGCGATCGGGTCGTCGACCGCGATGTCCGTCGTGATGGCGGGGGCGCGGCCGGACTGCTGCTGCGCGGCGAGACCGGCCAGGGCCAGGCGCAGGTCCCGGTAACCCGGATAGCCCAGCAGCCGGGCGGTGCGTACGACGGTCGCCTCGCTGGTGCCCGTGAGCTCGGCGAGACCGGTGACCGTGAGGGCCGCGCAGCCGGCCGGATCGCCCGCGACGGCCTCGGCGACGCGCTGCATGGAACGCGTCATCGACGGGCCCAGCGTGCGGACCTTGGCCGCGAGGGCGGCGGGCGCCGGCGGGGTGCCGAAACTTTCCTTCACTCTTGAGGTCACCTCTGAAAGATATTTTCGGCTCGGCGTCACGGTCAAGAGTGCGCACAATGGGGGCATGGACCCCATCAGCCCCCTGGAGCAGGCACTGCACGCCGCGCGCGCCCTGGTGTTCGCCGACCTCGTCGCGGGACGCGTCGCCGAAGCGGACGTCGTCTCCCTGGTCGAGGAGTCCGTCGTGCAGCGGCGCTGGTGGGTCGAGCAGTGGCCGGAGGGCGCGCAGTACGTCGCCGGCCTGGTCGCGCAGGACGTGCAGGACGCCCTGCTGGAGCGCTACGGCCGCTGGCCGCTGTGCCCGGTGTGCAGCACCGGCGAGCCGCACGCGCTGGACGTGCAACCGGAGTTGGGGCCCGACCCGCACTGGGTGTGCGGCGAGGCGGGCGTGAAGGTCGCGGCGGTCGGGTCGCTGGGCGAGGCGCTCGGCGGAGCGGCGTCCTCGTGACCGTCTACATCGACCCGCCGACCTGGCCCGGCCACGGCCGCATGTGGTCCCACCTGGTCAGCGACGTCTCGTACGAGGAACTGCACGCCTTCGCCGAACGCCTCGGCGTGCCCCGCCGGGCCTTCGAGCGCGATCACTACGACATCCCCGCCCAGCGGTACGCGGACGTCGTGGCGGCCGGGGCCGTGGAGGTCAGCAGCCGCGAGGTGGTGCGGCTGCTGCACGCGGCGGGGCTGCGGCGGCCCAAGGGGCGGGCTCAGTCGCGGGGTTCCCGCAGTTCGTAGGTGACCTGCTCGGTGTCCTCCGCGACGGCCTCGAACCCGGCCCGGGCGAGGATGTTGTGCGAGGGCGTGTTGTCCCGCTCGACGTTCGCGACGACCGTGTGCACCTCGTCCCGGGACAGCGCCCACGCCGACAGCGCGCGCAGCGCCTCGGTGGCGTAACCGTGGCCACGGGCCGCCTCGACCAGGTCGTAGCCGACCTCCACCCGCCCCGACTCGTCCGGCACGCTGTGGAAGCCCATGGCGCCGAGCGCGCGGCCGTCCTCCCGGCGGACCAGGACGTACATGCCCCACTCGGGCCGGTGGACGCCGTCCTCGTACTGCTTGAACACCAGCCCGGAGCCGACCCGGGTGCCCTCGATCGGGCCGCCGTCGAGCCACTCGAAGCCGCCGTCGCCGACCGTGGCGAGGTCGCTCGCCACCGCCGGGGTGACGCCTTGGAGGGTGAGCCGGTCGGTGGGGATCACCAGGTTGTTGCTCCACCGCCACGCGGTGACCGGCTCCCGGCCGGGCAGGTCGCCCCGGCCGGTGGCCCACAGCAGGGTCCGCCAGGGGGTGGGGCCGGGCTGGACGTGCGGGAAGATCCGGGTGAGGACGAAGTCGCACAGCTCGGGGGCCGGTTCGTACGCCACGCCCAGGCCCTCGGCCACGTCGTGGGTGTGCAGCAGCACCTCGGCCACGCCCATCGCGGCGAACCCCTCACGGTTCGCGCTGCGGAACGGATACGGATGGAAGGCCCGGACCTCGCGCGGGGTGGTGCGGATCGTGGCGGCGAACAGGGCGCCCGTCGTGCGGATCACCCGCAGCGCACCCGCGTTGTCCGTGCCCTCCTCCAGCGAGATCTCGAACGGCGTCCACGCCTCCTGCTCGCGCCCCGCCAGCTGCCCCGCGTACGCGATGAGATTCTCGGCGATGTGCACCGCCGTCTCCCGGCAGCTCCACTCCAGCCGCCCGGCGCGCACCGCCTCCCAGTCCCGGTCGGTGACCGCCCCCAGCAGGCCCACGCACTCGTCGACGGCCTGCTCCACCTGTTCCGCGCCCGTTGTCCACATGCCGGGCAGGCTACGAGGCGTCGCCGGGCGGAAGCGACAGCATTTCCAGCTCGGCGGTGAGGTTGTAGCGGGCCGTGGCCTCCCACTTCGACGCCCCGTACGGCGTCCTGAACAGCCTCGGCAGGTCGAGGAGTTGGCGCAGGATCGCGGCGCGGCCCGTGCGGAAGGCCTCGTTCGGGACGAAGTGGTACTCCTCGCGGACGGCGGCGGTGTAGGCGGCGTACGCCGACGGGGGCGAGGCGAGGACCGCCAGGTCGGCGTCGCACAGCACCTGGCCGTCGGGGTCGTCGTCGGCGGGGTCGTGGCCGACGGTGAGGCGGACCAGGCGGGCCACCTCGGCGGTCCTGGCGGCGGACACGCCGGCCTCGGGCAGGGCGCGCTCGGCGAGACGCGCGGAGCGTTCCTCGTTCTCGGAGCGCTCGGGGAGGTAGACGGCGTCGTGGAACCAGGCGGCCAGCCGGACCACGTCCGGGTCGTGCGCGTACTTCTCCAGTACGTCGATGTGGTCCAGGACCGCCGCGAGGTGCGTCACCGTGTGGTAGCGGCGCTGCGGCTCCTGCCAGCGCCCGAGCAGGTCGTCGGCGTACGGGACCGGGTCCGGGCCGGCGGCCGGGCCCCGGGCCGCTTCCAGCGTGCGGACGAAGCGGGCGCGGAGGGCGTCGATATCGGCCATGGGGGCATTCTCCCGCTCGGCGGGGCAGGGGACCTAGCGTGGGTCCCATGACGACTCCTGCTGATGTGCACGACGTACGGGACCCGGAGCAACCCGGGAGGCTGCTCGCGATCGAGCGTGACGCGCTGATCCCGCTGTTGCGGGCCAGGACCGAGGAGGACTTCGCGCTGCCCGTGGGGGCGTGTCCGGGCTGGTCGGTGCGGTCGGTGCTGGCGCACTGCTCGGCCGCGCTCACCCGGGTGGTGGAGAACCGGTTCGAGGAGGGCGTGTTCTCGCCCGAGTCGAACGACCGGGACATCGCCGAGCGGGGCGGCTGGAGCAACGCCCGGGTGGTCGACGAGCTGGAGCGCGGGATGACCGAGGCCGGGCCGGTGATCGCCGGGGCGGGCGGGAAGCTGGACGCTCTCGCGCTGGGGGAGTGGGTGCACGCCGGGGACGTGCGCGACGCCTTCGGCGAGCCCGGGGCGTACGGCGGGGCCGGGCTGCCGGACGCGCTGGCGCTGCTCGCCCGGATCACCCGGGAGCGGGGGCATGTGCCGCTGCACGCCGACCTGGACGACCTGGACGAACCCCTGCGGCTCGGGGAGAGCGGCGGGGAGCGGCCCCCGGGCCGTTTCATCGGGGACGGGCCGACCCTGGTGCGGCTGTACACGGGGCGGCCGGTCGACGGGGCCGAGTTCGAGCTGGTCGGGGTGGAGGCGAAGGACCTGAACATCTTCGGCTGAGCCAGGCCCCGGGGCGTGGAACGCGGCGGAAGCGGGCAGCGTAGTCTTGATTGGACTAGACCTGTATGGGCTAGACCTGTCCTGGCTGGACCTGTCTGGACCAGATCCGCTGTCGTACGCCGACGCCATGCCGACGAAGGGGCCCCATGAGCAAGCGTGCAGTCCTGGAGGTGATCGCCCTCGGCGTCGAGGACGCGGTCGCCGCCCAGGCCGGAGGCGCGGACCGGCTGGAGCTGGTCACCGACATGGCGGCCGACGGGCTCACCCCGTCGGCCGCCACCGTCGGCGGGATCCGCCGGGCCGTCGACATCTCCCTGCGGGTGATGCTGCGGCTCGCCGACGGCTTCGCGGCGGGGGATGTCGACCGGCTGGTGCGGGTGGCGGCGGAGTTGCGGGAGGCCGGGGCCGAGGAGTTCGTGCTCGGGTTCCTCGACGCGGACGGCGCAGTGGACCTGGCTGCGGTGGAGCGGGTCGTCGGCGTGCTGGACGGCTGTCCCTGGACCTTCCACCGGGCCATCGACCGGGCCGCCGACCGGGACGCCCTGCGCAAGCAGCTGGACGGGATGCCCGGGCTGGACACGTACCTGACGGCCGGGTCGGCGGACGGGGTCGACGACGGGCTTTCCGTACTGCTCGCGGAGGCGGCCCGGCAGGGGGAGCCGGGGTACGAGCAGCGTCTCCTGGTGGGGGGCGGGCTGCGGCTCGACCACGTGCCGACGCTGCTGACGGCCGGGGTCGACGGCTTCCACGTCGGCGGGGCGGCCCGGCCGGAAGGCTGGGAGGCACCGGTGTCGGCGGATGCGGTCGCGCGGTGGCGTGCCGCTCTGGACTCCGTCTGAACGCCCCCGGGCCGCACCCGCGGGTGCCGGTGACCCCGCGTGCGGCGGGAGTTGAGCTTCAGGGTGCCTTCCATCGGTCGCCTCTGTACGGGGAAGCAGGGGATGTGCCCGTGCGTTGTGCCGTTGCATGAGCCTGCGCTTCTCACTGATGGGTCCGGTACGAGCCTGGCGCGACGAAGAGGAGATCGAACTGGGGCCGCGCCAGCAGCGGGCGGTGCTGGCGGCGTTGCTGCTGAACAACGGCATCCGGCTGAGCAACGACCAGTTGATCGGCATGGTCTGGGACGACCCGACGCCGAGCGCGGTGATGGCGTTGCGGACGTACGTGTACAAGATCCGCAAGACGCTTCCGGAGCTGAACCTGAAGTCCAGGGACGGCGGGTACACGGTCCGCGCCGAGATCGTCGACGACTGCCGCGGCGAGCCCTTGGAAGGCCTCCGGAGCGCCTACTTCGACGCGCAACGCGTGCGGCTCGGCGACTACCGTCTCAAGGGGCTGGAGGACTGCCTCGAACGCGAGCTCGACGTGCTGGAGCTGCAGAAGCATGTCGCCGCCTTCCCGCTCAGGGAACGACCGCGCGCCCTCCTGATGCGCGCGCTCTACCTGGAGGGCAGGCAGGGGGAAGCACTTGACCACTTCCACCAGGCGCGCGCACTCCTCAACGAGGAGCTCGGCCTCGACCCAGGGCCGGAGCTGCGCAAGGTCCACGCGCAGATCCTCAACGGCGACCTCGCCCCGCCGCGCAGGCCGGAGCAGCTGCTGCCGGATCTGATCGACTTCACCGGCCGTGCCGAGGAGATCGCGCAGGCTCTCCGGACGTTGCCGGGCACCGTGGGCATCACCGGTATGCGGGGCAGCGGCAAGACCGTGCTGGCCACCCGGATCGGCCACCTCGTCAGGGGCCGCTTCCCGGACGGGCAGATCTTCGTCAGGGGCGGGGACGTCGCCGACGAGCTGTTGCGCGCGATCGGCGTGGAGAACCCCGTCGGCGACAAAGCCGCACTGTGGCGGGAGAAGGCACGCGGCAAGCGGTTCCTGGTAGTGATCGACGACGTGCAGGACGCGGCGGCCGTACGCGATCTCGCCACGCCCGGCTCGGCGATGATTCTCACGAGCGTCCGCCGGTTGAACGAGCTGCCGGGGGTGACCTGGCTGAAGATCGCCGGGCTGACCGAGCGGGATGCACGGGAGTTCTTCCGCAAGGCCCTCGGCCCGGTGCGCGCGGACGCGGAACCCGAGCAGGCCGGGGTGCTGCTGGAACGCCTTTCGCGACTGCCGGGCCCGATCAGGGTGATCGGCGGCAGGCTCAGCTCGCGTCCTCACTGGACGATCGAGATGGCCCTGCTGCAGATGCAGCGGGATAGCACGCTCGACGGCGTGATCCCGTCCGACTGCGCCGCGATGCTGGCCCCGTTGATCGCGGCCGAGGAGCGGCTGAGTGATCCGGAACGGCGCATGCTCATGTGCTTCGCGCGCCAGGACGCCGAGGTGATCGACAGTCACAAGACGGCGGAAATGTCCGGGGCCGACCCCGGTGAGATCGAGCTGGTGCTGGAGTCACTCGCGGGCGTGCACCTGATCGAGCCGCTCGTACTCGGCCGCTACCGGATGCCGCAGTTCGTGCGCCTTTACTTCGGGCGGCGCACAGCGGCCCTGACCGCCTGATTCCTTTCGAAGCCCTCGACCTGACCAGGCCGTATATCCGGAAATTATGCTCTGACGATCTGACCCGGCCAGGTTTGCAGACATGTCAACCAACGAACTTCAGGGCAAGAAGGCACTCGTCACCGGCGCCACGTCGGGTATCGGCCGCGCGATCGCGGTCAAGCTCGCGGAGGCGGGTGCCACCGTCTACGTGACGGGGCGCAGGGCCGAGCTCGGCAAGGAGACCGTCGAGCTGATCGAGCAGGCGGGCGGGACCGGGCACTTCGTCGTCGCGGACGTCGCGAAGATCGACGACGTCCGCGGGCTCGCCGAGGAGGTCGGCGAGGTGGACGTGCTGGTGAACAACGCAGGCATCTTCCCGTTCTCGCCGACCCCCGAGCAGTCGCTCGACAGCTACGAGCAGGTGTTCGACATCAACGTTCGTGCGTCCTACTTCCTGACAGCCGCGCTCGCGCCGGCCATGGTGGCCAAGAAGAAGGGGGCGATCGTCAACGTGTCGTCGGTCGCCGCGCAGATCGGCACCCCGGTCGGCTCCGTCTACAACGCCTCCAAGGCCGCGATGGACGCGCTGACCCGGTCGTGGGCCGTCGAGTTCGGCGCGGCGGGCGTTCGCGTCAACTCTGTGGCACCCGGCCCGATCCGGACCGACATGGCCGTCGACACGGTGGGAGAGATGTTCGAGGCGTTCAGCCAGAACACACCGCTCACCCGCGCCGGCGAGCCTGAGGAGATCGCCGAGGCCGTGGTGTTCCTGGCTTCCGACAAGGCCAGCTACATCACCGGCGCGGTGCTCACCGCAGACGGCGGCTTGGTCGCGACCTGAGGCAGGAGCGACTGCGTGGCGCTGACGGGCCTCGCGCGGGCATCACCGTCAGTGATGCCCGTCGTGCAAGGCCGGCGCTTCAGCGAAGGGGCGTTGACGCCAACTGCGGCGGCAGCCCGGCCGCGTGCGTCACCGTCAGTCCCGACACCGCTCGCGTCAGCGCCACGTACAGGCGCCGCAGGCCCGTGCGTTCGTCCGGCTCGCCGTCGACCACCGCCCGGGGCTCGTCCAGGACGACGTAGTCGTACTCCATGCCCTTCGCGAGCGACGCCGGGACCAGGGTCAGGCGGGTCTCCCGGGTCGTCTCCTCGCCGGGGCCGAGATACGGGATCCCGGCCTCCGTCAGGGCCGCCGCCAGCTCCGGGATCCGGGCGTCCGCCGCGATCAGGCCCGTCGAGCCCTCGTGGCGCAGCGACGCGCGGCAGGCGTCGACCACGTCGGCGGCGCCGGTGACCTCCCGGACCTCGAAGTGGCCCGGGTTGTCGCGGATCGAGACCACGGGGGTGAGCCCCGGGGCGATGTACGGCAGCAGCCGGGACGCGTAGGTGATGACGTCCGTCGGCACGCGGAAACCGGCCGTCAGCTCCTCCACCACCGCGTCCGGCTTGCCCAGGTGGGCCAGCGCCTCCTGCCAGCTCCGGGTCGCCCATGGCGTGGTGCCCTGCGCCAGGTCGCCGAGGACGGTCGCACTGCCGGTCGTGCAGCGGCGGCCGACCGCCCGGTACTGCATGGGGGAGAGGTCCTGCGCCTCGTCGAGGACGACATGGCCGAGGGAGTGCGTGCGCTGGATCAGGTCGGTGGCCTCGTCGATGAGGACGGCGTCGGCGGCCGACCACTTGGCGGACCTGACGCTGCGCGCCGGTTTCGCCCAGAGGATCGCCTTCCGTTCGTCCTCGTCGAGGATGCCCTCCGCGTGCTCGGCGAGGAACTCCGCGTCCGTCAGCAGGCGCAGCACCAGCTTCGCCGGGTCGACGGCCGGCCAGACCGCCTTGACGGCCGCCTTGACCGCGCTGTTGCGGGCCACCGCGTCCTGCACCCGGTCGTCCGGCGCCTCGCCCGACCGCTCCATCTGCACCAGCACGGCGTGCGCGATGCGCTGCGGCAGGGCCTCGCGGGCGGCGCCGTAGCGGATGTCGCGGTCGAGCAACTCGCGGACGATCTCCTCCAGTTCGTACGCCGCCACGCGCCAGCGGCGGGAACCGCGCACGACCACGACCGGCTCGGTGGGCACCGTGACGTGCGCGTAGAGGGCCCTGCGCAGCACCCGCGCCATGCGGGCGTCGCCCTTGACGACCGCGGCCCTCGCGTCGTCCGTCCCCTTGATCTCCCCATGCGCCACCAGGTCCTCGACGGTGGCCTGCTGCACCGTCAACTCGCCCAGCGCGGGCAGCACTTGCTCGATGTAGTGCAGGAAGGAACGGTTCGGTCCGATGACGAGCGTGCCGGTGCGGGCCAGGCGCTCGCGGTGGGCGTAGAGGAGGTAGGCGACCCGGTGCAGGCCGACGGCGGTCTTCCCGGTGCCCGGGCCGCCCTGCACGCACACCGTGCCGGAGAGCCCCGACCGGACGATCTCGTCCTGCTCGGGCTGGATCGTCGCGACGATGTCCCGCATCGGGCCGACGCGGGGCCGCTCGATCTCCTGCTGGAGCAGCTTGCTGGTGCCCGCCGCCTCGGCCGGGTCCGACAGGTGCTCGTCCTCGTACGCCGTGAGGTCGCCGCCCGTGTAGCCGAAGCGGCGACGCAGCGCGATGTCCATCGGGTCCTTCTTCGAGGCCCGGTAGAACGGCTGGGAGACCGGGGCGCGCCAGTCGATGACCATCGGGTCGCCGTCCTGGTCGTGCACATGCCGCCGCCCGATGTAGAAGCGCTCGCCCTCGGCACCTTCGGCCTCCTCGGCGCCGGGCGCGTGCAGATAGTCGAGCCGCCCGAAGAACAGCGGGGTGTCGCTGAGGTCGGCCAGGGCCTTGATGCGCTCCTCGATCTGGTGCGCCAGCACCTCCGCGTTGACCCAGTTCGCGGTGACGTCGCGGATGTCGAGGGCCTCGACGCCCTCACGCATGGCACGCAGGGCGGAACGGGACGCGGCGAGGTGGGAGCGCTCACGGGAGAGCGGGTCGTCGACGGGCGTGGACAAGGGGGTGCCTCCGGAGGACCTGCTGAGAGATGGCGGTGAGATGCCGGCCGGTTTCCGTCCGGTCGGCGGCGCTCCGTGAGGGAGGCGGGCAAGAGCGGAGATCTTAGAGGGGCGGAGGAGCCGGCCGCCAACGGTTTTCTCGCCCGCGCTTTCCCGTCTCCTGGGTCTCGTCCCCTAGGGGACGAGGTCCTCCTCCCTCAGGGGCCGGCGTCGGTCCGCAGGCGTACGGGCGGAGCACGGGGGTTCGGTCCTCAGGCCGACGCGGACTTTACGTACGGAAACGCACCATGGAGACATGAGCGCAGCAACCATCTCCCCCGCCCCGGCACCGGGCCGCCCGCCCGGCGCCACCGCCGTGGCCGGCAGCCACCGGCACCGCCTCGGCGATGCCCTGCGTGCCGTCAAGGTGTTCGCGGGCGCCGCCTTCGACGTGATCATCCTCGGCCAGTACGGCGAGGAAGTGGGCGTGGTCCGCCGCAAGTGAGCGGCCCGCCCGCCTCAGCTCTCCGCGAGCAGCTCGTCCGCGTCCATGATCCGGTACGCGTACCCCTGCTCCGCCAGGAAGCGCTGGCGGTGCGCGGCGAAGTCCTGGTCGAGGGTGTCCCGGGCGACCACGGAGTAGAAGTGCGCCTGGTGTCCGTCGGACTTCGGCCGGAGCACCCGGCCCAGCCGCTGGGCCTCCTCCTGGCGCGACCCGAACGTGCCGGACACCTGGATCGCGACCGTCGCCTCCGGCAGGTCGATCGAGAAGTTCGCGACCTTGGACACGACCAGCACGCTGATCTCGCCCTGCCGGAACGCGTCGAACAGCTTCTCCCGCTGCGCGTTCGACGTCTCGCCCTTGATCACGGGCGCTCGGAGGTGCTCACCCAGCTCGTCGAGCTGGTCGATGTACTGGCCGATGACGAGGATCTGCTGCCCGGCGAAACGGCGGACGATCGCCTCCGTGACCTTCCGCTTGGTGTCGGTCGTCGCGCAGAAGCGGTACTTCTCCTCCGCCTCGGCCGTGGCGTACGCGAGCCGCTCCGCGTCCGTCAGATTGACCCGGACCTCCACACAGTCGGCGGGCGCGATGTAGCCCTGCGCCTCGATCTCCTTCCAGGGCGCGTCGAACCGCTTGGGCCCGATCAGGGAGAACACATCCGACTCGCGCCCGTCCTCACGCACCAGCGTGGCCGTGAGGCCCAGCCGCCGCCGCGCCTGGAGATCCGCCGTGAACTTGAACACCGGCGCCGGCAGCAGGTGCACCTCGTCGTAGACGATCAGGCCCCAGTCCCGGGAGTCGAACAGCTCCAGGTGCGGATAGACGCCCTTCCGCCTGGTCGTCAGGACCTGGTAGGTGGCGATCGTGACGGGCCGGATCTCCTTCTTCGTCCCGCTGTACTCGCCGATCTCGTCCTCGGTCAGCGACGTCCGCTTCACCAGCTCGTGCTTCCACTGCCGGGCGGAGACCGTGTTCGTGACGAGGATCAGGGTCGTGGACTTCGCCTGCGCCATCGACCCGGCGCCGACCAGCGTCTTGCCCGCACCACAGGGCAGGACGACCACGCCCGACCCGCCGTGCCAGAAGTTCTCCACGGCCTGCTTCTGGTACGGCCTCAGCGCCCAGCCGTCCTCGGCCAGCTCGATCGGGTGTGCCTCGCCGTCGACGTACCCGGCGAGGTCCTCGGCCGGCCAGCCCAGCTTCAGCAGCGTCTGCTTGATCTGCCCCCGCTCGGAGGGGTGCACGGCGACCGTGTCCGGGTCGATGCGGGTGCCGACCAGCGGCGCGATCCGCTTCGACTTCAGGACCTCCTCCAGCACCGGACGGTCGGTGGTCGTCAGGACCAGCCCGTGCGCCGGGTGCTTGGACAGCGTGAGCCGCCCGTAGCGGTCCATCGTCTCGGCGATGTCGACCAGCAGCGCGTGCGGCACCGGGTAGCGGCTGTACTGCACGAGCGCGTCCACGACCTGCTCGGCGTCATGGCCCGCAGCCCGGGCGTTCCACAGGCCCAGCGGGGTCACCCGGTAGGTGTGGATGTGCTCCGGCGCCCGCTCCAGCTCCGCGAACGGGGCGATGGCCCGACGGCATTCACCGGCCTGCTCGTGGTCGACTTCCAGGAGCAGGGTCTTGTCGGACTGGACGATCAGCGGACCATTCACGCGTGGCACCCTTTCCCACGGCCGGACGGCTCGGACGGCTCGAACGACTCGGCCAAACGTCCAGTGTGCCTGATCGTCGCCGTCCCGAGGGTGTGATCTGCGCGGGACCGGACCGGCTCCGGTCCTACAGAATGCCTTTTCATCCCAACGTGTGGTGTGAATTCAGTTTTTTCCACGGCGGCCCCGAAGAATGGCGAACCGTGCGGAACCCAACGACCACCACCCGCGGATACGCCCTGTTCGCCACCCGCTGGCTCCAGGCCCCGCTGTACTTCGGGCTGGTGGCCGCCCAGGGCGTCTACGTCTACAAGTTCTTCAAGGAGCTGTGGACCTTAATCGTGATGTGCGTGAGCGGTCACGCCACCGAGACGTACGTGATGCTCGCGGTCCTCAAGCTGGTCGACGTCGTCATGATCGCCAACCTGCTGATCATGGTGATCGTCGGCGGCTACGAGACCTTCGTCTCGCGCATCGGCCTCCAGGGCCACCGTGACCAGCCCGAATGGCTCTCGCACGTCAACTCCAACGTACTGAAGGTCAAGCTCGCCACGGCGATCGTGGGCATCTCCTCCGTGCATCTGCTGCAGATGTTCGTGGACGTCCACCACACCTCCCACCACGCCCTGCTGTGGGGGACGGTGATCCACATGGCGTTCACCTTCTCGGCGGCGATCCTCGCGTACATGTCGGGCCCGATGGCGGCACAGTCGAACCGCGGACACGGGGACCGCGGGCATGCGGACCGTTCCCCGGCCGGCCGGGCCTCCGCCCAGCCCGGGACATCGCAGTCATCGGAATCGCAGTCATCGGCACCGCAACCCTCGGCATCGAGGCCCGAGGCCCCGGCCGTCACCCCCGCCCTGCCCCGGCAGCCCGCTCCCGACGCGGACGCCGAGGCCCGGATCCGTGCGGCCGGGTTCCCGGTCCGCAAGCTGCTGGAGGACTTCGACCCGGAGCACCCCCGGGGCTTCGACCGGGAGGCACTGGCCCGGCTCGGCAAGGCCGAGTTCGTCGCCGCCCGGCGCAACGTGGTGCTCGTCGGCCCGCCCGGCACCGGCAAGACGCACCTCGCCATCGGCCTCGGCGTGCGCGCCTGCCAGGCCGGGCACCGGGTGCTGTTCGCGACCGCCGCCGTGGGCCGCCCGGCTCTCCGACGCCCGGGCCGCCGGCCGGCTCGACGCGGAGCTGGCCGCCCTCGACGAGTACCCCCTGCTCCTCGTCGACGAGGTCGGCTACACGCCCTTCGACGCGGCGACCGCCGGACTGTTCTTCCGCCTGGTCGCCCACCGCTACGAGCGTGCCTCGCTGATCGTGACCGGCGACCGCCCGCTCGGCCGCTGGGACGAGGTCTTCGGCGGCGCCTCCACCGCGGCGATGGTGGGCAGACCGACGTTCTGGATCAGCGGTCCCTCGATGCCGATGGCCTCGGAGACCAGGGGCTCGGTGCCCGCGGCAGGCAGGGGCAGCGGCAGTGCGGGGGCAGCGGCGGCACAGGTCGTGAGCACGCCCATTAGGGCGACGGCGCACAGCGCGGCGGCGGGGAGCTTTTCACGCATGGGGCGACAGGGCCTTTCACGAACCGGGAGACAGGGGACACCCACCGCGGGCCGGCCCAGGGACACCAGAGCCGGCCCGACAAGGCGGATCAGATCTGCGGTGTCTCGAGGACGAGCCCGGCGACATCGATGCTCACCGCGGCGGCCGGAGTGGCCAGCCCGCCGAACGTCATCAGGGCGGCGGTGGCCAGGACGGCGGCGAATCGACGGACAGCGCGCATGCTGGGACTTCCTTTCGGCAAGGACTCACAGGACACCCGGTGGCTGCCCCTACGCGCACGGCGGAATGCGGCACGCCCGGCAAGGTCCCTCAAGCGTGGGAAATCCCCGGCGTGGCGTGCACGAACGCCGGCGTGCACCCGAACGGGTGAGACCTGACCGGAGCAGCCCCCGCGGCTCAGCCCGCGTCGTCGGCGAGTTCCGCGACCCCGGTGATCCGGTGCAGCGGGTACGTACGGACCTCGTCCGCCGTGTGGTCGTACGCCGTGACGAAGCCGCCCTCGACGCGGATCGGGGCGATGACCCGCTGGCTGGCGGCGCCCTCGGCGTTGACGTAGCCGATCCACAGGGCCTCGCCGGTCAGGACGGCGGCCTGCATGGTGGCGAGGGTCTCGGCGGAACCGGTGCGGGGCAGTTCGCCGTTGACCTCGGGAGCCGTGCCGGGCTTGCGGGGGGTGGTGGAGGCGAGGTCGCCGGCCCGGATGGCGCGCAGCGCCGCCGCGAGGAGCGTCTCGTCGGGGACCGGCGGGCCTTCCGGCACCGGCTCGGGTGCCGTACGGGGCGGGGTACGGTGCGCGTGCGCGCGGGTGATCAGCACATCGCCCTCGGCGGACTCGGCGGCCGGCGCGAAGCCCATCGCCCGCAGCCCCTCCAGCAGCCCCGCCGGGTCGGTCTGCGCGGCCAGCACGGTCGGGGCGAGCCGGCGCAGCCCCAGGGCACCGGCCCGCTTGTCGGCGAGGATCTCGCCCAGCACCGCGTCGTCGTCGCAGCGGACGTAGGCGGAGGCGGCGCCCACGCGCAGATGGCCGTGCCTGCGGGCCACGTCGTCGATCAGGTACGTCAGCGGCTGCGGCACCGGCGTACGGGAGTGCTCGGCGAGGAAGGCGTGCAGGTCCGAGGCGCTCCGCCCGGCGTCGAGGGCACGCCGCACCGAGCCGGGCGTGAACCGGTAGACGGTGGCCCCGCCCTTGGACTCGACGTCCGCCAGCACGCCCAGCATGTCGGCGAGCGGCCGCCGCAGGGGCCCGGGCGCCACCGCCGTCAGGTCGGCCTGGAGCAGCACGTGGTCCAGCGGCTCGGGCAGCAGCGGCGTGAGCAGCCGTGCCGCGGCGGCGGAGGCGACGGCCTGTTCGGCGGGGGAGAGGGTGGGGACCTGCGTGGGGCGGTGGTGCACCGGGAGCTTGTCGCCCGGCCCGGAGGGCTCCGCTTCCGGGCTCTTCGCGGGAGCGGCGGGCGCCCCCAGCAGGGCCCGGCCATGGGCCGACAGCGCACCCCTGCCCGTCACGCCCAGCAGTTCCGCCTCGGACAGGGCCCACTGGGCGAGCCGGCTGCGGAGATCGCCCTCTTGCTGGGCACCGCGCAGCGGGCGCTCCCAGCGCAGCCGGGCCAGCACCGACTCGGCGACCGGCGCGGCGCCCTCCGGCAGCCCGGCCAGCAGCGCCAGCACCCGGTGCCGCACCTCGGGCGCCGCCGAACGGTCCAGGCCCGGCCCGAGCGCCGACAACGTACGGTCCTTCGCGTCCCGGCCGCCCACCAGCCCGGCCGTGCGGGTCGCCGGGAGCCATGCCGTGACCAGGCGCGACCAGCGCTCGGCGGCGGGCCGTTCCCGCCACTCGTCGTACGCCGGGGTCGCCGCGTACCGCTCGTCGGCCTCCCCGTCCGGGGCGATCAGGCCCGCCGCGTACGCCAGCTCCACCCAGAACGCGGCGACCGGCTCGGGCACGTCGAGGGCGACGGCGGTCCGCTTCAGGTCCCGCACGCTGAGCCCGCCGGCCCGCAGCACCGCCGGCCCGCCCTCGTCCCAGTCCTTCAGCAGCTCCTCGACGGTCGCGAGGGCGGTGTACGCCTGCCCGGCCGCGGTGCTGTCCACAACCTGTGGACGGTGAACGGCGGCGGCCTCGACCGCCGGCGGCACCGGCTCGGGCGTCCGGTGCGCTAGCCCCCGCCGCAGATGCAGCGCGACCTCGCGCGGCAGCACGACCGTGCCGGGCGCCGTCGGCAACAGCAGCCCCCGGTCCAGCAGCCAGCGCAGCCGGGGCGCCGGATCGGCCGTGACCTGCCCGTACGGCGGCCCCCACACCAGCCGCTCCAGCACCTCGAGGGAGTCGGCCGGGGCCTTCGCGAGCAGCGCGGCCATCCGGCGCCGGTCCGTGAACAGCTCGGTCAGGGACGTCACCGCGGAGACCGAGTCATGGGTCGAGGGCAGTCCGGCGGCCGTGACGATCTCCTGGATGCGCCCCGGGGACATCCCGGCGGTGGCCTCCTGGACCGTCGGGCCGAGCCCCGTCGGCGAGGGGTGCTGCGGCGAGGGGGCCAGCAGCTCACGGGCCGTGCGGACCAGCCGCAGCCGGTCGTCGCCGCCCCAGACCAGGGCCTGCTCGCGCAGGACGCCCAGGGCGTGCGGCAGGGCCCGGGCGACGGCCGGGTCGGCGTCGTCCCCGGCCATGAGTCCGAGCAGTTCGTCATACGTCGCCGGATCCGCCGCCACGGCCAGCGCCTCCGCCGTCTGGAGCGTGAACCGGTCCAGCCGCTCCAGGGCCCGCACGACCGAGGCCCGGGTGCCGGCGCGGGTCGCGAGCTGCGTGAGGTCGGTGGGGACGGGCGTGATGAGATCCGGACGGCTGCGCAGGAGCGCGCCCAGCGAGACGTCGTCCCGCCCGCGGAGCGCTTCCGCGAGGGAACGGGGGGCCGAAGGCCTGTCCTCGGTGCTCATCCGGTCCACGGTAGCGGGTCGCCTCCGGCGGCCGGGGCGACCGTGCGCGGGCGGGCGGGGCCGGTGCCGGACGGGCTTGTGGGTCCCCTGCTCGGACTCGCGGTACCGTCGACCGACGGCGTCAGCCAACGCACACGCCCCGGAGGGGACTTCGTGGGGATTGAGAGCGACCAGGTCGTTTACGAGTATCTGAGCCGCGTCGGCGACGTGGCCCAGCAGCGGCAGTTGTCGTCGGCCACGCGCATGCGTCTGGTCGCGGACCTGCGCAACGAGATCGACAAGCGCCGCGCGAAGGCCACCGTCGACTCGCCCGCCGCCGTCCGCCGCATCCTGTCCCGCCTCGGCAGCCCCGACGAGATCGTGGCGGCGGCCGCGGACGGCACGGGCGCGGGAGGCGGCGGTACGACACAGAGCGCCCCGGCCGCCGTGCCCGTACAGCGCGAGGTCCGCGAGCCGCAGGAGACGGGCGAGCGGCCGAAGGGGGTCCTGCGGCGCGTCGTACCGCGTCCCCGCCCGGCCCGGCCCGCCGAGGAGTCACACCCCGCCGCCGGGGGCGCGGCCCCGCCGCACCTGGCCGCCGGGCACGAGCTCGGGGACAGCGCCGTCCAGCCGGACTGGTGGCGGGTGGACAGCAGCCCGTTCGGCGTCGGCGACGAAGTGCCGGGCTTCGTGGGCGGCGTGGAGCTGCCGGACCTGCTGAGGCAGCCGAAGCCGAGGAAGCCGGACCTGGGGAAGCCGGCGGTCGGCGAGGAGACGGCTGCGGCCGTCGAGGTGGCCGGGGAGCCGGAGGAGACGGCGGGCAAGGCGACCCGCCGGCGTCTGCCGCGCCTGCCCGCGGGCGGCTGGAGCAACCCGCTCCTCCTCATCGCCGCCGGTCTGCTCGTCGCGGGCGCCGTGCTCGGCAACTGGTTCGTGCTGATCCTGGGCTGGCTCATCGCCTACGCCTCACGCCGCCTGTCCCCGGCGGAGACGAAGTGGGCGGTGGTGATCCTCCCCAGCCTCTCCGTCGCGGCCGGGATCCTCTGGCTGTGGGGCCGGACGAACGACCGCTGGAGCACCCCGATCGCCGATGGCCACATGAGCGACGCGGTGGCCGAGACCTGGCCGTGGGTGGTCAGGGGCGCGGCGGTGGCCTCGGCACTGTTCCTGGTCTGGCGCTCACAGCGCTCTCGTTAGGCCCTGTCGGGCCTGGCCGGTCACGGGGTGACGTCTGCGGTTCACACCCCCTGGGCACAATGGCCCATATGGCCTTCATGACCCCGCCCGCGCTCACCGTCGGCTTCGACCTCGACATGACCCTCATCGACTCCCGCCCCGGCATCCGGGCCTGCTATCAGGAGCTGTCCGAGCGGACGGGGACGTACATCGACGCCGATCTGGCGGTCACGCGGCTCGGGCCGCCGCTGGCCGAGGAGCTGATCAACTGGTTCCCGGCCGACGAGGTCGAGACCGTGGCGGACGTCTACCGGGAGATGTACCCGGCCATCGCGATCGCCGCGACCCCCGCGCTGCCCGGCGCGCGGGAGGCCATCGCGGCCGTACGGGAGGCCGGCGGACGCGCGATAGTCGTCACGGCCAAGTACGAGCCCAACGCCAAGCTGCACCTGGCCCACCTCGGCATCGAGCCCGATGCCGTCATCGGCGACCTGTGGGCCGAACAGAAGGCGGAGGCGCTGCGCGAGCACGACGCGGGTGTCTACGTCGGCGACCACGTCGGGGACGTGCGCGGCGCCCGGACGGCCGGCGCGCTGTCGGTCGCGGTGGCCACCGGCCCCTGCCCCGCGGAGGAACTGCGCACGGCGGGCGCGGACGTCGTCCTCACCGACCTGACGGAATTCCCCGGGTGGTTTTCGGACTACCGTCCCGCACGCGCCTGACGCCGACCGGCCGCCACGGAACGCAGTACTCCCGCGCCGGCGATCAGGAATCCGACCGCCATGAGCATGCTCAGGCCGAACATGTACGTCGGAAAGGGCGTCGTCCCCAGGAACAGCGGGGCGACCGTGACCAGTGTGGCCACGGCGCCGATGAAGAAGACGATGGCACCGGCACGGACCAGACGGTCACCGGGAGCGGCGGAATTCGTTTGGGTTTTGTCACGCACCCGACCAGGGTAGTTCCCAGCGCGAAGGAACAACCGGGTGACGTCTTGTCACCGGCCTGAAGAGCATTAGCCTTGGTACCGGCGGGTCGTACGACCCGCCCGAGTGCTATCAAGAGCCGTTTCCAGAAGCAGTTTTCCGACGAGTACGAGGACGAGGACAGACGTGCCTACCGGCAAGGTCAAGTGGTTCAACAGCGAGAAGGGCTTCGGCTTCCTCTCCCGCGACGACGGCGGTGACGTCTTCGTCCATTCCTCGGTCCTCCCCGCCGGAGTCGAGACGCTCAAGCCGGGACAGCGGGTGGAGTTCGGTGTCGTCGCCGGACAGCGCGGCGACCAGGCGCTGTCCCTGACGATTCTGGACCCGACCCCCTCGGTCGCGGCCGCGACCCGCAAGAAGCCGGACGAGCTCGCCTCCATCGTCCAGGACCTGACGACGCTCCTGGAGAACATCACGCCGATGCTGGAGCGGGGCCGCTACCCCGAGAAGACCGCCGGCAAGAAGATCGCGGGCCTGCTGCGCGCGGTCGCCGACCAATTGGACGTGTAGACCGGCTTGGACGCGTAGACCGCTTACGGGAATCGCAGTGCGTTCGGGCCGAGGGGCGGCACCAGTCCCTCGGCCGCAGCGCGTGTCAGCAGCCCGCGTACGGCGGCGTAACCGTCCTCGCCGAGGTCGGCGGTGAACTCGTTGACGTACAGCCCGATGTGCTGGTCGGCGACGGCCGGGTCCATCTCCTGGGCGTGCTCCATGACGTACGGCCGGGAGGCCTCGGGGTCGTCCCAGGCGGCGCGTACGGACGTCCGGATGGAGTCGGCCAGCAGCCGCAGCTTCTGCTCGCCCAGCGACCGCTTGGCGATGATCGCGCCCAGCGGGATCGGCAGCCCGGTGGTGTTCTCCCAGTGCTCGCCCATGTCGGCGAGCTTGTGCAGGCCGTAGTTCCGGTACGTGAAGCGCGCCTCGTGGATGACGAGCCCCGCGTCGACCTTCCCGTCCCGTACGGCCGGCATGATCTCGTGGAACGGCATGACGACGATCTCGCCGACCCCGTCGCCCAGCGTGTCCGCGGCCCACAGCCGGAACAGCAGATAGGCGGTGGACTTCTCACTGGGCACGGCGACCGTGCGGCCGGTGAGGTCGACGTCCGGCTCCCGCGTCAGCACCAGCGGCCCGCACCCCCGCCCCAGCGCACCCCCGCACGGCAGCAGGGCGTACTCGTCGAGGACGTAGGGCAGCACGGCGTACGACACCTTCAGCACGTCGAAGTCGCCGCGCTCGGCCATGCCGTTGGTGATGTCGATGTCGGCGAAGGTCACGTCGAAGGCGGGGGCGCCGGGGACGCGGCCGTGGGCCAGGGCGTCGAAGACGAAGGTGTCGTTCGGGCAGGGGGAGTAGGCGATCTTCAGCTGCTCACTGGTCATGCCGGTTCCAACTCTCCAGTACGGGCACGAGCTTCCCGAAGCCCTCGGTGAGGGCCGCGAGGGCGTCCGGGATACGCCAGGCGGCGCGGTCGCGCGGCCCGACGGGGTTGGAGATCGCCCGCACCTCCAGCACGGGCACCCCGTGCAGGGCAGCGGCCTCGGCCACCCCGAAGCCCTCCATGGCCTCGGCGAGGGCGGTGGGGTGACGTTTCCGGAGCGCGGCGGCCCGCTCGGCGGTCCCGGTCACGGTGGACACGGTGAGCACGGCCCCGCTCCGCGCCCCGACGGCGTCGCGGACCAGCCGTACGAGGTCCGCGGGCGGCTGATGCCGAACGCTCCCGAACCCGAGCTCGGTGACCGACACGAACCCGTCGGGCGTCTCGGCCCCCAGATCGGCCGCGACGATCTCATCGGCGACGACGAGCGATCCCACGCGCGCCTCGGGCAGAAACCCCCCACCGATCCCAGCGGAAACGACCAGGTCATAGGGCGTTCCCTGCAGGGCGGCAGCGGCAAGCACGGACCCGGTGGCCGCCCCGGCGAGCCCGGGCCCGACCCCAACGACGACAACGTCGATACCGCTGCCGCTGCTACCGCCGTGGGCAGTCGTTCCGCTGGGGCGGAACGGGTGGGCACGGCCTGCAGCGCCGAGCACCTCACCATCGGACCCCGACGGCAACGCCCCCACGGCAGCAACCACCGCGTCCCGCTCAACAGAAACGGCGGTGACGACAAGCACCCTGCCCAGCCCAGCGGCAGCGCCTACGCGTTCTTCTCCAGCTTGAAGTTCCACAGCCCCGACGCGTCCTTGTCGCCCTCCTTGATGGACACCAGCGTCGAGTCGCCCTGCGCCCCGTACTGCGCGTTGAAGAACACGCTGCCCGGAATGGTGCGGTACGTCTTCGTGCTGGAGTCGGTCAGCGGCTGACCGTTCATCAGGATCGTCCAGCCCTCGTCCGCGATCTCCGGGTCGACCCCGAAGCGCACGGTCTCGTCAGGGTCGACGGAGATGCTCTTGATGCCCTTGGCCTTCAGGCACTGGTTGAGATCGGACGGCTTCAGGGCATCGCCCTCGCCGCCACACGTGGCCTCGGAGTTCACCGAATCCTGGCCCACGGTGACCGTGGCCATCGGAGTCGGCTTGTCACAGGCCGAGAGGACGAGCAGTCCGGCGGACACGACGCCGGCGGCGGCGACGGCGCGGCGGCGTCGCACAGCGGATTGCAACCTGGTCATGGGCGAAGGCTATCTGGCCCACCGGCCGGACCGCCCACGCGGGGTACGGCGTGCCCGTCCGGCTAGCCGAGCGCAGCCGTACCCGTACGCCGAGCGCAGCCGTACCCCTACGCCACGCGCGGCCGACCCCTACGCCACGCGCGGCCGTGCCGCACCCCCGTGCCGGGCCGAGGAGATCAGCCCCCGTACGGTCGTCAGCCACCCCGTGCCGACGATCGCGGCGCCCACCGCCAGCCCCAGCGTGCCGTTGAGCGGCATCACGATGCCGACCGCCCCGCCCAGCACCCAGGCCATCTGCAGGAGCGTCTCGGAGCGCGCGAAGGCCGACGTGCGGACCAGTTCGGGCACGTCCCGCTGGATCAGCGCGTCGAGCGACAGCTTGGCCAGGGCCTGCGCGAAACCGGCGATCGCGGCCAGGCCCGCCACCAGGACCGCGCCGAAGAACAACGCGGCCGTGATCGCCGCGCCCATCACGCACGCCACGACCGTCACGATGATGATCTCCGGCGCCCGGGACCGGAGCCATGCCCCCACGGCCGTACCGAGCGCGTTGCCGACGCCCGCCGACACGCCCACTATCCCCAGGGAGACGGCGGCGCTCTGACCGGACATCGGGTGCTCGCGCAGCAGGAAGGCGAGGAAGAAGATCAGGAAGCCCGTGAGGCAGCGGATGGCGGCGTTGGCGGCCAGGGCGTGGGTGACGGCCGGGCCGACCGTGCGCAGCCCGGGGCGCTTGACGGGACGGCGGTGCGGCCCGTGCAGGTGCTCCTCGTCTGCGGCCAGCAGCGCGGTGTCCTCGCCCTTGGCGGAGTCGACCTTCGGCGGCAGCGTGAACGACAGGAACGTCCCTGCCACGAAGATCACGAAGGCGCCGTAGAGCGGCCAGCGCGGTCCGACCTGCTGGAGTCCGGCTCCGATCGGCGCGGCGATGCCGGTGGCGAGGAGCCCGCCGAGGGTCACGCGCGAGTTGGCCTTCACCAGGGAGAAGCCGGGCGGCAGCAGCCGGGGCACGACGGCGCTTCTGACCACCCCGTACGCCTTCGACGCGACGAGGACGCCGAGCGCCGCCGGATACAGCTGGATGCTGCCGCTGACGACCGCGCCGGACAGGATCAGCGCGAGCAGAGCCCGGGCCAGCATCGCCCCGGCCATCGCGGCCCGGCGGCCGTGCGGGAGGCGGTCGAGGAGCGGGCCGACCACCGGCGCGAGGAGGGTGAAGGGCGCCATGGTGATGGCGAGGTACAGCGCGACACGGCCGCGGGCCTCGTCGGTCGGTACGGAGAAGAACACCGTCGACGCGAGGGCGACGGTGATCATCACATCCCCGGCGCCGTTCACACCGTGCAGCTCGATCAGCTTGCCGAGGCCGGACTCGCCGGCGCCGTGCGCGTGGGTGGCCTTGCGGATGCCGCGGGCGGTCCCGGTGAACGGGAGGTGCAGGGCACGGCCGACCGCGCGGAGGGAGCCGCCCGGACGGCCCGGCCCGCTCAGTCGTCTGCTTCCCTTGACCCCTTTCGACCCACCGGTACCGGTGGCGCCCTGGGGCGTCCTCGCGGCTGCCACGACGTCATAGTGCCCCGAGATGGCAGTGGGTAGTGCCATTACCGCTTGTATAGGGCCTGTGGGGTGACTGTCCGGGTTGCGGGGACCCGGTCGGCACGGTGGTCCGGGGCGTCGGTCAGGACCGTCGGTGTACGCGAAGTGGGGCGGAAGGGTAGCGTGCGTATCTCAGCCATCCCGCAAAATGGATGAAGGACGTCGACGCGGTCCCCTGGTCCGCTCCGTCCGCCCCCTGCGCTGGGAGTGGCGCACACGTGAGACGGCGTATGGAGAGAAGCGATACCTGTGAGCGCAGCGACAACGCGAAGCCGCACCCCTGACCGTCTGTGCGCCGAGGCCGTCGACCTCGCCCGCGCCGCAGCCGAGGAGGCCGCGGCACCAGGAATCGTCGGCGAGCACGTGGAGCTGGTCTCCGAAGGGGATCGCGTCGTCACGCACTTCTTCGAGTGCAAGGAGCTCGGGTACCGGGGCTGGCGCTGGGCCGTGACGGTGGCCCGGGCGTCCCGGGCGAAGATCGTCACGGTGGACGAGGCGGTGCTGCTGCCCGGGCCGGACGCGGTGCTCGCGCCCGAGTGGGTGCCGTGGAGCGAGCGGCTGCGCCCCGGCGACATGGGTCCGGGCGACCTGCTGCCCACGGACGCCGAGGACCTTCGCCTTGAGCCCGGCTGGACCGGCGAGGACGAACCGCCGCCGAACTCCGTCGTCTCCGACGAGATGGCGGCCCTGGCGGAGGCCGAGGACGCGGAGGTCACGGCGGGGCCCCTGGCCGTCCCCGCCCGCGGTTCGATCGCGGCGGTGGCCGAGGAACTCGGCGTGCGCCGTGCCCGGGTGCTGTCCCGCTACGGCCTGCACATCGCCGCCGACCGCTGGGAGGAAGCCTTCGGTCCCAAGACCCCGATGGCGCAGGCGGCCCCCGCCGCCTGCGTGAGCTGCGGCTTCCTGCTCCGCATCGGGGGCTCCCTGGGCCAGGCCTTCGGCGTGTGCGCCAACGAGTTCTCCCCGGCCGACGGCCGCGTCGTCTCCCTGGCCTACGGCTGCGGCGGCCACTCCGAGGCGGCGGTCATGCCGAAGCCGCCACAGCCGGCCCCGCCGGTCATCGACGAGACCCGCGTGGACCCGTTCCCCCTCCGCCCGGCCTCGGACTCGGGCTCGGTGCCGGTGACGGCGGACGAGGACACGGAGGAACTGGGCCACTCGTAGGCGTGTCCCCGCCCGGCCGTCGAACGGACTCGGACTACTCGTCCGTGAAGATGTCGTCGGCTGAGAGGGCCGTGGCGGCACGGCAGAGCCAGCGGGCTGAGCGTGTCGAGGTCATCACAGCCGGTGATGCGGGCGCGGGCCTCGTCAGGTACGTCGATGCCGCGGGCCGCCAGGACGGTCAGAACGTCTTTGGCGGCCCGCCAGGACGGTCAGAACGTCTTTGGCGGCCCGCCGCATCTCACCTTCGGCCCGCCCTTCGTCGCGGATTTCTTCCGCGATGAACGACTTGTAGAAGGAGAGTTCCACTATTCGTCCGCGAAGATCTCTTCGGCGGTCGGGGCGGTGGCGGAGCGGATGAGCCACTGGTCCAGAACTTCGGAGTCGTCGCAGCTTGTGATCCGCTCGCGGACCTGGTCGGGGACGTGGATGCCGCGCGCTTCCAGGACGGTCAGCACGTCTTTGGCCGCACGTCGCATCTCACCCTCTGCGCGGATTTCCTCTGAGATGTACGACTTGTAGAAGGACAGGTCCACGGCCACCAGGGTGCGGCGGTACGGCAGTCGCGGCAGTGGCCGGGTCCGGGGGCGCGGAAGGCGCGGTCGCAGCCGTCGCAGGTCTGGAATGGGTGCCGGGCGATCGGCGGGGGTGCGGGTGTGCGGAACGGGGGCGGTGGCGGTAGTTGGGCTGTGAGGCGGTGGGCCAGGAGGGCGGCCGGGCGGCGTGGGCCTTCGGGTGGCAGGTCGGTGGTCAGGGCGTCTCGTACGGCCGTGGGGGTGACGTCGCGCTCCAGCCAGGCGGCGACGCCGGGGGCGAGGTGGGCGGTGTCGCAGGCGGAGAGGAGCAAACGGGCGTCGTGGCGGCGGAGGTGGGGTTTGGTGAGGTTCTTTCACCGTTGTGCTTCTTGGGAAGACCGCCCGCGGCACCGGAGCGCGGGCGGTCGGGTTCCGGTGGCGCGGCGGTACGAAGGAGGGGTACGGCATGACGGTCGAGGTGGAGGCGGGGCGGCTCAGGACCGAGGCGGATGAGCCGGGGTGGGAGGTGGATCCCGACGACGAGTGGGGCGTCGCGGTCATCGCCACCGTCGGGCGGCAGCTCAAGCTGCGGCGGGAGGCGGTGGGGATCCGGGCCGCCGAGTTCGGGACGGCCGTCGGGTGCGGCGAGGACATGGTCTACAAGATCGAGGGCGGGAAGCGGATCCCTCGCCAGGAGTATCTGGTCAAGGCCGACGAGGTGTTGGGCGCGGGTGGGCTCATCGCGGCGACGTGGGAGGACGTCAGGAAGGTCCGGTATCCGAAGAAGGTGCGGGACTTGGCGCAGATGGAGGCCAAAGCGGTCGAGCTTCAGCTCTACGACCCGCTGAGCATCCACGGCCTGTTGCAGACGCCGGAGTACGCACGGGGGCTGCTCCTGATGCGGCGTCCGGCGTACACCGAGGAGGAGGTGGAGCGGTTCATCGCGGCGCGCGTGGCCCGCAAGGCCGTCTTCGAACGGGATCCGGCGCCCGAGATCAGCTTCGTCCTGGAGGAGTGGACGCTGCGGCGCCCCCTGGGAGGCAGGGCGGTGTTGCGCCGCCTGCTGGAACACCTGCTTGAGGCGGGGCAGTTGCGGAACGTCGAGCTTCAGGTGATGCCGATGGAGCGCGAGGAGCACGCCGGTGTGGACGGTGGCATCGAGGTGCTGAAGTTCGAGGACGGTTCGGCGGTGGGTCGTTCGCCAGTGGTGGCCAACGGCAGGCCGGTCTCCGAGCCGAGGCAGCTCCGTATCCTGGAACTGCGGTACGGCATCATCCGGGCGCAGGCTCTCACTCCACGTGAGTCGACGGCCTTCATCGAGCAACTGCTGGGGGAAACATGATCCGCAACATAGATCTGGTGTGGTTCAAGAGCAGCTACAGCAGTGGCAGCGAGGGCGACTCCTGCGTGGAGATCGCCACCACCCCCGCCACCGTCCACATCCGCGACTCCAAGCAGACCGAAGGTCCCCGGCTCGCCGTCACCTCCGCCGCATGGGCGGATTTCGTGACGTTCGCCTCCGGGAGCTGAACCGGGGCCGGACGGCGCGCGCAGCCCCGCGTCCCAGGCGGTACCTTCGTCCTCTCGTCGATGAGGAGAAGGAACGTGAGCAGCAAGTTCGTGCGGCCCGCCGCCGAGGGTGCCGATCCGTTCGGTACGGCACGTCTGCGGCGTGGCGTGCTGGACGCGTGGGCCACCAGCCCCGCCCGGTTCCGTGAGGACGCCAACGCCGAGGAGGATCTCGTCCTCGGCGGGTACCGGGACCGGCTCGTCGTCGAGCTCGCGCAGAACGCCGCCGACGCGGCGGCCCGGGCGGGCGTGCCGGGGCGGTTGCGGCTCACCCTGCGGGACGGGGTTCTCGTCGCCGCCAACACCGGCGCCCCGCTGGACGCGGCCGGGGTCGAGTCGCTGTCCACGCTGCGCGCGTCCGCGAAGCGGGAGACCCACGAGCAGGCCGTCGGACGGTTCGGCGTCGGGTTCGCCGCCGTCCTCGCCGTGACCGACGAGCCCGCCGTCGTCGGCCGGCACGGCGGCGTGCGGTGGTCGCTGGCCGAGGCCCGTGAGCTGGCCGCCGAGACCGCCCGGCACAGCCCCGGCCTCGGGGACGAGGTCCGGCGGCGCGACGGTCACGTACCGCTGCTGCGGCTGCCGTTCGCCGCCGAGGGCACCGCCCCCGACCCGTACGACACCGCCGTCATCCTGCCGCTGCGGGACGCGGCCGCCGCCGACCTCGCGGAGCGCCTGCTGCGGGCGGTCGACGACGCGCTCCTGCTCACCCTCGCCGGTCTCGAAGAGGTCGTCGTCGAGATCGACGGCGAGAGCCCCCGGACGATCTCCCGCCGCACCGACGGCCCCTTCACCGTCGTCGACGACTCCGGCGACGGCGTCACCTACTGGCGCACCGCCGCCGCCCACGGCCCTCTCACCCCCGAGCTGCTCACCGGCCGCCCCGTCGAGGAGCGGCTGCGCCCCCACTGGTCGGTCACCTGGGCCGTGCCCGTGGACTCCGACGGCAGCCCGGCCCGGCCCCGCACCAGCCCGGTCGTGCACGCCCCCACCCCCAGCGACGAGCCGCTCGGCGTCCCCGCCCTGCTCATCGCCTCGTTCCCGCTGGACTCGACCCGCCGGCACGCCGCCCCCGGCCCGCTGACCGACTTCCTGATCCAGCGCGCGGCCGACTCCTACGCCGGACTCCTCGACGAGTGGCGGCCGGTGACGGCGGGGCTCATCGACCTCGTGCCCGGGCCGCTCGGCAAGGGCGAGCTGGACGGCGCCCTGCGCCGGGCGATCCTGGAGCGGCTGCCGCGCACGTCGTTCCTGCCGCCCGCCGTCGAGCGCCGCGAGCACGACGGCGACGAGCTGCCCGAGTCGCTGCGGCCCCGGGACGCCGAGGTCGTCGAGGGCGCGGGCGGGGACACGGTGCGGGTGCTCGCCGAGGTGCTGCCCACGCTGCTGCCCGCAGGTCTCGAACGCCGGGCGGAGCTGCGTACCCTGGGCGTCGCCCGGGTGCCGCTGACCGACGCGATCGACCGGCTGGCCGGGCTGGAGAAGGAGCCCGGCTGGTGGCGTCGGCTCTACGACAGCCTGGCCGGGGTCGACCCGGACCGGCTGTCGGGCCTGCCGGTGCCGCTCGCGGACGGCCGTACGACGATCGGGCCCCGGCAGGTGCTGCTGCCCAGCCCCGACGCCACCGGGATCGACCCGGAGACCCTGGCCCGACTCGGACTGAAGGTCGCCCACCCGGACGCCGCGCACCCGATCCTGGAGAAGCTGGGCGCCCTGCCCGCGACCCCGCGCGCCGTGCTCACCACCCCGCAGGTCAGGGCCGCCGTCGCCGCCTCGCTCGACGACGAGGGCGGCGCGCTGTGGGAGGAGGACACCCTCGACGCGGAGGAACTGGCCGACACCGTACTCGCGTTGGTGCGGGACGCCGGCCTGGAGCCCGGTGACGAGCCCTGGCTCGGCGCGCTCGCCCTGCCCGACGAGGACGGCGAACCAGCCCCCGCCTGTGAACTCGTCTTCCCCGGCGGCCCGTTCGCCCAGGTCATGCGCGAGGGCGAACTGGCCGCGGTGGACGCCGAGCTGGCCTCGAAGTGGGGCGAGCAGCCGCTGGCGGCCTGCGGGGTGCTGGTGAACTTCGCGCTCGTCCGTGCCACCGACGTCGTCCTCGACCCCGACGAACTGGAGCCGCGCGAGGGCGACTTCGCCGAGCCCGACGACCCGGGCCTGCTGGACGCGGTCGACGTGTGGGCGGAGGACATCCTCGACCGTTTCCCGGACAGCCCGGTGCCGCCGGTCGCCACCGAGATCGTCGCCGTACGGGATCTGGACCTGGTCGACGAGGACAAGTGGTCCCAGGCCCTGTCCCTGCTGTCGCAGCCGCCCCTGCGGGACGCGATCGTGCAGCCCGTGCGCGTCCTGCTGCCGGACGGCACGCACGAGGTCGTACGGCCGCACACGGCGTGGTGGCTGCGCGGGAACCCGGTGCTCGACGGCCGCCGCCCGGCCGGTCTGCGGTCCGCCGGCGGCGACCCGCTGCTGCGCGGCCTGTACGAGGAGGCCGACGCGACCGGCTTCGATGACGAGCAGGTGCTGCGGGCCCTGGGCGTGCGGACGTCGGTCGCCGCGCTGCTGGACGAGCCGGGCGGCGCCGCCGAGCTCCTCGACCGGCTCGCCGACCCGGAGCGCGAGGTGACGGACGCCCAACTGCACGCGCTGTACGGGGCGCTGGCCGAGCTGGACCCGGAGCAGGTGACCCTGCCGGACGAGCTGCGTGCCGTCATCGACGGCCGGGTGGAGGTCGTGGACGCGGCCGACGCCGTGGTGTGCGACTCACCGGATCTGCTGCCCTTCACGGCGGGCGTCCCGCTGCTGCCGGTGCGCCCGTCCCGGGCCGCCGAACTGGCCGAACTCTTCCAGGTGCGGCGCCTGAGCGAGTCGGTCACCGGGCAGGTCACCTCCGAGGGCACCGAACACGACGTCCCGGACTCCGTCCGCGTCCTGCTCGGCCCCCGCACCCCGTCCTCCTACATCGAGCACGAGGAACTCGTCGTCGACGGCGTGGAGATCGACTGGCGGCTCACCGACGACGGTGTCCTGCACGCCGCCACCCTGGAGGGCGTCGCCGCGGGGCTCGCCTGGGCGGCGGGGCAGTGGCCGCGGCGGTTCGAGGTGGCGGCGCTGCTGGAGGATCCGTCGCGGACGGAGGAACTGGCGCGGGACCGGTGGTTCGACTGAAGCGCGCGGTGGCGTTTGGCTGTTCGGTGAAAATCTCCGCACAAATTTTTCACCTGTCGTACAACCATGCGCTTGGTTCGTGGATCTGATCACCTGAGTCAACAGACTCCACGATCACTTGGGCCCCAGGAGCCGACGACGAGCGCCGGGGCCCCTCTCCACCTGGAGAACGCATGCGTATCCGAGCCACTGTGGCCGCCGTCACCGGTGCCCTGGCCCTCTCCGCCCTGGCCGTCCCCGCCGCGCAGGCGGACGACCACATGCCGAACCTGGCCTCGATGGTCCCCTCCACCTCGAAGGCCACGCCGTTCGCGGCCGCCGGCCCGACGGACGAGGGCGAGGGCGACACGAAGATCACGAGCGTGACCGTCAACGGCGGCAAGAACATCGTCGTCGGCACGACCGTCAAGAAGTCCTTCACCGTCTCCGTGACGGCCACCGACCCGGAGGGCATCTACGACGCCTACCCCGTCCTGTGGCACGGCACGAACCCGGACAACGCCGACGGGGCGCTCGTCCCGGAGAGCCTGGACCAGGAGTTCGTCGGCGACTGCGCCAACTCCAGTGCCACCACCGCCACCTGCAAGGTGACGATCGTCGCCGACCCGGCCGTGGACCTCTACAGCAACATCCTGGCCGGCACCTGGAAGGTGTGGGTCGGCGCGGTCGGCAACGACGGTGACTACATCATCCGCGACGCCTACAAGACCGCCAAGGTCCAGCGTGCCTCGAAGCTGACGGTCAACGCCTCCCCGGAGCCGGTGGCCAAGGGCAAGACCATCACCGTCACCGGCAAGCTGTCCCGGGCCAACTGGGAGGACCACAAGTACCACGGCTACACCAACCAGCCGGTGAAGCTCCAGTTCCGCACGAAGGGGTCCGACACCTACTCCACGGTGAAGACCATCACCTCCAACAGCACGGGTGAGCTGAAGACCACCGTCAAGGCCGCCACCGACGGCTACTTCCGCTACTCCTTCGCGGGCACGACGACCACCCCGGCCGTCAACGCCACGGGTGACTTCGTCGACGTGCGCTAACACCGTCCCGCACGACACAGACGACACCGCCGGCCCCGGAATCCGTTCCGGGACCGGCGGTTCCGTACGTCTCCCGTCCCTCAAGTCTCATGCTTAGGTCAAACATTGGGGATGCGGCGGCAAAAACGGAACCGGGCGTACAACTTGTTCCCGGGCTCGTGGATCTGATCATCCGAGTCAAGAGACTCCTAGATCACTTCTCCACCTGGGGAACACATGCGCATCCGAGCCACCGTGGCCGCCGTCACCGGCGCCCTGGCCCTCTCCGCCCTCGTCGTTCCGGCCGCGCAGGCCGCCGACGCGCCGTCCGGCAAGGCGGCCTTCAGCTCCGCCTCCGCCGACGCCGACTCGGGCACCACCGCGTCGACCCTCGACGTCACCTTCTCCGACGTCAAGGTCAACAGCGGCAAGAACATCGTCGTCGGCACCACCAACGTGGTCAGCTTCCCGGTCACCTACACCGTGACCCACGCCGCGGACCTCGACACCAGCTCGGACAACTTCGCCACCGGCCCGCTGATCTACCACGGCTCCTCGCTGGACACCGCGGACAACGTCTTCATCAGCGACGACCCGGCCACCTGCACCGCCGCCTCGTCGACCGTCCTCAACTGCAAGGGCGTGATCAACATCCGCCCGGCCGACGGCGACCTGTGGAACTCCGACGCCGGCACCTGGGGCGCCGGCGCCCTCGCCGTCACCAGCAACGGCGACCAGAAGGAGCAGGGCGGCCTGGGCACCACCAAGGTCCAGCGCTACTCCAAGCTGACCGTCAACGCCGGTCCCGAGCCCGTCTACAAGGGCAAGACCATCACGTCCACCGGCAAGCTGTCCCGGGCCAACTGGGAGGACAACGCCTACCACGGCTACACCAACCAGCCGGTCAAGCTCCAGTTCCGCAAGGCGGGCACCAGCACGTACACCACGATCAAGACGGTGTACTCCGACCAGTACGGCAACCTGAAGGCCACCGCCACCGCCCAGTACGACGGCTACTGGCGCTTCAGCTTCGCCGGCACGACGACCACCCCGGCGGTCAACGCCACGGGCGACTACGTCGACGTGAAGTAAAGAAACTCAAGGGGCGCGGGGAACCGCGCGCCCAGCCCCCACGGTGCTAAGCGGTAAAGCGGCGGTCCACCCACCTCCACAGGAGTTCCAGGGCGGCCGCCGCCACCACCGCGATGCCGACCGCCAGCCACGGCATGGTCATCCCGACCAGCTTCAGCGCGAAGAAGTGCTGGAGCCACGGCACCACCAGCACCAGCAGAAACGCCCCGGCCATCGCCGCCACCAGCGCGACACGCCACCAGGTATACGGGCGGGCGATGATCGCCAGGACCCACATCGAGATGAGGAACAGCGTGAGCGTCGCGGCACTGGTCTCCGCGTCCAGCGCGCCCGCGCCCGTGTAGCGCTCCCGGGCGATCAGATACGTCGCGAAGGTCGCCAGCGCGGCCACCGCCCCGCCCGGGATCGCGTACCGCATCACCCGCCGCACGAAGTTCGGCTTCGCGCGTTCCTTGTTGGGCGCGAGCGCGAGGAAGAAGGCCGGGACGCCGATCGTCAGGGTCGACAGCAGCGTCAGGTGACGCGGCAGGAACGGGTACTCGACCTGCGAGCAGACCACCAGGATCGCCAGCAGCACCGAGTAGACCGTCTTGACGAGGAACAGGGTCGCGACCCGCGTGATGTTGCCGATGACCCGGCGGCCCTCCGCCACCACCGACGGCAGCGTCGCGAAGCTGTTGTTCAGCAGCACGATCTGCGCGACCGCCCGGGTCGCCTCCGAGCCGGAGCCCATCGCGACGCCGATGTCGGCGTCCTTCAGGGCGAGGACGTCGTTCACCCCGTCGCCCGTCATCGCGACCGTGTGCCCGCGGGACTGCAGCGCGCCCACCATGTTCCGCTTCTGCTGCGGGGTGACCCGCCCGAAGACCGTGCCGTCGTCGAGGGCCTCGGCCATCCCCTCCTGCTCGGCGGGCAGCCGGCGCGCGTCCACCGTGGCGCCGGACAGCCCCAGCTTGGCCGCGACCGCGCCGACCGACACCGCGTTGTCGCCGGAGATGACCTTGGCGGCCACGTTCTGGTCGGCGAAGTAGCGCAGCGTGTCGGCCGCGTCCGGCCGCAGCCGCTGCTCCAGAACCACCAGCGCGACGGGCTTCGCTCCCTCGGCGACCTCCGGGTCGTCGAGGTCCCGGTCGACCCGGGCGAGCAGCAGGACCCGCAGGCCCTGCTCGTTCAGCCGCCCCGTCTCGGCGAGGGCCGGGTCCTCGTCGGGGAGCAGCACGTCCGGCGCCCCGAGCAGCCAGGTGCTGCTCTCCCCGTCGGCCTCGGCGAACGCGGCGCCGCTGTACTTGCGGGCGGAGGAGAACGGCAGCGCCTGGGTGCAGCGCCAGTCCTCGGTGGCCGGGTAGGTGTCGATGATCGCCTTGAGCGAGGCGTTCGGCCGGGGATCGGACTGGCCGAGAGCGCCGAGCACCCGGCGTACGTACGTCTCGTCGGCGCCCTGTAGGGGCCGCAGCTCGGTGACGTCCATGCCGCCCTCGGTGAGGGTGCCGGTCTTGTCGAGGCAGACCGTGTCGACCCGGGCCAGCCCCTCGATCGCGGGCAGCTCCTGGACGAGGCACTGCTTGCGGCCCAGGCGGATGACGCCGATGGCGAAGGCCACCGAGGTGAGCAGGACCAGCCCCTCGGGGACCATCGGGACGATGCCGCCGACCGTGCGGGCGACGGAGTCGTCGAAGGCGTTCTCCTTCACGAACAGCTGGCTGATGATCAGCCCGATCGCGGTCGGGACCATCATCCACGTGACGTACTTGAGGATCGTGGAGATGCCGGAGCGCAGTTCCGACTGGACGAGGGTGAACCGGGACGCCTCCTCCGCGAGCTGCGCGGCGTACGCCTCCCGGCCGACCTTCGTCGCCTGGAAGGCCCCGCCGCCCGCGACCACGAAGCTGCCGGACATCACCTGGTCGCCGGGGCGTTTGACGACCGGGTCCGCCTCGCCGGTGAGCAGCGACTCGTCGATCTCCAGCCCGTCGGCCTCGGCACAGACGCCGTCGACGACGACCTTGTCACCGGGCCCGATCTCGATCAGGTCGTCGAGGACGATCTCGGACGTGCTGACCTGCCCGGAGGTTCCGTCCCGGCGGACGGTGGGACGCACCTCGCCGATCAGCGCGAGCGAGTCCAGCGTCTTCTTCGCCCGCCACTCCTGGACGATCCCGATCCCGGTGTTGGCGAGGATCACGAAGCCGAACAGGCTGTCCTGGATCGGCGCGACGAACAGCATGATCAGCCACAGCACCCCGATGATCGCGTTGAAGCGGGTGAAGACGTTCGCGCGGACGATGTCGACGGTGGAGCGGCTGCTGCGCACCGGCACGTCGTTGACCTGGCCGCGCTCCACCCGCTCGGCGACCTGAGCCGAGGTCAGGCCGGTCTCGCGTGAGGTGACCGTCACCGGCCGGGCGGAGTCGGGCCGGGCACCCGCGTCGAGATGCGTCATGCATTCGACGGTACGTGCGGTTTTGCCGCTTCACCTGCCGAATGCGGAGAAGATCCGACCTGGGGACGACGGACGTCGTGCCCTGGTCGTACGGCAGTTGTACGCCCTCCGATCCCCGTCGGACCCCGGTGCCACCCGCGGGGTCAGTTCGCCCGGCGCGCGGTGAACAGCAGGTACTCCCACTCCAGGACGGTCCCGCCCCCGCCCGTGCTCAGATCGCTCTCACGGGCGAGGTCCGCCAGGTCGCGGTCCAGAGCGGCGGTGCGCTCGGGGTCGCCGGCGATGTTCTTGTAGACGGTGATCGTGGGGCCGTAGCGCTCCTTGAAGTAGTCGCGGAACGCCTCGGGTGTCTCCCGCACGTCCGTGATCCGGTCGCCGAAGAGGGCGCGCACATGGTCCTCGTCCCCCCACAGCGGGGGCGGCTGCGCGCCCGGCGGGGGCGGCGGCGCGTACGGCTTCAGGATGGCGAACATCCGGCCGATGAAGCCCTGCGGCGTCCAGCTCAGCAGGCCGATGGTGCCGCCCGGACGGCAGACCCGGACGAGTTCGCCGGCGGCCTGCTGGTGGTGCGGGGCGAACATCACCCCGACGCAGGACAGCACGGTGTCGAACTCCGCGTCACCGAAGGGCAGCGCCTCGGCGTCGGCCTCCTGCCAGCTCAGCTCCACGCCCTGTTTCCCGGCCGACTGTCGGCCGGCCTCGAAGAGCTCCGGGGTCAGGTCCGAGGCGACCACGTCCGCGCCGGCCAGGGCCGCCGGGATCGCGGCGTTGCCGCTGCCGGCGCCCACGTCCAGCACCCGCTGGCCGGAGCGCACCCCGCACGCCTCGACCAGCACCGCCCCGAGATCGGGGATGACTTCGGCGGCAAGGGACGGGTAGTCGCCCTGTGCCCACATCGCCCGGTGCTTGGCCTTCAGGGCCCGGTCGGCCTCTGCCGCGCTGTCCTGCGTCGTCATGGCTGCGCTCCTCACCGGCGGGGCGGTGGCCGCGACGATTTCGGGCGTTTCGCCGCCTCTCTCCGAGCGTAGGGAGGGGACGGCTGCGTGTCTCGCCGGGGAGCGGGCAGGAACGTGCCTACTCGGCCGGCGGAGTCGCCGTCCCTCCGGCCGGTGGAGTCGCCGTCCCTCCGGCCGGTGGAGTGGCCGTCACCTCGTGCTGGGCCGCCGCCCGCTTGATCGCGGCCTCGCGCCTGCGGACGTACCAGATGCCGATCAGGCCCAGACCGCCGCCGGCCAGGCAGGTCCACACCCACCACGTGTGGCCGTGGTCGTCGAACCAGCCGTAGAAGGGGAGCTGGACCAGGAAGAGGACGAACCAGAGGATCGTGCCGCCGGTGACGGTGGCGACCACGGGGCCCTCCAGGGGCTCCGGCGCCTCGTGTCTGGGGGTCCATTTCGCCATGGGGACAGCTTACGAGGCGATCAGGTCTACGCGCGCAGATGTGCGATCACGGCCTTATATGTTCATACTGAAACGGTTTGTGTCTGATCACTTCTCTTCGTAGGAAACACCAAACACATGTCCTCCTCGGCTCCCGCCAAGGTCCCCGCCCCTGAACAGCCGGGAGCCGGGCTCACGTACGGCGCACTCGACCGCTTCTTCCGGATCTCCGAGCGGGGCAGCACGCTGTCCCGCGAGGTCCGGGGCGGCCTCGCCACCTTCTTCGCGATGGCCTACATCATCGTGCTGAACCCGATCATCCTCGGCAGCGCCAAGGACATGTACGGTCACCAGCTCGACAACGGACAGCTGGTCACCGCGACGGCCCTCACGGCCGCGCTCACCACCCTCCTCATGGGCGTCATCGGTAACGTGCCGATCGCGCTCGCCGCCGGCCTCGGGGTGAACTCCGTCGTCGCCCTCCAGCTCGCCCCGCGCATGTCCTGGCCGGACGCGATGGGCATGGTGGTCCTCGCCGGGTTCGTGGTCATGCTGCTGGTCGCCACGGGTCTGCGCGAGCGCGTGATGAACGCCGTCCCCTACGGGCTGCGCAAGGCCATCTCCATCGGCATCGGGCTGTTCATCATGCTGATCGGTCTCGTCGACGCCGGTTTTGTCTCCCGTATCCCGGACGCCGCCCAGACCACCGTCCCGCTCCAGCTCGGCGGCGACGGCCACCTCGACGGCTGGCCGGTCCTGGTCTTCGTCCTGGGCGTGCTGCTCACGCTCGCCCTGATCGTGCGCAAGGTCTCCGGCGCGATCCTGATCTCGATCGTCGCCATGACGGTCGTGGCCGTGGTCATCGAGGCCGTGACCAAGGTGCCGAGCTGGGGTCTCACCACCCCGAAGTGGCCCGGCAACCCGGTCGCCAGTCCAGACTTCGGGCTGGTCGGTCAGGTCAGCCTGTTCGGCGGCTTCGAGAAGGTCGGGGTGCTGACCGGTGTGCTGTTCGTCTTCACCGTGCTGCTGTCGTGCTTCTTCGACGCGATGGGCACGATCATGGGCGTCTCGGACGAGGCGAAGCTGACCGATGCGCAGGGGCAGATGCCCGGCATCAACAAGGTGCTGTTCGTCGACGGTCTCGCGGTCGCCGCGGGCGGTGCCAGCTCCTCCTCGGCGACCACCGCCTTCGTCGAGTCCACGGCCGGTGTCGGCGAGGGCGCCCGGACCGGCCTCGCGAACGTCGTCACCGGCGGTCTCTTCGCCGCCGCCCTCTTCCTGACGCCGGTCGCCACGATGGTGCCGTCCCAGGCGGCCACCCCCGCCCTGCTCGCGGTCGGCTTCCTGATCCTGGCCGGCTCGGTCAAGGAGATCGACTGGGCGGACCACACGATCGCCATCCCGGCCTTCGTGACGATGCTGATGATGCCGTTCACGTACTCGATCACCAACGGCATCGGCATGGGCTTCGTCACCTTCGTGGTGCTGCGGCTGGCGGCCGGGCGGGGCAAGGAGGTGCCGACGGCGATGTACGCGGTGGCGGCGGTGTTCGCGTTCTACTACCTGATGCCGGCGCTGGGTCTGACCTGATCCTGGTCCTCGTCGCCCGGGTCGGGTGACCCGTAGAACCTCTCCGTCTCCTCGACGGCGGCCTGGAAACGCTGGTCGAAGTCATCGCGAATGAGCGTCCGGACGACATAGTCCTGGACGCTCATTCCCCTTTTCGCGGCTTGGTGCCGGAGCCGCTCAAGCAGCTCGTGGTCTATTCGCAGGCTGAGCACGGTGGTCCCCATGCCCATGAGGGTCGCGGCACCGTTCGGTCCGGTGTGTCCTCTTCCGCAGCCGGATCACCCATATGGGTGATGTCACGGTTCAGTGGCCAGGGTCACGGGCATTCACGCGCGCCCCGGGTGGTATTTAGCGAGAGTAATGAGTTACGCTAAAGAACATGCCGGACCTCAGCCATGGCGACGACGTAGCCGCCGTGAACTCCCTCCGATCCGCCGTGATGCGGCTGTCCCGTCGGCTCAAGCACCAGCGGGTCGACGAGTCGCTCAGCCCCACCGAGATGTCGGTGCTCGGCACCCTGTCCCTGTGCGGCAGGGCCACTCCGGGCGAGCTCGCCCGCAAGGAGCATGTCCAGCCGCCCTCGATGACCCGCATCGTGGCGCTGCTGGAGTCCAAGGGACTGGTCCGTCTGGAGCCGCACCCCGAGGACCGGCGCCAGAAGGTCGTGACGCGCACCGAGCAGGCCGAGGCGATGCTCGAGGAGAGCCGCCGCAAGCGGAACGCGTTCCTGGCCGCATTGGTGGAAAACCTCGACGAGGACGAGTGGGCGAAACTGCGCGCCGCCGCCCCCGTGCTGGAGAAACTCGCGCATCTGTAAGCCGTACGTCGCAAGGAGGCGAACCCTTTGAGTTCGGGACCCGGAGCAGCTTCCGCCCCCGCACCTGATCCCCACGACTCCCCGCCCACCTCCGACACCCGCCCCTGCGAGGCCACCCGGCCGGTCCGCAAGTCGTCGATGTTCTCCTCCCTGAAGGTCAGGAACTACCGCCTGTTCTTCATGGGACAGGTCGTCTCCAACATCGGCACCTGGATGCAGCGCATCGCCCAGGACTGGCTGGTCCTCAGCCTCACCGGCTCCTCCGCGGCCGTCGGCATAACGACGGCACTCCAGTTCCTGCCGATGCTGCTCTTCGGCCTCTACGGCGGTGTCCTCGTCGACCGGCTGCGCAAGCGCCCCACCCTGCTCGTCACCCAGTCGGCGATGGCCCTCACGGCCCTCGCCCTCGCCGCCGCCGTCCTCACCGGCCACGTCCAGGTGTGGCACGTGTACGTCGCCGCCTTCGCGGTCGGTCTCGCCACGGTGGTCGACAACCCGGCCCGGCAGTCCTTCGTCTCCGAGCTGGTCGGCCCGGGGCAGCTGCAGAACGCGGTCAGCCTGAACTCGGCGAACTTCCAGTCCGCCCGCCTGGTCGGCCCCGCCGTCGCGGGCATACTGATCACCGGCGTCGGCACCGGCTACGCGTTCCTCTTCAACGGCCTGTCCTTCATCGCGCCGCTCACCGGCCTGCTGCTGATGCGCGCCCGCGAACTGCACGCCGTCGAGCGCGCCCCGCGCGGCAAGGGGCAGCTGCGGGAAGGCGTGCGGTACGTCACCGGCCGTCCGGAGCTGATCTGGCCGATCGTCCTGGTCGGGTTCGTCGGCACCTTCGCCTTCAACTTCCCCGTCTACCTCTCGGCCTTCGCGGACGACGTGTTCCACGCGGGCGCGGGTGCCTACAGCATGTTCAACACGCTGATGGCGGTCGGCTCCGTCGCCGGCGCCCTGCTCGCCGCCCGGCGCGGCACGGCCCGGCTGCGGCTGCTGATCGCGGCGGCCATGGTCTTCGGCGCGCTGGAGATACTGGCGGCGACCACCCCCGCCCTGTGGATGTTCGCCCTGCTCATGGTCCCGCTGGGCCTGTTCGGCATGACGGTCAACGTCACGACGAACACCAGCATCCAGATGTCCACGGACCCGGCCATGCGCGGCCGTGTCATGGCCCTCTACATGATGGTCTTCCTCGGTGGCTCCCCGGTCGGCGCGCCGATCGTCGGCTGGATCACCGACACGTACGGCGCCCGGGTCGGCCTCGCGTCCGGCGGTGCCGTCGCGGCCGTCGCCGCGGCCGTGATCGGCCTGATCCTGGCCCGCGTCGGCAACCTCCGCCTGTCGGTCGGCTGGCACCACGGCCACCCACGGGTGGGGTTCGTTCCCCGGGAGCGGCAGGAGGAACTGGCTCCGGCGGCGTAGGGCGGCGTGGCGCGTGCCCGGCCGGGAGGCTCACACCCTCCTGGCCAGCAGCTGGCCCGGCCAGTTGTTCTCGCCGACCGTGAAGGCCTCGGTCCGGGTGAAGCCGTTGGCCTCGTAGTAGCGGACGAGCTTGCCGTCGTCGCCGGCGTAACAGTCGACCCGCAACAGGTCCACTCCTGCCCGCCGGGTCACCTCGGCGGCGTGCGTGAGGAGCGCGCTGCCCACGCCGTGGCCCTTGAAGCGGCGGTCGGAGGCGAGCCAGTGGATGTACCGCTCGGGCTCGCCGGGCCGCGCGAGGTGGGACAGGTAGGCGCCGGGCGAGTCGGTGAGGGTGAGGGTGGCGGCGGGGACGCCGTCGGCATCGGCCATGAACACGCTGCCCTCGTCCATGTACCGGCCGACCGACTCCACCGTCTTCGGGCTCTGGGACAGGGGTTTCGTCCCCCACTGCCCCGTGCGCCCCTGCGAGACCAGCCACTCCACACAGCTGTCGAGCATGCCGAGTATCGCGGGAATGTCGTCGGGACCGCCTTCTCTGATGGTGATCTCCATGGCCTCATGGTGCCAGGGTGGGACCATGAGACTCTTCGCCGCCGTGCTCCCCCCTGACGGGGTGATCCGCGAACTCGGTGCCGTGGTGGACGCCTTGCACAAGCTGCCCGGGGCGGACGGCCTGCGGTGGACCGGCCGCCCGGGCTGGCACTTCACCCTCGCCTTCTACGGCGAGGTCGACGACGGGCTCCTGCCGGAGCTGTCGGGCAGGCTGGAGCGTGCGGCCCGCCGTACCGATCCTTTCCCGCTCGCCGTGCGGGGCGGCGGTCAGTTCGGGCACGGGCGTGCCCTGTGGGCCGGGGCAGAGGGGGACCTGGCGACCCTGCGGCTGCTGGCCGAGCGGGCGGAGGCGGCGGCGCGCCGGGCGGGCGTGGTGATGGGGGAGCACCGGCGGTACAAGCCGCACCTCACGCTGGCGCGCAGCCGGGACGCGGTCGAGGTGCGGGCGTACCTCGAGGCGCTCGACGCGTTCGTGAGCCGGACCTGGACCGTGCGGGAGCTGGTACTGGTGCGGAGCAATCTGCCGACCTCGGGGGTCGCGGGGGAGCAGCCCCGCTACGAGGCGGTCGGCCGCTGGCCTCTCGGCGGCGCCGGTTAGGCTCGGGGCGTGGACCCGAAGACCCGCAACCGGATCATGGCCGGTGTGCTCGTGCTGATGTTTTGTGTTGTCGCCTTGGCTTCCGTGCTTGGGAAGTAGCGCGGTGGGGGAACTGCGGGCCGCCGTTTTTCGGCTGCGGGCCGGTGGGGGCTTGTCGCGCAGTTCCCCGCGCCCCTGAAAAGAAGGGCGTCTACCAGGCGAAGGCCTCCGGTGACGGCCCCGGGCCCGGGAAGATTTCGTCCAGGCCAGTCAGGAGTTCCTCGGAGAGGTCCAGCTCGGACGCGCGGACCGCGGAGGCGAGCTGCTCGGCCGTGCGGGGGCCGACGATCGGGCCGGTCACACCGGGGCGGGTGAGCAGCCAGGCCAGCGCGGCCTCGCCGGGCTCGATGCCGTGCTTGTCGAGCAGATCCTCGTAGGACTGGATCTGCGCGCGGGTGGCCGGGTCGTTGAGCGCGTCGGCCGCGCGGCCGGAGGCGCGGCGCTTGCCCTCGACCTCCTTCTTGAGGACACCGCCCAGCAGACCGCCGTGCAGCGGTGACCAGGGGATGACGCCGAGGCCGTAGTCCTGCGCGGCCGGGATGACCTCCATCTCGGCGCGCCGCTCCGCGAGGTTGTACAGGCACTGCTCGCTCACCAGCCCGATGGTCCCGCCCCGCCGGGCGGCGATCTCGTTGGCCTGGGCGATCTTGTAGCCGGGGAAGTTCGACGACCCGACGTAGAGAATCTTGCCCTGCTGGACCAGGACGTCGATCGCCTGCCAGATCTCCTCGAAGGGCGTGTTCCGGTCGATGTGGTGGAACTGGTAGACGTCGATGTAGTCGGTCTGTAGCCGCTTGAGGCTGGCGTCCACGGCCCGTCGGATGTTGAGCGCGGAGAGCTTGTCGTGGTTGGGCCAGGCCGGGCCGTCGGCGCCCATGTTGCCGTACACCTTCGTGGCGAGGACGACCTTGTCGCGCCGCCCCTCGCCCTTGGCGAACCAGGTGCCGATGATGCTCTCGGTACGGCCCTTGTTCTCACCCCAGCCGTAGACGTTGGCGGTGTCGAAGAAGTTGATGCCCGCGTCCAGCGCCGCGTCCATGATGGCGTGGCTGTCGGCCTCGTCGGTCTGCGGGCCGAAGTTCATGGTGCCGAGGACGAGCCGGCTGACCTTGAGTCCCGTGCGTCCGAGCTGCGTGTACTTCATGCTGCCCAAGCCAACGTGTTGAAGTGCGCTCCAAGCAAGCACGCGTTGAGCTCGAGGGGGCCCGGACGTCAGTCGCGGGGGAACTCGTCGGTCTTGAGGACGAGGTCGGCCACGGTGTCGGTGAGGTCGATGTCGGTGCCGAAGTCGACCTTGGTCCTCACGGCGTAGTCGCCGTCTTTGGGATGGGTGTAGATGTAGCACCGGCCCTGGTAAGGGTCGGCGATGAGGTAGACGGGCACTTCGGCGGTGGCGTAGGCGGCCTTCTTCGGGCCGGACGCGGCAGCCGCGTGGGCGCTCGACCGGCTCCCCGCCGGGCACCGGCACGCCCTCGCCCGCGTCCGGGCCGTCTACCTGACCCGGATGATCACCGAGAGTTACTCCTCGTAGGGCTCGCCCAGGTCCCAGGCCTGGTACATCGCCTCGGCGAAGGCCGCCGCGATCTTGTGCTCGCCGCTGTCGTTGGGGTGGGTGCCGTCGTAGGTGTCGGTGTCGATGTCGTACGACGATGGGGACGAGGCCAGGAGGACGGGCGAGCCGGGCTCGTCGAGGTCGGCGGCCGTCTTGGCCAGCAGTTCGTTGAAGCGGGCGACCTCGGCGGCGAAGGCCGGGTCGGACTGGGCCCGTACGTTCGGGGTCACCGGCAGCCACACCATCCGCACCCGCCGGTTCGCCGCGCGGGCCTCGGCGGCGAAGGCCCTCACGTTCTCGGCGGTCTGCTCGGCGTTGGTGTAGAAGCCCAGGTCGATCAGGCCGAGGGAGACCAGGAGGACATCCGCGCGGCACGACCGCACGGCCTCGCCGATCAACGGCGCCATGTGCAGCCACCCCTCGCCCCAGCCGGCCAGGTGGGCCCGCGGGAAGTCCGGGTCGGCGTACGCGTACGACGTCGCGGCGTCGGCCAACTTGTCGTGCAGCGTCTCGCGCGGACCGACGAGGGTGAAGGGCCCGCCGTAGGAACGGCGCAGGTGCTGCCACATCCGGTAGCGCCACGTGTGTTCGCCCGCGCTCCCGATGGTCATGGAGTCACCGACGGGCATGAACCTGAGCATCCGCTCATCATGAACGATCAGAACGCCGGACGGGGTGTGAGTCGGGCCACGCGCTGTGTGCTGGGGGCTGGTCATTCGGGCTCCGGCTGCTTCAGAACCAGGCCGGTGGCAGAGTGAGCCGGATGATCGGACGCCTGTACACCGTTGTCATCGACTGCCCCGACCCGGATGAACTCGCCGGTTTCTACGAGAAGTTGCTGTCGCTCTCACGGCAGGCGGACACCGGCGACTTCGTCGTGCTCCAGAACGCGGCGGGCACCCCGGTGGTCGCTTTCCAGCGGGTGGACGACTATCGCGCGCCGCGGTGGACGGACTCCGCGCGCCCCCCGCACATGCACCTCGACGTGATGGTCGCGAACCTCGATACGGCTGAGGTCCAAGTGCTCGCCCTCGGTGCGAGGCTGCTGGACGGTTCGGACAAGCCGATCGGTTACCGCGTCTACGAGGACCCCGTCGGCCATCCCTTCTGCCTGATCACTCCCGAGGGAGCCTGACCTTGCCAGGTGAGGCCCGGCGTCTTCTGAGAACCGGAACCCCAGCTGGTCTCCCCGTGATCCGTTACCGGCGATGAACCGCGGAGCGGGATGGCAGGCTTAAGGGCATGCGCCGACCGTTCGCCATCCTCGCCGCGGCCCTGCTCGTGGGCGCCTTCGCCGTGCCCGCCTCCGCCGCCGACGGCGACGAGGACTTCACGATCAAGGATCCGCGCATCACCGAGTCCAGCGGTCTGGCCGCGTCCCGGCTCCACCCCGGCATCTACTGGACGCACAACGACAGCGACGACGGCCCGTACATCTACGCCGTCGACAGCAGGACGGGCGAGACCGTCGCCCGTCTCACCCTCACCGGCGTCGGCACGCCCCGGGACGTCGAGGCCATCTCCGTCGGCCCGGGCAACCGGATCTACGTCGGCGACATCGGCGACAACCTCGGCGGCAGCTGGCCCCACGTGTGGATCTACGAGCTGCCCGAGCCGAAGACGCTGAAGGACCAGACGATCCGGGCCACGCAGTACGTCGTGAAGTACTCCGACGGGGCCCGCGACGCCGAGTCCCTCGTCGTGCACCCGAAGACCGGCCGGGTCTACATCGTCGACAAGAACGAGAAGGGCGGGCACCTGTACGAGGGGCCCGCCGAGCTCTCCGCGTCCGGCACGAACGTCTTCCGGCCCGTCGCCGCCGTGCCCGACCTGGAGGCCACCGACGCCACGCTCTCCCCGGACGGCGAACACCTCGTCGTACGCAGCTACTTCGGCGCGATCGCGTACGACTGGAACGGCGGGAAGATCAAGCGGAAGGAGCGGCTCGGCGTGCCGTTCCTCGGGCAGGGGGAGTCCGTCACCTACACCGCCGACGGGACGCGGCTCATGTACGGCGCCGAGGGGGCCGACAGCTCGGTGGAGGGACAGGACGCGCCCGGCGGCTCCGGATCCTCGTCCGGCAGCGGGAGCCCGGCCGCGGAGGGCGAAGACGGCAGCGGCGACGGGCTCGACGGCAACCTCAAGACCGGCGCCATCGCCGTGGCCGTGGCCTGCGCGGCCCTGCTCGGTCTGCGCGGGCTGAGGCGACGGAAGTAGCAGCCCCGAGGCGACGGCCTACGGGGCCGACCCGCCCCGGCGTCGCGCCACCAGTACCTCCAACCCGTCCAGGATCCGCTGGAGTCCGAACTCGAAGTGGTCGAAGTCGGAGCCGAAGGCGTCCTCGGAGAGTGATGCCATCACCGGGTAGCGGCCCGATGCCATGGCTTTCTCCAGCATCGGCACCTGCGCCTGCCAGAACTCCGCGTCCGTCAGGCCTGTCCGGCGCTCCGCCTCCTGCTCGTACAGCTGCGAGCGCGCGGCCCCGACGACGTATCCGTCGATCATGATGATCGCGGAGACGAGTTCGGGGTCGGTCAGCCCCATCGGGCGGATCAGGGTGAGGACTTTCTCCATGCCGTCCAGGGCGCTCGGGCCGAGGATCGGGCGGGACTGGTTGACCTGGAGCAGCCAGGGATGGCGGCGGTACAGGGCGAGGGTCTCGCGGCCCATGGCCTCCAGGGCGGCGCGCCAGCCGCCGTCGCCCAGGTCGGCCGGGTTCTTCGAGGGGCGCTGGACCCGGTCCAGCATCAGGTCGAGCAGCTCGCCCTTGCCGGGGACGTACCGGTAGAGCGACATGGTGCCGGTGCCGAGTTCCGCGGCGACGCGGCGCATGGAGAGCCCTTCCAGACCTTCCGTGTCCGCGACCTGGACGGCCGCTTCCACGATCCGGTCCAGGGTCAGGGTCGGCTTGGGCCCGCGGCTGGGACGCCGGCCGGTGTCCCACAGCAGTTCGAGGGTGCGGGCGATATCGCCGCTGCCGCTGGTCTCCGTACTGCCCGCACCACCCGTGTCGCCCGTGCCGCCAGTCCTGCCCGTGTCGCTCTCCATGGAGCCCAGCTTAGGTCCCCCGCAAAAAATTGGGTACGGTGTACGCGTAATCGGGTACGCTGTACTCAGTTTGGTGCCGGACACAGGGCACGAGCACACGGGAGGGGCGGTATGGACGGATACGCGGTGTGGGCCGAGGCGCTGGAGAAGCGGTACGGCGAGAAACGCGCCCTCGACGGCTTCGACCTGGCGGTACGCCAGGGCATGGTGCACGGCCTGCTCGGGCCGAACGGGGCGGGCAAGACCACCGCCGTCCGCATCCTGTCCACGCTGGTCCGGCTGGACGGGGGCAGGGCGACGGTCGCCGGCCTCGACGTGGCCCGGCAGCCGCGCGAGGTGCGGGCCCGGATCGGACTCACGGGGCAGTACGCGGCGGTGGACGAGGTGCTCACCGGCCGGCAGAACCTGGAGATGTTCGGCCGGCTGTTCCACCTGGGCGGCAGGCGGGCGAAGCTCAGGGCGACCGAACTGCTGGAGCAGTTCGACCTGACCGACGCCGGCGACCGGGGCGTCGGCAAGTACAGCGGCGGCATGCGGCGCCGCCTCGACCTCGCCGCGTCGATGACCCTCGCCCCGGCCGTCCTCTTCCTCGACGAGCCGACGACAGGCCTCGACCCCCGTAGCCGCGGGGAAGTGTGGGAATCCGTACGGGCGTTGGTGGCGGGCGGCACGACCGTGCTGCTGACCACGCAGTACCTGGAGGAGGCCGACAAGCTCGCCTCCCGCATCACCGTCATCGACCAGGGGCGGGCCATCGCCGACGACACCCCGGACGGGCTGAAGAACCTGGTCGGCGGCGACCGTATCGAGGTCGTGGTCGCCGAGCGGGCCGAGATCCCGCGGGTGGTGAAGGTGGTCGCCCGGGTCACGGACGGCGAACCCGAGGCGGACGAGACCGAGTTGCGGGTGCACGCCCCGGTCGCCGACCGGGTCACGGCGCTCACCGAGGTGGCGCGGACCCTCCAGGATGAGGGCGTCCGCGTCGAGGACATCGGGCTGCGCAGGCCCAGCCTCGACGACGTGTTCCTGACCCTGACCGGACACCGGACCGAGAAGGAGGCCGCAGCGTGAGTGCCGTCGACCTGAGCACCCCGAGCGCGCGGAGCGGTACGTACTGGCTGCTCGCCGACTGCTGGAACATCGTCCGGCGCGGCCTGACCCACTACCAGCGCCAGCCCGTCAACATCGCCTGGCAGCTGGGCTTCCCGATCCTGTCCGTGCTGCTCTACGGCTATGTCTTCGGCAGTGCCATGACGGTTCCGGGCGGCGGGGACTACAAGGACTTCCTGATGCCGGGCATGTTCGCGATGACCATGGCGTTCGGCTTCATCAACACGGCGACCGTCATGGTCTACGACTCCACCAAGGGCGTCATCGACCGCTTCCGCTCCATGCCGATGGCGTCCTCCGCCGTGGTGGCCGGGCGCGGCGTCACCGATCTGCTCGTCGCCTGCGCCGAGTTGGCGATCATGATGCTCACCGCGCTCGCCATGGGCTGGCGGCCGGACGGGGGCCTCGGCTTCCTGGCCGCGTTCGGGCTGCTGCTGTGGCTGCGGTTCGCGCTTACCTGGATCGGGGTGTGGCTCGGCCTGATCGTGCCCAACCCGGAGGCGGCGGGCGGCCTGTTCGCGGTCGCCTTCCCGCTGACGATGATCTCCAGCATCTTCGTCGCGCCGCAGGACATGCCCGACTGGCTGGGCTGGGTGGCCATGTGGAACCCGATCTCCTCCACGGCGGCGGCGACCCGCGAGCTGTTCGGCACGCCGGTCGGCGGCGACACCTGGGTCGAGCAGCATGCGCTGCTGATGGCGGGGGTGTGGCCGGTGATCCTGACGGCGATCTTCCTGCCGGTCGCGGTCCGGCGTTTCCGGAGGCTGAGCCGGTGAGTGCCGGGGGCGGTGCGGTGTGGTGAGCGCCGCTCCCGCCATCAGGTGAGCCTTCCCCGCCCGTGGACGACTCGTGCCGCCGGTCAGCGAGGCCCGTCCCGCCCACCGTCCGCAGACGCGGACCTGGCGAGCGGGACGTCTCCTTGGCCGACAGCGGGACGCCGCCCCCTTTGGCTGAGGCGGCCCGCGTCCAAGCACCCTGTACGGCCCGCGGCCCCCCGGCCCCCGCCGCGCGGCCCGGACGACCGGACGGGAACCGGATCACCTGGCGACGAAAGTCACCCGGAACATCTTCGGCCACCACTTGCCGGTGAGCAGGAACTCATCGGTGCCCGGGATGGCGGCGATGCCGTTCAGCACCTCGGCGGGCCGCTGCTCCTCCGGGGACAGCAGCCCCGAGGCATCGATCTGAGCGGTGACCGCGCCGGTGCCCGTGTCGACGCGCACGATCCGGTCGGAGGGCCAGACATTGGCGTAGACGCGGTCGCCCACGCATTCCAGCTCGTTGAGCCGCGGCACCGGACGGCCTCGGAGAGTGACGAGGAGTTCACCGGTCGGGGCCAGCGTGCGCGGGTCCCGGAAGGTCAGCCGGGCGGAACCGTCACTGGTGACCAGCCGCCCGTGCCCCGGCTGGTGGCATACCCCCCAGCCCTCCGCCGGGTAGGGGAGACGACGCAGCTCGGCCAGGGTTGTGGCGTCCCGCTCGATCGCGATGCGGTCCCGCCAGGTCAGCTGCCACAGCGTCGGTCCGAGGACGGTGACCCCCTCCCCGAACAGCGGTGCCGGCAGGTCGACGCGGACGGTGGGAAGCCGGCCGGGCGTGCCCCGGCGGATCGACGACTCGCCGGCCATGCCCGTCCCCTCGTAGAGGGTTCGCCCGGCCATCTCCAGGCCCTGCGTGTAGGCCTTCGGGTCGTGGGGCAGGACGTCGAGGACCCTGACCCCGAGTTGCTCGACCGGCCCCGTGGCAGGTCCGGCCGCGACCTGCGCTCGCGCTGGTGAGCGGTCGTCAGCCTGGCACGAGGTGAGCAGCGTCGCGCCTGCCAGGGCCGCGGCCGCGATGGCCGGTAGCGCCAGAAGCGCACGCGTCCGCGCGGACCGGGGCGTCGGCCGGGAGAGGCGAACCGCCGCGCCGGGTCCCCGGTGCCCGCGCACGCCGGGCCGGCGACGCGGCGCCTGCCCGCAGAGGCCCGGGCCGGTCGTACGGCCCGGGCAGGCCGCGGCGTCCCCCCTTCGCTCAGTGATGGTCTCCCCCCTCGTTCGCAGCCGCCGGGGTGGTGTCCTTCGCCGTCGGCACGGCCGGCGCGGGGAAGGTGTCGATCGTCGCGGGTTTCCCGCGGCGGCTGAGCCGGAGCCGTGGCCGGGGCGTGAGCCGGGCCAGGAGCCGGAGCCGGTTCCGGCGTCCGGAGGTCTTGGGCCGGTAGTCGTACCCGTAGCCGTACTGCTCGCTGTCGCGCTTCGCGGGCACCATGTTGAGGACGCTGCCGAGCACGGTGGCGCCGACGTCCTGCAGGGCGCGCACGGCGTCGGTGACTTGGCCCCGGGAGCTCTTCGCGTACCGGGCGGCCAGCAGGTAGCCATCGACCGCCGCGGACATCGCCGGGGTGTCCGCCACCGGGAGTACCGGCGCGGTGTCGATCACCACATGGTCGAACCTGTCGGCGAGCGAGCGCACCACGGCGCGGAACTGCGCCGAGCCCAGCATCTCCGCCGGGTTCGGCGGCAGCACCCCGCTGGCCAGCACCGAGAAGGAGCCCGCCGACTGCATCACGTCCTCGGCGTTCGCCTGGCCGATCATCACGGTGGTCAGACCGGCGTCCTGCACAAGGCCGAGCGCACCGGCCACGCGGGGGCGCCGCAGGTCCGCGTCGACCAGGCAGACCGAGGAGCCGAACTCGGCCAGGGAGGACGCCAGGTTGATCGAGATACTCGTCTTCCCCTCGGCGGGCACCGCGCTGGTCACCGCGATGACCTTGGGTGGAGCGTCGATGTCCACGAACCGGAGGTTGGTGCGCAGCCGTCTGAAGTCCTCCGCCCGCCGGCTGAACGCGTCGTCGTCCGTCGCCACCGCGTGCCGGGAGGCGCTCTGGTCGAGGACGACGCTGCCGAGTACGGCCGGTCCGCCGGTGTCGGCGAGACACCGGGCGAGGTCACCGCGGCTGCGTACCGAGGTGTCCAGCGACTCCCGTGCGACCGCCAGGCCGGTGCCGAGGCCCAGACCGGCCATGAGCCCGAGTGCGAGGTTGATCACCAGATTCGGGGAAGCCGGCTTCTTGGGCTTGCTGGCGTGCTCGGTGATGCTCAGCCGGACGGGCGAGTGCCGGGCGCCCTCCGGTTGTTCGATCCTGGCGATGACCTCGGCGAAGCGGTGGGCGACCGCGTCGCTGATCCGGGCCGCCCGGGACGGCTGGGTGTCCGTGACGGTGATCTTGAGGAGGACCGTTTCCAGCGGTACCTCCGTGGTGATCTTCCGGGCCAGTTGCGAGGGCGACATGTCCAGGCGCAGAAACTCGATGACCGGTTCGGTCACGCGGGGGCTGGTGGCCACTTCCGCGTAGGAGCGGACGCGAGCCTGGGCGAAGGTGTTGCCCTGATTGAGCTTGACCGTGTCGTCCCAGTCCTGCAGAGACACGAAGAGCGTCGAGGTGGCGCGGTACTGCGGTGTGATGGTGTGGGTGACGAACGCGCCGACCGCTGTTCCCAGCAGACCCAGTGCCACGATGGCGCGCCAGCGCCTGACCAGGAATCGAAGATAGTCGGACAGATCCATACCCATCCCAAGGTGTGCAGAGAGCGACAATAACGACATTTATTGGCTGAGTGATCGTATCCGTGATATGCGGTGGAAACGTGCATGAGTGACCGTCTTCCGCCGAGTCGGCCGGACCGGATCAGCCCCCGCACGGACCGCTCGGGAGCACCCTGGCGTGCAGGGGACGCACCAGTGGCTGACGCAGCACGAAGGGAGAACGGTCCTCAGAGCGCTCCAGCAAGTGGAGTACGAGGGTGCGTGTGGCGCCCGCGGGCAGCTCGACGCCGAGGGTGAAGACCGGGTGGCCCCGCTCGGCGCCGTGACTCAGCTGAGCGGGGCGGCCGTCCAGGGTGGCACCGGAGAGGGTGGCCTCCGAACTGGCGTAGTAGGACACCAGCAGGCGGTTGTCACCCGGCCGCGTGTCGTAGGGCGGGTCGTCCACCCGCTGGACGACGTACGGCGGGAGTCCCGACACCGGGGCCCGGTTGGTCAGGCGCACGGTCACGGTGACCTCGCGCCGGCCATCGACGCACCGGCCCGGTGCCCACACGAGTCGACGGTCGAGGTAGTAGTCGAGCTTCGTACCCGCCGCGTTGTTGACGACCAGCCCGGCCAGCGGAACGGATCTTCCGGGCAGCGCTCCGCCGAACGACCGCGCCAGGAGCTCGCGCTGCTCCGCCGAGTGCCCACTCCACACCTTGATCCGTCCCTCTTCCAACTGCCGGTGCAGTGCCGAGAAGAGGGCGGTCCGGCGTGCGGGTTCGGCCGAGGCGCCGAGCAGCCGGACGGCCACCGCACGCGCCACGTCGAGGAAGTACGCCTTTCGCTGCCTGAAGTTCGGGTGGCGCGCGTAGCTGGCGCGCTCGCTGAGATCCACGACGTTGTGGGCGGTGACGGCGCTTCCGTCGCGCGTCCGGGCAGGGCCGGAGGCGGCGAGCAGCCCGGAGACCGCACCTGGGTCCAGGCCGAAGGCGCCGTCGACGCGCTGGCCGCTGTGCCGCTGCCACGCCGCCGCCCAGATCCGCGCCGCGTACGGGAAGTGCGGGCTCATGTTGGAGTTCACCCAGGTCCGGGTCGGGGCGCTGGGGCCGTAGAGCCCGTGGAACTCCGCTCCCAGGTCCACGTCCGCGTACGCCTCGCTCAGTTCGGTGTCGTTCCCGAAGTGCTCGAAGCCGAGCCGGCCCCGGTCCGCCCTGAGCACCGCGAAGGCTCCGGGCAGCCCGCCCGTGCCACGAGCCTCGGCGGTGTTCTCGAACACCACCAGATACCGCCGCGGTCCGTCCCCACCGAGCATCGAGGGCATCAACCGGGCCGCCGCCGCGGCATCGTGGGTGAGAGGGGCGATCCGATCGAGCTGTCGTGCGAGTCGGGTGCGCGCCCGGTCGGTGGCCGGCAGCCAGGTGCCGTGCGGGAGGGCGTCGACATCGGTGCGTACCCCGGATGCGCTGCGCGAGGCCTGTCCGAGAAGGGGAGCCACACGACGCAGCGCGGAGAGGTTCAGGTGCCCTCCGTCGTCCGTCCCGGTGGATTCCAGCTCCGCGACGGCGCGCGCCAAGGGGGAAAGCACGTCGTGGGTCAGCCGGTCGGAGGCCTCCGCGATACCGCGTACGGTACGGACAGGGCCGCCGAGGAGGGGCAGCTGGGCCGCCGGGAACCAGGCGGGGCCGGTCGTGAGCCGATGCGCTCGGGCGGTGTGGCCGGCGGCGTCGCGTACCGCGTCCCGCGCTCTCGCGGTCGGCTTCGCCGGCGGGGCGGCCGCGGTGGCCGGGTCCGCTGCGGGCTGCGCGAGGTGCTGCCCGCGCAGTGCCTCCAGACTTCGCTGGGCGGCCAGCAGCTCATTACGGGCCAGTACTCCGGTGACCGCGATCCAGACGGCACCGGCCAGGAGCAGTCCGGCCGCGGCGTACAGCGGCATCCTGACGCGACGGTCGCGCAGTCGGCGGACGATGACGGCGGGCAGGGCCCACTCCTTGCACCGGCGTGGAATCCACCGGGCCCGCTCCGTACCGAGCGGGGGTTCCTGCCCCCACGGCGCACCCCGGCGAGTCCTGGACATCTGATGTCACTCCCTGGCTGATCTCGTTCGCTGGGGTCCGGGGCTCCGCAACGCCCTGCGGGGACACCGGATGTGGAGGTGAGTCGCACCGCGCGACGCGCGGGCGCCGGCTCAGTAGGCGCCGTCACCGCGCAGTACGGCGGGGAGGGTCCGGCAGAGGATCGCCAGGTCCAGCCTGATCGACCAGGTGTCGACGTACTCGAGATCCAGACGCAGGGCGTCCTCCCAGGAGAGGTCGGACCGTCCGCTCACCTGCCAGAGACCGGTGATCCCGGGCCGGACCAGCAGACGGCGGCGGGCCTCCCCGGTGAACGCCGAGTCCACGACCGGGAGCGGACGCGGACCCACCAGCGACATCTGCCCCCGCAGCACATTGACCAGCTGCGGCAGCTCGTCCAGGGAGTAACGGCGCAACCAGCGCCCGGCCGCGGTCACCCGCGGGTCCTCACGGATCTTGAAGAGGTGCCCGTCCGCCTCGTTGCGTCTCTCCATGGCGGTGCGCAGCCGCTCCGAACCGACGTGCATCGTCCTCAGCTTGAGGACATCGAACTCCTTGCCGCGCCAGCCGGTGCGGCGCTGGCGGAACAGCAGCGGGCCCGGACTGTCGAGCTTCACCGCGACGGCGGCGGCGAGCAGCACCGGCGCCACGCACAGGAGCAGGACGGCGGCCCCCACGCAGTCGATGAACCGCTTGGCCGCCCGGACTCCGCCGTGCGCCCGCCCACAGGGAGCCGGCCGGTGAGGAGCCGTCTTCTCAGCGGATACCGGCATCGCGCATCCCTTCGTCTTCTGCGGCAGAACGGGTGAAACGCGCCCTGGCTGGGGGCATTGGGACCCGCCTGACGTATCAAACGGTCTATTTCTGACCAATGAATAGAAACACGACATCGATCTGAGCTTCGGCAATGACACCGAAGCTCGCCCTCGTCCACCTGCTTGGACGGGGCGGCCGAGAGGACCTGCATGCGTGCAGTAGTGACGGGTGGGGCTGGGTTCCTCGGCTCCCATCTGTGCGAGCGGCTGCTTCAGGAGGACCACGAAGTCGTCTGCGTGGACAACTTCCTGACGTCCAGCCCCGAGAACATCGAGCACCTCATGGGCGACCCGCACTTCCGGTTCCGCCACCGGGACGTCACCCAGGGCGTGGACGAGCCCGGGCCGGTGGACGCCGTCTTCCACATGGCGTCACCAGCCTCGCCCGCCGACTACCTGAGACTGCCCCTGGAGACACTCCGGGTGGGCTCGGCCGGCACCTGGCACGCCTTGGACCTGGCCGCGGCCAAGGGCGCCCGCTTCCTGCTGGCCTCCACCTCCGAGTCGTACGGCGACCCGCTGGTCCATCCTCAGCCGGAGAGCTACTGGGGACATGTGAACCCCGTGGGCCCGCGCTCGGTGTACGACGAGGCGAAGCGCTTCGGTGAGGCACTGACGATGGCGTACCGCAGGAGCCGCGGTGTGGACGCCAAGATCGTGCGCATCTTCAACACCTTCGGGCCGAGGATGCGCCCGGACGACGGACGGGCGATCCCCACCTTCATGCGCCAGGCGCTGAGCGGGGAGCCGATCACGGTCACCGGTGACGGCAGCCAGACCAGGTCCCTGTGCTACGTCGACGACGTGGTCGAAGGCCTGTTGCTCATGATGGCCGGCGACCACGGCGGACCCGTCAACCTGGGCAATCCCCACGAAGTCACCATGCTGGAGCTGGCGCAGTGGATCGGCAAGCTCACCCGGTCGCGCTCCGAGATCACCCTCATCCCCCGTCCCCAGGACGACCCCGAGCGACGGCGTCCCGACATCACCCTGGCCCGCGAGCTGCTGAACTGGGAGCCCACGACTCCCCTGGAGCGTGGCCTGGGCGACACCGTCACGTACTTCCGCCGGCGTCTGTCCGTCGGGGAGTGCGCCGGGAGCGGCCCGCGGCCCGCCGGATCCACGCCGAGCTCCGCCGCCGCCTCATGACCGCCCCTCCGAGCAGTCGAACGATGCCGGTGACCGCTCCCGTGGTCGAGTGCCTCGGTGTGCCCATCACCGCGCACACCCGCGACAGCGCGGCCCGCCATGTCGTGCACCTGGCCGGCCGGATGCGCGAGGCACGGCAGGGACTCACCGACGAACCCGGCGCCTCCGGCGGCCGGCCTGGCAGTGACGTTCACCTGTCCAACGCCTACACGCTCGCCCTGGCCGACCGGGACCCCGAACTGCGCGGGATCCTCCGATCAGCCTCCCTCAACCTCCCTGACGGGCAACCGGTCGTGTGGGCCAACCGGCTGCTCTACCCGAGCACCGCCCTGCCGGGCACACGGGTCTACGGCCCCGACCTCCTCACGGACGTCTTCGCCCTGACCGAGCACACCGACCTGAACCACTACCTACTCGGCTCCACGCCCCAGGTCCTCGACGCACTCCACCGGGAGCTGCGGCGGCGCTATCCCGGGGCGCGGATCGTGGGCACCAGCTCCCCGCCCTTCCGTCCCCTGACCGCCCACGAACGGCGGGAGCAGGTGGAGCAGATCCGCTCCGCCGCGGCCGACATCGTCTGGGTCGGACTCGGCACCCCCAAGCAGGACCGCTGGGCCGCCGAACTGTGCGACGCACTGCCCGTGGTGGCCGTGGCCGTGGGCGCGGCCTTCGACTTCGTCGCCGGCAACAAGCCGCAGGCACCGCACTGGATGCGGCACAACGGACTGGAATGGCTGTTCCGGCTCGGCTGCGAACCCCGCCGCCTGTGGCGCCGGTACCTGTTCGGCAACGCGCGCTTCGTCCACGGGGTGGTGCGCCAGGCGACACAGCCGGTGCGAGCGGACAGCGGTGCGGTGATCGAGGCACCCGATCGCCTGAATTCGGGCCGCCTCGCCCGCCGCGGCCGAAAGACTCCCGCCAGGGTTCCCGAGGTGCGGTCATGACGATCACCCCGGTGAGCCCCCGAGACACCCGGCGGCGCGTCGTCGTGGTGCAGCCCTACGTCCCCGGTTATCGGACATCGTTCTTCAATCACCTGCAGGAACGGCTGAACTCCGAGGGTGTTGCCCTGGAAGTGCTGTACGGGCTCGTACCACCGCAGCAGGCGGCCCGGCGCGACGCCGCTCCCTGCGCCTGCGCGGTACAGGTACCTTCGCGACGGCTGCCCGCTCCCGGCGGACGGTCTCTTCTCTGGCGTCAGGTGACGGACCGGGCCGCTTCCGCCGATGTGGTGGTACTGGAGCAGGCACTGCGGAATCTGGAGGCCTACCCGCTGTTGTTGCGCCAGATGGTCCGACGGGCCGGGGGACACCCGCCGCGGATCGCGTTCTGGGGCCACGGGCGCACCTACACCAAGAAGACGAGCCGGCTCCAGGAGGTTGCCAAGGACGCCCTCACGAGGCAGGCCGCCTGGTTCTTCGCCTACACGGAAGGGGGAGCCTCGTACGTCAGCTCGCGGGGCTTCCCCCGCGAAAGGATCACCGTCCTGCGCAACTCCGTGGACACCACGGAGCTGACAGTCACGCGTGACCGGGCGGACATCCAGGGCACGCCCGAACATGCCGCAGTCGCGGCGCTGCGCGAACGCCACCGTCTCGAACCGGGACGAACGGCACTGTACGTGGGGGGACTTGACGCCCCCAAGCGAATCCCCTTCCTGCTGCAGTCCGCGCGGCGGGTCGCGGCCGGGCTGCCGAGTTTCAAGCTGCTGGTGGCGGGAGACGGTGTCGACCGGCCCCTGGTGGAAGCCGTGGCCTGCGCACCGGACAGCCCGGTGGTGGCTCTGGGCCACCGTGCCGGCCGGGACGTCGCACTGCTCGGAGCGGTATCGGACGTCATGCTGATGCCCGGGCGGGTGGGACTGTGCGCGGTGGACTCGTTCGCCCTCCGGACCCCCATCGTCACCACCGACTGGCCATGGCACGCGCCCGAGTTCGAATACCTGGAGCACGGACGAAACGCCGTTGTCAGCCGAGACGATCCGCAGGCCTACGCGGTGGCGGTGCAGCGGGTGCTGAACGACCGTTCCCACCTGGAATCTCTGCGCGAAGCGTGCCGCAAGGACGCCACCGCCTACACGGCGGACGGCATGGCGGAGCGCTTCTGTGGCGGGTTGCTGCATATTCTCGGGAGCAATGTGTGACCCGACTTGAGGAACTTCACGGACCGGCGAGCGAATCAATGAAGGGTGTCAGTGAAATGACGGTTCCGAGGTCGCCGGACAGATGGACGAATTCGCGCGCATACGGTGTCCTGCCCGTTGGGCTTCGGCGCTCGATCACCAAGCCTGTCCGCAGTATGCGGCCATGGCTCTACGGGCCATGGCCCGCCGCCCTCAACGGGCAGCGATTCCGTCAGGACCTGTTCCGCTCCCTGGTGCGCGAACTCCAGCCCCGGGCGGTCTTCGAATCCGGAACCTACTGCGGAGGGTCGACGCAGTTCCTGTGGCACCTGTCCGGTGCTCCCGTGTTCACCGTCGAGAAGAATCGCGGATTCGCGCGCTGCGCCGCGATGCGTTTCCGCGGAAATCCAGACGTCCGGGTGCTCAACGAGGACTCCCGGGATGCTCTGCGGACGCTGCGTGACTCCGCACGGTTTCCCCGGTCGCGCGTCCTGTTCTACCTGGACGCCCACTGGGAGAAGGATCTCCCCCTCCGGGAGGAAGTCGACATCATCACCAAGGCGTGGACGGATTCGGTCATCGTCATCGACGACTTCAAGGTCCCCGACGACGCCGGGTACGAATTCGACACCTACGGCGACCTGCAGCTGTCGATGGAGTATCTCGGGGACACCGCCGCGCCCTATGACACGTTCTGGCCGAACTGCCCGTCCGGCATGGAGAGCGGGCGCCGGCGCGGCTGCGTGGTGCTGGCCGCCCCGGGTGTCGCGCAGCAGGTGTCCGAGCTCCCTGAAGTGCGTCGCGCCGATGCCCTCGCAGTGCCCGAGCGGTGAGGCGCGGACCGGGAGGGGAGGCCATGGGGCGGTCGGCGGCACCCGTGACGCGGGTGGTCGTGCTGATCGCCTGTCACAACCGTCGCGAAACCACGGTCCGGTGCCTGCGGTCGCTGATCGGGCAGGGCGGACCCGAGGTCTCGGTGCGTGTCGTTCTCACCGACGACGGCAGCACCGACGGCACCGCACGCGCTGCCCGCGAGGCATGGCCAGGCATCCATGTGCTCCAGGGCAACGGCAGGCTGTTCTGGGCGAAGGCGATGGCACTCGCGGCGTCGGCCGCGGGCGACTACGACTTCCTCCTCTGGCTCAACGACGACGTGATCTTGGACCCCGGAGCGCTGTCGGACTTGCTCCGCACCCACGGGTCGCTCTCCGGTTCGGACAAGGGTGACCTGATCGTCGTGGGCGCTCTGCGTGATCCGCACTCCGACGCGGTGACGTACTCGGGTGTTCACCGGCGCAGCCGTCTGCGCCCGGTGCACTTCACCACGGTCGCTCCGGCCGAAAGGCCGGTTCGCGCCGAGACCATGAACGGGAACCTGGTACTGATCCCCCGCCCTGTGGCCGAACGTGTCGGGCAGATCGACGCCGGCTTCAGCCATGGGCTGGCCGACTTCGACTACGGTCTGCGCGCCGGGCGCCTCGGATGTGCCGTCTGGGTCGCAGCCGGAACGCTGGGCACCTGTGCGCGCAACCCCACAGCGGGGAGCTGGACCGATCCCGCTCTGACCGTCCGGCAGCGGATGCGTCTGGCGTGCGCCCCGAAGGGCCTTCCACCGGGCAGCTGGTTGCGGTTCACGCGGCGGCACGCCGGTCCCGTATGGCCGCTGTACTGGCTCTCACCGTACGCGCGGCTCCTCGCCGGTGCGGCTCTCGTCCGAATGCGCGGTGGAGCGCGGGTCCTTGGCAGGTAGTTCCGAAACAGCCCGGGAAAATCCGAACGCCATACGGCAGGAAATCCCGACTTCGTCCATGCGGCTCTGCGGCGCGTGCGACGGGTTCGTTCCATACAGCCATGGCAAACTGATCCGGCGTGGGCTGCCACGCGCGGCGGAGGAGGAACCGTGACAAGCGGAGTGGATATGCAGCGCGCCGCGACTGCGGATATCTGCGGCAACCGGGATGACTGGTCCTTCCATGTCACCAGCGATCCGCTGACTCGTTTCCTGCGCGATCGTCGTTTGCGGATCGCTCTGCACATGCTGCGCGGGCGGGGACTTCTTGATCCGGCAGGGCAGAGTGTTCTGATCGTGTGCGGTGGTGTGGGCGGGGAAGGCGTCTTCCTCAGCCGTTGCGGGTTCACTGACGTCACGGTCAGCGATCTGTCCGAAGAGGCACTCGGGGTCTGCCGCAGCCTTGATCCGAAAATTCGGACCATGCCTCTGAACGCGGAGAACATGGCCGAGATTCCCGACTCCAGTTACGACCTGGTACTGGTCCAGGACGGCCTGCACCATTTGCCGCGGCCGGTCCTGGGTTTCACGGAGATGCTTCGGGTGGCCCGGAAGGCCGTCGTCGTGATCGAGCCGCACGAGGGTCTGGTGGGCAGGATCATCGGCACCGAGTGGGAGCGGCAAGGGGAATTCGTCAACTATGTCTTCCGGTGGAATCGCTCGCTGGTGAACCAGGCCACCCGAAGTTATCTCCTGTGCCCGCAGGCCGTCGTGCTGCTCCGCAGGCTGTGGGACCACAACCTCGCCGTCGGCAAGGTGGCGGGCCGCTTCCCGGAGCGTTGGCGCCTGGCGGCGGCCAAGGCCGTCTACCAAGCGCTGCGGCCGGTGAACCGGCTCGGCAACATGATGGTCGCGGTGGTGGTGAAGGCGGACGGCGACCCGGCACACCGGAGCGGACGGTGAACCTCGCACACGAACCGGGCCCGGAACTGATTGCGATGTACGCGCCGGCCTGCCGGTCAGTTGTACCGCGATGATCCGAGGCGCGCCGCCCGAGAGGCCCACATCGAGGGCGACCAAAGGGCTGCGATGGACGCTTTTCGGGACGTTCGCAACGTTCGTGGCCCAGTTGGCGTACACCGCGGTGATGAGCCGGCTGCTCACACCGGGAGACTTCGGGTTGCTCGCGCTCGCCCTGTTCGTGCTCCGCTTCGTGAGCCACTTCGCGCAGGGAGGTCTGAGCTCGGCCATCGTGCAGCGTCCCGTACTGGAAGCACGTGACCTCCGGGCGACTTTCACCCTCAGTATCACAACCGGACTCGTCGCCTATGCGGTGCTCTGGCTGCTGGCGCCGTACGCCGTCACGATCCTGGGCGCTCCCCCGGCGCTGACATCCGTGTGCCGAGCGCTGGGGCTCACCTTGGTGATCTCCGCCGTGGGCTCGACCGCCACCGGGCTCCTCCGCAGATCCATGCGCTACCGGACCATCGCGCTGATCGAGCTCGGCTCCTATGTGGCCGGGTACTGCGGTATCGGCCTCATGTCCGCGCTGACGGGGAGTGGGATCTGGAGCCTGGTGTACGCAGCCATCGGCCAGTCCGCACTGATGACGCTCGGGAGTTACACGTTCGCGAGGCACGACCTTCGGCTGCTGGTCGCCGGCGTTCCGATGAGGAAGATGTCATCGTTCGGCGCGAAAGTGTCACTCGTGGGATTCCTTGAGTTCCTGACGATCGGCATCGACAACCTCCTTGTCGGCAGATATGCGGGCATTGAGGCGCTGGGGCAGTACAACCGGGCCATACTGATCGCCGTGCTGCCGTTGCAACAAATCGCCACGGCGGTCGGGAAGGTGCTCTTCCCGATCTTCAGCCGTATGCAACTCGACCATGAGCGGCTCAGGAGCGCCTACCTCGACAGTATGGCGCTGTCCACTCTTCTCTTTCTGCCGATGGCGGCCGCCATCGGTGCCGGCGCCAGCAGTTTCGTGCTCGTTCTGCTGGGTGAAGGCTGGCACTTGGCCGCCCAACTCGTTCCCGTTCTGGCGGCAGCAGCAGCGCTGCATGTCGTCGTGTATTTCCCGGCATCGATGGCGGAGGCGATCGGGAAAGTGCCGATGAAGGCGTTGATCGAATGTCTGCATCTGGCAACCCTGTTGCTGGGTGCCGGCCTCGTGGTGGTGTGCGATGGCGGACTCCTCGGCTTGGTCACCGCCGTGCTGGTGGGCCGCCTCCTTCAACACACCCTGTACCTGTTGTGGATGGACCGGGTGATTCCGAGGTCTCTGCGGCAGGTACTGAAGGTCTATGCGCAGTCCGTCGCTGTCGCAGTGGCCGTCGGGCTGGCCGTTGCCGGTGTCGGCCGTGCGATCGGGGAGTTCGCGCCCACGCTTGTGACGCTGATCGCCCAGGTCGCCACGATGGGACTCGCGGGCGTCTCGGTTGTCCTCTGGGGCGGTTGTCTCGACGGTATCCGGGTCGCGCGAGAGCGTGCACTGATCCCGACATCACTCGTGACGAAGACCAGGAAGGCTGCCGCATGCGAGTAGCGATCGCTGCACCCATCGACCTCCGGTACTTGTCGCGGATGCTCGACCCAGCCCTCGAAAGCAGTGTCCCCGAGGGGATGGTGGCGCCGGTGGCCACTTCCTTGGCTGTGGAGCTGTGCCGCAGCGACCACGAGATCACCGTCGTCACACTCAGTACTGACGTGACGGTCCCGGTGCAGCGGCGTATCGGGGCCGCGCAGGTCCTGGTCGGTCCTTATCGTGCGCGGCACCGCGCCAGGGACGCATTCCGGCACGAGCGGAACACCGTGCGGGAGCTGCTCGATTCAGTGGACACCGATCTGGTCCACGCCCACTGGACGTACGAGTTCGGATTGGGTGCGCTCGCGAGCAGGCACCCCTGCCTCATCAGCGTGCACGACTGGGCCCCGGCGATTCTGCGTCATCATCCTGATCCCTATCGGTTGGTCAGACTACTGATGCAGGTTCGTTGCCTGGGAAAGACGCGGGAACTCGCCGCGGTCTCGCCCTATATTCAAAACCGACTCCGGGGCATCGGCCGACGTTCTGCATATCTCCTACCCAATGGACTTCCCTCCAAGTTCTTTGCGAACAGCCCGCCGATGCGCGACGCGCCGGTACATCAAATCCTCTCGGTGAATTCGCATTTTTCTTCGCTGAAGAATGTGGGTGCTCTGCTTCAAGCTTTTCAGACGGTTCGAGAACAACTTGGTGATGTCGAACTGATTCTGGTGGGCCGGGATTTTGAAGCCGGCGGCCCGGCAGAGACCTGGGCACGCGCGCGTGGTCTTGCCGTCGGAACCGTATTCGCTGGTCCCATGCGGGCCGAGGACATCCTCACGGCCATGGATCGTGCTGATATCTTCGTGGCTCCCACGCTGGAGGAATCATTCGGCATGACGGTCCTCGAAGCCATGGCGCGAGGGTTGCCGATCGTGGCGGGCCACGCCTCAGGCGCGGTCCCGTGGCTGCTCGGGTTCGGCAGCGCGGGAGATCTGGTTGACGTCCGGCAACCGGATCAGATCGCTGCCGCGGTTGTCCGCATGGCTCGCGACCCTGAGCGCAGGATGCTGCTGAGCGGCCAAGCGCTACGCCGTGCCCAGCGTTTCGCTTGGCCCAGCCTGGTGCGCTCCTATGAAGCCCGGTACCGCCGTTTCGCCACGGCCAGCGGTGGGCACCGCTGATTCCCTCGGACACGGCCAGGTACCGGCCCTCACCGCTGAACAAGCCGACCGAGGCCCTGGGTCACCTCGGAGACACCACGTTCGGCCTACCGTCGTACCAGGGCGCAGAAGTGGCCCGCGCTCTCAGGGCCGACAACCAATTCGTAGCGATCGTCCTCGGCGAGAAAATCTCGGACGGCCTGTTCCGGGCCGGAGGAGAAGTATCGGTAGTCGTCGACCATCAGGACGGAGCCAGGCCGTGTCCTCGGCCCGAGGAGCCGTAGGCCCGTCAGGATGGGCTTGTACAAGTCGAAGTCGAGATATCCGAACGCCACGACCTCCGGCAGCTCCCGAACGTCTGGGGTGATGAAGCCGGCGACGATGTGGGTGCGCTCGGTGGGGAAACCCACCGAGGCGAGATGCTGCCGGACAAGCTGCTGTGGGAACGACATCGCGGACTCGTAGCTGTCCATCGATCCCCTGTTTTCGATGTCGTCGATGAGTCTGTCTTCGGCGGTGGGACGAGACAGGCCCTGAAACGAGTCATACAGCCACAAGTCCCGACCGTCATTCAGAATTTCGTTCGCCAGCAGCGCCGAGGTGGCGCCCTGCGCGACGCCCATCTCGACGACATCGCCTTCACCACTGTCCCGCGCGGACTGCAGCCAGTGCAGAAGGAACATCGCCTCACCGATCTCTGTCCCCACAAGCTTCGTCAGCAGTGGGAGTCGGCCTTCCCGCTCCCGCAGGTCAGGAAAGACGCGCTCGACGTAGACGTCATACAGGCTCTGCACCGCGCGGGCGTATCGCCTTCGGCCGGCCTCTTCCTCCCCCATCGTGATCACGCGAGCCCCGGCAACACCGAGGAAGCGGTCGAGAGTGGACCGTGTCACTGTCCTTACATTGGGCATGTAATGACTCTATCCATCAAAAATCGGGTGACCCAGTCTCCTGCTTGGCGAGTTGTGGGCCGAAGCCGACGCCTCCGCTGCATCCGCACGACCTGATTCCTGCTGAAGAGAATCATGAATTCTGTCGCGGAAGAACATGACATCGCATTGGAGCATCTGACCTGTTCTTCGATCTGCAAAGCCAGGCACCACACCCATCAGTGTCAGACCATATCGGCGTTGGGCAAGGTCAAGTGCCTCGGCCAACTGCAGACCACCTTCGTACAGAGGAACACAGGAGACCTCCATCTGGAGTCCTACGCAATCATGGATATGGTCTCCGGCCCCGCGCAGGACTGCCTCCTCGTATCCCTGCACATCGAGCTTGAGGAAGACACGGTCTCCCGGGCGCGTCACCTCGGGCCACAATGCCTCCAGACGACGCTGCGTGATCTCCTGCCGGTCCACATAGCCAGATTCCGGACAGGCATCGAGGTGTTTCGGGAGCATCGGCAGGATGGAACTGCTCGCCGCGTCATTTCCGGACACGTTGATGACGACAGTGGCATCCTCGTGGCCCAGCGCGTAGGGGAACACTGTCCACAGCGCATCCGTGGCCGCACGGCGGTGCAGGGCCTCCAGCGGTCTGCTCAGTGGTTCGAAAGAGACGATGCGCCCCCGGTACCCGAATCGACGGAGCATGGCCCCGTACTGTCCGCGGTTGGCCCCCACATCGATGACCACATCGATGTCGAAGTGGGACAGCAATTGCACAAGGCGGTTCTCGAGAGAACCCGCGGGGAACCGACTCACATCGATACCGAAGTGCTGAGCAATCGTACGGGCTCGTCGAAGAAGGGTCACCCCGACATTGTGGCTCTTCTCTCCGTAAGTCCGTGGAACGCGGGCTCGCGCGTCGCCAAGGCAGCCGGAGGCGCGGTGGAACATGAGCCGTCGGTCCCGGAGGCGGCCGGTGTGGACGACAAGGACGCCTTATCACCTGGCGGTCGATGTTCCTGGGCCGAGAGCAGGACGGCCCAGTTGAGAGCCAGGAGCATCAAGTTGCACGAGAGGCCGCCCAATCTCTCCATCGGAGACTCGGTAAGACAGCGGATCAGAATCATCACCTGGAGAGCGAGAAGCAACCCCCCAGTTTCTCGGGAGAGTCGCTTACTGTGCACCAGCATGACCGAAAGAAATGAAATGAGCCCGATAAAGCCAATGATTCCATAGGCCCCCAGCGTCTGGAGCGCTTGGTTGTGCGCTTGCCCTACCCAGAAGAGAGACGGGTCGCGCATGACCTCCATGCGGTATTCAATGGAGAAGAGAGTGGGGCCGTACCCGGTCAGCGGATTCTGTCGAAGTTCCGCCATGGCGTAGTTCCACGCCAGCGTGCGCCCGTTCAGCGTACCGATCTCGCCGTCACTCATTGCGTCAGCAAGGAGCATCTGCGTCCTTTCCATGAGAAGCGCTGCAGCGAGCAAGGAAACGCAACTCATGAACAACGCGAACTTGGGGATGCCATGTCGTCGACGCTGATGAACTCGCTGGAAGCACAGCAACGCAATGAGGCAGAGCCACGCTGTACGCGACTGGGTCAGAAGCAGAACGGCACCAGCAGCAAGTGCGTGAAAAATCCACCCGCGCCGCCGGAACAGGGAGTGCACCTCCAGGGCCAGGGAAACTGCAGCCACCGGCCCCAGGAAGTTCGGGTGCGTCGTAAATCCAATAAGCCTCCCCATGCCGAGCCCCAGATAATCTCTGAAGATCGCCAGGTCTGCCGCGGTTGTGAGTTGCTCAAAAGCCCATTCAGGAGCAACGATGACCGACAGCAGACTTCCCCACACATAGACGCGGGCGATACGACGGACGTCGGAAATTGTGCGCTTTATCGGTGGCGGCTGCCCCAGGCAGAATGCCGCGAGCACGAGCGGAGCTGTCAGGAGTTCTTGCCAGGAGCTGCTGAATGCATCAAGGGCTGCCGAGATGATCGGTCCTGCGAAAAACAGAAACCCAACGACCAGCAGAACTCCACGATTTCGGCTCAGAAAACCCTTCCGCCATGATGTGAGAATCGTGATGATCGACAATGCGACGAGCATTGCTGTGAGCGATTGCGCCACAGCCAATCGCCATCCGACATACGGATTCATCTCGGCAGTGATGTCCCGTGAGGCGTCACGCCGCACCAGGAGAGAATTTACCGCCGGTCCAATTCCTGCCAGATACAGCAGCATACGTTTGAAAATTGCGCCGACGCCGTCCAAAATTCCCTCCGTATGGTAGGAGCAGGTCAATGATGTGCGGCGCGGAATAATGAGACACATAACCCCGCATGCTGCTGGAACCGGACCGATGAGTGATCCGCAGAGCGTCCTACTGCTTGGCCAGCTCTCGGAACGAATGGCTCCGGCCCGACGCGTTCGGCAGCGGAAGGGCACTCAGCTCGGCGTCGACCATCAGCCGGGCCAGTTCCGGGGCTTGCACCGTCGGGCGCCACCCCAGGATCCGCTCGGCCTTCGATGCGTCTCCGACGAGGTCGTCCACCTCGGTCGGCCGCAGGTATCGCTCGTCGAACCGCACGTGGTCCCGCCAGTCGAGGCCGACATGGGCGAAACACTGCTCGACGAAGTCGCGCACGCTGTAGCTGACGCCGGTGGCGACCACGTAGTCGTCCGGTTCGTCCTGTTGCAGCATCCGCCACATCGCCTCGACGTATTCCGCCGCGTATCCCCAGTCCCGCCGAGCGTCGAGATTGCCCAGGTAGACCACGTCCTCCAGGCCGGCCTTGATGCGCGCGGCGGCCGTGGCCACCTTGCGGGTGACGAAGGTCGGGCCACGGCGAGGAGACTCGTGGTTGAACAGGATGCCGTTGACCGCGTACATCCCGTACGCCTCCCGGTAGTTGCGCGTCGCCCAGTACGCGTACACCTTGGCGACCCCGTACGGGGAGCGGGGGTGGAACGCGGTGCCCTCGTGCTGAGGCGGCGGGGAGGCACCGAACATCTCGGAGCTGGATGCCTGGTAGAACCGGCAGGGCAGGCCCGTCGTCCTGATCGCCTCCAGCAACCGCGTGGTACCCAGTCCGGTGGCGTCCCCGGTGAACTCGGGCTCGTCGAACGAGACCCGCACATGGGACTGGGCGGCCAGATGGTAGACCTCGTCGGGGCGCAGCCGCTCCAGCAGCCCCGCGATCCGGGTTCCGTCGGTCAGGTCGCCGTAGTGCAGGAAGAGACGCGCCCCGGGGTCGTGCGGATCCCGGTAGAGATGGTCGATGCGTTGCGTGTTGAAGGTCGAGGCGCGGCGGACGATTCCATGCACCACGTACCCCTTCTCCAGCAGCAGTTCTGCGAGGTAGGAGCCGTCCTGGCCGGTGATGCCGGTGATGAGCGCGGTCTTGTCCGTCACGCGGATTCCTTTGCTGGGCTGTGCTGGCTGGAAAGCGCACCTGAGCGGGGGCGGGAAGCGGCGGGCACGGCTCACTTCCTGGCGACCAGGGACTTGGGAAGTCCTGCGAAGCGTTCGAACCAGATGGTGGAAGCGGGGAAGTAGGACCTCATCTCGGCCGCGGACAGCAGCTCGACCTCCTGGACGTCGCGGGTGGCCTGCGCACGCCCCGCGCGTGGGACGTGCCCGTGCCCCCAGTGCCGGGAGACAGCGACGCGAGCCGGGAACGGGAGCCATTGAAGCCCTGGGAACAGCCAGTGGGGTTCGACGGGGAAGTAGCGGTAGGGGGTCTGCACCCAATGGTGGTCCGCGTGGCTGTGCACCGTGTCGGCGAACTGCTTCCGCCGGTGGTGCCCTCCCACGTGCTCCAGGACGGAGTTCGAGTACACCAGGTCGAATCGCCGGGTGACCATGTGCGTCGGCAGCGAGAGGCTGCACGCGTCCGCGATGACCGGCGTGATTCCGGACTCGGCATGCCGGGCCGTGCGCGGGTCGAGATTGACGGTCACCACGTGGGCCGGCCGAACGGGCACGCCGCGCCAGGCGGTCGGAGTGCCGCCGAGGTCGAGAACATGCATGTCGGACAGGTCGGGAAAGCATCGCAGCAGTTCGTCCCAGCGCTTGGCGCGAGCCGAGTGGGCAAGGGTCCCGGGCCTCGTGGGGTCGGCGATCTTCGTCTTCAGCATGCTGCTCCCTCTCGGCCCGAACTCCGGCACCTCTGGCACCCGGCAAGAATACGGAAATCGGCGCTATAGTCCGCTTCATAACGTTGTGTCGCGTTTTCAGTGGTTGTACCATTTCTATCCAGCTCGTGGACGTTCCGTCCTCAAAATGCGTGGAGTCGGCGGCTCTTGACACAGCGTCCGCGAAGGAGGGCAGCGAAGCCCATGACCGCCCTTACTGATACCGGTGCCACAGTTCCGGCCGCCTCGGGGGCGAACAGCCCCGCTCCGGTGGCGGACGGCAGGGTGCACCGCCCCCTCGACCGCTCGGCGCGCGTGTTCGTGGCCGGGGGCTCCGGGTTGGTCGGTTCGGCGGTGCGCAGGGAACTCCGTCATGAACGGTTCACCGATGTGGTCGCGCCCTGCTCGGCGGAGCTGGACCTGAGGGAGCGGCGGGCGGTGTTCGACTGGTTCGCGGCCAAGCGCCCGGACGTGGTGGTACTGGCCGCGGCGCGCGTGGGCGGGATCAAGGCGAACGCCACCCGGCCCGCCGAGTTCCTCTCCGACAACCTGCGCATCCAGGTGAACGTGCTGGACGCGGCTCTGGAGCACGGCGTGCAGCGGCTGCTGTTCCTGGGATCCAGCTGCATCTACCCGAAGTTCGCCGAGCAGCCGATCCGTGAGGAAGCGCTGCTGACGGGACCTCTGGAGCCGACCAACGACGCCTACGCCATCGCCAAGATCGCCGGCATCCTGCACGTGCAGGCGGTACGTCGCCAGTACGGGCTGCCCTGGATCTCCGCCATGCCGACCAACCTGTACGGGCCGGGTGACAACTTCCACCCCGAGCACTCCCACGTGCTGCCGTCCCTGATGCGGCGCTTCCACGAGGCGAAGAAGTCGGGTGCGCGACGGGTCGTGAACTGGGGCAGCGGCACGCCTCGTCGGGAGTTCCTCCATGTGGACGATCTGGCACGGGCGTGCCTGCACCTGATCGAGCACTACGACGCGGACAGTCCGGTCAACGTCGGCACCGGCACGGACCTGACCATCCGGGAGCTGGCGGAGCTGGTCGCGGACATCGCCGGATACCGGGGGAGCGTCGAGTGGGACACGAAGCAGCCGGACGGTACTCCCCGCAAACTCCTCGACGTGTCCCGGCTCACCGCGCTCGGCTGGGCCCCTCGTGTCGGCCTGCGGGAAGGCATCGCCCGGACGTACGCCTGGTACGTGGAAAGCCTCGAGTCCGGCACGCTGCGGAACTGACGGTCTCCGCGGCGGCCGGACCCGGAGCCGGGGGCGAATCGCCGGCGGCGCCGGTCCTCCTGCGGCGCACGGGTCGTCCTGGCCGGCGGGGGTGAGGGGGAGCGGCAGCAGGGCCGTCCGGCACGAACTCGGCGATGCCGCCCAGCCCTGGAGGATGAGAACGAGCGCCTTCCCGCAGAGCCCTGCTTCGGGCGGCCGGGGACCGCAACGGCCGACAGCGGGACTCCGGCGGCGACCTGAGTGGCAGCGCCGGAGGACCCGCTGTCGGCCGCCGGTATCGCACGGGCTTCGCTACGGTCGGATCGACAGGGGTGGTCAGTTGTGCTGGCGTCGCCGGACGGCCACCATCGTGCCGGCCCCGAGCGCCAGCAGCGCCGCCGTTCCGCCCAGCATGACGAGCGAACGGTCCTCACCGGTGTCGGCGAGGTGAGGCTTGTGCGGGCGTACGAAGATCTTGGCCTTCAAGGACTTGTTCGATTCCAGGCCCTTGAGGCGGAAGATGTGCTTGCCCGGGTCCGTCCACTTGGGGATGGTGACGGTGCCCTCCACCGTGCCGTTCGCGTCGGCGGTGAAGCGGCCCAGCTTGACCGGCTTCGAGAACAGGACTGCGGTTACTCCCTCGTTCGGATCGAACCCGGTCCCCGTGAAGCCGAGGTCGTCTCCCGCGTCGACGGTGGTGGCGGTGAGGGTCAGGTCCGGAGGGCCGGGTGGATAGGGCTGGGCGTGGGCGGGTTGGGCCCCGATGACTGGAACTGCGGCCAGGACAGCGGAGGCTGCCGCGGTCGCGAAAGCGGCACGACACTTCGATGACGCCGTCATCGCATTCACGCTCCTCAAGTGGATATAGGCGACGGCATGGTCCGACCCCGAGTACGGTATGTGCATAGTTAGCCCTTGATGTGGCTTGTTAAGCGACTTAGGAGGGTATGACGCCTTTTGGCGTAGGTGGATCACCGGACTGGCCGCCAGTCCCCGGATTCGAGGACCCGATTTGCTCGATGTGTGCTATTCGGTTGGTCGGCCCCTGGCGGCCGCCCCGACCGGCGAGGCCGTGATTCGACACGTGTCGCGCTTTCGGGGGCGCTGATGTCGCCCGGCGGAGACGCCGATGACGGAACCGCGCCACATGTCCTGGTCTCCTCTTCTTCTCTTCCTGGAGGGTGCGTGCCCCCGTTCCGCGTACTTGTGGTGTGCACCGGCAACGTCTTCCGCTCCCCGCTTGCCGAGTGCCTGCTCGGGCACCGGTTGCTCGAACATCGGCAAGAAATCCGAGTGAGCAGTGCCGGCACCCGGGCCGTCGTGGGTGTGCCGATGGCGGCCGCTGTCGCCTCCTTCCTCGTCGCACGGGGGGTGGCGCCCTGCGAGGTGGGCGCCCGCCGACTGACCAAGGACATGGTCGAGAATGCGGACTTGGTGCTGGGCGCTGCGCGGGAGCATCGTGAGGCCGCTGTGCGGCTCTCTCCTGTGCGTGCGTTGTCCCGTGCGTTCACCTTCCTTGAGTTCGCCCGGCTGGTGCGGTCGGAAGACGCCGCAGGCGCGGTGGATCCGGCCGCACGGTTTGCCGCCCTCGTGCAGGGCGCCGCCGCTCGCCGTGGTGCCGTATCGGCGCGTAGGGGTGGCGTGGATGTGAAAGACCCTCTTGGGGCGCCCCCGTCGCAAGTGCACGAGTGCCTGGTTCAGATCGAGGAGACCGTGGAGCGGATCGCGGCACCCATGCGGACCGGATGGCATTCGTCCTCGTCGGCTGTGGGCCGGGCCGAGTCTGAGATGTGAACGCGCACCTCCTTGACGTGCTCATGGTGCCTCAGTTTCCTGGTAGGTGCGCGGCGCACATGGGAGCGCTCCCATATCAGTTCCGGGGCCGCGCCTCCCCGAGAGGAAGCAGCCATGTTCCGCACTCTGCGAAGAGCGCTGTGCGTCGCCGCGGCGCTCCTGTTACCCCTGGCCGGTACCCAGTCGGCCCGGGCCGACGCCGATGTCGACGCGCAGGCCGGCGCCGGCTACTGGCACACCAGCGGTCGGCAGATCCTGGACGCGGCCGGGCAGCCGGTCCGTATCGCCGGCGTCAACTGGTTCGGCTTCGAAACCGACATCCACGTCGTCCACGGCCTGTGGGCCCGCGACTACAAGAGCATGATCGACCAGATGAAGTCGCTGGGCTACAACACCATCCGGATGCCCTACAGCGACGACATCCTCAAGCCCGGCACCATGCCCGAGAGCATCAACTACGACGGCAAGAACACCGACCTGCGGGGCCTGACGTCGCTTCAGGTCCTGGACCGGATCGTGGCGTACGCGGGTCAGGCCGGCCTCAAGATCGTCCTGGACCGGCACCGCCCGGACGCTGCGGGCCAGTCGGCGCTCTGGTACACGGCGTCGGTCCCCGAGTCGACCTGGATCGCGGGCCTCAAGTCCCTCGCGGCGCGCTACAAGGGCAACCCCACCGTCGTCGGCATCGACCTGCACAACGAGCCCCACGACCCCGCCTGCTGGGGCTGCGGCGACACGGCCCGGGACTGGCGGCTGGCCGCCCAGCGCGCGGGCAACGCGGTGCTGTCGGTCAACCCCGAGCTGCTGATCATGGTGGAGGGCGTGCAGTCGCACAACGGCGTCAACGGCTGGTGGGGCGGCAACCTCATGGGCGTCGCCCAGTACCCGGTCCAGCTGGATGTCCCGAACCGGCTGGTGTACTCGGCCCACGACTACGCCACGTCCGTGGCCCAGCAGTCGTGGTTCAGCGACCCGTCCTTCCCCGCCAACATGCCGGGGATCTGGGACAAGTACTGGGGCTACGTCTTCAAGCAGAACATCGCGCCGTGTGGCTCGGCGAGTTCGGTACGACGCTCCAGCCGGCGGTGGACCAGAAGTGGCTGGCCGAGCTGGTCAAGTACCTGCGCTCGACGTCGGCGTACGGTGCCGACAGCTTCCACTGGACGTTCTGGTCCTGGAACCCCAACTCCGGTGACACGGGCGGCATCCTGAAGGACGACTGGCAGACCGTGGACACCGCGAAGGACGGATACCTGGCGGCCGTCAAGGCGCCGGGCTTCGAGGGCGGCGGTTCCGGACCCGGCCCGGGCGGACCGGGCGAACCGGGCGACCCCGGCGGTACGGCCGCCTGCTCCGCCGCCTACACCGTCAGCAGCGACTGGGGCGGCGGTTTCAACGCCGAGGTGAAGGTGACCAACACGGGCACCGTGCCGCTCAAGTCCTGGAAGGTGAGCTGGACATGGAGCGGATCCCAGAAGGTCACCAGCATGTGGAACGCCTCGCACACCCAGAACGGCGCGACCGTCACGGCGGTGAACGCCGCGCACAACGGCAGCGTGCCCGCAGGAGGTTCGGCGAGCTTCGGCCTGGGCGGTGCGCCCGGGGGCGGAAGCGTGCCGAGCGTGAGCTGTACGGCGACCTGACCGCGGAGTGAGGTGAGAGGTGAGAGGCGAGGGGCGTTCCGGAAATCGCCGGAACGCCCCTGTTTCTGAAGGCACTTGAACAGATGCCATGACTCGATTCGGTCAAGTCTTGGTCGAAAACGTACGTGCATGGCGCGCTCTTCCGAAACGATGCGGGACGGACCGTGGGACCCGCGGTCCTGACCCCCCTCACCGTTCTGAGAGAACTCCATGAGAAGAAGCGCAGCCGTCCTGTGCGGCGCGACCGTCGTCCTGGCCGGGACGCTCACCGCCGTCCCCGCCAGCGCCAGCGCGCCGCACTCCGCGAACACCGCCCAGGCCGCGAAGGTCACGTGGAAGAAGTGCGCCACGGAGGACTACCCGACGCTCCAGTGCGCGTCGGTGAAGGTGCCGCTCGACTACGCCAAGCCGCAGGGGAAGCAGATCACGCTGGCGCTGTCCCGCGTGCCGCACACCGCAAAGACGTACCAGGGCCCGCTGCTGGTCAACCCCGGCGGCCCCGGCGGCAGCGGCCTGTCGCTGGCCGGGTTCGTCGCGTCCTCCCTGCCGACGGAGGTCGCCGCCCAGTACGACGTCATCGGGTTCGACCCGCGCGGCGTGGGCAAGAGCCAGCCCGCCCTGGACTGCAAGCCGGGCCACTTCGACCCGGTGCGCCCCGACTCCGTGCCCAGCACGCCCGCGCTGGAGAAGGCCAACCTCGACCGCGCCAAGTCCTTCGCCCAGGCCTGCGGCAAGAAGTACGCCGACGTCCTGCCGTACATCAACACGGTCAGCGCCGTGAAGGACATGGACTCGATCCGCAAGGCCCTCGGCGCCAAGAAGATCAACTACTTCGGCTACTCGTACGGCACCTACCTCGGCTCGGTCTACGCCAAGCTGTTCCCCGAGCGCGTGCGGCGCCTGGTGCTGGACTCGATCGTCGACCCGACCGGCGTCTGGTACGACGACAACATCCAGCAGGACTACGCCTTCGACAAGCGCCACAAGGCGCTCATGGCGTGGATCGCCAAGTACGACTCGACGTACAAGCTCGGCACCGACCCGAAGAAGGTCGAGGCCAAGTGGTACGCGATGCGGGCGGCCCTGGCCAAGAAGCCGGCGGGCGGCAAGGTGGGCGCCTCCGAGCTGGAGGACATCTTCATACCCGGCGGCTACAACAACGCCTACTGGCCCACCCTCGCCCAGACGTTCGCGGCGTACGTCAACAAGAAGGACACCGCCGCGCTGGTGAAGGCGTACGACAACATCGCCGCCATCGACGCCTCCGGCGACAACGGCTACAGCGTCTACACCTCGGTGCAGTGCCGTGACGCGTCCTGGCCGCGCGACTGGAAGCAGTGGCGCAAGGACAACTGGGCGGTGTACGAGAAGGCGCCGTTCATGACCTGGAACAACGCCTGGTACAACGCGCCGTGCGCGTTCTGGCCGACGAAGTCGCTGAAGCCGGTGAACGTGGCCAACGCCAAGCTCCCGCCGGTGCTGCTGTTCCAGGCGACGGACGACGCGGCCACCCCGTACCAGGGCGGTGTCACCATGCACCGGCTGCTGAAGGGCTCCAGCCTGGTGGTGGAGCAGGGCGGCGGCAACCACGGCATCTCGCTGAGCGGCAACGCCTGCCTCGACAAGTACCTGGCGACGTACCTCACCAGCGGCAAGGTGCCGCACGGCAGCGGCGTGGCCGACGCGGTCTGCAAGAAGCTGCCCGACCCGAAGCCGCAGGCCACGGCGGGGAAGACGCCGAGCACGGGCCAGTCGGCCGTCGCGACGGTCGGCGACACCCTGCGCGGGATCCTGGGCTCCGGGGTCTGAGCGCGCTCGCGTGAGCATCGCCTGACATGACGTGAGGGGCGCCCGGAACATCCCGGGCGCCCCTCATCGTCCGCCAAGATCAGAGCTTCTCGATCACGTAGAACTCATGCGTCCAGGAGGCCGATCAGTCAGCGCCCGGTCTCCAATTTCTGGCCCGGGCGATCACTCCCTGGCCTCCCACGAGGCCAACACAGATCGCCAGCATCGTGCTACCCACGACAGTCACGGCAGTGAGCTCCGGAGCCCAGCGGGCCCCGCCAGTGGTCACCATCGGGTATCCGAGGACGGTGGACACGACGGCGCCTGCAAAACCGGCTACGCCGATCGGGACGGACAAGTACCACAGTGCGGTGGACCGGAACACGTGTGTGTCTCCCGCCAGGACGCCTACGGGAGCGAGTCGGCTTCCGAAGACCTGGAACTCCGCCAAGGCGCTGAAGGCGGCGGCAAGTGCAGCCATGAGCATGCCCCCCAGCCCGAGCAGAGTCACCCAGTCCGCGATGGTCTCGTCCAGCAAGGCGCCACCGAGCTGCACACCTGCAAGGACGTTGACCAGGGGCGCCGTCCCCAGATGGCGATACGCGGCTTCCCGGACCGTGCTACCGGCTGACGCGTCACCTGGGTCAGAGATCACAACGAGTTTGACCTCTGCGCCACCACCGGGCTTCCCCGTCGTGGGTAGGTCGCCGGTAGCGATGCGCAGGTCCGGTGTCCCTGTTTCCCAGCGCCCCAGCTCGCTCAGTCGCCGATCGTCTTCGCGAAGGACGGTGGACCGAGCGGGTGGACAGGGTAGTTGAACAGCCTTCCAGCTCGCGCAGGGACCTGTGAGTACGGCCGGCTCACGCCGATCTTGGAGCAGAGCGAACAGAGCGCGTCCCTGTCCCAGATCCTCTTCGAACGCCTTGATCCGCGGGGTCGGCTGGACACGGCTTCTGATGATCAGGACGCTGTCCCCCAGGGCGTCGAACGTCTTCCTGGCCTCGGTCGCCGCTACCGTGGTTCGGCTCACCCACAGCTGCACCTGACTGACCAACCCCAGACCCACCACGACTGCCACAACGAGACGCGCGATGACTCCCGGATACGCGTGCAGCCAACGGCCCGCGATGAGCCCGCCCGAATACTGCTTCGTGATCGACCGACCGGCCAGCCGTCGCCCGAGGACCGTCATCACCCAGGCGATCAACGTAGGCAGAGTCGCGAGTGTCAGGACGATGCCGATCGCGTACTGCACGATACTGACGCGGTAATCCGGAGCCAGCGGCCCGAGATCGACCGGCATGGCCATCCCGAGGCCGAGCGCGCACAGCAGCGCGTAACGCCGCTTCACCCGGCCCCTGGTCAGCGTGCGTGGGGAACGACCGTCTCCCTTCTTTCGATGCAGCAACACCGAGGAGACAAGCACTCCCGCGGCCGCACCGGCCGCGCCGAGGAGGACAGCCGGCAGCCAGGCACGAACGGCCGCCGCCGGGAGCGTGTAGTCGGTGAGCGGAATGGCGATGTCGGTGTACGCCGCCGCCAGGAGCGGCGCCGTGCCGATCAAGGCGCCTGCCACCACCGGCCACAGCGCTTCGCCCATGCAGACAAGGGCCCGGTGCCGCCAAGTGCCGCCGAGTGCGTCGAGCAACGCCGTACGACGGTCACGTGAAGCCGAACCGCAGCGCAAGGCCACCACGGTCAGGACAGCGGCCGGAAGGCCCAGAAAGCCGATCACAGCCGCCATGAACGCGTCAGCATCGACCACGCTGATCGAGTCTCCGAACGGCGTGGGATCAGGGTCGCCGAAGCCAGAGATCCGCATCGTCTCGTCCCACTCAGGGGACTTGGTGGCCGTCGGTCTGACATAGGCCAACCGCTCCGAGGGAGACGTGAGGCCTTCAGCGGAGATTCTCCCCGCGTCCCGTCCGTAACGGTCGGAAATGCCCTCACGCTGCCCTGCCGCCGCAAGCGCTGGAGAGAGTACGGCCTCCCCCGGCCGCGGCCATTCGGTCAGGCCTGGGGGCGGCGAGGCGCTGGGAGTCAGCGGCTCGATGAAGATGACACTGTGCTGAAGTCCGCCGACCGTGTCACCGCTCTCCCGCCAGTGGGCGACAGCACGCTCTCCTGGGAACTTTCCGGTGAATCGAGGTGCTCTTGCCTGGGCGTGGCTCTGCTGCGCACTGTCTGCCGCCACGGTGATGATCACTGTGCCGACGGCACAGCAGAGGAACGCGGTGGCCAGTGCGAGCGCGAGACTCCGCAGCCGGTGTCCTGGACCGCCCTTGGAGGCCCGTAGGCCCACAGCCATCAGCTGCCGCGTCAAGCCGCGCCCGCTCAGACGCTCCACGTCTGAGCCCCCATGCTGATCTGCCCGTCCGTGATCCGTGCGACGCGCTCAGCGCCGACCGCCACGTCTTGATCATGCGTGACGAGCAGAAGCCCGCAGCCCCATCGGGAGGGCAGCGAATACAACAGTTGACTGACGCGGTCGCGGTTGTCGTCATCGAGTGCGCCGGTGGGTTCGTCGGCAAGAATCAATGACGGCCGGTTGACCAGTGCCCGAGCGATCGCCACCCGCTGGCGCTCCCCACCCGACAGCGATCCCGTGGACACCGAGGTATCAGAGATACCGAGGTCGCGAAGGAGTTCTTCAGCAGCGCTCCGTCCGCGGGAGCGTCGCACACCGCCCAGCATGGCAGCGAGCATCACGTTCTCCAGAGCTGTCAGCTCGGGGAGCAGTTCACCGAACTGGAAGACCATGCCGATATGGCGTGACCGGTGTCGTGCCCTCGCGCCGGCCCGTAGTGACGTGACGTTCGCACCCGCCACCTCGATGGTTCCGCTGTCCGGGCTCATGAGCCCCAGGACACACGAGAGCAGCGAGCTCTTTCCGCTGCCACTGGGCCCCATCAACGCGACGGACTCGCCCTCCGCGACAGTGAGATCTACGCCGTTGAGAAGCACACGGTCAGCCAGCTGGAGCCGGACGTCATGCAGTTGGAGGACGGGATTCCGCACCAAAAGTCCCTTGCGAGGAAGGCAGTGGTTGAACACGAGAACGCGCCCGTCACCTCGACGGCAACGGGCGCACCGCAGTCGCTCTAGATCCGGTATGCCCAGGAGCCGCACGCATCCGGCTTGGCGAATTGCTGCTCACAGACTCGGACCTTGTTGAGGACGGCACCCTCGCCGCTTCCCACGCAGTTGTCCGGACCAGCGCCGTTCTTGTCCCAGAGGTGGCTCGAACTGTTGTCGTAGACGCGGAAGTACTCGCCCTCTACCGCGTTCGTGTCGCTCTCCATGTCACAGACTCGGAGACGGCGATCACTGTCGTAACCCTTGGCAGTGTCGTCACCCTGCCAGGCCTGGATGTAGGCCCACGCCGGAGCGCTGCCGATGCTCAGCCCGAGGGCGAGAGTGGCGCCGGCCACCGTGACGGCGAGGCGCCCAGACCTGCCAAGTATTCGACTCTTCATCCGTTCCGTCCCTCCCCCAGAGGATCGATTCCTCCAGGACTTCACCTGTACTGCAGCCCCAGGCGCTCGCCCGGAGCCAAAAGATCATGACAGGTCCTCCTTGAGGCGTCCACTTGATACTTGCAACGTCCCCACGCCGCCCGCGACTTGGATCGACCGCCAGCCACTCGGGGCACCGCCACATGCGCCGCCGGGTAGCCCGCGGCTGTACGCGAGAGGGCGCCCCGCACAGGCGGGGCGCCCTCGGTCACGTATGCGAGAAGGTCAGAGCTTCTCGATCACATAGTCGACGCACTTCGTCAGGGCCTCGATGTCCGCCGGGTCGATCGCCGGGAACATCGCGACGCGCAGCTGGTTGCGGCCGAGCTTGCGGTAGGGCTCGGTGTCGACGATGCCGTTGGCGCGCAGGACCTTGGCGACGGCGGCGGCGTCGACCTCGTCCGTGAAGTCGATCGTGCCGATGACCTGGGAGCGCTTGGCCGGGTCGGTGACGAACGGGTTCGCGAACTTGACGTCCTCGGCCCAGCCGTACAGCGTCCGCGCGGACGTGGCGGTGCGGCGGACCGACCAGTCCAGACCGCCCTGGCCGTTGATCCACTCCAGCTGCTCGTTGAGGAGGAACAGCGTGGCGAGGGCCGGGGTGTTGTACGTCTGGTTCTTGCGGGAGTTGTCGATCGCCGTCGGGAGCGAGAAGAACTCCGGGACGTGGCGGCCGCTCGCGTGGATCCGCTCGGCGCGCTCGATCGCGGCCGGGGAGAAGACGCCGATCCACAGGCCGCCGTCGGAGGCGAAGGACTTCTGCGGGGCGAAGTAGTAGACGTCCGTCTCGGCGATGTCGACGGGGAGGCCGCCGGCCCCGGAGGTGGCGTCGACGAGCACCAGGGCGCCCTCGTCCGCGCCGGCCACGCGCTTGATCGGCATGGCGACACCGGTGGAGGTCTCGTTGTGGGTGAAGGCGTACACGTCGACGCCCGCCTCGGCGACCGGCTCGGGGTGCGTGCCCGGGTCGCTGGAGATGACGTCCGGCTCGGCCAGCCAGGGCGCGAGCTTGGCGGCCTTGGCGAACTTGGAGGAGAACTCGCCGAAGCTGAGGTGCTGCGACTTGTTCTCGATCAGGCCGTGCGTCGCGATGTCCCAGAACGCGGTGGAGCCGCCGTTGCCGAGGACCACCTCATACCCGTCGGGGAGCTGGAACAGCTCACGGATGCCCTCACGCACCTTGCCGACCAGGTTCTTGACAGGGGCCTGGCGGTGGGAGGTGCCGAGCAGGGACGTACCGGTGGCGGCCAGGGCGTCCAGCGCCTCCACCCGCACCTTGGAGGGGCCCGCGCCGAATCGACCGTCGGCGGGCTTGATGTCAGCAGGAATCTGGATCTCAGCCACGCTCTGGAGGTTAGCCGGTGAGGAAACCTGGGCGAAACGCGTTCCGTCGGGTGAGACGGGGTTCGTGTCGACGTGAGGCTGGTTTGCTGGACGTATGACGGATCTTGAGGCCGAGCTGCGCAAGGTCGTCCGGGGCGATGTGGGCTTCGACGTCACCTCCCGGGCACTGGTCACCATGGACGCCTCCAACTACCGCCGGGTCCCGCTCGGCGTCGTCGCCCCGCGCGACGCCGACGACGTGGCCGGCGTGCTGGAGGTGTGCCGGGCCCACGGCGTGCCGGTGGTGCCCCGGGGCGGGGGCACGTCCATCGCGGGGCAGGCCACCGGGACGGGTGTCGTCCTGGACTTCACCCGGCACATGAACCGGCTGGTCACCCTGGATCCCGAGGCGCGTACGGCCGTCGTGCAGCCGGGGCTGGTGCTCGACCGGCTCCAGGAGGCGGCGGCCCCGCACGGGCTGCGGTTCGGGCCCGACCCCTCCACCCACAGCCGCTGCACGCTCGGCGGCATGATCGGCAACAACTCGTGCGGCTCGCACTCGGTGGCCTGGGGGACGACCGCCGACAGTGTGCGCGAGCTGGACGTGATCACCGCGCGCGGGCGGCGGCTGCGGCTCGGGCAGGAGTGGGCCGGGGCGCCGGACGGCCTGCGGGAGCTGGTGGACGGCGAACTGGCCCGGCTGCGCACGGGCTTCCCGGAGCTGCCCCGCCGCATCTCCGGGTACGCGCTGGACGCCCTGCTGCCCGAGCGGGGCGCCGACGTGACCCGCTCCTTCTGCGGTTCCGAGGGCACGCTGGGCGTGCTGACGGAAGCGGTCGTACGACTCGTCGAGGCACCACGCGCGCGTGCGCTGGCCGTGCTGGGTTACGCCGACGAGAGCGCGGCGGCGGAGGCCGCTGCGGGGCTGCTGCCGTTCGGCCCGCTGACGGTGGAGGGCATGGCGGCGGACCTGGTGCCGTCCCCGGCCGCGCTGCCGCGGGGCGCGGCCTGGCTGTTCGTGGAGACCGGTGGGGAGTCGGCCGGGGAGGCACGCGCGCGTGCGGAGGCGATCGTGCGGGCGGCCGATGTCGTGGACGCCCTGGTGGTGACCGACCCGGCGGTGCAGCGTGCGCTGTGGCGGATCCGGGAGGACGCGAGCGGTACGGCGACCCGGATGCCGGACGGGACGGAGGCCTGGCCCGGCTGGGAGGACTGCGCGGTGCCGCCCGCCCGGCTCGGGCCGTATCTGCGGGACTTCCGGGCGCTGCTGGCCGCCCACGGCCTGCGCGGCACGCCGTACGGGCACTTCGGGGACGGCTGCATCCACGTCCGGATCGACTTCGACCTGCTCACGGAGCCCGGCATCGCCCGGTTCCGCCGCTTCTCCGAGGAGCTCGCGGAGCTGGTGGTGACCCACGGCGGCTCGCTGTCCGGGGAGCACGGCGACGGGCAGGCGCGGGCGGAACTGCTGCCCAGGATGTACGGGCCGGAGATGGTCGGCCTGTTCGAGCGGGCGAAGGGGGTGTGGGACCCCGACGACCTCCTCAACCCCGGCATGCTGGTGCGCCCCGCGCCCCTGGACGCCGGCCTGCGCTTCTCCGTCCTCCCCCGCGAGCCCGTCGACGTCGCCTTCGGCTATCCCTCCGACGGCGGTGACTTCTCGGCGGCGGTGCGTCGCTGCGTGGGCGTCGCCAAGTGCCGTACGACGTCGGTGTCCGGCTCCGCCGTCATGTGCCCGTCCTTCCGGGTGACCGGCGAGGAGCAGCACTCCACGCGCGGGCGGGCCCGGCTGCTGCACGAGATGCTCGCCGGTGAGGTGGTGACCGACGGCTGGCGCTCCACGGAGGTGCGGGACGCCCTGGACCTGTGCCTGTCCTGCAAGGGCTGCCGGTCGGACTGCCCGGTGGAGGTGGACATGGCCACGTACAAGGCGGAGTTCCTCCACCACCACTACGCCGGCCGGCGCCGCCCGGCCGCGCACTACGCCATGGGCCGGCTGCCGGTGTGGCTGCGCGCCGTGTCCCGTACGCGCACGGCGCGGCTGGTCAACGCCCTGGCCCGGCTGCGGCCCTGCGCCCGGGCGGCGAAACGGCTGGGCGGCATCGCCCCGGAGCGGGAGATCCCCCGGGTGGCGACCCGGACGTTCAGCCGGTGGTGGGAGCGGCGCCGGGCCTCCGTGCAGGGCGGCGACCTGGTCGTGCTGTGGCCCGACACCTTCACCGAGTACCTCTCGCCCTCCGTGGGACGGGCCGCCGTGCGGGTGCTGGAGGCGGCCGGGCTGCGGGTGGCGCTGCCGCCGACCGTGCGTCTGGAGAAACCGCCGGTGGGCGACGGCAGGACCGTCGCGCTCGACCCGCTGTCGCTGCTGCGGGGCCGGGGCCACGTCTGCTGCGGGCTGACGTACGTGTCGACGGGGCAGCTGGACCGCGCCCGAGCGGTCATGCGCCGCATGCTCGACCTGATGGAACCGGTGCTGGAGACCGACGCCCCGGTCGTGGTCCTGGAGCCGAGCTGCGCCGCGGCCCTGCGCACGGACGTCCCCGAGCTGCTGCACGACGACCCGCGCGCGGCCCGCCTCGCCGCCAAGGTCCGCACGTTCGCGGAGACGCTGGAACGCCACGCCCCCGACTGGACACCGCCGCGCGTCGACCGCCCGGTGGCCGGCCAGACCCACTGCCACCAGCACGCGGTGCTGGGCGACGCCGCCGACCGCCGGCTGCGCGGAGCCGCGCGGCTCACCGGCGAGCTGAGCGGCGGCTGCTGCGGCCTCGCGGGGAACTTCGGCTTCGAGAGGGGCCACTACGAGGTGTCCGCCGCATGCGCCGGGGAACAGCTCCTGCCGTCGGTACGGGACGCCCCCGACGGCACGGTCGTCCTCGCGGACGGCTTCTCCTGCCGCACGCAGCTGGAGCAGCTGGCGGGCGTGCGGGGCAGGCACCTGGCGGAGGTACTGGCGGGGGCGCTGGAGGAAGAAGAAGCGAACGCCCCGGAGGACGGGCGATGAATCTGGGGCGAGTGGTAGCCGCTGGACGCGCTTGAGGCGTTCGGGCCACGGGACGGCCGGACCCGAGTGTCTGAGCCGGGGGAGGGGCGGAGCCGCTCCTAGGCTCTCGGCACCAGCCACTCGAAGGAGCCCGTGCATGAGCGTCCGCGTCCAGCCGATCACCCGTGACGAGCACCTCGCGTTCGTCGCGGCCCGCCCCTCCGCCAGCCACACGCAGCTCCCCTCCTGGGGTGAGGTGAAGCCCGACTGGCGGTCGGAGAGCCTCGGCTGGTTCGACGGGGCCGGGCAGCTCGTCGGCGCCGGACTGGTGCTGCTGCGTCCGCTGCCCGGGCCGAGGCTGCCCGGACTGCCGCGGTACCTGGCGTACCTGCCCGAGGGCCCGCTCATCGACTGGCACGAGCCCGGCCTCGAACGTCTGCTGGAGCCGATGGTCGCCCACCTCGGCAGACAGGGCGCGTTCGCGGTGCGGATGGGCCCGCCGGTCGTGGTGCGCCGCTGGAGCGCCGAGGCGGTCAAGGCGGCGATCGCGGACCCGGCCGCCCGGCGCCTGCGCGACGTGCGGGCGACGTCGTTCGAACCGCGGGCCGGCCAGGTCGCGGACACCCTGCGCCGCATGGGCTGGCGGCAGACCGAACCCGGCGGCGAGGACGGCTTCGCTGCGGGACAGCCCCGGTACGTCTTCCAGGTGCCGCTGGCCGGACGGTCGCTGGAGGACATCCGCGGCGGCCTGAACCAGCAGTGGCGGCGCAACATCACCAAAGCGGAGAAGGCCGGCGTGAAGGTCGTACGCGGCGGCTACGACGATCTGCCGGCCTTCCACGAGCTGTACCGCGAGACCGCCGAGCGGGACCGCTTCATCCCGCGCCCGCTGCCCTACTTCCAGCGCATGTGGAGCGCGCTCACCGCCGAGCACCCGGACCGGATGCGGCTCTACCTCGCCTACCACGACGGCGAGGTGCTGGCCGGAGCGACGATGCTGACCGTCGGCGACCACGTCTGGTACTCCTACGGCGCCTCCACCAGCCGGCGGCGCGAGGTCCAGCCGAGCAGTGCCGTGCAGTGGCGCATGATGACGGACGCCCATGAACTCGGCGCCGCCGTCTACGACCTGCGCGGCATCACCGACACGCTGGAGGAGTCCAGCCACCTGCTGGGCCTGCTCCGGTTCAAGGTGGGCACGGGCGGCGAGGCCGTCGAGTACCTGGGCGAGTGGGACTTCCCGATCAACCGGCTGCTGTACAAGGCGCTGAGCCTGTACCTGGCCCGCCGCTGAGAGACCGGCCCCGGAGCATTCCGAGACAGTGGCATAAACGGTTTACGCGCCTGGCCGAGTCCATTACTCTGGACTTTGAAGTACATCTTGATGCACGTTAGCGTGTATGTAGATGTAGGTACGCCGAGCACAGGATCGCCCGTGACCCCTCCGGACACCGCCACCACGCCCCAGTCCGCGACGACCGCCACCGCCACCGCCGGCGCACCGGCCGCGGGGCCGGGCAGGCTGGGCTCCCTCGGGCCGGTGGGCCTGGTGTTCGCGGGCGGGGTCTCGGTGCAGTTCGGCGGCGCGCTGGCCGTGATGCTGATGCCGAGGGCGGGCGCCCTCGGGGTGGTGGCGCTGCGGCTGCTCGTGGCGGCCGCCGTCCTGCTGCTGGTCTGCCGGCCGCGCCTGCGCGGCCACTCGCGCACCGACTGGGGCACGGTCGTCGTCTTCGGCATCACCATGGCCGCGATGAACGGCCTCTTCTATCAGGCCGTCGCCCGCATCCCGCTGGGCCCCGCGGTCACCCTGGAGGTCCTCGGCCCTCTCGCCCTCTCGGTCCTGGCGTCCCGCCGCGCGATCAACGTCGTGTGGGCGGCCCTCGCCCTCGCCGGCGTCTTCCTCCTCGGCGGCGGAGGCTTCAGCGGCCTCGACCCCACAGGAGCGGCCTTCGCCCTGGGTGCCGGCGCCATGTGGGCGGCCTACATCATCTTCAGCGCCCGTACGGGCCGCCGCTTCCCGCAGGCGGACGGCCTGGCCCTGGCGATGGCCGTGGGGGCGGTGCTGTTCCTGCCGCTGGGCATCGCCGAGTCGGGCACGAAGCTGCTCGACCCGGTGACGCTGGGCCTGGGCGCTGCGGTGGCCCTGCTCTCCTCGGTCCTGCCCTACACCCTCGAACTCCTCGCCCTGCGCCGCCTGCCCGCCTCCACCTTCGCGATCCTCATGAGCCTGGAACCGGCCATCGCCGCGACGGCCGGCTTCCTCCTCCTCGACCAGGCCCTCACCGCCATGGAGGCCGCCGCGATCGCCCTCGTCATCGTGGCGAGCATGGGAGCGGTACGCACCCAGGTCGGGCGCGGACGCGGCAGCGACCGCCGGAAGACGGCGGCGCTGGAGGGTACGGGCCTGGAGGGCTAGAGCGACCGGACGCGTTCACTGCGGCCGGGACGCGCGCGCCACGCGAAACCCGACGTCGTCGATCCGGAACGTCGGATGACTGCGGCGCCGTACGGAGGCACGGCAACTCCAGTGCTCGTCGGCCCAGCCGCCGCCCCGCAGCACCCGGTAGGTGCCGTAGACCTCGGCGTCGTAGACGTCCCAGCACCACTCCCAGACATTGCCCAGCATGTCGTAGAGGCCCCACGCGTTGGGCCGCTTGCCGCCCACGGGGTGGATCCGCTCCTGTGAGGTGCCGCGATACCAGGCGATCTCGTCGAGCCGCCCGTACCGCGGCCCGCTGCCGCCGGCCCGGCAGGCGTGCTCCCACTCGGCCTCGGTCGGCAGCCGGTACCCGTCACCGGAGGCGTCCCGGCCGACCGACTCCGAGTCGTCACGCAGGCGGTACACCGGTGTCAGCCCCTCCGCCCGGGACAGCGCGTTGCAGAACCGGACCGCGTCCCACCACGACACGCCCTCGACGGGCAGCCGCTCACCGCGGGCGGCACTCGGCCGCTCGCCCGTGACCTGGGCGTACCAGGCCTGGGTGACCGGCACCGCCGACATCCGGAACGACGCGACGTCGACCGCCCAACTCCGCTGCGTCCGCCGGTCGGACAGCGTCACGCGCCCTGGCGGGACGCCCACCATCTCGATCCCCGTGTCCACGTCGGCGCCCATGCGAGCCACCCTAACGGCGGTGCGTTCGCCGTCGTGAAATTTCCGCGCGGCCACCGGAGTTGGCCTGGTCATGACTCAAGGCCCCGCACCCCGCCCGCTGTCCGAGGAAGCCCTCTCGGACCTGCTCGGCAAGCAGCAGTTCGGCACGCTCGCCACCGTCAAGCGCAACGGCCGGCCCCATCTGACCACCATGGTCTACGGCTGGGACCCCGAGGCCCGGATTGTGCGGTTCTCGACGACGGCCGACCGCGTCAAGGTCAGGCAGCTGCGGCACAATCCGCGCGCGGCGCTGCATGTGCAGGGCGGTGACGTGTGGTCGTTCGCCGTCGCGGAGGGCGAGGCGGAGGTGTCCGACGTCACGACGGTTCCCGGCGACGAGGTCGGGCGGGAGTTGCTCGGGATCATCCCGGAGGAGGCCAGGCCGCAGGACGAAGACACGTTCCTGGAGCAGTTGGTGGCCGAACGGCGGGTGGTCGTCCGCTTGCACGTGGACCGGCTGTACGGGACGGCGCTCGACATCGACGGCTGAGGTCTGCGGGGAGACTGGGCTTGAGTCTCCCGTAGGGGGAGGCACGAAGGTACAGGCATGGACGGCGACACCCTCTTCACGATCGGGGCCCTGGCCCGGCGGACCGGGCTGACGGTCAAGACCATTCGGTTCTACTCCGACACCGGAATCGTGCCGCCGACGGACCGCAGCCCGGCTGGCTACCGCCTCTATGACATCGGCGCACTGGCGCGTCTGGATCTGGTACGCACCCTGCGTGACCTGGGGCTCGACCTTGCTGTCATCCGGGAGGTGCTGGACCGGGAGGTCTCGGTGCCCGAGGTCGCGGCCGCACACGCCGACGCCCTGGACGTGCAGATCCGCACCCTCCGACTGCGGCGCGCGGTGCTGCGAGCGGTGGCCAAGAGGGGCTCCACGCCCGAGGAAATGGACCTCATGCACAAGCTTGCCAAGCTCTCCGACGACGAACGCCGACGCCTTGTCACCGACTTCATCGACGACACCTTCGGCAGGTTCGACGCCAACGCCGACTTCGTCGACATGATCCGCTCGGCCATGCCCGAACTGCCGGACGACCCCGAACCCCATCAGGTCGACGCCTGGGTGGAACTCGCCGAACTCATCCAGGACCCCGACTTCCGCGCCGCCGTCCGCCGCATGGCCGAGTACCAGGCGGCCGAGCGCGCCCAGGGCGACGTCACCGGCCTGCACCACGACCTCACCGAGACCGTCCGCGACAGCGTCGGCCGCGCGCTCGATGCCGGTATCGCCCCGGCCGCGGCCGCGGCCGCACCCGTCGTCGACGCCCTCACCGCCCGTTACGCGGAGACCTTCAGCCGTGCCGACGACGCCGGCTTGCGCCACTGGCTGCTGACGCGCCTGGAGATCGCCGGCGATCCCCGCGCGGAGCGCTACTGGCACCTGCTGGCCGTCATCAACGGATGGCCCGTCCCGCCCAGCCTGGCACCGGTGTTCAGGTGGCTCACAGAGGCCCTGCGCGCTCACACTCCGCAGCAGTCCCGCGTGCGGTAGTCAAGAAACGCCCGTCACCAAGGCACTGTTCAGCGCAGGTGTCCCGCTGGGCCGGATCGGACGCCCGGAGGAGGTCGCCGACGTGGTGGCGTTCCTCGCTTCCGAGCAGAGCGGCTTCATGCTCGGAGCCAACCTGTACGTCGACGGCGGCGAGAGCCAGGTCTGACTCCCTAGGGGGCGTCCGCGCCCTCTAGGGAGCCAGCACCCCCCGCACCGAGATCCCGTAATGCACCCGCAGCTCCCACAGCCCGACCGCGGTCACGGACAGCGGGGCCCCGAGCGCGAACACCGCCCGCACCGGCCCCGGCACGCCCGCGTACGCCCCGGTGAACACGTCGATCAGTGCCATGTCCCAGACCAGCGTCATGGCGAGCAGCGGCGGCATGGTCTGGTGGATGTCGACCGTGGCCGGGAAGACGAAGACCCCGGCGATGAGGGCCAGGATCGCGCCGAACGATTTCGCGGCCCGGCGCAGCAGGTCCCGGCGGGCCGACGGAGCCGTCAGGGCCGTCAGGACGCCCACGACCACCGGGAGCGTCACGGACAGCACCAGCACGCTGATCCACGACTGCGAGAATCGGTCGCTCGCCATGTCCTCGACGGAGTGGGCGATCTTGTAGGACACCGACACCCACACCACCGCGCCGAGCCCCACGAACGTGCGGATCCTCTGCATGCGCGCGATGAACGGATCCTCGACGAGGTCCGGCCGGGACGGCTTGAAGACCCGGCGCGCGGTGCGAATGGGGCCGATCCGCCGCCGCAGCCGCGTCAAGAGGCCGGGCGGTGGCGCCTGCGGTGGCATCGGAGGAGGTATAGGAGTGCGGCACATGGGGCGGATGCCACCGCCGATGCCCGGTGGCTGGTGCGGAGGCACATAGGGGCCGGGCTCAGGCTGCGGGTACGGCTGTCCGCCGTGCGGGCCGTACGGTGGCGGCTGCCCGCCCGGGTTCCAGTCGCTCATCCTTGTGTCTCCCCCGATGCGTGACCCGTGCGCGACCAAGTGAACGAGCGTGTCCCAGAGTGTATGGAGCGCGCCGCCGAAGCACACGCTTCCGGCCACCGGCACATTTACATGCAAGCACGCTTGATTGTTTCTGGCCCCGCTGCCATGCTCCTCAGCACGCCACACCACCAGCACCGCCCCGCACCACCCCCGCACACCGCCGTGCCCCGAGGGGAGCGCCCGTGTCCGATCCGACGACGTCCGTGATCGACGACCTGCGCGAGGAGAGCGAGGAACTCGACCGCCTCGTCGCCGGGTTGAGCGCACCGAGCTGGGCGCTCCCCACCCCCGCGCCCGGCTGGACCGTCGCCCACCAGATCGCCCACCTGGCCTGGACGGACCGTTCGGCCCTGCTCGCCGTCACGGACGCCGACGGCTTCCATGCCTTGGTCGAGAAGGCCCTCGCCGCACCGGGCTCCTTCGTCGACGAGGGCGCCGAGGAGGACGCCGGACTGCCGCCCGCCGACCTGCTCGCGCGGTGGCGCGACGGCCGTGCGGCGTTGGACGAGGCGCTGCGGGCCGCCCCGCCCAAGGCGCGCTTCCCCTGGTACGGCCCACCCATGTCGGCCGCCTCCATGGCGACGGCCCGTCTGATGGAGACCTGGGCCCACGGACAGGATGTGGCTGACGCCCTCGGTGTGGTGCGCCCACCCACCGACCGGCTGCGGCATGTGGCCCGGCTCGGGGTGCGGACCCGGGACTTCGCCTACGGCGTGCACGGGCTGACTCCGCCGGCCGATCCTTTCCGCGTCGAACTCCAGGCCCCCTCCGGCGACTTGTGGGCGTACGGCCCCGAGGACGCCCCGCAACGTGTCACCGGGCCCGCCCTAGACTTCTGCCTCCTGGTCACCCAGCGCGCCCACCGCGCCGATCTCGCCCTGCGCGCCGAGGGCCCCGACGCCGACCGCTGGCTGGACATCGCCCAGGCCTTCGCGGGCCCGCCCGGCACCGGCCGCACCCCGAAAGGGGAGGCGCGGTGACCCTCCGCATCGGCAACGCCTCCGGCTTCTACGGCGACCGCTTCGACGCCATGCGCGAGATGCTCACGGGCGGCGACCTGGACGTCCTCACCGGTGACTATCTCGCCGAGCTGACGATGCTCATCCTCGGCCGGGACCGGCTGAAGGACCCGGGCGCCGGATACGCCCGTACGTTCCCGCGGCAGTTGGAGGACTGCCTGGGGCTCGCCCACGAGCGGGGCGTGAAGATCGTCACCAACGCCGGCGGGCTCAACCCGGCCGGACTGGCCGACGCCGTACGGCACTTGGCCGACCGGCTCGGCATCCCCGTGCGCGTCGCACATGTGGAGGGCGACGACCTCACCGCCGCCCACCCCGGCAGCCTCGCCGCCCACGCCTACCTCGGCGGCTTCGGGATCGCGGCCTGTCTGCGGGCCGGTGCCGACGTCGTCGTCACCGGGCGGGTGACGGACGCGGCACTCGTGACCGGCCCGGCCGCCGCCCACTTCGGGTGGCAGGAGACGGACCACGACCGGCTGGCCGGGGCCGTCGTCGCCGGGCACGTGCTGGAGTGCGGGGCGCAGGCCACCGGCGGCAACTACGCCTTCTTCCGGGACGGCGACGTGCGCCGGCCCGGCTTCCCGCTCGCCGAGCTCCACGAGGACGGCTCTTGCGTCATCACCAAGCACCCCGGCACCGGCGGCTTCGTCGACGTCGGCACGGTCACCGCCCAGTTGCTGTACGAGACGGCCGGGGCCCGGTACGCGGGGCCGGACGTCACCGCCCGGCTGGACACCGTGCGGCTCGCCCAGGACGGGCCCGACCGGGTGCGGATCGAGGGTGTGCGAGGGGAGGCGCCGCCGCCCACCCTCAAGGTCGGGCTGAACGGGCTCGGCGGCTTCCGCAACGAGGTCGTCTTCGTGCTCACCGGCCTCGACATCGAGGCCAAGGCCGCCCTGGTGCGGGAGCAGATGGAACCGGCCCTCGGCAAGGCCGCCGACGTGCGCTGGGAGCTGGTCCGCACCGACCGGCCCGACGCCCCGAGCGAGGAGACGGCGAGCGCGCTGCTGCGGCTCGTCGTACGGGACCCCGACCAGGAGACGGTCGGGCGGGCCCTGAGCGGGGCCGCCGTGGAGCTGGCGCTCGCCAGTTACCCCGGCTTCCATGTGCTGGCACCACCCGAAAAGGGCTCGCCCTATGGGGTCTTCGAGGATGTGTACGTCCCCCATGGTGCCGTCGACCATGTGGCCGTCCTCCATGACGGGCGCCGGGTCTCCGTGCCGCCGGCCCCCGACACCGCCGTACTCGACGAGGTGCCGGAACCGCCCCTGCCGGAGCCGCTGCCGCCCGGGCCCGCCCGGCGCGCCCCCCTCGGCCTCGTCGCGGGCGCCCGCAGCGGTGACAAGGGCGGCAACGCCAACGTCGGGGTGTGGGCCCGCACGGACGACGCCTGGCGCTGGCTCGTGCACGCACTGACAACCGACCGGTTCCAGGAGCTGATCCCCGAGAGCCGGCCGCTGAACGTCACCCGGCACGTCCTGCCCAACCTCCGCGCCCTCAACTTCGTCGTCGAAGGCATCCTCGGCGCGGGCGTCGCCGACCGGCACCGCTTCGACCCGCAGGCCAAGGCCCTCGGCGAATGGCTGCGCTCCCGCCACCTGGACATACCGGAGGCTCTGCTGTGACCGTCCTGACCTCCGCGCTCGACCCGAGCGGCCCCGAGTACCGGGCCAACCGCGAGACCATGCTCGCCAAGCTCACCGAACTCGACGCCGAGCACGCCAAGGCTCTTGCGGGCGGCGGCGAGAAGTACGTCGAGCGGCACCGGCGGCGCGGCAAACTCCTCGCCCGTGAACGGATCGAGCTGCTCCTCGACCCCGACACGCCCTTCCTGGAGCTGTCCCCGCTGGCCGCCTGGGGCAGCGACCACACCGTGGGCGCCTCCCTCGTCACCGGCATCGGTGTCGTCGAGGGAGTGGAGTGCCTGATCACGGCCAACGACCCGACCGTGCGCGGGGGCGCGAGCAACCCGTGGTCGCTGAAGAAGGCCCTGCGCGCGAACGACATCGCGCTCACCAACCGGCTGCCCTGCATCAGTCTGGTGGAGTCCGGCGGCGCCGACCTGCCGTCGCAGAAGGAGATCTTCATCCCCGGGGGTGCCATCTTCCGGGACCTGACCCGGCTGTCCGCCGCCGGGATCCCCACCCTCGCGGTCGTCTTCGGCAACTCCACGGCCGGAGGCGCCTACATCCCCGGCATGTCCGACCACGTGATCATGGTCAAGGAGCGGGCGAAGGTGTTCCTCGGCGGTCCGCCGCTGGTGAAGATGGCCACGGGGGAGGAGAGCGACGACGAGTCCCTGGGCGGCGCCGGGATGCACGCGCGCGTGTCGGGCCTCGCCGACCACTTCGCCGTCGACGAGCAGGACGCGCTCCGGCAGGCCCGCCGTGTGGTCGCCCGCCTCAACCACCGCAAGGCGTACGGCGATCCGGGCCCGGCCGAGCCCCCCAAGTACGACGCCGACGAACTCCTCGGCATCGTCCCCGGCGATCTCAAGAGCCCCTTCGACCCGCGTGAGGTCATCGCCCGCATCGTCGACGCCTCCGACTTCGACGAGTTCAAACCGCTGTACGGGACCAGCCTGACCACCGGCTGGGCCACGCTCCACGGCTACCCGATCGGCATCCTGGCCAACGCCCAAGGGGTCCTCTTCAGCGAGGAGTCCCAGAAGGCCACCCAGTTCATCCAGCTCGCCAACCAGCGTGACATCCCACTGCTCTTCCTGCACAACACCACCGGCTACATGGTCGGCAGGGAATACGAGCAGGGCGGCATCATCAAACACGGCGCGATGATGATCAACGCGGTCAGCAACAGCCGCGTCCCGCACCTCTCCGTCCTCATGGGCGCCTCCTACGGCGCCGGCCACTACGGCATGTGCGGCCGGGCCTACGACCCGCGTTTCCTCTTCGCCTGGCCCAGCGCCAAGTCGGCCGTGATGGGCCCGCAGCAGCTCGCGGGCGTGCTGTCGATCGTCGCCCGCCAGTCGGCCGCGGCGAAGGGACAGCCGTACGACGAGGAGGCGGACGCGGCCCTGCGCGCCATGGTGGAGCAGCAGATCGAGTCCGAGTCGCTGCCGATGTTCCTGTCCGGGCGGCTGTACGACGACGGCGTCATCGACCCGCGTGACACCCGCACCGTCCTCGGCATGTGCCTCTCCGCCATCCACACCGCCCCCTACGAGGGCGCGCGCGGCGGCTTCGGCGTCTTCCGGATGTGAGGAAACCTTCCGTGATCACTTCTGTGCTCGTCGCCAACCGGGGCGAGATAGCCTGCCGCGTCTTCCGCACCTGCCGCGAGCTCGGCATCCGCACGGTCGCCGTGCACTCGGACGCCGACGAGAACGCCCTCCACGCGCGCGTGGCCGACACGGGCGTACGACTTCCGGGGGCCGCGCCCGCCGACACCTACCTGCGCGGCGACCTGATCGTGAAAGCCGCCGTCGCGGCCGGAGCGGACGCCGTGCACCCCGGCTACGGCTTCCTCTCCGAGAACGCCGGCTTCGCCCGGGCCGTCCTGGACGCGGGCCTGGTCTGGATCGGCCCGCCCCCGGACGCCATCGAGGCGATGGCGTCCAAGACCCGCGCCAAGCGGCTGATGGGGCTGAAGCCCCTCACCGACGTCACCGAGACCGACCTCCCGGTCCTGGTGAAGGCGGCGGCGGGCGGCGGCGGACGCGGCATGCGCGTCGTACGGCACCTGGCGGACCTGGACGCCGAACTGGCCGCCGCACGCGCCGAAGCGGAGAGCGCCTTCGGCGACGGCGAGGTCTTCGTCGAGCCGTACGTCGAGAACGGCCGCCACGTCGAGGTGCAGATCCTCGCCGACACCCACGGCACCGTCTGGCCGCTCGGCACCCGCGACTGCTCCCTCCAGCGCCGCCACCAGAAGGTCGTCGAGGAGGCCCCCGCCCCCGGCCTCTCCGAGGAACTCCAGGAGGAGCTGAGCGCCCTCGCCGTACGGGCCGCCCGAGCCGTCGACTACACGGGCGCCGGCACGGTCGAGTTCCTCGTCGCCGACGGCAGGGCCCACTTCCTGGAGATGAACACCCGTCTCCAAGTCGAACACCCCGTGACGGAAGCCGTGTTCGGCCTCGACCTGGTCGCCGAACAGATCCGCGTCGCCGAGGGCCACCCCCTCGACACCACCCCGCCTCGCGCGCGTGGCCACGCCGTGGAGGCCCGCCTCTACGCCGAGGACCCGTCCCGCGACTGGTCCCCCCAGACCGGCCGCCTGCACCGCCTCGCCCTGCCCGAGGGCATCCGCCTCGACACCGGCTACACCGACGGCGACGACATCGGCGTCCACTACGACCCCATGCTCGCCAAGGCCGTGGCCCACGCCCCCACGCGCACGGAGGCAGTCCGCAAGCTCGCCTCCGCGCTGGAACGGGCCGTGATCCACGGCCCCGTCACCAACCGCGACCTCCTGGTCCGCTCCCTGCGCCACCCGGAGTTCACCACGGCCCGCATGGACACCGGCTTCTACGACCGCCACCTGCCGCACCTGAGCGAGCCGTCCCCCGACCCGCACGCCCCCCTGGCCGCCGCCCTCGCCGACGCCCAGGGCCGCTCCCGCTTCGGCGGCTGGCGCAACGTCCCCTCACAACCGCAGACCAAGCGGTACGCCATGGCGGGGCAGGAACACGAGGTCCACTACCGGCACACGCGCACGGGCCTGGAGGCGGACGGCGTACGGGTGGTGCACGCCGACGCGCACCTCGTCGTCCTCGAAGTGGACGGAGTCCGGCGCAAGTTCGAGGTGAGGCACTACGGCGACCAGGTCTACGTCAACTCCACCGCCCTGACGACCCTGCCCCGCTTCCCCGGCCCGACGACCCAGCACGCCCCCGGCTCCCTCCTGGCCCCCATGCCGGGCACGGTCGTCCGAGTGGCCGACGGCCTCACCGCAGGAACACCCGTGAAGGCCGGAGACCCTCTCCTCTGGCTGGAGGCGATGAAGATGCAGCACAAGATCACGGCCCCGGTCACGGGAACGCTGAGTGAGTTGTGCGTCGTGGCAGGACAACAGGTCGAGCCGGGCGCGCTGTTGGCAGTGGTGACAGAAACCTTCTAGGGGCGCGGGGAACTGCGCGACAAGCCACATACGGCTCGCACCCGAAAGGACTCCCCATGGACACCGAAGACCACAAAGCCCTACGAGAGGCAGTCGCCGCACTCGGCAACCGCCACGGCCGCCCCCACGATCCCGCACAACTCTGGTCCGAAGCAGGAAAACTCGGCTACCTCGGCGTCAACCTCCCCGAGGGATACGGCGGCGGAGGCGGCGGCATCTCCGAACTCTCCATCGTCCTCGAAGAACTCGGCGCGGCCGGCTGCCCCCTCCTCATGATGATCGTGTCACCGGCGATCTGCGGCACAGTGATAGCCCGCTTCGGCACGGACGCCCAGAAACAACAGTGGCTCCCGGCCCTGGCGGACGGCTCCCGCCTCATGGCCTTCGGCATCACCGAACCCGACGCCGGCTCCAACAGCCACCGCATCACCACCACCGCACGCCGCGACCAGGACACCGGAGACTGGATCCTCAAAGGCCGCAAGGTCTTCATCTCCGGCGTCGACCTAGCGGACGCGACCCTCATCGTCGGCCGCACGGAGGACGCCCGCACCGGCCGCCTCAAGCCCTGCCTGTTCATCGTCCCGCGCGACGCCCCCGGCTTCACCCGCCGCCCCATCGACATGGAACTCACCGCCGCCGAGAAGCAGTTCGAGCTGACGCTGGACGACGTACGGCTGCCCGCCGACGCACTCGTCGGCGACGAGGACGCAGGTCTCCTCCAGCTCTTCGCCGGCCTCAACCCCGAGCGCATCATGACGGCCGCCTTCGCGATCGGCATGGGCCGCCACGCCCTCGCGAAAGCCGTCGAGTACGCCCGCGACCGGCAGGTCTGGGACACTCCCATCGGCGCCCACCAGGCCATCGCCCACCCCCTGGCCCAGGCGCACATCGACCTCGAACTCGCGCGCCTGATGATGCAGAAGGCGGCCCGGCTGTACGACGCCGGCGACGACATGGGCGCGGGCGAGGCCGCCAACATGGCGAAGTACGCGGCGGGGGAGGCCTGTGTGAAGGCCGTGGACCAGGCCGTGCACACCCTCGGCGGCAACGGCCTCACCCGAGAGTTCGGTCTCGCCTCGCTGATAACGGCCGCGCGCGTGGCTCGTATCGCCCCGGTGAGCCGGGAGATGATTCTCAACTACGTCTCCCACCAGACCCTGGGCCTGCCCAAGTCGTACTGAGACGCCCCGCGCGCGAGGAGGAACCATGTTCCGCAGCGAGTACGCAGACGTCCCGCCCGTCGACCTGCCCATCCACGACGCCGTCCTGGCCCGGGCCGCGGAGTTCGGCGACATCCCGGCGCTGATCGACGGCACCGACGGCACCACCCTCTCGTACGAGCAGGTGGACCGCTTCCACCGGCGCGTCGCCGCCGCCCTCGCCGAGGCCGGGGTCCGCAAGGGCGACGTCCTCGCCCTGCACAGCCCCAACACCATCGCCTTCCCGACCGCCTTCTACGCCGCCACGCGCGCGGGCGCCACCGTCACCACCGTGCACCCGCTCGCCACCGCCCAGGAGTTCGCCAAGCAGCTGACGGACTCGGCGGCCCGCTGGATCATCACCGTCTCACCGCTGCTGGACATCGCGCGCCGGGCCGCCGAACTCGCGGGCGGCGTACACGAGATCTTCGTGTGCGACAGCGCGACCGGACACCGCTCCCTGATCGACATGCTGGCCTGTTCCGCCCCCGAGCCGCAGGTCGCCATCGACCCCGCGCAGGACGTCGCCGCCCTGCCGTACTCCTCCGGGACCACCGGCACACCCAAGGGCGTGATGCTCACGCACCGGCAGATCGCCACCAACCTCGCCCAGCTCCACCCGGCGATACCCGCCGGCCCCGGAGACCGCGTTCTGGCGGTTCTGCCCTTCTTCCACATCTACGGCCTCACGGCCCTGATGAACGCGCCGCTGAGGCAGGGCGCCACCGTCGTCGTCCTGCCGCGCTTCGACCTGGAGCAGTTCCTCGCGGCCGTCCAGCACCACCGCATCACCGCCCTGTACGTGGCCCCGCCGATCGTGCTGGCCCTGGCCAAGCACCCGGCCGTCGCGCAGTACGACCTGTCGTCGCTGAAGTACGTCATCAGCGCCGCAGCACCCCTGGACGCCCGCCTCGCCGCCGCCTGCTCCGAGCGGCTGGGCCTGCCGCCCATCGGCCAGGCCTACGGTATGACGGAACTGTCGCCCGGCACGCACGTCGTCCCCCTGGACGCGATGAACGACGCGCCGCCCGGAACCGTCGGCAAGCTCATCGCGGGCACCGAGATGCGCATCGTCTCCCTCGACGATCCCGGCAAGGACCTGCCCGCCGGCGAGTCCGGCGAGATCCTCATCCGCGGCCCCCAGGTCATGAAGGGCTACCTCGGCCGCCCCGACGCCACCAGCGCGATGATCGACGCCGACGGCTGGCTGCACACCGGCGATGTCGGGCATGTGGACGGTGGGGGAGGCTGGTTGTACGTCGTCGACCGCGTCAAGGAACTCATCAAGTACAAGGGCTTCCAGGTGGCCCCCGCCGAGCTGGAGGCCCTGCTGCTCACCCACCCGGGCATCGCCGACGCGGCCGTCATCGGCGTGTACGACGACGACGGCAACGAGATCCCGCACGCGTACGTGGTCCGCCGGCCGGACCGCACCGACCTGTCCGAGGCGGAGATCATGATGTACGTCGCCGAGCGCGTGGCCCCCTACAAGCGGATCCGGCACGTCACCTTCATCGACGGCGTCCCCCGGGCGGCCTCCGGGAAGATCCTCCGCCGACAGCTCAGGGAGCGGGCATGACCCTGATAGGCAGGGCACGCGCGCGTGCCGTGGAAACCCTCACCCTCGACTCGCCCCACACCCGCAACGCCCTGTCGGCGGCCCTCGTCGGCGAACTGGCCGAGGCCCTCGCGGACGCCGGCCGGGACCCCGGCGTCCGCGCGGTCGTCCTCACCCACACCGGCAACACCTTCAGCGCCGGCGCGGACCTCAGGGACCCGCCGCCCCCCGAGGCGCTGGTCACCCTGCTCCGCCGCATCATCGACCTGCCCAAGCCGGTCGTCGCCCGGGTCACCGGCCACGTCCGCGCGGGCGGCCTCGGCCTGCTGGCCGCCTGCGACATCGCCGCCGCCTCCACCGAGACCACCTTCGCCTTCACGGAGGTCCGCATCGGCGTCGCCCCCGCGGTCATCTCCCTGCCGCTGCTGCCGCGCACCGACCCGCGCGCCCTGTCCCGCTACTACCTCACCGGCGAACGCTTCGGTGCCGCCGAGGCCACCGCGACCGGCCTGCTCACCACCCACGCCGACGACGTCGACACCGCACTGGCCCCCATCCTCGACGGCCTGCGCAGATCCGCCCCCGACGCCCTGGCCGAGACGAAACGGCTGCTCACGGCTAGGGTGCTGGAAGCCTTCGACCGGGACGCGGCCGTCCTGACCGCGCTCTCGGCCCGGCTGTTCTCCTCCCCGCAGGCCCGCGAGGGGATGACGGCCTTCCTCGAACGACGGGATCCGGCATGGGTGGTGTGAGGACATGGGCGGTGTGAGCACGGTCGACCGCGCGGACAGAGACCGTGCGGAGCGAGTCCCCAAGCAGGACCGCAGCCGGGCCACCCGGCAACGGCTCCTGGAAGCCGCCGTGTCCTGCCTCGCCGAACACGGCTGGGCCGGATCCACCGTCTCCGTCGTCGCCGAACGCGCCGGCGTCTCCCGCGGCGCCGCCCAGCACCACTTCCCGACCCGCGAGGACCTCTTCACGGCGGCCGTCGAGTACGTCGCCGAGGAACGCTCCACGGCCCTGCGCGCCCTGTTCCCCGAGGGCGCGGCCGGAGACCGGCACGCCGTCGTCGCGGCCCTGGTCGACCTCTACACCGGACCGCTGTTCCGCGCGGCCCTCCACCTCTGGGTGGCCGCCTCCAACGAGGACCAGCTCCGCGCCCGCGTCACCGAACTGGAATCCCGCGTGGGCCGCGAAACCCACCGCATAGCCGTCGACCTGCTGTCCGCCGACGAATCCGTCCCCGGCGTCCGCGAAACCGTCCAGGGCCTCCTCGACATGGCCCGCGGCCTGGGCCTGGCCAACCTCCTCACGGACGACACGGCCCGCCGGGAACGGGTGGTCGAGCAGTGGGCGGGGCTGCTGGAGGGGGCGCTGGGCAGCCGTTAGGGCGTACCCGCCCGGGGATGGCCGCTCAGGGACTGAGCCGCTCCACGCGCCAGCTCCCGTCGGCCCGCTCCACGTACCGCAACCGGTCGTGCAGCCGGTTCTCGCGGCCCTGCCAGAACTCCACCGTCTGCGGGGCCACCCGGAAACCGCCCCAGTGCGGCGGCACGGGCACCTGCTCGCCCTCGGGATAGCGGGCGGCCAGTTCGGCGTACGCCCCGTCGATGTCCGCGCGGGTGGCGATCACCGAGGACTGGGCGCTGGCCCACGCCCCGAGCTGCGATCCGTGCGGCCGGGTCCGGAAGTACGCCGCCGTCTCGTCCCGCCCGGTCCGCCGCGCCACCCCGGTCACGATGACCTGCCGGGCCATCGGATGCCAGGGGAACAGCAGCGAGACGTACGGGTTCTCCGCCAGGTCACGGGCCTTGCGGGAGTCGTAGTTCGTGTAGAAGACGAAGCCCTGCTCGTCGAAGTGCTTCAGCAGCACCGTGCGGGAGCTGGGCCGGCCCTCGGCGTCGGCCGTCGAGACGATCATGGCGTTGGGCTCGAACAGCCCGCCCTCCGTCGCGGCCTGCTTGAACCAGCGCGCGAACTGCTCGACGGGGGTGGCGGCCAGCTCGTTCACGGAGAGGCCCTCGGCCCGGTACTGCTTGCGCATCGAGGCCAGGTCGAAGGGGACGGCGTCGCGGTCGGTCACCCGGTCATCTTGCCGTATGGACGGTGTCCTTCGTCACTGCCTGGCACTCAGTGCCGTGAACCCTCCCCAACGGTGGCACTCGGGGATATCGTTTCCGTGCCGTTCCGGTTGGGTGACCGCCGGCCGCACGGGGCATCACAGGGGAGACCGTCCGGGACCGCGAGTCGCCGCACACGACCGTGGATCCTCAGGACGGCCGCCCGCTTCGCAAGCTGACTGACACATGGTTCGTTCGCCCCACCCCACATCACACCATCTGTCACTTACATCACGAGGAGCCGCCTGATGTCCGACTTCGTACCCGGGCTCGAGGGAATCGTCGCGTTCGAGACGGAGATCGCCGAGCCGGACAAGGAGGGCGGCGCCCTGCGTTATCGGGGCGTCGACATCGAGGACCTCGTCGGCCACGTCTCCTTCGGCAACGTCTGGGGCCTGCTCGTCGACGGCGCCTTCAACCCGGGCCTGCCGCCCGCCGAGCCGTTCCCCATCCCCGTCCACTCCGGCGACATCCGCGTCGACGTCCAGTCCGCGCTGGCCATGCTCGCGCCCGTCTGGGGCCTGAAACCCCTCCTGGACATCGACGCCGAGCAGGCCCGCGAGGACCTGGCCCGGGCGGCCGTCATGGCCCTGTCCTACGTCGCCCAGTCGGCCCGAGGCCAGGGCCTGCCGATGGTCCCGCAGCGCGAGATCGACAAGGCCCACTCCGTCGTCGAGCGCTTCATGATCCGCTGGCGGGGCGAGCCGGACCCCAAGCACGTGGCGGCGGTGGACGCGTACTGGACGAGTGCCGCGGAACACGGCATGAACGCGTCCACCTTCACGGCCCGCGTGATCGCCTCGACCGGCGCGGACGTCGCCGCGGCCCTGTCCGGAGCGGTCGGCGCGATGTCGGGCCCCCTCCACGGCGGCGCCCCCTCCCGAGTCCTCGGCATGATCGAGGAGATCGAACGCACGGGAGACGCCGAGGCCTACGTCAAGAACGCGCTCGACAAGGGCGAACGCCTCATGGGCTTCGGCCACCGCGTCTACCGCGCCGAGGACCCGAGGGCGAGGGTCCTGCGCCGCACCGCCCGCGAACTGGGCGCCCCCCGCTTCGAGGTCGCCGAGGCCCTGGAGAAGGCGGCCCTGGCGGAACTCCACGCCCGCCGCCCCGACCGGGTCCTGGCCACCAACGTCGAGTTCTGGGCCGCGATCGTCCTGGACTTCGCCGAGGTCCCCGCACACATGTTCACCTCGATGTTCACCTGCGCCCGCACGGCCGGCTGGTCCGCCCACATCCTGGAACAGAAGCGCACGGGCCGCCTGGTCCGCCCCTCGGCCCGCTACACGGGCCCCGGCTCCCGCAGCCCCCGCGAGATCGAGGGCTACGAGGACATCGCCCACTGACCCGTCCCACCCACGGCCTCACCCCGCTCGGGGTGAGGCCGTGGCGCACGTCTCACCCCGTGAGCCGGTCCAGCTCCTCCCCGATCGCCTCCCGCAACGGGCCGTGCCGCGCCCCGAGCGCATAGCGCTCCTCGCTCCACATCTCCCGCGGATAGAGCCACACGGGCAGCCGCACGAGATCCTCGGGCTCCCAGTCGTACCGCGGCCACACATGCGCGTGCAGGAACCCGTCGGCGTTCCCGAGAATCTCCAGATTGACCCGCCGGAACCCCGACTCCACCCGCCGGCAGGCCCGCTCGACGGCTTCCCCCAGCCGCTCCATGTCCCCCAGAAACGCCAGCCGCCTGCTCCGCGGCAGCTCCGACAGCCGCTCCACCAGGGGATCATCGGTCAGCAACACCGAGTAGCCAGGAAGAAACTGCACATCGCCGATCACCGCGAACCCGGCGTCCAGCCTCCGCATCACGGCCGGATTCTCACCCCGCAGGGCGCTGCCGATCCGGTCGTCGCGCCACTCACCCACCACCGTCGCCCCCTCGAAAACGCAGACGACCCGCGAGCCTGGTCCTCCAAAGGAGGGCCGGCCGGACGTACCGGCGGCTCGCGGGTCGGGTGACTGCTGGAGATTGGGCCGGCTGCACGCTTCTTTCACGTGCTGGTCCGGCACCGCACTGTGTGTGGTGTCGGGCCGCTAGCCCGCAGCCACCTCACGCGTCCGGTTCTCATACATCTGCCGAACCACCTCCCTTCTCGTGTACCTGGAACCCTAAGAAGCCATCGGGCCTCGGATCAACCGTTTTTTTGAGACCTTGACCCCATGACGCGACGACAGGCGATTCTCAGCGGTTCGGTGTTCGAGGAGCGGATCGGGTATGCCCGGGCCGTGGTGGACGGGGACTGGGTGCATGTGTCGGGGACGACCGGGTTCGACTACGCGGGCATGACCATCTCCGACGACGTCGTGGAGCAGGCCGAGCAGTGTTTGCGGAACATAGGGGACGCGCTGGAGAAGGCGGGGTGTTCGTTCGCGGACGTCGTACGGGTGCGGTACCTGCTGCCCGAGCGGGAGGACTTCGAACCGTGCTGGCCGGTGCTGCGGGCGTGCTTCGGCGAGGTGCGGCCGGCCGCGACGATGATGGTGTGCGGGCTGGCCGATCCCCGGATGAAGATCGAGATCGAGGTGTACGCGCGCCGCGGGAGTGGTACTGGGGGTGTGGCGTTGATCGACTGAGTCCGCGGCAGGCCGCCGTCAAGGCGTTGACGTGGGGATCGCCGCCGTACAACGATTCCTTCAATGTTGTGGGAACTTGGTGTGCGCTGGGTCACGTTCCAGTTGAATGATTGCAAGTAGCGAACCGACGTGACGTACGTGCGGACGCAAGCCTGCAGGGGGTCCAGGTGAGTGCTTCCCGGCGTAGTGGGACCACTGACGAGCTGGGGCCGGACGAGCCCGAGCGGGACGGTTCGGACGGCTCGGATCTGCTCGCCGCGCTGCTGGACGGCATGGACGCGGCGCTGTGCGCCTTCGACGCCGACGGGGTCGTGACGCACTGGAACCGCGAGGCCGAGCGGATTCTTGGCTGGAGCGCGGACGAGGCCGTGGGGCGACGGGGCCTGGCCGGGTGGGCCGTGCGCAGCGCGGACGCCGAGGAGGTCGAGGGGCGGCTGATGTCCGCCATGCACGCGCCGGGGCGCCAGGTCCACGAGTTCGCGCTGCTGACGAAGGACGGCGGGCGGGTCCTCGTACGGATGCAGTCGGCGGCCGTGCGGGGTACGGACGGAAAGCCCGCGGGTGTGTACTGCGCCTTCAGCGAGGTGCACACGCAGATCGATCTGGAGCGGTCGATCGCCCTCAGCGAGGCGCTGTTCGAGGACGCCAGCTGGGGTGTCGTGCTCGTGGACGTCGACCTGCGGCCCGCCGTGGTGAACGCGCACGCGGCCCGGGCGCTGGGCACGGGGCGTACGTCTGTGCTCGGGCGGCCGCTCGGGGAGCTGCTCACGCAGGGTGTGGAGGAGCTGGAGAGCGCGCTTCAGCATGTGCTGGCGGAAGGCGCGCCGCCCGCGCCCGCCGAGGTGTGGGTGACGGTGCGCGCGGCCGAGGGGGAGCGGCGGCGGTGCTGGCGCAGCGGTTTCCTGCGGCTGGCCTCGCCGCTCGCGGAGGAGCCGGTTCCGCTGGGTGTCGGCTGGCTGTTCCAGGACGTGACGGAGGCCAAGCAGAGCGAGCAGGAGGCGTCGCTGCTGCGGTTCCGCACGCAGCAGCTGCACCGGGCCTCGCGGGCCGCCGCCGAGTGCGAGGACCCGGCGGAGGCCGCGACGATCCACCTGGACTTCGCCCTGGCCGGTTTCGCCGACCACGCGCTGATCGACCGGGTGGCCGGCGGCGCGATCGGCGACGCGGAGACCGAGGGGCCGGTCCGGCTGGTGCGGGTCGCCGAGACGCCCTCCGGCGCGCCGGGGCCGAGCAAGCTCGCCGACCGCGCGGGTCTGCCCGTGCGGTACGCCGAGGGGCATCCGGCCCTGCAGTGCGTGGAACGCGTCGGCGCGCTGCGGGCGAGCGCGGGCACCGTCCCGCCCGAGCAGGCCCGGGAGTGGGCGCTGGCCCGCCAGTGGCCGCCGGACGCCGTGCACGCCCTGTGCGCGGTGCTGCGCAGCCGGGGGCGGACGCTGGGCGTCGTGACGTTCCTGCGGGGCGCGGGGCGCAGCGCCTTCGAGCGGTCCGACGCGATGTACGCGGAGGACGTGGCGGTCCGGATCGCCGCGTCGCTGGATCTCGCGGGGCTGTCGGACGAGGAGTGAGCGGCGGTCAGTGCCGGTAGAAGATCCGGTCCCGGTACTGCTCCATGACCCGGGCGTTCCAGTCGTGGCCTCCGTCGACGTTCCCGGAGCGCAGCAGGGGCGGTTCGACGCCGCGGTCGGCGAGGGTGGCGGCCGTCGTCGCCATGACGGCCTGGAGGAGGGCGGAGGTGACGACCGTGGAGGCGGGGGCGAAGGGGGCGGGGACGTTGTCGAGGGTGAGTTCGGCGTCGCCGACGGCGATCTTCGAGTCGAGGACGAGATCGCAGTGGTCCTTGAGGTACGTCCCCGAGGCGTGTCGCGACATCGTCTCGGAGGCGTACGCCACCGATGTCACGCCGATGACCCGCACGCCCAGGGCGCGCGCGTGCAGGGCCATCTCCACGGGAAGGGCGTTGCGCCCCGAGAGGGAGATGATGATCAGGGCGTCGCCCGCGCGGAGCGGGGAGCTGTCCAGGACGGCGCTCGCGAGGCCGTCGACGCGTTCCAGGGCGGAGCCGAGCGGCGCGGGCATGACGTCGACGCCGACGACACCCGGCACGGCCAGCAGGTTCATCAGGGCGAGACCGCCGGCGCGGTAGACGAGGTCCTGCGCGGCGAGGGAGGAGTGCCCGGCGCCGAAGGCGAAGAGACGGCCGCCGCTGACGACGGTGTCGGCGAGGAGCGTCCCGGCTGCCGCGATGCTGTCGGCCTCCTCGTCGCGGACCCGCCGCAGCAGGCCGATCGCGGCGTCGAGGAACTGGCCGGCCGGCGCGCGGTCGCTCATACGGGGTCCCTTCGGGCTGGGCTGGGGCCGAGTGTCGCGCATCACGGTGCGGTCTGGACCAGTGCGGTGTCAATACGGCCGTGAAAGGCTCCTCCGTACCCCGTCGCGGGCCCGGACTAACCTTCGCTTTCCCTCCCGCGGCACGGTTGTCGGTGGTATCCGGCAGAATTGAGTGCAGGGCCAGCGCACACGCCGGTGAGCCGTCCAGCCTCCGGCAGATCTCACTCGAGGGGCACGTATGTCCGGACTGATCGACACCACGGAGATGTATCTCCGCACCATCCTCGAGCTGGAGGAAGAGGGCGTGGTCCCCATGCGCGCCCGTATCGCCGAGCGGCTGGACCAGAGCGGGCCGACGGTCAGCCAGACCGTGGCACGGATGGAGCGCGACGGCCTGGTGTCCGTCGCCAGCGACCGGCACCTGGAGCTCACCGACGAGGGCCGTCGTCTCGCCACGCGCGTGATGCGCAAGCACCGTCTCGCCGAGTGTCTGCTCGTCGACGTGATCGGCCTGGAGTGGGAGCAGGTCCACGCCGAGGCGTGCCGCTGGGAGCATGTGATGAGCGAGGCCGTTGAGCGCCGCGTCCTGGAGCTGCTGCGGCACCCGACGGAGTCGCCGTACGGCAACCCGATCCCGGGTCTGGAGGAGCTCGGCGAGAAGGACGGCGCCGACCCGTTCCTGGACGAGGGCATGGTGTCGCTGGCCAGCCTCGACCCGGGCGCCGAGGGCAAGACGGTCGTGGTGCGCCGGATCGGCGAGCCGATCCAGACGGACGCGCAGCTGATGTACACGCTGCGGCGCGCGGGCGTGCAGCCCGGCTCGGTGGTGAGTGTGACGGAGTCGGCGGGCGGTGTGCTGGTCGGCAGCGGTGGCGAGGCGGCCGAGCTGGAGTCGGACATCGCCTCCCACGTGTTCGTCGCCAAGCCCTGAACCCGGCCCGGGACGCGGACCAGGACCCGGTCCAGGAACCGGCCCGGGAGGCGTTCCGGAACCCGGTCCCGGGGTCCTCGCCAACTCGCGTTGCCCGTGGGGTGGTTGTGGCGTTGGCGTGATCCCGTCGAATCCGGTATTCAGTCCGTCGAATGGCAGCGCCCGCTCGTTTCCCGTGCGACGCTGTCGCGTGAGGCATATGACCTGAGGGCTCTTGGCCGCGGCTCGACAGCGATGTCACCCGGCCGGGGAGGGGGCGCGAGGATGTGCCGTGGAGAAGCGGAGGGCCCCGGCGCCGTGTGGCGCCGGGGCCTGTCCTCCCCTGTGCTGACCCGGAGCCCCGAGCTCTCAGGGTCATTCCCCGCGGACCGGTTTCCCCGAGCGGTCCGCCCCCCGCTGAAGATCTCCCCTCGGCCGGGGCGATCAATCCTTGAGGGCGGTCACTCGAACGAGGGGTGTTGTCCGCGAGAACGGCATCTTCGAATGACCATTCGATAATCTGCGAGTGACGTACCGACCGGAACGTGCGCTACAGGGATGTGTGCTCCGGCAGGAACGGCAAGGAACCACAAGAACCACAAGGAACGGCAACAGGCACAGCAGGCAGAACACGGTTCACAGGACCGACCGGCCCGAGACGGCCGCGGTCCGCGCGAAGCTTGGGGGGTGCCAGGACATGGCGCGACGCATCGACGTGACCGGGACGGGCGGCGTACGCCTCGCGGCCTGGGAGTTCGGCGACCCGCCCAAGACCGATCCAGCCGGATCCGGGCCGGCGCGGGACGTGCCCGACGGCTCCCCGGGCGTGCTGTTACTGCACGGCCTCATGGGCCGCGCCTCGCATTGGGCGTCCACCGCCCGCTGGCTCTCCGGCCGGTACCGGGCGGTCGCCCTCGACCAGCGTGGCCACGGCCGCAGCGACAAGCCCCCGCAGGGCTCCTTCACGCGTGACGCCTACGTCGAGGACGCCGAGGCCGCCCTCGAACAGCTCGGCCTCGCCCCGGTCGTCCTCATCGGCCACGCCATGGGCGCGCTGACCGCCTGGCAGCTCGCCGCCAAGCGCCCCGATCTGGTCCGTGGCCTGATCATCTGCGACATGCGGGCCTCCGCGCTCGGCGCCGCCTCGCAGCGCGAGTGGGACCAGTGGTTCAAGTCCTGGCCGCTGCCGTTCGCCACGCTCGCCGACGTCCGCAAGTGGTTCGGCGAGGACGACCCCTGGGTGGAGCGGCCCAACCCGGCCCGCGGCGAGTTCTACGCCGAGGTGATGGCCGAGTCCCCGGACGGCTGGCGTCCGGTCTTCGACCCGGAGCAGATGCTCCGCTCCCGCGAGACGTGGGTGTACGACGCGCACTGGGAGGAGCTGGCCCAGGTCCGCTGCCCCGCCCTGGTGGTGCGCGGCCTCGACGGCGAACTGGGCCGGGCCGAGGCCCAGGAGATGGTCCGCGTCCTGCCCCGCGGCCAGTACGCGGAGGTGGCCGACGCCGGCCACCTGGTCCACTACGACCAGCCGGAGGCCTGGCGCGCGGCGATCGAACCGTTCCTGGACGCCCTCAGCGCCGACTGAGGCCCCCTCAGGCCCCGCGTTCACCCCTTGCTGACCGCCGTCAGGATCTCCGGCAGCCGCCGGGCCGTCTGCGGAGCGGCGAGCCGCAGCCCCGCCGCCGTGAGCGCCGCCGCGTAGCCGGTGCCCACCGGCAGCAGCAGCCACGCCCAGTCGTCGCCGTCGGCGCTCAGGTTCAGCCAGATCGTGAGCGCGATGACGGGCGCGCACAGCAGCGCGGCCGCGATCATCCCGCCGAAGATGGAGATCCAGGCGAGCCCGGTCTGCCCGGGGGCGACGTTCTTGTAGCCCTCCTGCGGGATGGAGTAGGGGAAGCGGGCCGATGTCCACGCCCCCGTCGCGAGCATCGCGCCGAGCAGCGCGAAGGACAGCCCCAACGCCTCGGGCAGCCGCCGCCAGTCGCCGAGCATGGCGGTCGTCACGACGGTGACGAGCGTGGCGTACGGCAGGGTGATCAGCAGCAGGGCCAGGGCGCGGGCGCGCAGCTCGACGTAGGCGTCGCGGGTCGACGAGATCGTCATCGCGACCATCCAGAACGCCGAGGTGTCCTGCCCGAACTGGTTGTACATCTGGATGCCGAGCATCCCGGCGGCGAAGCAGGCGAAGTACACGGACCCGGTGCCCTGCCAGGCGTTGAACACGGGCACGATCAGCCCGATGGCCAGCGAGGTCACCCAGGCCGCCTTGGTCTTGGGGTCGCGCCACACGTACCGCAGACTGCGCTCCATGACCGTCCCCGTACGGCCCGCCGGCAGCAGCCGCCCGAGCCCGGTCGACGTCCGCTCGCGGGCGGCCGACTCGGCGGCCGGCAGCGTCGACCCGTCGGGCGAGGTCATCAGCCGGGTCAGATGCCGCGACCACACGGCGAGCAGCGCGGCCAGCGCGCCCGCCGTCAGCGCCAGTTGCGCGAGGGCGCGACCGTACGCCCCCTCGCCCACCGCGTGCACGGCCCCGACGGCCGACGCGGGCGGCACCCACCGCAGCACGTCCGCCACCGGGTCGAGCTCACCCAGCCCCGACGCCCCGAGCCGCTGCGCACCGAAGTTGACGACCTGCGCCCCGATCGCGATGACGAGCCCGCTCAGCACCGCGAGGTCCCGCCCCTTGCGGCTGGCCAGCAGCCGTACGTTGGCGGCGGCCACCGCCCGCGCGAGAGCCACGCACACCAGCAGCGCCAGCCCGACGGCGACCACGCCCACCGCGAACGCCGCCCCGCCCCGGGCCACCGCGACCACGGAACCGACCAGCAGGCACAGCGTGAACAGCGGACCGATGCCGACCAGGGACGCCACGAGCAGCGCCCGCACCAGCGGCCGGGGCCGCAGCGGCAGCATCACCAGCCGGGTCGGATCCAGCGTCTCGTCACCGCTGGGGAAGAACAGCGGCATCACCGCCCAGCCGAGTCCCAGCACCGCCGCCGCCAGCACCACCAGCGACTCGACGTGCGCGTGCCCGCGCAGCGCGATCAGACCGATCAGCTGCAGCACGGCGAACAGCAGCGCACACACCGCCGACGCGATGTAGGCGGCCTTCCGTCCGCCGGACTGCCGCAGCCCGTTGCGCAGCAGCGACAGCTTCAGCCGTACGAAGACCGGGGTGATCGCGGCGTCGCTCACCGGGACCCGCCGCCCAGCCAGTCGAGATCGGACCCGGCGTCCCGGCTCTGCGCCCCGACGAGCTCCAGGAACGCCCGCTGCAACGAGGGCGCGTCACCCCGCACCTGAGCCAGCGTGCCGTGCGCGCGGATCCGCCCGGCGGCCATGACGGCCACCCAGTCGCACAGCGACTCGACGAGCTCCATGACGTGGGAAGAGAACACGACCGTGGCGCCGGAGGCGGTGTACCGCTCCAGGACGCCCCGGATGGTCTGGGCGGAGACGGGATCGACGCCCTCGAACGGCTCGTCCAGGAACAGCACTTCGGGATTGTGGAGGAGAGCCGCGGCGAGCCCGATCTTCTTGCGCATGCCGGTCGAGTAGTCGACGACGAGCTTGTGCTGCGCCCCCGCCAGATCGAGGACGTCGAGGAGCTGCGTGGCCCGCTTGTCGACCTCGGCACCGGGCAGTCCGCGCAACCGCCCGGTGTACGCCAGCAGTTCCCGCCCCGACAGCCGCTCGAACAGCCGTAGCCCCTCCGGCAGCACCCCGATCCGCGCCTTCACCTCGACGGGGTCCCGCCACACGTCGTGCCCGACCACCTCGACGGTCCCGTGGTCGGGCCTGAGCAGCCCGGTCACCATCGACAGCGTGGTGGTCTTCCCGGCCCCGTTCGGCCCGACAAGCCCGATGAACTTGCCCGCGGGCAACTCCAGATCGACCCCGGCAACAGCGACCTGCTGCCCGAACCGCTTCCAGAGCCCCTGCACACGCACAGCACTGGATCCCACCGCGTCTCCCTCCGTCACCTTGAACCCTACGGTGGTGTCTTTCAGGGGCGCGGGGCTCTGCCTGATATGCGGCTCCGCCGCGTGGTCGCGATCAACCACGAACGACCCGCAGCCGCTACACAACGGCAACAAGGCAGACGAACGGGCGCCTAACGATCCCTACCGCACGCATAAGCCAACGGCGAGATCAACTCCTCCGCATCCGGCAGCCACCGATTCGAAGGCGTAGGCCGGCAGGCCCACTGCACAGCCCCCCGAGACCCGAAGCGCGTGGGCGGCGCAGCCACGTACGCACCCTCACCCAGCACCGTCAGATCCAGCGACGACAACGACCACCCCAGCTTCCGCACCAGATCAGGCACCTTCACAGCGGCCCCCGGCAGCACGAAGAACTCCATCCGCCGATCCGGCGTGAGCGTCACCGGCCCCAGCGTCAGCTCCATCCGCTCCATCCGCGCCAGCGCGAGAAACCCGGCGGTCTCCGGCACGGAGATCGCGTCGAACGTACGCCCCGTCGGCAGCAGGATCGACGCCGTCGGCTGCTTCTGCCACATCCGCCGCGCGACGGTCGCACTGCCCGTCGCCTGCGACTCCCAGTCCGGGCGCGCCGGGTGCGATCCCGGGGCCGGACACGCGGCGTCACCGCAGGAGCAGCGCTGAGCGCCGTCGGTGGCTTCCAGCCAGGTGCCGGGGAAGACGTCCCAGTGGCGCTCCTCGGCGTAGCGGACAGCGGTCTCCAGCGGCGATTCCCCGCGCTGCTTCGGGATCTGAGCGGCTTCGGTGCCGGCGATGGTCTCTTCCACGATGAACACAACTCTGGTCGTCACCAGGGGTTACGCCTGCTCGCGTGCGCGGGGAGGAGCATCGCCCCTGGCGTCGGGGCGCATGGGTGCATGTGCGGGGGCGCGCAGGAGGATCCGTGGCCGGGGCCGGGTAGCCACGAGGGGGGCCGGCAACAGCCGTTACCCCGGCAATCCTCACATGCCTCGCATTTTCACCTGGTCGGCGGGGCATTGATCTTCACGGCCGGAACTCTTCGCTGGGACGCGGGGGCCCGGCCGCGGAAGACACGTCAACTCGGTGCGTGGGCAGGCACCGCAGCCACAGGGGGTTACGCCATGGCCGCAAGGCCGCTCGTCGCCAGGCAGCCGAACGAACGGCTCCAGGCGCTCATCCAGGAAGCCGGATGCTCCAACGCCGGCCTCGCCCGCCGGGTCAACATGTGCGGTGCGGAGCACGGCCTCGACCTGCGCTACGACAAGACGTCGGTGGCGCGCTGGCTGCGCGGGCAGCAGCCACGGGGACGGGCACCCGCGATCATCGCCGAGGCGCTCGGCCGCAAGCTCGGCCGTACGGTCACGATCGACGAGATCGGCATGGCCAACGGCAAGAACCTCGCCTCGGGCGTGGGCCTGCAGTTCTCGCCGACGGTACTGGGGGCCATCGAGCAGGTCTGCGAGCTGTGGCGCAGTGACGTGGGGCGGCGTGACTTCCTGTCCGGCTCCTCCGTCGCCGCGTCCGCGCTGGTCGAGCCCAGCCGCGACTGGCTGATCTCCGCACCCGACGGCCAGGTGGCGCGCTCCGCCGGGCCGCGGGTCGGGCAGTCCGACGTGCAGGCGGTGCGGGCCATGACGCAGGCGCTGGTGGATCTCGACCACCAGTACGGCAGCGGGCAGGTCCGGCCGGTCGTCGTGCACTACCTCAACAGCGTGGTCTCGGGGCTGCTGGCGGGGTCGTACCGGGAGGCGGTCGGGCGGGACCTGTTCGCCGCGGTGGCGCGGCTGACCGAACTCGCCGGATACATGGCCGTGGACACCGGGCAACCCGGTCTGGCCCAGCGCTACTACATCCAGGCGCTGCGGCTGGCCCAGGCGGCCGGGGACCGGGGCTACGGCGGGTACGTGCTCGCCGCCTCCATGAGCCATCTCGCCGCGCAGCTCGGAAACCCGCGGGAGATCGCGCAGTTGGCACGGGCGGCGCAAGAGGGGGCGCGGGGGCGCGTGACGCCGCGCGCGGAGTCGATGTTCCACGCGGCGGAGGCGCGCGGGCACGCCCTGCTGGGCGACGCGCGCGCCGCCCAGTCCAGCGCCGGGCGCGCGGTGAGCGCCCTGGAGGCGGCCGACCCGGACACCGGGGACGACCCGGCGTGGATCGCGCACTTCGACGAGGCCTACCTCGCCGACGAGTTGGCCCACTGCCACCGGGATCTGGGGCAGGCCGAGGCGGCGGCGCGGTGCGCGCAGGAGTCGCTGGCCGGGCATCCCGAGACGCGGGCGCGCCGCCGGGCCATCGGTTATGTGCTGTTGGCCACGGCGCAGGTGCAGCAGCGCGAGATCGAAGAGGCGTGCACCACGGGCATGAAGGCCGTCGAACTGCTCGAGGGACTGCGCTCCAACCGGGGTGCCGAGTATCTGGAGGACTTCCAGCAGCGACTGGAGCCGTACCGGGAGGAAGCGGTGGTCAGGGAGTTCGGGGCGCGGCTCGACCTTCAGACGGCGGCGTGAACACAGGGGCTGCGGATGCGTGAACGTACGGGAACGGCCGCTTGACGCGAAGGAGGTGACGGGGGCGGCGTGCCGTGACCCGGTTTTGTTACCGCGCTCACAGGGCAGGAGGTCGCGTCCTGTGCTGCGTGGCACGGGGCTCAGGGGACCCGGTAGCGTGACCCGACGATTCACAAGGTCCCCCATTAGTAGGAGTCCCGGTGACGCAGAGTGGACAGGGCGAGGAGCCCTCGGCGCGCCCCGCGCGCGAAGGCATCGTGCTGCCCTCCGACGGTGGCGAGCCCCTGCTGCCGGGCATGACGGGCGGACCCGGTGACGCGCCCGCCGGCCGCCGGTCCGGCCCGCCCCCGACCGGCCAGGCCCCGGCCTCCGCCCCCGCCGAGGGGCAGACCTGGGGCCAGCCGTGGGGCCCCGACCAGCAGCCCCCGCCCGCGCAGCCGGGCCAGAGCTGGCAGTCCCCGCCGCCCCAGCCGTGGACGGAGTCACCGGCATGGGACGCCCAGCACCCCGCCCCCGGCACACCGGGCCCGGGCGAGCTGCCCCCAGAGGGCACCCAGCCTCCGAACCCGTACGCCGGCACCTACGGCCCGCCCGCGGGCGGAACCCCGCTCCCTCCGGAGGGCGCGTACGGCTCCGTCGGCACGGCTGGTTCACACCCGGGGAACTCCCATGCCGGGGCAGCGGGCCCCCAGGGGACCGCCGGGTACGGCACCGGCCCTGCCGCGCAGCAGCCGCAGCAGGCTGACGCGTACGGATCCGGATCCTCCGGTGGGCAGTCGCCGCAGCAGGCTGACGCGTACGGGTCCGGGTCTGCCGGTGGGCAGTCGCCTCAGCAGTCCGGTGCGTACGGATCCGGATCCTCCGGTGGGCAGTCGCCGCAGCAGGCTGACGCGTACGGGACCGGGTCTGCCGGTGGGCAGTCGCCGCAGCAGGCTGACGCGTACGGGTCCGGATCCTCCGGTGGGCAGTCGCCGCAGCAGGCTGACGCGTACGGGACCGGGTCTGCCGGTGGGCAGTCGCCTCAGCAGTCCGGCGCGTACGGGTCCGCAGGTGGGCAGCAGCCGCAGCAGGCTGATGCCTACGGGCGCGGCCCCGCGGGCGGGCAGCAGCCGCAGCAGTCCGGTGCCTACGGGTCCGGATCCCCTGAGGGACACCAGCCGCAGCAGTCCGGCACGTACGGGTCCGCCGCTGGGCAGTCGCCGCAGCAGGCCGATGCGTACGGGGCTCCGGCCGGGGGTGCCCTGCCCCCGGCCTCCGGTGCGTACGGGTCTGCCGGTGGGCAGTTGCCGCAGCAGAATGATGCCTACGGGCCTGCCGGGGGGCAGTCGCCGCAGCGGAACGACGCGTACGGGGCCGCTGCCGGGCGTGCCCCTCTGCCCCCGGCCGTCGACGAGGGGGCGACCCAGTATCTGCCGCCCGTCGCCGCCGGCCCCGCCGATGAAGGGGCGACGCAGTACATACCCCCGGTGGGCCCGGGCGCGCTGCCACCCGAGATGCCCGCCGAGCAGGACTCCGAGGCGACGCGGTTCCTGGGGACCGGGCCGTTGCCGCCCGCCTCCAACGGGCCCGCCTCCAACCCGGACGCCGAGGCTACGCAGTACATCGCGCCGGTGCCCGGCGGGGGCCAGCAGCCGCCCGCCGGGTTCGAGAACCTCTTCCGCAGCGAGTCCGGCGCCGAGAGCTCGGCCGCGGCCACCCAGCAGATACCCCGCTTCGAGCAGCCGGAGCCCCAGCCTTCCTACGCCCCGCCCGGCGGCGGACGGCCCGGCCGGGGTGGCCGGACCGGCTCGCGCGTGCCCGTCATCGCGGCCGTCGGCATCGGCATCGCCGTCCTCGGCATCGGCGCCGGCGCGCTCCTCGCCGGCGGCGGAGGCGGTGACGACGACGGCGGCGACAACAACAAGACCGTGGCCGCCTCGGCGCCCGCGACGGACGGTTCCGCCTCGCCGTCCGCCGACCCGGCCCGCGCGCAGGCGGTCGAGCTGGACAAGCTGCTCGCCGACAGCGGCAACAGCCGCAGCACGGTGATCAACGCGGTGGCCGACGTCAAGGGCTGCGACAACCTCGCCCAGGCCGCCAAGGACCTGCGCGACGCGGCCAAGCAGCGCAACCAGCTGGTCACCCGGCTCTCCGGCGTCACGGTCGACAAGCTGCCCGACCACGCCGCGCTGACCACCGCCCTCACCAAGGCGTGGCGGGCCTCCGCATCGGCCGACAACCACTACGCGGCCTGGGCCGACCAGACCGCGGGCAAGAAGGGCTGCAAGAAGGGCCAGGCTCGCGTCACCGGCCAGACGCAGGCCGGCAACCGGGCCAGCGGTGTCGCGAGCACCGAGAAGACCAAGGCGGCCCGGCTGTGGAACGGCATCGCGAAGACGTACGGCCTGACCGAGCGCCAGCCCACGCAGCTGTGAGGCGACCGGAACCCAGCAGGTGACCCAGTAGTGACCCGGTAGGTGACTCAGTAGTTCACGTCGGCGTTCTGAAGGGTCCTCGTCGTGTCGACGAAGCCCTTCCGCGCCGACACCAGCCGTCCCTCCCGCACCACCTGAAGGGTCACGTTCGCATTGACCAGGCGCGGGAAGCCGGCGGCGGCGAGCTTGTCCTGGAACCGCCACTGGAGCGTCGGCGTGAGCCCGCCCGTGTCGATCCGGAGGCCGTCGTCGAGGGCCTCCGTGACCGTGTCGGCGGTCACCTCACCGCCGCCGAGCGACTCGACGACCTTGTGGAACGCGGTGTAGGCGATCCAGGTGGTCTGCACTCCGGCGTCCGCGGGGTCGATGCGGTTGTCGTCGAAGGCCTCCTCCTTGATCACCCGCTTCATCGCGTCCCAGCGGGGATCGCTCGCCACCGGGTACCAGCCGGTGATGTACGAGCCCTCGTACGGCCCCGACGCCCCGCCGGTCGCGTCGATCACCGTCTGGTCGACGCTGCCGAGCACGGTGGCCGTCCGTACGTCGGGATAGTCCTCGCGGGCCCGGCGGAAGGAGTCCATGAAGGTGCCGTTGCGGTCCCCGAGCGCGGGCACCACACACCCCGCGCTCCCCGGGTCCGCGGTCGTGGTGCGCAGTGCGAGGTCGGCCTGGCCGTCGTACTCGGTGGCGTCCTCCGCCGCCCGCTGGTCCCGCGCGGGCTTGTGCCCGCCCGCCGTCAGGCCGGAGTCCAGCAGCGGGGGCAGCTGGTCGCCCGTGATGGTGTCGGGCCGGATCAGCGTCACGGGCCCGCAGTCACCGGCGAGCGCGCTGCCGAGCCCCGCGAGCAGCGCCGGCTGGCCGCCGTTGACGGGGTAGGACAGCGGGCTGGTGAACTCGGCGTTGGTGATGCCGTAGCCGCCTATGTACGGGATGCCCGCGCCCTCCAGCGACGGGAAGAACGAGTCGGCGTACTGGCTGTAGGATCCTACGACCGCGACGGCGTTCTCCTTGACGGCCCGTCGGGCGCACTTGGCGGCGGCCACGCTGTCGTTGTGATCGTTGCAGGTCAGCACGTTGAGCTTGCGGCCGTCGATCCCGCCGTGGGCGTTGACCCAGCGGGCGTAGGCGCGGGCGAAGGCGGGCATGCCGGGCTTGTTGGTGGCTTTGGTGTCCTGTGGCGCCCAGGTCATGACGGTGATCGGGTCGTCCCCGGCATCCCCCGTGGTGCCGGGCACGACTCCGCAGCCGGCGAGGAGCGAGGCGCACGCGACCGCCGTGCCCGCGGAGAGGACGCCGGATCTGGCGTGACGGGTGAAGAGGCCGGGGAGGAATGTGCTGCGCTTGCGTCGCCTGCCGGTCATGACTCCGCACGATTCCGCCACATGACTAACCCGTGAGTGACCTCCGGTCAACGATCGGTGACACGCAGGTGAATTGCAGGGGTCGGTGTGACCGATGTGAAGGGGAACGTACGATCGATGACCGTGCAAGCTTCGGAGAACTCTTCCCGTCGTGGCCGTCGCTCATCCACCATGGGCGGCATGCCTGTCAACGACATGCCGTGGTGGCGCTGGCGCAGCAACGTGCGCTCGGCGCTGCACATGCTCTCCGATCCCGTGTTCCAGCGGGACGTCTGGCTGGCCGGCGTGGACGGCTACGGCGACGTGACCGACGCGGTGTACCGGCTGGTCGAGGACACCTGGCTGGACCACTGGTCCGCCGAGAAGTACGTCGGCACGATCTTCCGCGACTCGCAGGAGGCGGCCCTCGTCGACACCGCCGTGCTGCGTGTGCTGCGGATCATGCACCAGGTGGGGCCGGACGCGCCGGTCGCCGCGTACCTCGAGCACCAGGCGTGGCCCGACGCGGTCCAGGCGGCCCGGGACGCGCATGTCCGGCTGGCCGTGAGCGACGGCGACGAGCCGGACGCGCCGCCGCGCAGCCTGGAGGTGCTGCGGATCATGACGAGGTCCGCGTAGCGGGACGATTGCCGGTGGTCTCGCACCTTGTGGGACCCTGTCCTGCATGAACGAGCAGTCCACCAGCGCCGCCGCCCCGGCCGACCAGTACGTCCTCACCCTCTCCTGTCCGGACAGGAAGGGCATCGTGCACGCCGTGTCGAGCTATCTGTTCATGACCGGCTGCAACATCGAGGACAGCCAGCAGTTCGGCGACCACGACACGGGACTGTTCTTCATGCGGGTCCACTTCTCGGCCGAGGCGCCGGTGAGCCTGGACAAGCTGCGGGCCAGCTTCGCGGCGATCGGTGACTCCTTCCAGATGGACTGGCAGCTCAACCGGGCCGACGAGAAGATGCGCATCCTGCTGATGGTCAGCAAGTTCGGGCACTGCCTGAACGACCTGCTGTTCCGGGCGCGGACCGGGGCGCTGCCGGTGGAGATCGCCGGTGTGGTGTCCAACCACACGGACTTTGCGGAGCTGGTGGGCTCGTACAACATTCCCTTCCACCACATTCCGGTGACGAAGGACACGAAGCCGGAGGCAGAGGCCCGGCTGCTCGACATCGTGCGGGAGGAGGGTGTCGAGCTGGTCGTGCTCGCGCGGTACATGCAGGTGCTGTCGGACGACCTGTGCAAGGCGCTCGCCGGGGGGATCATCAACATCCACCACTCGTTCCTGCCGAGCTTCAAGGGCGCGAAGCCGTATCACCAGGCTCACGCCCGGGGTGTGAAGCTGATCGGGGCGACTGCTCACTATGTGACCGCTGATCTCGATGAGGGGCCGATCATCGAGCAGGAGGTCGAGCGGGTTCGGCATGACGTGACGCCGGAGGGGCTGGTCGCGATCGGGCGGGACGTGGAGTGCCGGGCGTTGGCCCGGGCCGTGAAGTGGCATGCCGAGCGGAGGATTCTGCTCAATGGGCGGCGGACTGTGATTTTCGCCTAGGAGCTCGGGCGTTCCGGTTGTGTGGCGGGTGCGGGTGGGTTGTGGCTTGTCGCGCAGTTCCCCGCGCCCCTGAAAACCTCACATCCTGCTCAGTGAAGCCGCCGCGAACAGGACATCCCTGATCGCCTCGATGTCTCCCACCTGGCCCGCTGCCGCCTCCTGCGGGGGTACGTGGCCCGCTGCCAGGCGGCAGAACTCGACGCCGTCCAGGGCCACGTGGGCGACCTCGTGCTCGGCGGAGCCCTTCGCGGCGGGGGAGTCGAGGGGGATCAGCCACTCGCCGCCGCCCGAGCCCTCGATCTCCAGGCGGAGGCTGCGGCCCGGTTCGCCCGCTGCCACGAGATGGCGGTGGTGGGAGGGTGCGGCCAGACCGCCCCGGCGGCGGTCGGCCAGGGCGTTCGGCAGCATGCGGGCGGCCAGGTCGATCATGCGGTGCAGATGGCGCGGTGAGGGCGGGTCGTACGGGTAGTCGACCGCGTCCGCGATGTCCTCCGCGTGCACCCAGCACTCGAAGGCCCGGTCGAGCATCGCGTCGTGCAGGGGCAGCTCGAAGTCGCCGTACGGCACCGGCAGCCCGCCGACGCCGCTGCCCGTGAAGGACACCGTGCGGACGAGGTTGTGGCTCTGCTCCCGCCAGGGCGCCCGCACGGCACGGGTGGGCGGGAAGTGGGAGGCGCTCCAGTACGCCTCGGTGCGGGCCGCCGGGGTGGGCCGCCGAGACATGACGTCGCCCAGCGGGTCGTCGAGGCCCAGCGCGACCGCGACCAGCCCGTCCACGCTGAGCAGATGCGCGATGACGCCGGCGACGGTGGTACGGCGGCTCGTGGCCTCGTCGCCCCGGAACCAGCGCAGCCGTACCGGCGCGTGCCACTCGGCGTCGCCGAAGTCCTGGAGCAGGGCGTCCAGGCGCGCGGTCTCGGTGTCGTACGCGGCGGCCCAGTCCGGCACCGGGATGCGCGGCGGGCGGCGCTCCAGGCAGGACTCCAGGACCCGGGTGCGCAGGCCCGGGTCCAGGTCGAGGCTGTCGGGGCGTTGCAGCAGCCCGACCGCCTCGCGCAGCCGCCTGGCCTCGTCGGCGCACGCGCCGCACTCGCCGAGGTGTTCCTCGACGGCCGTGGCCTCCTCCGCCGAGCACGCGGCCAGTGCCCAGGCGCCGAGCAGGGCCTTCAGCACGGGGTGCTCGAACACGGGCCGTGCGAGCGGCGGCTGTGCGGACTCACCGGGATCCTCCAGCGCGGGCAGCGGCAGCCCGGTGTCCTCGACGGAGGCCCGGGGCGTGGGGATCCGCGGCGGGCGCACCGGTTCCTCGTCATCGCCGTCGTACGCCTCGAACCGGTCCGGCCCGTTCACCCCGCACCCCCGTGTCCGGGCGGTGCGCCGGGTGCCTCGGAGTCGTGGGCGGTGGCCAGGAGTTGCAGGCCCAGGCGGAGGCGGCGGCGGGCCTCGTCCTCGGTGATGCCGAGGTCGGTGGCGGTCTGGCGGTAGTCGCGGCGCTGGAAGTAGGCCCGCTCCAGGGCCGAGCGCAGCGGGACCGGCATGGACTGGACGATGTAGTCGGCGCGGGCGGCGACCGAGGCCCGGCGCACGGTGTGCTCCAGTTCCTCCGCGGTGCCGGAGCCCTCGCGGGCGAGCGCGGCGGTCTCGGTGGCGCGCAGGCGCTGGACGGCCAGGCGGTGGGTCAGCGTGGCGACCCAGGTGCGCAGAGGGCCCTGTTTCGGGTCATAGGTGTCCGGATGCTCCCAGACGTGGATGAAGACCTCGCGTGTGATGCCGTCGGCGGCGCGCTCGTCGCCGAGGACGCGGTGGGCGAGGCCGTGCACGAGGGAGGCGAACCGGTCGTAGAGCTCGCCGAGGGCGGCGGCCTCCCCGCGGGCGAGCCGCTGCTGCATCTTGCGGTCCCAGCGAGGCGGTACGTCCTTTTTCGCCATGCGGCCCCCTCACCCCCTGCTCGTGTCCCGCGCCCGTGCCCTGTCCAGCCTGTGTCCGACGTCTCCCCGAATGTAGTCGGCACGTCCGGTAGCGCACGCCCCTTTGTGGCAATGTGCGCCCCCTGACCGGCCGCAGGTGGTAGGGGGCCGCCGGGGCTCGCGCCGAGTGCCGTCGGGTCGCGCCTACCCAGCCCTCCACTGATCAGACCTGACTGAAGAGGATCGAACAGGAACGAAGTCGACTAAAACAAGCCTCTTCTGCGAGGGATCCGTTTTTCGGGTTGTGTTTCAGGGAACGGCCGCTGGGCAGCCGCGCTCAAGGAAGCGTAGGGACTGCTTCCGTTTTGGCGATCGAAGGGCGTGGTGGTGACCTTCAAAGTGACCGGCGGCGAGCAGGGCGAATGGGCCGTGCTCCAGGTGTCGGGCGAGCTGGATCTGGTGACGTCGCCGGTGCTGCGTCAGCGTGTGCACGACGCGGTGGCCGAGGGACACCACTGTCTTGTCCTCGACTTGTCCGAGGTGTTCTTCTGCGATTCCAGCGGCGTCGGCGTGCTCATCGCCGCCCGCCGGCTGATCCGTTCCTGCCAGGGCCGGCTGCGGCTGGTGCTGCCCGCCCGGGGCGCGGCCGACGGGTCGCATGTCAACCGAGTCCTCGGCGCGCTGGGCGTCCGCAGGCTGTTCGACGTGTACGGCGATGTGGACGCGGCCCTGGGCGACGAGGGCGAACCCCTGTCCGCGTGAGGAGCCGGTGACGCACGGTAGGGCGAGTGTTGCCGTTCCGACACGCCGTTGTCCCGGAATTCCCCCGGTCTTGGCACAAGTGACGTTTTCCCGCGCCCGAACGGCCCCCTCCGTCGTACGCTCCGAGCGAGAAGCACCCCACCCGACGTAAGGCGGCCCGAAAGAGACATGGTCAGCAGCGAGTACGAGCGCAGGATCGCCGCCCGGTTCGCCACCTTCGACCAGGACGGCAACGGCTACATCGACCGCGAGGACTTCTACGGCGCGGCCAAGGCGCTGCTCGCGGAGTTCGCCGTGGCGGCCCGGTCCGACAAGGGCCAGGCGCTGTACGGCGGCGCCGAGGGCTTCTGGCAGGGCATGGCCGGGATAGCGGACCGCGACGGCGACCAGCGCATCACGCGCGAGGAGTTCGTCAACGGCGCGGTCAAGCGCCTGCGCGACAACCCCGACCGCTTCGCCGAGATCGCCCGTCCCTTCCTGCACGCGGCCCTGGACGTCGCCGACACCGACGGTGACGGCGCGGCGACGGTCGAGGAGGCCGCCCGCGTCCTGAAGTGCCTCGGCGTCCCCGAGGACGTCGCCGGTCCTGCCGCCGCCACCCTCGACACGGACGGTGACGGCAAGGTCGGTGAGGCCGAGGTCGTGTCCGCCTTCGCCCGCTACTTCACCGTGCCCGAGTAGCCGCCCCGCTCGCCGGGCGTCACGTGCCCGCATAGCGCTCGCGCAGCTTGTACTTCAGCACCTTCCGCAGGGTCTCGCCCCGCGGAAGGGCGTCCACCACCTCCAGCCGCTCGGGCAGCTTGTGCACGGACAGTCCCTCCGCGCGCAGGAAGGCGGTCACGGACGCGAGCGTCAACACCTCGGCCCCCGGGGGCCGTTCCACCACCGCGCACACCAGCTCCCCGCGTGCCGCGTCCGGCAGCCCGATCACCGCCACGTCCCCGACCGCCGGATGCCGGTGCAGCAGGTCCTCGATCTCCTGGGCCGAGATGTTCTCGCCCTTGCGGATGATCACGTCCTTCAGCCGGCCGGTGAGGACCAGGTGCCCGGTCTCCGTCAGCCGCCCGAGGTCGCCGGTGCGCAGGAACCCCTCCTGGTCGAAGGCCTCGGCCGTCTGCCCCGGGTCCAGATACCCCCGGCACACCGCCTCCCCGCGCAACCGCACCTCCCCGTCCACGATCCGTATCTGCATCCCCTCCGGCGGCCGCCCCTCGGTCGTCGCCAGCAGCTCGGGGGTGTCGTCCGGCGACCCCATGGTGATCATCGGCACCTCGGTCATGCCGTAGCCGTGGGTGAGTTGCACGCCCATCTCACTGATTACGGCGTAATAGAGGTCCGGCGGCTTCGGCGCCCCGCCCCCCGCCAGCAGCCGCAGCGAGGGGACGACCGGAACCCCCGGCTGCTTCCGCTGCTCCGCCAGGAACATCGAGTAGAACGCCGTCGAGCCGCCCGCCATCGTCACCCCGTGCGCGCGGTACGCCGCCAGCGCCTCCGGCAGCGCGAACTGCTCGAACAGCACGGCCGGGAAGCCGTACAGCAGCAGCATCACCGTGTAGTCGGGCCCGCCTATGTGGGCGTACGGGAAGGCGATCGACCCCACGTCGTCCACCGAGGGGCGCAGCGCGTGGGCGAGGCAGGAGCCGCCCGCGAGCAGGGAACGGTCCGTGTGCAGCACGCCCTTGGGGGCGGAGGTGGTGCCGGACGTCCAGTAGATCCAGCGGACGGCGGTGCCGTCGGAGGGCGGGGGAGGCAGCACGGACGGGTCGCCGTCGGGCAGGTCGTCGTACGCCTCGAAGACGCCCCTCGCGCCGAGCCGCCGGGCCATCTCCGTGTGGTCGAAGCCCCGCCACACGCCCGGCACCGCGAAGAAGTCCGCCTTCGACTCGCGCAGCGCGAAGCCGACCTCGCGGTCCCGGTAGAAGGGGATCACCGGGGTCTGCACGGCGCCCAGGCGGGCCAGCGCGAAGGAGAGCAGGGCCGTCTCGATGCGGGTGGGCAACTGCCAGGCGACCACCGTGCCGGGGCGTACGCCCATGCCGTACAGGCCGGCCGCGACCCGCTCGGCACGCGCGTGCAGGTCGCCGAAGGTGAGCGCGCGGTCGTCCTGGAGGAAGAGCGGGCGGCCGGGGGTGAGGGCGGCGCGGCGGGCGACCAGCTCCCACAGGGTGCGGGAGGAGCTCAGGGTGTGCGGGGTCTCGGTCACGGCTGCCCCCTGCTGCTTGGCTGACGGGTCGTCAGGTGGGATGCTATCTGACGCTGCATCAGATAAGTACCGTCCGGCGGAGGGGACCCATGGCGACCGAACTGCCCCGCATCATCAGCGTCGACGACCACGTGATCGAGCCCGCCCACCTCTTCGACACCTGGCTGCCGGCCAAGTACCGCGACCGCGGGCCGAAGCCGCTGACCGCCGGCATCGGTGAACTCGCCTACGTCGGCGGCAAGTACCGCATCACGATGGACCCGGACGGCCCGCCCACCGACTGGTGGATCTACGAGGACCTGAAGTTCCCGTACAAGCGCAACATCGCCGCCGTCGGCTTCGACCGGGACCAGATGACCCTGGAGGGCATCACCCGCGAGGAGATGCGGCCCGGCTGCTGGGACCCCAAGGAGCGCCTGAAGGACATGGACCTCAACCACGTCGAGGCCAGCCTCTGCTTCCCCTCCTTCCCCCGTTTCTGCGGCCAGACCTTCGCCGAGGCGCACGACAAGGAGGTCGCCCTGGCCTGCGTGCGCGCCTACAACGACTGGATGGTCCAGGAGTGGTGCGGGGACAGCGGCGGGCGGCTCATCCCGCTGTGCCTGATCCCGCTGTGGGACGTCGGCCTGGCGGTCGCCGAGATCCGGCGCAACGCCGCGCGCGGGGTGAAGGCGGTGACCTTCTCCGAGATCCCCACCCACCTCGGGCTGCCGTCCATCCACTCCGGCTACTGGGACCCGTTCTTCGCGGTCTGCCAGGAGACCGGGACGGTCGTCAACATGCACATCGGGTCCTCGTCCCAGATGCCGGCCGCCTCCCCGGACGCCCCGCCCGCCGTCCAGGCCTCGCTCAGCTTCAACAACGCGATGGCCTCCATGATGGACTTCCTCTTCAGTGGGGTCCTGGTGCGCTTCCCGGGCCTCAAACTCGCCTACTCCGAAGGGCAGATGGGCTGGGTGCCGTACGCCCTGGAGCGCGCCGACGACGTCTGGGAGGAGCACCGCGCCTGGGGCGGCGTCCGCGACACGATCCCCGAGCCGCCGTCGACGTACTACTACCGGCAGATCTTCTGCTGCTTCTTCCGCGACAAGCACGGAGTGGCCTCGATCGACGTCGTCGGCCGCGACAACGCCACCTTCGAGACCGACTACCCGCACGTCGACTCGACCTTCCCGCACACCAAGGAGGTCGCCCTCGACCATGTGAAGGGCCTCGACGACGAGACGGTCTACAAACTGATGCGGGGCAACGCCATCCGGATGCTGGACCTGGACCTCGACCGCTGATGGACCTGTCGGACACGCCCGAGGAAGAGGAGTTCCGCGCCCGGCTGCGGGAGTGGCTCGCGAAGACGCTCCCCGGCATCCCGGCCGAGCCGTCCCCCGACGACTGGCCCGGGCGGCGGGCCTACGACCTCGGCTGGCAGCGCAGGCTCCACGACGCCGGATACGCCGACGTCCACTGGGACGCCTCCCCGGCCATCCGGCTGATCTTCCTCGAGGAGACCGAGAAGGCGGGCGCGCCCTACGTGGGCGCCAACTTCGTGGGGCTGCTGCACGCCGGTCCGACGATCGCCGCCGAGGGCACGGACGAGCAGCGGGCGCGCTGGCTGCCACCGATCCTGCGCGGCGAGGAGGTCTGGTGCCAGGGCTTCAGCGAACCGGACGCCGGCTCCGACCTCGCTGCCCTGCGCACGCGCGCGTGGCGCGACGACGACACCTACGTGGTGACCGGCTCCAAGATCTGGACCTCCCACGCGGAAGTCGCCGACTGGTGCGAGCTGTTGGTCCGCACCGACCCCGAGGCGCCCAAACACCGGGGCATCACCTGGCTGGCCATGCCCATGGACGCGCCCGGCATCACCGTACGGCCGCTGCGCACGCTCGCCGGCTCGGCCGAGTTCGCCGAGGTCTTCCTCGACGAGGTGCGGGTGCCGGTGGCGAACCGGGTCGGGGACGAGAACGACGGCTGGCGGGTGACCATGGTGACGCTGTCCTTCGAACGCGGCACGGCCTTCGCCGGCGAGGTCGTCGCCTGCCGCCGCGTCCTCGGCGAACTGGCCCTCGCGGCCCGCGAGAACGGCCGCTGGGACGACCCCGCGCTGCGGCGCCGGCTGGGCAGGCTGCACGCCGAGTTCCGGGCACTGTGGCGGCTGACGCAGTGGAACGTGAGCGCGGCGCAGGCGTCGGGCGGCGTGCCGGGCGTCGTCGGCTCGGTCTTCAAGCTGCGGTACTCGCACGCCCGCCAGGAGCTCTACGACGCCGCCGCCGAGGTCCTGGGCGCCGACTGCCTCGACCTGGACCGCCCCTGGACGCCGGCCCGCCTCTCCTCCCTGTCGTACACCATCGCGGCCGGCACCTCGCAGATCCAGCACAGCATCATCGCCGAGCGAATCCTCGGCCTGCCGAAGGGACGGTGACCGTGCGCTTCCGGCTGACGGACGACCAGCGGGCCCTGCGGGACGCGATGCGGCACCTGCTGGAGCGGCACTTCGACGGGGCGGCGCTGCGGTCCGCCGCGCAGGGTCCCGCCCGGCTCGACCGGGAGCTGTGGCGGGCCCTCGGCGACGCCGGGTTCTTCGCGCTGCGGTTGCCTCAGGCGCAGGGCGGGGTGGGACTCGGGCTGCCGGAGGCGGTGTTGGTGTTCGAGGAGGCGGGGCGGGTGCTGGTGCCCGGGCCGTTGGCCGCCACCCATCTCGCGGCGGGTGTGGTGCCGGGAGCCGCCACCGGGGAGACGGTCGTCACGGCCGTGGACGGCGGGCTCCTGGAGTGGCCGGCCCAGGCCGACGTCGTATGGGGTGACGCCGCCGGAGCCGTGCCGGTGCGCTCCCTCGACCCGCTGACGCCGCTGCACCGCGTGCCCGGCGCCGCGGCGGCGGAACCGGACCCCGTCGCCGTCCTCCTCACCGCCGCCGAGCAACTGGGCACGGCCGCCCGTGTCGGCGAACTGGCGGTGCAACACGCCCGGGCGCGCGAACAGTTCGGACGGCCCGTCGGGAGCTTCCAGGCGGTGGCACACCTGTGCGCCGGGATGCTGGTCCGGTCGGAGACGGCCCGCGTGGCGGTGTACGCGGCGGCCGTCACCGCCGACCCGGCCGACATCGCCGCCGCCCGTCTGCTCGCCGACGACGCCGCCGTGCGCGGCGCCCGCGACTGTCTCCAGGTGCACGGCGGCATGGGCTTCACCTGGGAGTCCGAGGTCCATCTCCATCTGAAACGCGCATGGGTTCGAACCCACCGTGCGGGCGGTGTCACGGAGAGTGAGGAGATTCTCGCGGCCGCTCTGGCGGCCGGAGCGGCCTGACAGGCCCTCTGGCTGCGGCGTCGCCGAATATGCCCGTGGAGATGTCGCGGATCGTGGCATCGCATGATCACGGAGCGTTGATACCGGCTTGTGTCCCCGGAGCGACTCGTCACGGCCCGGAGTCGACTGCGGGCTCCGGTACCTTGTGTGAGATGCGAGTGGTTCTGAGTGCGGTACGACCCAGTTGGGCCGCCTGTTCGACTCCCCGCAGCGAGCGTCGCACAGTATGCCGCACGGGTACTCCTTCGCGCTGGAATATGCCCGAAGCGCTTGTCGGGGTGACTGTACGTCAACCATGCTGTCCCACAAGGGATTCACGTTCCGTGATCCTTGTCCCGGCCGTTGTTCTGGCCATGCAGAAAATGGCTACGATCGTGGCCCTCGTGAGGCGCGAGCCTAAGTGTCCGCCGGTTCGGATGGTGTGAGCGGTGCAGGTGCTTCAAGTGCAGCTGGAGATCCGGCCCGACCCCGCAGAAGTGGGGCGGGCCCGGCGGTGGGCCCGCTCCCGCCTGGCCGGGTCGGGCATACAGGCCGACGAGCCGCTCGCCGAGACCCTGATCCTGCTCGTCTCGGAGCTGGTCACCAACGCCGTGGTGCACACCGGCCGGCCCGCCGTGCTGCGGCTGTCCCTGCCGCACGCGGTGACGGAGGAGCTCACCGTCCGCCTGGAGGTCGCCGACCGCAGCGGCCGGGCCCCCGTGCCCCGGTGTGCGGACGACGACGCGACCGGCGGCCGGGGTCTCGCCCTCGTCGACGGCCTCGCCGACCGCTGGGGCTGGAGCGTCGAGAGCACCGGCAAGCGCATCTGGTGCGAACTGGACCGGTGTTCGAAGTCCCCCGGGGTCACGGCGGCGTGCGGAGGCGGCGCGGCGGCCTACGGCGGTGGGGCGTCCTTCGAGGGGCTGGCGTACGAGGCGGTGTGAGGCCGGGGCTGTTCGCGTGTCCCGTCCGTGACCTGCCGGGCGTGTGGCGGACGCGGTGTGGTGTACGGCGGCCCATGCCGCGCGGTGTTGCGGCGAAGCCGGGGCACGGTCGCACGGCAGGACCGCCGTTTTCGTCATGGCATGCGGCGATGCGCCGGGATGTGCTTCCGTGCGCGCCCATGGAGAAAGCCGCATAAGCTACAAATCCCCGAACGGGTGTTGACGCCTCGTGACCGTTTGCTCACGCTTGTGGGCAGCGATTCGCCGTGAGGGGACGGCGAGGGCCGGCGACGGCGGCCCTCGGCGAGTGTGAGTCGTGATTCGGCGTCGGCTCCCTGTCAGGGCCACGGGAGCCGGGGCGGGAGCGCCGGAGTCGGGTGGCGGCGCGCGCTGCCGTGCTCGGGGCGAGCAGCGCGGCGCCGCCATCCAGCTTCCCGGGGTGGGGTGGCGGCCTGGCGTGCCGGCTACAGGACGGCGACCGGGGCCACCGGCGAGCCGGTCGCTCCCGTGAACGGCTCGGGTGTCGCCGCCAGCAAGAACGTGTAGCGGCCTGTTTCTCCACAGGCTGTGGACAACTTTTCGAGATCCCAGTTCTGGCCCTGCGGCATCCCCATCTCCACGAGATGCAGGGCGTGCACCGGCAGCCACAGGTCCTCCACCTCGGGCGGGAACACCTCGAAGGTGAGGGTGTCGTTGGCGACCGCCGCTACGTCGCGCGCGTGGAACCACTCCGGTGTCCGGATCGACAGCCCCGGCGACGGATACGCGTACCCGTGCCGGTCCCCGGCCAGGCAGAGCCGGACCTGACCCGTCCGTACGAGCACGATGTCGCCGGCCCGCACGCGCGTACCGGCCAGGTCCTCGGCGGCGTCCAGGTCCTCGGGCGTGACGGCGTGCCCGCCGTCGAGCCGGTCCGTGCCCCGGGCCCGGGCGACGTCGAGCAGCACTCCGCGCGAGACGAGGTGCCGGACCTTGTCGATGCCGCTGAACTCGGCGCCGTCGTGCGGGGTGATGGAGTGCGCGGAGCGGCCGTTGTAGAGCCTGCCGGAGTGCGAGACGTGCGGCAGCGCGTCCCAGTGGGTGGCCGCCTGGAGCCCCATGGTCACGGCGTCGTCGCTGCACGCGACGGTGCCCGGGCCGAAGAGCTCCTGGTTGATCTGCACCATGACGTGCAGCGGGTCGATCCGCCCCGGGATCATCCCCGTCTGGACGCCGTCGCGCCGGAGGGGGAGGGCGAGCGGGATCCGGCGACCGGTGCGGACCGTCGCCGCCGCCTGACGGACGACCTCGTCGGTGATCAGGTTCAGCATGCCGAGCTCGTCGGTGTCTCCCCAACGCCCCCAGTTGTTCACACGCTTGGCGATGTCGTGGAACGCGTCCGGCAGCGACATGAGTCCTCCCCGGGGCTTGTGTTCCCGTATCTGACGGGTCGTAGAATCTGGAGTCCGCGAAATCTAACGGTCCGTCAGAAACCGTGGGACGGGAAGGGGCCGGGCGTGGGGAACTTCTTGGCAGGCAAGGTCGTCGCCGTCACGGGCGCCGGGCGGGGTATCGGCCGGGCGGTCGCGCTCGCGGCGGCGGCGGAGGGGGCGAAGGTCGTCGTCAACGACTACGGCGTGGCGGTCGACGGCGCCTCCCCGACCAGTGAGGTCGCCGAGGCCGTGGTCAAGGAGATCGAGGCGGCGGGCGGGGACGCGGTCGCCGTCGCCGACGACATCTCCACGATGGCGGGCGGGCAGCGGGTCGTCGACGTGGCGCTGTCGTCGTACGGGCGGCTCGACGGGGTGGTCTGCGTGGCCGGGATCCTCCGGGAACGGATGCTGTTCAACATGACCGAGGAGGAGTGGGACCCGGTCGTCGCGACGCACCTGAAGGGCACGTTCACGGTGTTCCGGGCCGCCTCGGCGGTGATGCGGAAGCAGCGCGCCGGCACGCTGATCGGCTTCACCAGCGGCAACCACCAGGGGTCGGTGTCGCAGGCCAACTACAGCGCGGCCAAGGGCGGGATCATCTCGCTCGTGCGGAGCGCGGCGCTGGGCTTGCACAAGTACGGGGTGACCGCGAACGCGGTGGCTCCGGTCGCGCGGACGCGGATGTCGGCGGGGGTTCCGGTGGAACTGGCGGAGATCGGGGAGCCGGAGGATGTCGCCGCGCTGGTGGTGTATCTGCTGTCCGACGAGGCCTCCCGGCAGGGGATCACGGGGCAGGTGTACACCGCCGCCGGGGCGAAGATCGCCGTGTGGGCGCAGCCGCGGGAGTTGCGGGCCATGTACGCCGAGGGCGGTGCGTGGACGCCGGAGCGGATCGCGGAGGTGTTGCCCGGGTCGGTGGGGGTGGATCCGATGCCGATGCTGGAGCGGGTGCGGGAGATGGAGCGGGCGGCGCGGGAAGGGGAGCGGCCGAACGCCCAGTAGCTCGGGGGGTGCGTGTCGTGTGGCGGCTGCGGGTGGGTTGTGGCTGGTCGCGCAGTTCCCCGCGCCCCTTGGGGGCGTCTGTCCGCGGGCAGTCGTGCCTCCCCCAGTGCCTTAAGGGCCTGGGAGGTGCCCCCAAGGCGGCACGTGTGGGCGCGGGCGGCACCCCCGTAGCGCCGGGTTGCGCCACCCACCCGGCATCAGCCTCATCGCAGCAGTCACTTTGGACGAGGGGCGGCAATCGTGGATTTCGGGTTCGCGCAGGACGACGAGGATTTTCGGGGCGAGGTCAGGGACTGGCTCGCCGCGCACGCCGAAGGGGCGAGTGACCGTCGTTCCTGGGAGCGCACGCTCGGGGCAGCCGGGTGGATCGGGATCGGGTGGGGGGCGGGCGGGTACGGCAATCGCACCGCCACGCTCACCCAACAGGTCCTCTGGGCCGAGGAGTACGCCCGGTCGGGCGCGCCCCCGCGCTCCGGGCACATCGGCGAGAATCTCCTGGCTCCCACGCTCCTTGCGCACGGCACCGAGGAGCAGAAGTCCCGCTTCCTGCCCCCGATCGCCGCCGGTGAGGAACTCTGGTGCCAGGGCTACAGCGAACCCGGCGCCGGCTCGGACCTGGCCGGTGTCCGTACCGCGGCCGTGCGCGAGGCGGACGGCCGTAGCTACCGGGTCACCGGGCAGAAGATCTGGACGTCACTCGCGCACGAGGCCGACTGGTGCTTCGTGCTGGCCCGCACCGAGCCCGGCTCGCGGCGGCACCACGGACTGTCCTTCCTCCTCGTCCCCATGGACCAGCCGGGCCGGATCGAGGTCCGCCCCATCCGGCAGCTGACGGGCACCAGCGACTTCAACGAGGTCTTCTTCGACGGGGCCCGTGCGGAGCACGTCGTCGGCGGCGAGGGCGACGGCTGGCGCGTCGCCATGAGCCTGCTCGGCTTCGAGCGGGGCGTGTCCACGCTGGCGCAGCAGATCGGGTTCGCCGAGGAACTGGGCAGCGTGGTGCGGGCGGCGGTGGAGTCGGGCGCGGTCGGGGATCCCGTCGTACGGGAACGGCTCGTGCGGCAGTGGGCCGAGCTGCGCACCATGCGCTGGAACGCCCTGCGGACCCTGGGCGGTTCGGGCGACGCGGGGGCTCCGAGCGTGGCGAAGCTGCTGTGGGCCGGCTGGCATCAGCGGCTCGGGGAGCTGGCGGTGCTGGTGCGGGGCGCGGCGGCGAGTGTCGGTCCGGCGGACTGGTCGGTGGCGTCGCCGTACGAACTGGACGCTGCACAGCACCTGTTCCTCTTCTCCCGGGCCGACACCATCTACGGCGGCTCGGACCAGATCCAGCGCACGATCATCGCCGAGCGGGTGCTCGGCCTGCCCAGGGAGTCCAAGGGGGCCGCGTGATGCGAGGCGTGATCTTCGACGGGAAACAGGTCCGGGTCGTCACGGACCTTCAGGTGCGGGAGCCGGGGCCGGGTGAGGTGCGGGTCGCGATCTCGGCGGCGGGGCTGTGTCACAGCGATCTGTCGGTGGTGGACGGGACCATACCCTTCCCGGTTCCCGTGGTGCTGGGACACGAGGGAGCGGGTGTGGTGGAGGCGGTGGGGGAGGGCGTCACGCATGTCGCGCCCGGGGACCACGTGTCCCTGTCCACGCTCGCGAACTGCGGTACGTGCGCGGAGTGCGACCGGGGGCGCCCGACGATGTGCCGGCAGGCGATCGGGCGTCCGGGCCGGCCGTTCCGCCACGACGGCCTGCCGGTCCACCAGTTCGCCGCGAACTCGGCGTTCGCGGAGCGCACGGTCGTGAAGGCCGTGCAGGCGGTCCGTATCCCGAGGGACATTCCCCTGGCGTCGGCGGCGCTCATCGGGTGCGGTGTGCTGACGGGGGTGGGCGCCGTGCTGAACCGGGCGCGGGTGGACCGCGGCGACAGCGTCCTGGTGATCGGGACGGGCGGCATCGGACTGAACGTGTTGCAGGGGGCGCGGCTCGCGGGTGCCCTGCGGATCGTGGCCGTCGACGCCAACCCGGCGAAGGAGGACATGGCTCGCCGCTTCGGCGCGACGGACTTCCTCACTTCGACGGAGGGCGTGCGGGACGTCCTGCCCACGGGCGCGGACCACGCCTTCGAGTGCGTCGGGCGGGTGGAGCTGATCCGGCAGGCGATCGACGCACTGGACCGGCACGGCCAGGCGATCCTCCTCGGGGTGCCGCCGGCCACGGCCGAGGCGTCCTTCCGCGTCTCGTCGATGTACCTCGACAAGTCCATCCTGGGCTGCCGCTACGGCTCCTCCCGCCCCCAGCGGGACATCGCCCTGTACGCGGAGCTGTACCGCCAGGGCAGGCTGCTGCTCGACGAACTCGTCACCCGGACCTACCCGGTCGAGGACTTCGAGAAGGCGGCGGCGGACGCGGAGGCGGGGCGGGTGGCGCGCGGGGTGCTCACGTTCTGACGGCCCCCGTGTCTCTGGCGGTCCGGAAGGTGCGCCGGTAGGCGGTGGGCGTGACGCCGAGCGCCGCCTGGAGGTGCTGGCGCATCGACTGGGCCGTACCGAAGCCGGCGTCGCGAGCCACCTGGTCGACGGACCGGTCGGTGGTCTCCAGCAGGTGCCGGGCCCGTTCCACGCGCTGCTGGGTGAGCCACTGCCCCGGGCTGACGCCGGTCTCCTCGCGGAAGCGGCGGGTGAACGTGCGGACCGACATGGACTCCTGGGCGGCCATGTCGCGCAACTGGATCGGCTCGTGGAGACGGCCCAGGGCCCAGGCGCGGGCGGTGGTGGTGGAGGCCTGCTGCGGATCGGGCACGGGTCGCTCGATGTACTGCGCCTGACCGCCGTCGCGGTGCGGCGGTACGACCGTACGGCGGGCCACGTCGTTGGCGACGGCGGCGCCGTGGTCCCGGCGGACGATGTGCAGGCACAGGTCGATGCCGGCGGCGACGCCCGCGGAGGTCAGCACGTCGCCGTCGTCGATGAACAGCACGTCCGGGTCGACCCGGACCTTGGGGAAGAGCCGCTGGAGGCGCGCGGCGTCGGCCCAGTGGGTGGTGGCGGGGCGGCCGTCGAGGAGGCCGGCGGCGGCGAGGACGTAGACGCCGGTGCAGATGGAGGCCAGCCGGGTGCCGGGCCGCAGGAGGGCGAGGGCGGCGGCCAGTTCGCCGGTCAGCATGCCCTCGTCGTAGACCGGCCCGAGTTCGTACGACGCCGGGACGATCACCGTGTCGGCGTCGGCCAGGGCCTCCGGGCCGTGCTCGACGTGGACGGCGAAGTCGGCGTCCGTCTCGACCGGGCCCGGCGGGCGGACCGAGCAGGTCACGACCTCGTACAGGCGCCGCCCCAGGGCGTCCTTGGGACGGCCGAAGATGCGGTGCGGGATGCCCAGTTCGAAGGGGAGCAGCCCGTCGAGGGCGAGGACGACCACGCGGTGGGGACGGAAGCCGGCGGCCGGGTCCGCGGCCGGACTGGAGTGGCTGGCCGATGTCATGGCCCGATCCTAGCGAATGCTGTCCTCCGGGCCACTCGATGGAGCCTGTCGCGGACCGGAAGCTCTATGTCGTGACCCAGACAAGCGAAGCCGCAGCAGTCGCACAGCAGCCGCCGAAGCCGGGCCGTGGCAGCCGTATGCGTGTGCACCGGGCCTGGTTCGTCGCCGCCGTCACCTTCGTGACCATCATCGGGGCGGCCGCCTTCCGTTCCGTACCGGGCCTGCTCATCGACCCGTTGCACGACGAGTTCGACTGGTCACGCGGCACGATCAGCGCCGCCGTCTCGGTCAATCTCGCGCTGTACGGCCTGACGGCCCCGTTCGCGGCGGCCCTGATGGACCGCTTCGGCATCCGCCGGGTCGTCGCGGTCGCCCTGACGGTCATCGCGCTGGGCTCGGGCCTCACGGTGTGGATGACGGCGGCCTGGCAACTGATGCTGTGCTGGGGTCTGCTGGTCGGCCTCGGCTCCGGCTCCATGGCGCTGGCGTTCGCGGCGACCGTCACCAACCGCTGGTTCACCGAGCGGCGCGGCCTGGTCAGCGGCATCCTCACCGCCGCGTCCGCCTCCGGCCAGCTGATCTTCCTGCCCCTGCTGTCCTGGATCGTCGAACGGCACGACTGGCGCCCGGCGGCCGTGACGGTCGCGCTCGCCGCCCTCGCGGTCGTCCCGTTCGTCTGGCTCCTGCTGCGCGACCACCCCGCGGACGTGGGCCAGAAGCCTTACGGCGCCACCGAGTTCGTGCCGAAGCCCGCACCGGTCCCCGGCGCCGCCCGCCGGGCCGTGACCGTCCTGTTCTCGGCCGCGCGCACCGGCCCCTTCTGGCTGCTCGCCGGCACCTTCGCGATCTGCGGCGCCTCGACCAACGGCCTGATCCAGACCCATTTCGTGCCCGCCGCGCACGACCACGACATGCCCCTGACGACCGCCGCCTCGCTGCTCGCGGTCATCGGCGTCTTCGACGTCGTCGGCACGATCGCCTCCGGCTGGTTCACCGACCGCTTCGAAGCCCGGCGCCTGCTCGCCGTCTACTACTCCCTGCGGGGCGTCTCCCTCCTCTTCCTCCCCCTGCTCCTGGTCACACCCAGCGTCCAGCCCCCGATGATCTTCTTCATCGTCTTCTACGGCCTCGACTGGGTCGCCACCGTCCCGCCCACCCTCGCCCTGTGCCGCGAGCAGTACGGCGAGGACAGCGCGATCGTCTTCGGCTGGGTCCTCGCCTCCCACCAGGTCGGCGCGGCGCTGGTCGCCTTCCTCGGCGGCGTCGCGCGTGACGCGTTCGGCTCGTACGACGTGGTCTGGTACGCGTCGGGGGCGTTGTGCGCGGTGGCTGCGCTGATGGCGTTGGTGATCCGGCGGCGGCCGACGGCGGTGGGGGTGGAGGCCGTGGCCTGAGAGCGGGCTGTTGGGCTTTCAGGCGGGGTCGGGCTCGGTGAATGCTCGTCGGCTGTGCAGGAGCAGTTCGCGCAGGGCGGGGCTGTGCGGGCTCTTCCAGACCAGGGCGAGCAACGCTGGTATGTCGACATCGTCGATGGGGCGGGCGGTGAGCCGGTTGCGGTGGTGCGCGGCCATCGACTCGCTGAGGACGGCGACGCCGAGTCCGCGGGCGGCGAGGTCGGCGATGGCATCCGCGGAGCTGGCTTGCAGGGTGATCGCGGGCTGCAGGCTCTGGGCGGCGCAGGCACGGTCGAACACGGTGCGCAGGCCCGTGCCGGGTGGCATGCACACGACGGGGTGGGCGGTCAGGTCGCGCAGAGTGACCCGCCGCCGTTTCGCCAGGGGATGGTCGGCCGAAACCACTGTGACGAGCCGCTCGCTGATGATGGTCAGCGCGTCCAGCCCGTCGGGAGGGGCGGTTGCGGTCCCGATGAGCGCCAGGTCGATGGCGCCGGCGCGTACGCCCTCGACGAGCCGGTCGGAGTTGTCCTCCAGCAGGGAGATCTCCACGCCCGGATGCGCCCGGTGGAATGCGGCGAGGGCGTCGAACAGCGGCGTGACGGTGCAGCCGATGACCATCCCGACCGTGAGCCGGCCCCGGATCAGGTCGGTGACCTCACCCACCGCCTGCCCGACCGCCTCGGCTGCGGCGAGCGCGGCGCGGGCGTGTTCGAGCGCGGCCTTGCCCGCGACAGTGAGGGTTGCGGTGCGCGCCGACCGGTGAAACAGCTCGGCGCCGAGTTCGCGTTCCAGTTGGCGGATCTGGGCGCTGACACCGGATTGGCTGATGTGTACGCGCTCGGCCGCCCGCGTGAAGTTCTGCTCTTCGGCGACGGCGACGAAGTATTGCAACTGCCTCATTTCCATGACTGGCAATTCTAGTTTCCAGAAGAACCATCTGTTGGACTTCTGGCTTCCGGACGACGAGTCTGGAAAGTACCGAAGCCCGACGTCAGGAGGTACCCGTGCCGGAATACGAGAAGGCCATGCGGCCCGAAGACATCACCCGCTTGTTCGTCGAACGCTCCAACGCCGGTGACGCGGCCGGGGTCGCCGCACTGTACGAAGAGGACGCGGTGCTGGCCTACCCGCCCGGTGAACGGACGGTGGGCCGGGAGGCGATCCGTGCGCTGTGGGAGAAGGTGCTGGCGGGCCGCCCCCGCTTCGAGCCGGAAGAACCGTTGCCGACGCTGGTCAGCGGCGACATCGCCCTCACCTCGACTCCGCCGAAGGACGGGACCGGCGCCCGCGCCCAGGTCGTCCGGCGCCAGCCCGACGGAAGCTGGCTGCGCCTGCTCGACCAGCCCGAGTTCGTCCGGCCCGACCGCTGAGTTCCTCCAACTCCTCCCGGCAGGCGGAGAATGGCGCGTCCACGTCCGTCGTACTGCTTACTTTCCGTTCAGAGGCCGAGCGGCACAGGAGCGGCTGGAACGCCGGAGGCGATCAACGCGGTCAGGGGAGTCGCGAGGTCGCGAGGGGAAAACAGGTCCGGACCGTCGTAACCGGCGACTTCCTGCGGGTGCCACCACTTCAGCCCGCTGATATTCTCCGCGGCGAGCTCGTCGTCGGACAGCGACCCGCGCGGGTCGAAGGCCGCGGTGCGCACGAGGAAGTAGTCGTTGACGACGCCGTCGTAGCCCACTGCGTGCCCGGCAGCCACCACTTCCTGATGCCACACGTGCGGCGGATCGGTCCCCCTGATCTCGAGGCCCACCTCTTCCCACAGCTCACGACGCAATGCGGCAAGGGGCGTCTCGCCCTGTTCGATTCCTCCGCCCGGAGCGGCCCACACCACCGTTCCCGCCGGCTCTGGAATCGCGAACCGGCAGAGGAGGATGCGGTCGTCCTCATCGAGGATGATCGCGCGTACTGAGTGACGCAGGTGCACGGACGGCATCCGGACACGCTAGCTGCCGCCTGGGCTCCGCGTCCCTGCACGACCACTTGGGAGGTATCTCAATGATCGAGTCCGGCAGCTCCGAGAGGCTTCGGGGGTTCAACCCCGCCCAGTACATCGCCCCCTACCTGCTACTCATCACCGGCAACGCCGGAGTGCAGAAGGCGCCGGCCAGCGAACGGCCCGTGCTGTTCTGGGTGTTCATGGCCATCGCCGCGCTCGGCGCCGTTCTCACCGTCTTACAGCTGCGGCGCATGTGGAACACGCACCGGCACCGCGCCCTGCCCGCGTGGACACGGTTCCTCGGTGTGCTCCTGGCGTTGTACGGGCTGTACGTCGCCTACTGCGTGGTCGAGGGCTTCGCCGGTTAGGGAGCGGGAGCCGCGTAGCAGATGGCCTCGATCTGCTGCCCGGCTCCGTACTGGTGCTCGGCCAGGCCGGTCCTGAGCCAGCCGAGGCGGTCGTAGAGGCGGATGGCGGCTGTGTCCTTGACCATGACGTCCAGTACGAGGCGGCGGTTGTGGCGCAGGCCGTACGTCATCGCCGTCCGGACCAGCCGCTCGCCCAGGGCCCGCCTCCGTGCCCGGCGGACGACGAAGAGGCGGGCCAGTACGCCGATGTGGAGCTCTTCAGCCCCGCTCCGTTCGGTCCAAAGGGCCACGGCAGCCTCGCCGTTGGGTCGCATCACGGCGACATGGCCGACGATCTCTCCTTCCGCCGCCGCAACCCAGGAAGCCAGCACGTCGTCCGAACGCAGCCACTCCTCCGGGCGGGCGACGCCTTCGACCGGATAGCCGTCGGTGGCGTGAACATCCGTCAGTGCGGCGACCGCCCCGGGGAGGTCCGTGTGCTCGAAGGGGCGGATGACGGTGCTCTCCATGCCGGTCTCCTCGTGGGGTTCGACCTGTCGGGGCCTGGAGCGGGAGCGTTGGGGCCGGACGACTGTTCCGGCGTGTTGTAGCGGTCTGCGGGGGCGGTCACTCGTCCGGCTCCTGAGGCATACAGTGCCGGCCGGCGGCGATAAGCCGGGCGACCTTCAGGGGCCTGCACAGTGTTGCGGCCGTGTGCATCGGCACCGACCAGTAGGTGGCGCGAGCACGGGTGTATTCGACTGCGTCCGCTCTCGGGACTCCCAGGTAGCTGCCGTGGCCGAGGCAGTCCACGTCCAGCGACCTCCAGTCGTCGACGGCCTGACTCCACGTACGCGGCATGCTCGCGGGCACCAAGGCGTAGTACCGGAGGTGATGCGGATCGCAGATGACCGGGCCGCCGTCGAGGGCGTGGCACATGAACTCGTCGAGTTCGGATGTGCTGGTGCTGCCCGTGAGGGCGACCAGGAGGCGACCCGGGATCCGTACAGCGGAGAACAGCGTGCCGAGCGGGAGCAGCGCCACCTCGTGCTGCTGCCATTCCAGCCGGGCCCGGTCGCGGCCCGGTGGCGGCAGCGTCGCCAGCAGCCAGTGTTCCGCCGCTAACCGTCGGTCCGCGGTGGGGTGCACGAGCACGCCAGGTTCAGCAACGACGGGCCGTAGGGCTGGGTGGCTGTAGTTGCTCGGCATGCTCGGGCCTCCCCGGTCACGTGTGGTTTCTTTCACGCACGTGACCGTAGAGGCGGTCGTGTGGCGGTAGGGGCACAGTTTGTACCACCGTGCTTAGGCGGCGAGAAGACCGAGCCTTACCGCGAGCCCTGAAGCGCGGCGCCTGCGCGCTGGAGACTTCGCCTCGGTCTCCTCCAGGATGATGCGCTTGGCGTACCCGTTGTACTTGATGGTCTCCGGTGCGGCTTCGTAGGCCTGGCTGAGCGTCGCGAGAGCCACGTCCGGCTGCCCGTCGAGCTGGTAGCCGCGAGCTGCCTCGATGCGATGGCGCGCTCGTCGCGGCCGCGACGGGATGGTGGCTGCGTCCGCGGCCGCCGCCTGCCGTACGGACTCCCCGCCGGCGTGCAGCTCGACGGCGATGGTGACAGCGTGCGCCCCCATGATGGCGCGCGAGAACGACGTGACCGGGTGGTAGTAGCTGGTGGGCAGACGGTCGGCCATGTCCTTGGCCTGATCCCAGTACCGCCAGGCTGTACCTGTCTCACCCCGGCGGGCGGCGGTGTATCCGGCTTCGAAGGTGAGAGCACCTGTGATCGCGAGGACATCGTCGCTCGCGTTCGGCAGCAGCGGTTCGAGGTACCCCAAGGTCTCCAGATTCACGGCATCGGCAGCGTCGAAGTGGGAGGGCCCACTGTCGCGGTGAGCCTGCGCGGCGAGCCACGCCGCGACACCGATCGCGTGCGGGTCCTCGGACTCCTGCGCCGCGATCAGAGCACGGTCGGACACGCGCCACAGCAGCGCCGAGTCGGGCTGGTAGGCGCAGAAGAACTGCGCGAGGGAGTACACCTCTGCGAGCACGGCCTGGGCTGCGCGCCGTTCGGGTCCGGTTTTGGCCTGCCGGGCCGTGGCCTGAGCGTCACTGATCAGATCCGGCAGCAGTTCGCCGATGACCTCGCGGTGATTGGGGGCCGAGTGACGGGCGGCCCATGCACGAGCGAGGCGGGCGCGGAGGTGCTCGGCGGGGGGTGCCTGACGCCGGTTGGTGAGAGGGAACGCATCGACAGCCGCCTTTACCTCAGGGAGACGCGGGTGGCCCGGGCCGGTGAAGAGAGCGACGTGCACGGACTGGTCTCCCGTGAGGTCGGAGAGGTCCCGTACACGGAGGATCTCGGCGATGTGGAGGATGACTTCGAGCTTGGGGGTCTTGAGACGACCCGATTCGATGCCCTTGACCCAGGAACCGGAGCGGCCGACGAGGCCTCCGAGTTGTTCGCGGGTGAGGCCCTTGCGGGTGCGCAGGATCTGGAGCCGTTGTCCGAAGACCAGCGGGTCGGCGTAGGGGTCCGGGGAAGCATCAGATGGCATGGTCTCGCCCCTTCTCTGTTCAGCGTCCACTGCCAGGGTATTGGGCCCGACCAAGGCTCTGCGTGACGAAGGGCTGACGCGGCGCAAGGACCATGCCGTGAAGGAACTCGTGAAGGCCGACAGGCTGGCGCCTGAGGAAGTGCGTGGCCGGCCGGACACGGTGAACCTTGTCAAGGACATCGTCGGCGCAGTCCCCAATCCCGGGAGCGAGTTGCGTGCGCTGGCCGAGCGCTGTGGACTCCGTGCATGACCAAGCCGGTTCTGTACCTGATCGCCTGCGCCGCAGGCCCTACCCAGTACATCGATGATGGCGTGCGTGCAGCCCACGATGACGGGTGGGAGGTGTGCCTCGTTCTCACCCCATCCGCGGCGAGTTGGTGGGAGCCGCGCATGCAGGAACTCGTGGCCCTGACCGGGCACCCAGTCCGGGTGCGGTACAAGCTGCCCTGGGAGAAAGACGTGTTACCGAAGGCGGACGCCATGCTGGTGGCGCCGATGTCGTGCACGACGCTTAACAAGTGGGGCGCGGGAATCGCGGACACCGTCGCGATCGGCATCCCGTCGGAGGCGGTGCACATGGGCGTACCTGTGGCGGCGATGCCGTACTTCAACCAGGCTCAGGGCGCACAGCCGGCGGTCGCGCGCTCGATCGCGGTGCTGCGCGAGCAGGGCGTCCTCGTTCTCGACGGTCCGGACGGGTACGAGTCGCACCCTCCGAGGCAGGGGAATCCGGAGGCGTATCCGTGGAGGAAGGCGCTCGCTGCTGTTCGGAGGCAGATCGGCGCCTGATCGGCGACCCCAAGCCTCCGGGCCCATGAAGCCGCGGTAGTGGGCGATCCCCTGCGGGCGCGGAACCGGCCTGCCTATCCCTCATCGGCCTCCTGATCGGCGACTTCGTTGGCGCGGTCGATCTCGGCCATGTGCTCCTCCGCCCAGGTCCGCAGCCCCGCAAGCGCGACTTCCAGGGACAGCCCGAGTGCGGTGAGCCGGTAGAAAACCCGCGGCGGCACGGTCGGTTCCACCCGGCGCGACACCAGCCCGTCGCGGGTCAGGCTTCGCAGCGTCACGGACAGCATCTTCTGCGAGACGCCGGGCATCCGGCGTCTGAGCTCCGCGAAGCGCACCTCGTCCGGTGCGGCGTCGGCGAGCGTCTTGACGGCCATGGACGTCCACTTCGTACCGATGCGGTCCAGCAACTGCCGCGTCGGGCAATAGGGATCGAACAGATCGCCGCGCACCCCGCGACCGGCGGGCCGGGCCCCTCGGGTGGTCACCTGTGGCTCACCACCTTCCCTGAAAGTGCCGTCTGGGCAGCGGTCTGCCGGTTACCTATCGTTCTGTGGTCACCAATGGTAACCATCCGGAGAGACGTCATGCCTGCCACCACCGCCCACCAACTGCGCCGCATCACGACGAACGGCGTCCAACTCAACGTCGCGACCGCCGGGGAGGGAGCTGCGGTTCTCCTGCTGCACGGCTTCCCGCACACCTGGCAACTCTGGAGCGGCATCATGGGCCGACTGGCCGGGCAGTACCGGGTCATCGCGCCGGACCTACGAGGCTTCGGGGCCAGTGCACGTGCCGACGAGGGCTACGACGCGGGCACCCTCGCCGCCGACGCCGAAGGGCTGCTCGACGAACTCGGCGAGCGCTCCGCAGCCGTGGTCGGCATCGACGCGGGCACCGCTCCCGCCGTCCTGCTCGCGCTGCGCCGGCCCGGCCTCGTCCGGCGCCTGGTCGTGATGGAGGCACTGCTCGGGCGCCTGCCCGGAGCAGAACAGGTCTTCGCGGGCGGCGCCCCGTGGTGGTTCGGCTTCCACGCCGTCCCCGGCCTCGCCGAGACCGTCCTGGCCGGCAACGAGGCCCCGTACATTGACTGGTTCCTCGACTCGGGGACGCTCGGGCGCGGAGTACCCGACGACATCCGTGCGGCCTTCGTCCACGCGTTCACCGGGAGCGACGCCCTGCGCTGCGCGTTCTCCTATTACCGTGCCCTGCCCACCAGCGCGCGGCAGCTCGAGGACGCCGTCGCGACGGCTCGGCTGACCATGCCCACCATGGCCGTCGGCTCCCATCCCGTCGGCACCGGGCTCGAACGCCAACTCCGTCCTATCGCCGACGACCTGGTCGGACACCATCTCCAGGACTGCGGCCACATCATCCCCCTGGACCGCCCCGACGAGTTGTTCGCACTCCTTGCTCCCTTCCTCGCCGCCGATCTGCCGTGACCTGGGGCGATGTTCCCGTCCACGACATGAAGGAACTGTCCAGGCCGCCCGCTTCATGGTCAGTGTCGTGCTCCCACGGCCTGCCTCAAGGGCGCTGCGCGTCGCCTTCGGCGATCGGTCGGTGGATTCCGGGGCTGGGCCTATCCTGAGGCCAGTCCGTTCGCCTCTTGGAAGGTCCGTTGATGACACTCGGCATGGTCCTCGGTGACGTGGTCGTCGTGACGTCGCAGGTTCGTTCACGTTCGGCCTTCCGAGGAGTTTGCCGTGTCCACGATCCACTGGGTCGAGGCTCAACCCCTTTCCGCCCGCTGGCATTCTGAGTCCGGGCTGCCCCTGCCCCGTCGGGTCGTCGTCGCCGACGACCGGATGAGGGCCGCCGTCGCCCACCGGCTGGCCTGTGAGGGCACCGCGTTGTTGTGGCGCGGGGATTTCCAGAACGCGCGGCAGTTGTTGCGCGCCATTGACCGTCGTGTCCGTGGTGCCGCGCCCGGTGCGGCGGGGACGCCCGCCGAGATCTTCCAGCTGTACCGGCGGTTTCGTGCTCACCGTGCGCGCGTGCTGGGGAAGTTGCTCGTCCTGCTGGAGGAGGGCCACAACCTGGCGCTGCGCCGGGCGCCCGATGTGAGCCGGGCGTGTGTCGAGGCGTACGGGCCGTCCGATGGTCCTGTGGCCGTCGCCCTGACCGAGCTGCTGGGCGTGATCAGTGCCCGGGAATGGCGGGAGAACGGCGTGCACGTACCGGCGCTGGACGCCCGGATCCACCCGCACTACGGGGTGTTCGCACCGACGAGGAGTGAGTACGTCGACCTGGTCGCGCGGGCGCCGTTGCCAGGCCCTGGCATGCGTACCGCGTTCGACCTCGGTACGGGCACCGGTGTGCTCGCCGCCGTGCTCGCCCGGCGGGGTGTCCGGCAGGTCGTGGCCACGGATGTCAGCGCCCGGGCGCGGGCGTGTGCCCGGGGCAACGTGGAGCGGTTGGGGCTCGGGGCGGCGGTCCGCGTCACCGGGCCCGAGCTGTATCCCGAGGGGCGCGCCGGCCTGGTGGTGTGCAACCCGCCCTGGATCCCCGCCCGCCCCGCCTCCGACCTCGACCTCGGCGTCTACGACGCGGGCGGCGGCATGCTCCGAGGGTTCCTCGACGGGCTCGCCGGTCGGCTGGAGCCGGGCGGCGAGGGCTGGCTCGTGCTGTCCGATCTGGCGGAACGGCTCGGGCTGCGCGACCGAAGCGCGTTGCTGGACGCCATCGAGACGGCGGGACTGCGGGTGGTCGGGCGGATCGAGGCCCGCCCTCGCCACTCGCGCGTGCGGGACACGGATGATCCGTTGCATGCCGTACGGGTCGCCGAGGTCACCTCGCTGTGGCGGCTGGCCGTCGCCTGACCCGTACCTGCCCGGTCAGTCCGACAGCCGCGTGAAGCGCCCTCGGTGGAAGAGCAGCGGTCCGTCCGGGTCGTCGGCTGCCGTGCCGAGGGCGTCCACCCGGCCCACCACGATGAGGTGGTCGCCGCCGGTGTGGACCGCGTGGATCGCGCAGTCGATCCAGGCGACGGCACCCGACAGACGCGGCGAGCCGGACACCGGCGCCGCGTCGTACGCCACCCCCGCGAACTTGTCCGCGCCGCTCACCGCGAAGGCGCGGCACAGCTCGCTCTGGTGGGCTCCGAGGACGTTCACGCAGAACACCCCGGCCCGGGCGATACGCGGCCAGGTCGTCGATCCGCGGCCGACCATGAAGGCGACCAGCGGCGGGTCGAGGGAGAGGGAGGTGAAGGACTGGCAGGCGAAGCCGGCGGGGGAGGTGCCGGAGGTGGTGGCGGAGGGTGCCGTGATGACGGCCACGCCTGTCGGGAAGTTCCCCAGGACGCGGCGGAATTCCGCCGGGTCGACGGGAGCGCGTTCGTCCTCGCCGACGCACCGCAGCTCGGGGCGCGGCAGCACTTCGACGGGCTCCGGCGCGGCGGTGCGGACCGACCGGAGGTAGCGGACGGCGGCTTCGGCCATTCCTGCTTGTCCCATCACACACGACATTCAAGCTGACGCAGTGTCAGATAGGAAGGGTCAGTGGCCCTTGTACAGCGGGCTGCGCCGCTCCACGAAGCTGCGTACGCCCTCCGGCGCGTCCGCCGTCGTCATGTTGATCTCCTGCGCGGCGGCCTCCGCGGCGAAGGCGGTGGCTCGGTCGGTGTCGAGGGAGGCGTTGACGAGCTGCTTGGTCAGGGCGAGGGCGCGGGTCGGGCCGGTGGCGAGGCGTTCGGCCCAGGCGCGGGACGTCTTCTCCAGGTCGGCGTCCGGGACGACCCGGTTGACCAGCCCCATCCGCTCCGCGTCGGTCGCCGTGAGCGCGTCGCCGAAGAACATCAGCTCCTTGGCGCGCTGCGGGCCGATGAGCCGGGGGAGGAGGTAGGCGCCGCCGGCGTCGGGGACCAGGCCGCGCCGTACGAACACCTCGATGAAGCGGGCGGATTCGGCCGCCAGGACCAGGTCGCAGGCGAACGCCAGGTGCGCGCCGAGGCCCGCCGCCGTGCCGTTGACCGCCGCGATCACCGGCTTCTCGCAGTCCAGGACGGCGGCGATCAGGCGCTGGGCGCCGGTGCGGAGGGTGCGGGCGACATCTCCGGGGACGCGTTCGCCGGTCGTGGCGGCGGTGTTCCGGAGGTCCGCGCCGGCGCAGAAGCCACGGCCCGTTCCGGTGAGTACGACGGCTCGTACTTCAGGCGCCCCGGACGCCTCCGACAGCAGCCGCACGATCTCGTCCCGATCGTTGGGCGTGAGGGCGTTGAGGGTCTCGGGCCGGTCGAGGGTGATGGACAGGACGTGGTCGCCCGTCGTGTGCAGAACGGCGGGTTCCGTCATCGGCTGCACACCGCCAGGGCGTCCAGCGCCACCGCGCCTTGCCCCCGGGGCAGGACCATGAGCGGGTTGATGTCCAACTCGGCCAGCTGGTCCCCGAGTTCCAGTGCCATGCGCTGTGCGCGCAGGACGACCTCGACGAGGGCGTCCAGATCCGCCGGCGGCCGGCCCCGGACCCCGTCGAGCAGTGCCCGCCCCCGCAGCCCGGCGAGCATGTCGCGCGCCTGCTCCTCACCGAACGGCGGCACCCCTACGGCGGTGTCGCGCAGGACCTCGACGAGGACCCCGCCGAGCCCGACCGTCACCGTCGGCCCGAACAGGTCGTCGTGCGTGACTCCGACGACCATCTCGACGCCGTGCTCGACCATCTGGCAGACCAGTACGCCGTCCAGCGGGACGTCCTCGTAGCGGGCGATGTCGGTCAGCTCCCGGTAGGCGTCGCGGACCTGGCTCGCCGAGGTGAGCCCGATCTTCACGAGGCCCAGTTCGGTCTTATGGGCGATCCGGGCGCCCGAGGCCTTCATCACCACCGGGTAGCCCACCAGCCCCGCCGCCCGTACGGCCGCCGCCGCGCTGGTCACCAGCTGCTCGCGCGGCACGCGGATGCCGTACGCCCGAAGCAACTGCTTCGCCGCGTGCTCGCTGAGCTGCTCGCCGGGCCGCATCAGCGCCTGGGCCTTGCGGTAGGAGGGGGAGGGGGTGCGGGGCGCGTCGTCGAAGGGGGAGCGGTAGCCGGTCGTGAAGCGGTGGTGGGCGAGGTGGGCGCGGACGGCGGTGAGGCAGTTGCCGACCGTGCGGAAGGTGGCCACGCGGGAGGAGCCGAGCAGGACCTCGCGGTAGGCCGGCTCGGTGCCGACCGGTGAGCCCCAGATCACGCACACCAGCTTGTCGGTCTGTTCCGCCGCGTCGACCAGGTCTTGGACGAGCCGGTCGCTGAGCGGGGGGAACGGCCCGGTGATCGGGCAGATGAGCACGCCCACCTCGGGGTCGTCGAGGATCGCGTCGATGATCTTCCGGCCGCGCCGGTCGCCGACCGGGTGACCGCCGTTGTCGACGGGGTTGGCGACGCTCAGGTACTCGGGTATCCACTGGTGCAGCTCGGCCTGTTTCGCCTCCGACAGGACCGGCAGCCGCAGGCCCGCCTCCGTCGCCAGGTCGGCGACGTGCGCGCCCGTGCCGCCGGAGATCGAGTAGACGACGGCCCCGTCGGCGCGCGGCGGGCGGGCCCGGGCCAACAGGGCGGCGATGTCCTGGAGTTCGTCGAGCCCGTCGACGCGGATCACGCCGTACTGCCGCAGCGCCGCGTCCACCACGGCGTCGGCGCCGGTCAGTTTGCCGGTGTGGGAGGCGGCCGTGCGGGCGCCGGTCTCGGTGCGGCCCACCTTGACGGCGACGACCGGCACGCCGCGCCGGGCGGCCCGGTCGGCGGCGAGCAGGAAGGAGCGGCCGTCCTTCAGCCCTTCCAGGTAGCAGGCGATGGCGCCGACCTCGGGCTGCTCGGCGAAGTAGGAGAGGAAGTCGGCGCTCTCCAGGTCGGCCTCGTTGCCGGTGGGCGCCCAGTGGGAGAGCCGGATGCCGAGTTCCTGGAGCGCGAAGAGGGGGCGGCCCTGGTGGCCGGACTGGGTGATCAGGGCGATCGCAGGCCCCGCCAGGTCGTCGCGGAACCGCTCGAAGGCGTTGAGGTTGGTGTTGGGGCCCAGCAGCCGCATCCCGGACCGCTCGACGGCGGCGGCCAGTCGCCGCTGGGCGGCCTCGCCCTCCGGCCCGGTCTCCGCGAACCCGGAGGCGAAGACGACCGCGAACCGGGCCTTGGCCTCGGCCAGTTCCTCGACCACGGGGAGGGGGTCGCCGACCAGCACCACGGCCAAATCGACCTGCTCGGGCAGGCCCGCGACGGAAGGACAGCAGGCCATGCCGAAGACGGATGGCCGGATCGGATGCACCGGATACAGCCGGGCCCCGACCCGTTCCGCCCAGTCGGCCAGTTGCCGTGTGATGCCGGTGTTCGGGCGTCCCTCGGCATCGGACGCGCCGATCACGGCGACGGACTGCGGGCGGAAGAAGCGGTCCAGGTCGGGTACGTCCGCGTGCAGCGGGCGCCCGCTGACATCGAGGTCTCCCGTCTGGGCCGGCCTGCCGTGCACGACGGGCCCGGACCGCTCGCCACAGGCGAGAGCCCGGGTCCGGCGGGAGTCGGTGGTGAGGGTGCCGTGGGTCGATCCAAGCATCGTTTCCGCCCGCTCCTGTGAGACAGCCGCTAACTGACGCTCTGTCAGGTTATCCGAACTGACGTGATGTCAGGAACGGTTGAGCGCGGGTGAAGTTCCCGCCGGGTGTACGTCCGTACTCCTGCCGGGTGTACGTCCGTACGCCGTGTGCCACGCTGAACCCATGAGTGAGGCCGCCTCCGGTATCCGGCTGATGACCATGAACGTGCTGGCACCGCGGTACGCCGACGGCGCGCGCCGGCGGGCGGTCCTGGCCCGCGAGATCGAGCGCCAGGACCCGGACGTGCTCGCGCTGCAGGAAGTCACCCCCGAGGACGTGGCGGCGCTCGTCGACGCCGGCTGGCATGTCGCCGAGCACCCTCGCCGGTCTCCCGACGGTGTGGGAGCCGTCCTGGCCGCCCGCCACCCCTTCGGACACACCGTGACGGACCCGCTCCAGGTGACCGAGCGCACGGCGCGCACCAGCTGGTGCGGAGTCGTCGCCGCGGAGCTACGGCTGCCCGAACCCTTCGGCACGATCCTCGTCGTGCACCACAAGCCCAGCTGGCCCTACGGCTACGAGTACGAACGGGAGTTGCAGGCGCTCGCCACCGCCCGGCTCGTGGACGGCGTCACCGCCGAACGCCCCGTGCGCCACACCGTCCTGCTCGGCGACTTCGACGCCATCCCCGAGGCCGCCAGCCTGCGCTTCTTCCAGGGGCTCCAGTCGCTCGACGGCACGAGTGTCTGCTTCCAGGACACCTGGTCGGCCGTGCACCCCAATGAACCGGGCCCCACGTTCAGCCCGGCCAACCCGCTCGTGCGGCAGGGGGACATGCCCGAGACCTCGGATCGCCGTATCGACTACATCCTGCTCCGCTGCGGCCCGCACGGCCCCACCCTGCAGGTCTCCTCATGCCGGCGGGTCCTGGTGCGCCCGGTGGACGGCGTGTACGCGAGCGACCACTACGGCCTGGTCACCGACCTGACGCTGCCCGGCCATCCCCCCGGCCGGTGGGCCTAGGCGGTGTCCCCCTGGCCCGGGAGTCGCGACACCGCCCCCGAGCCGTCCCGGGCGATGGCCTTCGCGATCTTCATCGCGTCGATCGCCATCTCGCGGAACATGCCGCTGATCGGGTTGGTGAAGCCGGTGAAGTACAGGCCGGGGGCGGTCCGCGGGCTGCGGGGGCCCTGGACGACGGGCTTCCCGCGGGCGTCGAGTACGTCGAGGTGGCCGACGAGGCCCTCCAGGGCCCGGGTGTAGCCGGTGGCCGCGACGACGGCGTCCGGGGAGAGGCGGCTGCCGTCGGCGAGGACGACCTTGCCGTCCTCGAAGCCCTCCACGGCCGCCACGACCTCCACCCTGCCCGTGCGTACGGCGTCGATCAGACCGACGTCCTGGACGGGTACGGCGCCCTCGGTGGCCCGGGTGTAGAGGCCGGTGTCGGGGCGCGGCAGGCCGTGGGCGGACAGATTGGGCACGCTCAGTCTGCCCAGCTGCCGGGCCATCCGGTCGACCAGGCCGACCGGCAGGTGCCGGGCCATGACGCCCGAGTACTGCGCGGCCCAGCCCGCAGTCGAGCGGCGCACGATGTGCGGGACGGTGCGGATGGACAGCCGTACCCGGGCGCCGCCGTCCGCCAGGTCCACGGCGATCTCGGCGCCCGTGTTGCCGGCGCCCACGACGAGGACCTCGCGCCCCGCGAAGGGCTCGGCGTTGCGGTAGGCGGACGCGTGCAGGAACTCGCCGGTGTAGGTGTCGCGGCCGGGCCAGTCGGGCACGCGGGGCGTGTGGTTGTAGCCGGTGGCGACGACGACCGCCGCGCCGGTCAGTTCCCGGCCGCCGGTGGCGTGCAGCAGCCAGCCCGTGCCGTCGGGCGCGCGCTCGACGCGGGACACCTCGACGCCGGTGACGACTTCGAGCCGGTGGTGCTCGGCGTACTTCTCCAGGTACCGCACCACGTTGTCCCGGGACACCCACCGCCCGAACCGCCGTGGCATCGGCAGCCCTGGCAGGGACGACAGCCGGCGGGTGGTGTGCAGGTGCAGCCGGTCGTAGTGGCCGCGCCAGGACGACCCGACGCGGTCGGACTTCTCCAGGACGACGGCCCGTATGCCCCGGGCCCGCAGCGCGTACGCGGCGGAGAGCCCGCCCGGGCCGCCGCCGATGACGTAGACGGGGCGGTCGGGTGTGGGGGGTGCGGGGGAGTGTGTGGGGGGTGTGGAGTCGGCCATGAGCGGGAGCGTAGCCACGGACCAGCTTGATGGGTCTCGGTCAAGACCGGAATTGGTTTCGGATTGATCACGGCTGTAGCAGGACGGGGTGGAGCCGGTGGGGCGGCGGGCCTGGTTGTGGCGAGCCGGTGATCGGTGCCGACGGATCGCGGGGTGCTGCCTCCTGCGCGGACGGGCAGTTCCGGGGCCGTGGTCCTCCTCCCGGGTGACAATCGGGGCATGGCAACGGATCTTCACGAGCTGCTGAGGTCCCTGCGGGTCTGGGACCCGCGGGTCACTCGACTGCCCCCCTTCGACCCGACGACCGCCCCCGGCACCCCGCTGCCGCTCTTCACCGAGTGGTTCACGGCGGCGGTGGCGGCCGGGCAGACCGAGCCGCACACCGTGTCGCTGGCGACCTCCGACGAGTCCGGCCTGCCCGACGTACGGATCGTCATGCTGCACGGCGCCGACGAGACCGGCTGGTCCTTCGCGTCCCACGCCGGCAGCCGCAAGGGCCGCCACCTCGGCGCCCGCCCGTACGCCGCGCTCTGCTTCTACTGGCCGGTCCTGGGCCGGCAGGTACGGGTGCGCGGCCCGGTGTCGTCGGCTCCGTCCGAGGAGGCACAGGGCGACCTGCACGCCCGCTCGACGGGCGCGCTGGCCGCGGCGCTGACCGGCCGCCAGAGCGAGATCCTGGGCTCGGTGGAGGAGATGGCACGGGCCTCGCAGGCGGCGTGGGAACGGGCCCGGAGCGAGCCCGAGGCACCCGTACCGTCCTGGACCCTGTACCGGCTGCGGCCGGACGAGGTGGAGTTCTTCCAGGGGGACGAGGCACGGCGGCACGTACGGCTCCGCTATCGGAGCACGGAGGAAGGGTGGGCCCGGGAACTGCTGTGGCCGTGAACGGACCGGGGTTACCGGGTGTTGCGCATCCCGAGAATGTAGGCCGCGGTGAGCGCGACCGCACGGTCTTCGTCATGCGACAGCTCCACGAGGGCACGTGACGCCGTGCTTCCCGGGATGTCCGCGAGCGCCTGGGTCAGCCGTCGGCGTGCGGACGATCCGACGGTGCCGTCGGCCAGGCAGTCGAGGAGCCCGGCGGCGATCCGGTCCGCCGACGCCGGACGACTCGCCAGCGCGCTCAGCGCGTCGGCCGCGTCGACGTCGTTCGCCTCCTCGACGATCATGTCGATGAGCGTGGGCACCGCGTCGGCCATGCCACGTGCCCCGAGCGCCACTGCCGCGTACCTGCGGACCACGAGGTCGGGGTGGGCGAGGGCGTCCCGCAGCAGTGCGGTCGCCTGACCGTCCGGGAGCTCCGCGAGGGACTGGACGGCACGTTCGCGCACCTCGGCCGACGGTGAACCGAGGCCCTCCGCCAGCAGCGCCGGTGCGCCGTCGCCCGATCGCGCCAGAGCCCATCGAAGGGCCCCGGCGACGTTCGGGTCGGTCTCGCTCAGCACCGCCTCGACCAGCGCTTCCACCGGCACCGGAACCTCGTCGACGCAGGACAGGGCCGCGCGTTGGCGCGCCCCGGCGCTCTTCGACCCCAACCCCTGCAGAAGCGCGACGACCTGGAGGACGTCCTCCCAGGCGGCCGGTTCCGCGGCACCGATCCGGCACAGTCGCGTGAGCAGCTCGGTCTCGGCCGCGATGCGTTCCCGCGTCCGGTGGATGAGGTCGTCGACGAGTTCCGAGGGCGTGAAGCCGGGATCATCGAGCGCGCGCCCGACTTCCCGCAGCGACAGCCCGAGCGACCGCAGGCTCTCGATGTGGAAGATCCGCCGGACGTCCTCGCCGGAGTACTCGCGATAACCGGCGTCCGTACGACCCGTGGGCCGCACCAGGCCGAGCGATTCGTAGTGCCTGAGCATGCGGGCACTGACCCCCGACCTCCGTGCCACATCACCGATCAGCACTGCCCGTCATCCCTCCTGGCGGGTCGGGCCGAGAGCGACGACGCGCTTCGCCTCCTCGACCGCGAACCCGAACCCGGCATCCGGGTCGCGCAACAGCCGTTCCGTGGCGAGCGCGTGCGCACGCACGCCGGGGTCGGGGTCCGCCGTCGCCGCGCGCAGGCTCGGCATGATCCTCTCACCGAGCGCGACCAGCGCCCGGCTGAGACTCAACCGCGTCTCACGCCCGCCGCGCCCCAACTGGGTCACCAGCACTCCGGCCAGCTCGGACTCCCCGCCTTCGGGCAGGAGAACGACCGCCGCCCGCCAGGCGCTCCGCGCCACCTCGTCGTCGGCATCGGTCAGCAGCGCCCGCGTGATCGCCGGCCACGCCCGCCGGTCCCCGATCTTCGACAGCGTGTGCAACGCCTGGCTCCGCGCCTGCGCCTGCTCCGAGCGGAGTTCCTCGAGCAGCTCCGGGACCGTCATCGACGCCGGGTGGCGGGTGAGCGCCCAGGTGAGCATCTCGCGGACGGAGAACTCCGGCTCGACCGCGCACCGTTCGACGAGCTTGCCGACGAACCGCGGATCGGGGGCCGTGCCGACCGCCAGCGCCGCCCGCAGCCGCACGGACGCGCTGCTGTCCTCCAGATCCTGCAGGTCCTGAAGACCTCTCATCGGGACCACCTCCTCGCCACAGTGAAGGCCTTGTCACTGTGGCAAGGTCAAGCGGGCGCGGACTTCGTGGATCAACCTCGTGGATCAAGGGACCCCCCCGCCCCGTCGGGGGCTACGTGAAGTCGTACACCGCGAAGTCCGCCACCGGCCGGTACCCGATGCGCTGGTACAGGCCGTTGCTGGTCGGGTTCGAAAGGTCCGTGAAGAGGAGCACCTCCCGCGCTCCGGCGGCCAGGGCGGCGCGGCTGACCTCGGCCGTGGCGGCGCCCGCGTAGCCGCGGCCGCGCAGGTGGGGCGGGGTGTAGACCGGGGCGACGCGGATCTGGCCGGCGACCTGAGGGGTCCTTCCGGCCATGGCGGCCGGGGTGCCGTCGGGCGTCTCCCAGAACGTGATGCCGCCCTGCTCGATGCGGGCGTCCGCCCACTCGCCGGCGTCCCGGAAGACGCCCGAGCCGACGGCTGCGACGAACTCGTCGTGCCAGCGGATGAGGTGCTCCCGGTCCGCCCGGCCGGCGATGCGGGGACCGCCGGGCGGCAGGGGACGGGGCACGGTCAGGGTGCCGAGCCGGTAGAGCCGGTTGCGCTCCCGGAGGGTGACCGTGGCGCCCGTGCGCCGCTGCCAGGCCTCGGCGAAGGCGGTGGCGGTGTCGCGGTCGGCGTGCACGCCGGGCAGGCGTTGCCCGAGGGCGGCCAGCCGTGCGGCCAGCGCATCGGCCTCCTCGGCCGTCAGGACGGTGAGGTTCAGCCGGTGCGGCGGTGTGCGGAAGAACGTCGCCCGGACCGCGCCGTCCTGTTCCAGCATGCCGAACTCCGGGACTCCGTCGCCGTAGACGTGCGGGCCGCGCGTGCGCAGGTTCTCCGTGACGGTCAACGGGAGCGTGTGCAGACCCGGTTGCGAGCGCAGGAAGGCGTCGGCCCGGGTCAGGAAGGCGTCGAGATCCTGGGTGAGGTGCCAGTCGTCGGTGCGCATGTCTCATGGTGCCGCCCGGGCCCCGGCTCATGCCTCGGAATTACTCCCCGGGCCCCCGGCGCGCACCCGGTTCCGCGTCCGGTTGCTCGTCCGGTTCCGCGTCCGGTTCGGGATCCGTCGCCAGCCGTGCGTGCAGGTGGGCGTCCCGGAACGCGTCGTGCCGGGCCTCCTCGAAGATCGCCCCGCGCAGGGTCCCCTCGTACGCGAACCCGCACCGCTCGGCGATCCGGCAGGAGGCGTCGTGGCCGACGGCGTGGTCCAGTTCCAGCCGGTGCAGGCCGAGTTCGGTGAGGGCCCAGTGGGCGGTGAGCAGCAGGGCCCGGGTGGCGACGCCCCGGCCGCGGGCCTCGGGGAGCACCCAGTAGCCGACGCGGGCGACCTTCAGGTGATACTTGATCTCATTGACGCCGATGTGACCCAGGGCGGTGCCGCTGCGGGCGTCCGCGATCCGGAACGACAGGGACGTGCCCTCCGTCGCGCTCTGGGCGCGCGCGAGCAGCGACTCCCGGGCGCTCGTCCGGTCCGTGACCAGCCGCAGCGGGGTGTTCCAGCGCCGGAACTCCGGGTCCCGCATACCGCGCAGCCAGGTCTCGACGTCGGCGCCGGACGTGGGGTCCCAGGGGCGGAGATGGAGGCCGCGGCCGTGGATTTCCGGGAGGGGGCCGGTCAGGGACCGGTCGCGTATGGGGGCCATGGGGCCATTCAAGCGCGTGGGGCGGCGCTGTTCACCCGTCGGCCGGGCCCGGCACGACCCGGAACACGGGGATCCCGTCCCGGAACGCAACCTCCAGTTCCGCCCCGGCGCACAGCTCGCCGGTCGGTGGTTCCTCCGTCGGTGGTTCCTCCGTCGGCGGTTCCCTCGTCGGCGGTTCCCTCGTCGGCGGTTCTCCCGTCGGACGTTCTCCCGTCGGGGGTTCTCCCGCCCCCACGACCTCCGTCATCATCCGCGGCCCCTCGGCGAGGTCGACCACGGCGGCGACGTACGGGGTGCGTTCCGCGAAGGGCGGCAGGTCGTTGCGGTGGACGACGGACCAGGTGTAGAGGGTGGCGCGGCCGCTCGCGGGCTCCCAGGCGACGTCCTCGCTCCAGCAGTGGGGGCAGAACTCGCGCGGATAGTGGTGGGCCCGGCCGCAGGCCCGGCAGCGACGGATCAGCAGCCGGCCCTCGGCGGCGGCGTCCCAGTACGTCCGGGTGAAGGCGTCCGGCTCGGGCCGGTCGAACCGCCCGGCCATCAGAACAGCCCCAGCGCGCTGTCGAGCGACCAGGTCTGCCAGGACATCCCGAACAGGCCGACCACCGACATCAGCGCCATCATCGAGTTCTGCCCCTGCTCGGCCACTTCGTGGATCATGAGGGTGAAGTAGAGGGTGTTGAGGAGGAACCCGCCGGCCAGGGCGATCGGGGTGAGGAAGCCGGTGATCAGGCCCAGTCCGAGGGCGAGTTCCGCGTAGACGACGACGTACGCCATCGCGCGTGGGTGGGGCGCGACGACTCTGTCGAAGCCCGACCGTACGGCGCTCCAGCGGTGCTCGGCCGCTATCCCGGCCGCCCAGGTGATGCCGGTGCCGCGTGCGAACCAGGCCTTGCGGTCCTTGTGCCGCCAGCTCTCCAGCCACCACAGCCCGAGCCCGATCCGCAGCACGGCCAGCCATTCCGCTCCGCTGAGCCAGATCGTGTCCATGCCCATGCTCCCGCCGCCCGACACCTTATCTGACGGTACGTCAGATAAGATGCGGGGAACAGGCCTTGTCGCGACCCAGATGCCATGGCTGCCCCAGCGTGACGGCTCGGAAGAGAGGCCACTCGCGCAGGCGCCGGGTCAGGAACGGATGGTGCGTCGTGGCCCGGGTCATCATCTCGGCCCAAGGCTCGTAGGCAGGTCGGGGTGGAGTACCACCCCGACACACCGCAGGAGGAACCCGGGCCTACCTGAGCGCGCTGGAGCAGGTGACCGACGTCGACGAGGCCGGCATGGTCAGCGACGTACTCACCGACCCGGACTCAGTTCGCCGTCCTGCGGCACCTTGACCGCCGAGCCGCCGCGCCGCGAACGCGGGCCTACTCGGTGACCGTCAAAGGATCATTCAGCTGATCTACTGTGGGTCATGCCGTTGTTGCTGCTGGACTTGGACAACACTCTCGTCGACCGTGACGCGGCCTTCCGTGCCGCCGTCTCCGACTTCCTCGCCGAGTACGGGCTGCCCGCCTCCGACCTCGCCTGGGTGATGGCCACCGACGCCGGCGGCTACACCGCACGTCACGACGTCGCCACGGCCCTGACCGACCGGTACGGCGACGCGGTGCCCACCGCCGCCGTCCGTGCTCTGCTCGACACCGGCGCCGCCGATCGCGTCGTCCTGGCGCAGACCGCGCGCGACGCGCTGCTCAAAGCGCAGGCGGACGGCTGGACGTGCGTCATCGTCACCAACGGGCGCACGGTCCAGCAGGAGGCGAAGATCAGGAACACCGGGCTCGATCAGCTCGTCCAGGGTTGGGTCGTCTCCGAAGGCGTCGGCCACAAGAAGCCGGCCCCCGAGATCTTCCAGGCGGCAGCCGCCCTCGTCGGCCTCCCCCTGCCGGGCGCGTGGGTCATCGGCGATTCACCGCACGCCGACATCGCGGGCGCCGACGCGCTCGGTCTGCGGTGTGTGTGGGTGTCGGACGGACGTGTCTGGACAGAGGACTCCTACCGGCCCACTCATGTCGCGGACGACGTCGCCTCCGCGATCGACCACGCCATCAGCCGGCGGCCCTCCCCGCCTCCTCCCGCGCGCGCAACTCCCCGTGGAGACGGGCGAACACCGCGCACACCAACGCCCACGCGGCGGCGGTGACCAGCGTGCCCAGGCCGGGGCGCGCCGGCGTGCGCGGCGGGTCAGCACCCAGGGGCGGTGCAAGGCGACGAACTGGGAACGGCCCTCCAGCACCGTCTCGGCCGTGGCGAGCGACAGGCGGAAGTACAGCGGCGGGCCGAGGCACCCGACGGCGATCGGCCGATCACCCCACCCCCAGCACCACCGTCCCCGAAGAACAGAACCACCCCCCCGTCCCGGACACCACCCCCAGCCGCGGCAGCGCCCCGTCGGCGCCCCGTCGCACCTGCCGCTCCCCGCCCTCTCCCCGCAACTGCCGTACCGCCTCCACCAGCAGGAACAACCCCCGCATCCCCGGGTGCTGCGCCGACAGCCCGCCCCCGTCGGTGTTCACCGGGAGGCCCCCGCCCCCGACCCGCAGCCGGCCCTTCTCCACGAACGCCCCGCCCTCGCCCTTCCCGCAGAAGCCGAGGTCCTCCAGCGTCACCAGGGTCATGTAGGTGAACGCGTCGTAGATCTCCGCGAAGTCCATCTCGTCCGGCCGTACGCCCGCTCGCTCGAAGGCCAGCCGTCCGCTCACCGCCGCCGGGGACACCGTGAAGTCCGCCCACTCGGACATCGCCGCGTGCGAGACGTACTCCCCGCTGCCCAGCACCCACACCGGCGGCGTACGGCAGTCCCGTACGTACTCCTCCGCCGCCAGCAGCACCGCCGCCCCGCCGTCGGAACGCACGCAGCAGTGCAGCTTGGTGAAGGGGTCGGCGATCATCGGCCCGGCCAGGACCTCGTCCACCGTGACGGGGGTGCGGAACATCGCCTCCGGGTTCAGGGCCGCGTTGGCCCGGGCCTGGACCGCCACCTGAGCCAACTGCTCGATCGTCGTGCCGTACTCGATCATGTGGCGGCGGGCCGCCATGGCGTACTTGGCGATCAAGGTGTGGCCGTAGGGGACTTCGAACTGCAGGGGGCCGCGCGTGCCGAAGGACAGCGTTCCGGTGCGGCGGCCCGCCCGTACGTCCGCGCGGGCCGTCGAGCCGTAGGCGAGCAGCACCACGCGCGCGTGCCCGGCCGCGATCGCGTCCGCCGCGTGGGCCGCCATGACCTCCCAGGTGGAGCCGCCGACGGAGGTGGAGTCGACCCAGGTGGGGCGCAGGCCCAGGTACTCGGCGACCTCGACGGGGGCCAGGGTGCCCAGGCCCGCCGAGGCGAAGCCGTCGACCAGCGAGCGGTCCAGGCCCGCGTCGGCCAGGGCGCGCCGGGCCGCCTGGGCGTGCAGCGCGTACGAGGTCGCGTCGTCCACGCGGCCGCAGTCCGAGAGGGCCACGCCCACGACGGCCACTTTCCTCCGGGCAACCATGAACCTGACGGTACATCAGGTAACCCGCGGCACAAGCCCCCCGACCTCTGGGCATCTCCGCCCCTCCGACCTAATATGACGGACCGTCAGATGCGGAGGTGCTACCCCCATGGACGCCCGCTTCACCCCCGAACAGGACGAGATCCGCCGCACCCTGCGCGAACTGCTCCACAAGCGATGCGGCCCCGAGGAGCGGCGGGCCGCCACCGGCACCCCGACCGGGCACGACCCGGCCCTGTGGACCGCCCTCGCCGAACAGCTCGGCCTGCCCGGACTGGCCCTGCCCGAGCCCTATGGCGGCGTCGGCTGCTCGGTCACCGAGCTGGCCCTGGCCTGCGAGGAGACGGGCCGGGCCCTCGCCCCCTCCCCGCTGCTCGCGACGGCCGTCCTCACCGCCCCGCTGCTGCTCGCCCTCGGCGCCGACGCCCAGCGGGCCGCCCTCCTCCCGCGGATCGCCTCCGGGACCCTCACCGCGGCCCTCGCGATACCGGGCCCCGCCCTCGCCACCGCCCTCGGACTCACCGGCCACGACCCGCGTGGGGAATGGGCCGGCGGCGGGCGGGCCGGGGGCGTACAGGCCCGGCGGGCCGACGGCGGCTGGCGGCTGTACGGGCAGGTCGACCAGGTCCTCGACGGGCACAACGCCCAGCTGCTCGCGGTGGCCGCGCACACCGGCGGCTTCGCCCGCTCCCGTGTCCTGCTCTTCCTCGTACGCGGTGACGCGGCCGGTGTCACCCGCGTACGGCAGACCACGCTGGACAGCACCCGTCCGCAAGCCCGCGTCCAACTACGCGACACGACCGCCGACCTGCTGGGCAGCGCGGACGCCGACGCACTCCCCGCCCTCGCCCGGCTCGGCGACGCCGTGGCCGCCTGTCTCGCCGCCGAGGCCGTCGGAGCCGCCGACCGGGTGCTGGAGCGGACCGTCGAGTACGTCGGGCAGCGCGAGCAGTTCGGGCGGCCGGTCGGTTCCTTCCAGGCGGTCAAACACCGGCTGGCCGATGTGTACGTCCAGGTGCAGGCGGCCCGCTCGGCGGCGTACTACGCGGCCTGGGCGGTCTCCCATGGCGAGCCGGCCGGCGGTCTCGCGCTCGCCCAGGCGCTCCAGGCCCTGCGCTCGGCCGCCGCCGAGGGGATCCAGCTGCACGGCGGCATCGGTTTCACCTGGGAGCACGAGGTTCACCTGTACTTCAAGCGTGCCGCGGGCGACGAGCTGCTGTTCGGGCCGGTGCACCGGCTGCGGGCGCACGCCGCCGACGTGGCGCATGTCCTCGAGGAGGCCGGCCGATGAGAGGCGTGCGGTTCGTGCAGAAGGTGTCCTCCACCCGGGGGTTCGCGCGTGTGGCGCCGTACGTCTTCCCGGCCCTGGACCGGGCCGTGCACCGGCTCACCCGCGGAAAGGTGCTGCTCAGCGCCCAGCTCCTGCCGGGGGTGGTGCTGACCTCGACCGGGGCGAAGAGCGGCCTGCCCCGTCGTACGCCGCTGGCCTGTATGCCGGAGGACGGCGGACGCAGCTGGATCCTCGTCGGCTCGAACTTCGGGCGGCCGGGACATCCCGCCTGGAGCCACAACCTGCTGGCGCACCCGGACGCCCGCATCAGCTGGAAGGGCCAGGACATCCCCGCCACGGCCCGGCTGCTGGAGGGGGCCGAGCGGGCGGCGGCCTGGCAGGCCGTGCTGACGTTCTGGCCGCCGTACGCCGCCTATCAGGCGCGGGTGGAGCGGGAGATCCGGCTGTTCAGGGTCGTACGACGGTAGAAAGCCGCGCATCGCGCCACGGCGGAATGCGCACATCGTACGACGGCGGAAAGCGCGCATCGTACGACGGCGGAAAGCGCGACAGGCGGCGGGGCCCCCCGGGGGGCCCCCCCCCGCCCCCCCCGCCCGGGGTACGGGGAAAAGGGGCGGGGGCCGCCCGCCCGGCGACGTGCTGGGGGTGCCGCCCCGGACGCCCCCCGGTTCCAACACCGCCC
>NZ_JBITII010000013.1:0-262353 GCF_044458845.1 Streptomyces sp. NPDC050416
TGGTCCCGCAGAGACATGATCAGCAGCTTGGGGGAGAGCGGCTTGCCCGTGTTCCACGCCGGGCACTGCGACTGGCAGCGGCCGCACTCGGTGCAGGTGGAGAAGTCCAGCAAGCCCTTCCAGGAGAACTGCTCCACCTGGGAGACGCCGAAGACGTCGTCCTCGCCCGGGTCGGTGAAGTCGATCGGCTCGCCGCCGGACGTCATGGGCTGCAGCGCGCCCAGAGCCGTCCCGCCCGACGCCTCGCGCTTGAACCAGATGTTCGGGAACGCCAGGAAGCGGTGCCAGGCGACGCCCATGTTGGTGTTCAGGCTGACCGTGATCATCCAGATCATGGTCGTGCCCAGCTTGATCATCGCGAAGAAGTAGACGAGGTTCTGCAGCGCCGCCACGCTCAGGCCCTTGAAGGCCAGGACCAGCGGGTACGAGGCGAAGTACGCGGCCTCGTAGTGGTCCACGTGGTGGAGCGCGCCCTCCAGGCCCCGCAGGACGTAGATGGCCAGGCCGATCGTGAGGATGACGTACTCGACGAAGTACGCCTGGCCCATCTTGGAGCCGGCGAAGCGGGACTTGCGGCCCGGCCGCGACGGCAGGTTCAGCAGGCGGATGACCATCAGGGTCGCGATGCCCAGGGTCGTCATCGCGGCGATGAACTCGATGTAGAGCTCGTAGGGGAGGAAGCCGCCGAGCACCGGCAGCGTCCAGTCGGCCTGGAACAGCTGGCCGTACGCGGTGATGATCGTCGGCGGCAGCGTCAGGAAGCCGATCGCCACGAACCAGTGGGCGATGCCGACGATGCCCCACCGGTTCATCCGGGTGTGGCCGAGGAACTCCTTCACCAGCGTCACGCTGCGCTGGTAGGGGTTGTCGGTCCGGGTACCGGCGGGCACGGGCTGGCCCAGCTTGAAGTACCGGACGAACTGGCCGATCGCGCGTGCGAGCAGCGCGACGCCGACCACGGTCAAGACCAGCGACACGATGATCGCGGCGAGTTGCATGGGGGCTCCTCGGGCCTGCGAGGGTCTGTCGGGGGAAACGGTCGTTCTTCAGGGTTCCCCGAGATTACTAAGCGGTAACTTATGCAGTCCGTCTGAGACTACCCCTATTTTCCGCCGCACTGTAGCCGGGTGGGCAGTGATCTGAACCGCTGAGGGTCGCCTCAGGAGCGGTGCGGAATCCGGCCGCGATCCTGTCGTGTTATTCGTACCGAATTGTCATAGTGACGCCTAACTTATATCCGTGCTCTACGGGATCGCTGCCGCCGCCACCGCCCTCCTCCTCACCGCCCTGCTCGCGGCCGTCCTCCGGGCCCCCGCCCTGCGGCTGCGGCTGGTCGAGCGGCGGCTGGTCGAGCGGCGGCGGCAGCGGGAGGTGCCGTTGTCCGGGGGTGTGGCCGTCGTGGTCGTCGCCGGAGCGGTGGCGGGCGTCCAGGAGTGGGGTTCGGCCGGGGGAGGGATCGGCGGGCTGCTCGTCGCCGGCGGTGCCGTCGCCCTGCTCGGGCTCGTCGGCGACGTGTGGCGGCTGCGGCGGCGGGTGCTGGCCGCCGGTACGGCTGTGGCGGCCGCGTGTGTCGTGCCGTACGCGGAGGCCGGGGTGGGGACCGGGCTGCTCGGGGTCCTGTGGGTCGTGGGAGTGACCTTCGCCTTCCGGGGGATCGATCACGCCGACGGACTCGCGGGGGCGGTCGCCGTCGTCACCGCCTTCGGGGTGGCGGCCTGTGCCGCCGTGGACGTGATGGACGGGATCGCGGCGCTGATGAGCGTGCTGGCCGCCGCGCTGACCGGGTTCCTGCTGTACAACTGGCACCCCGCGCGCGTGGCACTGGGCAGTTGCGGGTCCATGTCCGCGGGGTTCGTGATCGCCGTGGCCGCCGTGCACGTCCGCGCCGGGTTCGGCCTCGGGGAGAGCGCCGGGGTGCTGTTCGCGCTGACCGCCGTGGTGTGTGCCGACGCCGTCCTGGTGCTGTGGTCGCGGCGGCTGGGCGGGCGGGCCCTGCCGCGGAGCGGGCCGGATCATCTCGCGCACCGGCTGCGGCGGCTCGGGCTGACCGTGCCGGGGGTCACCCTGCTGCTGGGCTTCGGGGCGTTCTCCGCCGTGCTTACCGGGGTACTCGCGCACGCCGGCCGGGTCGGGAGCGACGCCCTGTGGTGGGTGGCGGGCGGGGCGCTCGTGGTGGTGTTCGCACTCTCCCGTGTACCTGTGTACGCCGATCGACGCTCAGTATCTCCGCAGGTCAGAGCCTCATTGCGTGTAAGGAACGGATAAGACTTGAGCCAGGTCGACTCAGCTCTGTTGACCGGTGGGGAGCCGTCGTGCACACTTGAGTCCGTTCCACTCAAGTCAGCTGGAGGAATCAACCATGGCACGTGCGGTCGGCATCGACCTGGGCACGACTAACTCCGTCGTCAGCGTTCTGGAGGGCGGCGAGCCCACCGTCATCACCAACGCCGAGGGCGCCAGGACCACGCCGTCCGTCGTCGCCTTCGCCAAGAACGGTGAGGTGCTCGTCGGAGAGGTGGCCAAGCGTCAGGCGGTCACCAACGTGGACCGGACCATTCGCTCGGTCAAGCGGCACATGGGTACCGACTGGAAGATCGAGCTGGACGGGAAGCCCTTCAACCCGCAGCAGATCAGCGCCTTCGTGCTCCAGAAGCTGAAGCGGGACGCCGAGTCCTACCTGGGCGAGAAGGTGACCGACGCGGTCATCACCGTCCCGGCGTACTTCAACGACTCCGAGCGCCAGGCCACCAAGGAGGCCGGTGAGATCGCCGGTCTGAACGTGCTGCGCATCGTCAACGAGCCCACCGCGGCCGCGCTGGCGTACGGCCTCGACAAGGACGACCAGACCATCCTGGTCTTCGACCTCGGTGGCGGTACGTTCGACGTCTCGCTGCTGGAGATCGGCGACGGTGTCGTCGAGGTGAAGGCCACCAACGGTGACAACCACCTCGGTGGTGACGACTGGGACCAGCGCATCGTCGACTACCTGGTCCAGCAGTTCCAGTCCGGCCACGGCGTGGACCTGGGCAAGGACAAGATGGCCCTGCAGCGTCTGCGCGAGGCCGCCGAGAAGGCGAAGATCGAGCTGTCCTCGTCCACCGAGACCTCGATCAACCTGCCCTACATCACCGCCTCCGCCGAGGGCCCCCTGCACCTCGACGAGAAGCTCACCCGCGCCCAGTTCCAGCAGCTGACCGCGGACCTCCTGGAGCGCTGCAAGACGCCGTTCCACAACGTCATCAAGGACGCCGGCATCTCCATCAGCGAGATCGACCACGTCGTCCTGGTCGGCGGCTCGACCCGTATGCCCGCCGTCGCCGAGCTCGTCAAGGAGCTGACCGGCGGCAAGGACGCCAACAAGGGCGTCAACCCGGACGAGGTCGTCGCCATCGGCGCCGCCCTCCAGGCCGGTGTCCTCAAGGGCGAGGTCAAGGACGTCCTGCTCCTCGACGTCACCCCGCTGTCCCTCGGTATCGAGACCAAGGGCGGCATCATGACCAAGCTCATCGAGCGCAACACCACGATCCCGACCAAGCGGTCCGAGATCTTCACGACGGCCGAGGACAACCAGCCGTCCGTGCAGATCCAGGTCTACCAGGGCGAGCGCGAGATCGCGGCGTACAACAAGAAGCTCGGGATGTTCGAGCTGACCGGTCTGCCCCCGGCGCCGCGCGGCGTCCCGCAGATCGAGGTCTCCTTCGACATCGACGCCAACGGCATCATGCACGTGACCGCGAAGGACCTGGGCACGGGCAAGGAGCAGAAGATGACCGTCACCGGCGGCTCCTCGCTGCCGAAGGACGAGGTCGACCGCATGCGCCAGGAGGCCGAGCAGTACGCGGAGGAGGACCACAAGCGCCGCGAGGCCGCCGAGGCCCGCAACCAGGGCGAGCAGCTCGTCTACCAGACGGAGAAGTTCCTCAAGGACAACGAGGACAAGGTCCCCGGCGACATCAAGACCGAGGTCGAGGAAGCCGTCGGTGAGCTGAAGGAGAAGCTCAAGGGCGAGGACACGGCCGAGATCCGCACCGCCACGGAGAAGGTCGCGGCCGTCTCGCAGAAGCTCGGCCAGGCGATGTACGCCGACGCGAACGCCGCGCAGGCCGCAGGCGGCGCCTCCGCCGGAGCCGGTGCGGACGCCGGTGCCGGTGAGGCCAAGGCCGACGACGACGTCGTGGACGCCGAGATCGTGGACGAGGACCGGAAGGATGGTGCCGCGTGACGGAGGAGACCCCGGGCTTCGACGAGCAGCAGCCCGACGTCCCTTCCGGCGCCACCTCCGACGACGCCGAGCCGAAGGCCGCCGACTCCCCCTCGCAGGAGGAGGGGGCGGCCCCGGCCGGGGACACGGGCCAGGACGCGGCTCTGGTGGCCCAGCTGGACCAGGCCCGCACGGCGCTGGGCGAGCGCACGGCGGACCTCCAGCGCCTCCAGGCCGAGTTCCAGAACTACCGCCGCCGGGTCGAGCGCGACCGGATCGCGGTCAAGGAGATCGCCATCGCGAACCTCCTGACCGAGCTCCTGCCCGTGCTCGACGACATCGGCCGCGCGCGTGAACACGGCGAGCTGGTCGGCGGCTTCAAGTCCGTCGCCGAGTCGCTGGAGAGCACGGCGGCCAAGATGGGGCTGCAGCAGTTCGGCAAGGAGGGCGAGCCCTTCGACCCGACGATCCACGAGGCCCTGATGCACAGCTACGCACCGGACGTCACCGAGACGACGTGCGTGGCGATTCTGCAGCCCGGGTACCGGATCGGCGAGCGCACCATCCGCCCCGCGCGGGTGGCGGTGGCCGAGCCCCAGCCGGGGGCACAGACGGTCAAGGCGGACGAGACCGCCGAAGCCGACGACAAGGAGAGCGGTGGCCCGGAAGAGGGCTGACGTCATAGCGGACGAAGGGAAGGAGGGGCGTCGAGGATGAGCACCAAGGACTTCATCGAGAAGGACTACTACAAGGTCCTCGGCGTCCCCAAGGACGCCACCGAGGCCGAGATCAAGAAGGCGTACCGGAAGCTCGCCCGCGAGTACCACCCGGACGCCAACAAGGGCAACGTCAAGGCGGAGGAGCGCTTCAAGGAGATCTCCGAGGCCAATGACATCCTCGGCGATCCCAAGAAGCGCAAGGAGTACGACGAGGCACGCGCCCTCTTCGGCAACGGCGGGTTCCGCCCCGGGCCCGGTGCGGGCGGCGGCTCCTTCAACTTCGACCTGGGCGACCTCTTCGGAGGCGCCCCGGGCGGCCAGGGAGCCGGCGGTTTCGGCGGTGGACTCGGTGACGTCTTCGGGGGCCTGTTCAACCGTGGCGGCGCGGGCGCGGGGACGCGCACGCATCCGCGGCGCGGCCAGGACATCGAGTCCGAGGTCACGCTGAGCTTCACCGAGGCGATCGAGGGCGCGACCGTCCCGCTGCGGATGTCCTCGCAGTCGCCCTGCAAGGCCTGCTCGGGCACGGGCGACAAGAACGGCACACCGCGGGTGTGCCCGACCTGCGTCGGCACCGGGCAGGTCGCCCGGGGCAGTGGCGGTGGCTTCTCGCTCACCGACCCCTGCCCGGACTGCAAGGGCCGCGGCCTGATCGCGGAGAACGCCTGCGAGGTCTGCAAGGGCAGCGGCCGGGCCAAGTCCTCGCGGACCATGCAGGTGCGCATCCCCGCGGGCGTCAGCGACGGCCAGCGGATCCGGCTGCGCGGCAAGGGAGCACCGGGCGAGCGCGGTGGCCCGGCGGGCGACCTGTACGTGGTCGTGCACGTCGACTCCCACCCGGTGTTCGGCCGCAAGGACGACAACCTCACCGTCACCGTCCCGGTGACCTTCGCCGAGGCGGCCCTGGGCGGCGAGGTCCGGGTGCCGACGCTGGGCGGCCCGCCCGTCACGCTGAAGCTGCCGCCGGGCACGCCGAACGGCCGTACGATGCGCGCCCGGGGCAAGGGCGCGGTCCGCAAGGACGGCACCCGCGGCGACCTTCTGGTCACCGTCGAGGTGAGTGTTCCGAAGGACCTGACGGGGAAGGCTCGTGACGCGCTCGAGGCGTATCGCGAGGCGACCGCGGGTGAGGATCCGCGGGCGGAGCTGTTCCAGGCCGCGAAGGGAGCATGACTCAGATGGACGGTCGTCGACGCAACCCGTATGAACTGACCGAGGAGACCCCGGTCTACGTCATCTCGGTGGCGGCCCAGCTGTCCGGCCTGCACCCGCAGACCCTGCGCCAGTACGACCGTCTGGGCCTGGTGTCCCCGGACCGCACCGCCGGCCGGGGCCGGCGCTACTCGGCCCGCGACATCGAACTGCTCCGCCAGGTGCAGCAGTTGTCGCAGGACGAGGGCATCAACCTGGCGGGCATCAAGCGCATCATCGAACTGGAGAACCAGGTCGCCGCGCTCCAGGCCCGGGTGGCCGAGCTGGAGGACGCGCTCGACGGCGCGGCGGCGGCCATGCGGCAGCGCGAGGCGGCGGTGCACGCGTCGTACCGCCGCGACCTGGTGCCGTACCAGGAGGTCCAGCAGACCAGCGCGCTGGTGGTGTGGCGGCCGAAACGGCAGCAGCAGTCGGACTGAGCCGGACTGACGCGCGTACGCCTGTGGATGGGGCCGGGAGGAGACTCCCGGCCCCTTTCGTACGCCTTGGGCTGTCTTAGGGTGTTTTCGTCGGCCCTCCTGCCGATGACCGGATGGTGCAAGTCACTTGGAGCTGATTCCGCAGAGTCTTCACAACTGCTGCGGAGCGTGGTGTTGTCATCTCGTTAAGTGGTTCCGCTTGACGCTGGGGGGCGCACCCGCGTTGGCTTTTCAGTCACATGGGCCACAAAGTGCGCCCACGTCCGAATCACACGCGAAGTGAGCTCCCGCATGCGCCGTCGTATCTCCATATCCGTGGCCGCGGCCGCGATGTCCGTCACGCTCGCCGGCTGCGGCGTGCTCAACGCGACCGGGAGCAGCGACGAGGCGAGCCCGGTCAAGGGCGACGACATCACCGTGGGCCTGCTGCTCCCGGAGAAGGCGAACACTCGGTACGAGAACTTCGACTACCCCATCATCAAGAGGAAGGTCGAGTCCCTCACCAACGACCGGGGCCGCGTCGAGTACGCCAACGCCGAGGCGAGCGCGGACACGCAGGCGGCCCAGCTGCAGCAGATGATCGACGACCGGGTCGACGTGATCCTGCTGGACGCCGTCGACTCGCACGCCATCGCCGACGAGGTGCAGAAGGCCAAGGACGCGGGCATCCCGGTCATCGCCTACGACCGGCTGGCCGAGGGCCCGATCGACGCGTACATCTCCTTCGACAACGAACTGGTCGGCGAGGTCCAGGGGCGCACCCTGCTGGAGGCGATCGGCGAGAAGGCGAGCCTCTCCGACAAGATCGTCATGATGAACGGCTCACCGACGGACCCGAACGCCAAGCAGTTCAAGGCCGGTGCGATGTCCGAGCTGAACGGCAAGGTGACGATCGCGAAGTCCTTCGACACCAAGGACTGGAAGCCGGAGAACGCCGAGGCCAACATGGCCGAGGCGATCCAGAAGATCGGCAAGGACGACATCGCCGCGGTGTACTCCGCCAACGACGGCATGGCGGGCGGCATCGTCAAGGCGCTTCAGGCCGCGGGCGTCACCGACCTGCCGCCGATCACCGGCCAGGACGCGGAGCTCCCGGCGGTGCAGCGGATCATCGCCGGTGACCAGTACATGAGCGTGTACAAGTCGTACCCGCAGGAGGCCGAGAACGCGGCGGAGATGGCCGTGGCCAAGGTCCAGGGCCGCGACATTCAGTTCGCCGCCCTCACCCGCGACAAGGTCGACAGCCCCACCCACAAGGGCATCCCCGCCCAGCTCGTGCCGGTGGTAGCCCTGACCAAGGAGAACATCAAGGACACGGTGGTCGCGGACGACGTCTACAAGCTGTCGGACATCTGCACGGCGAAGTATGAGGCGGCTTGCGAGGCGATCGGACTGAAGTAGGCGGGCCCACGGGGGACCGACATGCGGACAGGAGCGAGCGTGACCGACCGGACCGGTGCCGACCAGCCGGCCCCGCAGCCCTACATCGCCCTGGTGGTGATGGAGGCGACCACATCGTCCCCGGCCGCAGCCGGGACAGAGGAGCAGCCCCTGTACCAGGAGAACATCGTCCTGGTGCACGCGGCCGACGAGCGGTCCGCCCGAGAGCGGGTCGAGCGGCGGGCGCGCGAGGCGGAGACGAGCTACGTGAACGACCGGCAGGAGACGGTCACCTGGCGGCTCCGGGCGATCGTCGACGTGAAGGAGGCCGAGGACCCCGATCTCGGCCGTGACGCCGACCTGTACACGCGTCACTTCCGTGACTGGGCGGCCTACGAACGGGTGGAGTCACTGCTCACGCGCGACGGCGACGGCGCCTAGCCGCGCCCAGCCGCTTCTGGGACCGCAGCGTCCGTGCCGAGGCCGGGGCGCTCATCGAAGTGCCGGGCCTGGAGGAAACGGAACGCTGCCGCGGTGGAGCCGTGTTGCGGAGCAGGGGCAGGCCGCGCATAGTTGCCGCTGCGGCAAGGCGGCGAAACCGGGGGTGGGACGGGCGATGGCCGGGCACGGGGCGGAGGAGCATCCACACGGTGCCGACCGACTGTGCGAGGCCGGGGATCGCGTGTATTCCCGGGCCGTACGGCGGGGCCGCGTGCCGCGCCGGGACGCGGATCCGGTGCCCTGTCTGCTGGAACTCGCCCTGCTGCACCCCGACCCCGACGACATGGACTGGCTGGTGCCGACCTCCCCGCAGGAGGTCATGACCCGGCTGCTGCGCGGGATGTACGACGAGGTCAGCGCGAGCCAGCGGCGGGTGGGTTCGGCCGTGGCGGCGTTCGAGTGGTACGCCGGGCTCGGGCGGCACGTACAGCCGGCCCCGGCGGCGGCCGAGGGCTCGGCGATCCGGGTGCTGGACGGCCTCGCCCGGATCCAGGCCGCGATGGACGAGGCGACCCAGGCGTGCAGGACCGAGGTGCTCACGGTGCAGCCCGGCGGCATCCGGCGCGAGGCGGAACTCTCCGAGGGGCTGCACCGGGCGCTGGCGCTGCGCGGCCGGGGCGTGCGGATGCGGGACCTGTACACGCATGTCGCCCGGCACGGGCAGGGTCTGATGACCTATCTGGAGCTGATGGGCGACGCGGTGGAGGCGCGCACGCTGGACGAGGTGATCGACCGGTTGATCCTCTTCGACCGGACGGTGGCCTTCATCCCCGCCAACACCGACCGCACGATGGCCCTGGAGCTACGGCACCCGGCGATCGTCGAGTACCTGGTCACGGTGTTCGAACGGCTCTGGCGCCTGGCCATCCCGCTGACCGCGCCGCTGCCCGACACCGGCATCGAGGGCATCTCCCACCGGGAGCAGTCGATCGCGGCCCTGCTGGCGGAAGGGCACCAGGACGCGGTGATCGCGGAACGCCTGGGCATCAGCGTCCGGACGTGCCGGGCGCATATCGCCCGGCTGTCGGAGACGCTGGGGGCGGCGAGCCGTACGCAGTTGGGAGTACGGATCGCCCAGGCGGGCCTGGACGGCCCACAGCACTCCACCACGTCCCTCAGTGCTCCTGGTCGAGAATCCCCGAGCGTCCGATGAGGAACCCGAGTTGGGCCCTGCTCTGACTGCCCAGCGTCGCCGCGAGCTTGGCGATGTGGACGCGGGCGGTGCGGATGTTCATACCGAGCCGGTCGGCTATGACGGCGTCGGTGTGGCCTTCGACCAGGAGGGTGGCTATGGCGCGTTGGCGGGGGGTGATGCCGTTGCTGGAGGGCGGGGAGACAGCCTCGGGGTACATGGGGGTCGCCAGGCGCCACAATCGGTCGAAGGTGGTGGCGAGGTGGCGGACGATCGCCGGGTGCCGGATCTCCAGGGCGACGGTGCCGTCCGCATTCGCGGGGATGAAGGCGACAGCGGCATCGATCAGGATCATCCGGTCGGTGACCTCGTCAAGGCTACGGGCCTCGATGTCTCCCACCAGCCGCTCATGACGGGCCGCGATGCTGGGGAAGTGGCGCAGTGTGTGCGGGTACAGGGTGCGGGCACGTGCTCCGCGATCCAGTACTTCCTGGTCCCGGACCAGCGCTATCGCGTTGGACTCCTCACCGCGTCGTCCGGTGAGACCGGTACGGGGCTGGACCGTGAGCACCTCCCGGGACGCTTCGGCCATGGCCTCGGTGATGGCCCGGTTGATCTGCTCCGTGCCGGAGAGCGTACGGAGGTGCGGGGTGTCGGTGGCCTCCGGACAGCCGTCGAGTCGCATGAGGGGGTCGAAGGTCTCCGCCAGCCGTGCCTCGCGCCGCCGTTGCTGGGCGATCTGCTCCTCGGAGGCACGCAGGAGCTGCTGCAGAGCGACGACCGGCGCGACCGGCTCTAATCGGCTCAGGCTGTCGCCGCTGGGGCGGAGCAGTCCCAAGTCGATCAGACACGGGGCCGCGTCGGCAGCCTCGGCTGCCAAGTCCCCTTGCCGCAGGGCCTCTTCATACAGCTGTCTTCCCGTCGAGCACAGCTGTTCCGCGCTGTGCTGCGGATGCCGCGCCGAGGTCACTGGGCCACTCCCTCACGTTCCAGGATCCCGGACTGCGCGATGAGATAGCCGAGTTGGGCGCGGCTGCCACTGCCGAGGGTGGCGGCAAGCTTGGCTATGTGAGCCCGGCAGGTGCGTACGTTCATGCCGAGGCGGCGGGCGATGGCCTCGTCCACATGCCCCTCCACGAGCAGTTTGGCAATGGAGTACTGGATGTCCGTGATGCCGTCCGCCGCAGGTTCGTACGGGGCGCCGGCGCTCAGTGGAACGGACCGGCTCCACATGAACTCGAAGACCTTGACCAGGTACCGGACGAGTCCGGGATGACGGAGTTCCAAGGCGACTTGCTGGTCGTCGCGAGTCGGAATGAACGCGACGCTTTCGTCGCAGACGATGAGACGTTCCACCACCTCGTCGATCGTGCGGTACTCCGCCTTGCCGTTCGCGAGTTGGGAGACGTAGGCCAGCTTCTGGGGGCTGTGGCGCGCCGTGTGCTGGTAGAGCGTCCGGATCCGGACGCCGCGCTCGATCATGGCCCTGTCCCGTTCGAGCCCCTGGGTGAGGCTGCGTTCGGAGAAGCGGTCGTCGCTGGGCTGGATGGTGAGCATCTCGGTCTGGCATTGGGCCGTGGCCAAGTTGAGGGCCGCGTTGATCCGGTCGCCGCCCTCCAGCACCGTGATCGAGTGGTCGGTCGCGGCTTCCTGGGCGCTGAGGGCCATGAACGGCTCGAACACGTCAGTGAGTGCGATGGACAACTGCCGACGTTCCGCGATGTCGCGCTCGATGGGGTGCAGACGCTGTGCGAGAGCGACCGCCGGCGGCACCGGGCGCAGCAGGTTCTCGTCGTCCGGATCCGGATGGAGAAGGGCCAACTCCATCAGACAAGGGGCGGAGATCACGTCCGTGCGGGCGATCCGCCCCGCACGCAGGGCGTTCGCGTAAAGTCGGTTACCTTCCTCGCACAGTTCGGTCACCGCATGGGGATGCGCCGCCTTAGTCTGATTTGCCACGAAATCTCCACCCCCCAGGGTCCTGAACATGCAGGAACATGATGCACTGATTGTGTGGCCATGACGTGTTCGAATGAGCCATCGTCTTACCTGACGGGGGAAGAGGAGACTCACAAGTGAGGACGAAGCCGACTATGCGCAAGAGACTGCTTCGCTCGGTGCTTGCTGCCGCCCTCTCAGCCGTCGCGCTCATCGGAGTGAGTGGTTACTCCGGCGCGGATGACACCCGGGCGGACAGTCATTGGCCTGAGAGCGTCGCGAGCGATGCCACGAGCAATGTCCTGGCGGACAGTCATTGGCCGGCGATCGTCGCGGACTCGGAGCGATGACGTGACCACTCCACCCGACGACCGCTCCTTCCGCCGCGAAATGGCCACCGCCTACCGCTCCGGCTGGCACTTCATCGACCTGGTCACCGCCATCCCCCACAGCGGTGACTCGTTGATGGTGACCGTGTTCGGCGAGCCGGTGGTCGTCACGCGGGACGAGGACGAGGACGTACGGGCTTACCGGTGTCTGCGGCGGCCTCGGGGGGCGCCGCAGCCCGTGCGGTGTGCCGTACGGTACGGAATGATCTTTGTGAACCTGGACCAGAGGGACCACGAGCAGGTGGAAGCCGACTCTCCCGTCCCCAGGACCATCTCTGCCACCCCCCGCAGTGCCTGACGCGATTCCCCCGTCGTAAAAGATCGCTCAGGTGCTTCCCCCCGCAGCGGCGTCACCGTGACCTGAACACGGTGACGCCGCTGCAGTTTCCGGGGACATTTCCGGGTATCACCCGAGTCACGCCGTGGCCGGATTCAATCGATCACCGGTGTGGATTTTCACTCCGCTCAACTTCTCTCACCCTCGCCCCATCGCCCGCGTCAGCTCGATCTCGATCACCACGCGCGCGGGGTTCGGCGAAGGGGTCCGTCCGTAGCGCTCCGCATAGCGGCGCTCCGCCTCGGCCACCCGCTCCGGTTCCGTGCGGACGAAGGCCCGGCCCTCCAGCGTCGCCCAGCGCCGGCCCTCCATCTGGCAGACGGCGACCGCCGCCCCCCGCTCCCCTGCGGCCAGGACGTGCCGCACCTTGGCGCTCGCCTTGTTGGTGATCACCCGAGCGAGCCGGGCCTCGGGGTCGTATGTGACACCGACGGGTACCACGTGCGGGGTGCCGTCCCGGCGCGGGGTCGTCAGTGTGCACACATGCCGCTCCCGCCAGAAGGCGAGATACGGCGGGTCCGGGGCACCCGGATCTACGGAGTACTTGGTCGCCATGCCCCGGAACTTAGCCCCTGTCTCCCTCCCCGAATCCGCCTTGAGTGGACTAGACTCAACTTTGTGCAAGTCGTTCGGGTCAGTGCAAGGAGGAGAACGCGAACGTGGACGCCGAGCTGACCAACAGGAGCCGGGACGCCATCAACGCGGCCAGCAACCGGGCCGTGACCGAGGGCCACCCCGACCTCACCCCAGCCCACCTGCTGCTGGCGCTGCTCCAGGGGCAGGACAACGAGAACATCACCGATCTGCTCGCCGCGGTCGACGCCGACCAGGCGGCCGTACGCGCCGGAGCCGAGCGCGTGCTCGCCGGGCTGCCCAGCGTGACCGGGTCCACCGTGGCGCCGCCCCAGCCCAACCGCGAGATGCTCGCCGTCGTCGCGGACGCGCAGGCCCGTGCCAAGGACCTCGGGGACGAGTACCTCTCCACGGAGCACCTCCTCATCGGCATCGCCGCGAAGGGCGGCGCGGCCGGCGAGGTGCTGTCCCAGCAGGGCGCCGACGCCAGGAAGCTGCAGGACGCCTTCCAGAAGACGCGGGGCGCCCGGCGCGTGACCACGGCCGACCCCGAGGGGCAGTACAAGGCCCTGGAGAAGTTCGGGACGGACTTCACCGCCGCGGCGCGGGAAGGCAAGCTCGATCCCGTCATCGGGCGGGACCAGGAGATCCGGCGCGTCGTGCAGGTGCTGTCCCGCCGGACCAAGAACAACCCCGTGCTCATCGGCGAGCCCGGCGTCGGCAAGACCGCCGTCGTCGAAGGGCTCGCCCAGCGGATCGTCAAGGGGGACGTGCCGGAGTCCCTCAAGGACAAGCGGCTCGTCGCGCTCGACCTGGGCGCCATGGTCGCCGGGGCCAAGTACCGGGGCGAGTTCGAGGAGCGGCTGAAGACCGTCCTCGCCGAGATCAAGGAATCCGACGGGCAGATCATCACCTTCATCGACGAACTGCACACCGTCGTGGGGGCCGGTGCCGGCGGCGACTCCGCCATGGACGCGGGCAACATGCTCAAGCCCATGCTCGCGCGCGGTGAGCTGCGCATGGTGGGTGCCACCACGCTGGACGAGTACCGGGAGCGGATCGAGAAGGACGCCGCCCTGGAGCGGCGCTTCCAGCAGGTGCTGGTCGCCGAGCCGAGCGTCGAGGACTCCATCGCGATCCTGCGCGGACTCAAGGGACGGTACGAGGCCCACCACAAGGTGCAGATCGCCGACAGCGCGCTGGTCGCCGCCGCCGCCCTCTCCGACCGGTACATCACCTCCCGCTTCCTGCCCGACAAGGCCATCGACCTCGTCGACGAGGCGGCCTCCCGGCTGCGCATGGAGATCGACTCCTCGCCCGTCGAGATCGACGAACTCCAGCGCGCCGTCGACCGGCTGAAGATGGAGGAGCTGGCGATCGGCAAGGAGACCGACGCGGCCTCCCGGGAGCGCCTGGAGAAGCTGCGCCGCGACCTCGCCGACAAGGAGGAGGAGCTGCGCGGCCTGACCGCTCGCTGGGAGAAGGAGAAGCAGTCCCTCAACCGCGTCGGTGAGCTGAAGGAACGCCTCGACGAACTGCGCGGCCAGGCCGAGCGCGCCCAGCGCGACGGCGACTTCGACACCGCCTCCAAGCTGCTCTACGGCGAGATCCCCGCCCTGGAGAAGGAACTGGAGGCCGCCTCCGAGGCCGAGGAGGAGGTCGCCAGGGACACCATGGTCAAGGAGGAGGTCGGCGCCGACGACATCGCCGACGTCGTCGCCTCCTGGACCGGCATCCCCGCCGGGCGTCTGCTGGAGGGCGAGACGCAGAAGTTGCTGCGCATGGAGGACGAGCTGGGCAAGCGGCTCATCGGCCAGACGGAGGCCGTGCGGGCGGTGTCCGACGCCGTACGGCGGTCCCGCGCCGGGATCTCCGACCCCGACCGCCCCACCGGCTCCTTCCTCTTCCTCGGCCCGACCGGTGTCGGCAAGACCGAGCTGGCCAAGGCCCTCGCCGACTTCCTCTTCGACGACGAGCGGGCGATGGTCCGCATCGACATGTCGGAGTACAGCGAGAAGCACAGCGTGGCCCGGCTGGTCGGCGCCCCGCCCGGATACGTCGGCTACGAGGAGGGCGGCCAGCTCACGGAGGCGGTGCGCCGCCGTCCGTACTCCGTCGTCCTGCTGGACGAGGTGGAGAAGGCCCACCCCGAGGTCTTCGACATCCTGCTCCAGGTGCTCGACGACGGGCGTCTCACGGACGGCCAGGGCCGCACGGTCGACTTCCGCAACACCATCCTGGTGCTGACGTCGAACCTGGGCAGCCAGTTCCTGGTCGACCCGCTCACCAGCGAGGCGGAGAAGAAGGAACAGGTCCTGGAGGTGGTGCGGAGCTCCTTCAAGCCGGAGTTCCTCAACCGCCTGGACGACCTGGTCGTCTTCGCCGCCCTGACCAAGCCCGAGCTGGAACGCATCGCGAAGCTCCAGATCGAACGCCTGGCCAAGCGGCTCGCCGAGCGGCGCCTCACCCTGGACGTCACGCCCGAGGCCCTGGCCTGGCTCGCGGAGGAGGGCATGGACCCGGCGTACGGCGCCCGCCCGCTGCGCCGCCTCGTCCAGACCGCCATCGGCGACCGGCTCGCCAAGGAGATCCTCTCCGGCGAGATCAAGGACGGCGACACGGTCCGGGTGGACCGCGTCGGCGACGAACTGCTGGTGGGACCGGCGACGGGCAAGACGCTGTAGGGCCGTCGATCACATCGGGACCGTCGATCACATCGTGAACGCCGAGAAGCGCACCCGCGCCGTCTCGGCGTTCTCGTGCTCCACGCGCACCTGCACCACGTGGGCCCCGGCCGTGGCGGGCAGGCCGTCCTCATGGCTCACGTCGAGACAGAGCGCCCCGCAGGAGGCGTCCGAGCGGGCCTCAGGCGCCTTCGGATACGTCTCGCGCAGCCAGTCGCGCACGTCCTCGCGCGGCATCCGCAGCACCACCGTGTACGCGGTGTCGATGCCCTGCTGCAGGGTGCAGTTTCCGACGTGGGCGTGCGCCGGGGCCGAGGCACCACCGAAGGCCAGCGCCTCGGCGCAGGTCACCTCCGTCTGAGCCCCCGCGCGCGGGCTCTCGTCGTCCGACAGGGCCCAGGCGAAGAGGCCGACGATCAGGAACCCGAGGACGAGCACCGGCACGGCCAGGACGGGCAGGAGCAGCCGCCACCGCGTGTGACCCCTGCCCGGTTCCGCCATCGTGACCCCCTCCGTCCGTCATCCAGGAGGACGGCGTGCGGCACCTGGAGGTTGCGGTTGACCGGATCGTGTCAGCCATGGGCTTAGCGGGGTAGTCGGGGCTTGCCACCCCCCTCCCCGCATGGGGGAGGATGGCGGGATCCGTACGAAGGGAAATTCACGGTGACCATCGACCCGTCCTCGATTCCGAACTTCGGGGGCCAGCCCGAGCCGCAGCCGCAAGGACCGGCGGGCCCCGTCGTCCCGGATCAGGACCTCGTGAAGCAGCTCCTCGACCAGATGGAGCTCAAGTACGTCGTCGACGACGAGGGAGACCTCGCGGCGCCGTGGGAGCAGTTCCGCACCTACTTCATGTTCCGGGGTGAGGGAGACCAGCAGGTCTTCTCCGTGCGGACGTTCTACGACCGGCCCCACGAGATCGAGGCCAAGCCGCAGATCCTGGAGTCCATCGACGACTGGAACCGCCGCACCCTGTGGCCCAAGGTCTACAGCCACACCCACGACGACGGCACGGTCCGCCTCATCGGCGAGGCCCAGATGCTGATCGGCATGGGCGTGAGCCTGGAGCACTTCGTCTCCTCGACGGTCAGCTGGGTGCGGGCCGCGATCGAGTTCGACAAGTGGCTCATCGAGCAGCTGGGCCTCGAGGAGGAGATCAACGAGGCGGAGAAGCCCGAGGACGAGGAGTAGGCCGGCAGGCCTCCGCCCCAAGCGGCGCGTCGGCGCGTACGAGCAGGTACGTGCTGTACGCGCCGTGTGCCTTTTCGTGCGCCGCACAGGGAAAGGAGCCGTCCATGAGCGTCGACGCGATCCTGCGCACCGAGTTCCCCAAGGGATACACGGTTCTGTTCGAGTCCGACGGAAAGGTGATCCTGACCCCGCGGAGCGAAGAGCACTCCAGCACCATCAGGTCGATGCAGATCGATTCCGCTCTCGCCCTCGGTCGTCACGCGAAGGCCACCTCCGATGTCTACATCGACTTCCCCGCCGACGAGAACTCCGCCCCCGACCTCGCGATCCTGCGCGAGGACGCACGCAAGGAAGGCAAGCGCTACAGCTTCGAGGACGTCCTGCTGATCTCCGAGGTCGTCTCGACCTCCTCCGCACGCAGGGACTACGACGACTGCACCGCGAAGTACGGCCGCTACGGCATCCCGGCCGCACCTTCACCCTCGACCTCGACGAGCTCCCGCGCCCGGAGCCGGACGCGGACGCTCGCTGACGACGGACTCCCGGATCGCCATCAGATCTGAAGACACAGCTCCGCCCATACCGTCTTGCCCACCGGGCTGCGAGGCGTCGACCCCCAGCGCACGGCCAGGACGTCCACCAGGAGCAGCCCCCGGCCGGACTCACCATCGGGAGACGACGAGGGCGCGGCCGTAGGCAGCCGCCTCGCGGAAGCGGCATCCGCGACCTCGACACGCAGCAGCCCCGCAGCCCGGTCGACGGCGAGCCGGAGACCGAACTCCCGGCCGGGGACCCGACCGTGCTGTACGGCGTTCGCCGCGAGTTCGCCGACGACGAGGGCGACCGCGCAGGACACGTCCGACGCCGGCGGGAAGCCCCGTTCCTCCATCCACCGGACGGCGTGCCGCCGGGCGCGCTGCGCACCACGCGGGGAGGAGGGGAACTGCAGCGTGAGCGAGGCGGTTTCTGTCAGCACGGCCTGTTCGTCCTTTTCTGTCGAGCCGAGGCGCTCCGCGGCGCACACGGATCATCACGTTCCGTGCTCAAGGGTCGGCCGATCGTCCTACGCTCGACAGGGGGCACAGCCTTACTTTTGAGGCCGTAAGGAACGGAAGTGATGCCTTGGCCAACGGAATTGACCCCAGCACGTCGATGGCGGCGCTGTTCGGTGCGCGGGTGCGCAGGCTCCGTATAGCGGCGGGGCTGACCCAGACTCAGCTGGGTGACCTGACGCATGTGGTGAGCACGCGGATCACGCAGATCGAGCGGGCGTCCGGGGCGAAGCCGACGCTGGCGCTGGCGCGTGCGCTGGACGTGGTCCTCGGCGCGGACGACCTGCTGGTGGAGTTGTGGCCGTACGTGTACCGGGAGGCGTTTCCGGACTGGTCGCGGAGGTTCATGGAGTACTCGGAGCGGGCGGTGGCCATCCGCGAGTACGCGGCTCATGTGGTGCCGGGTCTGTTGCAGACGGAGGACTACGCGCGGGCGGTACTGAGCGTCGGCCGAACACTCGGCAGCCAAGAGCAGTTGGCAGAGCGGGTCACCCTTCGCATGGGACGACAGGAGCGTCTCGGCACGCCCGATCGGCCCGAGCTGTGCGTGGTCCTCGACGAGGCGGTGCTCAGGCGTCCGGTCGGCGGCCTGGCGGTGATGCGTGAGCAGTTGGCGCGGCTGCTCGGGGCCACGGAGGAACCTCACATCACCGTGCAGGTACTGCCGTTCGATCAGGGCGAGCACGAGGTCATGGGCGGCTCGCTCACGGTGCTCGCCATGCCTGACGGCTCGGAGGTCGCCTACACGGAAGGCGCGCACTACGGCCAACTCATCGAGGATCCGGACGAGGTCAAGTACTTCGCGCTGACCTACGATCGGCTGCGGGCGGCAGCTCTGCCCCCGCTCATGTCACTCGACATGATCCGCTCAGTGATGGAGGACAACCACCGTGGAGCGAAGGTCCCGTCCCGATCTGAACGGCGCCGCCTGGCGCAAGAGCAGCTACAGCAATCAGGAGGGCGGCAACTGCGTGGAGGTGGCCGACGGGTTCCCGGCCGTCGTCCCCGTCCGTGACAGCAAGGTCCCGGCCGGTCCGGCGCTGTGCTTCGAAGCCGCCTCCTGGGCCGCCTTCATAGGCGAGTTGAAGGCGCGGCGCGGCCGTCCCTGAGGGGGCCGGTTCCCGGTCGCCGTCCGCATTGCGGGCCCACCGGGCCCTTGCCCGCGAGGGTCCGGTCAGCCGCTGACCTCCCCAAAGAACCGGGGGGAAAGAACTACCCGCCCACCCACCCTCCCCGCGCCGACGGGCGGGCGTCACCCGTGCGAGTGACCGGCTTGCAGGTGCGGGACACGGACCGTTGACCCCTTCCCGATGGCTGACCCGCAGTCTAACGCGCGCCTGCGCGCCGACGCCGGAGCTACGACCTCCGGCGTGATCCACGTACGTACGCGGCAGGGACCTGGAGATCCGACCGGTCCTGGAGCGAGAGGCAGTGCTGTTCTACCTCGACAATCAGCAGCTCCGCAGTGTCGAGATGGTCGAACGGCTCGACGCACACCGTGAGGCGATCCATCGGGCAGTCGGCAGGGGTGGACCCGCCGCCTACGCGGTACGACGCGACCGCATCGAGCGCACCTGGCCGTGACGGACGGACGGTCCGCACTGGGGCAGGCCGGACCGTCAGGCACTGGCGTGGCCACCCGGCGTGTCTAAAGCGCCCTGAGCCGCTTCACGGCCTCCTCCAGCACCCCCGTCCGCTTGCAGAACGCGAACCGTACGAACGGGGCGCCCTCCTCACGGTGGTCGTAGAAGACCGCGTTGGGGATGGCGACGACACCGGCGCGTTCCGGCAGGCCGCGGCAGAAGGCGAAGCCGTCCGTCTCGCCGAGGGGGCGGATGTCGGTGGTGACGAAGTAGGTGCCGGACGGGCGGAAGACCCGGAAACCGGCCTCCTCCAGGCCCGCCGCCAGCAGGTTCCGCTTGGCCAGCATGTCGTCCCGGAAGGCCGTGAAGTACGACTCGGGCAGCGCCAGGGCCTCGGCGACCGCGTACTGGAACGGGCCCGCCGAGACGTACGTCAGGTACTGCTTCGCCGAGCGCACCGCCGTGACCAGCTCCGGGGCCGCCGTCACCCAGCCGACCTTCCAGCCGGTGAACGAGAACGTCTTGCCGGCCGACCCGATGGTGACCGTACGCTCGCGCATCCCCGGGAACGTCGCCAGCGGGACGTGCTCGGCGTCGTCGAAGACCAGGTGCTCGTACACCTCGTCCGTCACCACGAGCAGGTCCCGCTCCACCGCCAGCTCGGCGATCGCGGCCAGCTCCGCGCGGGTGAGGACCGTGCCGGTCGGGTTGTGCGGGGTGTTGATCAGCAGCAGCCGGGTGCGGTCGGTGACGGCGTCGCGCAGCTCGTCGAGGTCCAGGCGGAAGCGGCCGTCGTCCGGGCGGAGCGTGACCGGCACGCGGCGCCCGCCCGCCATCGCGATGCACGCCGCGTACGAGTCGTAGTACGGCTCGAGGGCGATCACCTCGTCGCCGGGCTCGACCAGGGCGAGCAGTGAGGCGGCGATGGCCTCCGTGGCGCCCGCGGTGACGAGGACCTCCCTGTCCGGGTCGTACGACAGTCCGTAGCGCCGCTGCTGGTGGGCGGCGATCGCGGTGCGCAGCTCGGGGACGCCGGGGCCCGGCGGGTACTGGTTGCCGAGCCCGTCCCGCAGCGCCCGTACGGCGGCCTCCCTGACCTCCTCGGGACCGTCGGTGTCGGGGAAGCCCTGCCCGAGGTTGATGGCGCCGGTGCTCAGGGCAAGGGCGGACATCTCGGCGAAGATCGTCGTCCCGAACTCGGCGAGCCGGCGGTTGAGGAGGGGGCGCGCACTGGAGGTCATGCGGGTCATCCTCCGCCGAAGCTCTGGAGTTCCTCAACTCCGCTTTGGGGCGAGCCGGGGGCGGGCATCCCCTGTTCACGCAAGAGCGAGGCGCCCACGGGGGGCCGCTTCGGGGGAAACGGAAGGAGGGTGGCGCCATGGTTGTCGGCATCATCCTGGCGGTGATCGGAGTCGTCCTGGTCGGGGCGCTGGTGTCCAAGGCACGCGGGGGCGGTTCCGGGCAGAGGGCGCGTCGCGGGGCCGCGTCCTCCGGCGGCAGCGGCAGCGGCAGCTGGTGGGCCGGTGGGGGAGACTCCGGCTCGTCCGGCGGACACTCCTGCGGCGGCGGCTCGTCCTGCGGAGGCGGGTCGTCCTGCGGCGGGGGCGGTGGAGGAGGTGGCTGCGGCGGCGGAGGCAGCTGACGCACGCCGTCGCGCCCCCGACGGGGAAGCCACAACCACCGAACGCGGGGCCCGCACCTGGGGCGGGCCCCGCGTTCGTGCGTGGGTGGGGGTTCGGGGTCTGCGTGCGGGCGGAGTGCCGGGGCCTCGGAGCGGCCCGTGGGGTCGGAGTTCGAGGTTCCCGTCCGGCGTACGAGTCGAATGTACGGCTGGTGACTCGGAGTGCGTTCCGGCAACTTCGCATTCCTGTAGGACAACTGCGGCCACGGAGCGTCGAGCAGGGCCGTGACTGTGGCAACTGCGCGTGTCAAATGGGAACTTCGGGCACCCGGCCGGAGCCCGGGCGTTCGTCCCGTCCGGCTCCGGGCGTGAGCAACGGCGCACCGGCGCACGCCTCCCCGGTGTCGGCGCACGCCGTAGTTGAACAGTTGAGCTGTGGAGCCCTCTGAGGGATGGAAACCCTACGAACTTGGGTAAAAACGCTGTGTAGGCGCCACAGTTCATGATTCCCTCTAAACCATCAACGCAGCCTCTCGGACGTCCTGCGGACTCCGTCCCTGAAACCGGCCGACCGGTTTGCCCCGGGTCGAATCCCCCGTGCGACCGGGGCGCAGCGGACCCATCTCCCTCTCCTTGTGTGCTTGCGGAGCCGATCCATGCTCACGACCCTGAACACCTCCTACACCGACACGCGCGCGGCCGATCTCGCCTGGGCCCTGGGGCGCGAGCCGCTTCCCGCACTGGCCACGCTCGACCTCGAACTGACAGGCGTCAAACTTCAGTTGCGACTTCTCGGCGCGTCCCACCAGGTCCTGCTGGAGGAGGAGCGGGGCACCTGCTCGGAGACGGTGGCGTGCATTCCGGGCGGCAGCACCCCTCTTCCGCTCGGCGTCGCCAAGCGGGTGGGTGACTGGGAGTACGAGTTCGCGGCCCGGGTCGAGGTCCTCTCGCCCGGCTCCTTCGCCGGCCGTGCCCAGGAGTTGCTGGCCCTCGTCTCCGACCACCCGCACGGCCTGGCCGGCGTCTTCCCCGGCAGTCCGCACGCCTTCACGGCACTGCTGGCCCAGCACCACGAGGGTCAGGTGCACTGGCGGACCTGGCACGCGTACCCGCAGGACGGGCAGTTGGTGGCAACCCGCACGAAGGTGGGCGTACGGGTGCCGACGGCGGTTTCCCTCAACTGACCCGGGCCGACCGCTGCTCGGCCGGTCGAACCGCATGCGGCGAACCGAATCTCGTACCGTTGTCCGGGCTCTGCAAACCAGCACCACACGTGTGGGTGACGAACCGCAGTGGAGCCGTGACGTAACGTCGCAGCGTGATCGAGCCGCACGCGCCGGCCCCGCCCGGTTCCCCGCCGCCCTGGAGCGCCCCCGGCGGCCCGGCGCGGCTGCCCGTCCGGCCCGGCACCGGACGGTTCCTGGTCCTCGCCGGCGTGTTCGTCTGTGCGGCCTGCGGGCTGGTGTACGAACTGGAACTCGTCGCCCTCGCCTCCTACTTGATGGGCGACTCCGTCACCCAGGCGTCCGTCGTGCTGTCCGTCATGGTCTTCGCGATGGGCATCGGCTCCCTCGCCGCGAAGCGGCTGCGCGGGCTCGCCGCCGCCGGCTTCGGCGCGGTCGAGGCGACCCTCGCCCTCGTCGGCGGGTGCAGCGCGATGGCCCTGTACGCGGTCTTCGCCTGGACCGGCGACTGGGGCGGGATGTGGGCCAGCGGACCGCGCTGCCTCCTGGTCGCCTTCTCCCTGGCGACCGGCCTGCTCATCGGCGCCGAGGTCCCGCTGCTGATGGAGCTGATCCAGCGCATCCGCCGCCAGGACGCGGGCGGCGCGGTGGCCGACCTGTTCGCCGCGGACTACGTCGGCGCGCTCGTCGGCGGACTCGCCTTCCCCTTCCTGCTGCTGCCGTTCCTCGGCCAGCTGACCGGCGCGCTGCTCACCGGCGCCGTCAACGCGGTCGTCGGGGGCGCGCTGGTGCTCGGCCTGTTCCGCGGGGACCTGACCCGGCGCGCCCGCTGGCTGCTGCTGGCCGCCAACGCCTTCGTGCTGGCCGTCCTCGCCTCGGCCGCCGTCCTCGTCGACGACTTCGAGCGGGCCGCACGGCAGGCGGTGTACGGCGGGGACGTCCGCGTGGCGCTCCAGACCGGCGTGCAGGAGGTGGTCCTCGCCGGCGGTAGGGACGGCCGGCCCCTCGGCCTGTTCCTCGACGGCCGGCTCCGGGTCAGCGGGCGCGACGAACTGCGCTACCACGAGGCCCTCGTCCACCCGGCCATGAGCGGGCCGCACGCGCGCGTGCTGGTCCTCGGCGGCGGTGACGGGCTGGCGGCGCGCGAGGTGCTGCGGCATCCCGGGGTGGAACGGGTCGACGTCGTCGAACTCGACGGGGAGGTGCTGCGGCTGGCCCGCACCGACCCGGCCCTGTCGGCACTGAACAAGCACGCGTTCGGCGACCCGCGCGTGCGTGTGACCACGCAGGACGCCTTCGGCTGGCTGCGCGGAGCGCCCCCGGGGACGTACGACGTGGTCGTGTCGGATCTGCCGGACCCGGGCATCACGGCCAGTACGAAGCTGTACTCGCAGGAGTTCTACGGCCTCGCGCGGCGGGTGCTCGCCCCCGGCGGCCGGCTCGTGGTGCACGCCGGGCCCGTCGCGGCCGGCCCGCGGGTGTTCTGGACGGTGGAGGCGACCGTGCGCGCGGCCGGTTTCCGCACCGCCCCGTACGGCACGGGCGTCCGCCACGCCGGTTTCGCCGCCGGCCCCGATCGCACCCCCGCCGACCGCTCCCGGGCGCCCCGGAACTGGGGCTTCGTCCTGGCCGCCCGTACGGAGCCGCGACCGCGACTCGACCCGGACGGCCCGCGCCCGTACGTCCTCGACGACGCGTCCCTCGCGGCGGGGGAGCGGGCGGCGCGGGCCACGCGGATCGCCGGGCTGCCCGCGTCGACGCTGGTGCATCCGCGCTACTGAGCGGGCCCGGGGTGGCCTGGTGGGGGCGGACGAGGCGGGACAGGGCGCGGAGGATACGCCTGGCGGGGGGTGGATCAGGGGGGAATACCGAAGGCGGGGGTGCGTTTCGGCGCGTGCTGGGTAGAGTCCGTCCACATGGAGCACGAGGTGTTCGTTCCGGTTCCGGCCGAGCGGCTCAGGGAGGTGCTGGACGACCCCGCGCTGGTCGCCCGGGCGGTTCCGGGGCTCCAGCAGGACGCCGGCGCCGAGCCCGTCGCGGGGCGGCTGAAGATCAGGGTCGGCAGCCACTCGGTCACGTACCGGGGCGCCGTACGGGTGTCCCGCGGGGACGACGGGGCGTACGCCGTCGAGGGCGACGCCACGGAGGCCCGTGGCAGCGGCTCGGTGAAACTCGCGCTGCGGATCGCCCTGAAGGACGCGGAGGACGGCACGACGGTCGTCTTCGACGGTACGGCCACCGCGGACGGACGGATCAAGGACCTCCCGTCCGACGCGGTCGAGGGCGCCGTCACCCGCCTGCTGAACCGTTTCGCGGAACACCTGGCCTCGGCAGCTCCCGACACGACCGCGCCCCTGGCCACCCAGGACTTCGAACCCCGGGCCACGACCGACTACGAGACGACCCCGGACGCGGACGACGCGCCCCCACCGCCTCCGCCTCCGCCTCCTGCGAGAGCCGAGAAGAATGCGATGGCCGAGGCCGACGAGGAGGCCGGAGTACCGGGGTCTGCCGACGAGCACCCGGCCCCCGCCGCCGGTGACGACGCTCCCGCCTCCGCCCCCGCCGAGGAACCCCCCGCCCCGGCCCCCGAGCCCCCCTCCTCCTTCGGCGCCGGCATGCCGCCGTCTTCTCTCAGTCCCTCGAACGGGGCCGACGAGGACGACGAGGACATCGCCGAGGCGGCGCACGCGCGGCGGACGATGATCGGACGGAGCGCCGAGGAGGTCGATCACGCGCCGCCGCGCGGGCGGTACGCGCCGGTGCCCGCGCCGCAGACCGTGATGCCCTCCGCCCCGCTGCGCTGGGCGGCCCCCGCGGCGGCGCTCGCGCTGGCGTCGGCCGTCGTGGCGGTCCGGGCCCTGCGCCGACGCCGCTGAAAACGCACCGCACCGCACGAGGCCCTCTTGATCACCCCAGTAGGGTCGTCCCGTGAGTGACGAAGACATCACGCTGACCGCGGGCGACGCGGAGGTGACCGTGCAGCCGGGCAACGGCGGCCGGATCGGAGGGCTGCGGATCGGCGGCGTGGAGCTGCTCCGGCAGGGGCAGCGGTTCGGCTGCTTCCCGATGGTGCCCTGGTGCGGACGGATCCGGGACGGGCGCTTCCTGGACGGGGCCGTCGTACGGCAGATGCCCCTCAACGCCCCACCGCACGCCATCCACGGCACCGCCCGCGACGGCGCCTGGCGCACCGCCCGCACGAGCACGGCCGAGGCCGTCCTCACCTACGAGCTCGTCGACCCCTGGCCCCACCCGGGCCGTGTGACCCAGGTCGTCGCCCTCGCCGAGGACGCGCTGACACTGACCATGTCCGTGGAGACGTACGAGTCGTCGTTCCCGGCCCAGCTCGGCTGGCACCCGTGGTTCAACCGGAACCTCGGCGGCGAGGACGTGACGATCGACTTCGACCCGGCCTGGCAGGAGGAGCGCGGCGACGACCACCTGCCCACCGGCAACCGCGTCGAGCCGAAGCCCGGCCCTTGGGACGACTGCTTCGGGATGCCCGGCGGCGTCGACGTGACCCTCACCTGGCCCGGGCAGCTGGAGCTGAAGGTGACCAGCCGCGAGGAGTGGGTCGTCGTCTACGACGAGCAGGAGGCCGCCGTGTGCGTGGAGCCGCAGACCGGGCCGCCGAATGGGCTCAACACCGCGCCGCGCCTGGTCACGCCCCTGGAGCCGCTGGAGGCCACCACGACCTGGAGCTGGCGCCGCCTCTAAGCTGGGCGGCATGACGGATGTACGCGGCGCGCTGCTGCAGCAGATCAAGGACAAGGCCGTGGTGCACGGCAAGGTGACCCTGTCGTCGGGTCTGGAGGCCGACTACTACGTCGACCTGCGGCGCATCACCCTCGACGGGGAGGCCGCGCCGCTGGTCGGGCAGGTGCTGCTCGACCTGACCGCCGACCTGGAGTTCGACGCGGTGGGCGGGCTCACCATGGGCGCCGACCCGGTGGCCGCCGCGATGCTGCACGCCGCCGCCGCGCGCGGCAAGCGCCTGGACGCCTTCGTCGTACGGAAGGCCGCCAAGGCGCACGGCCTGCAGCGGCGCGTCGAGGGCCCGGACATCGCGGGCCGCCGTGTGCTGGTCGTCGAGGACACCTCCACCACCGGCGGCTCCCCGCTCACCGCCGTCGAGGCCGTGCGCGAGGCCGGGGCCGAGGTCGTCGCCGTCGCGACCATCGTCGACCGGGCGACCGGCGCCGCGGAGAAGATCCAGGAGGGCGCCGGGGTGCCGTACTTCTTCGCGTTCTCGAAGGACGAGCTGGGCCTGGACTGAGCCGGGACCGACCAGGGCGTGGACGGTGGCCTGGACCTTCCAGCCAAGTCTGGAAAGATGGGGCCGACGATGACGTCGCACCCCAAGGTCTAGGTCAGGGCCGACAACGCAGTACGCCAACCCGCAGATACAAGGAGCGGACGCATGCCCATCGCAACTCCCGAGGTCTACAACGAGATGCTGGACCGGGCGAAGGCAGGAAAGTTCGCCTACCCGGCCATCAACGTGACCTCCACCCAGACCCTGCACGCGGCACTGCGCGGTTTCGCCGAGGCGGAGAGCGACGGCATCGTCCAGATCTCCACGGGCGGGGCCGAGTTCCTGGGCGGCCAGTACAGCAAGGACATGGTGACCGGCGCGGTCGCTCTGGCCGAGTTCGCGCACATCGTCGCCGAGAAGTACCCGGTGAACATCGCGCTGCACACGGACCACTGCCCGAAGGACAAGCTCGACGGGTACGTACGTCCGCTGCTGGCGCTGTCCAAGAAGCGCGTCGAGGCCGGCCTGAACCCGCTGTTCCAGTCCCACATGTGGGACGGCTCCGCCGAGACCCTCGCCGACAACCTCTCCATCGCGCAGGAGCTGCTGGAGCAGGCCCGCGCCGCGAAGATCATCCTCGAGGTGGAGATCACCCCGACCGGTGGCGAGGAGGACGGCGTCTCCCACGAGATCAACGACTCCCTCTACACCACGGTCGACGACGCGATTCGCACCGCCGAGGCGCTGGGCCTGGGCGAGAAGGGCCGCTACCTGCTGGCCGCGTCCTTCGGCAATGTGCACGGCGTGTACAAGCCGGGCAACGTCGTCCTCCGTCCCGACCTGCTGAAGGAGCTGAACGAGGGCGTCGCCGCGAAGTTCGGCAAGGCCTCCCCGTTCGACTTCGTCTTCCACGGCGGCTCCGGCTCCTCGGAGGAGGAGATCCGCACCGCGCTGGAGAACGGCGTGGTCAAGATGAACATCGACACGGACACGCAGTACGCCTTCACGCGCCCGGTCGCGGACCACATGTTCCGCAACTACGACGGTGTCCTGAAGGTCGACGGCGAGGTCGGCTCCAAGAAGACCTATGACCCGCGCACGTGGGGCAAGCTGGCCGAGGCCTCCATGTCCGCGCGTGTCGTCGAGGCCTGCGGCCACCTCCGCTCGACCGGCACCAAGATCAAGTAAGTCCGTTCCGGACCACGCGTTCGAGCCCGGCACCTCTCCTGGTGCCGGGCTCTTCCGTATGCTCCCTGCATGCCCGATGTGCGGATCGCCTCGCCCCAGGGCCGGTGGATCCTGCTCACCACCGTTCTCGGCTCCAGCATGGCCCTGCTGGACTCGACCGTGGTCAACATCGCGCTGCCCCGCATCGGCCGTGACCTCGACGCGGACCTGGCGGCCCTGCAGTGGACCGTCAACGCGTACATGGTCACGCTGGCCGGGCTGATCCTGCTGGGCGGGGCGCTGGGCGACCGGTTCGGGCGCCGGAAGGTGTTCGTCGTCGGTGTGGTGTGGTTCGCGGTGGCGTCCCTGCTGTGCGGGATCGCGCCGAACGCCGGGGTGCTGATCGCCGCGCGCGCCCTGCAAGGGGTGGGCGGTGCCCTGCTCACCCCGGGGTCGCTGGCGCTGATCCAGGCGTCCTTCCACCCCGACGACCGGGGCCGCGCCGTGGGTCTGTGGTCCGGCTTCGGCGGGATCGGGGCGGCGGTCGGGCCCTTCGTCGGCGGCTGGCTGGTGGACGGGCCGGGCTGGCGGTGGGTGTTCCTGCTGAACGTTCCGCTGGCCCTGCTGTGTGTGCCGGTCGCCTTGCGGCACGTGCCCGAGTCGGGTGGGGGCACCGCCCGCTCGAGCGAAGCCGAGAGTGGCGGACAGCGGGTGCACGGGCGGTTCGACGTGCTCGGGGCCGTGCTGGGGGCGCTGGCCCTCGCGCTGGTGACCTACGCGCTGATCGAGGCCGGCGGGGGCGGGGCGGTGGTGGCCGTCTCGGCGGTGGCCGGGCTGGCCGCGGCCGTCGCGTTCGTGGTCGTCGAGCGGCGCCGGCCCGATCCGATGATGCCGACCGACATCTTCGCGTCCCGGCAGTTCACGGCCGTCAACCTCGTCACGCTGTGCGTGTACGCGGCCCTCGGCGGGTTCTTCTTTCTCGCCGCGCTTCAGCTCCAGGTGGTGGTGGGCTACTCGGCCCTCGCGGCCGGTACGGCGCTGCTGCCCACGACCGTGCTGATGCTGCTGCTGTCCGCGCGGTCCGGGGAACTGGCCGACCGGATCGGACCGCGGATCCCGCTGACGGTGGGGCCGCTGCTGTGCGCCGCGGGGATGCTGCTGATGCTGCGGGTCGGGCCGGGGGCGTCGTACCTGGCCGATGTGCTGCCGGCGCTGCTGGTGCTCGGGCTGGGCATGGTCACGCTGGTGGCGCCGCTGACGGCGACCGTGCTCGGGTCGGTGGACGTGGCCCGGGCGGGGCTGGCCAGCGGGATCAACAACGCGGCGGCACGGGCGGCGGGGCTGGTGGCGGTGGCGGCGCTGCCGTTGCTGGCGGGGATGGGGGAAGAGGCGTACCGGGAGCCGGGGGCGTTCGATGCCGCCTTCGGGAAGGCGATGGCATGGTGTGCCGGGGTGCTGGTGGTGGGGGCGGTGGTCGCGGCGGCGGTGGTACGGAGGCCGCCGCCGGGGTGCAAGCGGCCGGAGTGTCTGCGGCACGGGGGTGTGACGGCACCGCCGCTGGAGGGGGAGCCGGTGCGGAAGCGGTTGTCGTAGGGGCGCGGGGGGTTTGTGCTGAGGCCGGGGCGTTGCGCGGCCCGGCGCGACGGGGTGCCGCTGCGCCCACCCGTGCCGCCCTGGGGGTACCGCCCAGGCTCTTGAGGCACTGGGGGAGGCGCGACTGCCCGCAGTTGGGTCGGCGCGACTGCCCGCAGGTCGTGCCTGCGGCAGACTTGGGGCATGTCCATTCACGAGAACCTCCTCGGGGGCCCGCCCCCGACCCACCTCCCCGACGACCCCGGGCCACGGGAAATGCTCGCGTCGGGTACCGCGCCGGTCGACGTCGCCGCCGCGCACCCCACCTCCTCGCTCGCCTGGGCGCAGCTCGCCGACGAGGCGTACGAGCGGGGCGCCACCGTCGAGTCGTACGCGTACGCCCGTACGGGCTACCACCGCGGCCTCGACGCGCTGCGCCGCAACGGCTGGAAGGGCCACGGCCCGGTCCCCTGGGAGCACGAGCCGAACCGCGGTTTCCTGCGTGCCCTGCACGCCCTCGCCCGTGCCGCGCAGGCGATCGGCGAGCAGGAGGAGTACGAGCGCTGCTCCCAGTTCCTGAAGGACTCCTCGCCGGAGGCGGCGCAGGTCCTGGGCTGACGTCGGACACCCTGGGCCCGTCCGCCGAGCGGGCGGGCCTTGCGGTTTCGGGGGACGATTGCGGAGTATGCCCGTGGGGACCGGGGCCCCCGTGCCGGCATCGGCAGGGGCGGACCGCTACCCGGAGTGACAAAGCAGGAGACAGCGATGTCCCACGAGGCTCACGAGCCCGAGACCCCGCATCTCGATTTCCACGGCACGACGCCGTACGAGGACTACGTCAAGGCGGACGTCCTCACCCACCTCCAGCACACCCTCTCCGACGACCCCGGAGAGATGGTCTTCCTGGTCACGACCCAGGTGATGGAGCTGTGGTTCACCGTCATCGTCCACGAGTGGGAGACGGCGGCACACGCCCTGCGCGGCGACGACGTCCCCACCGCGACCGCCGCGCTGAAGAGGTCCGTGCGCGAGCTGGAGGCGCTGAACGCCTCCTGGAAGCCGCTCGGCCAGCTCACGCCGGCGCAGTTCAACTCGTACCGGTCCGCCCTCGGCGAGGGCTCCGGGTTCCAGTCGGCGATGTACCGGCGGATGGAGTTCCTGCTCGGCGACAAGTCCGCGTCCATGCTGGTTCCGCACCGGGGCGCGCCGCGTGTGCACGCCGAGCTGGAGAAGGCGCTGCACGAGCCGAGCCTGTACGACGAGGTGGTGCGGCTGCTCGCGCGGCGCGGGTACGACATCCCGCAGGCCGTGCTGGGGCGTGACGTGTCGCAGCGCTACGAGCCGTCCCCGCAGGTGGAGGCCGCCTGGACGGCCGTCTACTCGGGTGACGAGAGCGGCGAACTCGCCCGGCTCGGCGAGGCGTTGACCGATGTCGCCGAGCTGGTGTGGCGCTGGCGCAACGACCACCTCGTCGCCACCCGCCGCGCGATGGGCGCCAAGACCGGCACGGGCGGCTCCGCCGGAGTGGCCTGGCTGGAGAAGCGGGCGCAGAAGCAGGTGTTCCCCGAGCTGTGGACGGCGCGGTCCCATGTCTGAACTGGAGATGCGCGCGGAGAAGCTTGACGCCGCCGACGACCTGCGCGGCCAGCGGGACGCGTTCGTCCTGGACGATGTCGTCTACCTCGACGGCAACTCGCTCGGCGCGCTGCCGGCCGTCGTCCCCGGGCGAGTCGAGGACGTCGTACGCCGCCAGTGGGGCGAGCTGCGCATCCGGTCCTGGGAGGAGAGCGGCTGGTGGACCGCGCCCGAGCGGATCGGTGACCGGATCGCCCCGCTGGTCGGGGCTGCGCCGGGGCAGGTCGTGGTGGGCGACTCGACCAGTGTCAATGTCTTCAAGGCGCTGGTGGGCGCCGTGCGGATGGCCGGGGAGGGCCGCGACGAGATCCTCGTCGACGCCACGACCTTCCCCACCGACGGGTACATCGCCGAGTCCGCCGCCCGGATGACCGGCCGCACGCTGCGGCCGGTGGCACCGGCGGACGTGCCGGGCGCGCTGGGCGGCCGTACCGCCGCCGTCCTCCTCAACCACGTCGACTACCGCACCGGCCGGCTGCACGACCTGCCGGCGCTGACGGCCGCCGTGCACGAGGCGGGCGCGTACGCCGTCTGGGACCTGTGCCACAGCGCGGGCGCGCTGCCGGTGGGGCTGGACGAGCACGGCGTGGACCTGGCGGTCGGCTGCACCTACAAGTACCTGAACGGCGGGCCGGGTTCACCGGCGTACCTGTACGTGCGCCGGGAGCTTCAGGACCGCTTCGACTCCCCGCTGCCCGGCTGGAACTCCCACGCCGAGCCGTTCGGGATGCGCAGCGGGTACGAGCCGGCCCCCGGGGCCCTGCGCGGCCGGGTCGGCACGCCGGACATCCTCTCGATGCTCGCCCTGGAGGCGGCCCTGGAGGTGTGGGACGGGGTGCCGGTGGAGGCGGTGCGGGCCAAGTCGCTCGCGCTGACGGACTTCTTCCTGGAGTGCGTGGCCGCGTACGTGCCCGAGGGCAGGGCCGAGTGCCTGACGCCGGTGCCGCACGCGGAGCGGGGCAGCCAGATCGCCCTGCGCTGCGACGACGCCGGTGACGTGATGAAACGGCTCGTCGAGCGGGGGGTGGTCGGCGATTTCCGGGCACCGGACGTGCTGCGCTTCGGCTTCACCCCGCTGTACGTGGGCTTCGCCGACGTGGAGCGGGCGGCGCGGGTGCTGGCTCAGACGCTGGGGTGAGTTCCCCGGGACGAACGGCCCCCGCCGCCGGGGGCCGTTCGGTCTTCACCCAGCGTGACATCCCCGTGTCCGCGCATGTCACGCGCCTGATACCGTCCCGGCCAACGGCCGGACCCCCGCCTGGTCCGCCATCTACGTTTGATCGCTGAGAGGTTGGAGCATGACGGACGACGTCGCAGCAGCACGGGCCGCCGCCGAGGAGAAGTCGGCGTTCTCCCACGCGCCCGTCGCCCCCGACGCCACCGCCGCCTACGGCGACCACCCCGACCAGGTCATCGACTTCTACGTCCCGCGCGCGGAGGCCGGCCCGGGCGGGCCCGCCCCGGTCGTCCTCGTGCTGCACGGCGGTTCCTGGCGGGCACCGTACGACCGGCGTCACATCAGCCCGTTCGCGGCCTTCCTCGCCCGGCGCGGGTTCGCCGTGGCCAGTGCCGAGTACCGGCGCGGCGGCGGTGACGACTCCGTCGCGGGGCGCTGGCCCGACACCTTCGACGACGTCGCGGCCGCGCTGGACGCCCTCCCGGGGCTCGTCCGGGAGCTGCTGCCGCAGGCCGACCCGCGCCGTACGGTCCTCACCGGTCACTCGGCGGGCGGACACCTCGCGTTGTGGGCCGCGTCCCGGCACGTCCTGCCGGCCGGCTCACCCTGGCACAGCGACAGCCCGGCGGCCCTGCGCGGGGTGGTCGCGCTCGCCCCGATCGCGGACCTCGCGGTCGCCGACAAGCTCGACGTGTGCGGTGGTGCCGTACGGCAACTGCTGGGCGGGAACGAGCACTTCGCCGAGCGGCAGCCGTACGCGGACCCGGCGCTGCTGCTGCCCACCGGCATCGCCACGACCCTCGTCCAGGGCCGCACGGACCTCGACGTGCCGCAGGAGGTCGCCGAGTCGTACGCGGACGCGGCGGCGAAGGCCGGGGAGATGGTGGGAGTGACGCTGCTGGAGGACGTGGGTCACTTCCCGCTCATCGACCCGGCGGCGGACGCGTGTGCGGTGGTCGTGGAGGAGATCGCCCAACTGGCGTGGTGAGCGGGTTTCCCCTTAGGTCATACCCGTAATACCTGAGAGCCAGGCCGCAGGTGAGCTCCCCGGCGTGACGCGAACGACGAGTCCTGATCCGTAACTTCCCTTCCGAGCGGACCCGATGGCCGGGTGCGCCGGAGGGGGACGACCATGGGGTTCGCAGCGAAGTACCGCCGTGGGGACGGCGGTCGGCACCGCGGCGGCCGATGGCGTCGAGCCGCGCTCGCCGTTCTCGTCACCGGCGCGGTGGTGTTCCCCCTCTCCGCGGCGGGACGCCCGGAGATACCCGCGCCGGCCCCCGCGTCGCTCCCACCGCTCAGCGCGTCGACGCTCGACGAGGCGTACGCGGCCAACCGCGCCAACGCCGCCGAAGCGGCCCGGACGGCCACCGCCCACCACGACGGGGACCGGGCCGCGACGGACCTTCAACTGGTCTCCCCCGCCCGGCATCTCCTCCGTTTCGACGGCCGCGGCTCCGGCCGGGTGACGGAGGTCCTGGGCGACCTCGCCCGCGCCGACCGCATCGCCGTCCTGGTACCCGGCTCCGACACGAGCCTTGACACCTACGGCCGGTTCCACGCGGCGGCCGCCGCCCTGTACCGGCAGCTCGCACGGGAGGCCCCTGAGGGCACACGCACGGCGGTCGTGGCCTGGCTGGGCTACGAGACGCCGGGCACGGTCAGCGCGACGGTCACGACGACCGGCAGGGCGGAGCAGGCGGCCCCGCGGCTGCGGGCGCTCGTCACCGACCTGCGGGCCATAGCGGGCGGCGCACCGAGCGTCTCGCTGCTGTGCCACTCGTACGGTTCGGTCGTCTGCGGCCGGGCCGCCGCCGGGCTCGCCGTCGACGACATCGCGCTCGTCGGCAGCCCCGGCACCGGCGCGGACTCCGTGGCCGCCCTGCACACCCGCGCCCGCGTCTGGGCGGCCCGCGGCGGCGACGACTGGGTGGAGAACGTCCCGCACGTCAGCGCGGACCTGTTCGGCACCACCGTCGGCTTCGGCACCGATCCCGTCTCCCCGGCCTTCGGCGCCCGGGTCTTCGCGGCGGGCGACGGCGGCCACAGCGACTACTTCAGCCCCGGCTCGACCTCCCTGACCAACCTGGCCCGGATCGTCCTGGGCGAGACCAAGGCGGTGACCGATGACTGACGTCGGAGTACGCGATGTACGCGATGTACGCGAGGTGCGCGAAATGCTCGGAGTGCGAGGTGTCCGGCATGCGGTGCGCCGCTGCGCCGAACGCGTCGGTGCGGCCACCCCGGCCGACCGCGACCGGGCCGTGGACGCCCTGCGCGCCGCCGCGGTCCTCGGTGTCGTCCTCGGGCACTGGCTGGTCACGGCCCTGGTCGCCGACAGCGGCACCCTGCGCACGGCGAGCCCGCTCCAGCACATGCCCTGGCTGACGCCTGTCTCCTGGCTGTTCCAGACGCTCGCCGTGTTCTTCCTGGTCGGCGGCCATGTCGCCACGCGCAGCCTGGCCTCGGCCCGGGCCCGTGGCATCCCGTACCACCGCTGGCTTGCGGCCCGAGTGACCCGGCTGTTCACACCGGTCGCCGCCGTCCTCACCCTGTGGACGATCGCCGCGCTCGCCCTGCTGCTGTCGGGCGCCGAGTTCGGGACGGTCCGGACGCTGGTGAAGCTGGCGCTGTCCCCGCTGTGGTTTCTGGTGGTGTTCGCGGGCCTGACGGCGGCGACCCCGTTGCTGACCCGGCTCAACCCGCTCTGGCCGCTGGCCGTCGTACTCCATGTGGATCTGTTGCGCTTCGGCCTCGGCGGCCCCTCCTGGCTGGGCTGGGTGAACCTGGCCGCGGGCTGGATGGTGCCCTACACGCTGGGCGCGGCCTGGACCCGGGGCGATCTGGAGCGCCCTCGCGCGGGCTGGATCCTGCTCGCCGGCGGTGCCCTGGTGACCGCGGGGCTCGTCGCGTGGGCGGGTTACCCGGCGTCGATGGTCGGCGTCCCGGGCGAGGGCGTGTCCAACCTGGACCCGCCGACCCTGGCCGTGGTCACCTTCGGGCTGGCCCAGTGCGGTCTCGCGCTGCTGCTGCGCGAGCGGCTGCGGCGGGCGATGCGCCGGTCCGTGGCGTGGGCGGCGGTGGCCCTCGTCAACCTTTTCGTGATGACCCTCTTCCTGTGGCACCAGACGGCCCTGATGGCCACGACGGCCACCGGCCTCCTCGCGGGCCGGCTCCCCGGCCTGCACACCGTGCCCGACAGCCTCGGCTGGGTCGGGGCCCGGCTGCTCTGGCTGCCCGTGTTCGCGCTGGCCCTCGCGGTCTGCTGGGCCGCCTTCCGGACCTTCGAGCGGGGCGCGGGCGGCCGGGGCCGCAGGACACGGGTGGTGCGGGCGCATCGTCCGTCGTCCGACCGGGGGACGGTGGTGAAGGCCCGCCATGTCTAGGCTGGGGCGCGTGACGGACACGGGGGTGGGCCGCGCGCTGCGGGCGCGCGTCGGGGGCTGGCTGCGGGTGGTGCGCCAGGACCTGTGGACGGTGCGGGCGGATCCGCTGCCGCCCTCGACCTGGCTGCGCTGGCTGCCGCACGGCCTGCTGTGCATGGTCGCGTTCGGTGTCACGGTCGGCGGCACCGGCGACATGAACGACAACGGCCATCTCGGCTCCACCCTGGCCTTCCTGGTCGCGGGCGGGCAGGGCGGCGCCATGGTCCTGGGACTGTGGCGGCCGGTGCCGGCGTGGTGGCTGTCCCTGAGCGCTTTCGCCATGGGAGCCGTGGCGGTGCGCGGCCGGCTCGGTTTCGACCCCGACACCTACACCTGGCCCTGGACCGCGGCCGGCATCATCGCCGAGATGTTCGTGCTGCTGCTGCTCGCCCTGCGGGTGCCCACCCGCGCGGCGATAGCGGCCCTGGCCGTGACCGCGCTGCTCACCTACTTCCTGGAGGGCCTGCGGGGCGCGGAGCGCTACGACACCACCGGCGTGCTCGCGCTCTCCCTGTTCACCGTCGTCGTGGTCGTCGGCACCGCCCTGCGCGGCCGCCGCGAGGCCCGTGCGCAACTCGTCGAGCAGACCACGCTCACCGCCGAGGAGCGCACCCGGCGCACCCTGCTGGAGGAGCGCAGCCGCATCGCGCGGGAGCTGCACGACGTGGTGGCCCACCACATGTCGGTCATCTCCATCCAGGCGCAGGTCGCCCCGCATCTCGTCGAGAACCCGCCCGACGAACTCAAGGAGAACCTCGCGGGCATCCGGCAGAACGCGCTGGAGGCTCTGACCGAGCTGCGCCGGGTGCTGGGCGTGCTGCGCTCGGAGCACACAGGGCCGGGGCAGCCCGCCGGCCCGGACGGCGAGGCCGCCGGTCACGCCCCGCAGCCCACCCTCGACCGGCTGGACGCGTTGGTGGAGAACACCCGGGCCGCCGGCCGCGAGGTCATCACGGAGATCAACGGCGAGCGGCGGCCGCTGCCGCCCGGCGTGGAGCTGTCGGCGTACCGGATCGTGCAGGAGGCGCTGAGCAACGTCCTGCGGCACGCGCCCGGCGCGCGAGCCACGGTCCGCCTCACGTACGAGTCGGACGGGCTGGAGGTGGAGGTCGTCAACGGCCGCCCGACCGGGCCCGCACCGCCGTCGACGGGAGCGGGCCACGGGCTGCTCGGCATGCGCGAGCGGGTCGCGATGCTCGGCGGCACCATGACGGCGCACCCGTGGCACTGGGACGGCTTCAAGGTCACCGCGTTCCTCCCGGACACCCCGCCCGCCGACGCCCCGGGCCTCATCCGTTCCACCGACGCCACCACCGATCCCCGAAGAGGAACCCCATGACGAGCAGTTCCGGCCGACCCATCCGGGTTCTCATCGTCGACGACCAGGCGATGGTCCGGCAGGGCTTCACCGTGCTGCTCGGCACCCAGCCCGACATAGAGGTCGTCGGCGAGGCGAAGGACGGCGAGGGCGGTGTCGCGATGGCCGCCGAGACCGCCCCGGACGTCGTCCTCATGGACATCCGCATGCCCGGGATCGGCGGCATCGAGGCCACCGAGCGCATCACGACCGCGAACCCGGACATCCGGGTGCTGGTGCTCACCACCTTCGACCTCGACGAGTACGTGTACGACGCGCTGCGCGCCGGAGCCTCCGGCTTCCTGCTGAAGGACGCCTCGTCGGAACAGCTCGCCGAGGCGGTCCGGGTGATCGCGGCCGGTGACGCGCTGCTCGCCCCGGTCATCACCCGCAAGCTGATCGCCGAGTTCTCCCGGCTGGACGACCGGCCCCGCGCCCCGCTCAAGGAACGGGTCGGCGACCTGACCGAGCGCGAGACGGAGGTGCTCGCCCTGATCGCGCAGGGCCTGTCGAACGCGGAGATCTCCCAGCACCTGTTCGTCGCCGAGCAGACGGTGAAGACCCATGTGGGCCGGATCCTGGTGAAGCTGGGCCTGAGGGACCGCACGCAGGCGGCGGTGTTCGCGTACGAGTCGGGGCTGGTCCGGCCCGCGGGGTACTGAGGCGGGGTCTCGACGTACCGGACGGGGACCCGGCCCGGTCCCCGTAGTACCTGAGAGGGACGCCCGGGAACCCCTCTCACTGAGGACGACCGCGACCCGGGGGTGCGCCTACCGTTCTGTACGTGACCGAGACGACTCACCTGCAGATCACGCCGCCGGGGGACGGGGCCAAGTCCCGCAGCCCGGAGTACCGGCTGGCCGTGGACGCCCTGCGCGGGCTGCGGCAGGACCTGTTCCACGACGCCTTCGCCTACCGCCTGCTGCCGCGCATGCGCGTCGACGGCCCCCTGACCAGGAGGCTGCCCGGCCGCCTGCGGGACGTCGCGGCCTGGACGCCGCACGCCGTGATCTGCACGGCCGCCCTGATCGCCCTGACCGGCGCGACGATCGACGAGGGCTTCGCGCTGCTGCTGGGCCTGCTCGCCGTGGTCCCGGTCCTGCTGACCATGGTCAGGCCGGTCGGAGCGTTCTGGGCGTCCATGGCGGCCACCCCGCTCGCCCTGCCGTTCGGCGACCCGTGGGGCGACTGGCCCTGGCTGCCGGGCAGCTTCGTCTGTCACCTGACGGTGCTGACGGTCGTGGCCGTGCGCACCAGACCGCGCGCGGCCGCCTGGATGTGGACCCTGACCGCGCTGTACGGCATCCTCGCGGAGACGCTCTTCAGCTCGGGCCGCCACGGCACCAACACCGGTCCCATGCTGGCCGTCTCCGCGTTCGTCCTCCTCGCCGTCACCGTCTGGCACATCCGCCGCCACGCGGAGCAGGAGGTCACCGCGCAGCAGACGGTCACCGCGCACGAGCGCTCCCGCCGCACCCTGCTGGAGGAGCGCACGACGATCGCCCGCGAACTGCACGACGTGGTCGCCCACCACATGTCGGTGGTCGCCATCCAGGCGGAGGCCGCGCCCTACCGGGTGGAGAACCCGCCGCCGGAGCTGGAGAAGGCCTTCGCCACGATCAGGGAGAACGCGGTGGCGGCCCTGACGGAGCTGCGCCGGGTACTGGGCGTCGTCCGCGCCGAGGACTACGAGGCCCCGGACGCCCCGCAGCCCACGCTCGCCGACCTGGAAGGACTGCTGGCCAATGTGCGGGAGGCCGGACTGGGTGTCGAGAAGGTGGTGACCGGCGCGGTGCGCGAGCTGCCGCAGGGCGTGGAACTGTCGGCGTACCGGATCGTGCAGGAGGCCCTGAGCAACACGCTGCGGCACGCGCCGGGGGCGAGCGCCCGCGTCGAGATCGGGTACGTACTCGGCGGCCTGGGCCTGCGCATAGTCAACGGCCCGCCGCCCAACCCCAGCCTGATCAAGCCCTCGCCGGGCGCCGGGCACGGCATCACGGGCATGCGGGAGCGTGTGACGATGCTGAACGGCGAGATGACGGCGGGCGGCACGGACGACGGAGGTTACGAGGTGGCGGTGTTCCTGCCGGTCGCCCTGCCGGACGAGGACGACGCATGACCATTCGCGTGCTGATCGCGGACGACCAGATGATGGTGCGCGAGGGCTTCTCTGTCCTGCTGAACGCGATGCCGGACATGGAGGTCGTCGGCGAGGCGGTGAACGGCAGGGAGGCCGTCGCGAAGGTCCGCGAGCTCGCCCCGGACGTCGTGCTGATGGACATCCGCATGCCCGAGCTGAACGGCATCGAGGCGACCCGCGAGATCGTCGCCGCCGACGGAGCGGCCAAGGTGCTGGTGCTCACCACCTTCGACCTCGACGAGTACGTCTACCAGGCGCTGCGCGCGGGAGCCTCCGGGTTCCTCCTCAAGGACGCCTCGGCCCGCCAGCTCGCCGACGGGGTGCGGATCGTGGCCGCCGGTGAGGCCCTCCTGGCCCCCTCGGTGACCAGGCGACTGATCACCGAGTTCTCCAAGCTCTCCGAGACCCCGCGCCTCATGCCCTCCGCGCAGGCGGCGTACGGCGACCTCACCGACCGGGAGACGGAGGTGCTGGTCCTCATCGCGCAGGGCCTGTCGAACGCGGAGATCGCCGAGCGGCTGGTGGTCGCCGAGTCGACGATCAAGACGCACGTCAGCCGGATCCTGGTGAAGCTGGGGCTCCGAGACCGCACGCAGGCGGCGGTGTTCGCGTACGAGGCACGGCTGGTGACGCCCGGCTAGCCGGGGGGCCTCTCGGAACACCCCTGGTCAGACAGGGGGGTGTGGGGCTAGCGTCCGTTCATGGCAGCTGTTCCTGACCTCGGCTTCGACCCGTGGGACCCGGCGTTCCTCGCCGACCCGTACCCCGCCTACGCCGAGCTGCGTGCCCGGGGCCGCGTGCACTACTACGAGCCCACGGACCAGTGGCTCGTCCCGCACCACGCGGACGTCTCCGCGCTGCTGCGCGACCGGCGCCTGGGCCGGACGTACCAGCACCGGTTCACACACGAGGAGTTCGGCCGCACCGCGCCCCCGCCGGAGCAGGAGCCGTTCCACACGCTCAACGACCACGGGATGCTCGACCTGGAGCCGCCGGACCACACCCGGATCCGGCGCCTGGTGTCGAAGGCGTTCACGCCGCGCACGGTGGAGCGGCTCAAGCCGTACGTGCGGGGCCTGGCGGACGAGCTCGCCTCGGCCCTGGCCGATGCGGGCGGCGGCGATCTGCTGAAGGACGTCGCCGAGCCCCTCCCGGTGGCGGTGATCGCCGAGATGCTCGGCATCCCGCAGTCCGACCGGTCCCCGCTGCGCCCCTGGTCGGCGGACATCTGCGGCATGTACGAGCTGAACCCGTCCGGGGAGACGGCGGCGAAGGCGGTCAGGGCGTCGGTGGAGTTCTCCGACTACCTGCGCGAACTGATCGCGGCCCGCCGCAAGGAGCCGGGCGAGGACCTCGTCTCGGGCCTGATCGCGGCCCACGACGAGGGCGACCGCCTCACCGAACAGGAGATGATCTCCACCTGCGTCCTCCTCCTGAACGCCGGCCACGAGGCCACGGTGAACTCCACGGTCAACGGCTGGTACGCCCTGTTCCGCAACCCGGCCCAGCTGGAGCTGCTGCGCGCGGACCACACGCTCATCCCCTCCGCCGTGGAGGAACTGATGCGCTACGACACCCCGCTCCAGCTGTTCGAGCGCTGGGTCCTGGACGAGATCGAGATCGCCGGCACGACGATCCCCCGCGGCGCGGAGATCGCCATGCTCTTCGGCTCCGCCAACCACGACCCGACGGTGTTCGAGAACCCGTCCGCCCTGGATCTGACCCGCCAGGACAACCCCCACATCTCCTTCAGCGCCGGCATCCACTACTGCATCGGCGCGCCCCTGGCCCGCATCGAACTGGCCGCCTCGATGGCGGCGCTGCTGGAGCGGGCGCCGACGCTCCGGCTGGCCGCCGAGCCCGAGCGCAAGCCGAACTTCGTGATCAGGGGGTTGGAGGGGCTGGCCGTGGAGGTGGGCTGATCCCCCGTTCGGATGATCATGTGCGTGATCCGTCCTGTGCACACAGACTGTGCCCGCTGCGCCCGCCGGTTGACTATGGCCGGCCGCGTCTGGGGTCAGGCGCGCCACCGAGGCCGGTTGTTCCGGCTGTGGATCCGGGCGGCGCCCCTTGAGCCGCCTCCCGGTGCCGGAGACCGAGCGCCCGGCGGATCGCGCGCCGGGCACAGGCCCTGGCCGGCATGCCGGACGGCACCGGGGCCTCCCGTACGGCTACCGCTCCTTCGTCTCCTCCAGCACCGTCCGCCCGAGCAGCGCATACCGGGACGGGTCGCGGCGCTTGAGGTACTGCGCGTAGCCGATGCCGCTCAGTGCGACCAGTGCCACGATCCACGGCGTGGCCTTCAGCACCAGGGAGCTGGACTCCGGGCCTGCCGCCGCGCCCATGTTGGACACCAGCAGCGCGACCACCGCGAGCATCGCGACACCACCGACGAGGGGAGCGGCGAACGTCCGGAACCAGTGCCGGCTCTCGGGGTGGTTCGTGCGGAAGTACGCCAGCACCGCGAAGGAGCACACCGCCTGGACGACCAGGATCGCCATGGTGCCGAGGATGGCCAGCAGGACGTACGTACCGCTGTACGGGTCCTTGCCCGCGGCCCAGAACGCGCCGAGCAGTACGGCGGTGACGATCGTCTGCACCAGGCCGGCGATGTGCGGGGAGCCGTTCTTGGCATGGGTGCGGCCGAGGGTGTGCTTCAGGGACGGCAGGACGCCCTCGCGGCCCAGGGCGTACATGTAGCGGGCGGCGCAGTTGTGGAAGGCCATGCCGCAGGCCAGCGAGCCGGTGATCATCAGCCACTGCATGACGACGACCGCCCAGTGGCCGACGTAGTGCTCGGTGGGGTTGAAGAAGAGCGCGAGCGGGTTGGCGCTCGAGGCCGCCTTCACGGCCGCCGCCTCGCCGTTGCCCGTGATGGCCATCCAGGAGACGAAGACGTAGAAGACGCCGACGCCGAGCACGCTGATCATCGTCGCCTTGGGGATGATCTTCTTCGGGTCGCGGGACTCCTCGCCGTACATCGCGGTCGACTCGAAGCCGACCCACGACCAGAAGGCGAAGAAGAGACCGAGACCGGCGGACGTCCCGTGGAAGGCGTTGACCGGGTTGACCGGGTCGAAGGTGAAGCCGTCCGGGCCACCGCCGTGCAGGGCGACGGAGATCGCCATCGCGGCGAGGACGGTGACCTCCGTGGCCAGCAGGACGACGAGCAGCTTCTCGGCGACGTCGATGCCGAACCACGTCCCCACCGCGTTGATCGCCAGCATGAGGATCGCGAAGGCCCACCAGGGGATGTGCAGGCCCGTCTGGTCCTTCAGGGTCGTCGTCGCGAAGGTCGAGAAGATGCCGATGAGCGCCGGCTCGAAGACGACGTACGCGAAGGTGGCCAGCAGCCCGGAGGCGAGGCCGACGGTGCGGCCGAGGCCGTAGGAGATGAAGCCGTAGAAGGCGCCCGTCGAGGTGATGTGCTTCGCCATCGACGTGAAGCCGACGGCAAAGATTGCCAGGACGACCATTGCGACGAGGTAGCTCGCCGGGGCCCCGACGCCGTTGCCGGACGACACCATGAAGGGCACGTTGCCCGTCATCGCCGTGATCGGCGCGGCGGTCGCCACGGCCATGAAGACCACGCCGAGCAGGCCCACGGCATTGGGCTTGAGCCGGTGAACCGTCCCTGAGTCGTCTGTTTCCGCCGCCGGGGCGACGCCCTCGTCCACTGCCATCGGGTGGCCCCTTCCATGACCGTTCCACTGTCTGCCGGGTGAGGATGCTGTCTGGCGTATGAGTCGCTCCAGGGGTGGAGCGGTTAAATGTTTGTCAACCAGACCTTTAGGTGGCCGCCGTAGCGAACAGCTGGGTTAACTCTTCGCGCACGCGTGGACGGGCCCTTTCAGCGACTCGTACGGTCGCCGACATGAGCTACACGTCCACCCTCGGCGGCCACCGCCACCGCTTCGACTCCCTCGCCCGCCTGCTCGCCGCCGCCAGTCCCGAGCGCTCCGGCGACCGGCTGGCCGGGCTCGCCGCCGAGTCGGCGCAGGAGCGGGTCGCGGCACGCTGGGCGCTGGCGGAGGTGCCGCTCGCGGCCTTCCTGACCGAGCCGTTGATCCCCTACGAGAACGACGACGTGACCCGGCTGATCCTCGACACGCACGACGCGGCGGCCTTCGCGCCCGTGGCCGGGCTGACGGTCGGCGAGTTCCGGGAGTGGTTGCTGTCGGAGGCGGCGGACACCGGGACGCTGGCCGCGCTGGCCCCCGGGCTGACGCCGGAGATGGTGGCCGCGGTGTCCAAGCTGATGGGGAACGCGGACCTGGTGGCCGTGGCCCGCAAAGTGCGGGTGGTGACGGCCTTCCGCTCGACGATCGGGCTACCGGGCCGGCTGGCGACGCGACTGCAGCCCAATCATCCCACCGATGACCCGGCGGGAGTCGCGGCGGCGTTGCTGGACGGCCTGCTGCTGGGCTCCGGCGACGCGGTCATCGGCATCAACCCGGCGACGGACAGCCCGAAGGCGGTACGGGACCTGCTGGACCTGCTGGACGGCGTGATCGAGCGGTACGCGATCCCGACCCAGTCGTGCGTGCTGTGCCACGTCACGACGAGCCTCGACCTGATGGCGAGCGGCGCTCCCGTGGACCTGGTCTTCCAGTCCATCGCGGGGACACAGGCGGCGAACGCGTCCTTCGGGGTCACACTGGACCTGCTGGACGAGGCGTACGAGGCGGCGCGGGCACTGCAGCGGGGCACCGTCGGCCGGAACGTCATGTACTTCGAGACCGGGCAGGGCAGCGCCCTGTCGGCCGACGCGCACCACGGGGTGGACCAGCAGACGGTGGAGGCGAGGGCGTACGCGGTCGCCCGCCGCTACGACCCCCTGCTCGTGAACACGGTGGTCGGCTTCATCGGCCCGGAGTACCTCTACGACGGCCGCCAGATCCTCCGCGCCGCCCTGGAGGACCACTTCTGCGGCAAGCTGCTCGGCCTGCCGATGGGCCTGGACATCTGCTACACGAACCACGCGGACGCCGATGACGACGACGTGGCGACGATGCTGACCATGCTGGGCGTGGCCGGCGCCTCCTTCGTGATCTGCACGCCGGGCGGCGACGACATCATGCTCAACTACCAGTCGGCCTCGTACCACGACGCCCTGTACCTGCGCGAGGTGCTGGGCCTGCGCCCGGCGCCGGAGTTCGAGGCGTGGCTGGAGTCGATCGGGCTGCTCGACGAACGGGGCGGGATCAGGGACGTGTCGCTTGCGGCCCACCCGCTCACGGCGATCGGACGGGAGCGGGCGGCATGACGACACCTGACGTCACCGGTGACCTGTGGCCGGCCCTCCGCCGCCACACTCAGGCCCGCATCGGCCTGGGCCGCGCGGGATCAGCGCTGTCCACCCGCCACCGCCTGGAACTCCAGTCCGCGCACGCGGCCGCCCGCGACGCCGTGCACGCGCCGTTCACCCCGGACGCGATCGCGGCAGCGCTGCCCGGCCTGCCGACGATACGGGTGCGCAGCGCGGCCCCCGACCGGCTCACGTACCTCCAGCGCCCGGACCTGGGCCGCCGCCTGGACCCCACGGACCGCGCACACCTGCCCGTGGGCGACTGGGACGTGGTGTTCGTGGTCGCCGACGGCCTGTCCAGCCGGGCGGTGCACGAGCACGCGGCGGCGGTGGTGCGGGAGACGGTGGGGCGGCTGCCGACCTGGAGCATCGCCCCTGTGGTCCTCGCCGAACAGGCCCGGGTGGCCCTCGGTGACGACATCGCCCACGCGATGGGTGCGGCGATGGTGGTCGTGCTCGTCGGCGAACGCCCGGGCATGTCGGCGGCCGACTCCCTGGGCGCCTACCTGACGTACGCGCCGAAGCCGGGCGTGACGACGGACGCCGACCGCAACTGCCTGTCCAACATCCGGCCACCGCTGGGGCTCACGTACGAGACGGCGGCGGGAAAACTGTCGGGGCTGATGGGGAGGGCGCGGGAGTCGGGGGTCACGGGGGTCGGGCTGAAGGACGAGATCGACTGCGGCTCCGTGAGCGAGCGGCTACGCTGAGTGGCGGCTGGTCCGCGGCAAGGGGAGGGCGCATCATGACACGCATGGCAGAGCGACCGGTGATGAGCGGCACCACGCCCCGCAGTGGCTTCGAGGAGCTTCTGGACCTCCTCGACGAGCTGCACGTGCCCGACGGCTACAAGGCCGAGATCATCAGGGGGAGCATCGTCGTGTCGCCGTGGTCGAAGGGGTACTACCACCGTGTGATGCGCCTGGTGTGCGAACAACTGGAGCCGCATCTGCCCAATGGTCACGTGATCGACCGGGCGCCGTTCCTGTACGTCTTCCCGGGGGACGAGTGCGCCTATGGGCCGGACGTCCATGCGGCGCACGAGCGGGTCTTCGAGACAGAGAGCAACCGTTTGGATGGCGAAGGCCTGTCCTTTGCCGCCGAGCTGACCTCTCCCTCCACTCGGAAGGACGACGTGACCGACAAGGTCGAGGTGTACGCCAAGGCGGGCGTCCCCGTCTATCTGGTGCTCGACATGCAGAACGAGCAGGCCACCGTCTTCTGGTCCCCGACCGAGGGCGGATACGAGGGACGCCTGACCAAGTCGTTCGGCGAGAAGCTCTACATCCCGGATCCCTTCGGCTGCACCCTCGACACCGATGGCTTCCAGGCCCCCCGCCGGGAGCCCGATGAGTCGGACGACGACTGACTCACGACATCGCAGGCACCGTAAGCCCCCAAGCCCCCTCCCAAACCGTCCAGGTCCGCCTGCGCACCGGCCCCGACACCCCCGCGTCCGACCGGTACCGGAAATCCGCGCCCACCACGGTCACCGTCTTCCCGGCCGCCCGCACGGGCGACGCCTCCGCGCCCACCGAAGCCGGCCGTACCTCGACCTCCGCCACCCCGGAGGACCCCGGCGTCACAGAGACCGCCTCCACCGGCTGGCCCAGATCCACCAGCGTCACCCCGTCGACCTCCACCCGCAGCCGGGACGGCCGGGGACCGGCGACGGGGACCTCCCGCGCGGGCCGTACCGGCACCAGCGTCTTGACGAGAAACTGGCACGTCCGCAGCCAGGGACGCGCGGAAGGCTCATCCGGCGAAGCCTGCGGATACACCGGCGGTATCCGCAGCGCGCCCAGCACCACCCCGTCGCTGTCGTCCACCATCAGGTCCATCCGCCGCTCGACCCCGTCGAGCACCGCCCGCGCCGCCGCCACCGTCCCCGTCGGCACCCCCAGCGACCGGGCGAGGGACAGCGCGCCCCCGACCGGCACCACCGACAGCGCGCATCCGGACAGCTCCCGATGCCGGTGCAGCAGCGACACCGCGCGGATCAGGGCCCGGTCGTCACCCACCACCACCAGGCGCCGCGAACCCCGCCGGCGCAATGCCCGGGCGAACTCCTCCGGCCCCTCCGGCAGGCACAGCTTCACGGTCGCACCCGCTCCGAGCACGTCTTTCGCTATCCGTACGGACTCGCCGTCGGACCGGCGGGCGACCGGGTCGATGACCACCAGCAGCTGCTCGGACGTCGCGGAAGTCACCACCTCGGCCATGCCTCGCTTCCTCGGGTAGCATCTTTGTGCAAGAGCCCCTTGCGCTATTGCGCCAGGGGCTTCGTCTATTCCGGGGCATCCGGTCCGACGGTTGGCGGCCAACGGCGGTCGCGGTGTACGCGGCCTGCTACCTCCGCGTACGCCCTCGACCATGGACATGCCCCGCCCGGAAGGGGTGTACGCGCGTGCCCGCACTTGTGCTGCTCGGTGCTCAGTGGGGTGACGAAGGCAAGGGAAAGGCCACCGACCTGCTCGGTGGATCCGTGGACTATGTAGTGCGCTACCAGGGCGGCAACAACGCCGGCCACACGGTGGTCGTCGGAGACCAGAAGTACGCACTGCACCTCCTCCCTTCCGGAATCCTGTCCCCCGGCTGCACGCCGGTCATCGGTAACGGTGTCGTCGTCGACCCGTCGGTCCTGCTCTCCGAGCTGAGCGGTCTGAACGAGCGTGGTGTCGACACCTCCAAGCTCCTCCTCAGCGGAAACGCGCACATCATCACGCCGTACAACGTCACGGTCGACAAGGTGACGGAGCGCTTCCTCGGCAAGCGGAAGATCGGCACGACCGGGCGCGGCATCGGCCCGACCTACGCCGACAAGATCAACCGCGTCGGTATCCGTGTGCAGGACCTGTACGACGAGTCGATCCTCACGCAGAAGGTCGAGGCGGCCCTCGACGTCAAGAACCAGATCCTCACCAAGCTCTACAACCGGCGCGCGATCGCCGTCGACCAGGTCGTCGAGGAGCTGCTGGGCTACGCCGACAAGCTCGCGCCGTACGTCGCCGACACCGTCCTGGTCATCAACCAGGCGCTGGAGGAGGAGAAGGTCGTCCTGTTCGAGGGCGGTCAGGGCACGCTCCTGGACATCGACCACGGCACGTACCCCTTCGTCACCTCCTCCAACCCGACCGCGGGTGGCGCCTGCACGGGCGCGGGCGTGGGCCCGACGAAGATCAGCCGGGTCATCGGCATCCTGAAGGCCTACACGACCCGCGTCGGCGCGGGCCCGTTCCCGACGGAGCTGTTCGACGAGGACGGCGAGGCGCTGCGCCGGATCGGCGGCGAGCGCGGTGTCACCACCGGCCGTGACCGGCGCTGCGGCTGGTTCGACGCGGTCATCGCCCGCTACGCGACCCGCGTGAACGGCCTGACGGACTTCTTCCTCACCAAGCTCGACGTCCTCACCGGCTGGGAGCAGATCCCGGTCTGCGTGGCGTACGAGATCGACGGCAAGAGGGTCGAGGAGCTGCCCTACTCCCAGACCGACTTCCACCACGCGAAGCCGGTCTACGAGATGCTGCCGGGCTGGAGCGAGGACATCAGCAAGGCCAAGTCCTTCTCCGACCTGCCGAAGAACGCCCAGAGCTACGTCAAGGCGCTGGAGGAGATGTCCGGCGCCCCGATCTCCGCGATCGGCGTGGGCCCGGGCCGGGACGAGACGATCGAGATCAACTCGTTCCTGTAGCCGGACCGAGCGGCAGACACCCTGCGTCCCGGTGACCCTCGTGGTCACCGGGACGTCCTGCTGTCTGCTCCCGATGGAGCAGTCAAAGGAGGCTTATCGGGCAAATCGGGTCATACGCTGTGCTTGCCGAACGGCGGCAGTCACACCCCGACGGGACACAAGGAGTGAGAGCCATGCGTGTGATGCTCAAGGCGACGCTGGACACGGAAAAGGGCAACGAGGCGATCCGGGGCGGCAAGATGCCGCAGCTCATGCAGGAGGCCATGGAGAAGCTCAAGCCGGAGGCGGCCTACTTCGGCCCGGCCGGCGGTCGCAGGACCTGCTTCCTCGTCTTCGACATGCAGGAAAGCTCCCAGCTGCCTCCCGCGCTGGAGCCGTTCTTCACCGACCTCAACGCCGAGATCGAGGTGTTCCCGATCATGAACGGCGACGACCTGCAGAAGGGGCTGTCCCAGCTGCGCTGACGCTCAGCTGAACACGATCATCGACCCCTGGGCCAGACTCCGCGTCACGGCGGCGTGCAGACCGAGCCAGACGTGGCGTTCCCGGGCGAAGGGGCTCGGATCGTACGGGGCCGGGACGGCGGGTTCCTCCAGCTCCGTGGGCACGAGCGGCGGTTGCGGCGCGGCCGGCGGGTTGGCCGGGTCGATGCCGATGGCCGGGGCGACCAGCTCCAGCTCCCGCAGCAGGGCGTGCGAGGAGCCCAGCGGACCACCGCCCGCGAGAAGGTCGTCGTCGGCGAGCGGACTGGGGAAGTCGACGGGGACGTACGCCCCCGCGTGGTCGTAGTGCCACACCAGGTGCGACTGCTGGGCCGTCGACTCGAACATCTCCAGCAACTGCTCGTAGTCACCGCCGAGTTCGTCCACGGGCGTCACCGGCAGGCCGCACACCTGCAGCAGGTAGGCGCGGCGCAGGAAGTGCAGCGCGTCGTAGTCGAAGCCCGCCACCGGGGCGACGTCGCCCGACAGCCCCGGCATGTACTGGTACACCGGCACCGGCGGCAGCCCGGCCTCGGCGAGCACCTTGTTGTATTGCGCGAGTTCCTCGGCGAACGGATTGTCCGGCGTGTGGCACAACACGTCGACGAGCGGTACCAGCCACAGGTCACAGGCCAAAGAAGGCTCCTCGCTCAGCTCGGTGGGTCGGTGGCGCGGTGGTCAGGGAAGCGTATCGGTGCGGCACGGAAAGCGGCTCCTGCCGTGCATGTCCCATACCCATACGGACAGACGCGACGCAGGTCATCCTGAGGCGAGGCGCTCGATCAGGGCGATGGAGTGCGCGTTGTAGTCGGCGATGATCGACCGTGCGGTGTCGGTGTCGCGGGCGCCCAGGGCGTCGACCAGCTCGGTGTGCCCCGCCCACAGCTCGCCCCGCAGGTCCCTGAGCCGGCGCAGGTGCTGCACCGCGCAGACCCAGGTCTGCACGCGCAGCCGGTGCAGGAAGTCGGCGAGGTAGGGGTTGCCGAAGAGGGCGGCGAGCTCGCGCCAGAAGCGCAGGTCGTAGCCGATGAGGACGGTGAGGTCACCGGCCGCCGCGGCCCGCTGCGCCTCCTCGCCGCGCCGCCGCACCCCGGCGAGTACGGCGGCGACCCGGGGGTCGCCCGGCTGCCCGGAGGCGTGCCGCCCGGTGGTGAGGGCGTGGAACATCCCCTCGATGACCAGGTCGCGGGCCTCGATCATGCCGCGGAAGTCCTCGGCCGAGTACTCGTGGACGCGGAAGCCGCGGTGCTGGTCGGCGTCGAGGAGCCCCTGCGCGGAGAGGTCGACCAGCGCCTCCCGGACCGGCGTGGCGGACACCCCGTACTGGTCGGCGATCTCCTTGACCGTGAACTCCTGCCCCGGCTGCAGCCGTCCCGCCAGTACCTCGTCACGGAGCGCGTCGGCGATCTGCTGTCGCAGGGTGCTGCGCGTCACGGCGCCGTTGCCGGAGCTGCGGGGCATGGTCAGGGCGTCTCCCTCGTCGCGTTCGGGTGGCGTGCACGTGTATGTCTACGGCCACGCCACCTTACGCGTTCGAACGAGGTGAGAGGTTGGTCGTCTACTGACGGGTTGTGGTCGTTTTCTGGTCGGTTTACAGCTGTTTACTTCGTGTATTCGTCCGCCACGGAGAGCGCCGCGTCCAGCGCCGCGAGGCCCTCCTTCAGCTCCGCCTCGGTGACGGTGCAGGGCGGCACCACATGGGTCCGGTTCATGTTCACGAACGGCCACAGTCCGCCGTTCTTCGCGGCGGCGGCGAAGGCGGCCATCGGCGCGTTCGCCTCCCCGGCAGCGTTGTAGGGCACCAGCGGCTCGCGCGTCTCGCGGTCCCGGACCAGCTCCAGCGCCCAGAACATGCCGACGCCGCGCACCTCGCCCACGCTCGGGTGCCGCGCGGCCAGCTCGCGCAGCTGCGGACCGACGACGTTCGCGCCCAGCCGGGCCGCGTTCTCGACGACGCCCTCCTCCGCCATGACGTTGATCGTCGCGACGGCGGCGGCACACGCCAGCGGATGCCCGGAGTACGTCAGACCTCCCGGGTACGGCCGCTTGCCGAAGGTCTCGGCGATCGCACCGGAGATCGCGACCCCGCCCAGCGGCACGTACCCGCTGTTCACGCCCTTGGCGAAGGTCAGCAGGTCGGGCGTGACGCCGAACAGGTCCGCCGCGAACCACTCACCGGTCCGCCCGAACCCGGCCATGACCTCGTCCAGGACGAAGACGATCCCGTACTTGTCGCACAGCTCCCGCACCCCCGCGAGATAGCCGGGCGGCGGGACCATGATCCCGGCCGTGCCCGGGATCGTCTCCAGGATGATCGCCGCGACGGTGGAGGGCCCCTCGAAGGCGATCGTGGTCTCCAGGTGCTCCAGCGCCCGCGCGCACTCCTGCTCCTCGGTCTCGGCGTAGAAGCGGGAGCGGTAGAGGTAGGGCGCCCAGAAGTGCACGACCCCGGCGGTGCCGCTGTCGGAGGCCCAGCGGCGCGGGTCGCCGGTGATGTTCACGGCCTGCTGCGTACCGCCGTGGTACGAGCGGTACGCCGAGAGCACCTTCGGGCGGCCGGTGTGCAGCCGGGCCATCCGGATGGCGTGCTCGACGGCGTCGGCGCCGCCGTTGGTGAAGAAGATCTTGTCCAGGTCGCCCGGGGTCCGCTCGGCGATCAGCCGGGCCGCCTCCGAGCGGGCCTCGATGGCGAACGCGGGCGCGAAGGTCGTCATCCTCGCCGCCTGCTCCTGGATCGCGGCGACGACCCTGGGGTGCTGGTAGCCGACGTTCGTGTAGACGAGCCCGCTGGAGAAGTCGAGGTAGCGCCGGCCGTCGTAGTCCCAGAAGTACGACCCCTCCGCCCCGGCGACGGCGAGCGGGTCGATGAGCTCCTGGGCGGACCAGGAGTGGAACACGTGGTCGCGGTCGGCGGCCTTGACGGCGGCACCGGCTTCGGGGTTCGGCTGAGGGGTCATGCGGGCGAGCGTAGGTGCGGGGGAGAGGGCGGTGAAATCGGCGGCCTGTCTGCCGTCGGCGGCATTCCGCGACAGGTTGTCCAGACGGGACGGAAGGCATTGACAGGGTGGTGCTGTCGAAATGTCAGCATGTTGTCATACGGCACGGGGTCCCGAGGAGGAACCATGAACGCCATCGCAGACCGCAAGCCCGTCCATCTCGCCGTCTACGACACCCTCGCCGACTGGGAGACGGGCCACGCCACGGCCCATCTCGCCCGCGCCGGGTACCGGATCCGGACCGTCGGCCCGTCCACGGACCCGGTCACCAGCATCGGCGGACTGCGCATCCAGCCCGACACGGCCCTGGACGACGTCCGGCCCGAGGACAGCTCCCTGCTGATCCTCCCGGGCGCCGACCTGTGGGACACATCCGGTGACCTGGCGCCCTTCGCCCGCAAGGCCCGGGCGTTCCTGAACGCGGGCGTGCCCGTCGCCGCGATCTGCGGGGCCACGGCCGGGCTCGCCCGCGAGGGCCTGCTCGACGACCGCGACCACACCAGCGCGGTCTCCTTCTACCTGGCCGCGACCGGCTACGCGGGCGGCGAGCGCTACGTCGAGACCGACGCCGTCACCGACAAGAACCTGGTCACCGCGGGCCCGACCGAGCCCGTCGCCTTCGCCCGCGAGATCCTCCGGCTGCTCGGGGTGTACGAGGGCGAGGTGCTCGACGCCTGGTACCGGTTGTTCCACGACTCCGACGCGGCGGCCTACGCCGTGCTGGAGAAGGCCGGGGCGGCATGAGCCGGGAGCGTCAGGACCTGCTCAGCCGCAGCGCCCTCGGGGTGTTCAGGCTGAACGGCCAGTTCCTCGCCGTGGCCGAGGAACTGGCCCGGCCCGCGGGGCTGACCGCCGCCTGGTGGCAGGTGCTCGGCGCGGTCCTGGGGGAGCCGCTGCCCGTCTCCGGCATCGCCCGCGCCATGGGCATCACACGGCAGAGCGTGCAGCGCATCGCCGACCTGCTGGTGGAGCGCGGGCTCGCCGAGTACCGGCCGAACCCCGCGCACCGCCGCGCCAAGCTCCTCGTGCCGACCGCGGAGGGGCGGGCGGCGATCGCCCGGATCGCCCCCGGCCACGCGGCCTTCGCCGACCGGCTGGCGGACGCGCTCGGGGAGGCGGACCTGGCGGAGACGGTGCGGGTACTGGAACGGCTGTCGAAGGTGCTCGACGAGGTGGGACCGCCTGTTACGGAACCGTAGAGGTCGTTCGGGCCTGCCCCGCCCGGGCCCCGCACTATTCTCGATCTGTTGCTCACGTGTGGGGGGAAGGCGGCTGAGCGATGGAGAAGCTGGGGTCCGGGGATCCGCCGCGTATCGGTGCGTACCGGCTGCTGGCGCGGCTCGGTGCGGGCGGCATGGGGCACGTGTATCTGGCACGCTCGGAGCGGGGCCGTACGGTCGCCGTGAAACTCGTGCGCGAGGAACTGGCCGCGCAGGAGGAGTTCCGGGAGCGTTTCCGGCAGGAGGTGCGGGCCGCGCGGCGGGTCGGCGGGTACTGGACGGCGCCGGTGCTGGACGCGGACACCGAGGCGGCGGTGCCGTGGGTGGCCACCGGGTACGTCGCCGGGCCGAGCCTCCAGCAGGTCGTCGGGCACGACCACGGCGCCCTGCCCGAGCGGACGGTCCGCATCCTCGCGGCCGGGCTCGCGCACGCGCTCAAGGACATCCACGCGGCCGGCATCGTCCACCGCGACCTCAAGCCGTCCAACGTCCTGGTCACCATCGACGGCCCGCGCGTCATCGACTTCGGTATCGCCCGGGCCCTGCAGACCGTGACGGACGGCGGGCTCACCCGCACCGGCGCGCTCGTCGGATCGCCCGGCTTCATGGCGCCCGAGCAGGTGCGCGGCGACCGCATCACCCCGGCGTGCGACGTCTTCTGCCTCGGCTCCGTCCTCGCCTACGCCGCCACCGGCGCCCTGCCCTTCGGCACCGCCAACAGCGGTGTGCACGCCCTGATGTTCCGCATCGCCCAGGAGGAACCGGACCTGCAGGGCGTCCCCGAGGGCATCGCCGACCTGGTCCGCGACTGCCTGCGCAAGGACCCCGCCGCACGCCCGTCCCTCGACCGCGTCCTGGAACGCACGGGTGCGGACGACACCGTCTCCGACGGCCGCGCCCTCGACCCGTGGCTCCCGAGCGCCCTGGTCGCCCAACTCGGGCGGCACGCCGTGCGGTTGCTGGACGCGGAGGATCCGGAGGGGGCCGGCTCCGCCGAGGGAGCGGGTTCCGCCGAGCCGCCCGCCGGGCAGCGCGGTTCCGGTCCCGACGAGAACCCCGGCCCCGGCCCCACCCCCGAACACGCCCCCGCCGCCGACGAGTCGTCGCCGCGTCCCGCGCTGCCGCCGGCCCCCGCGACGGCGCTCGCCGCGGCCGCAGGCCCGCCCCCGCCGGGCCTGCCGGGCGAGGGCGCGCCGGTGAACCACCTGCCCACCATGGTCGCCGGTCAGAGCCCACCAGCGGCACCCCAGCAGCCCCCGGGCACGGGCGCCCCCATCCCGTCCCAGCCGCAGCCGCAGATGCAGCCGCCCCCGCAACCGCACCCGGCGTACGGCTACCCCCAGCAGCACCCCCAGCCCGGCGCCCCCGGCACTCCGGGCGCCGCCCCGCCGTACCACCCCGGCTACGGCGGCCTCGGCTCCACCCCGCCCTACGGTCCGCCGCCCTACGGCACGACTCCCCCCTACGGCTCCACCCCGCCCTACGGCCCCCCGCAGGACCCGGGGCCGAGAAACGGCCGTTCCACCGCGCTGCTCGTCGTGATCGCCCTGGTCGTCGCGCTGGCCGCGGGCGGCTCGGTGTACGCGCTGATGCAGGGCCGCGACGGTGACCAGGCGGGCGGCGACCCCACCCCCACGCAGAGCACCGGCGCGCCCCCGACCACGCCGGGCCCGTCCCCGACGACCTCGCAGCCGGACCCCTCCGCCTCTGAGGCGGACGGCTCGATCCCGACGGCGTACCTGGGCACCTGGACCACGACCATCGACAACGCCGACGGCGAGCACAGCCGTTCGCTCACCATCCAGCAGGGCGAACCGGGTGACACGGTTCTGTCCCTCGTGGCCGACGGCCCGACCAAGGGCGGCGGCAGCTACCACTGCGTGTTCGAGGGGCGGTTGACCGCGCAACCCGGCGCCGACGGCACCCTGAAGATCGGCCCGTCCACCGTGACCGTCGGGCAGCCGCGCACCGCCTGCACCCCGGGCGCCGCCACCGAGATCACCGTCCTGTCGGACGGCACGCTCCAGCGCGTCAACACGAGCAGCGGGGAGCGGCTGACGTACACGAGGCAGTGACCGATCTTCTCGCGGGCGGGACGTCGTTGAACGTCCGGCGAATTCGAGCCGACGAATCCCGGATGCCCGCTCGTACAGCCGTACGGTGACCGGACGATCGCATTCGTCCGGCGGCGGGGGCACCGACGATGGAGTGGCTGAGCGCGGAGAACCTCGTGGCCGTGGCGACGGCCGTCCTCGGCATCATCGCCTCGGGCGTGATGGTCTGGTGCGAGCGCCGGGTGCCGCGCCGCACCCTGACGAACCTGTCCACGGACGACGTACGGCGCCTCTACCGGGGCGAGATCCGCAACTGGCGGCAGCTCGGCGGCCCGGACCTGCCCGTGCACCTGGTCAGCCGGGACGCCAACTCCGGGACGAGACAGGTGTTCCAGCGCCGGGTGCTGGGACGGGGCGAGATCGCCAACTCCTCCGTCGACTGCGTCCACAAGGACGACCCGACGGCGGCCGTCATCCGCTGCGAACTCGACTCCACGGACCAGGTGCTGACCACGGTCGCCGGCCTGCCGGGCGCCATCGGCTACAGCGAACTCAACCTGGCCGCCCGCGCCAAGGGCCTGCACGCCCTGCGCCTGGACGGCGACCCGGCCTCCGTCGACGCCCTCGAACACGGCACGAGCGACTACCCCTACCGCGAGATCGAGTACGCCTACACCTACGGCCGCCCCCCGGCCGACTCCCAGGCGTCGAGCTTCCTCACCTACCTCGCCCGCGGCAACGGCCAGGACGTCATCCGCACGCACGGCCACCTGCCGTGCTGGACCCCGGAGGGCCTGACCCTGTGCGCGCAGGACTGAGCTTCCGTTCGCCCTTGAGGGCCTGGGAGGTACCCCCAGGGCGGCACGGGTGGGCGCAGCGGCACCCCGCAGCGCCGGGCTGCGCACCCACCCGACCTCAGCACCAACCCCGAGCACCGGCAGACCGAGCCCCGCTCACCGCGGCTCCGGCGGCCGCTGCCGGGGCATGTTCGGTCGCGCGCCCCCCGCCGGGGGCCCGGAGAACCGTCCGTTGAAACCCCCCGCCTCGGTCCCGCGCCCACCCCCGGGGAACACCACCGCCTGCAACCCCACGGGCGCACCGCCGCTGCGGAATTCGCCCACCCACTCCGCCGTCTCCCCCCGCACCAGCTCGCTCACGTCCTCGGAGAACCTCCGCAACACCCCGAGACACCGCTCGGCCGCCTCACTGGCCGTCCCCTCCGCCGGGCCCAGAACCTCCCGCACGCACTCCGCGGCCCAGTCGAACTGAAGCGCCTGCAGCCGCCGCTGCACGGCCTGTGCGGTGGCCACGTCCCGCATCCAGCCCGACGTCACCCCGAAGTACCGGTCGACAGCCACGCAGGCCACCCCCAGCAGCAGTGCCAGGCACCCCCAGGGCGCGATCCCGGCCGCGACCCCGGTCAGATCCAGCAGGGGCAGCGCGACGCCGGTGACCGCCCCCGCCGCGGCCCCGCAGCGCAGCACCCGCGCACACCGCCGCTTCCACACCCGGTCCTCCAGGTACCAGGCCGCCGTCCGCAGCGCACCGCGTTCCACCCACCGGTACAGCTCGTCGAGCCGGACCGCCGGCTCCCCCCAGTCCCCGAGCGGGAAGGCCCGCCCGGTCAGATCGCCCGGCCGCAGCCGGGCCGTCCCCTCGCCCCGTCCGTCCTGAGGCGGCCTCTCGGGCTGCATCTCCGGCTGACCCACCCGGCACTCCCTACTGACCACGCTGCGTGACAAGTGACACACACGACGCACACGCGCCGGACCCTTCCTACCCCCCAACACGTGGCGAAGATGTAGCTTCGCCGCTTTTCCGCCCGGAAGTATTCCTTGATCAGTTATAGGGCGCGAGGCGAACTCACTCGAAAGAGTGCTGGGGCGACGGCAGGCCCGACCACGTAGGCTCGTGCCGAACGGGAAAACCCGTACCGAGCAAGGAGCTGATCGTGATCCCCGGTGGTGGCCAGCCCAATATGCAGCAGCTGCTCCAGCAGGCCCAGAAGATGCAACAGGACCTGGCACAGGCGCAGGAGGAACTGGCGCAGACGGAGGTCGACGGCCAGGCGGGCGGTGGCCTCGTGACCGCGACCGTCACCGGCGCCGGCGAGCTGCGCAACCTGAAGATCGACCCGAAGGCGGTGGATCCGGAGGACACCGAGACCCTCGCCGACCTGGTCGTGGCGGCAGTGCAGGCGGCCAACGAGAACGCGCAGGCGCTCCAGCAGCAGAAGCTGGGACCGCTCGCGCAGGGTCTGGGCGGCGGCGGCATCCCCGGACTGCCGTTCTGAGACGCCCGCCGCCTTCCTCGGACAGGCGGCTGACAACTACGGTACGTACGGGAAGGCCGTACGGCGCGAACGACCTCGATGAGCCAGGAAAGGCAGTCCGTTGTACGAAGGCGTGGTCCAGGACCTGATCGACGAGCTGGGGCGGCTGCCCGGCGTCGGTCCCAAGAGCGCCCAGCGGATCGCCTTCCACATCCTGCAGGCGGAGCCCACGGACGTGCGGCGGCTCGCCCAGGCCCTCATGGAGGTCAAGGCGAAGGTCCGCTTCTGCGCGACCTGCGGGAACGTCGCGCAGGAGGAACTGTGCAACATCTGCCGCGACACCCGCCGCGACCCGGCCGTCATCTGCGTCGTCGAGGAGCCGAAGGACGTCGTGGCGATCGAGCGCACGCGTGAGTTCCGGGGCCGGTACCACGTCCTGGGCGGCGCGATCAGCCCGATCGACGGGGTCGGGCCGGACGACCTGCGGATCAGGGAACTCCTGGCCCGCCTGGCCGACGGCACGGTCACGGAGCTCATCCTCGCCACGGACCCCAACCTCGAGGGCGAGGCGACCGCCACGTACCTCGCCCGCATGATCAAGCCCATGGGCCTGAAGGTCACCCGCCTGGCCAGCGGCCTCCCGGTGGGTGGCGACCTGGAATACGCGGACGAGGTGACCCTCGGTCGCGCCTTCGAGGGGAGACGACTCCTAGATGTCTGACGCCACGCTGCACGCGACCGACCAGAACCCGGACGACTTCGCCGTCCAGATCGCGGACCAGGTCGAGAGCTTCCTGGTCGCCGTCACGGAGATCGCGAAGGGCGCCGAGCCGGAATCGGCCGTGCCCTTCCTGCTCCTGGAGGTCTCCCAGCTCCTCCTGGCCGGCGGCCGGCTCGGCGCGCACGAGGACATCGTGCCCGACGAGCGCTACGAGCCCGACCCGGGCCCCGAGCCGGACGTCGACGAACTCCGCGAGAACCTGGCCCGCCTCCTCGACCCCGTCGACGTCTACTCGGAGGTCTTCGACCCCTACGAGCCCCGCAAGGCCCCGGTCCCGGCCCGTATCTCCGACGACCTCACCGACCTCATCACCGACCTGCGCCACGGCATGGTCCACTACCGGGCCGGCCGCACCACGGAGGCCCTGTGGTGGTGGCAGTTCTCCTACTTCTCCAACTGGGGTTCCACCGCCTCCGCGACCCTGCGCGCCCTCCAGTCCGTCCTCGCCCACGTCCGCCTCGACCAGCCCCTGGCCGAACTCGACGGCCTCGACACGGACCAGGACATGGGCGACGACACCCTGGAGATCGAGGCGGGCCGGGTGATGGCGGAGGAGATCGCGGGCCCGCTGGGCCTGCGCCCGGCCAAGTAACCGCCCCCGCCTCAACGGCTCTTCGCACCACAGCCCGGCCCCGAGCGCGATGATGGCCGTATGACCGGTCAGTCGAAGGCATTGATGTGGACGGGTGTCGGGCTGTGCGCCGCCGGGGCCCTGGGACTCGTCGTCGGCGCCGTCCTGGACGTCGAGGCGGCGGATCCCTGGGCCAGCGTGGCAGGCGGCGTCGCGGCGCTGATCGGCCTGGCGCTCGCGGTGTACGCCGGGTTCCAGGGCTCGGCAGAGACGCCCGATATGTCCGGTGCGGGTATTTCTGGCCCGGCGGTGAACGCGAGCGGTACGAGGTCCGTCGCCGCCGGCGGGAACATCGGTACGGCGTCGACCGGCGACGGCCCGGGAACCCCCGCGCCCGCCCCGCCGGCGAACCCCTCGACCCCGCCCCTGACCCCGACCCCGCCCTCTTCCACGCCTCCGCAGCCTCGGAACGTCACGGCCTCCGGCGAGCGTTCGATCGCCGCTGGCGGTGGCATCGGCTCCGCCTCCACGGGAGACACATGAGCACGTCGGCGGAGGCACCTCGCCCTGTCCGACGAGGTGGGCCGCCGCCTCAACGGTCCACGGCGGTGGCCAGCGCCTCCTCGTCGACGTAGGGAGCGGTCGGCGTCGGCTCGCTGTACCACCTGAGTGGCCAGACTTACAGACTCACGAACCGCCCTCTCAGAGCTGGACGGCCGTGCCGGTCACGCCGATGCCCGTGTCCGGCTCCGCCGGTACCGTCACCGTGATCGTGCTCGGGCGTCCCATGTCCGCGCCCTGGTGGATCGTCAGGGTTGCCGGCGGGGAGACGAGGCCGAGCTCCCGCAGATAGCCGCCGAACGCGGCCGCCGCCGCCCCCGTGGCCGGGTCCTCGACCACACCGCCGGGCGGGAACGGGTTGCGGGCGTGGAACACCGTGGGGGACTCCCGCCAGACCAGGTTGACGGTGGTCCAGTCCCTGTGGGCCATGAGGGCGCCGAGCGCGGCCATGTCGTAGTCCAGGTCGGCCAGCCGGTCCCGGCTCGCGGCGGCGATGACCGGGTGCCAGGCTCCGGCGAAGGCCGCGCGGGGCGGCAGCGCCGGGTCCAGTTCCCCGGCGGACCAGCTCAGGACGGCGAGCAGCTCGGCCAGATCGGCCTCCTCGATCGGTGCCGTACGCGGTGCGACGCTCACCAGGGTCGCCACGAGGGTGCCGTCCGCCGCCCGGTCGGTGGTGACGGTGACAGGGCCCGCCGCCGTGCGCAGCCGCAGGCGTCCGGTGCCGTGTCGCTCCGCGTGGGCGACGGCCGTGGCGATCGTCGCGTGGCCGCAGAACGGCACCTCTGCGAGCGGGCTGAAGTACCGAACGACCAGGGCCCCGTCGCCGGATGGCACCGCGAACGCCGTCTCCGAGTAGCCGACTTCGGCCGCCGTCGCCAGCATCGCAGTGTCGGCGGCCCCGGTCGCGTCGAGCACGACCCCCGCGGGGTTGCCGCCCTTGGGATCCGTGCTGAATGCCACGTAGCGCAATACCTCCATGCCCAGACGGTAGCGTCCGGCTCCACGTCACGCTTCGTGATTTGGGGGCTCCTTGTACGCCCCCTGTACGTCGGCTGCACGGCCCCTAACCGGTGAACCGCGAACCTGGAGTCACTTCCACCGCAGAGGACGCGGAGGCAAGTCAACTCCCCCCAATGTCACTGGAGATGTCATGAACCGTCGCCCCGTACGCCGTCGCATAGCCGCCGCCACCGCTGTCGCCGCCCTGGCCGCCGGTACCTTCGCCCTCGGCGCCGGGGTCGCCGGAGCCGACTCCCGCGGCAAGTCCGCGCAGCCGTCGGCCAAGATGGCCACCAAGGCCCAGGTGCTCGGACTCTTCGACCAGTGGAACGCGGCGCTGCAGACCGGCGATGCGCAGAAGGTCGCCGACCTGTACGCGAAAGACGCCGTCCTGCTGCCGACCGTCTCGAACAACGTCCGTACGGACAGAGCCGAGATCGTCGACTACTTCGAGCACTTCCTCCGGAACAAGCCGGTCGGCACGAAGGTCGAGTCGGTCGTCAACGTCCTCGACCGGGACACCGTCATCGACACCGGTGTGTACGAGTTCGCGCTCACCGACCCCGGGACGGGCGCGAAGAACACCGTCAAGGCCCGCTACACGTACGCCTACGAGAAGCAGGCCGACGGCACGTGGCTGATCGTCAACCACCACTCCTCGAAGATGCCCGAGAGCTGACCGCCCGGAGGGTGATGGTCACGCACAGACCACCCCCGGGAGCGTCCGTCAGGGCCACGGTCCCGCCGTCGTCCGTCGCCAGTTGCCTGACGACGGCGAGACCGAGACCGGAACCGCCCTTCCCGGTCAGGCCCTGGCCGCGCCAGAAGCGGTCGAAGGCGCGGGACTTCTCGGCGTCCGACATGCCGGGGCCCTCGTCCAGCACCGACACCCCCACCACATCGCCCCGGGGGTCCACCCGCACGGTGATCGTCCCGCCGTCCGGTGAGACCTCCAGGGCGTTGGAGAGCACGTTGTCCAGCATCTGGTCCAGATGACCCGGGCTGGACAGCACGGACGGCCGGCCGTCGATACTCCCCCCGAGCGCGACGGTGACTCCGCGCTCGTCGGCGGCCGGTCTCCACACGGCGAGCCGCTCCCGCACGATGTCCAGCAGCGGGAGCGGCTCGGCCACCGTCACCTTCGCCTCGGCCCGGGCCAGCACCAGCAGGCCGTTGACCAGGCGGTTCATACGGACCACCTCGGCGGTGGCCTGTTCCACGTCCTCCCGGACGAACTCGTCGTCCACACCGTCCGCGATGTTGTCCAGGGACAGCCGCAGGGCCGTGAGCGGGGTGCGCAGCTGGTGCGAGGCGTCCGCCACGAAGTTGCGCTGGGCCGCGATCAGGGTGTCCAGGCGTTCCGCGCCCTGGTTGAGGGTGCGTGCCAGCGTCTGGGTCTCCGGCGGGCCCGTCACGGGGGAGCGGGCGGTCAGGTCGCCGTCGCTGAACCTGCTCGCCATGTCGTTGAGCTGGCGCAGCGGGCGGGTGAGGCGGCGTGCCACCCCCACGCCGAGCAGGGCGGCCACCACGAGGACCAGCACCGCGAGGACCGCCCGGAAACCCCAGATCGTCCACAGGCGGTCGGTCATCTCGTTCGTCGAGTAGACGATGCGCACGGCGCCGGCGGGGCGGTCTTCCCCGGCCTTCTTGGCGGGGACCGTGATCACCAGATCGGTACCCCAGATGAAGGAGGAGCCCCAGTCGGTCGTCGAACGGTTCCGGTCGAGGGCCGCGGTCAGGGCCGCGTCCTCCCGCGCGCGGAGCAGGCCCGGCGCGCAGCCCGCAGATCCCGTCACCTGCACGTCGCCGGGCGTCTCGGCGGCGTACGCGGTGGCCATCTTCTGGAGTGCCTCGCACGAGGTGGAATCGCCGTTGGCCAGCAGCAGCGCCATGGTCTTGGCCTCGCGCAGCACGGAGTCCGCGGTGTCACCCCGCAGCTGGGAGGTGAGCGAGAAGGCCACCGGCACCGTGAACAGGGCGATGGCGATCGCGACGAGGAAGATGTAGCTGCGGACGAGCTGGCGGATCATGAGGCGCCGCTGCCCGTTCCGGTGCCCGGCTCGCCACCGCCGTCCTTGCGGCCGTCACCGTCCTTGACGATCTCCAGCCGGAAGCCGACCCCGCGCACCGCCTCGATCGTGATCACCCCCGCGAGCTTCCGCCGCAGCGCCGCCACGTGCACGTCCAGCGTCTTCGTCGGCCCGAACCAGTTCGCGTCCCAGACCGCTTCCATGATCTGCTCGCGCGACATCAGCGCCCCGGGCTCCTCGGTGAGGAAGGCCAGCAGGTCGTACTCCTTGGGGGCGAGGGCCACCTCCTCGCCGTCGAGCCGCACCCGGGCCGCCTTGCGGTCGACGGTCAGGCGGGGGCCGTAGCGGTCGGGGCCGTTCCCGGCCGCCCCGGCGGCGGGGTCGCGGGGCTGCGCGCGGCGCATGACCGCCCGGATGCGGGCGATGACCTCGCGGACGCCGAACGGCTTGGAGACGTAGTCGTCCGCACCGATCTCCAGGCCCACCACCCGGTCCGTCTCGTCGCTGCGGGCGCTGATCACGATGATCGGGACGTCGCCGCGCTCGCGCAGCGCCTTGCAGACGTCCAGGCCGTCGGTGTCGGGCAGGCCGAGGTCCAGCAGGACGACGTCGTAGGGGCTCATGTGGTCCAGCGCCGCCCGGCCGGTGGTGACCCACTCCACCTCGAAGCCGTAGCGCTGCAGGCCGCGTCTGAGGGACTCGGCGACCGGTTCATCGTCTTCCACCAGAAGTACGCGCACAGGCGCACCCTAGTGCTTGAAAGTTGAGGCACGGAGAGTGGCCCGTGTGCGATTGTGACGCCGGGCACTTTCTCGCGTGGCCTGTGCCCAGGTGGGCATGAGCAGACCTGAACGAGTACCCCGGGAAGTCTCACCATGCGATATCGCGGAGGGGATTTTCGGACGCTCGTTAGACTGAGCCGACCGCAGTACGAATGCGTATGAGCGGATAGAAACGGATTGAGCGAGGAGCGCACGTGGGCCTTGTCGTGCAGAAGTACGGAGGCTCCTCCGTAGCCGATGCCGAGGGCATCAAGCGCGTCGCCAAGCGGATCGTGGAAGCGAAGCAGAACGGCAACCAGGTGGTTGCCGTCGTTTCCGCGATGGGCGACACGACGGACGAGCTGATCGATCTCGCCGAGCAGGTTTCCCCGATGCCTGCCGGGCGCGAGCTCGACATGCTGCTGACCGCCGGAGAGCGGATCTCCATGGCACTGCTGGCCATGGCGATCAAAAAGCTGGGCCACGAGGCCCAGTCGTTCACCGGCAGCCAGGCAGGTGTCATCACCGACTCGGTCCACAACAAAGCCCGGATCATCGACGTCACGCCGGGCCGGATCAAGACCTCGGTGGACGAGGGCAACATCGCGATCGTGGCGGGTTTCCAGGGCGTCAGCCAGGACACCAAGGACATCACCACGCTCGGCCGCGGCGGCTCCGACACCACCGCGGTGGCCCTCGCCGCCGCCCTCGACGCCGACGTGTGCGAGATCTACACCGACGTCGACGGCGTGTTCACCGCCGACCCGCGCGTGGTGAAGAAGGCCCGGAAGATCGACTGGATCTCCCTCGAGGACATGCTCGAGCTGGCGGCATCCGGGTCGAAGGTGCTGCTCCACCGCTGCGTGGAGTACGCCCGCCGGTACGACATCCCGATCCACGTCCGGTCCAGCTTCAGCGGACTTCAGGGCACGTGGGTCAGCAGTGAGCCGATTCAGCAAGGGGACAAGCAGGTGGAGCAGGCCATCATCTCCGGTGTCGCGCACGACACCTCCGAGGCCAAGGTCACGGTCGTCGGCGTGCCGGACAAGCCGGGCGAGGCGGCCGCGATCTTCCGGACGATCTCGGACGCCGAGATCAACATCGACATGATCGTGCAGAACGTGTCCGCCGCCTCCACGGGTCTGACGGACATCTCCTTCACGCTCCCCAAGGCCGAGGGCCGCAAGGCCATCGACGCCCTGGAGAAGAACAAGGCCACCATCGGCTTCGAGTCCCTGCGCTACGACGACCAGATCGGCAAGATCTCCCTCGTCGGCGCCGGGATGAAGACCAACCCGGGTGTCACGGCCGACTTCTTCAAGGCGCTGTCCGACGCCGGTGTGAACATCGAGCTGATCTCGACCTCCGAGATCCGCATCTCGGTCGTCACCCGCGCCGACGACGTGCCCGAGGCCGTCCGTGCCGTGCACACCGCGTTCGGGCTCGACTCCGACAGCGACGAGGCCGTCGTCTACGGAGGCACCGGCCGCTGATGGCAGGCCTCCGACGGGCCGACGGGTCCGGCCGGTCCGGGCGGCCGACGCTCGCCGTCGTGGGAGCGACCGGGGCCGTCGGCACGGTCATGCTCCAGATCCTGTCCCAGCGGGCGGACGTCTGGGGCGAGATCCGACTGATCGCCTCCCCGCGCTCGGCCGGCCGCAAGCTGGCCGTGCGCGGCGAGGAGACCGAGGTCGTGGCCCTCACCGAGGAGGCCTTCGACGGGGTCGACGTCGCCATGTTCGACGTCCCCGACGAGGTCGCCGAGCGGTGGGCGCCCCTGGCCGCCGCCAAGGGCGCGGTGGTGGTCGACAACTCCGGCACCTTCCGGATGGACCCGGAGGTGCCCCTCGTGGTGCCCGAGGTCAATCCGCACGCCGTGCGGATGCGCCCGCGCGGCATCATCGCCAACCCCAGCTGCACGACGCTCTCCATGATCGTGGCCCTGGGCGCGCTGCACGCCGAGTTCGGGCTGCGCGAGCTGGTGGTCTCCTCGTACCAGGCGGTCAGCGGCGCCGGCCGCGCGGGCGTGGTGACGCTGCGGCAGCAGCTGTCCCTGGTCGCCGGCACGGAACTGGGGACCAGCCCCGGTGACGTACGGCGGGCCGTGGGGGACGGCACCGGACCGTTCCCGGAGCCGGTCGCGCTGAACGTCGTGCCGTGGGCCGGGTCGCCGCGCGAGGACGGCTGGTCGTCGGAGGAGCTGAAGGTCCGGGACGAGTCCCGCAAGATCCTCGGGCTGCCCGGCCTGCCCGTGGCCGTCACCTGTGTGCGCGTACCGGTGATCACCACGCACTCGCTGACCGTGCACGCCCGCTTCGAGGGCGAGGTCACCGTCGACAAGGCCCGCGAGATCCTCGCCACGGCGCCCGGTGTCGTGCTGTTCGACAACCCGGCCGCGGGCGAGTTCCCCACCCCCGCCGACGTGGTCGGCACCGACCCGACGTGGGTCGGGCGAGTGCGGCGGGCGCTGGACGACCCGACGGCTCTCGAACTGTTCGTCTGCGGGGACAACCTGCGCAAGGGCTCCGCGCTGAACACCGCGCAGATCGCCGAACTGGTGGCCGCCGAGCTCTCGTGACGTGCCGTAACCCTCGTGGGTTTTCGGGAAGTTTCGCCGCGCCGGAATCCCCCGCCGCCTGCCATAGGCGGTTTGTAGGATCTGTGTACGACATGTGAGCCGATCGATGGTCCGGACCACTTGTCCCGGGGCCCATCGGCGTCCGAGGATTTACCTCCCCGCCCTCCGCAACCGCGCGGAGGGCGGGGAGCGTCTTTGCGGTCGCCCTTCCGGGCCGCGGGACGTGCATTCAGGCGTGGGGACGCCTGGAAACGGGCGTGGGGACGCTCGTTCACATATGGACATAGGGGATGAGCGGGACGCATGAGGGCATTTGATGCACCACCGGTTGTGCTGCCTGACGCGGGTAGACCGTCGACGGCCGAGGTCGGCGTGAAAGTGATGCCCGGCACGTACAACCCTCATGGGGGGAAGCGTGTCCAACAGACGTGGCAGAGGTACTCGACTTCAGCGCGGCACGCGGCACGGTCATCAGACCGCCCCGTCCGGCGGCTCTACGACCCCGCATGCCCGGTACCGCCGGTGGGATGCCGGTGATCGCGCCCGTGCCCGCAGCGCGGCCGGCCCGCATCCCGAACCAGCGTGACGGCGCCGAGGACGGTGTCGCGGCCGGGACCACCGTCGACCACCTCACCGAGACCTACCGGGCGCACTACCGCTCGCTGCTCGGTCTCGCCGCCCTCCTCCTCGACGACACGGCCTCCTGCGAGGACGTCGTCCAGGAGGCCTTCATCCGTGTCCACTCGGCCCGCAAGCGCGTCCGCGACCCCGAGAAGACCCTGGCCTACCTGCGTCAGACGGTCGTCAACCTGTCGCGCTCGGCGCTGCGCCGCCGCATCCTCGGCCTCAAGCTGCTGTCGAAGCCCATGCCCGACATGGCGAGCGCCGAGGAAGGCGCCTACGACCAGCTGGAGCGCGACTCCCTCATCAAGGCGATGAAGGGCCTCCAGCGCCGCCAGCGCGAGGTGCTGGTGCTGCGCTACTTCGCGGACATGACCGAGGCCCAGGTCGCCGAGACCCTCGGCATATCCCTGGGTTCGGTCAAGGCCTACGGCTCGCGCGGCATCGCGGCGCTCCGGCTGGCCATGGAGGCGCCGGCATGAGCGACGGCAACGGCGTGCCCCGCGACGGGCGCGACCGGCACGAACCCTTCGAGTGGCACGAGCCGACAAGGCTGCACGGGCAAGATCCGAAGCAATCGCACGCTGGGAACGGAACTGTGAACCACGGCCTGGACGACCAGAGCCCCGAGGGGTTCGACTCGGACGAGCTGGACCTGCGCACGATGCTGCACCAGGTGGTGCAGGAGGTGGAGCCGCGCGACGGCACCCTGGACTATCTGCGCAAGGCGGTGCCCCAGCGCCGGGCCCGCAAGCGGCAGGCCGTCGTCGGCATGGCCGCCGCCGTGCTGTTCATCGGCACCGCCGTACCCGCCCTGGTGCACGTCTCCAACTCCACCGGCTCCGAGGCCAACCCGTCGGTCGCCGGCCACGCCTCCGAGACCCAGGGCGGCGCGAGCCAGGGCAAGGGCCCGGACGGCGGCGAGAGCACCGCGGGCAGCTCCCCCGGCAAGACCGAGGACAAGGGCAAGGGCGACAAGAAGGAGAAGGAAAAGGAAGGCAAGGCCACCGGCGGCGCCTCGACCGGCGCGTCCCAGGGTGCCGGCCCGTCCGCCACCACCGCCGTCGGCATCCCGGCGTGCACCGCCGCCCAGCTCGGCCCCGCCTCCGGCAGCAGCGCCGCCCCCGACTCCACCGGCGCGGTCTACGGCTCCTTCCGCGTCACCAATGTCTCCGCGGCGAGCTGCACGGTCACCGACCCCGGGTCGGTGAGCGCGCTGGCGCAGGGTTCGGCCGACGCCACCAAGATCGGTGCGGCCCGGCACACGGCCGGGGACGCGGCGGCCGGGCTGCCCGACCCGTCCCTGGAGTCCGCCCAGCTTGAGCTCGCGCCGGGCGCCGCCTACGACGTGAAGTTCGCGTGGGTGCCCACGGAGACGTGCCCCACCCCCGGCGGCGACCCGGACCCCGGCGACCCCACTCCCGACCCCACGCCGACACCGGACAGCGGCACCACGGGCGGCACCTCCACCGGCGACACGGGCACGGCCCCGCAACTGGCCACGGAGGACGGCACGGCCGACGGCAGCGTGGCGGTGACGTACACCCCGGCAACCGGCTCGGGCGGCACATCGGTGACGGTGCCCAACGCGTGCGCGGGCACGGTCTACTGGACGGGCGTACTGGCGGCGTCGTAGCCGCTCAGCTGCGGGCAATCGTGCCTCCCCCAGTGCCTTAAGGGCCTGGGAGGTGCCCAGGCGGCACGGGTGGGCGCAGCGGCACCCCGCTACGCCGGGTTGCGCACCCACCCGCCCTCAGCAGCGACGCCGCTCACTTGGCACCGGCGTCCGCGGCAACGGGCTCCTCGTCCGCCGCCAACCCCAGCTCCGCATCCCGAGCGAACTCCACCTCGCGCCGCAGCAACCGGAACCACATGAAGATCACAAACCCCACGAAGGCGAACCACTCGGCGGTGTAACCGAGGTTCTGGAACGCCTTCAGATCCAGCCCCGTGTCCGGCGGCGCACTCGCCGGCACCGCCTTCATCCCCGAGTCACCCTTCACCAGCGTGACCCACGCGTCGTACACGTCGTACGGCACCAGATTCACCAGAGACGCCGCACTGATCGCCCCGGTCTGCCCGGACGGCAGACCGCCCTGCGCGCTGACGCCGTTGTCCCCCGGCGTCTCGGACGCCTGCAGCGCCCCGGTGACCGTGACCTCACCGGCGGGCGCGGCGGGCGCCTTGGCCGCGTCGGCGGTCCCGGGCAGCCAGCCCCGCACCACCGGCAGCGCCTCACCCGAGTCGGTGCGCAGCAGCGTCAGGACGTAGAACCCCTGCTTGCCGTCGAGCTCCCGGCCGGGCACCAGCAGCTGCTTGCCGTAGCGGCCGGTCGCGGTGACCAGCTTGCCGGACGTCGCCTTGGTCACCGGCAGCATCTCGCCGAGCGGCCGGGGCGCCTCGTGCCGCGCCTCGGAGACCTGCTCGGTCGCCGTGCGGTGGTCCTGCACCCGGTCCTCGAACCGGCCCAGCTGCCAGGACCCCATGAAGATGCAGAAGGGGATGGACAACAGCACGAAGACGTTGATCCCCCACCATCGGGGCGTCAGCAGAAACCGGTACACACCCTTACGGTACGGGGCAGCCGGGAGGGTCCGGCCTGCGGGGTCGGTACGACGCGGTACCGCTTCGTCAGTCCTTGCGGGCCCGGACCGAGTACATCAGCGGGATCCGCGGCCGGTCCGCCGGATAGCGGAAGTAGCCGTCCCGCCGCTCGAAGCACCCGAACCGCCGGAACAGCGACACGTCGTGCTCGTGCAGGAACTCGATGCGCAGCCCGGCCGCCGCCAGCGCCGAGACGACCTCACCGACCGGATGCTGCCACTCCACGCGCCGGTTGTGGACGAACTCGGCGCCCTCGGCCGCGTACGAACCCGGACTCTCCTCGATCCAGGCGTCACGGGCGAAGTAGTCGTACGTGATCCGCGAGCCGGTCTCGTCGTCCAGGACGTCGGTGAGCGGGTGGAACTCGGACAGGTACAGGAACCCGCCGGGCGCCACCAGCGAGGCCGCCGTCTCCGCCCAGCGCCCGATGTCGGGCAGCCAGCACAGCGCGCCGACACCGGTGTAGACGATGTCGTACGAGGTGTCCGGGACCGCCGTGGCCGCGTCGTACACGTCCGCCGCGACGAACGCGGCCCGGTCCTGGCCGAGGCCGAGATCGCGCGCGAGGCCGCGGGCGAGGTCGACCGCGGGAGCGGAGAAGTCGAGGCCGACGACGCGGTCGGCGCCGTGCCGGGCCCAGGACAGCGTGTCGAGGCCGATATGGCACTGGAGGTGCAGCAGCGACCGGCCGGAGACGTCGCCGACCTCGGCGAGTTCGAAGTCCCGCAAGGGGTCCTGCCCGGCCCGGAAGGCGTCGAGGTCGTAGAAATCGCCCGCGGCGTGCAGCGGGGCCCGCTCGTCCCAGTGGGCGCGGTTGGCCTCGTGCCAGTCGGCCGGGGTGGGGGAGTACATGGGGTGACTCCTGACCTGCTCGGAAGGGGGACCGGTGGAGGTTATCCACAGGCTGAGGACCTCGCCAGCGAATTGTCGGCGAGGGCGTGCACTATGGGGCCATGACTGAGAGCAACGGATCCGACGCGCGGGATCAGCGGGACCAGCACGAGCACGAGGTACCGGCGGCACAGCAGGAGCGGATGCCGGACTGGGAGAAGCGCTTCCGGGCGCCCAGAGTGTCCCTGCCCGACTGGGCGGAGGACGCGCCGGACCGCTCCCTGTTCGTGTCGAACGCGACGGGGACGTACGAGCTGTACGCCTGGGACCGGAAGACGGGCGAGCAGCGCCAGGTGACGGACCGGCCGAACGGCACGACGGACGGCGTGCTGTCCCCCGACGGCGCCTGGATCTGGTGGTTCGACGACAAGGACGGCGACGAGTTCGGCGTCTGGCGCCGCCAGCCCTTCGCGGGCGGCGCGGACGAACTCGCCGCCGAGGGCCTGGACCCCTCCTACCCGGCGGGCCTCGCCCTCGGCCGTGACGGGCGCACGGCGGTCATCGGCCGCTCCACCGACGAGGACGGCACGACGATCCACCTCGTCCGCACGGGCGAGCAGCCGGTGGAGATCTACCGCCACCGCGAGTCGGCCGGCGTCGGCGACCTCTCCCACGACGGCTCGCTCATCGCCATCGAGCACACCGAGCACGGCGACGCCATGCACTCCGCCCTGCGCGTCCTGCGCACCGACGGCACCCCGGTCGCCGACCTCGACGACACCGAGGGCGGGACGCGTGAGCTCGGCCTGGAGGTCCTGGGCTTCGCCCCCGTCGACGGCGACACCCGCCTCCTCATCGGCCACCAGCGCCGGGGCCGCTGGGAGCCCCTGGTCTGGGACGTCGCCTCCGGCGAGGAGACGGACCTGGCGCTGGAGCTGCCGGGCGACGTCAGCGCCGAGTGGTACCCGGACGGCATGGGCCTGCTCATCGCGCACAGCTTCGAGGCCCGCAGCGAGCTGTTCCGCTACGACCTGGCCAGCCGCGCCCTGACCGAGATCCCGACCCCGCCCGGCACGGTGTCCGGTGCCACGGCCCGGCCCGACGGCAGCGTGGAGTACCTGTGGTCCTCCGCCGCCGAACCGTCGGCGGTCCGCTCCACGTCCGGTGGTGTCGTGCTCGACCCGCCCGGCATGAAGTCACCCGGCTCGGTGCCGGTGGAGGACGTGTGGGTGGAGGGGCCGGGCGGCCGCATCCACGCCCTCGTCCAGAAGCCGGAGGGCAGCACCGGCCCGCTCCCCACGGTCTTCGACATCCACGGCGGCCCGACCTGGCACGACAGCGACTCCTTCGCCGCGGGCCCGGCGGCCTGGGTCGACCACGGCTACGCGGTGATCCGTGTCAACTACCGCGGCTCCACGGGCTACGGCCGTGCCTGGACGGACGCCCTGAAGCACCGCGTGGGCCTCATCGAACTCGAGGACATCGCCGCCGTCCGCGAATGGGCCGTCACCTCCGGCCTCGCGGACCCCGACCGCCTCGTCCTGACCGGCGGTTCCTGGGGCGGCTACCTCACCCTCCTCGGCCTCGGCGTCCAGCCCGACGCGTGGGCCCTGGGCATCGCGGCGGTCCCCGTCGCCGACTACGTCACGGCGTACCACGACGAGATGGAAGCGCTGAAGGCGATGGACCGCACGCTCCTCGGCGGCACCCCCGAGGAGGTCCCCGACCGCTTCGAGGCCTCCTCCCCCCTCACCTACGTCGACCGGGTCAAGGCCCCGGTCTACATCTCGGCCGGCGTCAACGACCCCCGCTGCCCGATCCGCCAGATCGAGAACTACGTCAAGCGCCTGGAGGCGAGGGGCGCGGTCCACGAGGTGTACCGCTACGACGCGGGACACGGCTCACTGGTGGTGGACGAACGGATCAAGCAGGTGAGGCTGGAACTGGAGTTCGCGGAGAGGCACCTCAAGGGGCAGCCGAACGCCCAGTAGCTCGGGAGGGCCTGTGGTGTGGCGGCTGCGGGTGCGTCGTGGCCGATCGCGCAGTTCCCCGCGCCCCTGGGGCGTGAACCCCGCCGCTCGGCGATCACGCCCCCGCCCGCTCCCGCCGCCTCCGCCCCAGCAACTCCGCCAACCCCCGCCGCGTAGCCGCCAGCACCACCCGATCACCGGCGCCCAGCACATACGTAGGAGGCAGATCCCACACCAGCCCCGAAGCCGGCGCCCCTTCCTCCTCCGGACTCTCCCCCTGACCCCGCCGCCCCCCAGGAGGTGCCGTATTGAGCGCCAGCACCCGCCACGCCCCCGCCCGGAAGGCCTGCCCCACCGTCCGCCCCTCCAACTGCGGGTGCCCGGCCACCTCCACCTCCGCGAACAGCAACACCCGCCGCTCCACCGGAATCGCCCCCAGGATCTGCCGCCCCATCATCGCCCCGGCGAACGCGGGCGCGGCCAGATGGGACACACTCCGGCTCCGCGTGAGGGCGGACGGATGCGCGGCCCGCAGCGTCCGGTACACCGCGGTCGCGAAGTCGTCGTCGTACAGCCGCAGCACCACCCGCAGATCGGGCCGCACGGACCGGGCGTACAGCGCGGCCTCCAGATTCGTCGTGTCCGCACTGGTCAACGCCAGCAGCGCATGCGCCCGATGGATCTTCGCGGCCTCCAGAACCCCCTCCTGCGTGACATCCCCGAGCACCACCGGCACCCGCAGCCGCCGCGCCGTGGCCATCCCCCTGGCCTCCGGATCGGACTCGACGCACACCACGGGAATGCGCAGTTCCCGCAGCCGCGTCAGCACCCGCGTGCCGATCTTGCCGAGCCCGAGCAGCACCACGTGTCCGCCGAGCCCCCGCGGCGGCTTCCGTAGCGCCGACGCGCTGCGGAACGTGCCCAGTGCCTCCAGCACCGCGGCCAGCAGCACCGGCAGCAGCAGCAACCCGACCAGCCCGGACAGCAGTTGCAGCACCTGCCGCCCGGTCGACGCGTGGTACGCGGGATCGTTGATGCCGAACAGGTCGAGGAGCGTGACGTACGTGGCGTACAGCGGATGCTGCCCGGTCACGAACATCAACGCGACGGCGAGCGCGAGCACACATCCCACCAAGCCGGCCAGCGACCACCGCAGCCGCCGCGAGAACAGCGAGGCGAACGGCGGCACGGCACCCCGCCCGGAGGGCAGGGACGGCCCGGTGTACGACACCTGCTCCAGGACGACGGTCCCGCGCCCGGTCGCCGACGCCACCGCCGTCTCGTCCGGCAGCAGTCGCGGGCCCTGCTCCCCGCTGCCCTCGGAACCGTCCGCCCCGGCCGGGTCGTTGCTGGTGGCGGACAGCAGTGCCAGGGTGCACAGGCCGGGGTCGGCCACCTCGCCCGGCCGCGGCGGCTGCCGCTCCACGGCACGCAGGACGAGCCCTTCGGTCTGGACAACCTTGCTGGTGCCGACGAGGGCGGTCGCGGCCAGCGCGGGAGCGGCCGTGTCGGCGTCGGACAGCACGGTCGTCGACGCGTCCAGTCCGCCGCCCGTGCCCGGCCCCGTGCCCGAGGCCACCGCCGCCGTCTGGTCGAGCAGTTCCTCGATGTGCTGGCCCAAGCGCCGGTTGTACAGCCGGAGTACGAGCCTGACGCGGGGGTTGAGCCGGCGGGCGGTGAGTGCGGCGCGGATGTTGGTCTCGTCGTCGTCGTACACGAGCGCCAGGGCCGCCGCCCGGTCGGCGCCCACGTCGGTGAGCACGGCCTCGGTGACCTCGGGGGCCTCCACGATCTGCTCGCTCGCGGCCGGTTCGGCGCCGGCCGTGCCCGTGCGGTTGACGGCCGCGCTGACCCGGTCGAGCAGGGCGGCCGAGGCGGCCCGGGCCCGTCCGACCACCGGTTGCCGTACCCGGCGCCCCGAGGGCGGCACCACGAGCGTGACCTGCTCGCCGTACACACCGCGCAGTTCGGCGGCCAGCCGGTGCGCGAGCCCGTCGTCCCCGCACACGATCATGTGCGTGGCCGGATCACCTGGCAGACCTTGGTTCGGAACGCTCCCCACAAGGGAGAAGACTGCCTCACCGGGACGGCCGGTTCCAGAAGGGAACAGCGGTGGCTGAACGCCCGGAGCGGTCCGGCCGTACAGAAGGGGAGGCAATGCCCGTGCGCACGACCGGAGGTACCGGGCCCGTGGCCACCACGAAACCCGCCCCGCACGAGACCGACGACACGGTCGGGAACGAGACCATCGAACCGGTCGCCGGCAAGGGCCCGGGCCCGGACGACGCCCGCCACCCGAGCCCCGACGAGGCCCGCCACCTCAACTCCCCCCTCCTGCTCACGCTCCTGCTGCTCACTGCCGTGATGCTCCAGGGCCCGATCCGCGCGGCCCTGTCCGCACCGGTGATGCAGAGCTGGATGACGGTGTTCGTCGCGGTCATGGTCCAGGCGCTGCCGTTCCTGGTGCTCGGCGTGCTGCTGTCGGCGGCGATCGCCGTGTTCGTGCCGCCGTCCTTCTTCGCCCGGGCCCTGCCGAAGCGCCCGGCCCTGGCGGTGCCGGTCGCGGGCGTGGCGGGTGCGGTGCTGCCGGGCTGCGAGTGCGCGTCGGTGCCGGTGGCGGGGGCGCTGGTCCGGCGCGGGGTCACACCGGCGGCCGCTCTGGCGTTCCTCCTCTCGGCGCCCGCCATCAACCCCATCGTGCTGACGGCGACGGCGGTGGCCTTCCCCGGCAACCCGGAGATGGTCCTGGCCCGTTTCGTCGCGAGCCTGCTGGTGGCCTGCGCGATGGGCTGGCTCTGGCACCGCGTCGGCCGCACGGACTGGCTGCGCCCGCCGGACCGGCCGTCGTACGAGGGGCAGGGCAAGGGCGCGGCCTTCTGGGGCTCGGTGCGCCACGACGTGATGCACGCGGGCGGTTTCCTGGTGATCGGTGCGATGGCCGCGGCGACGCTGAAGGCGGTGGTGCCGGAGGAGTGGCTGCGCGCGGCGGCCGGGAATCCGGTGTTCTCGGTGCTGGCCCTGGCGGTGCTCGCCGTCCTGCTGTCCATCTGCTCGGAGGCGGACGCGTTCGTGGCGGCGTCCCTGACCCAGTTCTCGCTGACGGCCCGTCTGACGTTCCTGGTCGTGGGGCCGATGATCGACCTGAAGCTCTTCGCGATGCAGGCGGGCACCTTCGGCCGGGCCTTCGCCCTGCGCTTCGCCCCCGCGACGTTCGCACTGGCCGTCGTCGTGTCGGCCCTGACCGGAACGGTCCTGCTGTGAACCGCCTGGCCCAGACGGCCCTCCTCTTCCTGCTCGGCGCGACCCTGCTGCACGCCGGTCTGACCGACCTCTACCTGCGCTACGTCAAGGCGGGACTGCGTCCGCTGGTGCTGCTGGCGGGCGTGGTGCTGATCGCGACGGCGGCGGCGACGCTCTGGTACGAACGCCGCCGGGCACGCGGGCAACAGCACCACCACGAGCCCCGTATCTCCTGGCTGCTCACCCTGCCCGTCCTCGCCCTGATCCTGGTCTCCCCGCCGGCTCTGGGCTCCTACAGCGCGGCCCACACGGGCACGGCCCTGACGAAGCCCTTCGGCTTCCCGGACCTCCCCGCCGGCGAGCCCCTCCGCCTCGGCGTGGCCGACTACGCGGGCCGAGCGGTGTACGACGACGGCCGCTCCCTCCGCGGCCGCCGGCTGAAGATCACCGGCTTCGTCACGCTGGACCGGGCGGGCACGCCCTACCTGGTCCGCATGGGCCTCAACTGCTGTGCGGCGGACGCCCAGCCGGTCAAGATCGCCCTGACCGGCGACGTCCCCCCGGTCCTGAGCCCGGACACCTGGCTGGAGATCACCGGCCGGTACACACCCCGCCGGACCAAGGACCCGGTCAACGGCGGCCCGATCCCGTACCTCGACGTCACCGGCGCCAGACCGGTACCGGCACCGGCCGACCCGTACGACGAGACGTGGAACACCTGACACCCGCGTACGAGCCGTCATCACGCCGCGTACTAGGAGCATCACTTCCGGGTACTCGGGAATCTCGCTGATCAGCGAGGGGGAGGCATGACCACATCGACATCGACTCGCGAGACCGGACCCGGGACGCGGTCCGACCGCGCGGCGGAACCCGCCCCGGACCTGCTGACCGAGGCCCGTGAGCAACTCGCGAAGGCGGACAGCAAGGCCGGACTGACCCTGGCGACCCTGGGCGCGGCCCTGGCCGCCCTGCTCGGCGCGATCACCGGCGGCCTCATCGTGCCGGGCCAGTACACCGTGGTCCCGCAACTCCTGGTCTGGTCCGGCTGCGCCGCCTGCGCCCCGTCCCTCGTCCTCCTGGGCCTGGCCGTATCCCCCCGACGCACAGCCCAGGCCTCCTCTTCCCCGGAGGAGAGGCAGTTGGAGATCCTGTCCCACACCGCCCGGCTCAAGTACCGCTGCATACGCCGGGCGATGGCCTGGGGCGCGGCCTTCCTCACGCTCACCCTGGCGGGGACGCTGGCCGGAGTCCTGTCTTAGCAGTCCTCGACGTGGGGGTTGTACACCCGGACCGCGACCTCGCCGCCGCAGTCCGGACACGCGGTCATCGCGAGCGCCCGGTTGACCTGCCTGGCGCTGTCCGCGCTGCTGACGGTCCCGGCCATCGACGTACCCGCACGCTTCATGTCCCGCAGGTGGATCAGATGGATCAGCAACGAGTAGGACCCGGACGACGACGGGCTGGACGTACCCCCGCCCGTCGCCGCGCCCGGCCAGGACGCCGAGCCACCCGTGCCGGGGGGACGACGGCGGCGCGCCGCAGGCCGGGGACGAGCACCTGGGCCGGAGAGGGCCCCCGAGCGGTGAAGACGTCATCGAGGCCCACTCGAGGACCGCTCGAAGGCGGGTGGCCGGTGTCCGGAACTCGTTGCGTGCGGCGGGGCCGTCGCGCATGCTCTTAGCGCGTCCGTCAGGGCAGCCGGAAGCCGTCGCTGAGTCCAACTTCCCCTGAAACACAAGTGGTTCAGGGGAAAGGTGGATGATACTCAAGTTTAAGTATCCGATGGTACGGTGTGACTTCCGACGGACGGAGTGAGTGCATGGACGAACAGAACGAGGTGCTCGACAGCCCGACCGGCTGGGTCGCCACCCATGTGCGTCGGTACGTGGCCAGCGAGGGCGCGAGCGGGCACATCTGGTACGGGAAGCCGACGCTGGTACTGACCACGCGGGGACGCAAGTCCGGGGCACTGCGGCGTACCGGGCTGATCTACGGGGAGGACCAGGGGAACTACGTCGTCGTCGGGTCCAACGGCGGATCCGACCAGCATCCCCACTGGTACCTGAACCTGCTGGCGGAGCCGCGGGTGCGGGTGCAGGTGGCCGCGGAGACGTTCGAGGCGGTCGCCAGGGAGGCGGAAGAGGGGGAACGGGCCCGCCTGTGGGAGGCGATGACCGTGATCTTCCCGCAGTACAAGAGCTACCAGAAGAAGACCGACCGGAAGATCCCCGTCGTCGTGCTGGAGCCGCAGGGGCCCGCACGGGGATGACGGGTGCCCGGCGCCTGCGGTGAGGAGGCGGCGACGGCGATGCTCGGGGGAGTGCGCGTCGGTCGGGGGCCGGGTTCGCCGGGTCCCGCGCGCGGACGGCAGGGGGCCGTGCCGTGAGGGGGGGACGTGTCATCGTGCCGTTCCACCCACTCGTTTCTCATCGAAGGGTTGGGTGTGTCTCATGGGCGGATTCAGTCGTCGCGGGTTTCTGAGATCGACGGGGGCCGGTGCCGCCGCGGTCGCCGCCACGGGGGTCGCGGCCGCACCGGCCGAGGCGGCGCGGGCCAAGGCCGGCGTGTGCGTGCCGGAGCCGCCGGTCACCACGGTCGCCGCCGCCGATCCCCGGTACGGCGAAATGGTCAGCAGGGGATTCAACAGCCGCTTCGTCGGGGCGCCGGACCTCGTCCACGTGGTCCACACGCCCAAGCAGATCGAGCAGGTCGTCGCCGACGCCGTGGCCGCCGGGAAGCGGATCGCCGTCCGCAGCGGGGGGCACTGCTTCGAGAACTTCGCCGACCACCGCGACGTCCGCGTGCTCATCGACACCTCGCCGATGCGCGCGGTCTACTTCGACAAGGAACACCGGGCCTTCGCGGTGCAGCCCGCCGCCACGCTGGGCGAGGTCTACCGCACGCTCTTCTACGACTGGGGCGTGACCCTGCCCGCCGGGGTCTGCCCCCAGGTCGGGGCCGGCGGGCATGTCGCCGGCGGCGGATACGGGCCGCTGACCCGTCGCGACGGAACCGTCGTCGACCATCTCCATGGCGTCGAGGTCGTGGTCGTGGACGCCAAGGGCAAGGCACGCACCGTCACCGCCACCCGGGAGCCGGACGACCCCAACCACGATCTGTGGTGGGCGCACACCGGCGGCGGCGGTGGCAACTTCGGCATCGTCACCCGTTATCTGTTCCGTACGCCCGGGGCCTCGGGCAACGACCCCTCGGCCCTGCTGCCCAAGCCGCCCACCCGGCTCCGCTCCACCTTCGTGACCTGGTCGTGGGCCGACCTCGACCTGGCCCGGTTCACCCGGCTCGTCACCAACTACAGCCTGTGGTATGAGGAGAACCATGCCGACACCCGGTACGGCAGCCTCTACAGCACCCTGCACCTCAACACGCACGCGGTCGGCTCCGTGTCGCTGGAGGCCCGCTTCGACGGTGGCCGCGCCGACGCCGCCGAACTGATCGAGCGGTACGTCACCGCCGTCAACGCCGGCACCGGCCTCGAACCAACCGTCGAGCACCAGAACGACCTCTGGCTCCAGGCCACCCTCGGCGCGCGCTTCGACACCGGCGGGTACGACCGGCACAAGTCCAAGAGCGCCTACCTCAGGCGCGCCTGGACCCCCGAGCGCATCGCGAGGGTCCATCAGCACCTGACCGACCCCGCGTTCGACGGCTGGGGCGCCGTTGACCTCTACTCCTACGGCGGAGAGGTCAACACCGTGGCCCCCGGTGCCACCGCCCTGCCCCAGCGGGACTCGATCCTCAAGGCGTGGTTCTCGGTCACCTGGATGGATCCGGACCTGGACGAACTGCACCTGAACTGGATCCGCGAGCTGTACCGGGACGTCTTCCGCGACACCGGCGGCGTTCCCGTGCCGAACGACGAGCACGACGGCTGCTACATCAACTATCCCGACACCGACCTGGCCGACGAGCGCTGGAACACCTCCGGCGTGCCCTGGCACACCCTCTACTACAAGGACGGATACCGCCGCCTCCAGCGGGTCAAGGCGAAGTGGGACCCGCGCGACGTCTGGCGCCACCCGCTCTCCGTCCGGCTCCCCTGATCCCCGGCTGAAAGGAAACCGTCACCGTGCGACCCGGCCGAGCCGTCGGTACACACATCACCCTGGGAGGCGACCTCACCGTGGGCCGGCTCGGTTTCGGGGCGCTCCGGCTCACCGGCCCTCACCACTGGGGGCCGCCCGCCCGGCCGGACAAAGCCGCCGCGGTGGCGCGGTGCGCGGTCGAACTGGGCGTGACGTTCATCGACACCGCCGACGTCTACGGACTCGGAGCCAACGAGGAACTGCTCGCCACGGCGCTCCACCCCTACCCGCCGGGCCTGGTCGTCTCCACCAAGGCGGGCGAGGTCCGGCCGAGCCCGCACCAGTGGCGGGTGCTCGGCCGGCCCGACTACCTGCGGCAGCAGGCCGAACTGAGTCTGCGCCGGCTGCGGCTGGAATGCGTCGAGCTCTTCCAGCTGCACCGGGTCGACCCGCAGGTGCCGCTGGAGGACCAGGTCGGAGCGCTGAAACAGCTCCAGGACGAGGGCAAGATCCGCCACATCGGGCTCTCCGAGGTGACGGTGCAACAGATCGAACAGGCTCGTCGTGTGGCACGCATCGCGAGCGTGCAGAACAAGTACAACCTGTACGACCGGCGCTACCAGAAGGAGCTGGACCACTGCGAGCAGGAGGGCATCGCCTTCATCGCGTGGAAGCCGCTCGCCGGTGCCGCCCGGCCGGCCCCGGACAGTGCCCTGGCCCGAGTGGCCGCGCAGGTGGGGGCGACGACGACGCAGGTGGCGCTCGCCTGGCTGCTGCACCGCTCGCCGGTCTTGCTGCCGATCCCGGGCACGGCCTCCCTGTCCCACCTGCGGGTGAACATGGCGGCGGCGGACATCGCCCTCGACGACGAGCAGCTGACCCTGCTCGACGAGGCGTGAGAAGCCGGACGACGGCCGGGCCGGGGGCGGTGGCCCCCGGCCCGGCCGTACACGGGGCCGGTCAGGCGCTCATCTCGTTCGCCACGGCCATGACGTATTCGCCGTACCCCGACCGCGACAGCTTCGCCCCGAGCCGGTGGCAGGCGTCGGCGTCGATGAAGCCCATGCGCAGGGCGACCTCCTCCAGGCAGGCGATCCGTACGCCCTGCCGGTCCTCCAGGGTCTGTACGTACTGACCGGCCTGGAGCAGGGACTGCGGGGTGCCGGCGTCGAGCCAGGCGAATCCGCGGCCGAACGTGACAAGTTTCGCCCGGCCCTGTTCGAGGTAGATTCGGTTGACGTCGGTGATTTCCAGTTCGCCGCGGGCTGACGGGCGTATTCCACGAGCGACCTCCACGACGTCGTTGTCGTAGAGATAGAGCCCGGTAATGGCGAGATTCGAGCGGGGCTTTTCCGGCTTCTCCGCCAGCGAGACGAGCTGACCTGTTTCGTCCACCTCGCCCACGCCGTAGCGCTCCGGATCGGTGACCGGATATCCGAAGAGGACACACCCGTCGATATCCTGGGAGTGCGCTGCGAGGAGATCGTAGAAACCGTTTCCGTGGAAGATGTTGTCGCCGAGCACGAGGGCGACCGAGTCACCCCCGATGTGGTCGGCCCCGGTGAGGAAGGCCTGCGCCAGTCCGTTGGGGACGGGCTGTTCGGCGTAGGTCAGGGAGATCCCCAGGTGGCTGCCGTCGCCCAGCAGCCGGCGCAACTGGGGGATGTCGCCGGGCAGGGCGATGATGAGGATGTCCCGGACGTCGGCCAGCATCAGGGCCGAGAGAGGGTAGTAGATCAACGGCTTGTCGTTGACGGGAAGCAACTGCTTCGAAACAGCCAGGGTGATCGGGTGTAAACGGCTTCCATAGCCGCCCGCCAGCACAATTCCTTTCACCGGCTCCTCCTTTGTCTGGGCATTCTCTGTGACAGTAGGCCGGAAACCTCCCGGCGGACAACAATCGCCTTGCCGATATTGACCGTGATACGAGGTGAGGGCCCCATGGTCACCTCCTGTTCGGATCCGCTCGATCGGTTCTCGAGTCTGTTCCTTCTGAATCTGCATAGAGTGCACTTCGTGGCCGTAGCCGACCGCGGTGATGCACAATCGGACCAGTAACCGACGCTGTCGGCCGGCACCGAAGGAGCGCGAGGAATCGACCGCAAGGGGAGGAAGAACTGTGGTGGCGGCACTGACGAGCGAAAAACTCTTTGCCATCCTGCGTGAGTGCGCGGGGGAAGAGGAGTCCGCAACCGGCGCGGAAAGCGCTGTTGACATGGAATTCACAGACCTCGGGTACGACTCGCTGGCCCTGCTGGAGACCGCTGCGCGGGTCTCGCGCGAGTACGACGTGGAGATCCCCGAGGAGGGCCTCTCCGAGGTGACAACCCCCGCCGGGTTCCTGGCCGTCGTCAATGCGCTGCTGAAAGTGGCCTGAACCCTTCGTGGCGCTCGTCACACCCAGGCTGAACTGTTGATTGCACAACCGGTTAGTTGTATGCGCAACAGAAAATCCGGCGCTGACAGCGCTTTCCGTTCTGGCGAAATACGGGCTCCTCTGTGGGGAACTTGTGAACCGCCTGAGGCGTTGATGCTCGGTAGACCAGTAGCTTTCTGCGATCTATGGGGGAACGTCGTGAAGCTGGGTGTTTTAGGCCCACTTTCCGTGCAGGTCGAGGGTGACCTGCACACTCCGAGCGCACCAAAGATGAGAAGCGTTCTGGCCACACTGCTGGTGCACGCCGACCAGGTGGTGCCCGTGTCGTCACTGATACGCGAACTGTGGGACGAGGAACCTCCGGTCAGCTGCTTGACCACGCTGCAGACCTACATCCTCAACCTGCGCAAGTTGCTGGCGTCCGCGACGGGAATGACCGCCCGTCAGGTCGCCTCCGAGATCCTCGTGACCCGGTCCGGCGGTTACCTGTTCCGGACCACCCAGGGGGATCTGGACGTCCACCGGTTCCACCAGCTCGTCGCGGACGGACGCAGAGCGCTGTCGTCGGGGGACGACCACACCGCGCTGTCCACCCTCTCCGGCGCGCTGCAGCTGTGGCGCGGACCCGCGCTGGTCGACGTCGTCGCCGGGCGGATCCTCGAGGGGCGGCGCCAGCAGTTCGAGGAGTCCCGGCTGGTCGTCCTGGAATACCTCGTCGACACCCAGCTGCGGCTCGGCATGTACCGGGAGGTACTCACCGAGCTCGCGGCGCTCACGGCCGACAACCCGTACCACGAGGGGCTGCACGCCCAGTACATGCGTGCGCTCTACCTCAACGGCAGGCGGGCGCAGGCCCTGGAGCTCTTCCAGCGCCTGCGGGTCAACCTGGTGACCCATCTCGGCCTCGAACCGGGCCCGATGGCCCAGGAACTGCACCGCTCCATCCTCAACGCGGAGTCGATCGACGCGCAGGGCAACCTCCGCAGGCCTACCGGAGACATCGTGCGCATGTCGTCCTCCGGCGCGGTGCGCGTCTACTGACACCGGGCGGGGCCTGGCCCGGCCGGCACGGACCGGGCCCCGCCCGCCCCACCCCGAGTGGGCGCCCGCCCCACCCCGAGTGGGCGCCCGCTCCACCATGAGCGGGCACCCGCCACCGCGGAAGGCCGCCCGCCGCACTGCGGGAACGTCAAGCTGCCCGCACCACGGAACGTCCGGCTGCCCTTGCCACGGAAAGGCGTTCTCTCCTGGGAGCGGGGTGGCCCTCGGGAGGGGGGTCTCCCGTGGCCGGGTGGGTCCGCTGCCCGTGGTCGGTCCGCAGCCCCCTCCCCCCGCCGGACCGCGGTGGTCGCTCAGGTCGGGATCGACGCGCTGACGAACCTGACAGGGGTGGGCAGATGGAGTGGGCCGCCGCCGCGCAGGCGGTCCAGTTCGGTGGTCAGGCGGTGGCGCAGCTGCCGGCTTTCGTAGTCCGGGAGATGCTGCCACAGCAGCCGCATGCCCTGGGTGTGGGACCAGTCGACCCAGGTCTCACCGTCCGGCGCGCGCAGGTCGATGTGCTCGTCGGCGATCTCCACGTCCTGGAACCCGGCGCGCACCATCGTCCGGGTCAGGTCGTCGGTGTCCTGCAGCCAGCTGTTGAACCGTCGCTTCAGCGCGTCCGGGCGCCAGTCGGCCGGCAGGTTGCGCAGCAGCCGCTCCGGGATGAGTTCCGTGAACACGGGCGGCAGGAAGGGGAACGTGTCCTCCGTGAAGACCGGGCTGGTGAAGGCGATCCGGCCGCCCGGCCGCAGCAGGGCCGCGTACCGGGGGAGCGCGGCCGGCGCGTCGGGCAGGAAGATCAGGCTGTAACTGCCGGTCACCACGTCGAAGGAGGCGGAGGGAAGGCCGGGGTGCTCGCCGTCCATGACCCGGACCTCGACGTGCCGGACGCCGAGCGCGCCGGCCTGGCGGCGGGCCTCCTCCACCATCGCCGGCGCGATGTCGATTCCGAGCACATGACCGGACGGGCCCACCCGCTCCGCCGCCACGAACAGGGACGCGCCCCGGCCGCACCCGATGTCGAGAACACGTTGCCCGGGCTGCGGATCGGCCCTTTCCACGAGTCGCCGGCCCATCGGCGTGAAGAACTCGACGCCCAACTGGTCGTAAGTCGCCGCGGCATTGTTGAACGCCTCGGTGACCGTCGATTTGTAATCCGTCTTGTCCATGGGTCCTCCAGGTGGCAAAAGCCGACCCGACCATCCTGGCCGGTCCGTCTGAAATGTGAGTCGGAACGCGCTCGGTGGCTGCTCGAAACCGGCTTGTCAACGGGTCGAGCGGGTGCGGACAAGGATTGTTGCGGAGCGCCGCGGAAGTCAGGATGAACTCATCGACGACCGACAAGGAGTGCCTTCCGTGAGTGATCACATCGACATTGTTCGGCGCATGGTGAACAGCTACAACACCGGGAAAACGGATGACGTGGCCGAGTTCATTCACGAGGAGTACCTCAATCCCGGTGCCCTGGAACACATGCCGGAACTGCGTGGCCCCGAGGCATTCGCACTCGCGGTGAAGTGGCTGAAACTCACGTTCTCCGAGGACGCGTATCTGGAGGAGATCGGCTACGAGGAGAACGGCAGCTGGGTGCGGGCGAAACTCGCCCTGTACGGACGCCAGGTGGGCGAACTCGTGGGGATGCCCGCCACCGGGCGCCGCTTCTCCGGGGAACAGATCCACCTCATCCGGATCGTCGAGGGCAAGATCCGCGACCACCGCGACTGGCCGGACTACCTCGGCACCTACCGCCAGCTCGGCGAGCCCTGGCCCAAGGAGGAGGGCTGGCGGCCCTGAGCAGCGCGTCCGGCACACCACGCCCAAGGGAAGGAACACGGTGAGCTCTTCCTCACCCGGGGAACCCCTGGAACCGACTGACCAGGACCTCGACCTGCTCCTGAAGAACCTCGGCAATCTGGTGACCCCGATGGCCCTCCGGGTCGCCGCGACGCTCCGCCTGGTCGACCATCTCCTGGCCGGAGCCGGCACCGTCGCCGGCCTCGCTGCCCGCACCGGCACCCACCCGCAGGCGCTCGCCCGCCTGGTCCGCCACCTGACCGTGGTCGGCATCCTGGAGGGCGGGGAGCCGGACCGGCCGCTGCGCGCCACCCGGCTCGGGCTGCTCCTGGCCGACGACCACCCCGCGCAGCAGCGGGCCTGGCTGGACCTGAACGGGGCCGTCTCCCACGCCGACCTGGCCTTCACCGGGCTTCTCGACGTGGTCCGCACCGGCCGTCCCGCCTACTCCGGACGGTACGGGCGGCCCTTCTGGGAGGACCTGTCGGCGGACCGGGCGCTGGCCGACTCCTTCGACGCGCTGATGTCCTGCGACGAGGACCTGGCCTACGAGGCCCCGGCCGGCGCGTACGACTGGTCGCAGGTGCGGCACGTCCTCGACGTGGGCGGCGGCAACGGCGGCCTGCTCGCGGCGATCGCCCTGCGGGCCCCGCACCTACGGGGCACCCTCGTCGAACTGGCGGGACCCGCCGAGCGGGCCCGGCGCACGTTCGCGGACGCCGGACTCGACGACCGGGTCACCGTGGCGGAGAGCGACTTCTTCAAGCCGCTGCCCGTCACCGCCGACCTCGTCGTGCTGTCCTTCGTCCTGCTCAACTGGTCCGACGAGGACGCGCTGACGATCCTGCGCCGGTGCGTCGAGGCGCTGGAACCGGGAGGCAGGATCCTCGTCCTCGACCGTGCCGATGTCGAGGGGGACGGCGCCGACCGGTTCTTCAGCACGCTGCTCGACCTGCGCATGCTGACGTTCATGGGGGGCCGGGTGCGCACCCGGGACGAGGTCGTGGTCCTGGCCGGGTCGGCCGGCCTGGCCCTGGCCTCGGAGCGCACCAGCGGCTCCACCACCCTCCCGTTCGACTTCTCGATCCTGGAGTTCACCGCCGCCCCCGTGGGGGCCGCCCCCACCCTCCCAGCACAGGAGTAGACACATGTCCGAACGCATCGTGCCCAGCGGGGACGTCGAGCTGTGGAGCGACGACTTCGGTGATCCGGCGCACCCGGCGCTGCTGCTCGTCATGGGCGGCAACCTCTCCGCCCTGGGCTGGCCCGACGAGTTCGCCCGGCGGCTCGCCGACGGCGGCCTCCACGTCATCCGCTACGACCACCGCGACACCGGCCGCTCCACCACCCGCGACTTCGCCGCGCACCCCTACGGCTTCGGCGAACTGGCCGCCGACGCGGTCGCCGTCCTCGACGGCTGGGGCGTCGACCGGGCCCATGTCGTCGGCCTGTCGATGGGGACGACCATCGCCCAGGTCATCGCACTCGACCACCACGAGCGGCTGAGCAGCCTGACCATGATGCTGGGCGGCGGACTCGACATCGACTTCGACGCCAACATCGAGCGCGTGATGCGCGGCGAGCCCACGCCGGACGGTCTGCCCGGGCCGCGGCAGCCCTTCCTGGACGCGCTCGCCCTGATGCAGCAGCCGGCCGAGGGGCGCGCCGCCGAGGTGGCCAAGCGCGTGAGCAAGTGGCGCGTCCTCTCCGGCACGGGCGTGCCGTTCGACGACGCGGAGTACGCGCGGTGGGAGGAGCGGGCGATCGACCACGCGAGCGGCACCCTCACCGAGCCGTACGCGCACTACTCGCTGACCCTGCCGCCGCCGGCGCGGGCCGCCGAACTGCGCAACGTCACCGTGCCGACCCTGGTCATCCAGGCCGAGCACGACCCCATCGCGCCCCCGCCGCATGGCAAGCACCTCGCCGGGCTCATCCCCACCGCCCGTCTGGTGGAGATCCCGGGCATGGGGCACGCCCTGCCGTCCTCCGTCCACGGCCCGCTGGCCGAGGTCATCCTCGCCCACGTCCGCCCGGCGTCATGACCGTGGCGGACGCACAGCGGGCGGGCGAGACGATGTACGGGGCGGACCTCGCACGGGTCTACGACCTGGTGCACCGCGAGCGGGGCAAGGACTACCGCACCGAGGCCGAGGCGGTCGCCGCCGCCGCCCGTCGGCACAGGCCAGGCGCCTCGCGGCTGCTCGACGTCGCGTGCGGCACCGGCGGGCACCTGCGGCACTTCGCCGACCTTTTCCCGCACGTCGAGGGACTGGAGCTGTCCGCGCCGATGGCGGAGGCGGCGCGCGCCGCGCTGCCAGGGGTGAGCGTCCACCCGGGCGACATGCGCCACTTCCGCCTCGGCACCACCTTCGACGTGGTGACCTGCATGTTCGGCTCCATTGGCTACATGACGTCGGTCACCGATCTCGGCCGGGCGCTGAGCGAGTTCGCCCGGCACCTGGAGCCCGGCGGCGTCGCCGTGGTCGACCCGTGGTGGTTCTACGAGACGTTCGCCGACGGCCATGTTTCGGCCGACGTCGTGACCGTCGACGGCATCACCGTCTCCCGCGTCTCGCACTCCGCCCGCCGCGGCCGCACCTCGCACATGGAGGTGCACTTCGTGGTCGCCGAACCCGGGGCCGGAGCCCGGCACTTCGTCGACACCCACATCATCTCGCTGTTCAGCCGGGCCGAGTACGAACAGGCGTTCAGGCAGGCCGGCTTCGCGGTCGAGTACCTGCCCGAGGCGCCGTCGGGCCGTGGCCTGTTCGTCGGCGTCCGCGAGTGAAGCAACGACGGCAACCCGCAACAAACGACGAGAGAGGAACGACATGAGCGACCACGAGGTCGACGTTCTGGTGGTGGGTGCGGGCCTCGGTGGCCTGTCGACGGCGATGTTCCTCGCCCGGCACGGCGTCCGGGTGCTCGTGGTGGAGCGCAGGCCCGGCCTCTCGCCGTATCCGCGGGCCGCCGGGCAGAACCCGCGGACCATGGAGCTGCTGCGCATCGGGGGCGTCGCGGACGAGGTGACCCGGGCCGACGACATCCGCGGCGCCCAGGGCGACTTCGTCATCCGGCTCGCCCAGAGCGTGCGCGGCGAGGTTCTGCGGACCGTCTCGGAGAGCTTCGACGACATGGTGGCCGCGACCCGGCCGTGCACGCCGGCCGGCTGGGCGATGCTGTCCCAGGACAAGCTGGAGCCGATCCTGCTCGCGCAGGCGCAGCGGAACGGCGGCGCCATCCGCTTCGGCACCCGGCTGCTGTCGTTCCGCCAGGACGAGGACGGCGTCACGGCCCGGCTGGAGGGGCCCGGGGGCGAGTACGACCTGCGCGCCGGGTACCTCGTGGGCGCCGACGGCAACCGCAGCCTGGTGCGGGAGTCGCTGGGCATCCGGCGGTACGGGCACGGCACGCTGACCCACATGGTCGGCATCATCTTCGACGCGGACCTCTCCGGCATCGTCGAGCCGGGCATGACCGGCTGGTACTACCTCCACCATCCGCGGTTCACGGGCACGTTCGGGCCGACGGACCGGCCCGACCGGCACACCCTCTTCGTCGAGTACGACCCCGACGAGGGCGAGCGCCCCGAGGACTTCACACAACAGCGCTGCATCGAGCTCATCGGCCTCGCGCTGGACGCCCCCGAGGTGCGGCCCGAACTGGTCGACATCCAGGGCTGGGAGATGGCGGCGCGCATCGCCGAACGCTGGCGCGAGGGGCGGGTGTTCCTGGTCGGGGACGCGGCGAAGGTCACCCCGCCGACCGGGGGCATGAGCGGCAACGCGGCCGTCGCCGACGGGTTCGACCTGGCCTGGAAGCTGGCGGCGGTGCTGCACGGGCAGGCGGGGACGGGTCTCCTCGGCACGTACGAGGACGAGCGCAAGGTCGCCGCGGAGCTGGTCGTGGCCGAGGCGCTGGCGATCTACGCGCAGCGGATGGCGCCGCACATGGCGGATGTCTGGGACAAGTCGGTGGGGTACGCCGAGACGCTGCTCGGCTTCCGCTACCGCTCCTCGGCGGTCCTGGCCACGGACGACGACCCGGCGCGGGTGGAGAACCCGCTGACCCCGAGCGGCCGGCCCGGCTTCCGCGGACCGCACGTCATGGTGTCCCGGCACGGGGAACGGCTCTCCACGGTCGACCTGTTCGGCGACGGCTGGACCCTGCTGGCGGGTGAGCTGGGAGCGGACTGGGTCGCGGCGGCGGAGACGGTCGCGACGGAACTGGGCGTCCCCGTCCGGGCGTACCGGATCGGCGCCGGCCTCACGGACCCCGAGGACACAGTGGCCGACCGCTACGGCATCGGCAAGGCGGGCGCGAGCCTGATCCGTCCCGACGGCATCGTCGCCTGGCGCACGGACGAGCCGACGACCGACACGGCGAGCACCCTCGACGGCGTCCTGCGCAAGGTCCTCGCCCGCTGACACCGAGCCGGCACGCAGCAGCACCCCGCACCCCGCCGGAAGTTCCGGCGGGGTGCCGATGCGTGAGGGCGCCCGGCGCCGGCGCCGGGCGGGCCGGGGCGGGAGCCGCAGAGTTCCGGGTGCTGGCGTACGGCGGTCGCGCCGGGCGCGGTCGACGACCCCTTGGGGCCCACCGCCCGACGCCGGGTCCGGGCGACGCTGCGGCGTGATCGGCGTCGGTGCGTGGCCGGGGCGCGCCCGAGGTGGACGTGGGGCAGCTGGTGGGGCGGGGCGCCTGCGACGGGTGAGGGCGGGCGGGCCGGTCGCGGACGTGCCGCTGGTGATCGCGACGGTCGCGTCCTCGCTGCCGGACTCGGCACAGCAGGAGGTCCGCCAGGGCCGACAGCTCACGCCGGTCGTGCCCCGCAGTCCCTGTGGAGGCCATGTCCAGCCGTCGGGTCGAGGCGGACGCGTGCCGCGTGTCAGCTCAGGCCCAGGTCCTGCGTCAGGGCGTCGTGCGCGCGGGACTTCGGGTCGCCGATGAGTCTGGCCGCACGGCGGACGCGGTCGACCAGGAGGGCCTGGCGGCGGATCGCGGACGTGTCGGTGAGGGGGCCGCCGCCCGAGAGGGCCGCGCGGACGAAGGCGTCCATCGCGTTGAAGACCTGGTTGTCCTCGGGCAGCGACCGCTCCGTTACCACGTCCTGCTGCTCGATCCGGACCACCGGCCTCAGCTGCTCCGGGGGAGTGAAGGCACGCCGGACGCTCACCCGCCCCCGGTCGCCCCACAGCGCGTAGGTCGACCGGTAGGAGTGCTCGAAGCCGAAGTCCAGCTGGGCCGTCACCCCGCGGTCGTCGCTCAGCAGCACACTGCCCGCCACATCGACCCCGGTCGCCTCGTCCACGCGTAGACAGGCCCCGAGCACATCGAGTTCCCCGGTCAGGTACAGCTGGGCCGCCCGCAGCGGATACACCCCGACGTCGAGCAACGCGCCCCCGCCCAGCGCCGGCTGGTACCGGAACGACTCCGGCGCCAGCGGCGGCACGGCGAACGATCCCGAGAACTGCCGCAGTTCCCCCACGGCCTCGTCGAGCATCGCGCGCACCGCGGTGTGCTGGGAATGGTGCAGGAACATGAAGTTCTCGGCCAGCACGAGCCCGAGTTCCGACGCGGTCGACATCAGCTCGAGCGTTTTCTCGTACGCGTCCGACATCGGTTTCTCGACGAGCACGTGCTTTCCCGACCGCAAAGCCCGCAGTGCCCACTCGTGATGCATGCCGGGCGGCAGCGGAATATAAACGGCGTCCAGGTCGTCCCGCTCGACGAGCTCCGCGTAATCCCCCACGCCACCGCAGCCGAAGGCGGCTCCCACGCGCTCGGCCCTGGCCTTGTCCCGGCTGGCCACCGCGACGAGGTCGACGTGGTCATGCGCGGCGAGAACGGGCATGATCCGGCGCATCGCGATGTTCGCCGTACCGATCACGCCCATTCTGAGCGCCCGTTGCTGACGGTGCTCTGGCATAGGGATCCTCATCACCTTGCGGGAGTCCAGTGGGTTTCCCCACCGTACGACCGGGAGATCAAGCACTGCTTGAGGAACGGTGGATGCGGAAAAAAGGCCACTTCGAGTGTTCTTCTAATACGGCCCCGTACCTTGCCGAGGGAATCGGATGACGGAGGTGGCGGGGTGACGGCGGTGACGAATGCCCTGGGGCGCGAACTGCAACTCGTCCACGCGGCACAGTGGCTCTACGCGATCAACGGCGAGCCGTTCGTACCGGGGGCGGGTGACCCGTACGCGCGGCTGGTACGGGGATTCGAGATCGGCGAAGGCGGCACGGACGACGGGGGCGGCGTCCTCGCGTCAATCGCGGAGCGAGGGCCGGTGTGGCGCAGCCGGCTCGACACGTGGGTCGTCACCGGCCGCACGGCGCTCCAGGAGTTGTCCGGCTGCCCGGACCTGGCGGTGTCCGCCGCCGTGCCGCAGGCGCAGACGTGGCTGCCCGACCCGGCGCACGGGCGGACCACGGAGCTCGCCCGGCACCTTGCGGTGCGGGGTGGGACAAGGGCCGTGCGCAGACATGCCGGGGCGCTGGCGGAGCGGGCCGGGCAGGCCGCGGACCGGCTCGGCGCGGGCCCGGTCGACCTGGTGGCGGACTTCGTCGAGCAGCTGACCGCGGCGATGTACGCCGCACTGCTGGACGTCCCTGAGGAGCGGCACGCGGCATTCGCCGCCGACCTCGCCGCGGTGGCCCCGGCCGTGGACGCGCTGCTCTGCCCGCAGACGCTGGAGGTGACGCGGCGCTTGGCGGCCGGCGTACGGGGCCTGCGGGAGCTGTTCGCCGGGCGCGACCGGGCCGAGGCGGACCTGGTGCTCGCCGTGGCCGGCGCCCGGGCCGCTTCGGACCTGCTCGGCAACGCCCTGCGGACGCTCCTCGGCCGGCCGGGGGAGTGGGCGCTGCTGCGCTCCGATCCCGCGCACGCGGCCCGGGTGGTCGAGGAGGCTCTGCGCGACAGGCCGTTGTGGCGGGCGTATCCGCTGGTGGCGCTCGCCCCGGCCGAGGTGGCCGGCACCCGTGTCGAGACCGGTGACGCCGTCACCGTTGTGATCACCGGGGTCGGCGGCGATCCGGCCCCACTGCCCGTGGCCGCCTGCGCCACGGTGCTCCCGGCCGCACGGGCGCAGGCCGAGCAGGCGCTGCTCGCGCTGGCCGCGCGGTTCCCGCTGCTGCGGCCGGACGGCGAGCCGGTGCGCGTGCGCCGGGCGCCCCTGACCCGGCGCCTGGCCAGGCTGCCGGCCCGACTCGGCGAGGAGGAGACGCGATGAGGGTTCTGTTCACCTCACTGGCTCACCACACCCACTACTACCCACTGGTGCCGCTGGCGTGGGCGCTGCGCACCGCCGGCCACGAGGTGCGGGTCGCCAGCCAGCCCGAGCTGACCGACGTCATCACGGGCACGGGACTGACCGCCGTGCCCGTCGAGTGGTCGCTCGGCGCCCTGGAGGACCTCGGGCTGCTCGGCAGGCTCCACGACGAGGCCTCGGCCCACGTACAGGGTTTCGACTACGCGGCCCGCGGCGAACACCCCTGGACGTACGAGCAGTTGCTGGGCCTGGAGAACGTCATGGTGCCCACGCTCTATGGCGCCCTGAACAACGACACCATGGTCGACGCCCTGGTGGACTTCGCCCGCTCCTGGGAGCCCGATCTCGTCGTCTGGGAGACCTTCACCCTCGCCGGGGCCATCGCGGCGCGGGTGACGGGCGCGGCCCACTGCCGGCTGGTCTCCGGCCCCGACATCAGCGTGCGCGCCCGCAAGGAGTTCCTGCGGCTGACCGCCGAGCAGGAGCCGGAGCACCGCGAGGACCCCACCGCGGAGTGGCTGGAGCGCACGCTGCGCCGGCTGGGATCCGGCGCCGGGTTCGACGAGGACATGGTCACCGGCCAGTGGACGGTCAACACCACGCCGCCCAGCACCCAGCTCGACCTGAAACTGCCGACCGTCCAGGTACGCCACGTTCCGTACAACGGCCCCGCGGTGGTGCCCAACTGGCTGCGGGCCGACCCCGGGCGCAGCCGCGTCTGCGTGACGCTCGGCTCCTCGGCCTCGGACGTCGGCGTCGACATGGCGGAACTCCTGGCCCAGCTCGCTGAGCTGGACGCGGAGATCGTCGCCACCGTCGACGAGGCGACCCGCGAGGCGGCGAAGGACCTGCCGGACAACGTACGCCTGGTCGACTTCGTCCCGCTCAACGACCTGCTGCCCACCTGCGACGCGGTCGTGCACCACGGGGGTGTCGGCACCAAGGCGACGGCCGAACTGCACGCCGTTCCCCAGCTGATCCTGGCCTTCGGCTGGGACACCGAGGTCATGGGCCGCGGTCTGGAGGACATCGGCGCCGGCCTGTGCGTGCCGAGCACCGACCTGCTTGCGGACGTGCTGCGCAAGCAGGTCCAGCGACTGATCACCGAGCCGTCGTTCGCCCGGGGGGCCCGGCGGCTCCAGGAGGAACTGCTTGCCGTGCCCAGCCCCAACGAGATCGTCCCGGTGCTGGAGCGGCTGGTCGCCGAACACCGCGGTGACGCTGGAGCGGCACAGGCCGCGCACGGCACGAACGGCTCCGTCCACGAGCGAGGGTGAGGGATTCAGAGGTGACGGACACCAAGGCGCTGGTGCTGGAACTGGCGCGCAAGTACCACAAGGAACAGGGAACGCGCGCCTTCGAACCGGGGGCCACGCCAATCCTGTCCTCGGGCGCGGTTCTCGACGAGGAGGACCGGCACGCCCTGGTCGAGGCGGCCCTGGAGATGCGGATCGCCGCCGGTGTGCGCACCCGGAAGTTCGAGAGCGAGTTCGCCCGCTATTTCCGGCTGCGCAAGGCGCACATGGTGAACTCGGGATCGTCGGCCAACCTGCTGGCGGTCAGTGCGCTCACCTCACCGAAGTTGAAGGACCTGCGGCTGCGCCCCGGCGACGAGGCCATCACGGTGGGCGCCGGCTTCCCCACCACGATCAACCCGCTCGTCCAGAACGGCCTGACGCCGGTGTTCGTGGACGTGGAACTGGGCACCTACAACGCCTCACTGGCGCAGATCGAGGCGGCGATCTCCTCCCGCACCAGGCTCATCATGATCGCGCACGCCCTCGGCAACCCGTTCCCCGTCGCCGAGGTCGCGGAACTGGCCTCCCGGCACGACCTGTTCCTCATCGAGGACAACTGCGACGCCGTCGGTTCAACCTACGGGGGCAGGCTCACCGGCACCTTCGGAGACCTGTCGACGGTGAGCTTCTACCCCGCCCACCACATCACCGCGGGCGAGGGCGGCTGCGTCCTCACGTCGAGCCTGGAGCTGGCCCGGATCGTGGAGTCGATGCGCGACTGGGGCCGGGACTGCTGGTGCGAACCGGGCACCGACAACACCTGCCTGAAGCGGTTCGACTACCAGCTCGGCACCCTCCCGGCCGGCTACGACCACAAGTACATCTTCTCCCACGTCGGCTACAACCTGAAGGCCACCGACCTGCAGGGCGCCCTGGCGCTCAGCCAGTTGCAGAAGGTGGACGACTTCGTCGCGGCCCGCAAGCGCAACTGGCGGCGGCTGCGCGACGGACTGGCCGATGTGCCCGGACTGCTGCTGCCGCGGGCCACCCCGGGCAGCGACCCCAGCTGGTTCGGCTTCGCCCTGACCGTGCTGCCCGGCGCCGGCTTCACGCGCAGGGACCTCGTCGACTTCCTGGAAGGCCGGAAGATCGGCACCCGCCGGCTGTTCGGCGGGAACATCACCCGCCACCCCGCCTACCAGGACGTGCGCTACCGGGTCGTGGACGAGCTGGCCAACTGCGACACCGTCACGGAGGACACCTTCTGGATCGGCGTCTATCCGGGGCTCACCAACGAAATGCTCGACTACGTCGTCGAGTCCATCACCGAGTTCTGCACGCGAAGGGGCTGATCAGACCATGTCCGCACACCCCAGCCGGGTCGCCGTCGTCACTGGTGCCACCAGCGGGATCGGCCTCTGCGTGGCACGTTCGCTGGCCGCCGCCGGCCACCGCGTGTTCCTGTGCGCCCGGGACGCCGACCGGGTAGCGCTCACCGTCAAGGAACTGCGGGCGGAGGGCCACGACGTGGACGGCGCCGCCTGCGACGTACGCGACGTGGCGCGGATCGAGACCCTGGTGTCCGCCGTGGTGGAGCGCTACGGGCCCGTCGAGGTGCTCGTCAACAACGCCGGACGCAGCGGTGGCGGCCAGACCCACACGATCACCGACGAGCTGTGGGACGACGTGATGTCCACGAACCTGGACAGCGTCTTCCGCGTCACCCGCGCGGTACTGACCACCGGCCGCATGCGGGAGCGGGGCTGGGGCCGGATCGTGAACATCGCCTCCACCGGCGGCAAGCAGGGCGTGGTGCTGGGCGCCCCCTACTCCGCCTCCAAACACGGAGTCGTCGGCTTCACCAAGGCCCTGGGCCTGGAGCTGGCCACGACCGGGATCACGGTCAACGCGGTGTGCCCCGGCTATGTGGAGACCCCCATGGCGGAGCGGGTCCGGCAGGGCTACGCCGCCGCCTGGCAGACCACGGAGGAGGAGGTGCTCGACCGGTTCCAGGCCAAGATCCCGCTCGGCCGCTACACGACACCCGACGAGGTGGCGGGCCTGGTCGGCTACCTGCTGACCGACACGGCCGCATCCATCACCGCGCAGGCGATCAACGTCTGCGGCGGGCTGGGAAACTACTGAGGAGAGCCATGCCGGACGAGACCGTGCATCACACCCTTCACGAGATCGACGTTCGGGCGCCCGCCGAGGCGGTGTTCGACCTCGTCGCCGAAGCCTCCCGCTGGCCGGTGCACTTCCCGCCCAGCGTCCACGTCGAGCGCCTGGAGGGCGACGAGCGGCAGGAGCGGCTGAGGATCTGGGCGACGGCCAACGGCGAGATCAAGAGCTGGACCTCGCGCCGCGAACTGGACCGGGCGGGACTGCGGGTGACGTTCCGTCAGGAGGTCTCCCGGGCGCCGGTGCGATCCATGAGCGGCGAGTGGCGGCTGGAGCCGCTCGGCGCGGACAGCACCCGGGTCCGTTTCACGCACGCGTTCACCGCCGTGGACGACGCCCCCGAGCACGTGGAGTGGATCCGCCGGGCCGTCGACACCAACACCGGGTCCGAGCTGGAGGCGCTGCGCCGGGGCGTCGAGGACGCGGACCCGGACCTCACCTTCACGTTCGACGACAGCGTGCGCGTGAACGGCTCGGCGAAGGACGCCTACGAGTTCGTCCGCGCGGCCGACCGCTGGACGGAGCGGCTGCCGCACGTCGCCCGGGTCGTCCTCACCGAGGACACTCCGAACGAGCAGATCCTGGAGATGGACACGCTCACCGCCGACGGCGAGACCCACACCACCCGTTCGGTGCGCGTCTGCTTCCCCGCCGAGCGGATCGTGTACAAGCAGATCCGGACGCCGGCGCTGATGGCCGCGCACACCGGCGAATGGATCTTCGAGGAGGACGAGCGGGGCTGCACCGTCACCTCACGTCACACCGTGCGGATCGAGCCGGAGGCCGTGACCACCGTCCTCGGCCCGCAGGCCGGCGTGGCCGCCGCCCGCACCATGATCCGGGAGGCGCTCGGCCGCAACAGCCTCGCGACGTTGCGGTGCGCGGCGGAGTACGCCGAGCGGTTGCGCGGCGCCGAGCCGGTCTCCGCCGAGACGTACGTCGCCGTGCAGCAGTTCTACGCGCGGCAGATGCGGCTCCTCGACGAGCGGCGGGCCGAAGAGTGGGTGGCGACCTTCACCGAGGACGGCGTCTTCGCACAGAACACCGTCCCCGAGCCCCTGCGCGGCCGGGAGGCCGTCGCCGCGGCCGTACGCCGGAATCTGGAGCGGACGGCGGACACACCGGAACAGCGGCGGCACGTGTTCTCCATGCTCACCGTGGTGCCCGGGCCCGACGGCTCCCTGAACGCCCGCTGCTACGCGCAGGTCCTGGTGACCCCGCGCGGCGGACCGGCCCGGCTGCACCTGAGCGCGGTGTGCGAGGACGAACTGGTGCCGCACGGCGACAGCTGGCTGGTCCGCCACCGCAGGGTCGAGCACGACGGCGTCTGAGCGTTCACCTCGACCCGCACGCACGTCCACGGGCCGCACCGGCGAACGGTGCGGCCCGTGGACGTGCGCGGGCCGGTGCCCGGAGGGGGTCAGGTGAGGGAGAGACCGCCGTCGACCGGGACGACCGCGCCCGTCACGTAACGGCCCCCGGGGTCGGCCAGCGCGGTGATCCACCAGGCCACGTCCTCGGGGGTGGCCACCCGCCCGACGGGGATCCGCTCGGAGCTCTGCCCGAGGAACCCCTGGTACTCCTCGGCGGACATGCCGACCCGCTCTCCGATGCCGGTCTCGGTCACGCCCGGTGCTACCGACACCACCCGGATGCCGCGCGGCGCGAGCTCCACGGCCCAGGTGCGGGTGAAGTGGTTCAGCGCCGCCTTCGTGGCCCAGTAGACCGAGTTGTCGGGGAACGCCTGGATGCCCAGCGACCCGGCGGAGCTGACGTTGACGATGGTGCCGCCGGTCGCCTCCAGGGCGTCCAGCGCGGCCTGTGCCACGAAGGCCGGCGCGATCAGGTTGACGGCGACCTGCTGCTCGGTCGCGGCCCGGTCGAGCTTGGAGAGCGGCGCGAACGTACCGGTCCCGGCGTTGTTGACCAGCACGTCGACGCGTCCGAACGCCCGCAGCGCGGCCTCCACCACCACCTCACCGGCGCCCGGTTCGGTGATGTCCGCCGCCAGGGTGCGGATGCCGTCGTGGCCGTCGGCGGTCTCGTCGAGGGCGGCGGATGTGCGGCCCACGACCAGGACACGGTCGCCCTGCCCGGCGAAGCGACGGGCCGTCGCACGGCCGATTCCGGTGCCGCCACCAGTGATGATCACAGTCCTAGGAGTCATGCCGGGACGCTACTGACGACGGCTCGAAGCGGGGTCGAGGTCAGTCGCCCGGCCGGTCGTCGCGGGTGATGTGCCGCTCCGCCACGAGCAGTTCACCGTCACGCGGGACCAGCCGGTCGCGCATCAAGCAGCACAGGTGCACCCGCGGGGCGCCACCGCGCGGGGTCGCCAGGATCTGCACGTACGACACGGTCTCGATCCCGTCGGCGGTGTCGCGGGCGGTCGTCATCGTCACCCAGTGACGGTGTACCTCCCCGGCCGCGGCCCGCTCCTCGGTCGCCGCCCGCGCGCCGGCGGCGATGTCGTCCCGGCCCCGGACGGGCTCCGTCATCGACGGGGCCGCGAAGGTGGCGTCGGGCGTGAATGTGCCGGCCCACGCCTCGGCCTCCCCACTGTCCAGCAGCTGCATGTGGCGGGCGTAGAACTGCTGGATGTCCGTGCTGTGCGTGCTGTGGGCGTTGTCCATGAACGGCCTCCCGTACGACGGTCCTTGCCGCCCGACCCTGACGCACCCCTGTCGAATCCCGCTCGAGACGGCCGCGCGGTCGTTGAGCGGGATTCCAATGCCTTCCGAGCGGCTGCGGCCAGGCTGGCTTGGTCGTCCAGGAGGTGACCGTGCGCATCATTGACCTGTCCTCGCCGGTGGACTCCGGCTCGTTCGAACCGGACCCGGTTGTCCATGAGGTGATGTCCCCGCGTGAGGGCGCGCTGCACATGCGCGACGAGATGCGGCGCCACTTCGGCATCGAGTTCGACCCCGACGACCTGCCCGACGGCGAGTTCCTCTCGCTGGACCGGCTGAGTCTGACCACCCACACCGGTACCCACGTCGACGCGCCCTCGCACTACGGCTCCCGGACGACGTACGGCACCGGCGTCCCCCGGCACATCGACGCGATGCCGCTGGAGTGGTTCCTCGCCCCCGGCGTAGTCCTGGACGTGCGGGGCCGTGAGGCGGGCGTGGTCGACGCGGCCGACCTCCGCAAGGAGCTCGACCGGATCGGGTACACGCTCGCCCCGTCCGACATCGTCATCCTGCACACCGGCGCCGCCGAGTGGTCCGGCACGAGCCGGTACTTCACCGACTTCGTCGGGCTCGACGCGAGCGGCATCGCCTTCCTGCTCGACGCCGGCATCCGCGTGGTCGGCACCGACGCGTTCAGCCTGGACGCGCCGTTCGCCACGATCATCGCCGAGTACCGGCGGACCGGGGACCCCGCCGTGCTCTGGCCGGCCCACATCGCCGGACGCCACCGGGAGTACTGCCAGATCGAGCGGCTGGCGGGACTGCGGGAACTGCCCGCACCGTACGGCTTCCAGGTGGCCTGCTTCCCGGTGAAGGTGGCCGGCGCCGGGGCCGGCTGGGCGCGGGCGGTCGCCCTCGTCGACGACTAGGAGAGCCCCGGCCCACCGCCACCTGGCGCCCCAAGACAGCAGCCGACCCGAGGAGAAACCATGTACAGCACGGACCTCGCCGAGGTCTACGAGACGGTGTACCGCAGCCGGGGCAAGGACTGGGCGGCGGAGGCCGAGGACATCGCGGCTCTGGCACGCCGGCATGCCCCGGGCGCCGACGCGCTGCTCGACGTGGCGTGCGGCACCGCCGCCCATCTCGGACCGTTCAGCAAGCTCTTCGCCACGGCGGAGGGCCTGGAGATCGCGGCGCCGATGCGTGACCTGGCGCTTCGGAGGTGGCCCGGCCTGACCATCCACGAGGGCGACATGCGCGACTTCGACCTCGGCCGCCGGTACTCCGTCGTCACCTGCATGTTCTGCGCCATCGGCTATCTCGGCAGCGTCGAGGAGATGCGCTCCGCGGTGGCCTCGATGGCCCGCCATCTCGACCCGGGAGGCGCGCTGATCATCGAACCCTGGTGGTTCCCCGAGCAGTTCCGGGAAGGGTTCGTGGCCGGGGACCTTGCCCGCGAGGGCGACCGGACCGTGGCCCGGATCTCCCACTCGACCCTCCAGGGGCGCGCCACCCGCATGGAGGTCCGCTTCCTCGTCGGGGAGCCGTCGGGCATCCGGACCTTCACCGAGATCGACGTACTGACCCTCTTCACGCGTGAGGAGTACGAGCAGGCGTTCACGGACGCCGGTTGCTCCGTCACGTACCGGCCGGGCCCGCCGACGGGCCGCGGCCTCTTCGTCGGAGTCAAGGAGCGGGAGGTGTCCGAGCGATGACCACATACGTCTGGGACTATCTGCGGGAGTACGCCGAGGAGCGCGAGGAACTCCTCGACGCCGTCGACACCGTGTTCCAGTCCGGTCAGCTCGTCCTCGGCGAGAGCGTCTCCCGCTTCGAGCAGGAGTTCGCCGCCTACCACGGACAGGCGCACTGCGTGGGCGTGGACAACGGCACCAACGCGCTCGTCCTCGGCCTGCAGGCACTCGGGGTGAAACCGGGCGACGACGTGATCACGGTGTCCAACACGGCGGCCCCGACCGTCCTGGCCATCGACGCCGTCGGGGCCCGGCCGGTCTTCGTCGACGTGCGTGAGGAGGACTACCTCATGCGCACCGACCTGCTCGCCGACGCGCTCACCGAGCGCACCACGGCCATCGTGCCGGTGCACCTGTACGGGCAGTGCGTCGACATGGCCGCGGTGACCGCCTTCGCCGAGCGCCACGGGCTGAAGGTCCTGGAGGACTGCGCCCAGGCCCACGGCGCCCGCCACCACGGCCGGCTGGCCGGGACCATGGGCGACGCCGCGGCCTTCTCCTTCTACCCGACGAAGGTGCTCGGGGCGTACGGCGACGGCGGTGCCGTGGTCACCCGGGACACCGGCACGGACGCGAACCTGCGCCGGCTGCGCTACTACGGTATGGAGGACCGGTACTACGTTGTCCAGACCCCCGGACACAACAGCCGCCTCGACGAGGTCCAGGCGGAGATCCTCCGCCGCAAGCTACGGCGCCTCGACGCCTACATCGAGGGCCGGCGGCGCGTGGCGCGACGCTATGCGGAGGGGCTGGGGGACACCGGCCTGGTCCTTCCCGCGAACGCGGTGGGCAATGATCATGTCCACTACGTCCACGTGGTGCGCCACCCCGAGCGGGACCGCATCATCGAGCGGCTCAAGGCGTACGACATCGAGCTGAACATCAGCTACCCCTGGCCGGTGCACACGATGAGCGGCTTCGCCCATCTCGGTTACCGCGAGGGCGATCTGCCGGTGACCGAGCGGCTGGCGAAGGAGATCTTCTCCCTGCCGATGTACCCCTCGCTGCCGCAACACGTCCAGGAGAAGGTGATCGAGGCGCTCCGCGAGGTGATCACCGGCCTCTGACGCCGTACGGGTGCCCGCGAACGCCGTGTCCCGGTGAGGCCGACCGCCTCACCGGGACACGGCGTTCGCGGGCCTGCTGCCGTCAGGCCCCGTGGTACAGGCTGTGCAGGCAGGCGATGAGGCTGCGGGCCTGGACGTTGACGTAATGGCTGTGCCGCAGGAGGTCCGACAGCTGGTGCAGCGTCATCCAGCGGTAGTCGGGATGGTCGCGGGGCACGTCCTGGTCGGTCTCCACGATCATGTACCGGTTGAGCGCGTGGAAGAAGCGGCCGCCCTCCTCGGACAGCACCGTGTCGAACCGGACGCGCTCCGCGGGCGCCCTGAGCACCTCGTCGAGGAAGGGCGGCGCCGTGCCGCCGGGCAGCTGTGCGTGGCTCTCCGCCACGCACTGAACGGTCGGGCCCAACTCCGCCACATCCGCGAAACCCGGCTCCACGCGCGCGTGCACGAGGACGTGCAGCACGCCCTCGAACCGCCGGACGAGGAAGGCGATGACGCCCTCCCCGACCGGTTCGATCATCGGCTGGCTCCACCGGTGGACCTCGCGGCCGCCGGCGTCCACCCGTACCCCGATGACGTCGAAGAAGGCGCCCGCGTCGTGGTGGATCCGCTCGTCGGTGCGGTTCCAGTCCCGCAGCTCGCCGAGCGCGACCCGGCGGACCGCGATGTCGTTGCTGGTGCGCCGGTCGGTGATCCAGCCGAGGATCTCCGCCGCGCTGTGCACACCGACCGACCCGGGATCGCCCGAGCGCAGCAGCGCGGACCGGAAGTCGTCACCGTCCGGTTTGTCGACGCCCGCCCCGGTGAACGGCAGGCACGACAGCACGGTCCGGGCGTCCATGTTGACCGTGTCCCTGCGTCCCAGCAGCTCGTGGATCTGGCCCAGGGGCATCCAGCGGTACCCGTCGCGGGCCTCCACGGGCTCCGGCAGCTCGATGATCACGTTGCGGTTGCGCTTGCGGTAGAACCACGACCCCTGCTCGGACTGCCGTACGTCGGCGAGCACCCCCGGACGGCGGTGGATGTCCAGGAAGTGCTCCAGATACGGCACCGGGCGCCCCTGGTGGACCCGGGTGTAGTTGCTGCGGGTGGCCTGGACGGTCGGGGAGAGCTGGAGCCCCTCGGCGTTGCCGGGCTCGACCTTCGCCTGCATCAGGCAGTGCAGTACCCCGTCGACGGGGGCGGTGAGGATCCCCAGGATGCCGATCTCCGGCTGGTTGATGATCGGTTGTGTCCACCGCGGGACCGGCGTGCCCGGACGCTCGACCTCCAATCCGTGCACGGTGAAGAACCGGCCCGTGTGGTGGCGCAGATCGCCGGTGTCCGGGTCGGTCTCCCAGCCCTCCAGGGCGTGCAGGGGAACCCGGTCGACATGGGTGTAGGCCTGCCGGCCGTAGTCGGCGAACCAGTCACTGACGTCGGAGAGGTCGCCGAGAGGGCCGGTCCGCAGTCGCGCCGACGCGTCGATCCGCCGCTCGACGGGATCGCGGGTGGTCGCGGAAGCGGTTGCTGAGGCGCGGGAGTTGCTCATGAGACCTCCAGGGAGGTGGAGCCGGCTGCCGCTTCCCACATCGCCCGGACGGAGTCGCCGAGCGGGATCGTGGGCCGCCAGCCGAGCACCTGGGCGGCGAACCGGATGTCCGCGCAGGTCCAGCCGCCGCCCTTGCTGGCGACCTCGGCGGAGTTGAGCCGCGCCGACGCGGTGTCCACGCCGGCAGCGTCGAACAGAGCCTCGACCAGGCCGCGCATCGGCACCGCCTCGCCGCGCCCGATGTTCACGACCAGGCCGCTGACGGGCGCGTGCACCGCGGCGACGGCCGCCCGGGCCAGGTCCCGTACGTCGACGAAGTCCCGCCGGGCGTCGGCGACGTCGAGGGTGAGCACGTCGCCGGGGCCGAGGGCGCGCAGCCGGGCCACGACGCCGCCGAGGAAGCTGGCCGTCGTGGTGTGCGGTCCGCAGACGTTGACCGCGCGCAGCACGATCCCGTCCACCCGGCCCGCCCGGGTCTGGGCGAGCAGGTGCTCGGAGCCGGTGCGCTTGGTCAGTCCGTACGGGGTCAGCGGGCCGGGTTCGCGCTGTTCGTCGATGAGGACGCCGTCGGGCACGGGCCCGTACTCGTGGATCGACCCCATCTGGACGATCCGCAGCCGCCGGGAGGTCGCGGCACACCCGTCGGTCAGGCGCTCCAGGAGATCGATGTGGGCGCGGCGCATCTCCTCCACGGTGGTGCCCCAGCCGCCGGTGGCATTGATCACCGTGCCGACACCGTGTGCGTCGAGGAGCGCGGCGAGCCGTTCCGGCGCGGTGCCGGCGACGTCGAGGGGGACGAAGGCGTGCGCGCGCGTGTGGGGAGCCGGGTGCCGGGCCACCGCGAGCACCCGGTGCCCGGTCCGCAGCAGTTCGTCGCAGATGCTGCGGCCGACGCACCCGGTGGCACCCAGCACGGCCACGGTGGCGGTGGCCGTCTCGCCCTGCGTGGTGGTGGACATCGCCGGGCTCACCGCGGGACGCCGACGCCTGAGGGCTGCCACAGGCGCTCCTCGACCGCGGCGCACTCGGCATAGTCGGGCAGCAGGCCCTGGGCCCGCGCCGCGGCGAAGGACAGCGCCGCGGCGTCCCGGTCCGACTGCACCGTGTCCAGGTCCGAGGGGATCCGCACGTCCAGGTCCTTGTCGAAGATGTCGACGGCGAGCTCGTTCTCGGCCACGTACGGGCCGGTGAGCAGGTAGGACATGACGGTGTCGTCCTCGAGCGCGACGAAGGCGTGGCCGACGCCGACCGGGAAGTACGAGGCGCGGAAGTGGACCTGGTCCATCTCGACCGCGTCCCACTGCCGGAAGGTCGGCGAGCCGACCCGCAGGTCGACCACGATGTCGAGGGCCCGTCCGCGCGCGCAGTACACGTACTTCGCGGTACCGGGCGGCGTGACGGTGAAGTGGATGCCGCGGACCGTGCCGCGCCGGGAGATGCTGTGGTTGGTCTGCGCCACCGGGAAGTGCGGACGTCCCAGAGCCTGCTGGAACGCCTCCAGCTGGAAGGGGGAGACGAACAACCCGCGGTGGTCGCGGAACTGACGGGGGGTGAATTCGTACGCCCCCTCGACCTTGAGCTTACGGATCTGCATCGCTTGGTTCACCGTCCGTGTGGTAGTGGGGTGCGGCAGGGCCGGCGGCCCGGGTGCGGGTCTCGCGCCGGTCACCGGCGGCGGTACTCGGCGGCCAGGCGCTCCAGCGTGGGGACGACCTGCGCGGGGGCGGGAGCGGCCAGCGCCTCACGCCGCAGCGCCTCGGCGTTGCGCTTGAAGACCGGTTCCTCGAGCAGACGGACGAGCAGCTCGCGCAGTCCCTTCGCGCTGAGCTTGCCGGGGACGTACAGCCCGGCCTGGCGCTCTTCCAGGTAACGGGCCTTGTTGATGGTGTCCCAGACGCCGTCGACGACGATGAGCTGCGGCACGCCGTGGATCATCGCGGTGCCGAAGCTGCCCGATCCGCCGTGGTGGATCACCGCGTCGCAGGTGGGCAGCAACGCGTCCAGCGGGACGAAGTCGACGGCCCGCACGTTGTCCGGGAGGGAATCGAAGTCCTTCAGCTGGTTCTCGTTGAGCGTGGCGACGACCTCGACGTCGTCGAGACCCGCGACGGCCTCCAGCAGGTCGCCGATGGAGGCCCGGTCGGCGCCCAGCACCTCGCGGTGCGCCACGCCCAGGGTGATGCACACCCGGCGGCCCCGCTTCGGCGGCTCCTGGAGCCACTGCGGCACCGTGGACTGGCCGTTGTACGGCACGTACCGCACCGGCACGTAGTGCAGGTCCACCGGGAACCGCATGGACGCCGGCAGCGGGCAGACGGTGAAGTCGCCCGTCACCGCGGCCTCCTCGAAGGAGGCGCCGTGCCGCTCCAGGCTCCAGGTGAGCCACTCGCGCAGCGGGTCGTCCCGCAGCTCCGGCGGGCGCGCGGCCAGCTGCTGCAGGAACGTCTCCCGCATCCGGCCCGCCAGGTCCAGGCCGAAGAGCAGCCGGCCGTGCGCCGTCCCGGTGGCCATGGCGGCGATCGCGCCGGCGAAGGTCATGGTGTCCCACAGGACCAGGTCGGGCTTCCAGGAGCGGCAGTGCTCCACCAGCTCGTCGACCATCTGGTCGGAGCAGCAGTTCTGGAAGACGACCGAGGTCATGGCCGTGAACACACCGAGTGTGTAGTCCCAGGTCAGCCGCTCCGGGCGGACCTCGCTCATGTCGAGACCGACCTGCGCCTGGCTCTCCAGCTGGTCGACGTCCTGGCCGATGTTCTCCTGGGTCTCCTGCATCTGCTCGTCGAGACGCAGTTCCTCCCCGACCCCGACGGCGGTCAGCCCGGTACGGGTGATCTCGTCGGCGAGATCGGGATGGCTGGCGATCCTGACGTCGTGGCCCGCTGCCTTGAGGGCCCAGGCAAGTGTCACCTGGGCGTGCATGTGCGACTTGGCGGCGAAGGTGGTGAAGAGTACCCGCATCCCAACCCCTGTTCCGGCGAACGACCGTATGCGATGGGCCTCCACACTCGGGCCGTGACCTCGTACGGGAGTCGAGAGTCGTTGCAGCGGCGCTCGACGCGGGGCGCTGTGCGCGTTCCGCCCCTCCCGCGCCCGCGGAGAACAGCAGGTCATGTACTACCGTGGGACCAGCCGGCGACGCCCGGTCGATGCGCGGGGCACCGGTTGCGGTCCGTGCCGTGAGGGAGATTCAGCAGGGAGACGATGTCTGCCACGAGATTGCTCGTCCTGGGGGTCGTGCGCATGCACGGCCGGGCGCACGGCTATCTGGTCCGCTCCGAGCTGCTGTCCTGGGGTGCCGACGAATGGGCGCACATCAAGTTCGGCTCGATCTACCACGCGCTCAGGCAGCTGGCCAAGGACGGGCTGCTCAAGTCGACTGACATCCCCGACTGGCCTGGGCGGGTCGACTACGAGATCGCGCCCCCGGGCGAGGAGGAGTTCTTCCGGCTGCTGCGTGACGCGCTGCGCCAGGGGAACAACCGGCCGGACATGCTGGGGGCGGCGCTGGTCCTGCTGCCCGCGCTCAGCCGCGAGGAGGCGATCGGTCTGCTGCGCGAGCGCATCGCGTCGCTCTCGGCCGAGCAGGGTGAGCTGATCGCCAAGGTCGACGAGACGGCGGGCGAGCGGCCGCAGCGGGCCCACATCCGTGAGCTCCTCGGCCTCTGGGAACACAGCGCCGCGAGCCAGGCCGCCTGGACCGAGGCGCTGATCGAGCGCCTGGAGGCGGGTGCCTACGTCATGGCGGGGGAGGAGAAGGGCGCCTGAGAAGGAGCCCTTCCGGCCGTTGACCGGGGTTCGGTGGATGACGGCACGCGTGCCGTGATACTCAAGTTTGCATACCCATCATGCCCGTCCCGAGAGGACGACCGCTGTGCCGATCATGCTGACCTCCGAAGACGTGGACGACGCCTTCGACGACGAGGCCTTCATGGAGGACCGGTTCTCCGACGTCCAGCGACTGCTCCTCGGCCATGGGCCGGCGCTCGGCCCCGAGACCCTGGTCCTGCTCCCCGCCACACGCTGCCGGCTGACCGTGGGGCCCCATGCCCCCGGCCCCTTCGGCCGGTGTTTCGCCGTCCGTCTCGACCCCGGCGTCGACCAGTCCGCCCCGTGCGTGGAACTGCTGCTCGCCGATGACGGATCCCTCCTCGGCCTCGTCGACGCCGGCGCCCTGGACGGCTGGCGCAGCGCCATCCCCTCCGGGCTCGCCGCGCGGTATCTGGCCCCGCCGGTGCCCTCCATGCTCGGTCTCTTCGGCACCGGTGAACCGGCCTGGTCCTGCCTTCTCGTCCTGCACCGCGCGCTGCCGTCGCTCTCCGAGGTGCACGTCGTCGGCCGGGAGCCCGGCCGGGCCCGGGACTTCGCCGACGCGGCCGCCCTGCGCACCGGTCTGCGGGTGCGCGTCTCCGAGGACGCCCGCACCACCGCCGGGGGCGCCGACGTCGTCGCCACCACCGGCGGCCATCCGCCTGTGAGGACCGAGTGGCTCACGGCCGGGGCGCTGCTGATCGACCAGACCGCCACGGCCGCGCACGTCGCCACCGACTCCGACGTCCGGCACGTCAGCCTCGCTCCGCCCTACGGCGGCTCCGCCGGCACCCGGCACGAGCCCTTGCTGCTCGCCGAGATCGTCGCTGGCCGGGCCCTGCCCCGGCGCACCGGCTCCGACATCGTCCACTACCAGGGCGGTGAGCTGGCCGGCTGGGGCGCCATCGCCGCCGCCGCCGGGCTCGGCCACGCCTGGCAGCGGGACGTCGGCATCCCTGTGCGGCTGGGGCGCGGCAGCCCCTGACCCGGGGGTGGGATCCAGCCGTCTTCTAGGCCGTCGCGAGGCACGCCACCGAGGGTTTCAGTCTGACCTCGGCGTACGCGTCGCCGGACGCCCGGACGATGAGGAGCACCGATCCCATGTCAGCTGAGCAACCCGGCCCCGCCTCCGGCGGCCCGGTCACCTTCGTCAACAGCTTCACCCTGCGCACCACTCCGGAAGAGTTCGAGGACGTCTTCGCCCGCACGGCACGGTATATGGAGCACCAGCCCGGCTTCCTCGGCTACACCCTCGTACGCCACGTGGAACAGCCGCAGGCCTACGTCAACATCGCCCGCTGGGCCGATGTCACCTCCTTCCGCGCCGCCGTCGGCCAGGCCGGCTTCCGGCCGCACGCCGAGGCGCTGCGGGCGATCAGCACCAGCAGCTCGAACCTCTACCTGGAGCGGCACAGCGCCACCGGGGAGGTCCGATGACCCGGCGGGTCGCGATCACCGGGATCGGAGTGGTGGCCCCCGGCGGCATCGGCACCAAGCAGTTCTGGCAGACCATCACCGGCGGCCGCACCGCCACCCGGACCATCAGCCTCTTCGACCCCGCCCCCTTCCGCTCCCGGATCGCGGCCGAGTGCGACTTCGACGCCGCGGAGCACGGCCTGAGCCCCGAGGACGCCGAACGGCTCGACCGGGCGGCGCAGTTCGCCCTGGTCGCGCTGCGCGAAGCCGTCCTCGACAGCGGCCTGGAGCCCGACCCCGACACCGCCCACCGCACCGGCGTCAGTCTCGGCAGCGCGGTCGGCTGCACCCAGAAACTCGAAGAGGAGTACGTGGCCCTGAGCGACGGCGGACAGGAGTGGCTGGTCGACCACACCGCCGCGGGCGCGCACCTGTACGACCACTTCGTGCCGAGTTCCATGGCCGCCGAACTCGCCTGGGAGGCCGGCGCCGAAGGCCCCTGCACCGTCGTGTCGGCCGGCTGCACCTCCGGCCTCGACTCGGTCGGGCACGCGGCGGCCCTCATCCGCGAGGGCACCGCCGACGTGATGATCGCCGGGGCCACCGACGCCCCCATCTCCCCGATCACCGTGGCCTGCTTCGACGCCATCCGGGCCACCTCCCCCCGCAACGACGACCCGGCGACCGCGCTGCGCCCCTTCGACCGCACCCGCAACGGCTTCGTCCTCGGCGAGGGCGCCGCCGTCCTGGTCCTGGAGGAGCTCACGGCGGCCCGGCGCCGGGGCGCCCACGTGTACGCCGAGATCGCCGGCTACGCCTCCCGGGGCAACGCGTACCACATGACCGGGCTGCGCACCGACGGCCGGGAGCTCGCCGCCGCCGTCGACGCCGCCCTCGACGAGGCCCGGCTCGGGCCCGGCGCGCTCGGCTACGTCAACGCCCACGGCACCGCCACCAAGCAGAACGACGTGCACGAAACCGCGGCCCTCAAGCGCAGTCTCGGGGCCCACGCCCACCGGATCCCGGTCAGCTCCATCAAGTCGATGATCGGGCACTCGCTGGGCGCCATCGGCTCCATCGAGATCGCCGCCACCGCGTTGGCCCTCGAACACGGCGTCATCCCGCCCACCGCGAACCTGACCGACCCCGATCCCGAACTCGACCTGGACTACGTCCCCCTGCACGCCCGGGAGCGGCACATGTCGGCCGCGCTCACCGTGGGCAGCGGCTTCGGCGGTTTCCAGAGCGCCATGGTGCTGCGCCGGCCCGAGGGGCGGGCCGCATGACCTCCGTCGTGGTCACGGGCATCGGTGTCGTCGCCCCCACCGGTGTCGGACTCGACGCCTACTGGGCGGCGACCCTGCGCGGCGAGGACGGCATCCGGCGCGTCCAGGCGTTCGACCCCAGCCGCTATCCGACACGCCGGGCGGGCGAGGTGACCGGGTTCGAAGCGGGCGACCACCTGCCCAGCCGGCTGATCCCGCAGACCGACCGCATGACCCAGTTCGCCCTGGCCGCGGCCGACTGGGCCGTCGCCGACGCCGGCATCGACCTCGACTCCGTGCCGTCGCTGGAACGCGGTGTCGTCACGGCCGGCTCCTCCGGCGGCTTCGGCTTCGGCCAGCGCGAGCTTCAGCACCTGTGGGGCGAGTCCCCCAAGAAGGTCAGCGCCTACATGTCCTTCGCCTGGTTCTACGCCGTCAACACCGGCCAGATCTCCATCCGGCACGGCATGAACGGGCCGACCGGTGTCTTCGTCGGCGAGCAGGCCGGCGGCCTGGACGCCCTCGCCCACGCCAGACGCCAGATCCGTGCCGGTGCGCAGCTGATGATCTCCGGCGGCATGGACTGCTCCCTGTGCCCGTACGGCATGGCCGCCCAACTGGCCGGCGGACGGCTCACCGCCGACACCTACCGGCCCTTCGACGACCGGGCCTGCGGCCATCTGCCCGGTGAGGGCGGCGCTCTCCTCACCCTGGAGAGCGGCGAACGGGCCCGTGCGCGCGGGCGCGGCCATTACGGCGAGATCGCCGGATTCGGCGCCACCTTCGACCCGCGCCCCGGATCCGGGCGCCCCCCGGCCCTGCGCCGGGCCGTCGAGCAGGCCCTCGCCGACGCCGGCGCCGGGCCGGAGGAGATCGCCGTCGTCTTCGCCGACGGCGCGGGCGTGCCCGAACTCGACGCGGCCGAGGCCGACGCGCTGACCGAGGTCTTCGGCGCGCGAGGAGTGCCGGTCACCGTGCCCAAGACGGCCACCGGCCGGCTCTACTCCGGCGCCGGCCCGCTCGACGTGGTCACCGCCCTGCTGACCTTGCGCGAGCGGCTCGCCCCGCCGACGGTCAACGTCACGCGGGTCCCCGACACCTACGGTCTCGACCTCGTCGTCGGCCGGCCCCGGCCGGTGTCCGGCACGGCGGCCCTGGTCCTGGCCCGCGGCCACCACGGCTTCAACAGCGCCATGGTCGTACGGGCCCCCGCGCCCGGCGACGCGGTCGCGCACCGGTCCGGGGGGAGGGCGGCGGCATGAACGGCGGCGAGCTGTACATCAGGGCCACCGGGACGTGGCTGCCCCCCGCCGAACCGGTCGCGGACGCGGTCGCGGACGGCCGCTGCGACGCCGCCGTCGCCCGCTCCACCCGGATGGAGTCGGTGACGGTCTCCGCGGGGGACCCGGCTCCCGAGATGGCGGCCCGGGCCGCCCGCACCGCACTGGAGCGGGCCGCCGCCGAACCGGGCGACATCGACCTGGTGCTGCACGCCAGCTTCTACTACCAGGGCTTCGACCTGTGGGCCCCCGCCTCGTACGTCCAGCGGACCGCCGTCGGCAACCAGTGCCCCGCGATGGAGATCCGGCAGGTCTCCAACGGCGGCATGGCGGCCCTCGACCTGGCCTGGGCCTACCTGGCCGCCGACCCGGCCCGGGTGGCGGCCCTGCTGACCACCGGGGACCGGTTCTGCCCACCGGGGTTCGACCGGTGGCGCAGCGACCCGGGAACCGTCTACGGCGACGGCGGCACCGCCCTGGTGGTCTCACGGCACTCCGGATTCGCCCGGGTCCGCAGCATCGCGACCGTCTCCGCCCCCGACCTGGAGGGCATGCACCGCGGCGACGACCCGTTCGGGCCGGCCCCGTTCAGCCACCGCGAGGTCGTCGACCTCGAGGCGCACAAGCGTGACTTCCTGGCCCGCCACGGGGTCGCCCCGACCGTCGCCCGGGTCGCCGCGGCGCAGGAGGCCGTCGTCAAGCAGGCGCTCGCTGACGCAGGGCTGGGCCTCGCGGACATCGACCGGTTCGTCCTGCCGCACCTGGGCCATCGCCGGCTCCATGTCGCCTACTTCGCCAAGTTCGGTATCGACCCCGCACGCAGCACCTGGTCCTGGAGCCGGACGATCGGGCACCTGGGCGCCGGAGACCCCTTCGCCGGACTCGACCACCTGGTCACCAGCGGGGCGCTCGGGCCCGGTGACACGTGCCTGCTCTTCGGTGTCGGCGCCGGCTTCAGCTGGTCCTGCGCCGTCGTCGAGATCCTGAACGCACCTTCCTGGAGGGACCGATGAACGGCGTACGTCCGACAGCGACCGGGCGGGACGCGGGCGCGGCCCGCCCGGTCGCCCTGCTGCTGCCCGGCCAGGGATCGCAGCACCTGCGCATGGCCGCGGGCCTCATGGCCGCCGAGCCCGTCTTCGCCGAGGCGATGGACGAGGCGCTGACCGCCCTGACGGACCTCGGCGGCCCCGGCGGGGTCGGCACCGGCCTGCGCGAGGACTGGCTCGGGACACGCGATCCCGCGGTGATGGACCACGTCACCCGGTCCCAGCCGCTGCTGTTCGCGGTGGACTACGCCCTCGGGCGGCTCGTGCTCGGCTGGGGCGTGCGGCCCGTCGCCCTGCTCGGCCACAGCATCGGCGAGGTGGCGGCCGCGGTCCTCGCCGGCGTCTTCACGCTGCGGGACGCCGCCGCCATGGTGCACGACCGCGTCGTGCGGCTGGCGGACGCGCCGCCCGGCGGGATGGTGGCCGTCGCCGCCACCCGGGAGGAGGTGGCGCCCTTCCTCACCGGCGGTGTGGTCGTCGGTGCCGTCAACGCCGTACGCCAGACGGTCCTCGCCGGACTCGACGAGCCGCTGCGCACCGTCACGGCGGCACTGGCCGACGCCGGGTTCGTGCTGCAGCGGGTACCGGCTTCCACGGCGTTCCACAGCCCGGCGCTGGCCCCGGCCATGAGCGGTGCCGGAGAGCGGATCGCCGCCCTCCCCGTCGGTGAGCCCCGCATCCCCGTCCTGTCCGGCTACACGGCCCGGTTCCTGACGCCGGCCGAGGCGAAGGACCCGGCCTTCTGGGCCCGTCAGCCGGTCGCACCCGTGCTCTTCTGGCCCGCCCTGGACGCGCTCCTCGCGGAGCGCGACCTCGTGCTCGTCGAGGCCGGTCCGGGCCAGGGGCTGTCCCAGCTGGCCCGCCGCCACCCGGCCGTGCGGTCCGGCCGCTGCGCCATCGTCCCCCTGCTGCCGGCCCGGCCGGGCACGGCCGAGGACGACGTGACAGCCGTACGCGCCGCTGCCGAGGCCCTGCGACGGCTCGCTCCCGTGCCGGCCGTGCGGGCCGTGTAGCGCGTGTCGAGTGCCTTTGTAGGCATGCGGCCTAGCGTCGCCCCTGGCGCTTCGCCCCTTCTTCGTCCGCCGGATCCGCGGACCTGTCATCCGGATCCGCGGATCTCTCATCACCTGTCAGGACTCTTCTCCCGAGGACGGTGTCATGCTGACTGAGCAGACCAACAGCGAGTTGGGTCGGCACCTGCTGACCATCCGAGGCGTCCAGTTCATCTTCGGCGCCCAGGGCGACCCCTTCGCCATGATCCTGCGCGCCGGTGACGACGACCCGCTCGGCCACGGGGCGCGCGCCCGCGAACTCGGCCTGCACGAGAGCAGCATCGGCGCGTGGGTCACCGCCGGCCGCGAGCTCGGTGCCCGCATCCTCGGCGACGCGCGGTTCTCCCCGCGCCACGCCGAGGAGGGGCCGCAGCACCACCCCGGCGTCGACGTCTGGGAAAACCCGCTGCTGTGCCATGTCGTCCCCCTCGACGACACCCACCTCAACCTCGACCCGGCCGCGTACCGGAAGCTGGCCGGGGCCGCGGCCCCGCTGCTGTCGGCCGAGGCGCTCGGCGCGCGGCTGCCGGAGATCGAGGCGGCCTACCGCGAGACGCTTGCCGCGACGGGCGAACGGTTCGACCTGTACCGGGACTTCGCCGTCCCTGCCGCCCTGCGAGTGGTGGCCGACGTGCTCGGCCTGCCCGCCGGGACCCGTCGGCGCCTGCCCGAACTGCACGCCGGCCTCGCCACCGCCCTGGACGCCGGGCACTGCCCGCAGCAGCTGGCGACCGCCCGGGCCCTGCTCACGGCCGTGACGGACCTCTCCGCCGAACTGACCGGCCTGGTCGACGACGGCAGCGCCACCGGCCTCGCCGCCCTGACCGGCGCCTCGCCGCAGGACGCGGTCGCGATCGGGGCGCTCGCTGTCGTGGTGGGCGTCGAGGTCACCGCGACCGCCGTGTGCAACGCGGTGCAGGTCCTCCTGGAGCACCCCGGGCAGTGGGAGCGGATCGGGCAGGACCCCGAAGCGGCCCAGGCCGCGGTCCGGGAGGCCCTGCGGCTGGCTCCGCCGCTGCGGTTCGAGAGCCGTATCGCGCGCGAGCCGGTCGAGCTCGACGGCAAGACCGTCGAGGAGGGCCGGCGCGTCGTGGTGCTCGTCGACGCGGCCAACCGCGACCCGGAGGCCTTCACCGACCCGGACGCCTTCGTCCCCGAACGCACCGACGGCGACCGTTCGCTCACCCTGCTCGGCGGTCCCGCGGCCCCCGTCACCGAGGCGCTGGTCCGCGTCCAGACGGAAGCCGCGGTCCGGGTTCTCGCCGAGCTCCGGCCCGGCCTGCGCACGGGCGCCGAGGTGCTGCACCGCATGCGCTCGGCGGCGCTGCGCGGCGTCCTGCGCTTCCCGGTCGCATGACCGGAGCGACCATCACCAGGGGAGGAGCACCTCGGTGCGTGTACTGCTGACAGCCTTCGCACAGGACGCCCATCTCAACGGCGTCGTCCCGCTCGCCTGGGCGCTCAGGACCGCCGGGCACGAGGTCCGGGTGGCCAGCCAGCCAGCCGCGGTCGAGAGCATCACCCGCGCCGGTCTGACGGCCGTGCCGGTGGGCGAGGACCACCGCATGGACGCCGTCATCCCCACCGTCGGTCCCGGGATGCTCATGCACCACATGGACCGTGACTACCTGGAGAACCGTCCGGAGCGTTTGTCGCTCGACTACCTGCGGGTGTCGAACGCGATCCTGACGGCGACCTTCTACGCCCAGATCAACAACGACACGATGATCGACGCGCTTGTCGACTACGCCCGGTTCTGGCGGCCGGACCTGGTGCTCTGGGAGCCCTTCACCTTCGCCGGAGCCGTCGCCGCCAAGGCCACCGGGGCCGCCCACGCCCGGCTGCTGGCCTTCCCCGACCTCTTCGCCCACACCTATCTGACCCTGCGCCGGCGTCAGGAGGAACTGCCCGGGGAACTGCGCGACGACCCGCTGGAGGAGTGGCTGGCGTACACCCTCGACCGGCACGGGGCGACCTTCGACCCCGACGTGATCACGGGACAGTGGTCGGTCGACCAGATGCCTCCCGGAGTGCGGATGGAGCTGGGGCTGCCGACCGTGCCCACGCGCTACGTGCCGTACAACGGGCCGGGCCCGGCCGTCGTGCCGGACTGGCTGCGCAGGCCGCCGAAGCGCCGGCGGGTCTGCCTCACCCTCGGGCTCACCATCCGGGACACGGAGTTCCCCAACGCCGTCGACGTCGACGACGTCTTCGCCTCGCTGGCCGACCTGGACGTCGAGGTGGTGGCGACGCTGAGCGAGAAGGAACTCGCCCAGGTGTCACGGGTGCCGGACAACACGCGGGTGGTCGACCACGTGGCCCTGCTGGCCCTGCTGCCCACCTGCTCGGCGATCGTGCACCACGGCGGCGCGGGCACCTGGGCGACCGCCGCCGCACACGGGGTGCCGCAGGTGGCGCTCGGCTGGATGTGGGACGCGATCTACCGGGCCCAACGGGTGGAGGAGCTGGGCGCGGGGCTTCACCTGCACTCCGATGGCCTGACCGTCGACATCCTGCGCGACAAGCTCGTGCGGGTGCTCGACGACCCCTCGTTCGCACAAGGGGCGCGGCGGCTGCGCCTGGCCATGCTGTCGGCGCCCAGCCCCAACGAAGTGGTGCCGACCCTGGAGAAACTGACGGTGCGTCACCGACCGGCCGCCGCGGCGCGCTGACGGGACGAGGACGGGAGAAGCGTGAACATCCTGGTGACCGGTGCGGCCGGTTTCATCGGCTCGCACTTCGTCAGAACGCTGCTGGGCGGCGGCTACCCCGGACACGAGGAGGACCGGGTGACCGTCGTGGACAAGCTCACCTACGCGGGGACGCTGAACAACCTGCCCACGCACCACCCGCGGCTGACCTTCGTGCACGGCGACATCTGCGACGGCACGCTGCTGGACAAGGTGTTCCCGGGCTGCGAGGCGGTGGTGCACTTCGCCGCCGAGTCACACGTGGACCGTTCGGTGGCGGGCGCCGAGGCCTTCGTCCGCACCAACGTGCTCGGCACCCAGACCCTGCTCGAAGCGGCGCTGCGGCACGGGACGGGCGTCTTCGTCCACATCTCCACGGACGAGACCTACGGCTCCATCGCCGAGGGGCGCTGGACGGAGGACGAGCCGCTGCTGCCCAACTCGCCGTACGCGGCGTCGAAGGCGGCGGCCGACCTGATCGCCCGGTCGTACTGGCGCACCCACGGTCTCGACGTGCGCATCACCCGGTGCGCCAACAACTACGGTCCCGGCCAGCACCCCGAGAAGCTGGTCCCGCTGTTCACCACTCGCCTCCTCGACGGGCGGCCGGTCCCGCTGTACGGGGACGGCTCGAACCTACGGGAGTGGCTGCACGTGGACGACCACTGCCGTGCGGTTCAGCTGGTGCTGGACGGGGGGCGGCCGGGGGAGGTCTACAACATCGGCGGCGGCACCCACCTGACCAACAAGGAGATGACCGGCCGCCTCCTCGCGCTGTGCGGACGGGACTGGGACCTCGTGCGACAGGTCACCGACCGCAAGGGACACGACTTCCGGTACGCCGTGGACGACACGAAGATCCGCCGCGAACTGGGCTATGAGCCGCGCTGGTCGCTGGAGGCCGGGCTGCGCGAGACGGTCGAGTGGTACGCCGCCCACCGTGACCACTGGGATGCCCGGGAGGAGGGCGCCGACGCGGATACTAAAACTTGAATATCCGGCCCGCCCTCACTATGCTCGCCGGGTACCCAAATTTGAGCACCCGAAAGAAGGGGCAGGCATGGGCGGCGCCGATCTGGCGATCCAGACCGAGGCTCTGAAGAAGAAATACGGCGACAAGGAGGCCCTCGCGGGGCTCGACCTGGAGGTACCCCGAGGCGTCGTCTACGGGCTTCTCGGCCCGAACGGCGCCGGGAAGACCACCGCAGTCCGCATCCTCTCCACCCTGCTGAAGTACGACGAGGGAACAGCCCGGGTCGCCGGCTACGACGTCGCCACGCAGTCGGCCCAGGTCCGCTACAGCATCGGGCTCCTCGGCCAGCACGCCGCGGTGGACGAGGACCTGAGCGGCCGTCAGAACCTCGTGATGTTCGGGCGCTTATACCACATCGGCAAGCGCAAGGCCCAGAGCCGGGCCGACGAGCTGCTGGAGCGCTTCGGCCTGACCGAGGCCGCCGGAAAGCCGGCCAAGCAGTACTCCGGCGGTATGCGGCGGCGGCTCGACCTCGCCGCCAGCCTCATCCTGGCCCCGTCCGTGCTGTTCCTCGACGAGCCCACCACCGGGCTCGACCCGCGGGGCCGCAACGACGTCTGGGAGTCCGTCCGCGGCCTGATCGCCGAGGGCCGCACTGTCCTGCTGACCACCCAGTACCTCGAAGAGGCCGACCAACTGGCCGACCGTATTGCCCTGATCGACAACGGCAGGGTCGTCGAGTCCGGCACTCCGGACCAGCTCAAGAACAAGATCGGCGGCGACCGGATCGACGTCGTGCTCCGCCGGGCCCACGACATCGAACGCGCCGCCCGCATGATCGGCGCACTGCTGCGCTCCGAGCCCGAGACGGACGCCGACAACCGGCGCATCAGCGTCGTCGTCACCAACCGGGTCGCCGCCCTCACCGCCGTCGCCCGCGAGCTCGACGACGCCGGCATCGAGGCCGAGGACATCGCCCTGCGCAGGCCCACACTCGACGAGGTGTTCCTGAACCTGACCGGCAACGGGGCGGCCACGTCCGCCGAGCAGAGCCTCAAGGAGGTCGCCCAGTCATGACCGCGATCATCGCGCCCGAACTGCCCAGCAACCCCCTGGCCAAACTGGGCTGGGTCCTCGCGGACTCCTGGACGCTCACGCTCCGCGGACTGTCCCACTGGGCCCGCAACCCCACCCAGATCCTGGCCGGCCTCGCCTTCCCGATCCTGATGGTGCTGCTGTTCGGCGGCATCTTCGGCAGCGGCATGCAGGTCGAGGGCGGCGGGGACTACATGGAGTTCCTGATGCCCGGCATGTTCGTCATGTCGATGGCCTTCGGCATCGGCGAGACCATGGCCGGCGTCACCGCCGACGCCTCCAAGGGCGTCACCGACAGGTTCCGCTCCATGCCCATGTCGGCCGCCTCGGTGGTCATCGGGCAGAGCATCGTCAACATGCTCTACAGCACCGTGGTGCTGATGATCCTCATGGGCTGCGGTGTCATCGCCGGATGGGGCTGGAACGACGGGTTCGGGCAGGCGCTGGGCGCCTTCGCGCTCCTGCTGCTGCTCCGCTTCGCCCTGCTGTGGGTCGGCATCTACCTCGGCCTGATCATCAGCACCCCGGAGGCGGCCTCCGCCGTCTACACCCTGCTGTTCCCGCTCGGCATCGTCGCCAACACCTTCGCCTCCCCGGAGATGATGCCGGGCTGGCTGGCGGCCATCGCCGAGTGGAACCCGCTGTCGTCGACCGCCCACGCCACTCGTGAGCTGTTCGGCAACCCGGGCGTCGGGGGCACCTCGTGGATCGCCGAACACGCGATGCTCATGTCGTTCGTCTGGCCGCTCGCGATCTTCCTGGTGTTCTTCCCCCTGGCCGTCCGCAAGTACCGGGCCCTGAGCCGGTAGGGACGGCCCTGTGCCGGGGTGTGAGCCGGCTAATCCCCCGGGCCGGCTCACACCCCCCTCGCCTGTCCGCCACCCGGCGGACGATCCGTCGAGGGGTGCGCGAGGTCCCCGCGACGCGATGTCGACCACGTCCGGAGGGGGAGAACCTAGCGTGCACGGCATGACCGTCTTCGACATCCCCATCGCGGAACTGAACGGCCGGGCCGACCTGCTGTCCCGGCACCGCGGCCGGACCCTGCTCATCGTCAACGTCGCCTCCCGCTGCGCCCTGGCCGGCCAGTACGCCGGACTGGAGACACTCGCCCACCGTCACCGCGAGGACGGGCTCAGCGTCATCGCAGTGCCCTGCAACCAGTTCGGCGAGCAGGAGCCGGGCACCGCCGAGGAGATCGCCGACTTCTGCTCCGCGCGGCAGATCTCGTTCCCGTTCACCGAGAAGACCGACGTCAATGGAGCGGACCGCCACCCCCTCTACACCGCCTTGACCCCCTTCGCCGACGCGGAGGGCCACACCGGGGACGTGCGCTGGAACTTCGAGAAGTTCCTCGTCTCGCCCGCCGGCACATGCGTGGGGCGCTTCGGCCCCACGGTCGACCCGCAGGACCCCGAACTCCTGCGCGCCGTCCGCGCGCAGGTGCAGTGAGCCGACGAGTCACACCACCTCGACGGCTCACACGATGCAGAGAGGATGATTCGTGAACCAGACGCCGGTTACCGCAACCGACGAGGGCATTCAGGTCGTCGGTGCCCGAGAGAACAACCTGAAGGACGTCTCCCTCGTCATCCCCAAGAACCGGATCACAGTCTTCGTCGGCGTCTCCGGCTCCGGAAAGTCCTCCCTGGTCTTCGACACCGTCGCCGTGGAGGCCCAGCGGCAGCTCAACGCCACCTTCCCCTGGAACATCCGGCACGACCTGCCCAAGTTCGAACGGCCGCACGTGGACGCGGTCACCAGGCTGACCACCCCCGTGGTCGTCGACCAGCGGCCCCTCGGCGGCAACGCCCGCTCCACCGTCGGCACGGTCACCGACGTCTACACCGTGATGCGGGTGCTCTTCGCCAATCACGGCAACGACGGCCTCGGCCAGACATGGCTCTACTCCTTCAACGACCCCAAGGGCATGTGCCCCGAGTGCGAGGGCCTCGGCCGCGCCCGGCGCCCCAGCCCGGACCTCATGATCGACCTCGGCAAGTCGATCGCCGAGGGCGCCATCCTCCTGCCCGGCTACACCATCGGCAGCGCGAACTGGCAGTTCTACGCCAACTACGAGCACTTGGACGCCGAGAAGAAGCTCGCCGACTACACGGACGAGGAGATGCACACCCTGCTGCACGGCAGCAGCGGCACTGTCGAGGTGACCTACCCCAACGGCAACGTGCTGGCCCTGCGCTACGAGGGCCTGGTGGACAGCTTCGTCCGCCGCCACCTCAAGCGGGACACGGCAGGCATGAGCAAGGCCGCCCGCGACAAGGCGGCCGAGTTCTTCACCGAGGGGGTCTGCCCCACCTGCGAGGGCGCCCGGCTCAACCAGAAGGCGCTCGCCACCCGCATCGACGGCCACAACATCGCCGACTGGTCCCAGATGCAGGTCAGCGACCTCATCGGCGTGGTAGCCGCGCTCCGGGAGCGGCTGGACACGCCGCTGGTCACCACCATCATCGAGACGCTGGAGCAGATCCAGGCCATCGGCCTCGGCTACCTCACCCTCGACCGGGCCACCTCCACGCTCTCCGGGGGCGAGGGCCAGCGGCTCAAGCTCGTCAACCATCTCGGCAGCGAACTGACCGGCCTGACCTACATCTTCGACGAGCCCAGCGTGGGCCTGCACCCCCGTGACGTCAGCCGGCTCAACGACCTGCTGCGCGCACTGCGCGACAAGGGCAACACCGTCCTCGTCGTGGAGCACGACCCCGACGTCATGGCCGTCGCCGACCACGTCGTGGAGATCGGACCGCGGGCCGGCGTGCACGGCGGCACCATCGTCTTCGAAGGTGCCTACGAGGAACTCCGCGCCACCGACACGCTGACCGGGCAGGGCCTGCGGCGCACCGGCGGGATCAAGGAGACCCCCCGCCCCTGGGGCCGGACCCTCCCGATCCGGAACGCCACGGTGAACAACCTGAAGAACGTCTCCACCGAGATCCCGACCGGGGTCCTCACCGCCGTCACCGGCGTGGCCGGCGCGGGCAAGAGCTCCCTGATCGCCCAGGCCTTCCGCGCCCAGTACCCGGGGGCCGTCTTCGTCGACCAGTCGCCCATCCCGCGCTCCTCGCGGTCCACCCCGGCGAGCTACCTCAAGCTGATGGACCCGATCCGCAAGCTCTTCGCCAAGGCCAGTGGCGAGGACGCCAGCCTCTTCAGCTTCAACTCCAAGGGCGCGTGCGAGGAGTGCGAGGGCCGCGGCCTGCTCATCACCGAGGTCGCCTACATGGACCCGGTCACCACGCACTGCGAGGTCTGCGAGGGCCGCCGCTTCAAGGAGTCGGTGCTCCAGCACCGGGTGCGCGGCAAGAACATCGCGGACGTCCTGGAGATGTCCGCCGAGGAGGCGGGGGAGTTCTTCCTCTCAGGACCGCTGCGCGCCAAGGCCAACGCCCTGATCGAGACCGGCATTGGCTACCTCGGGCTCGGCCAGTCGCTGGCCACCCTGTCCGGCGGTGAGCGCCAGCGGCTCAAGCTCGCCGAGCGGCTCTCCGGCTCGGGCACGGTGTACATCCTCGACGAGCCGACCACCGGCCTCCACCTGTCCGACATCGACAACCTCGTCGGCCTGCTCAACCGGATCGTCGACCGGGGCAACACCGTCATCGTCATCGAGCACGACCCGGCGGTGATCTCCCAGGCCGACTGGGTCATCGACCTCGGGCCCGAGGGCGGCAACACCGGCGGCGAAATCGTCTTCACGGGCACCCCGGCCGAACTGGCGCGGGCAACGCACTCGCACACCGGACAGCACCTGAGCCTGTACCTGGTCCAGTAGGGCCCGCGCGGACCCTTGCGAACAGAACCTGATCGCAAGGGTCCGCAGCATGGTCGGTATCAGGTACGTCATGGTCGGTATCAGGTACGTCACGGTCGGTGTCAGGCACGGCGCCTGACCTCCCCGCCTACGCTGACCCCATGTCAGCGATCCGTCTCCTGGTGCTCGGCGCGGTCCGTCGGCACGGGCGGGCCCATGGCTACCAGGTCCGCAACGACCTGGAGTTCTGGGGCGCGCACGAGTGGTCCAGCGCCAAGCCCGGCTCGATCTACCACGCCCTGAAGCAGCTGGCGAAGCAGGGACTGCTGCGGGCGCACCAGATCGCCCCGTCCACGGCCGGCGGCCCGCCGCGCACGGAGTACAAGGTCACCGAGCAGGGCACCGACGAGTACTTCAGGCTGCTCCGGCAGTCGCTCACCGCCTACGACCAGCGGCAGGACGTGCTCACCACCGCGCTCGGTTTCATGGTCGACCTCGGCCGTGCGGAGGCCCTCGCCCTGCTCGAGCAGCGGGTGCGCGCCATCGAGGAGTGGCGGGCGACCGTGGTCAAGGACTACCTGCCCGCGCAGGGCCCGGAACAGCTCGGCCACATCGGCGAGATCATGAACTTCTGGGTCCACTCCGCCGACACGGGCGCGCAGTGGACCCGCGACCTCATCGAACGCATCCGCGCCGGCGCTTACACCTTCGCCGACGAGGGCGACCCATCTACCAGATTTCTCCCAACGATCCCCAGGAACCACTCAGGGGCCTGATCCACTCACTGGATCAGGCCCCTGACCTGGTACTTCCCTGTCGGGGTGGCGGGATTTGAACCCACGACCTCTTCGTCCCGAACGAAGCGCGCTGCCAAGCTGCGCTACACCCCGATGTCGCTGCTGTCGCGGCGACGACGTTTACTTTAGCCCACTGGTGGCTAGAGACGAAATCCGGTTTTCCAGGGGTGGCGGAGGGGGTTCGGGCGGGCGTGGTCGAGGGCCACGAGGAGGATCGCCAGGGCGTAGAAGGAGAGGCCCAGGAGGAGCGCGTTGCCGAGGACCTTCTTGTAGCCGTCCTGGTCGACGTCCAGGAAGGGGTAGAGGTAGCGGTCGGCGGTGCCCGGGAGGAGGAGCTCGCCTCGGATGAGGGAGAAGGCCAGGTAGGCCAGGGGGTAGAGCAACCACGTGCTGGCCTGGCGCAGGTGCAGGCGGCCGGGGGTCGTGAGCAGGAGCCAGTCCAGTACGGCCGCGATCGGGGTCAGCGTGTGGAGGGTGTGGTGGGCGACGGCCTGCCAGCCCGTCGGAGCGGCCGCGGCCTCGCCCGTGAGGGAGAAGGGGCTTGCCTCGTTCGCCAGGAGCAGGTGGTGCACCAGGGCCGCGATGACGACGTAGAGCAGGGTCGCGCCCAGGACGGCTCCTGGCAGCGGGCGGCCGGCCGTCCACGCGCGGCGGGCCGAGAGGGCCATGACCAGTGCGAGGAGGATGTTGCTCTGGATCGCGAAGTAGCCGAGGGTCCGGGACGGGTCGCCCAGGAGTATTTCGAGTGCCACGCCCGCGGTCGCCGCGAGGGCGACCAGCAGGCGGAAGGCCGCGGCCGCCGGGCGGCGGACCGGGGTGACGACGGCGGCGGCGGGGACGGGGAACGGCTTCAGCGCGGGCTTGCCCGGAATCGCGGGGAGATCCGGTATGTCCCGGGGTATCGGGGCGGTCATGCCCTCACGCTGACAGAAGCAGACATAGGGGGCGATTTGGGTGGGCTGTGTAGGTTAACGGGCCTCCCATTGACCCAAGAGCGACGCCTGCGAACCCTGCCGGCGTCCAGAGACTTCCGGCTGCTCCCGCTCCACCGGCTACTCCCGCCCCACCAGCGTCAGCAACGTCGCCTCCGGCGGGCACGCGAACCGTACCGGTGTGTAGCGGTTCGTGCCGCAGCCTGCCGAGACGTGCAGGTACGACGTACGACCCTCCGCCGTGTGCGTGGACAGGCCCTTCACGCGGTCCGTGTCCAGGTCGCAGTTGGTGACCAGGGCGCCGCGGAAGGGAATGCACACCTGGCCGCCATGGGTGTGGCCGGCCAGGATCAAGGGGTAGCCGTCGGCCGTGAAGGCGTCCAGCGTGCGCAGGTACGGCGCGTGGACCACGCCCATGGAGAAGTCGGCGGAGTCCGACGGGCCGCCGGCCACCTGCTCGTAGCGGTCCCGCTTGATGTGCGGGTCGTCCAGGCCCGTCAGCTCCAGTGAGACGCCGTCGATCTTGAGCGTGCCTCGCGTGTTGGTCAGGTTCAGCCAGCCCGCCGCGTCGAAGGCGTCCCGCATGTCCTCCCACGGGATGTGCGCCACGCCGACGGCCGGCGGGTTGCCGTTCAGGCCGTGGCGGCCCTGCACCTTTTCCCACAGGTAGCGGGTGGGGTTGCGGAACCGCGGGCCGTAGTAGTCGTTGGAGCCGAAGACGTACGCGCCCGGGAACTCCATGAGAGGGCCGAGCGCGTCCAGGACCTCCGGGATGCCCTCCGCGTCGGAGAGGTTGTCACCCGTGTTGATCACGAAGTCGGGGCGCAGGCCCGCCAGGGAACGCAGCCAGCGCTGCTTCTTGCGCTGGCCGCTGACCATGTGGATGTCGGAGACCTGCAACACGCGCAGCGGGCGCATTCCCGAGGGCAGGACCGGGACCGTGATCCGGCGGAGGCGGAAGGAGCGGGCCTCGAAGCCCGCCGAGTACAACAAACCGGCGGCACCAGCCGCCGCGATTCCCAAGGGGACTCCGTATCGCGCGCGCATGCGTCCATCGTGTCAGATCGCGCCGGTCGTCTCCGCCCGGCGGTGGCAGAAATCCCCTGAGGTCCCCGGGCCTTCAGCGTCCGTTGAAGCGCGACCCGCAAATCAAGGGGCGTTTGCCCGCCCGCACCTGCGACAATCAACCTCATGACCACGCTCAAGTCGAAGCTGCAGGACGACCTCAACGCCGCGATCAAGGAGCGCGACGAGCTCCGCTCCTCGACGCTCCGGCTGACCCTCGCCGCGATCACCAAGGAGGAGGTCGCGGGCAAGGAGAAGCGCGAGCTCTCCGACGACGAGGTGCAGAAGGTGATCACCCGGGAGGCGAAGAAGCGCCGCGAGGCGGCCGAGGCCTTCGCGCAGGGTGGTCGCGCCGAGAGTGCGGAGCGGGAGAAGGCGGAGGGCGAGGTGCTCGCCGCGTACCTGCCGAAGCAGCTCAGCGACGACGAGCTGAACCGGATCGTCGCCCAGGCCGTCGAGGAGGCGAAGGCGGCCGGGGCGGAGGGGCCGCGGGCCATGGGTGCGGTCATGAAGATCGTGAACCCGAAGGTCGCGGGCCAGGCCGAGGGCGGCCGCGTCGCCGCGGCCGTGAAGAAGATCCTCGCGGGCTAGGGAGACCCACTGGTCGCCGGGCGCGCGGATGCCCCGTCGCCGCCGCCGGGAAGTGCGTGCGATGGGAAGGGCCGATCGTGTACAACGGCCGGACCGTTGCGTACGACTCGATCGGCTCGCAGCACTGCGGCTGACAAACACGCGGCCCCTTCCCGCCGTACGAAGATCTTCGTACGGCGGGAAGGGGCCGTCCGCGTTCAGGACACCGCCTCGGCCGTGCCAGGAGGCAACCGAGTCAGCCGCGCCCCCCGTTCCCGTTCCCCCCGTTGCCCTGACCCCGGATGAACCCCTCCGGGATGGAGAACGAAGGCGTCGGGAAGGTCTCGTCGCCCCCGCCGCCGTTGTTGCCGCCGACCAGGCCGCCGATGAAGCCGCCGTTGTCGTTGTCGCCGTTGCCCCCGTCGCCGCGGCCCTCGTCGTCGTCGCTGTCGCCGCGGTCCCGGTCGACGCCGGGGGGGATGTGGACGGTGTTGAAGTTCTCGACGGGCTTGCCCTCCAGCGCGCCGGTCATCATGTCGCCCCAGATCGGCCCGGGGACCTCGCCGCCGAAGACCTTGTCGTGCGGGACGCCGCCGATGGTGATGTTGACCATCTTCCGCTTGTGCGCCGGGTCGCCGACCCACACGGCACCGGCCAGGTTCGGCGTGTAGCCCACGAACCAGGCCGCGTAGCGCTCGTCGGTCGTACCGGTCTTACCGGCGCTGGGGCGGCTGCCGAGGCCGGCCTTCTTGCCCGTACCGTCCTCGACGACGCCCCGCAGCAGCGTGTTGATGGTGTCGGCGGTCTTCTCCGACATCGCGCGCGAGCAGGTCGACTTCGGGACCGGGAGCGACTTCTTGCTGTCGCCGACGCGCTGGCTGATCGACTCGATGGCGACCGGCGTGCAGTACATGCCGCGCGAGGCGAACGTGGCGTACGCGTTCGCCATGGTCAGCGGGGACATCTCCTGGGTGCCGAGGGCGAGGGAGGGCACCTGGGGCATCTTCTTGCCGTCGGCCCGCTCGACGCCCATCTTCTTCGCCATCTTCGTCACGGGGCAGATGCCGATGTCGCTGATCATCTGCACGTAGTAGGTGTTGACCGACTTGGCGGTCGCCTCCCTCATGTCGTACGGACCGACCTCGGACCTGTTCTCGTTGGCGACCTCGGCGGGGTCGTTCGGATCGTTCTTCCAGGTCCTGCCGTTGCAGGCCGCGACCGGGCTCGGGTACTGCATCTCGTACGGCGAGGGGTACACCTTGTTCGCCGGCATGCCGTCCTCGAGGGCCGCGGCGGCCACGATCGGCTTGAACGTCGAACCGGGCTGGTAGCCGACACCGCCGCCCATGTCGTCGTTGACGGACAGGTTGAGGGTCGTCTGGCCCTTCTTGATGTCGACGCCGTACGGACGTGACTGGCCCATCGCGACGATCTTCCCGGTGCCGGGTTCGACGAGGGTGGCCGCGGTCGCCACGTCGTCGCTCGTGTAGACGTGCTCCTTGATCGACCGCTGCGCCGACTCCTGGGCCTTCGGGTCGAGGGTGGTGCGGATCGTCAGGCCGCCCTGGTTCCAGACCTTCGCCCGCGCCTCCTGGGTCTTGCCGAAGACCGGGTCGTTCAGGAAGACCTCGCGCACGTAGTCGCAGAAGAAGCCCGCGCCCTTGACCGCCGTGATGCAGCCGTTCTTGGGCTTGCTGACCTTCAGGCCCAGCGGCGCCTTCATCGCCTCGGCGGCCTGCGCCCGGGAGATGTCGCCGACGTCGGCCATGCGCCGGAGCACGGTGTTGCGGCGCTTGGTGGCCTCCGCCTCGTCGTTGACCGGGTCGTACCGGCTGGGCGACTGGACGATGCCGGCGAGGAGGGCCGCCTCCTGGACGTTCAGGTCCTTGGCGGACTTGGAGAAGTAGCGCCGGGCCGCCGCCTCGACGCCGTAGGCCTGCTGGCCGAAGAACGTGATGTTGAGGTAGTTCTCGAGGATCTTCTTCTTCCCGAGCTCCTCCTCGACCTGGATCGCGTACTTCAGTTCGCGGATCTTGCGGCCGATGGTCTGCTGGGTGGCCTGCGCGACCTTCGTCGGGTCGTCGCCGGCCTCCTCGACGAAGACGTTCTTCACGTACTGCTGCGTCAGGGTCGAGGCGCCCTGGGCGACCTCACCGCTGCGCGCGTTCTTGTTGAGGGCGCGCAGCACGCCCTTCAGGTCGACCGCGCCGTGCTGGTAGAAGCGCGAGTCCTCGATCGCGACGATCGCCTTCTGCATGTACGGCGAGATGTTCTTGAGGGGGACCACCGTGCGGTCGCGCGAGTAGACCGTGGCGATCTGGCCGCCGTCGGCGTCGAGGATCGTGGTGCGCTGGCTCAGGGGCGGGGTCTTCATGGTGGCCGGGAGTTCGTCGAAGCTCTCGACCGATCCCTTCGCCGCCAGCCCCAGCGCGCCCACCGCGGGCAGCGCGATACCGGCCAGCACGGCTCCCGCGAGAACACTGACACCGAGGAACTTGGCGGCCTGCTGCGTGGGAGACAGACCACCGCCCGAGCGCTTCTTTGGCATGAGGGCAGCCTAATCCGTAGTTATGAGCGATCCGCAGGAGCGGGTGCTTCTCGGAGCGTTCGAGTACCAGACCGTGACATCCAGGTGCAGCCGGGCCGTGGAGGCCTCAACGTAGATCGGTGCACGGTCTGGTGCGAGTGGTGGCGGTCACGTAGGCGCTGGGCGGACGCCTTCTAACGCCCAGACCTCGACGTCTCCAGGCAGAGCGGCGGCGCCCGGCGTCTCCGTGGCCGCCACCACAAAGGGTGTTGGCGCCCGTCGGCGTTGGACGCACGCCTATAACTCACCCGGCATCGATGCCTATTAAGAGAGCGGCGGGGTCCAGGGCCGTCGCGCGTCAACACCTCTCGACTTGACCCCTCGTTTGTGTTGGTGGTGCGAGCCCATCGCGCGGTGACCTCTCGATACGCCCGAGCCGTCTGAGCTCCCGCATAGACCGAGGCCCGTGGGATGTGCTGGTGCCACGAACGGCTAGTGAGGTGGCGGCCCGACCGTGTTGCGGTCGAGGCCTGGGATTAGGTCGCTGCGTGGCCCGCATGCGCTCGTGACCAGCGCAAACGCCGGACTCTGGGGAGGGGAATCTTGATCTACTGCGGAATCGACTGGGCGGAACGAACCCACGACGTCGCCCTGGTCGACGACACCGGTCAACTGCTGGCCAGCGGCACATCACCGACGACACGGCTGGCTACAAGATCCTGCTGGAACTGCTCGCCGAGTACGGCGATACCGAGGACAACCCGATCCCGGTCGCGATCGAGACCTCCCGCGGCCTGCTGGTCGCCGTCCTGCGGACCGGCAGGCGCAAGGTGTTCGCGATCAACCCGATGGCCGCCGCCCGCTACCGCGACCGGCACAGCGTCTCCCGCAAGAAGTCCGACCCCGGCGACGCCCTGGTCCTCGCCAACATCCTCCGCACCGACATGCACGCCCACCGGCCCCTGCCCGAGGACTCCGACCTCGGCCGCGCGATCTCCGTCCTGGCCCGCGCTCAGCAGGACTCTTTGTGGAACCGGCAGCAGCTCGCCAACCAGCTCAGGTCCCTGCTGCGCGAGTACTACCCCGCCGCCCTGGCCGCCTTCGCAGCCTGGACCAACGGCCTGTGCAGGCCCGAGGCACGCGAACTCCTCAAGACGGCGCCGACCCCGACTCGGGCCGCCCGGCTGACCCGCACCCAGATCCAGGCCGCCCTCAAGCGAGCCGGCCGCCAGCGCGGCATCGAAGCCGAGGCAGAGCGCCTCCGCGAAGTCTTCCGCGGTGAGTGGGCCCATCAGCCGCCGCTGGTCGAGGACGCGCTCGGCAAGCAGATGCTCGCCCTCCTCATCCAACTGGACGCGGCCTGCATCGCCGCCGACAACCTCGCCGAAGCAGTCGAAGAGACCTCCCCGCAGCACCCGGACGCCGAGATCCTGCTGAGCTTCCCCGGACTCGGCATCCAGCTTGCCGCCCGCGTCCTGGCCGAGATCGGCGACGACCGCGCCCGCTTCGCCGACGCCCGCGGCCTGAAGGCCTACGCCGGCTCCTCGCCCATTACCCGCGCCTCCGGCAAGAAGTCCGCCATCACCAGACGCTGGGTGAAGAACGACCGGCTCAACCACGCCGGCTACCTCTGGGCCTTCGCCTCCCTTCGGGCATCCACTGGGGCCAACGCCCACTACCGACGCCGACGAGAACAAGGCGACTGGCACGCCGCCGCCCAGCGCAACCTCTTCAACCGCATGATCGGACAGCTCTACCACTGCCTGAAGCAGGGCAGCACCTACGACGAGTCGCTCGCCTTCGGCGCCCCTCCCACCGAGGCCGTTGTCACTGCGGCTTGAGACGGTCAGCGGGGAGTGAGGCAGGCTTCGAGGGCGGCTCGCTGTTGCGGCGGCAGGTGATCGCCGAGGGGGACTTTGCGGGGGCTGTGCTCGCCCTCGCAGAGCCAGCTCTGTTCGTCATCGTCGAACCACCAGTCCTCGGCGCCCCACATGGGGTGCCCCTGAAGCAGGTGTCTGGCCAACGCCTCGCTCGCCTCAGGCGCCCCCTGAGCGACTAGAGCCTCGGCCACCGCCATCACGGCCTCCTCCGGAACCGCCGCGTCGCCGAGCACAGGCAGAAGAAGGAGAAGACGGGCGTGAGGATCGGTGACGCCTGCCGCACCCAGTGGTGCCTTCAGCACGGCGGCGAGCTCGGGCCAGCACAGCCCGGGGCCGATGCGGTCCTGATCGTCGCTGGCCAGGACGAGATCCTGGCTCCAGTCGGGATGCGTGAGGAAGTAGTCCGTGGTCGTGAACTCCTCGCCGCTGTTGAAGTGCACGACGATCGCGAAGCCGCCGGCCAGCGGCACCGTGAACATGGGCCACGCCGACCGGTCGTGGAGCGTCTCCAGCACGGCCTCCGCATCGCCCGCGTCCGATCCGAAGGACTCAGGCGCGAACCCCTCAGCCAGGTCCGCCAAGTACGCCGGCCAGAAGCCCGGCTCGTCCAGGAGCGGGTGCCCGTCCACGACAGGCGACGAGGAGTACCAGTGCCGTGCCATCACCATGCCGGGATTCTCTCCCAACCCGGTCAGAACTGTTCGAAGACCCCGGCCCTCACCGCCGACCGACTTGACGGCATAGGAACGTGAGGTGTCTACGTTCTCATTCGCCGGACAGGCGTATAGGCCTTGGCCTAAGCTGCTCTCAACTGTCACAGCAGTGAGGCCACGTATCAATACGTCCGGCGACCCCGAATCGTTCCGGATGTTCCCCAACTTTTTTGGTGGGGTCGTGTCCGAATCCGCCTTGTGTGTCTTGCGGCGTCCGTTGTGACGCATGCGAACTGTCCTGGTTTGCCGGGAAGGTTACGTATGTCGCCAGCTCACTCCCCCGGGTGATCTGCCGCTTACCCATAGTCCGTTCGGACCATTCAAGATTGGGCCCGCTGGGGGTGTTGCGCTGTGCCCACCTTCCGTAACGTCCTCAACTGGCGGCGGTGAATATGCCGCTGCCGCCGTGGGGGAGCCTCGATTCGGGAGAGGACGGCGCCGGTATGGGCTGGGTAGTCGACTGGAGTGCGCAGGCGGCCTGCCGCACTACCGATCCGGATGAACTGTTTGTTCAAGGAGCGGCGCAGAACAGGGCCAAGGCGGTGTGCACCGGATGCCCGGTGCGCACGGAATGCCTGGCCGACGCGCTGGACAACCGCGTCGAGTTCGGCGTGTGGGGAGGCATGACGGAGCGGGAGCGCCGCGCACTGCTGCGCAGGCGGCCCACCGTGACCTCCTGGCGCCGGCTGCTGGAGACGGCGCGTACGGAGTACGAGCGCGGCACGGGCATCGTGCCCCTCGACGACGACGAGGTCTACGAGAACTACGCGGCGGTGAGCTGAGGGGTTCCCTCCGGGAGCTCCGAAGGTCCGAGGGCCCTGTACGGGCCCTTCACCATCACCGGGCTGCCCGCAGGCACTTGCTCAGGCTCTGGCCTCGGACAGGCACTTGGCCAGGCTCTGGCCTCGTGCAGGCACGTGCTCAGGCGCTCGCCTCGGGTCGGGTGTTCGCGTCCGGCAGCTCGGAGTCGTCGGTGGGGTCGGGAAGCTCGCGCTCGTCCGCCGCGAGCCGGTCACCGATGTCACGCAGTCCCGCGAGGTCGTGCACATCGCCGGGCAGCGCGCCCACTTCCGTCACGGCCACCTCGGGGTGGAGCGCGGTGAAGCGGTCACGCGTGCGCTGCTCACGGGAGAGCAGCCGCATCCGTTCGGCGTGCAGCCTCAGCAGGCCTGCCGTGAGCTGGTCGACGGACCGCTCGATGTTCTCGGTGTCCTCAGCGTCCTCGGCGGGGGAGCCACCGTCAGAAGCCTCAGCAACAGCCCGAGCTGGTGTTTCGGATGTGGGAGAGCCTGAACTGTCATAGGTTTCGGGGGAGTTACGAAGTACTGCTTTCCCGCCCTCCTGATCCACAATGCGGGGCTCTTCAAGATTTTCCGCGGCGGCGAGCGCCCGCTCCGCCGACAGCCGGCCGGCGCCGCTGCCGTGGACCCGGTTGAGCACCAGCCCGGCGAGCGGCATGTCCTCCGCGGCCAGCCGCTCCACGAAGTACGCGGCCTCGCGCAGCGCGTCCCGCTCCGGGGCCGCGACCACGAGGAACGCCGTGCCGGGCGCCTGGAGCAGCTTGTACGTGGCGTCCGCACGCGTGCGGAACCCGCCGAAGGTCGTGTCCATCGCGGACACGAACGTCTGGACGTCCTTGAGGAGCTGGCCGCCGAGCAGCTTGCCGAGGGTGCCGGTCATCATCGACATCCCGACGTTCAGGAACTTCATGCCGGCGCGGCCGCCCAGCTTCGCCGGTGCCGTCAGCAGCCGGATCAGCCGCCCGTCCAGGAACGACCCGAGCCGCTTGGGCGCGTCCAGGAAGTCCAGCGCCGAGCGGGAGGGCGGGGTGTCGACGACGATCAGGTCCCACTCGTCCCTGGCCCGCAGCTGCCCGAGCTTCTCCATCGCCATGTACTCCTGCGTGCCCGCGAAGCCCGCCGAGAGCGACTGGTAGAAGGGGTTGCCCAGGATCGCGGCGGCCCGCTCGGGATCCGCGTGCGCCTCGACGATCTCGTCGAAGGTGCGCTTCATGTCGAGCATCATCGCGTGCAGCTCGCCGCCCGCGGAGTCGTCGATGCCCTTCACCCGGCGCGGCGTGTTGTCGAGGGAGTCGATGCCCATGGACTGGGCGAGCCGGCGGGCAGGGTCGATGGTGAGGACGACGACCTTGCGGCCCCGCTCGGCCGCGCGCAGCCCCAGGGCCGCCGCGGTCGTGGTCTTGCCGACGCCGCCCGAGCCGCAGCACACCACGATGCGGGTCTTCGGGTCCTCCAGCAGCGGGTCGATGTCGAGCACGCGCGCGGGGGACAGGTGGTGGCGGGCCGGGTCGTGGGTGTGGGCCGGGTCCGGACGACTCATGACATCCCCTGCTTCCGACTCATGACGGGCCTTGCCTGTGTGCTGTTCCCGGTGCCGGGGTCTGCCCGGCTCATGACACGCCCTGCTCGCGCAGCTCGCGGGCCAGCTCGTACAGCCCCGCCAGGTCCATGCCCTCGGCGAACAGCGGCAGTTCGTGCAGCGGCAGGCCCAGCTCGGTGAGCACCGCGCGCTGCTCGTGCTCCAGCGCGTACCGCTCGGCGTACTCCTCGGCCTGCCTGAGGAGCGGATCCACCAGCCGCTCCGCGCGCCCGCCGCGCCGCGCCCCGCCGAGCCCGGCGGACGACAGCGACCGCGCAACCGTGGAACGCGGGACCGTCCGGACGAGTTCCAGGTCGTCCGCGTCCAACACCTCCGGCCGCACCATGTTCACGATGATCCGCCCCACCGGCAGCCGCGCCGACCGCAGCTCGGCGATGCCGTCCACCGTTTCCTGGACGGGCATCTCCTCCAGCAGCGTCACCAGGTGCACGGCCGTCTCCGGCGACTTCAGCACCCGCATCACCGCCTGGGCCTGATTGTGTATCGGGCCGATCTTGGCGAGCCCGGCGACCTCGTCGTTGACGTTGAGGAAGCGCGTGATGCGGCCCGTGGGCGGGGCGTCCATGACGACGTAGTCGTAGGCGAACCGCCCGCTCTTGTCCTTGCGCCGTACCGCCTCGCACGCCTTGCCGGTGAGGAGTACGTCCCTCAGGCCGGGCGCGATGGTGGTGGCGAAGTCGATCGCGCCGAGCTTCTTCAGGGCCCGCCCTGCGCCTCCCAGTTTGTAGAACATCTGGAGGTAGTCCAGAAGGGCCAGTTCGGGGTCGATGGCCAGCGCGTACACCTCCCCGCCCCCGGGAGCGACCGCGATTTTCCGTTCCTCATAAGGCAGCGCCTCCGTTTCGAAGAGCTGCGCGATTCCCTGGCGGCCCTCGACCTCGACGAGAAGCGTCCGCTTCCCCTCCGTGGCCAGGGCCAGCGCTAGGGCCGCGGCCACCGTGGTCTTGCCGGTACCGCCCTTGCCGCTGACGACCTGGAGCCTGCTCACGTATTCGAGCCTAACCAGTCCGTGCCCGGGCTACGCGGGAGGCTGTGGACAACCGTCGGCGAGGCGGGCGGACGCCCGGGGCGTGGTCGGCCGCGTGACCCCTCTCCGGCAGCGGCTAGAGTCGGCCGCATGACCAAGTGGGAATACGCAACCGTGCCGCTGCTCGTCCACGCCACGAAGCAGATTCTGGACACCTGGGGCGAGGACGGCTGGGAGCTCGTCCAGGTCGTGCCCGGGCCGAACAACCCCGAGCAGCTCGTGGCCTACCTGAAGCGGGAGAAGCAGTAATGGGCGCCGTCGAGGCGAAACTGGCCGAGCTCGGCCTGACCCTGCCCGACGTCGTCCCGCCGCTCGCCGCGTACCAGCCGGCCGTGCAGTCCGGGCCGTACGTGTACACCGCCGGGCAGCTCCCCATGGTGGAGGGCAAGCTTCCGGTCACCGGCAAGGTCGGTGCGGAGGTCACCCCGGAGGAGGCCAAGGAGCTGGCACGCACGTGTGCGCTGAACGCCCTGGCCGCCGTCAAGTCCGTCGCCGGTGACCTGGACCGCATCGCGCGCGTGGTGAAGGTCGTCGGCTTCGTGGCCTCGGCCTCGGACTTCACGGGCCAGCCCGCGGTGCTGAACGGCGCCAGCGAGCTGCTCGGCGAGGTCCTCGGCGACAAGGGCGTGCACGCGCGCAGCGCGGTGGGCGTGGCGGTGCTGCCGCTGGACGCACCGGTGGAGGTCGAGATCCAGGTGGAGCTCGCCTGACCCCGGTGGTCCTAGGGCCTGTCGTTTGGATCAGGTCGCAGACGCGGGGTCTGGCACGCGCATCTGCCGCGTTGTCGTCAGTCGCCAACTCCCCCACGCTCGGCTTCGCTCGCGCGGGCGGTGCCCCCATCGCGTTGACTCCCTCCTCCGCCTTGCAGCTGCACGCACCAGACCCCGCTCACCGGCGCTGACGAGATGCCGTCGATTCCCTGCGACCTGATCCAAACGACAGGCCCTAGCTGCGGAATCCGCCCCCGGGGCCACTCGAACATCCGCCCGTCACGGGATAGCCTCGCGCCCATGGCGAACGGTCAGTGGTACCCCCCGGAGTGGCCGGACCGCATCCGCGCACTCGCGGCCGGCTCCCTCGCCCCGGTGCCCCCCAAGCGCGCGGCCACCGTCATGCTCCTGAAGGACACCGGCGCCGGCCCCGCCGTCCACATGCTGCGCCGACGCGCCTCCATGGCTTTCGCCGGAGGCGCGTACGCCTATCCGGGCGGCGGCGTCGACCCCCGGGACGACGACCACCAGGTCCGCTGGGCGGGCCCCACGCGCGCGTGGTGGGCGGACCGGCTCGGTGTCGACGAGACGACGGCCCAGGCGATCGTCTGCGCGGCCGTCCGGGAGACGTACGAGGAGGCGGGCGTGCTGCTCGCCGGCGAGACGCCCGACTCGGTCGTCGGCGACACCACCGGCGCCGGCTGGGAGGCCGACCGTGCCGCCCTGGGCGCCCGGGACCTGTCCTTCGCGGAGTTCCTGGACCGCCGCGGCCTGGTCCTGCGCTCCGACCTGCTCGGTGCCTGGACCCGCTGGATCACCCCGGAGTTCGAGGCCCGCCGCTACGACACCTGGTTCTTCGTGGCCGCCCTCCCCGAAGGGCAGCGCACCCGCAACGCCTCCACGGAGGCCGACCGTACGGTGTGGATCGCCCCGGGCGAGGCGGCGGCCGGGTACGACAGGGGCGAGCTGCTGATGATGCCGCCGACCATCGCGACCCTGCGTCAGCTGACGGCGTACGGGAGCGCGGCCGAGGCACTCGCGGCCGCCCCTGCCCGGGACCTCACACCCGTCCTGGCCACCGCCCGCCTGGTGGACGGCGAGATCCTGCTCTCCTGGCCGGGCCACGACGAGTTCACCATGCACATCCCGACCGCCCCGACCGGTGGAGCCAGCGCATGACGGACGCAGCAGCCCTTCCCGGCCAGCCCCGGGGCGGCGTCCTCTCGGGGCCCGCCACCGCGCGGGCCGTCAACGTCCTGGCCCCCAACCCGTCGGCGATGACCCTGGACGGCACGAACACCTGGATCCTCTCCGAGCCCGACTCGGACCTGGCGGTGGTGGTCGACCCGGGTCCCCTCGACGACGGGCACCTGCGCCGTGTCGTCGCCACGGCCGAGCAGGCCGGCAAGCGCGTCGCCCTGACCCTGCTGACCCACGGTCATCCCGACCACGCGGCGGGCGCCGCCCGGTTCGCGGAACTGACCGGCACGCGCGTGCGCGCGCTCGATCCGGCACTGCGGCTGGGCGACGAGGGCCTGGCCGCCGGAGACGTGATCACCACTGGTGGCCTCGAACTGAGGATCGTCCCCACGCCCGGCCACACCGCCGACTCCCTGTCCTTTCATCTCCCGGCGGACCAGGCCGTCCTGACGGGCGACACGATCCTGGGCCGCGGGACGACGGTCGTGGCCCACCCCGACGGCCGTCTCGGCGACTACCTGGACACCCTGCGGCGCCTCAGGTCCCTCACGGTCGACGACGGTGTCCACACGGTGCTCCCGGGCCACGGTCCGGTCCTGGAGGACGCCCAGGGCGCCGTGGAGTACTACCTCGCCCACCGCGCCCACCGCCTGGCCCAGGTCGAAACGGCCGTCGAGGACGGCTACCGCACCCCCGCGCAGGTCGTCGCCCACGTCTACGCCGACGTGGACCGCTCCCTGTGGCCGGCGGCGGAGCTGTCGGTGCGGGCTCAGTTGGACTACCTGGAGGAGCACGGGCTCATCTGACCGTGCCCCGTACGACATCGGGCCCCGTCTCGCGAGGAGACGGGGCCCGATGTCGTACGGCCAGGGTGCCTGCGCGTCAGCGCGAGCGCTTGGCGAGGCGTTCCACGTCCAGGAGGATCACCGCGCGGGCCTCCAGGCGCAGCCAGCCGCGCTGGGCGAAGTCCGCCAGTGCCTTGTTGACCGTCTCGCGGGAGGCGCCGACGAGCTGGGCCAGCTCCTCCTGCGTGAGGTCGTGGACGACGTGGATGCCCTCCTCTGACTGCACGCCGAACCGGCGCGAGAGGTCCAGCAGGGCCCGGGCGACGCGGCCCGGGACGTCCGAGAAGACGAGGTCGGACATCGCGTCGTTGGTCTTGCGCAGCCGGCGCGCGACGGCGCGCAGGAGCGCCGTGGCCACCTCGGGGCGGGCGTTCAGCCAGGGCTGGAGGTCGCCGTGGCCGAGGCCGAGCAGCTTGACCTCGGTCAGCGCCGTGGCGGTCGCGGTGCGCGGGCCCGGGTCGAACAGCGACAGCTCGCCGATGAGCTCGCCGGGGCCGACCACGGCCAGCATGTTCTCGCGGCCGTCGGGGGACGTGCGGTGGAGCTTGACCTTCCCCTCCGTGACCACGTACAGGCGGTCGCCGGGGTCACCCTCGTGGAACAGCGAGTCACCGCGCGCGAGGGTCACCTCACTCATGGAGGCGCGGAGCTCCGCGGCCTGCTCGTCGTCGAGCGCCGCGAAGAGCGGATTGCGCCGCAGAACGTCGTCCACGAGTTCTCTCCTTGTCGACCTGCTCAGGGGCTGTTGCCCCCGCGTACCAAGGCACCGTGGTGCCCATTTTGCCGGACGGTCCAAACAGTGTGATCTGTCACAAGGATGCCGCACACGTGTCCCGGGGTACGCGGCAGGGGTCCAATTGGACGCCGATCTTCGGGGTCCGGGGCGGATGTCGGTGCCGGGCCTTAGGCTGGCCGGGTGTCCAAATCGCCGGTGAGAGCACAGGCCGAGGGGGCTGGGCGGGTGGTTGTACGTCGCGATTCCGCTGTGGGCGAACAGAGCCCCGATGGCGGTAGGAAAACGGCGAAAGCGACAGGGGAGGCCGAGCCTTCCGGGAAGTCGGCGCCGGCGAAGAAGGCCCTTGCCAGTAGGGCCGGGGCCGCGAGCAAGCAGGCATCCGCGATGCAGGCAGCGGCTGTGAAGAAGGCGGCGTCCGCGAAGAAGGCCGCGTCTGCGAAGAAGGCCGCGTCTGGCGAGAAGGTCGCGTCTGCCACGAAGGCGGCGTCTGGCAAGAAGGCTGCGGCTGCGAAAAGGGCCGCGCCTGCGAAAAAGGCCCCCGCCGCCAAGAAGGTCACCGTCGCACCCAAGAAGGCCACGGCCCGCATCAAGGGCACCGCCCCGGCCAGGACCGTCGTCCACCCGCCGAGTGGCGAGTCGCGTACCGCCCTGGTCCGCCGAGCCCGCCGTATCAACCGCGAGCTCGCCGAGGTCTACCCGTACGCCCACCCCGAGCTGGACTTCGCCAACCCCTTCCAGCTGGTCGTCGCCACGGTCCTGTCCGCCCAGACCACCGACCTGCGCGTCAACCAGACGACCCCCGCCCTCTTCGCCAAGTACCCCACCCCCGAGGACCTGGCCGCCGCCAACCCGGAGGAGGTGGAGGAGATCCTCCGCCCGTGCGGCTTCTTCCGGGCCAAGACGAAGTCGGTCATAGGGCTGTCCAAGGCCCTGGTGGAGGACTTCGGCGGTGAGGTCCCCGGCCGGCTGGAGGACCTGGTCAAGCTGCCCGGCGTCGGCCGCAAGACCGCGTTCGTCGTGCTCGGGAACGCCTTCGGCCGGCCCGGCATCACCGTGGACACGCACTTCCAGCGCTTGGTGCGCCGCTGGCAGTGGACCGCCGAGACCGACCCGGACAAGATCGAGGCCGCGGTCGGCGCGCTCTTCCCGAAGAGCGACTGGACGGACCTCTCGCACCACGTGATCTGGCACGGCCGCCGTATCTGCCACGCCCGCAAGCCCGCCTGCGGCGCCTGCCCGATCGCCCCGCTGTGCCCGGCGTACGGCGAGGGCGAGACCGACCCGGAGAAGGCGAAGAAGCTGCTCAAGTATGAGAAGGGCGGCTTCCCCGGCCAGCGTCTGAACCCCCCGCAGGCCTACCTGGACGCGGGCGGCAAACCGGCGCCGCCGCTGGGGGCCGGATGAGCTGCCCCACGAGCCCCCCGATCAGGGGATCGCGGCCGTTCGCGGAACGATCTCAGGGGCGCCGCGCGTTGGATGCGGCAGGACGACGGGGGTGGCGATGACACGGGCGAGCGACACACAGGGCGGACCGGTGACCGTGAGCAAGGAGGGCCTGCCCGGCTGGCTGGACCCGGTGGTGCACGCCGTGGAGACGGTCCGGCCGCGGCAGCTGAGCCGCTTCCTGCCCCCGGAGGACGGCGCCGGGCGACAGTCCGCCGTGCTGATCCTTTTCGGGGAGGGCGAGCGCGGGCCGGAGCTGCTGCTCATGGAGCGTGCGAGCTCCCTGCGCTCGCACGCCGGGCAGCCCTCCTTCCCCGGCGGCGCCCTCGACCCGGAGGACGGCGACCCGCGGGGCGACGGCCCGCTGCGGGCGGCCCTGCGCGAGGCGGAGGAGGAGACCGGCCTCGACCCCTCGGGCGTCCAGCTGTTCGGCGTCCTGCCCAGGCTCTACATCCCGGTCAGCGGCTTCGTCGTCACCCCGGTGCTGGGCTGGTGGCGTGAGCCCAGCCCGGTCGGGGTCGTCGATCCGAACGAAACCGCCAGGGTCTTCACCGTCCCCGTGGCGGATCTCACGGACCCGGCGAACCGCGCCACCACCGTCCACCCCAGCGGCCACCGCGGTCCGGCATTTCTGGTCGAATCGGCACTTGTCTGGGGTTTCACGGCCGGAATCATCGACCGGCTGCTGCACTACGCGGGCTGGGAGCGGCCCTGGGACCGCGAGAAGCAGGTCCCGCTCGACTGGCGCGCATGACAGGGTGGCCTCCGTGAACGTGCTGGACATCTTGTTGCTGGTCGCCGCCGTGTGGTTCGCGGTCGTGGGGTACCGCCAGGGATTCGTCGTCGGCATCCTGTCGGTGACCGGCTTCCTGGGCGGCGGTCTCGTCGCGGTCTACGCGCTGCCCGTCATCTGGGACGCGATCACGGACAACGCGGAGGTGAACACGACCGCGGCCGTCGTCGCGGTCGTCGTCGTCATCGTCTGCGCCTCCGTCGGCCAGGCCCTCACCACCCACCTCGGCAACAAGCTGCGCCGGCACATCACCTGGTCCCCGGCCCGGGCCCTGGACGCCACCGGCGGCGCCCTGGTCAACGTCGTGGCGATGCTCCTGGTCGCCTGGCTGATCGGCTCGGCCCTCGCGGGCACCACACTGCCGACGCTCGGCAAGGAGGTCCGCAACTCCAAGGTGCTGCTCGGCGTCTCCCAGGCGCTGCCCGACCAGGCCGCCACCTGGTTCGCGGACTTCTCCTCGGTCCTCGCGCAGAACGGCTTCCCGCAGGTCTTCAGCCCGTTCTCGAACGAGCCGATCACCGACGTCCAGCCGCCCGACCCGGCCCTGGCGGGCAGCCCGGTGGCGACCCGCGCCCAGCGCTCCATCGTCAAGGTCATGGGCACGGCGCCGAGCTGCGGCAAGGTCCTGGAGGGCACCGGTTTCGTCTTCGACGACCGCCGCGTCATGACCAACGCGCATGTGGTGGGCGGCGTCGACGAACCGACCGTGCAGATAGGCGGCGAGGGCAGGAAGTACGACGCCACGGTCGTGCTCTACGACTGGCGGCGCGACATCGCCGTACTCGACGTGCCCGACCTCAAGGCGCCCGTGCTGCGGTTCACCACCAAGGACGCGGGCAGCGGCGACGGCGCGATCGTCGCGGGCTTCCCGGAGAACGGGGCGTACGACGTGCGGGCCGCGCGCGTGCGGGGACGCATCACGGCCAACGGCCCGGACATCTACCACCGCGGCACGGTCCGCCGCGACGTCTACTCCCTCTTCGCGACCGTCCGCCAGGGCAACTCCGGCGGCCCTCTGCTCACCCCCGACGGCAGGGTCTACGGCGTGGTCTTCGCCAAGTCCCTCGACGATGCCCAGACGGGGTACGCGCTCACCGTGGACGAGATCCAGGAGGACATCACCAAGGGGCGTACCGCGAACCAGCAGGTGGGCAGCGACAGCTGCGCGCTCTAGGAGCGGTCCCTGGGGCGAGGTGGTCGGGGCGTCACTCGCGCGAGTGACGCCTCAGTCGCGTGCGTGGCGCAGACGTACGGAGACCCAGCGGGCCCGGCGGCGGAGGATGCGCGGGATCCCGACCCGGGGGTCCGCGGTCGCCATCTGCGGTGCACCGCCTCGCTGGTGGGGGTTCGCACCGCCCGCCGAGCGGCGATTGCGGCTTGCGTCACTGTAGTCGTGCGTCCAGCCCATACCCCGACGTGTGCCCCCGCCCCATGGTCGATAACCGCCCCGGGAGCGCCCAATTGGCCTATGCGCCAGGCAATTGGCCGTTCGTCGGACAGGCGTTCACACCCGGACACCGGCCGTGGTCAAACGGTCACCGATCGGGTTCGGAATCCTTCAGCCAGTTGATGAGCTCCGAGGAGAACGCGACCGGATCCTCCTCGTGCGGGAAGTGGCCGAGGCCGTCGAACAGGCGCCAGCGGTACGGGGCTTCGACGTACTCGCCGGACCCGGCCGCGCTGCGCGTGCGCATCACGGGGTCGAGCGAACCGTGCAGATGGAGCGTCGGCACGCGCACGGGCCGCTTCATCCGGCGGTTGAACTGGATGCCGTCCGGGCGGGCCAGGGAGCGCACCATCCAGCGGTACGGCTCGACCGCGCAGTGCGCCGCGGAGGGGATGCACATGGCCCGGCGGTAGTTCTCCAGCGCCTCGTCCTCCGGCGGGCGCGGCCCGGACCAGTCCTGGATCAGCTCGGCCACGAGCGCCCCGTCGTCGGCGGTGAGCTGCCGCTCCGGGATCCAGGGCCGCTGGAAGCCCCAGATGTGTGAACCGGCGCGGGTCTGCTTGACGTCCCGCAGCATGGCCGCGCGCCAGCGCCGCGGATGTGGCATGGACGCGACCGCCAGCCGCCGCACCAGCTTGGGGCGCATCGCGGCCGCCGTCCACGCCAGGTATCCGCCCAGGTCGTGGCCGACCAGCGCGGCGTCCGGCTCGCCGAGCGAGCGGATGACGCCGGTGACGTCGAGCGCGAGGTTGGCGGGGTCGTAACCGCGCGGCGTACGGTCGCTGCCCCCGACGCCCCGCAGGTCCATGGCGACGGCCCGGAAGCCGGCGTCGGCGAGCGCCACCAGCTGGTGCCGCCAGGTCCACCAGAACTGCGGGAAGCCGTGCAGGAGCAGGACCAGCGGCCCGTCGCCCAGCTCGGCGATGTGGAAGCGGGCGCCGTTGGCGGCGACGTCGCGGTGGCTCCAGGGTCCGTCCAGCCGCACGGCCGAGGCCGGTTGTGCCGAAGGTGTGGCGGGATCGGTCATGACGACGAGCGTGCCACAGCCTCGATGGCCTCGGGGACCCGGTCCTTCGGGAGCTCGGGCCGCGGGTGCGGCTTGGCCTTCTGGAAGACGCCCGCGGTCTCCTTCATGGAGGCGGCGACCTTCTGCGGGCCCTTGCTCTTCTTGGCCTTCTTCGCGAAGGCCACGCCGATCAGCGCGAGCACGACCGCGACGAGCACGTTCGCCGCGAAGGACAGCAGGAAGCAGATCGCCAGGTTCCAGTCGGTCCAGGTGCGGATGCCGTAGGCCAGTGCGAAGTTCAGCATCGGCAGGGAGAACACCAGTACGGCGCCCGCCATCGAGAAGGCGCCGCCGCTGGTGGCGCCGCGCTTCACATCCTGCTTGAGCTGCGCCTTGGCCAGCGCGATCTCGTCGTGCACCAGTGCCGACATTTCAGCCGTCGCCGAGGCGAACAGCTGGCCGATGGTGCGTTCGGCGCCGACCGGGCTGCCGTCGGGTGCGCTCATCGCGGTCTCCCTCTTCTGTGTACGGTCCGATGTCCGCGTCTTCTGTCCGACTCGTGCACAGTCGTCTCACTGCGTACGGCCTGACTGCGTACGGTCCCGTCTTTTGTACCGTCTCGTCAGATCATGCCGGACGGTGGTGGTCATCGCCTGCCCCGCCCGGTACTTCGGCAAGCCCGTGGCGCGCGGCCGCCTTCTCCCGGGCGATCCGGCGGTGTTCGGCGGCCTTGCGTTCGTAGAGCTCGGCCAGCCGCTCGTGGTACGCCGGGTCGTCCTCCTCGTAGACGTCCGGGATGCCGTCGGCGTCCTCGTCGCGCTCCTCGCTCTCCCACAGGCGACGGTACTTGGCGTTGCGCATCTTCAGCAGGACGGTCGCGAGTGTCGCGGCGATGAGCGAGCCCAGCAGCACCGCGGCCTTGACCTCATCGGTCATCACCTGGTCGCCCTCGAAGGCGAGCTCCCCGATCAGCAGCGACACCGTGAAGCCGATGCCGGCGAGACTCGCCACCGCGAACACGTCCGCCCAGGCGAGGTCGTCGCTGAGCGACGCCCGGGTGAATCGGGCCGTCAGCCACGTCCCGCCGAAGATGCCGAGCGCCTTGCCGACGACCAGTCCGAGGACGACGCCGAGGGTCTCGGGCTGGGTGAACACATCGGCCAGAGCGCCGCCGGAGACGACGACACCGGCGCTGAAGAGCGCGAACAGCGGTACGGCCAGCCCTGCCGACAGGGGCCGTACGAGGTGCTCGATGTGCTCGCCGGGGGAGTGCGCCTCGCCCTCGTGCCGGTGGCAGCGCAGCATGAGGCCCATGGCGACGCCGGCGATGGTGGCGTGGACGCCGCTGTTGTACATCAGCGCCCAGACGACGAGCGCCAGCGGCACGTACACGTACCAGCCGCGTACGCCGACCCGCAGCAGCAGCCAGAAGAGGACCAGGCCCGCCACGGCGCCGCCGAGCGCGGCGAAGTTCAGGCCGTCGGTGAAGAACACCGCGATGATCAGGATGGCGAAGAGGTCGTCGACGACGGCGAGCGTGAGCAGGAACGCCCGCAGCGCGCTCGGCAGGGACGTGCCGATGACCGCGAGCACGGCGAGCGCGAAGGCGATGTCCGTGGCGGTGGGCACGGCCCAGCCGGCGAGCGAGCCGCCGCCGGTGACGTTGGTGAGGACGTAGACGAGCGCCGGTACGGCCATCCCGCACAGTGCGGCGACGACCGGCAGCGCGGCGGCCTTGGGGTCGCGCAGATCACCGGCGACGAGCTCCCGCTTGAGCTCGATGCCGGCGACGAAGAAGAAGACCGCCAGCAGGCCGTCGGCGGCCCAGTGCGCGACCGACAGGTCCAGGCCGAGGGAGGCGGGGCCCAGGTGGAAGTGGGCGACGCTCTCGTAGCTGTCGTGCAGCCCGGGGATGTTCGCCCACAGCAGCGCGGCGACCGCGGCGGCGAGCAGCAGCACCCCGCCGACGGTCTCGGTGCGCAGCGCGTCCGCCACGTAGTTCCGCTCGGGGAGCGAAAGCCGGCCGAAGACCTTGCGGGGGGTGTCGGGGCGGGGCGCGGTCACGGGGAGACCTCCGGTCGGTGGGCAGGGCTGTACGCATGCCGACCAGACTTCCCGGCGCACCATGGAGCAGTTGTTTTTCTTAGTCTAGGTAAACATATGGCCGGGCGCATCCCGCTGATCACCACCGGGGTGCCTAGGGGCACCCGGCGTACCGACCGCCGGGTGCCCCTCGTCCGCTGCGCTATGCCCGTGCCGTGATCAGTCCTCGCTGGGCGCGGCCGGCAGCTTGGCCTGGATGAGCTCCATGACCGTGGAGTCGGTCAGCGTGGTGACGTCACCGAGCTGACGGTTCTCGGCGACGTCCCGCAGCAGACGCCGCATGATCTTGCCGGAGCGGGTCTTGGGCAGCTCGGCCACCGGCAGGATCCGCTTTGGCTTGGCGATCGGACCGAGCGCGTTGCCGACGTGGGCGCGCAGTTCGGCGACCAGCGTCTCGGTCTCGGAGGCCGTGCCGCGCAGGATCACGAAGGCGACGATCGCCTGCCCGGTCGTCTCGTCCGCCGCGCCCACCACGGCCGCCTCGGCGACCGAGGGGTGGGAGACGAGCGCGGACTCGACCTCCGTGGTGGAGATGTTGTGCCCGGAGACGAGCATGACGTCGTCGACCCGGCCGAGCAGCCAGATGTCGCCGTCGTCGTCCTTCTTGGCGCCGTCACCGGCGAAGTACTTGCCCTCGAAGCGCGACCAGTACGTGTCGATGAACCGCTGGTCGTCGCCCCAGATGGTGCGCAGCATCGACGGCCACGGCTCGGTCAGCACCAGGTAGCCGCCACCGCCGTCGGGCACCTCGTTGGCCTCGTCGTCGACGACCGTCGCGGAGATGCCGGGCAGCGGCGTCTGCGCGGAGCCGGGCTTGGTCGCCGTCACACCCGGCAGCGGGGTGATCATCATCGCGCCGGTCTCGGTCTGCCACCAGGTGTCGACGATCGGGGTGCGGTCGCCGCCGATGTTCTTGCGGTACCAGATCCACGCCTCGGGGTTGATCGGCTCGCCCACCGAGCCCAGCACCCGCAGGCTGGACAGGTCGAACTTGGCGGGGATGTCGTCGCCCCACTTCATGAACGTACGGATCGCGGTGGGCGCGGTGTAGAGGATCGTCACGCCGTACTTCTGGACGATCTCCCAGAAGCGGCCCTGGTGCGGGGTGTCGGGCGTGCCCTCGTACATGACCTGCGTCGCGCCGTTGGCGAGCGGGCCGTAGACGATGTACGAGTGACCGGTCACCCAGCCGACGTCGGCGGTGCACCAGTAGACGTCCGTCTCCGGCTTGAGGTCGAAGACGGCGTGGTGGGTGTAGGCGGTCTGCGTGAGGTAGCCGCCGGAGGTGTGCAGGATGCCCTTCGGCTTACCCGTGGTGCCCGAGGTGTAGAGGATGAACAGCGGGTGCTCGGCGTTGAACGCCTGCGGGGTGTGCTCGGCGCTCTGCCGCCCGACGAGGTCGTGCCACCACACGTCGCGGCCGTCGGTGAAGGCGACCTCCTGGCCCGTGCGGCGCACGACCAGGACGTGCTCCACGTTCCCCGCCTTCTCGACGGCCTCGTCCACGGCCGGCTTGAGCGCGGACGGCTTGCCGCGCCGGTAACCGCCGTCGGAGGTGATGACCACGCGCGCGTCGGCGTCCTGGATGCGGGTGGCGAGCGCGTCCGAGGAGAAACCGCCGAAGACGACGGAGTGCGCGGCGCCGATGCGGGCGCAGGCCAGCATCGCGATCGCCGTCTCGGGGATCATCGGCATGTAGACGGCGACCCGGTCGCCGGCCTGAACTCCGAGTTCCAGCAGGGCGTTGGCGGCCTTGGAGACCTCGTCCTTGAGCTCGGCGTAGGTGAGGGCGCGGCTGTCGCCGGGCTCGCCCTCGAAATGGATCGCGACACGGTCGCCGTGCCCGGCCTCCACATGCCGGTCGACGCAGTTGTAGGCGACGTTGAGCTCGCCGTCCTTGAACCATTTGGCGAACGGCGGGTTCGACCAGTCGAGGGTCTCGGTGGGCTCCTTGGCCCAGGTCAGCCGCCGGGCCTGCTCGGCCCAGAAGCCGAGCCTGTCAGCCTTGGCCTGTTCATACGCCTCCGCGGTGACGTTGGCGTTGGCGGCCAGGTCGGCGGGGGGTGCGAACCTGCGCTCTTCCTTGAGCAGGTTGGCCAGGCTTTCGTTGCTCACGGCATCTGCCTTTCCCAGGGTGTCCGTTGTGTCCCAGGCCACAGCTCATCAGACCCGGGGGCGCGATGACAAGGGCCGACCGCCGATTGGTTTAGACCTGTCGGGCGGTGGGTCGGCAGCCGGCGTCATCCGTACCCACGGACGCCGACCAGGGAAAGTTCAGCCTGTGTAACGCGGGTCACGCGTGGGCGTGGGCGTGGCGGGCGGGGTGCAGTGTGCGGCGGCGGGGCGTGGGGTGGTGCGGCGTGTCGGCGGTGTGGCGTGTGCGGCGGTGGGGTGTGCGGCCAGGAGGCCGTCGGGCCGTCGGACCGTCGGGCTGCCGGGCCCGTCCGGGCCGTCCGGGGCCGCACACCCCCGCGTGAGCCGGGCTCACGCCGTCAGGTCCGCCTCGCGTACGCGGTCGAAGACGCTGCCGCCGTCCGTTTCGGTGAGCAGGTAGGCCTGGGCCTCGCCCACGTGGAAGTACATCCCGTGCAGCTCCAGCGAGCCCTTGGCGAGGGCCCGGGCCACCGAGTCGTGGGCGCGCAGGTGCTCCAGCTGCTGGACCACGTTGGTCAGGCAGAGCTGCTCGACCTCGTCCTCCGGAGCCCGTCCGGCCAGCCTGCCCCACGGCCCGCTGTCGTCGGCCATGCGCTCCAGGCTCGGCAGCCCGTGCCGCAGCCACCGTTTCAGCGGTGTCCGGGCGCCGCCGGGTTCGGAGTTGAGCAGCGCCTGCATGGCTCCGCAGCCCGAGTGTCCGCATACCGTGATGGACCGCACCTGGAGCACGTCCACGGCGTACTCGATCGCGGCCGCCACCGAGTCGTCGCCGCTCTCCTCGCCCGGGCGTGGGACGAGATTGCCCACGTTGCGCACGACGAACAGGTCGCCCGGACCACTGGAGGTGATCATCGACGTGACCAGCCGCGAGTCGGCGCAGGTCAGGAAGAGCTGCGACGGCCGCTGCCCCTCACGCGCCAGCCGGGCGAGCTCGCTGCGCACCCGGGGCGCGGTGTTGCGCTGGAACGCGCTGATGCCACGCGCCAGTTCGTGCCCACTGGCTCCGCCGGTGCCCTTCGGGTCCGGGTCGGTGCGGTCGGTCCCGCCCGGGTCCTTCCGGGAAGAGGGAGCGTATTCGGGCCGGTCGCACTGGTGGTTGAGCCAGGGCGTCCAGGGCCGGCAGCGGCAGCCGGTGACGGCCTGGGGCTCGGAGATGCGGACGCCGGGGTGACGCCCGGTGATCTCGACCGTGCCACCCTGCGCGGTGTGCGTCTTCTGCCAGTCCTGCAGCGTCTCGTACGCCGCGTGGTCCATGAACGACCCGTCCAGCTCGACGACGGTGTCGGCACCGTGGGGCACGAGATGCAGGGCCCGGCTGAGCCGTGGCACCGCGAGGAACGTCAACTGTCCTCTGACGTGTACGTGATGGACTCCTTCCGTCTCCTCGTGCGTGATGCGGGTGCGGGTGAGGCGGTGCAGGGCGACGCCGACGGCCATGGCGATGCCCAGGGCGACACCCTCCAGGACGCCGAGGGACACGACGCCGAGGGTCGTGACGGCGTACACCCACACTTCTCGGTGGCGGGTCACCGTGCGGATGTGGTGCAGGGACACCATCTGGATGCCGACGGCCATCACCAGGGCGGCGAGCGAGGCGAGCGGGATGAGCTCCAGGATCGGGACCATCAGCAGCGCGGCGATCACTACGAGAACGCCGTGCAGCATCGTGGAGTTCCGGCTCACCGCTCCCGCGTGCACGTTCGCCGAAGTCCGCACGGCCACGCCCGCGATGGGCAGTCCGCCGAGCGAGCCGGACACGATGTTCGCGGCGCCCTGCCCGAGCAGTTCGCGGTCGAGGTCGGAGCGCCGGACGCGGGCGGGCAGGCCCGGGCGGCCGGCCACCAGCTTGTCCACGGCGACCGCGCCGAGCAGTGACTGCACGCTGCACACCAGCGTGGTGGTGAGCACCGCGGCGACGATGCCGAGCACGGGGCCTTCGGGCAGTCCGGCCAGGGCGTGGTTGCTCCAGGACGGCAGGTCGACCTTGGGCAGGCGGAGGCCGGTGAGGGTGGCGGCGACGCTGGCTCCGGCGACGGCGACGAGCGCGGCCGGGACCTTGCGCAGCAGGCGTCCGGCCCGGCCGGGCAGTCTCGGCCAGAGCAGCAGCAGCGCCAGGGTCAGCGCGCTCACCGACACGGCCGCGAGGCGCATGTCCGCCAACTGGGCGGGCAGAGCACGGAGGTTGTCCGGGACGGAGCTCTGCGGTGTGCCGCCGAGCACGATGTGCAGCTGGGCGACGGCGATGGTGACGCCGATCCCGGCGAGCATGCCGTGCACGATGGCGGGGCTGACGGCGAGGGCGCCACGGGCCACGCGCAGACAGCCGAGGCCCAGTTGGGCGAGGCCGGCGAGGACGGTGATGGCGCAGGTCGTCCGCCAGCCGTAGCGCTGGATGAGATCGGCGGTGACGACGGTGAGTCCGGCGGCCGGTCCGCTCACCTGGAGCGGGGAGCCGCCGAGCCGTCCGGCGACGAGCCCGCCCACGGCGGCGGCGACGAGGCCGGCCTGGAGCGGTGCGCCGGTGGCGAGGGCGATGCCCAGGGAAAGGGGCAGGGCGATCAGGAAGACCGCGATCGAGGCCGACACGTCGGCACCCGCGATCCGGAAACGGCGGGGGCCACGGGGCGGCGGGCTGTGGGGTGGATGGGTGCGCTCGGTCCGGCTGGGATCGTCGGCGCGGGTGGGGACGCAGGCTGACATGTGTTTCCCGTCTCCTCCGGGGCTGCGCGGTCGCATAACGGGCTCTCCGCTCGGGGCGGGGGCCGGTCGTGGCCGTGGTCACGGTGTAATTCGGCGGGATGAACCAACGCTCGGTAAACGAATCGTAATGCAGAGTAAAGGGCGAGCATGGACTTTACGGGCAAATGGGCGAATAAATCACCCTGAGGGGTGAAGTGGCCATGTGATCGGCTTGTCGTACTAATTCCTTCTTGGTCTCGTGCGAATTTGGCGGCGTTGTCCGCATCCGAGAGAAGGAAGAAGGTGGCGGAACATGGCCGCCAGCCACAGGATCGTCGCGGGCCCCGTGATCGCCGCGGTCTGTGCCGCATCGCTTGCCGGTTGCGGGACCGGCACATCGGGGCACGAGAAGCCCGTCCCGCACCCCGCCCCGCGGAAGGCGAAGCCGGCTCACGCGCCGAAGAGCGCGGTCCGGCTGATCGGAGACGGCTCCACCGCCTACACCGGCGCCCAGCCCCACCTGCCCAGACCCGAGCGGCTGCGGCCCGGCCAGAAGCCCCCGCAGTTCGTCGTCTTCTCCTGGGACGGTGCGGGCGAGGACAGCCAGAAGCTGTTCTCGCACTTCCGCAAGGTCGCCAGGGCGAACAACGCGACCATGACCTACTTCCTGAGCGGCGTGTACCTGCTGCCGGAGGAGAAGCGGGACCTGTACCGGCCGCCGCAGCACTCCCCGGGCCGCTCCGACATCGGCTTCAACGACCGCCGGGGCATCGCCGCCACGGTGAAGCAGCTGCGTCTGGCGTGGCTGGAGGGCAACGAGATCGGCACCCACTTCAACGGCCACTTCTGCGGCAGCGGCGGCGGGGTCGGCGAATGGTCCGTGCGCGACTGGAAGGACGAGATCGCCCAGGCCAAGCAGTTCATGAAGACCTGGAAGACCAACGCGGGCCTGAAGGACGCGTCCCCGCTGCCCTTCGACTACGACAAGGAGCTCATCGGCGCCCGCACGCCCTGCCTGGAGGGCCAGCGGAATTTCCTGAAGGCGGCCCGTGACCTGGGCTTCCGCTACGACACCAGCGGAGTCAACGACCAGGTCTGGCCGAAGAAGAAGCAGGGCCTGTGGGACGTGTCCATGCAGCTCGTGCCGTTCCCCGGGCACTCCTACGAGCAGCTGACCATGGACTACAACTTCATGGTCAACCAGTCGGGCACCACCACCCAGGGCAACCCCGCGATGCACGACTTCTGGGGCGACCAGATGCGCGACGGCCTGCTCAAGGGCTTCCACCGCGCCTACGACGGCAACCGCGCGCCCCTGATCATCGGCAACCACTTCGAGTCCTGGAACGGCGGCACCTACATGCGGGCCGTCGAGGAGGTCATCGAGACGGTGTGCACCAAGGAGGAGGTGCGCTGTGTCTCGTTCCGGCAGCTCGTGGACTGGCTGGACGCCCAGGACCCGGCGACGCTGGAGAAGCTGCGCACGCTGAAGGTCGGCGAGGCGCCGAAGCAGGGCTGGGCATCCTTCCTCGCGGCCGGGCCCGCCCCGGCCCCGAAGGGTGTTCCCGGGGCTCCGGCGGCGAAGTAGCGGCCAAGTGAAGATGGCCACTCCGCCGCGGAGCGGGTCCCCGGGGTGCGTAGGGTCGTACTCATGAGTACAGCAGGCGCGACCGCCGACCCTCTCGCGGCCCTGGGGGCGCTGCCCGGTGTGGCCGAATCCGTGGAGTCCGTACGCAAGTCCGTGGACCGTGTCTACGGGCACCGGATCATGCGGCGGCGCAGCAACGCGATCACCTCCGAGGCGGCCCTGCGCGGCGCCCGCGGCTCGGCGGCGCTGGCCGGTGCGGACTGGGCCCTGGAGGAGGTTCGCCGGCGTACGGACTTCAGCGGTGACGACGAGGCGCGCACCGTGGGTGCCGCACTACGGCTCACCGCCGAGGCGGGCCAGCTGCTGTCCATCTGGCGGCAGTCGCCCCTGCGGGTGCTGGCCCGGCTGCACCTGGTGGCGGCGGCCGACAAGGCCGACCAGGTGGGACGGCCCCGGCAGGAGGGTGAGCCGGTCGACGAGCCGCTCGTCGGGCTGCCGCTGCCGAGCGCGGCCGAGGCGCACGGCCGGCTGGAGGGGCTGGCGGAGCTGATCATCGCGGGCGGTACCGCGCCGGCGCTGGTGACGGCCGCCGTCGTGCACGGCGAGCTGCTCGCGCTGCGTCCTTTCACGTCCCACAACGGCCTGGTCGCGCGTACGGCCGAACGCATCGTCCTGATCGGCAGCGGCCTGGATCCGAAGTCGGTGTGCGCGGCCGAGGTGGGCCACGCCGAGCTGGGCCGCGAGGCCTACCTGGAGGCCCTCGACGGGTATGTCTCCGGCACCCCGGAGGGCATGGCCGCCTGGATCGGCCACTGCGGCAGGGCGGTCGAACTGGGGGCACGCGAGTCGATGGCGGTGTGCGAGGCGCTGCAGCGCGGAGCGGCGTGACGGCAGGACCGGTCCGGCAGAGAAATGCGGCGGTACGAGAACTCGTACCGCCGCTGGCATGAGCACCGGGGTACCAAGCGTCCTCGATATATGCCCATCAGGTCGGGAACTTTGCCCGTCCCTGGTGCGGCTGGCCCGTAATCGACGGGTCGACGTCGCGTGGGTGCCCGGTGTTCATGCTCGGTCCGTGGGGCCAAATGCGTAATTAAGGTGATCCTCTCGGATGTCCTTGGTCTCGCGGGCCGTTGACTCCTTTGTACTCCTGCCCCGGAGTAAGCGGAAGTCCAGGCTGCACTTCTTTACTTTTGCGTTCAAATGGACTTCGGGTCGCTCCGGGTCAAGCGACGGTCGCCCGGCGCCGGTTCGTGTACCAGACGAGGCCGGCCGTGGCCGCGGCGGCGCCTATGGCGGCCATCGCGACGAGTGCCGGACGCGGCGGTACGGAGAACCCGGGGAGGCGCTGCTTGAGCCGCACCGGACGGTGGAAGTCGAGAATCGGCCACCCGCGCGCGAGGGCCTCGCGGCGCAGCGCCCGGTCCGGGTTCACGGCGTGGGGGTGGCCGACGGACTCCAGCATCGGCACGTCGGTCGCCGAGTCGCTGTAGGCGTAGCAGCGGCTGAGGTCGTACCCCTCGGACGCGGCCAGTTCCCTGATGGCCTCGGCCTTGGTCGGGCCGTAGGCGTAGTACTCCACCTCGCCGGTGAAGCAGCCGTCCTCGCCCACGACCATGCGGGTCGCCACCACCCGGTCCGCGCCGAGCAGCTCGCCGATCGGCTCGACCACCTCCGTGCCCGACGTGGACACGATCACGACGTCGCGGCCGGCGGTGTGGTGCTCCTCGATGAGGGAGGCGGCCTCGTCGTAGATGATCGGGTCGATCAGATCGTGCAGCGTCTCGGCGACGATCTCCTTGACCTGCTGCACGTTCCAGCCGCGGCACAGCGCGGACAGGTAGGCGCGCATGCGCTCCATCTGTTCGTGGTCGGCGCCGCCGGCCAGGAAGACGAACTGGGCATATGCAGTTCGCAAGACGGCCCTGCGGTTGATCAGACCGCCTTGGTAGAACGACTTGCTGAACGTGAGCGTGCTCGACTTCGCAATGACCGTCTTGTCCAGGTCAAAGAAGGCCGCTGTGCGGGGTGACAAGTGGTTTTCCACATCCTTGAGCATAGGGGCAGCCCATTCGGCGTAAGGTGGGGCGCGTGGGTTTGCCTGAGAGGGCCTTCGGGTACACCATGGAAGTCACGGATCGTTCGCGACCGTGCTAACCCGGTCCGACTCCTCCCCCCCCGAGTCGGCCGTGGGGACGACCCCCGCTCTCCCCCCCGGCGGGGGTCGTCGCATGTCCGGATGGATTTTCTCCCTCTTCGCGCGGCCGGAAAGCCGTTCTGGAGCCGCCTCGGCGGCTTCTTGGCATGCCCATGATCTGTCACGGGGCGTAGTAGTCGGACTGCTCTGTGGAAGTCGCACTGAGGCCCCGTGGGCGTCACCGGTATGGGTGACGGCGATATTCACAACCGTCGAGGCGTCCACAGTTATCCACCAAGATCCACACGATTTCCGGGATCGCTGCACCGTGATTCCAGCGCACCCCGCTGGCGGCGGGTTCATGACCCGGCTCCGATTGCCGGGGGCGCTCGGCCGGTTTGTGCCGGCCGTTCAAAGGGAGGCCGCGTTGCCGGTTCTTCCCACGTTTGGGAATCGCGGGGCCGCAGGGGCCGTGCGAGTCATGCAGCGAAGGGGGATGGAGACCGTGGCAGGAGCCGTCACACACGATCCGCCGTCGGCCGCCGGAGGGCGGCAGGGCGGACCGCTGATCGTCACCGAGGACACCGAACTCCTCGACGACCTGCTGCGCCTGTGCGCGGCGGCGGGCGCCACACCCGAAGTGCACCACGGGGTGCCCGACCGCAAAGGCGGCTGGGAGAGCCCGCCGCTCGTCCTCGTGGGTGACGACGCCGCGCGGCGGGTGCGCGGGGCCGCGCGGCGAAGGGGAGTCGTCCTCGTCGGCCGGGACCAGGACGACTCCGGGGTGTGGCGGCGGGCCGTCGAGATCGGCGCCGAGCACGTCCTGATGCTGCCCGACGGTGAGCAGTGGCTGGTCGACCGCATCGCAGACGTGGCCGAGGGCGTCGGCCGGCCCGCCCTCACCGTGGGCGTCATCGGCGGCCGGGGCGGGGCGGGAGCATCCACGCTCGCGTGCGCGCTCGCCGTCACCTCAGCGCGTGAGGGCCTGCGCACACTCCTCGTGGACGCCGATCCGCTGGGCGGCGGACTCGACGTACTCCTCGGTGGCGAGACGGCCGACGGACTGCGCTGGCCCGCCTTCGCCTCCTCACGCGGGCGGGTGGGCGGGGGCGCACTGGAGGAGTCGCTGCCCGAGCTGCACTCGCTGCGGGTGCTCAGCTGGGACCGCGGCGACCGGATCGCCGTCCCGCCCCAGGCGGTGCGCGCGGTGCTCGCCGCGGCCCGGCGCCGGGGCGGCACCGTCGTGGTCGACCTGCCGCGCCGCATCGACGACGGCGTGGCCGAGGTCCTCACCCAGCTCGACGTCGGCGTGATGGTGGTGCCCGCCGAGCTGCGCGCCGTCGCGGCCGCCGGACGGGTGGCGTCCGCGGTCGGCATGGTCCTGCGCGATCTGCGGGTGGCCGTCCGCGGGCCGTACCCGCCCGGGCTCGACGATCGGGAGGTGGCCCGGCTGCTCGGACTGCCCCTGGTCGGTGAGGTGCCGGCCGAGCCGCAACTGCAGCGCCCGGACGAGGGCACGGCACCCCCGGGCGCCGCCCCGCGCGGACCGCTCGCCCGTTTCTGCACGGAGTTCTGGGAGCGGGCGCTCGTCGAGGCGGGTGCGGCATGAGCACCCTGGCCGGACCGGAGGGCGCGGGACTGCTCGACGGAGTACGGCAGTGGCTGGCCGAGAGCGGGGCCGAGCCGACCCCCGCGCGCGTGGCACAGGCCCTGCGGGAACAGGGCCGGGTGCTCGGAGATGCCGAAGTCCTGGGGGCCGCCGCGCGGTTGCGGTCCGAGCTGGTCGGCAGCGGGCCGCTGGAGCCCCTGCTCGCCGACCCGTCGGTGACCGACGTGCTGGTGTCGGCCCCCGACCGGGTCTGGGTGGACCGGGGCGGCGGGCTGGAGCTCACGCCGGTGCGCTTCGCGGACGCGGCCGCCGTACGACGGCTCGCCCAGCGCCTCGCCGCCGTGGCCGGGCGCCGGCTGGACGACGCCCGGCCCTGGGCCGACGCCCGGCTGCCCGACGGGACCCGGCTGCACGCGGTGCTGCCGCCGGTCGCCGTGGGCTGCGCCTGCCTGTCGCTGCGGGTCGTACGGCCGCGTGCCTTCACGCTCGGCGAGCTGGTCGCCGCGGGCACGGTGCCGCCGGGCGGGGACCGCGTGCTGCGCGCGCTGCTCGACGCACGGCTGTCCTTCCTCGTCAGCGGCGGCACGGGCAGCGGCAAGACGACCCTGCTCAGCGCCCTTCTGGGGTTGGTGGGGCCGGACGAGCGGATCGTCCTCGCCGAGGACTCGGCGGAACTGCGGCCGGACCATCCACACGTGGTGCGGCTGGAGACCAGACCCGCCAACCAGGAGGGCGCGGGCCTCGTCACCCTCGAGGACCTGGTGCGCCAGGCGCTGCGGATGCGGCCCGACCGGCTGGTCGTGGGCGAGGTGCGCGGACCCGAAGTGGTGCATCTGCTGGCCGCGTTGAACACCGGCCACGAGGGCGGCTGCGGAACCGTGCACGCCAACGCCGCCGCCGACGTACCGGCCCGGCTGGAGGCCCTGGGTACGGCGGCCGGGCTCGACCGGGCCGCGCTGCACAGCCAGGTGGCGGCCGCCCTCTCCGTGGTGCTGCACCTCGTGCGCGACCGGACCGGGCGGCGGCGGATCGCCGAGGTGCATGTGCTGGAGCGGGACGCGTCCGGGCTGGTGCGGACGGTGCCGGCGCTGCGGTGGGGAGCGCGGGCCTTCGCGCGCGAGCGGGGATGGGAGCGGCTGCGGGGGCTGCTTCGGGGTGACGGAAGCGAGGGCTGGCCGGGTGAGGTCGCGATGGACGGGGGCGAGTGATGATGGGAGCGGCTGAGATGTCCATGGGTGCGGGCGTGGCGTGCATGGGAGCGGCGGTCTGGCTGCTGGGGGAGCGTCACTCGGCGGCACGGCGGGCGCGGTTGCTGCTCGCAAGTGGCGGGACCCTCGGGAGCGGGCCGCCCGGGTGGTGGCGGATGACCGATCGGCTGCGGCGGGTCCGCGGACGGCTGCGGGCCGAGTGGTGGGCGCCGGTGGCCGGTCTGGTGCTCGCGGTGCTCGGGGCGTCGGTGCTGCCGGTCGTCCTGGGAGCGGCCGGCGTGCCGCTGCTGCGACGGATCCGGCTGGCCGGCCGGGCACAGCGGGACCGGGAGCGCCGGGCCGACGCGGTGATCGCGTTGTGCGGGGCGCTCGCCGGGGAGGTCCGGGCCGGGCGCCAGCCGGGAGAGGCGCTGCTGCGGGCCGCGCGGGACTGCGGCGGACTCGCGGACGCACAGCCCACGGTGCTGGCGGCGGCACGGTTCGGCGGTGATGTGCCGGACGCGCTCTCGACCGCCGCCAGGCAGCCGGGTGCGGAAGGGCTGCGGGGACTCGCGGCGTGCTGGCGGGTCGCCGTGGACCAGGGCGCGGGGCTCGCGGCCGGACTCGACCGGCTCGCCGGCGCCCTGCGCGCCGAGCGGGACCAACGCTCCGACCTGCGCGCCCAGTTGGCGGGCGCGCGGGCCACGGCGGTGTTGCTCGCCGGGCTGCCGGCCCTGGGCCTGCTCATCGGCACCGCCCTCGGTGCCGACCCCCTCCACGTCCTGCTGCACACCACGGCGGGCCTGGGCTGTCTGGTGGCCGGCGGTGCGCTGGAGGGCCTCGGGCTGTGGTGGGTGCAGCGGATCGTGCGGGGAGCGGAGGAGGCGGCATGAGCGGAGAGGTTTTCCACAGGCTGGGGGTGACGGTGGGGGTGCTGCTGGCCCTCTGGTGGTCGGTGCGCTTCCTGAAGAAGGCGGGACGCCGCCGGAGGATGCGGCGCCGGCTGGTCGAACTGGCGCCCCGGGACACGGCCACTCGGGCTCCGCGCCTCGTCCTGGGGCGGGCCGCGCGGAGATGGCCGGCCCCCGTGGGCGTGGCCTGCGCCGGGTGGGCGCTGATCGGCGGCCCGGTCGGTGTCGCCGTCGGACTGGCCGGCGCGCTGGGGATGTGGCGTTGGCGGCTGCGGCGGGAGGCGGCCGGTACGGACCCGCGGGCACGCGACCTCGCCGAGGCGGCGCGGCAACTGCCCCTGGCCGCCGACCTGCTGGCGGCCTGCATCGCGGCGGGCGCCGGGCCGGTGATCGCCGCGCAGGCGGTGGGCGAGGCCCTGGGCGGCCCTGTGGGTGACGCTCTCGCACAGGGCGCGGCGGAGGTACGCCTGGGCGGTGAACCGGGCGCCGCCTGGCGGAGGCTGGCCGCCCTCCCCGGCGCCGGAGGCCTGGCCCGGCTGCTCGAACGGGCCGATGTCTCCGGACTGCCCGCCGCCACGCCGGTCGCGCGACTCGCCGCCGAGGCCCGCGCCGACTGGGGGCGCGCCGCGACCGTCAGGGCACGCCGAGCGGGCGTCATGGTCAGCGCGCCGGTCGGGCTGTGCTTCCTGCCCGCGTTCATCGCGGTCGGCGTGCTGCCCGTGGTGATCGGGCTCGCGGGCGGGGTGCTCGGAGGGGGTGGTGCGTGAGACGGAGACCTGGATCGGCGGCGGAACAAGTCAGCGAAGACCAACAGAAGTTCGGATTTCTTTCCTACGGGGGTTGAGATGTATCAGGCGGTACGGGCACGACTGGGTGCCCTGGTGTGCGGGGTGCGTGCGGCGCGGAGGGACGCGGGGATGGTCACGTCCGAGTACGCGATGGGAATCGTCGCGGCCGTGGCCTTCGCGGTGGTGCTCTACAAGGTCGTCACGAGCGGCGCGGTCAGCGCGGAGCTCCAGAACATCGTGAAGGACGCCCTCAATGCGCGGATGTGAACGGGGCGCGGATCGGGGGTTCGTCACGGCGGAGTCGGCCGTGGTGCTGCCCGTGCTGGTGATGTTCGCGATGGCGCTGGTGTGGGGGCTGCTGGTCGTGGCCGCGCAGATCCAGTGCGTCGACGCGGCACGGACGGGCGCCCGCGCGGCGGCCCGCCAGGACCCGCCCGACGCGGTCGTGCGACTGGCCCGTGAGGCGGCGCCGCCCGGCGCGAAGGTGACCGTCGACAGGGGAGCGGAACACGTGCGGGTGGTCGTCGTGGCCGAGCCGCCGGTGTTGCGCGGCCTGTCCTTCGCCGTGCGGGAGGAGGCGGTGGCGTCGGTGGAGGAGACGGTGGGGGTGGGCACGTGAGGAGGGTGCCGGGGGTGCGGTCCCGGCACCCGGGGCGCCGGGACCGGGGGCGCGGGCCTATGCGCGGTGCCGCCTCGGACCAGGGGTCCGCCACCGTCTGGAGTGTCGGGGCGATCGCCGTGCTGTGCGTGGTGTTCGGCGTCGTCCTCGCGCTGGGGCAGGCCGTCGTGATCCGGCACCGTGCGGCGGGCGGTGCGGATCTCGCGGCGCTCGCGGCGGCGGACCACTGGGCCGAGGGCGGTACGGCGGCCTGTGCCCGGGCCGGCCGGGTGGCCCGGGCACAGGGGGTCCGGCTCGTGCGGTGCGAGGTCGTCGGGGAGATCTCGGACGTGACGGCGGCGTCGGGCCGGGGGCCGTTCACGGCGGAGGTCAGGGCGCGGGCGGGGCCTCCCTCGGGTCCCTCGGGTCCCTCGGGGCCTCCTTCGGCTCCCTCGGGGTTTCCCTCGGCTGCCGTTGGGTTTCCGACTCCGGTGAGGTTTCTGTCGGCTCCGGTGAGGTTTCCGTCGGCTCCCGTGGGGCTTCCGTCGGCTCCGGAGGCGCTTCCGCCGGCCGCTCCTCCGCCTCCTTCTCCTCGGGAGCCCCCTCCAGCAGCACCGTGAGCAGCCGGACAGCCCCCCTCTTGTGCAGCGGGTCGTTGCCGTTGCCGCACTTGGGGGACTGGATGCAGGACGGGCAGCCGGCGTCGCACTCGCAGGAGGCGATGGCCTGGCGGGTGGCGGTCAGCCAGGTGCGGGCGGTGTGGAAGGCGCGCTCCGCGAAGCCCGCGCCGCCGGGATGGCCGTCGTAGACGAAGACCGTGGGCAGGAGGGTGTCGGGATGGAGCGGGATCGACACGCCGCCGATGTCCCAGCGGTCGCAGGTCGCGAAGAGGGGCAGCAGGCCGATCGACGCGTGCTCGGCGGCGTGCAGGGAGCCGCCGAGGATCTCCGGGTTGATCCGGGCGCGGTCGAGCTGGTCCTCGGTGACGGTCCACCACACGGCCCGGGTGCGCAGCGTACGAGGAGGGAGGTCGAGTTTCGTCTCGCCCAGCACTTCACCGGTCATGAGCCGTCTGCGGAGGAAGGAGACGACCTGGTTGGTGACCTCGACGGAGCCGTAGCACAGGCGGCCGTCGCCCCAGGGGACCTCGACGTCCGTCTCCAGGACGGAGATCGACGTCGTGTCGCGGGCGACCGTGGAGTAGGGCGGCGCGGCCTCCTCGACGAGGGCGACGGAGTCCTCCAGGTCCAGCGACCGCACCAGGTACGTGCGGCCCTGGTGGAGGTGGACCGCCCCCTCGTGGACGGTCGAGTGCGCGGCGCCCGCGTCGACCGTGCCGAGCAGCCGGCCCGTTCCGGCCTCGACGACCTGGACCGGCCGCCCGCCCTCGCCGCGGATGTCGGTCAGGTCGGCGGCCCGCTCACGGCGGGTCCAGTGCCAGGCCCTGGTGCGGCGGCGCAGCAGCTTGGCGGCTTCGAGCTGGGGGAGGAGGTCCTCGCAGGCCGGGCCGAACAGGTCGAGGTCCTCGTCCGTCAGGGGCAGCTCCTCGGCGGCCGCACACAAGTGCGGGGCCAGCACGTAGGGGTTGTCCGGGTCGAGGACCGTCGACTCGACGGGCTGGTCGAACAGCGCCTCCGGGTGGTGGACGAGGAAGGTGTCCAGAGGGTCGTCCCGTGCGACCAGGACGGCCAGCGCTCCCTGCCCGGACCGTCCGGCCCGGCCCGCCTGCTGCCACAGGGAGGCGCGGGTGCCCGGGTAGCCGGCGATGACGACCGCGTCCAGGCCGGAGATGTCGATGCCGAGTTCGAGGGCGTTCGTCGCGGCGAGGCCCAGCAGTTCACCCGAATGGAGGGCGCGTTCGAGTGCCCGGCGCTCCTCCGGAAGATAACCGCCCCGGTACGCCGCGACACGCCGGCTCAGCGACCGGTCGACCTCGGCCAGTCGCTCCTGGGAGATGACGGAGATCAGCTCGGCCCCGCGCCGGGACCGGACGAAGGCGACCGAGCGCACGCCCTGCACGGTGAGGTCGGTGAGCAGGTCGGCGGCCTCGGCGGTGGCCGTGCGGCGGACGGGGGCGCCCTTCTCGCCGTGCAGCTCGGTCAGCGGCGGTTCCCAGAGGGCGAACACCAGTTCACCGCGCGGGGAGGCGTCGTCGGCGACCTCCACCACCGGCAGACCGGTGAGGCGGCGGGCGGCCACCGCGGGCTCCGCTGCGGTCGCGGAGGCCAGCAGGAACACGGGCGAGGAGCCGTAGCGGGCGCACAGGCGGCGCAGCCGGCGCAGCACCTGGGCGACGTGCGAGCCGAAGACGCCGCGGTAGGTGTGGCACTCGTCGACGACGACGTACTTCAGCGACTTCAGGAAGGAGGACCAGCGAGGGTGGGACGGCAGGATGCCGCGATGGAGCATGTCCGGGTTGGTCAGGACGTAGTTGGCGTACTGGCGGATCCACTCGCGCTCCTCGAACGGAGTGTCGCCGTCGTACACGGCGGTGCGCACCGAATGGCCCAACGGATGTGAAAGTTCCTTCACGGAGCGGCACTGATCCGCCGCAAGGGCCTTGGTGGGGGCCAGGTAGAGGGCCGTCGCGCCGCGGCCGTTCGGGGCCTCGGCGCCGTCCAGGAGGGTGGACAGGACCGGCGCGAGGTAGGCCAGGGACTTGCCGGAGGCCGTGCCGGTGGCGACGACGACCGACTCGCCGTCCAGCGCGTGCTCCGCCGCGCGCGCCTGATGGGCCCAGGGATGCTCGATGCCCGCGGCCTGCACGGCCGCCACGACCTCCGCTCGGATCCGGTCCGGCCAGACGGCATGCCGACCCTCGCGCGGGGGCAAGTGCTCCGTATGAGTAATGCGCGAAGCCCTGCTCGGACCGGACGCGAGCCGGTCCAGGACCGCGCCCGGCGCGGGTCGGGAGGCGGGGTCCGTCGGGGTTCGATCGGATCGGTGATTCTTGGCCATCGGCACCGAGTGTGTCACTGGCGTGACGGACAATGGAGCCAAGGCGTCGTGCACGCCTGCCCGTAAGTGATTGAATGCCATCGCGGCTGGCGAACCGTCCAGGGGACGAAGCCGAGGTGCCCCAAGGGCGACCGCTCGATAGCAAGGTGCTGGAGGATCCGTGGACCTGTCCCTGTCGACCGAGACCATGGGCGATCGCACGATCGTCAGGGTCGGTGGCGAAATCGACGTATATACCGCGCCCAAGCTGCGCGAGCAGTTGGTCGAGCTGGTGAACGACGGCAGTTTCCACCTTGTCGTCGACATGGAGGGCGTGGACTTCCTCGACTCCACCGGGCTCGGCGTGCTGGTCGGCGGCCTGAAGCGTGTGCGGGCCCATGAGGGCTCCCTGCGCCTGGTCTGCAACCAGGAGCGCATTCTGAAGATCTTCCGTATCACCGGCCTGACCAAGGTGTTCCCGATTCACACCTCGGTCGAGGAAGCGGTGGCGGCGACCGACTGACCACCGGGCCCGGGCCTCGTGCCCGGGCCGGCCGAAGTCGCGGCAAGAGTTCGGCAGAAGTGAAGACCGAGGGGGCCCGGGATTTCGGCGGCCCGGAGCCTCTCGACAGCACGCCCGTAGTTGCGAGGGGGATGCATGGCCACCGTTGAGCTCCGCTTCAGCGCGCTGCCCGAGCACGTCAGGACCGCCCGGCTGGTGGCGGCCGCGGTGGCGCGCAGGGCCGGAGTGGACGAGGCCGTCCTCGACGAGGTCAGGCTCGCCGTCGGCGAGGCCTGTACGCGGGCTGTCGGGCTGCATCAGACCGGCGGGATCTCGGCACCGGTGAAGGTGCTGCTGATCGAGGAGGAGAAACAGTTCTCCATCGAGGTCGGCGACGAGGCCCCGCACGCGGTCCCAGGCGAGCGCACGGGCGCCGGACCCGGCGACCCCGACGGTGAGGCCGAGGAGGACGAGATGGGCCTCGCGGTCATCAGCGGACTCGTCGACGACGTCGAGGTCAGCGCGGGGGAGCACGGCGGGTCGATCAAGATGACCTGGCCGACCACCCCGCCGCCGACCATTCTGGCCTGACAAGCCACCGCGCACACCGCTCTCGACGAAGGGCCCCACACCCGTGGGGCCCTTCGTCATGTGCGGGTGTCAGTGGTCGCCTTTACAGTAGTTCCTGTGCCGTTCATCGCGTGAATTCGTTCACGATCATTCGCATGCTCCAGGGCCGTCCGAGAATGCTTTCAGGGCATTACCTCAGAAGGCCAATTCCGCTTATCGCGCTCTGTTTTGATCAGGTTCCGGTACCTACAATCCCGTCCACATCTTGAGCTCAGCCCAAGCGTCAAGGAGGACGAATGGCGGGGCTTTCTCTCTCACCACAGTCGGGCCATCCCACAGACCTCGCAGCCGCCGTACTGACCGATGACAACCGCGTTCTCGTCGTGGTCATCGCGGTCGTCGCGCTGGCGGCACTCGTGGTCGCGGGCGTCCTGGTACGCCAGGTACTCGCGGCCGGCGAGGGCACCGACAGCATGAAGAAGATCGCGGCGGCGGTCCAGGAAGGCGCGAACGCCTATCTGGCACGTCAGCTGCGCACGCTCGCGGTATTCGCCGTGGTCGTGTTCTTCCTGCTCATGCTGCTGCCCGCGGACGACTGGAATCAGCGTGCCGGTCGGTCGGTGTTCTTCCTGATCGGAGCGGGGTTCTCGGCGGCCACCGGCTATATCGGCATGTGGCTCGCCGTGCGCAGCAATGTGCGTGTCGCCGCGGCGGCGCGTGAAGCCACTCCGGCGGCAGGCGAGCCGGAAAAAGATCTCACCACCGTTTCGCACAAAGCGATGAAGATCGCATTTCGCACGGGCGGCGTCGTCGGCATGTTCACGGTGGGCCTCGGTCTGCTGGGCGCCTCCTGCGTGGTGCTGGTGTACGCGGCCGACGCGCCGAAGGTGCTCGAGGGCTTCGGCCTCGGGGCCGCGCTGATCGCGATGTTCATGCGTGTCGGCGGCGGCATCTTCACCAAGGCCGCCGACGTCGGCGCCGACCTGGTCGGCAAGGTCGAACAGGGCATTCCGGAGGACGACCCGCGCAATGCCGCGACCATCGCCGACAACGTGGGCGACAACGTCGGCGACTGCGCGGGCATGGCGGCCGACCTCTTCGAGTCGTACGCCGTGACCCTCGTCGCCGCGCTGATCCTGGGCTCGGCGGCCTTCGGCGACGCCGGGCTCGGCTTCCCGCTGCTCGTGCCGGCGATCGGTGTGGTCACCGCCATGATCGGCATCTTCGCGGTGGCGCCCAGGCGCGCCGACCGCAGCGGCATGAGCGCCATCAACCGCGGGTTCTTCATCTCCGCGGTGATCTCGCTCGTGCTGGTGGCCGTGGCCGTCTTCGTCTACCTGCCCGGGAAGTACTCGGAGCTCGACGGCGTGACGGACGCGGCGATCACGGGCAAGGACGGCGACCCGCGGGTCCTCGCGCTCGTCGCGGTGGCCATCGGCATCGTGCTCGCCGCCCTGATCCAGCAACTGACCGGCTACTTCACCGAGACCACCCGGCGTCCCGTCCGGGACATCGGCAAGACCTCGCTCACCGGCCCGGCCACCGTCGTCCTCGCCGGTATCTCCGTCGGTCTCGAATCGGCCGTCTACACCGCCCTGTTGATCGGCCTCGGCGTGTACGGGGCGTTCCTGCTCGGCGGTACGTCGATCATGCTGGCGCTGTTCGCGGTGGCGCTGGCGGGCACCGGCCTGCTCACCACGGTCGGCGTGATCGTAGCGATGGACACCTTCGGGCCGGTCTCCGACAACGCGCAGGGCATCGCGGAGATGTCCGGCGACGTCGAGGGCGCGGGCGCACAGGTGCTCACGAACCTGGACGCGGTCGGCAACACCACCAAGGCGATCACCAAGGGCATCGCGATCGCCACGGCCGTGCTCGCAGCGGCAGCCCTGTTCGGGTCGTACCGCGACGCGATCTTCACCGGCGCGCGTGACGTGGGCGAGACACTCAGCGGGGACGGAGCCCCGCTGAGCCTGATGATGGACATCTCGCAGCCCAACAACCTCGTGGGTCTCGTCGCGGGCGCGGCGGTCGTCTTCCTCTTCTCGGGGCTGGCGATCAACGCCGTGTCGCGGTCGGCCGGTGCCGTGGTCTTCGAAGTGCGGCGGCAGTTCCGCGAGAAGCCCGGGATCATGGACTACAGCGAGACCCCGGAGTACGGCAAGGTCGTCGACATCTGCACCAAGGACGCTTTGCGCGAGCTGGCCACGCCCGGTCTGCTCGCCGTGATGGCGCCGATCTTCATCGGGTTCACGCTCGGCGTCGGCCCGCTCGGCGCGTTCCTGGCGGGCGCGATCGGGGCGGGCACGCTGATGGCGGTGTTCCTGGCCAACTCCGGTGGCGCCTGGGACAACGCCAAGAAGCTCGTCGAGGACGGCCACCACGGAGGCAAGGGCAGTGAGGCCCACGCGGCGACCGTGATCGGCGACACCGTCGGTGACCCCTTCAAGGACACCGCCGGCCCCGCGATCAACCCGCTGCTGAAGGTCATGAACCTGGTGTCACTGCTCATCGCGCCCGCGGTGATCAAGTTCTCCTACGGCCCGGACAAGAGCATCGGGGTGCGGATCCTGATCGCGGCCCTCGCGTTCGTCGTCATCGCAGGTGCGGTGTACGTGTCAAAGCGGCGCGGAATCGCCATGGGTGACGAAGACAACGCCGAACCGGAGCCCAAGTCTGCGGACCCGGCGGTGGTTTCGTAGGGAGGTCGTCCAAGCCCCAGCTCAAGGTGCGGGCCGGCGGCGCGCGTTGCGCGTCGCCCGCCCGCACTGTCTGTGTGCGCCATCGCGCCGTGAGGCTTCTCTCGCTTGGTGCAAAAGGTCACAAAAAGGTCTTAATGGACTCTCGCCGTGCGGTTGCCGTGCATCTGGCGTGTATGTTCCGGGGCCGAGAGCCATGGAAGGGACCAAACCGGTGAACAAGAAGCTCGCGGCCGCACTGTCCGGCGGTGCGGTACTGGTACTGGCGCTGTCGGGATGCGGCGGCGACGAGAACGAGAAGCTGGACTCCTGGGCCAAGGAGGTCTGCGACGCCGTACAGCCGCAGGCCAAGAAGATCGAGTCGGCCAATGCCTCGATCCAGAAGGAGACCTCGGACAACAGCAAGCCGGAGGACGTCCAGAAGACCGACGCAAAGGCCTTCCAGGACATGTCCGACGCCTACAAGGCCATCGGGGCCGCGGTGACCAAGGCCGGGGCGCCGGACGTCGAGAACGGCGAGAAGAAGCAGCAGGACGCCGTCAAGGAGCTCAACACGATCTCCACCTCGTACGCCTCCCTGAAGAAGCAGGTCGACGGGCTGGACACCAAGGACCAGGGCAAGTTCGCGGACGGCCTGAAGGACATCGCCACGGAGCTCGACAAGCTGGGCAAGAGCGGGAACGACGCGCTGCGGACCCTGGAGGAGGGCGAGGTCGGCCAGGCGATGGCACGGCAGGACAGCTGCAAGGCGGCCACGGCGCCGGCGACCCAGAGCTGAGCGAGGAGCACTTCCGGGGCCGGCGGGACCGCCCAGTTCCAGAGTGACTGCCGGGGCGGTCCGCCGAGCCGCGCCCGTTGCCCGGCACGGGCACGTGCGATACCGGTGCCGGCGGACACAATGGGGGCGTGAGTAACGCCAGTCAGTCACCCCTGTCCTCGCTGCCCTCCTCCGACCGTCCCGATGTCGCCGCCCGGCTCCGGGACGCCCTGCTCGGAGCCTCCTTCACCGCCGACGGGCTGCTCGAACTGCTCGGCGCCCCCGCGTACGCGGCCCTGGCGCGGAGCGAGACCGTGCCCGCGCTCCGGGCGACCCGCGGGGACTCGCCGCTGGAGCTGCTCGTCCGGCTGTTCCTGCTTCAGCAGCCGGTGCCGCACGCGCGCGTGGCGGACGTCCTGCCCGTCGAGGCGTGCCTGGAGAGCGGCTGGCTGACGCGCGCCGGCGCCGACGAGCTCGCCGCCACCGTGGACGTGCGGCCCTACGGCGGGCCCGACGGCGAGGACTGGTTCATCGTGTCGGACCTGGGCTGCGCGGTCGGTGGCGCCGGCGGGATCGGCCGGCGTGACGAGGGGGTCGTCCTGGGAGTCGGCGGGGCCTCCACGACCCTCGCCGGCATCACCGTCCGTACGCCGGTCGCCGCCGCGCTCGACCTCGGCACCGGCTCCGGCATCCAGGCGCTGCACGCCGCTCAGCACGCCACGCGCGTGACGGCCACCGACCTCAACCCGCGCGCGCTGCACATCACCGCTCTCACGCTGGCGCTCTCCGGCGCCCCGGCCGCCGATCTGCGCGAGGGCTCCCTCTTCGAGCCGGTGCGGGACGACGAGACGTACGACCTGATCGTCTCGAACCCGCCGTTCGTGATCTCTCCCGGAGCCCGCCTCACCTACCGCGACGGCGGGATGGGCGGGGACGATCTGTGCCGCACGCTCGTTCAGGAGGCGGGGGAGCGGCTGAACGAGGGAGGGTTCGCGCAGTTCCTCGCCAACTGGCAGAACGTGGAAGGGGAGGACTGGCAGGACCGGCTCAGGTCATGGGTGCCCCGGGGCTGCGACGCGTGGATCGTGCAGCGCGAGGTGCAGGACGTCAATCAGTACGCCGAGCTGTGGCTGCGGGACGCGGGCGACCACCGCGAGGACGTGGCGGAGTACCAGGCGCGGTACGACGCCTGGCTCGACGAGTTCGAGGCGCGCAAGGTGAAGGCCGTCGGCTTCGGCTGGATCACCCTGCGCAGGACGGGCGCCGCCGTGCCCTCCGTCACGGTGGAGGAGTGGCCGCATCCGGTGGAGCAGCCGCTCGGGGATGCCATCCGGGCCCATTTCGACCGGCTGGACTACCTGCGCGACCACGACGACGCCGCCCTGCTCGAAGGACACTTCCGGCTCGGCGACGAGGTCGTGCAGGAGCAGGTCGGGCTGCCCGGTGCGGAGGACCCCGAGCATGTCGTGCTGCGCCAGAACCGCGGCATGCGCCGGGCGACCCGGGTGGACACGGTCGGCGCGGGCTTCGCGGGCGTGTGCGACGGCACGATGAGCGCTGGTCGCATCCTCGACGCCATCGCCCAGCTGATCGGCGAGGACCCGGTGCTGCTGCGCGACCGTACTCCGGCGCAGATCCGGCTGCTCGTCGAGCAGGGCTTCCTGGAACCGGTCCGCTGAGGGGCTCAAGAGATCGTCGGGGGTGCTGCCCGCCGGCTCGCCAACAAATTCGAGTCGATTTGAACACCTCGTCCGAAACGGTCCGTGAGGGGCCGGAAGCCCCCGATCCGCGGCCGTGTCGCCCCGGCGTTCACCTCCGGTTCGCCTGCTCGCTGCCCACGCGTGGCAGCCTCCCGTGGCTGGGGAGACGAGGACGGGAACAAGGGGGCACGGCGAGCCATGGAGAGCGAACCGGCGATCTTCGCGGGAGTGGTGTTCTCCCTGTTCGGAGGCGCACTGCTGGCGTGGACCGTGACACGCGTCCGCCGGCACCGGCCCGTCGCCCAGGGCGTGAGCCCCGTCGCGTCGGCGACCCTCGCGAGCGTCGCCGCGGTACTCGCCCTGGCGGCCGGAACCTGGTGCTTCACCCGCCTCTGAGGAGTGTGTCGGCGGTGTGCCTGTGGGTAACCGACAGGTGGCACTCCGCATGAGGCCGAGCCGGCTCCGGGCACTCCGGGCGGCAGGAATGGTGGTAGTCGGGTTACCGTTCGAGTGGCCGTTGCGGGCTTTTCCCGTTTGACACGGGGGCGGGATGTACCGTCACACTCCGCAGCGTCACCACGACCCGACCCCGGGAGGCGAACCCTGGGGAGGCCCCAGCGTCGACCGGAGAGAAGAGCGAAGTTGTCCCCGACCAGCGAGACCGCACAGGGCGGCCGCCGACTCGTCATCGTCGAGTCGCCTGCCAAGGCGAAGACGATCAAGGGCTACCTGGGCCCCGGCTACGTAGTCGAGGCGAGCGTCGGGCACATCCGCGACCTTCCCAACGGCGCTGCCGAGGTGCCCGAGAAGTACACCGGCGAGGTCCGCCGCCTCGGTGTGGACGTCGAACACGACTTCCAGCCGATCTATGTGGTCAACGCTGATAAGAAGGCGCAGGTCAAGAAGCTCAAGGACCTGCTGAAGGACTCTGATGAGCTCTTCCTCGCCACCGATGAGGACCGCGAGGGCGAGGCCATCGCCTGGCACCTCCAGGAGGTCCTCAAGCCCAAGGTCCCGGTCAAGCGGATGGTCTTCCACGAGATCACCAAGGCCGCGATCCAGGCCGCCGTGGCCAACCCGCGCGAGCTGAACCAGAAGCTCGTCGACGCACAGGAGACCCGCCGCATCCTCGACCGCCTCTACGGCTACGAGGTCTCGCCGGTCCTGTGGAAGAAGGTCATGCCGCGGCTGTCCGCGGGCCGTGTCCAGTCGGTCGCGACGCGACTTGTCGTCGAGCGGGAACGCGAGCGCATCGCTTTCCGTTCTGCTGAGTACTGGGACCTGACGGGGACCTTCGCGACCGGCCGCGCGGGAGACCAGTCGGACCCGTCGTCGCTGGTCGCGCGCCTGCAGACCGTCGACGGCAGGCGGGTCGCGCAGGGCCGCGACTTCGACTCCCTGGGACAACTCAAGAGCGCGAACACCCTCCACCTCGACGAGGCGAACGCCCGCGCCCTGGCCGCCGCCCTGGAGAACACCAGCTTCGCGGTCCGGTCCGTCGAGTCCAAGCCGTACCGCCGCTCGCCGTACGCCCCGTTCCGTACGACGACGCTGCAGCAGGAGGCGAGCCGCAAGCTCGGCTTCGGCGCGAAGGCGACGATGCAGATCGCCCAGAAGCTGTACGAGAACGGCTACATCACGTACATGCGTACGGACTCCACGACCCTGAGCGACACGGCGGTCGCCGCCGCCCGCGCCCAGGTCACGCAGCTGTACGGCGCCGACTACCTGCCGCCGCAGCCGAGGACGTATGCCGGGAAGGTCAAGAACGCGCAGGAGGCCCACGAGGCGATCCGCCCCTCGGGTGATCGTTTCCGCACTCCCGCCGAGACCGGACTGACCGGCGACCAGTTCAAGCTGTACGAACTGATCTGGAAGCGGACCGTCGCCTCCCAGATGAAGGACGCGACCGGCAACAGCGTCACGGTGAAGATCGGCGGCACGGCGGCCGACGGCCGGGACGTCGAGTTCAGCGCGTCCGGCAAGACGATCACCTTCCACGGCTTCCTCAAGGCGTACGTCGAAGGCGCCGACGACCCGAACGCCGAGCTCGACGACCGCGAGCGCCGGCTGCCCCAGGTCTCCGAGGGCGACGCCCTGAGCGCCGAGGAGATCACGGTCGACGGGCACGCCACCAAGCCCCCGGCCCGCTACACCGAGGCCTCGCTGGTCAAGGAGCTGGAAGAGCGCGAGATCGGCCGCCCGTCGACGTACGCGTCGATCATCGGCACGATCCTGGACCGCGGCTACGTGTTCAAGAAGGGCACGGCGCTGGTCCCGTCCTTCCTGTCCTTCGCCGTGGTCAACCTTCTGGAGAAGCACTTCGGGCGGCTCGTCGACTACGACTTCACCGCCAAGATGGAGGACGACCTCGACCGCATCGCCCGCGGTGAGGCGCAGTCCGTGCCGTGGCTGAAGCGGTTCTACTTCGGTGAGACGGCGTCCGACAGCGGCTCCGCCGCGGGGGTCGGGGGCGGTGCCGCCGACGCCGGCAACGGCGACGGGGACCACCTCGGCGGTCTGAAGGAGCTGGTGACCGACCTGGGTGCGATCGACGCGCGCGAGGTGTCGTCGTTCCCGGTGGGCAACGGCATCGTGCTGCGGGTCGGCCGCTACGGGCCGTACATCGAGCGCGGCGAGAAGGACACCGAGCAGCACCAGCGCGCCGACATCCCGGACGACCTGGCGCCGGACGAGCTGACCGTCGACCTCGCGGAGGAGCTGCTCGCCAAGCCGAGCGGCGACTACGAACTGGGGACCGACCCGGCCACCGGCCACACGATCGTCGCCAAGGACGGCCGCTACGGCCCGTACGTGACGGAGATCCTCCCCGAGGGCACGCCGAAGACGGGCAAGAACGCCGTCAAGCCGCGCACGGCGTCCCTGTTCAAGTCGATGTCGTTGGACACGGTGACCCTCGACGACGCGCTGAAGCTCATGTCGCTGCCGCGTGTCGTCGGCACCGACGCCGAGGGCCAAGAGATCACCGCGCAGAACGGCCGCTACGGCCCGTACCTGAAGAAGGGCACGGACTCGCGCTCGCTCCAGTCCGAGGAGCAGCTCTTCACGATCACGCTGGAGGAGGCACTGGCGATCTACGCCCAGCCCAAGCAGCGTGGCCGGGCGGCCGCCAAGCCGCCACTGAAGGAGCTGGGCACCGACCCGGTGAGCGAGAAGCCGGTCGTCGTCAAGGACGGTCGCTTCGGGCCGTACGTCACCGACGGGGAGACCAACGCGACCCTGCGCTCCGGCGACAGCGTCGAGGAGATCACCCCGGAGCGCGGCTTCGAGCTGCTCGCCGAGAAGCGCGCGAAGGCGCCGGCGAAGAAGACCGCGAAGAAGGCGGCCAAGAAGGCTCCGGCGAAGAAGGTGACGGCGGCAAAGAAGACCGCGGCGAAGAAGACCACGACCGCGAAGAAGACGACGGCCAAGAAGACCACCACCGCGAAGAAGACGGCCGCCAAGACGGCGGCCGCCTCGGAGCCGGCGGAGGACTGAGGTTCGTTCAGGGCCGGTTCGTGATTCGTGCGGACCGGTTCGGGATTCGCTGCGGAGCCCGTTCGGGATCCTGTGGGACCCGTTCGGTATCCGGACCGTCAAGGTCCGGATCTTCGCCCAGGGTTCGGAATGCGAACGCCCCGGCAACACTTCGGTGTCGGGGCGTGCGCATGCCAGGCCGGGCATCCCGGGGTGTCGGTGGCTCCCGATAGGCTGAACGCATGACGCGAGCCGAGCATCCAACGGCCTCTCAGCCGGCCCCCGACGACGCCCTGGTCGCGGACTCCCGCGAGCGTGCCGTCCGCGCCCTGCTGCGCCGTCCGCAGTTGAAGCGGTTGTGGAGCGCGCAGCTCGTGGGCGGCGTGGGCGACACCCTCGCCCTTCTCGTACTGGTCGTCCTCGCCCTCCAAGCGGCCGTCGCCGAAGGCTCGTTCGGGGGCGGCTACCGCGGCGTGGCGTTCGCAGTGGCGACCGTTTTCGGAGCGCGCATCCTGGCGACGCTCCTGTTCGGCGCCGTGCTCCTCGGCCCGCTCACCGCGCTCACCTCCCAGGACGGCCCGCTGGACCGCCGCTGGACCATGGTGGGCGCGGACGGGCTGCGCGCGGCGCTGCTCATCGTCGCGCCGCTGTGGATCGACTGGACGCCCGATGACGCGCTGGCCGTGCTCCTCGTCACGGCCTTCGTGACCGGGGGCGCCGAGCGGTTCTGGACGGTGTGCCGCGAGAGCGCGGCCCCCGCCCTGCTGCCGCCCCCGCCGCCGGAAGGCGCGACCGTCCGGCCGCTGCCGGACCACATGGACGCCCTGCGCCGCCTGTCGCTGCGCACCGGCTTCATCGCGATCCCGCTCGCGGCCGTCGCGCTCGTCGTCGCCTCCCTGTTCAACAACCTGCTGGGCGCCGGCATCGACTGGTTCGGCCAGCACCAGGCGGCCCTCGCCTCCTACGTGGCGGCCGGGCTGTTCGCCGCCTCCCTGTCCGTGCTGACCTTCCTGGAGCTGCCCGCCACGCGCACCCCCCGCGCGCGGTCGCCGCTCGAGGGGCTGCGCCGCCCGAAGACGACCGCCGGCGCCGACAAGGGACGCACCGGCGTGATGCCGCTGCTGGTGCTGGCCTGCGCGGCCGTCGCCGCCGCGGTGTCCGCCGCCGTCGCCGTGGCCGTGCTGCACGCCAAGGACCTGGGCGGCGGCCCGGTGCTCTACGGGCTGTTCGTGGCCGCGCTGACCGGCGGTGTCGTCGTCGGCATCCGTACGGCGCCCTCGCTGCTGCCCGCCCTGTCGCGCCGCCGGCTGCTCGCGCTGGCCATCGCCTTCACAGGTGTCGCGCTGCTGGCCGCCGGGCTCGTCCCGGACGTCACCAGCGTGCTGCTGATCCTCGCGCTGGCCGGCGTCGGCGCGGGCATGTCCGCCAACACCGGGCACACCCTGCTCGACCAGGAGACCGAGGAGTACCGGCGATCCCGTACGACGGAGCACCTGCACGCGGTCGTCCGCGTCTGCGTGGCGCTCGGCACGGTGATCGCCCCGGTGGTGGCGGCGGGGATCGGGCCGCACCGGCTGGAGAGCGGCAAGTTCGTCTTCGCGCACGGCGGCGCGGCCTTCACGCTGATGCTGGCCGGCGCCCTGCTGCTGCCGGTGGCCGCGCTGGTACTGGCCAAGGTCGACGACCGTTCCGGAGTCCCGCTGCGCCAGGACCTGCGCGACGCGCTGCTGCGCGGCGACGACCCGGAGCAGGCGCCCGCCGCCTCGGGTTTCTTCATCGCCCTGGAGGGCGGCGACGGGGCCGGGAAGTCCACGCAGGCCGAGGCGCTCGCCGAGTGGATCCGCGGCAAGGGCCACGAGGTCGTGCTGACACGCGAGCCGGGGGCGACGCCGGTGGGCAAGCGGCTGCGGTCGATCCTGCTGGACGTGTCGAGCGAGGGTCTGTCGCACCGCGCGGAGGCGCTGCTGTACGCGGCCGACCGGGCCGAGCACATCGACACCGTCGTACGGCCCGCCCTGGAGCGCGGCGCGGTCGTCATCTCCGATCGGTACATCGACTCCTCCGTGGCCTACCAGGGGGCGGGCCGTGACCTGTCGCCGACCGAGATCGCCCGGATCAACCGCTGGGCCACGAACGGACTCGTGCCGCATCTGACCGTCCTGCTGGACGTCGCGCCGGAGACCGCGCGCGAGCGGTTCACCGAGGCGCCGGACCGGCTGGAGTCGGAGCCGGCCGAGTTCCACGCGCGCGTGCGGGCCGGTTTCCTGACCCTGGCCGCGGCCGACGCCGGGCGGTACCTGGTGGTGGACGCCGGCCAGGAGCCCGAGGCCGTCACGACCGTCATCCGGCATCGGCTGGACCAGGTGCTGCCGCTGTCCGAGGCCGAGATCAAGGCCCAGGAGGAGGCTCGGAAGAAGGCCGAGGAGGAGGCCCGCCGGAAGGCCGAGGAAGAGGCGGCCCGCAAGGCGGAGGAGGAGCGCCTGGAGCGCGAGCGCCAGGAGCAGCTCGCCCGGCTGCGCGCCGAGGAGGAGGAGCGCAAGCGGCGCGAGCTGGAGGAGGCGCAGCGCCGCGAGGCCGAACGGCAGGCGGAGGAGGCCCGGCGACGGGCCGAGGAAGCGCGAAAGAAGGCCGAGGAGGAGCGGGCACGGCTCCTCGCGGAGGAGAAGGCCCGCGCCGAGGAGGAGGCCCGGCGCAAGGCCGAGGAGGAGCGGCGCCGCAAGCAGGCCGAGGAAGAGGCGCGGCTGCGTGCCGAGGCCGAGGCGCTCCGCCTTGAGAAGCAGCGCAAGGCCGAGGAGGCCCTGCTGCGGGCCGAGGAGGCCCGGCGCCTGGCGGAGGCGGCGGCCGCCGCCGCGGAGGCCGGCCCGAAGAGCGCTGCCCCGCGGGGTGCCTCCGGTCCGACGGCCGGTCAGGACGCGGCGACGGTGCCCACGCCCGTGGTGAAGCCGGGCGGTGCGGCGGACGACACGACCGTGCTGCGCCCGGTGCGGGACGAGGACCGGGGCCGGGGCCGGACCTCCCGTGGGTCCGACGCCGAGGTGACGGCCGAGCTGCCCAAGCCGCCGGTTCCGCCGGGTGCGGGGGAGGAGACGGAGGTACTGCCTCCGGTCCGCCCCGGCTCAGGCCCCGGTTCCGGTTCCGGTTCCGCTTCCGGTTCCGGGGACGAGACCGAGGTACTGCCCCAGGTGCCCTCCGGAGCGGGCGACGAGACTGCCGTGCTGCCTCCGGTCCGGCCGGGGGACGCCGATGAGACGGCCGTGCTGCCGCCCGTACGCGGGGACGAACCGGCGGACCGCGTTCCGCCCGGGTACTTCCGGGAGGGCGCCCCGGCCGCCCGGCCCGACGGGACTGAGGACCGTACGCGGGAGATGCCCCAGCTCGACGCCGAGGGCCGGCCCCGCCGGCGGTCCGACTGGGCCGAGGAGACGCCGCTGGACGACCTGCCCTCGCTGGCGGACGAGCTGCTCGGACCGCACGACGAGGACGAGCCGGACGAGGGCCGGGGGCGCCGGGGGAAGGGCGGCCGGGGCCGCTGAGGCCTCCGGCGGTCCGCCGAGGGGCGTTGTCAGTGGTCACCCCCACAATGGATCTCGCACCGTGGAACGTGACGAAGCAGAACGTGGCGAAACCGTGGAACGTGGCGAAAGGGCGGCGTGACCCATGACCGTGTGGGACGACCTCGTCGGGCAGGAGAGGGTGAGCGCGCAGCTGGACGCCGCCGCCCGGGATGCCGACGCCCAGGTCACCGCGGCCGGGACCGATGTCCCCCCGCCCGAGGCGTCGAAGATGACACACGCCTGGCTGTTCACGGGTCCCCCCGGGGCCGGGCGGAACCAGGCGGCGCGGGCGTTCGCGGCGGCCTTGCAGTGCGTCAGCCCGGACCGGGCCCTCGGCGGCTCCCCGGGCTGCGGGTTCTGCGACGGATGTCACACGGCGCTGATCGGCACGCACGCCGACGTCACCACCGTCGCCGCCGTCGGCACGCAGATCCTCGCCGACGACATGCGCGACACCGTCCGCAAGTCGTTCACGTCACCGGCGAACGGCCGCTGGCAGGTCATCCTCGTCGAGGACGCCGAGCGGCTGAACGAGAAGTCGGCCAACGCCGTCCTCAAGGCCGTGGAGGAGCCCGCTCCTCGCACGGTCTGGCTGCTGTGCGCCCCCTCCATCGAGGACGTCCTGCCGACCATCCGCTCCCGCTGCCGCCACCTGAACCTGAGCACGCCGTCGGTCGACGCCGTCGCCGACATGCTCGTACGCCGCGAGGGCATCGAGCCCGCCGTCGCCGCCGCGGCGGCCCGCGCGACGCAGGGCCATGTCGACCAGGCCCGCCGCCTGGCCACCGACCCGGCCGCGCGCGAGCGCCGTGCCGCCGTGCTGAGGCTGCCGCTGCGGGTGGAGGACGTCGGCGGCGCGCTCAAGGCCGCCCAGGAGCTCGTCGACGCGGCCGCCGAGGACGCCAAGCAGCTCGCGGAGGAGACGGACGCCAAGGAGACCGAGGAGCTGAGGGCCGCCCTCGGCGCGGCCCAGGGCGGCCGCATGCCGCGGGGTACGGCGGGCGTGATGAAGGACCTGGAGGACAAGCAGAAGCGCCGCAGAACGCGTACGCAGCGCGACAGCCTCGACCTCGCCCTGACCGACCTCACGTCCTTCTACCGCGACGTCCTCGCCCTCCAGCTCGGCTCCCGCGTGGCCATCGCCAACGCCGACGCCGAGGACGCCTTGGAGCGCCTGGCCCGCGGCAGCTCCCCGGAATCCACGCTCCGCCGCATCGAGGCGATCGCCGCCTGCCGCGACGCCCTCGACCGCAACGTGGCCCCGCTGCTCGCGGTGGAGGCCATGACGATGGCGCTCAGAGCGGGCTGAGCCGGCACCGGCAGAGCGCACCGCGCGTCCTGCCGACGAGATGGGCGCGGAGTTGACGCCGTAACTCGTACGAGGCACGACACGCACGCAGGGCATCCATTTCGTCGCTCAGAGTTACGCTCGCTGGATGGACACAAGGCGCACTCCCCGCTCCGCCGACCGCTCCGTCTCCCATCCCGGCGGCCTGCACCGCCGGGCCCGCAGCGGAGCCAGGACCGCGGCAGGCATCCTCGCCACGGCCGCGCTGCTCGTCTCCGCCTGCTCCTCCGGGAGCTCGACGACGTCCGCCACTGCGGCGGAGGCGGCGGCACTGGTCGCGCTGCCGCGGTCCACCCCCGCGGCGCTCACGTCGTACTACGCCCAGAAGCCGACCTGGCGCGGCTGCGGCGTCCCCGGCTTCGAGTGCGCCACGATCAAGGCACCGCTCGACTACGCCGAGCCCAGCGCCGGAGACGTCCGGCTCGCCGTCGCCCGCAAGAAGGCCACCGGCCCGGGGAAGCGGCTGGGCTCGCTGCTCGTGAACCCCGGCGGGCCGGGCGGCTCGGCGATCGGTTACGTCCAGGCGTACGCCGGCATCGGCTACCCGGCCGATGTCCGGGCCCGCTACGACATGGTGGCGGTCGACCCACGCGGCGTGGCCCGCAGCGAGCCCGTCGAGTGCCTGGACGGGCCGGGGATGGACGCGTACACGCAGACGGACACCACACCGGACGACGCCAAGGAGACCGACGGGCTGGTCACGGCGTACCGGACGTTCGCCGAGGGCTGCGGCGCGGACGCGCCCCGGCTGCTGCGCCATGTGTCCACCGTGGAGGCGGCCCGCGACATGGACATCGTGCGGGCGGCGCTCGGCGACGAGAAGCTGAACTACGTCGGAGCCTCCTACGGGACGTTCCTCGGGGCGACGTACGCCGGGCTCTTCCCGGACCGGGCGGGCCGGCTGGTGCTGGACGGCGCGATGGACCCCTCGCTGTCCGCGCGTCGGCTGAACCTCGAACAGACGGCGGGCTTCGAGACGGCGTTCCGGTCGTTCGCGAAGGACTGCGTCCGGCAGACGGACTGCCCGCTGGGCGGCGCGGGCACCTCGCCCGAGCAGGTCGGCGAGAACCTCAAGGCGTTCTTCGAGAAGCTGGACGCGCGCCCGGCCGCCACCGGCGATCGCGACGGCCGCCGCCTCACCGAGTCGCTCGCCACGACCGGTGTGATCGCGGCCATGTACGACGAGGGCTCCTGGGAGCAGTTGCGCGAGGCGCTGACGTCCGCGATGAAGGAGAACGACGGCTCCGGGCTCCTCGTCCTGTCCGACGGCTACTACGAGCGGGACGCCGACGGCGGCTACAGCAACCTGATGTTCGCCAACGCGGCCGTGAACTGTCTCGACCTGCCGCCCGCCTTCGACACCCCCGAGGAGGTGCGCAGGGCGCTGCCCGCGTTCGAGAAGGCGTCCCCGGTCTTCGGCGAGGGACTGGCGTGGGCGGCTCTGAACTGCGCGTACTGGCCGGTGCACGCCACGGGTGAGCCGCACCGCATCGAGGCGAAGGGCGCCGCCCCGATCGTCGTGGTCGGCACCACGCGCGACCCCGCGACCCCCTACCGCTGGGCACAGGCCCTGGCCGGCCAGCTCTCCTCGGCCCGACTGCTCACCTACGAGGGCGACGGCCACACGGCGTACGGCCGCGGCAGCTCCTGCATCGACCGCACGATCAACGCCTACCTGCTCCGCGGCACCCCTCCCGCGGAGGGTAAGCGCTGCTCATAGGCCTGCTCCGGTCCCGGAGGGCCCGCCTCCGGGGCTGGTGCGGAGCACCCTCGGAAACTGTGTAGACTTACCGTCGTTGCTGATCGCACCATAGTGCGGACAGCGCGCCGCCTTAGCTCAGATGGCCAGAGCAACGCACTCGTAATGCGTAGGTCTCGGGTTCGAATCCCGAAGGCGGCTCTGAGAAGCCCAGGTCTCATAACTTGTGACCTGGGCTTTTGCGTTCCGTTAGCCGATTGCCGTGCGTAGTCGGGGCTTGCACAGTGTCATACGAGCCGCCACTGGGACGTCATGACGAGGATGAACGAGCGGAGCACCCGGAGTGCCGGCTCGCCGTGAACCCGGACGGGCACGGCAACCCCACCCGCCTCGGCCGGCTGCTCGGCATGGACGAGGTGCCGGCTGTCCCCGCCGTCGATCACAAACCGTCGGCCGGGTGCGCTCCGGTGAGCACTTGCGCGGATCGGTGACGACGTGCTCCTCGCCGAACAGTCCTCGGCGCGACAGGCGCCAGGGGAGCGCGCCGGGAGCACGGCCGGCGGTCCCGGGGGAGGCCCACCCCGCTCCCGCGAGGTGCCCGTCGCCCCTGCGGATAGCATCGGAGCTCCGGCATGGCTCCCAGCAGAGGCGACGATCATGGATCCGGCCGCAGTGTCCCCCAGCGCAGCCGGCATCGGCCTGCGTCAGTTGCTGATGGTGCTGGGTGACTCGCTGGTGGAGGTGCAGGCCGCTCCCGCCGGGCTGGACGTCGAGATCCGCGGGGTCTCGCTGCTCGATCCCGAGGATCCGCCGACCGCACAGCCGGGCGAGCTCGTCCTGGTCATCGGTGCGCGCGGCCGGGCAGCTTTTCCCGCGCTGAGGGCCGCCGGGCGCGACGGAGCCGCCGCCGTCGTGGTCAAGCTGGACGGGCCCGGCCAGGCCGCGGCGCTCAGCGAGACCGCCGCCGAGGCCGGGGTCGCCCTGCTCTCGCTGCGCAGCGAAGCACGCTGGGAGCAGGTGAACGCGCTGGCCCGGGCCGCCCTCGACGACGCACCGCCGGGGGAGCCCGGCATGGGGGCCGAGGAGGGTGACCTGTTCTCGCTCGCCCAGACCACGGCCATCCTCACCAGCGGCATCGTCAGCATCGAGGACGCCGCTAACCGGGTGCTGGCCTACTCCCGCACCACCGACTCCGACGAGGCGGACGACCTGCGCCGGCGCTCCATCCTCGGCTGGCAGGGGCCGGAGGGCTATCTGGCGAAGCTGCGCGAGTGGGGCGTGTTCCAGCACCTGCACTCCAGCGACGAGGTGATCGGTATAGACAGCCACCCCGAGCTGGGCATCCGCCGCCGGCTCGCGGTGGCCATCCGGTCCGGGGACCGGCAGCTAGGCACCATCTGGGTGCAGGAGGGCTCGATCCCGCTGTCCGAACGCTCGCGCCAGGCGCTGCTGGGCGCCGCCCGGGTCGCGGCCCTCCATCTCGTACGCCGTCGCCGGGAGCTCTCGGACGACGTGACGCTCACCCGGACCCTGCTGGCCGGACTCCTGGACGGCAGCACCGGACCGCAGCCGCTGGCCACGCACCTGGGATTCGACGCCACCCGCCCGGCCGCCGTGCTGGGTTTCTCGTACGGGACGACAGAGGCGTACGGGACCACAGAGGCGTACGGGACGCAGGCCTACGGGACCACGCAGGCTTACGGGACCACGCAGGCTTACGGGACCACGCAGGCCTACGGGACCACGCAGACATACGAGACCCCTGGGGGCGTCGCCGCACCGGAACTGACCCACTCCGAGGTCACCAACCTGGTCTCCGTGCACATCGCCGCCCGGCACCGCAGCGCCCTGGTCACCCAGGTCGATCCCCGTATCTACGTGCTGCTGCCCCAGCTGCCCCGCGGCGTCGACACGGACACGCTGCGCGGCTGGACCCAGGAGATCACCGACGCCGCGCGCCGCCACTTGGGCCTGCCGCTGCGCGGCTCGGTCGGGTGCCTGGTGCCGGGGCTCGGGGACGTCCCCGAGTCACGCCGGGAGGCCGACCGCATCCTCGACGCCATGGTGAGTGCCGGCGTGAGCGTCGCGGTCGCCGCGCTGCCGGACATCCAGGCGGAGGTGCTGGTCAGCGAGATTCTGACGCTGCTCGCCGCCCGCCCCGAGATACGGGATCCCCGGCTGACCGCCCTGCTCTCGCACGACAGCCGGCACCAGGGCCGGCTCGCCGAGACGCTCCTGACGTACCTGAACTCCTTCGGTGACATCCGGGCGGCGGCCGCACAGCTCCATGTGCACCCCAACACGCTGCGGTACCGCCTTCGCCGGGCCGAGCAGCTGACCGGCCTCGATCTGAGCCGTCCCGACCAGCGTCTGCTGGCCATGCTCCAGCTGCGGCTGCCGCCCACCGGCTGAACCGGTTCCCCATTGGCCGGTTCCGCATTGGCCGGTTCCGCATTGGCCGGTCGTACAGCCATGCAGGTCTTGTTTGTTCAGCCTTCACAAACATTTGGCCCCATGAGCCCCCATACGCTTGCGCAAATCCATTTCCGCAAGTGATGCGGCCCACTCCCCACGCGAACCGCACCGTGAACGCTTCCGGGAATCGTCGGTGCCCCGACCGTCCCTCCTGACGCACAGCACGGCACTCCCAACGACCCCATGGATGTCGCACATGACTACACGTCCCCCCGATTCACTGACCCCTGACACCGCCCCGTCCACCGGTGGTCAGCCCCCGGAGCAGCAGGCAGGTCTGAAGGCCGGTCTCAAGAACCGCCATCTGTCCATGATCGCCATCGGCGGTGTGATCGGTGCCGGTCTCTTCGTGGGCTCCGCCTCCGGCATCGCCGCCGCCGGGCCCGGCATCCTCGTGTCCTACGCACTGGTCGGCGCCCTCGTCGTCTTCGTGATGCGGATGCTCGGCGAGATGGCCGCGGCCAACCCGACCTCCGGGTCCTTCTCGGCGTACGCGGACCGGGCGCTCGGCCGCTGGGCCGGGTTCTCGATCGGCTGGCTGTACTGGTTCTTCTGGGTCGTCGTCCTCGCCGTGGAGGCGACCGCGGGCGCCGTCATCCTGGAAGGGTGGGTGCCGGCCGTACCGCAGTGGGCCTGGGCCCTGATCGTGATGACGGTCCTCACCGCCACGAACCTGGCCTCGGTCGGCTCCTTCGGCGAGTTCGAGTTCTGGTTCGCCGGCATCAAGGTCGTCGCCATCACGGGCTTCATCGTCCTCGGCGGGCTGGCGATCTTCGGTGTGCTGCCCGGCTCCGGCCACGCCGCTACGGGATTCGGGAACCTCACCGAGCACGGCGGCTTCCTGCCGAACGGGCCGGGGGCGATCCTCACCGGCATCCTGCTGGTCGTCTTCTCCTTCATGGGCAGCGAGATCGTCACCCTCGCCGCCGGTGAGTCCTCGGACGCGCGGCGGGCAGTGGCCAAGGCGACCAGGAGCGTGATCTGGCGGGTCGGTGTCTTCTACGTCGGCTCGATCCTCGTCGTGGTCGCCCTGCTGCCGTGGAACGACCCCGCGATCGAGAAGAAGGGCTCGTACGTCGCGGCCCTCGACTCCATCGGCATCCCGCACGCCGGCGAGATCATGAACTTCATCGTGCTGACCGCCGTGCTGTCCTGTCTCAACTCCGGGCTCTACACCGCCTCCCGTATGGCCTTCTCCCTCGGGCAGCGCGGCGACGCCCCGCGGTCCTTCGCGCGGACGAACCCGCGAGGTGTCCCGCAGGCCGCGATCCTGGCCTCCGTGGTCTTCGGCTTCGTGGCGGTCGCCTTCAACTACCTGTGGCCGGACACGGTCTTCCAGTTCCTGCTGAACTCCTCGGGCGCCGTCGCGCTCTTCGTGTGGCTGGTCATCTGCTTCTCGCAGCTGCGGATGCGGGGAATCATCCTGCGCGAGAGCCCGGAGAAGCTCGTCGTCCGGATGTGGCTGTTCCCCTATCTGACCTGGGCGACGATCGCGATGATCACGTTCGTCCTGCTCTACATGCTCACCGACGGCAAGGAGGGCGGCGGCCGCAGCCAGGTGCTGCTCTCCGTGCTCGTCGCCGCGCTGGTGATCGCGATCTCGCTGGTCCGGGAGCGGGCCCGCCGGAAGGACACCGTGGAGCCGGTCGCGCCGCGGTAGCCGCCCCCGAGAGCCCCGGGACGGATCGACTCCGGCCCGGGGCTCTCGGCGTTCAGCGGCTGGTCTCCCGTTCCACCGGCAGCCACAGCTCGGCGTCCGCCGTCGTCCCGTCCGCCGAGAGGACGGTCCGCAGGATCTCCGGGCCGGGGCGGCTGCGGTACGGGTTGGACGGGAACCACTCGGTGAACACGTCGCGCCACAGTTCCTGGATGGCCCGCGGTGCCGGGCCAGAGGTGGTGAAGACCGCCCAGGAGCCGGACGGGACGGGCAGGGTGGTGATGCCCGCGGGGGCGTCGGCCGGGACGTCCGACGGGGCGGACGCCGTGGTGATCACCGCCTGGTAGTAGTCCAGTTCGGTGCCCTCGGCGCGGCTCGGATCCAGGTCGTCGCAGACCGCGACGATGCCCCGCGGCTCCTGGGCCGAGAGCTTTCCGAGCTGCTCCAGGGCCTGTTTGCCGAGCCCCCGGACGAAGTCGATGATCGCCTGGTTCGGGCCCGAGTGCACGAGCGGTACCCGGGTCTTGAAGCCGGCGACGGTGAAGGCCGGGCGGTCCACCACTCGGTAGTGCATGCTGCTGCTCCCTTCGACGGTGAGGCGGAAGGTCAGCCGGGGCTGGGAGACGAGCGCGGCGCCGGTGCGCCGGGCCTCGCCCGGACCCACGCCGTGCATCGCGCGGAACGCCCGCGCGAACGCCTCGCCCGAGCCGTAGCCGTAGCGCACCGCGATCTCCAGCAGCGTCTCGTCGCCCGCGAGCACCTCCGCGCCCGCGACCGTCAACCGCCGGCGGCGGATGTACTCCGACAGGGGCATGCCTGCCAGCGCGGAGAACATCCGGCGCAGGTGGTACTCCGACGTGGTCGCGATCCGCGCCAGTTCGGCGCCGTCCACCGACCCGTCGAGGTGGCGCTCGATGTGCTCCAACGCCTGGTTGAGCCGCTCCAGCACGACCGGTTCCTTCCTCTTTCGTGATCACCACGCTAGGCAGCGCGCACCCCGCCGCACCCGACATCCTGTGCCCGATCGAGTCGGGTGCCGCATCCGCCGGACTGCGTAGGCGCACCGCCGTCCGGCAGGCGTACTTAAAGGGTCTTTACCGTGAACGGCTAGCATCGCCCGTCAACCGTCAGTTGCCGACCGGGACGAGGTGAGGACATGGGGGCGCCCAGGATCGCCGTCGCCGTGGTGACGATGGGGAACCGGCCCGAGGAGGTCGACGCGCTGCTGCGGTCCGTGGCCAAGCAGGACGTGCCCCCCGAGCGGATCGTGATCGTCGGCAACGGCTGCCCGCTGCCCGAGTTCGCCCGGCGGCTGTCGCTGCCCGGCGAGGTCACCCCGATCGAGCTCGACGAGAACCTCGGCTGTCCCGGCGGGCGGAACGCGGCCCTCGCGCGGCTGCGGGAGTTCGGCGACATCGACGTCGTCGTGGAGCTCGACGACGACGGGCTGCTCGTCGACGCCGACGTGCTGCGCCGCGTGCGGGAGCTGTACGCCGCCGACGACCGGCTCGGCATCGTCGGCTTCCGGATCGCCGACGAACTGGGCGAGACGCAGCAGCGGCACGTGCCCCGGATCGGCAACTCCGACCCCCTGCGGGGCGGGTACGTCACCGGGTTCCTCGGCGGCGGGCACGCGCTGCGGACGGCCATGCTCGACGAGATCGGCGACTGGCCCGCCGAATTCTTCTTCGCGCACGAGGAGACCGACCTGGCCTGGCGCGCGGCCGACGCGGGCTGGCGCATCCTGTACGCGCCCGAGCTGCTGCTCCAGCACCCGAAGACCTCGCCCGCCCGGCACGCCATCTACTACCGCGTGAACGCCCGCAACCGGGTCTGGCTGGCCCGCCGCCGGCTGCCGCTCGCGCTCGTCCCCGTCCACCTGGGCGTCTGGGTGCTGCTCACCCTCGTACGGAACCGGTCGCGTGCGGGGCTGCGGGCATGGTTCGGCGGGTTCGTGGAAGGTGTACGGGAGCCGGCGGGTGAGCGGCGGCCCATGCGCTGGCGGACGGTGTGGCGGCTCACGCGGCTGGGGCGTCCGCCGGTCATCTGACGCCGAAAGGCGCCCGGCGGGAAGCTTGGTGGGGCCCCGGCCGTTCACCTCCGCCGACCGGGACCCGGACCCGGCCGCGGCGGCGACACTCCCCCGAGTTGCGCGTCCAGACGCGCGCGCCGCCGGGCCAGATCCGACGTAGTGATCACATCAGGGTTTGCCAACCGATCGCTAACATGTGGCCAACGGTTCGCCGTTGCGTCGTCTGCCGATTGGCGTGAAGTCGCCGAACCAGGACGGACGGCGGCCTGGGCGGGGGCGTTCCGGCGGAGAACGTGAGGACGAAGGTGGCGGAAAACCGCTGCCCCGGGGGCGGAAACCCGTCAAGGGCAGTGGCGCGGGGAGACGGGGGCGTGATGGGGGCATCTGCCTGTTCGGGCAGCGAGGACGGTTCCGACGGGCGGCGCGGGCTGCGGTTCGGCCTGCTTGGGCCGCCGGTGCTGTACCACGACGCCGACGGGGGCGGCCGGAGCGAAGTACGCGATGTCGCGAGCCCCAAGTCCCGTGTGCTGCTGGCCGCGTTGCTGCTCGACGCCGGACGGGCCGTCTCCGTCGAGTCGCTCAAGGACGCGCTGTGGGGCGGGGCGCCGCCCGTGTCCGCCCAGGCCTCGCTGCACAACCACGTAGCCCGGCTGCGGCGGTTGCTCGACGATCCCGAGCGGCTGCGGACCGTGCCGTCCGGGTATGTGCTGCGGGTCGACGAGGGGGAGCTGGACGTCCACCTCTTCGAGGCCCGTGTCGCCGCGGCGCGGGCCGCGCACGCCGGGCAGGAGTGGGAGCGCGTCGTGCGTGAGTGCGGCGCCGCGCTCGCACTGTGGCGGGGCGCGCCGCTCGCCGGGCTGCCGTCCGAGGTGGGCGGGTACGCCTTCGCACGGCGGTTGCGCGAGGCCCGGCTGCTGCTTCTGGAGTGGCGCTACGACGCCGAGTTGGCGCTGGGCGGCCCGCGTGTGGACGGGCTGGTGCCGGAGCTGGCGGCGTTGACCGCCGAGTATCCGCTGCGGGAGGTGTACCACCGCCAGCTCATGCTCGCCCTGCACCGGACCGGCCGCCAGGCCGAGGCCCTGGCCGTCCACCGCGATCTGCGCACCCGGCTGGTCGACCAGCTCGGCATCGAGCCCGGGCCGGGGGTGCGGGAGGCGCATGTGGAGGTGCTGCAGGTCGCCGCACCGCCCTCGTCCGAACAGCCGCGGCCCGCCCAACTTCCCCCGCCTCCGGCGCATTTCACGGGCCGCGCCGCCGAACGCGACGTGTTGCGCCGGACCCTGACGGCACCGGCAGCGTCGGCTTCGACCGGCCCAACTGCCCCATTCTCTGCCGCCGTCCCCGCCACGGCCGTCATCAGCGGCATGCCCGGCGTCGGTAAGAGCGCCCTTGCGCTGCACGTCGCGCACGAGTTGGCGGAACGTTTCCCCGATGGGCAGCTCTACCTCGACCTGCACGGCGCGACCCCCGGCATGGCCCCTCTCACCCCAGGTCAGGCGCTCAACGCCCTGCTGCGTGACCTAGGGGCCGAGCCCTGCCGCATCCCCGAACACCCCGACGCGGCAGCCGCGCTGCTGCGCTCGCTGCTCGCGCCGACCCGCACGCTCCTGGTGCTGGACGACGCCGCGAGCGCCGCGCAGATCCGGCCGCTGCTGCCAGGCGGCGCCGGGTGCGCGGTGATCGTCACCAGCCGTTCGCCGCTCACCGCCCTCGACGGCGTCGTCCGTTTCCCGCTCGGCCCGCTGTCGGACGAGGAGAGCGCGGCGCTCCTGGTCGCGGCCTCGGGCCGGGCCGGACTGGACGGTTCGGACGCCGCCCGCCGCCTCGTCGAACTCACCGGCCGCCTCCCCCTGGCCCTGCGCGTCGTCGCCGCGCGGCTCGCCGCCCGGCAGGCCCTCACACCGGACGTCCTCGCCGGGCAACTGGCCGGGACGCGAGGGCGGCTGCGCCACCTCGAGTACGACGACCTGAGCGTGCGCCGCTCCCTGGCCGTCGCCCATGACGCGCTCGCCGGTTCCGAGCGCGAGGCCGACCGGGACGCGGCCCTCACCCTGCGCCGTATCGGGGCGCTCGATCTGCCCACGTACGGCGCACCCCTGCTCGCCCGCCTCACCGGCACGGGCGAACGCCGCACCGAGGCCGCCCTGGACCGCCTCGTCGACGTGGCCCTGCTCCAGGAACCGGTGTACGGCCGCTACGCACCGCACGACCTCGTCCGCGACTTCGCCCGCGAGCTGGCGGGGGAGCGGGGTGGGGCGGGCATCGGCGGCTCCGGCGATGCCCGCGAAGGGGGCGGTTTACGGAACGCGGACGACACCGGCGCAGACCACACCTCCGCCGACGGCACGGGCGCCGACGACATCGGCGCCGACGGCACCGGCGTCTGTGAAACCGCCCTCCGCTGGTACGCCGCCGTCGCCGAGCGGGTGCTCGTCGCGATCGTCGAGCCCGGCCCCGACCAGTTCGACCGCCGTCGCCCCACCGCGGCCCAGCCGCCCGGGCACGCGGCGCACGTCGACACCGTCGCCCCCTTCGACACCCCCGAGGAGGCCTTCGCCTGGGGCGACAGGGAGCTGGCGAACATCGTCACCCTGGTCGAGCGGTACGCGGACGACCCGTGCCGGCGGCGCGCGGGGCTCGTCTCCACTCTCGTGCGGCTGATCCTCCCCTACGCGCACCGCAGGGGACGCCTCGCCGAGATGGAGGTGCTCGGCCGGGCCGGCCTGCGCGTGGCGCGGCGGCTCGGGGACGAGGCGGCGCAGGCGTACGCGCTGGTCGATCTCGCCGGACTGCACTTCCTGACCGGTCGTCAGGGCGACGCCCTCGACCTCAACGACCGCGCGCTGGCCATCTGGCGGCGGCTCGACGACCCGTCCTGGATCCGCCGCTGCCTCAACAACCGCGGCCTGCTGCTCGACGTGCTCGGCCGGCCCGCCGAGGCGTGCGAGGCGCTGACCCGGAGCCTGGAGTACGCGCGGCAGTTGAACGACCCGTACGGCGAGGCCGTCACCCACAGCCACCTCGGCAACCTCTACGAGCACACCGACCCGCGGGCCGCCATCGAGCAGCACCGGCGTTCGCTCGCCATCGGGGACGAGATCGGCGCCGTCATCGTCCGGCACTCCGCGCACTGCAACATCGGGTACGCCCATCTGCGGCTCGGCGAACCGGCCGCCGCCGTCGCGCACTTCGAGGAGAGCCTGCGCATCCTGGGCGGTCACGGCGACTGGCACGGCGAGTCCCAGACCCGGCTCGGCCTGGTCCGCGCGCTGCGGCTGCTGGGCCGCACCGGGCGGGCCGCCCGCGAGTGCGCCGAGCTGCTGGACCGGGCCGACGCCCGCGCCGACCGCTACACCGGCGGTCTCGCCCGCCACGAGCACGGGCTGCTGCTACAGGAACAGGGGCGGGCCGCGGCGGCACGCGAGGCGTGGGGAGCGGCTCTCGCGGCGCTGGAGGGGACCGACGCACACGCGGTGGTCAGGGAACTCCGCGAGCTGCTGGCTATTTGGCGTCTGCGTAGCACTCCACCACCGCCGTCGTGAAAGGGAACCGCACCGGCGTCTCCCCGAAGGTCAGCCGGCCGGCCAGGGTCGCCGCCTCGCGGATCGCGGCGACGACCGTCTCCGTCTCCTCCTCGGGGCAGTGCACGATCACCTCGTCGTGCTGGAAGAAGACCAGCTCGGCCGCCAGGTTCGCGCAGGATCTGCGCAGCGCGGCGAGCAGCAGCAGGGCCCAGTCGGCCGCGCTGCCCTGGACGACGAAGTTCCGCGCGAATCGGCCGCGGGCGCGAGCGTTGGTGGAGGCATAGCCGGGCACCCACGGTCCGCTGTCGGACTGCTCCGCGTCTGGGGCCGGGATGCCGGCCTCCTCCGCCGCGTCGTCCGTCCCCCGGGCCGCCGGCGGGCAGGTCCGGCCGAGCCACGTCCGCACGAGCCGGCCCTCCTCGCCGGCGCGGGCCGCCTCGTCGACGTACGCCACCGCCCGGGGGAAGCGGCGTCTGAGCGCGGCGAGGTTCTTCAGGCCGTCGCCGGAGGTCTGGCCGTAGACCGCGCCGAGCACGGCGAGTTTGGCCTGGGCGCGGTCACCGGAGAAGGCGCGGTCGGACACGGACTGGTAGAGGTCGCTCTCCCGCCCGGCCACCTCCATCAGCCCGGGATCGCGGGAGATCGCCGCCAGCACGCGCGGTTCCATCTGGTCGGCGTCGGCGACGACGAGCCGCCAGCCGGGGTCGGCGACCACGGCCCGCCGGATCACCTTGGGGATCTGCAGGCCGCCCCCGCCGTTGGTCACCCAGCGCCCGGTCACCGTCCCGCCCGCGAGGAACTCGGGCCGGAACCGCCCGTCGCGCACCCAGTCCTGGAGCCAGGACCAGCCGTGGGCAACCCAGATGCGGTACAGCTTCTTGTACTCCAGCAGGGGTTTCACGGCCGGGTGGTCGACGGACTCGATCTCCCAGCGGCGGGTCGAGGCGACCTTGATCCCGGCCTGCGCGAAGGCCTTGACCACGTCGGCGGGCAGATCGGGCCGCACCCGGCGGCCGAACGCCGCGGACACCTCGTCGGCCAGCTCGGCCAGGCGGCGCGGCTCGCCACCGCCCGCGTACCGCTCGCCCAGCAGGTCCTGCAGCACCGCGCGATGCACTTCGGCGCGCCAGGGCAGCCCGGCGCGGTTCATCTCGGCGGCCACGAGCATGCCGGCCGACTCGGCGGCCGTCAGCAGGCGCATCCGCTCGGGGTGCTCGGCCTGCGCATGCCGCCTCTGCTGCTCGGCGTAGACCGCGAGGAGGTCGGGCAGGGGCAGGTGGACGCCCTGGGGTTCGAACAGGGAGGACTGGGAGCCCGGTTCGGCGGAGCGCTGCGGCGGATCGGGCGGTACGGGGCCGCCGCGCAGCCGGGCCAGGGCGGCCGCGGCCGAGCGTGGTTCCCCGTACCGCCCCTCGTGGCCGAGGAGGAGCGTCTCGGCGGCCTCGATGTCGTAGCACCGCTCGACTCGCACCCCCGTGGCGAGCAGGCGCGGGTAGACCTCTGCGGTGGACCGCCACACCCACCGCGCGACGCCGGGACGGCTCCGTACGGCCTCGGCGGCATCCGCCTCCCGCCGCACCGGCCCGACGGGCAGCCCGTCCGGACCGAGGGGGGCGACGTCCACGCCACCGCCCTCGCCCACAGCGAGCGCCCACCGATCGGCCATGCTGCGAGTGTGCCAGGGGGGTCTGACAACGACCCCTGACCGCGACCCGGCACGGCGCCCGTCCTGGACACGGCCGCGGCGACCGTCCCGGCCCGGGGTCCGATCACGGTCGCGGTGACGTCCCGGCCCGGGTCCCGGTCGCGGTGACGTCCCGGCCCGGGTCCCGGTCGCGGTGACTGTCCCGGCCCGGGTCCCGGTCGCGGTGACGTCCCGGCCCGGGTCCCGGTCGCGGTGACTGTCCCGGTCCGGGTTCTGGTCGCGGTCGCGGTGACGTCCCGGTCCGGGTTCCGGTCGCGGTCGCTGTCTCGGTCCGGGTCGCGTTGGCCGACTCAGTCCGGGTTGGGTCGCGGTCCCCGTCTCGGTGCCGGTGCCGGTGCCGGTGCCGGTGCGGGTCCCGGGCGCGGGCGCGTCCCGGCCACGGAGGCCGTAGTGGATCGGTCGCCGCCCCAGTCACCGTGGCCGTCCCGGACATGGTCGCCGCCCCAGTCACCGTGGCCGTCCCGGACATGGTCGCCGCCCCGGACAGGGCCGCCGCCCCGGCCATGGTGGCCGTCACGGACAGGGCCGCCGCCCCGGCCATGGTGGCCGTCACGGACAGGGCCGCCGCCCCGGCCATGGTGGCCGTCACGGTCTCGGTCGCCGTCCCGGGTATGGCCGCTGCCCCCGGCATGGTGGCCGCCCGGCCCTCGCCCCGGCAGGGGTCGCCATCCCAGCCGCGATGGCCGTCCTGCACCGGTGCCGGTGCCGCTGCCGCTGCCGCTGCCGGTGCCGGTCCCGGTCCGGGCGCGGGCGCCGTCCCGGCCACGGGGGCCGGTCGTGGTTGCGGTCGCGACCCCAGTCACCGTGGCCGTCCCGGGCATGGTGGCCGTCCCGGACATGGCCGCCGCGCCGGACATGGTGGCCGTCCCGGGCATGGTCGCCACCCCGGACACGGTCGCCGCCCCGGCCATGGTGGCCGTCACGGTCTCGGTCGCCGTCCCGGGCACGGCCGTGCCCCCGGCCACGGTGGCCGCCCGGCCCTCGCCCCCGCGGGGGTCGCCATCCCAACCGCGATGGCCGTTCTGCCCGGTCCCGGTCACCGCCCGGCGGGCTCAGGTCCCGTCCGCCGCGTCCTTCTGCGCCTGCACGATCTTCTCCAGCACCTCGGCCACGTACCGCTCGGTCCGCTCCTTGTCGATGCCCAGGCGGCTGAGGACGCCCTCGCCGTTCTCGTGCTCCAGCAGGGCGAGCAGGATGTGCTCCGTGCCGATGTAGTTGTGGCCCAGGCGCAGGGCCTCGCGGAAGGTGAGTTCCAGGACCTTCTTGGCGGCCTGGCCGTACGGCACGAGCTCCGGGGCGTCCTCGACGGCCGGCGGCAGTGCGGCGGTCGCCGCCTCGCGGACCGTGTCGAGGGAGACGCCCTGCTCGACGAGCGCCTTCGCGGCGAGTCCGTCGGGCTCGGCCAGCAGACCGAGGACGAGGTGCTCGGGCACGCCCTCGGCGTTGCGCGCGGATTTGGCCGCGTTGTGCGCGGCCATCACCGTGTTGCGGGCCCGCGGCGTGTAGCGGTTGAAGCCCTGGCTCGGATCGAGGTCGGCCGACTCCTTCGGCACGAACCGCTTCTGCGCGGCCTGCCGGGTGACCCCCATGCTCTTGCCGATGTCCGTCCAGGAGGCGCCCGAACGCCGGGCCTGGTCCACGAAGTGGCCGATCAGGTGGTCGGCCACCTCGCCGAGGTGATCGGCGGCGAGCACCGCGTCCTGGAGCTGTTCGAGGGGTTCCTGGTGAACCGTCTTGATCGCCGCGATCAGGTCGTCGAGGCGCACGGATGACGTGATGTTGGGGTTCGTCGTCATGTGTCAACCGTAGGTTGCGCCCCGCTGACTGTCAACCGTGAGTTGACACCCGCCGTCAGGCCCCGTCTACTTCGGAGACGTCGCCACCAACCGCACCGCCAGCCCCGTGAACACCGTCCCGGAGACGATGTTCAGCCAGCGGTTCATGCGCGCGCTGCGCTTCAGCAGAGCCGCCAGCCGCCCCGCGAGCAGGCCGACGCTGCCGTCCCACAGGAAGCCCATCACGACGATCGTGATCCCGAGCAGCATCAACTGCCCCTGGACATGGCCGAGCGACGGGTCCACGAACTGGGGCAGGAACGCCACGTTGAAGAGGATCACCTTGGGGTTGAGCAGGTTGGTGATCGCGCCCTGCCAGAACGCCCGCCGCATGCCCGGACCCGCGCTGCCGGTCCCCTTCCCGCCCGGCACCGAACGGTCGCGGAACGCCTTCACCGCCAGGTAGAGCAGATAGGCCGCGCCCGCCCAGCGCAGCACGTGGTACAGCGTCGGCAGCGCCGTGAACAGGGCCGACAGGCCGAGCGCCGCCGCGACCGCGTGCACGAGCATCGCGCACGCCACCCCGAACGCCGCCATCACCCCGGCGGTGGGCCCGCCCCGGCCGCCCATCGCCACGATGAACATCATGTCCGGGCCGGGGGTGATGCAGAGCGCGAAGGCGGCGACGAGGAACGCCGCGTACAGAGACATGTCCACCATGAGAGCCATGCTCGAAGCCCCGCCGCGCACGGACGACCCAATTCCGCGGAGTGAGACGTGCGAGGTCGCGCATGCCGGGCCGCCCGTGACGACGTGGCACCATCGGCCCCGTGAGTACGCCCACCACCGTCGACCGCGCGTTCGAGGCCGCCCTGTACGACACCAGCGAGACGGCCCTCGACACCGGCGCGTCCCTGCTCGCGTCCGACCCGGCGGCGGACACCGAACTCGCCCGGCGCGGTACGGAGTTCGTGGCGGCGGCCTGGCGGCGCGGCTGGCAGCCGGCCGACGTCGTACGCATCGTGCGGCGCGAACTGGACGACGTCCACGTCCACCTGGTGGCGGAACTGATCCGCGCACAGGCGCGGTACGACCGCCCGCAGGACCGCCCGCGCGGCCACCGCTGGAACGCGCAGCTCGCGGAGCTCCCCGCCGACGCCCCGCCCCGCACCGACCGCTTCTCGCACGCCACCGCCGTGCTGGAGTTGTACCGCCTGCTGCTGCGCCTGCCGGCCCTGGAGTCCCTCGACGGGTCCCACGACGACTCGCCCGGTGAGCCGAGGACCGAATCCCGGATGCTCGGCCGTATCCGCGCCCTGCTCGCCAAGGCCGAGGCCACCGGGTTCCCGGAGGAGGCGGAGGCGCTCAGCGCCAAGGCGCAGGAGCTGATGGCCCGGCACAGTGTCGACGAGGCGCTGCTCGCGGCCCGGGCCCCCTCACCCGAGACGCCCGGGGCCTGCCGGATCGGTGTCGAACCGCCCTACGAGCAGGCCAAGGCGGTGCTGCTGGACGCCGTCGCCGCCGCCAACCACTGCCGGGCGGTGTGGAACGAGCCCCTCGGCTTCTCCACCGTGGTCGGTTTCGAAACCGACCTGGAAGCGGTCGAACTCCTCTACACCTCACTCCTCGTGCAGGCCACGACCGCGATGACGAAGGCGGAGGCGGCCCAGCGGGCGGGTGGCCGCAAGCGCACCAAGACGTTCCGGCAGTCCTTCCTCGCGGCCTACGCCCACCGCATCGGCACCCGCCTGGCGGCTGCCGCAGAGACCCAGGTGACACAGGACCTGCTCCCGGTCCTCGCCTCCCGAGACGTGGCGGTCACCGGCCGGCTGGACCGGATGTTCCCGGAGACGACCACGACCCGCCTGCGCGGCGTGCGCGACGCGGCGGGCTGGACGGAGGGCGCCCAGGCGGCGGACCGCGCCCAGGTGGACCACCGCCCGCCGCTGCGCTGAACTGCCGTCAGTCGCCCGGGGACTCGAAGCCGCTCACCGAGGCCTCCGCCGCGCCGCCGCTGCCGCTCCCGTCCCTCCGGGCGACCTCGCCGTACGACCACGGCAGGTCGTGCGTGTCCGCGGCGGCGCCCGGCAGGGCGAAGGACGCCTTCCGCACGGGAAGGCTCTTCGGGGAGCCCGCCTCGCCCCGGACGTAGGTGATCGTGAAGGACGTGGTGCCGCCCTTCCCGAGGGTGAGCGACCGGGCCTTCGCGGTCTGCTCCGGGGACACCGACGTCGTGCTGTCCTCCGCCAGGAGGTCGACGGCGGGGAAGCCCTTCAGAGTGCACGCGCCGCCCTTGTTGATGAGGGTGACGGTGACATTGCCCGTGTCCCCGGCCGCCGGGGCCGCACCGGCCCCGACCTCCACCCCGAGATCACCGATCGCACAGGCCGAACCGCCCGGCCGGTCAGCGTTCTTGGCGTCGTCGCCACCGGTCTTGCCGTCGTCGCAGGCGGTCAGCAGGAGGGTCGCAGCGAGGCCGGCGGCCAGGGCGAGGGGAGGAAGAGTGCGCATGGGGTCCTCTGGTGCGTGATGGCGATGGGTGCGTGACGGCGATGAGCGGTCCCGACGCACGGATCATCCCGGACGGGGGGCCCGTCACGCACCCGGGCAGGCCGCCCGCCCGGGGCGGCTCGCCCGGCAAGACCCCGCGCTCCTACCCGAGGCCCGCCGTCGGCAGCCCGGTCGGCAGCTTCCCGCCCTCCGCCTTCTGGTACGTCTCCGCCCCGAGGCCGCCCTCCCAGGTGACCTTCAGCCTGTTGCCGTTCACGGAGTCGACCATGCCGGTCGTCCGGTCCTTGCTGCCGTCCGTGCACTTGAGGCGGATCATCCGCATCCCGGACTGCTCGCCCGCGGTGCCGCTGCACACGCTGCCGCCGGTGGCGAAGAGCGCGGCCTGCTTGCCGGTGATCACCAGGGCTACGGCCTTGCCGCCGGTCGTGGCGAGCCAGCTGCCCGCGAGCTCGCCGGCGCCCGACCCGTCGGAACCCGAGCCGGAGCCGGAGCCGCCGCCCGTTCCCGCGGACGCCGTGGCGGACGGGGCAGGGCTGGACGCCGAGTCGTCCCCGGAGCCGCCGTCACCGCTGCACGCGGACAGCACGAGCACGCCCGCCAGTCCCGCGGCCGCCGCCGCGACCCGCACCGGCATCCGCCGACTCGCTCCCGGGCGACGCGAGAAGATCACCGAAGTCACTGCAAGCCCCCAACCTGTAGCCGTCCGACCGACCCCGGCGAAGCCCGCCGGCCCATGCCGGAACCCGCAGCAAGCTACCAGGACCGGTCAAGAGGCCCCGGGGTGAACCCCCGAGGACCTCTTACCGGCAGGCCCCCACCTCACCAGGACGACTTGCGCACCCCCGGCAGATACCCCGCATGCGCCTGCTCCCGCAGACTCACCCGGGACAGCCCGAACACCCGGAAGTACCCGCGCGGACGCCCGTCCACCTGGTCCCGGTTGCGTACCCGCGTGGCGCTCGCGTCGCGCGGCTGCCTGCGCAGTTCCGCCTGTGCGGCGAGCCGTTCGGCGTCCGTGGACGACGGGCGCCGGATGATCTCCTTCAGTTCGGCCCGCCGGGCGGCGTACCGCGCGACGACCTCCTGCCGCTTGTCGTTCTTCGCGATCTTGCTCTTCTTCGCCATCAGACCTTCACTCCCCGGGCGCGGATCCGGGCGACGGCCGCCTCGACCCCGATCGTGTCGACGGTCTTGATCGCCCTGGCGCTCAGCCGCAGGCGTACGTACCGGCCCTCGCTCGGCAGCCAGTAGCGCTTGGACTGGATGTTGGGGTCGAACCGGCGTGACGTGCGCCGGTGGGAGTGCGAGATGCGGTTGCCGAAGCCTGGCTGGGTGCCGGTCAGCATGCAGTGCGCGGACATGTGGTGACGTACCTCTCTGGGCAGGAGATGTAAATGGAATTCATTTTCAGTAGCATAGCGGCATGGCACGCAACGAACTCCGTCCGGTCATCAAGCTCCGGTCCACGGCCGGGACCGGCTACACCTACGTGACCCGCAAGAACCGTCGCAACGACCCGGACCGACTGACCCTGCGCAAGTTCGATCCGGTCGTCGGCCGCCACGTCGACTTCCGAGAGGAGCGCTGACCATGCGCGAGGGAATCCACCCGGACTACGGTCCGGTCGTCTTCCGCGACCGTGCCGCGAACTACGCGTTCCTCACCCGCTCGACCATGACGAGCGAGAAGACGATCGAGTGGGAGGACGGCAACACCTACCCGGTCGTGGACGTCGAGATCTCCGACGTCAGCCACCCCTTCTACACCGGCACCGCCCGCGTCCTGGACACCGCGGGACGCGTCGAGCGCTTCGAGCGCCGGTACGGAAAGAAGGGCTGATCCCGTGGCTGTCCCTTCTGGGCTCCCCGTCGTGATCGTCGGCGGCCTGCACGCCGACGCCCGCAGGGCGGCCGTGGCCCGGCTGCTCGCCGACGTACCCGGCAGCGTCGCGCTCCACCACGACCTGGCGACGGCCGCGGCCGGCACGGTCGTACGGACCGTCCGGGACGCCACCGGCATCCTGGACGCCGGGGAGGCGCCGCTCGTCAACGACTGCGCCTGCTGCGCCCTGCGCGAGGACCTGGTCCCGGAGCTGGAGCGGCTCGCGGACGCCGGGGACACGCCCCTGGCCGTCGTCGAGCTGTGGGACTCCGTCGAGCCCAAGGCCATGGCCGAGGTCGTCACGGCCGGCGGGCTCACCGTCACCGGCGTGATCACCGCCGTCGACCCGGCCCTGGTCCTGCCGTACCTCGGCAACGGCGACGACCTGGCCGACGGCGGTCTCGCCGCCGCCGCCACCGACCAGCGCACGGTCGCCGACACCTTCGCCCGCCAGCTGGAGTACGCCCCCGTCCTCGCGATCGCCGAGTCGCCCGAGGCCGACGACGAGGACCGCGAGCTGCTCGCGCAGCTGCACCCGACAGCCCGCCAGGTCCCGATCGGCCACGGTGACCTGGCGGGCGCACCCGCGCCCGGCGTCTTCGCGGCGGACACGGCCGACGGCCTGACCGTGCCGGCCCCGCGGCACCGCCCGCTCTCCCCGCTGGCCGAGGCCGCCCTGGCCGGCTTCGACGTGGAGTCGGCGGCGGCCGCCCAGCACCCGGCCTGCGCCCTGCTCCCCGCCGAGGCCGACGCGCACGGCGTCTCCACCCTGGTCTGGCAGCAGCGCCGCCCCTTCCACCCGGAGCGGCTCTACGCCGCCCTGGAGGACCTGACCTGCGCGGCCGCCCGCAGCCGGGGCCGGTTCTGGCTCGCCGACAAGCCGGACACGCTGTTCCACTGGGACGCCGCGGGCGGGGCCCTGTGCGTGGAGAGCGCGGGACCGTGGCTCGCCTCCCTGCCGGACGCGGCCTGGGAGATGGTGCCGCCGGTGCGCCGCGCCGCCGCCGCGCTGGACTGGCACCCCGAGCACGGCGACCGCGGCCAGCACCTGGTCTTCACCTCGCCCGGCCTCGACCGGGACGGCCTGGAGCGGCTGCTGGAGTCCTGCCTGCTGACCGACGCCGAGTACGCGGCCGGGCGCGACGCCTGGCAGCGGCTGCCGCACGCCTTCGACACCCTCCTGGAGGTCTGACCCGATGCCCCGCAAGATCGACCGCAAGCCCGTCAAGAACCGCCCCAATCCGCTGGACCAGGCCGGGATCGAATACATCGACTACAAGGACACCGACCTGCTGCGGAAGTTCATCTCCGACCGCGGCAAGATCCGCAGCCGCCGGGTCACCCGCGTGTCGGCCCAGCAGCAGCGCCAGCTGGCCCGGGCGATCAAGAACGCGCGCGAGATGGCACTGCTGCCCTACGCCAGCCGCTGACCCCTAGGCCCTGTCGTCAAATTCCCGCCTGCTCCGCGGCGTCTGGCACGCACGCTCGCCGCGTTGCCGAACCGCCCACGTGGCTCCTCCCGCACGCTCGAACAATCTCGCGCGGGGGCACCCCCATCGAGGGCGCTCCGGCGCCTTGCGATCGCAACTCCGCGGAGCCCGCCCTTCGGGCGGACGACGGGAATGGGTCAGACAGGCCCCAACCCGCGTGAGGTTCCCCACGCTTGACGAGTGGGGAGCCTCATGCATCTGTCCCGAGGCCGCGCGGGGCGCACGCCGGGCGGTCCGTCAGGGCCGGACGGCCGACCGCCGGTCCGGCGATGGTCCGAGCCCGGCACCGGCCCCGCGGAGGACGTCACCGTCCTCCGCGCGGCCCATTTCTCCCTGCTCCCGCAGGCGGCGGTCGCCTTCCGCATGGAGGTCGTACGGTCCCGCCCCAGGCCCTGGACCCCGCGCCCCAGCTCCTGCTTCTCCGGTCTCGCCGCCGCACCGGTGCCCGTCCCCGCCACCGAGCGGATGCTCCGCCTCCATGACACCTCCGCCGAACCCGCCGACTTCGCCGCCGGTGGCCGGGAACGCTCGGCCGGGCAGTCCCGTCAAACAGGCAAGAGCTTTCGGTAAAGCGGTCGTCAAAGCTGTAACCGGGGCACCATCCCCCGTGCACGTGCATCTGCCCATGCATCTGCACATGAACAGGGCTATGATCCGGGTCAGTTGACCGCTGCATCAATGGCCACACCAGCCAGTGCACCACCGGGGAGCGACCTGTGGACCACGACGTGTACAACGGTATGGCGGCCGCCGGGCTGCGGGGTGTGGCCTGGCAGAAGAGCCGGCACAGCAACTCGCAGGGCTCGTGCGTGGAGTTCGCCCGGTTGCCGGGCGGTGACGTGGCCGTCCGCAACTCGCGCTTTCCCGACGGCCCCGCACTGGTCTACACCCGTGCGGAGATCGAGGCCATGCTGCTGGGCGTGAAGGATGGCGAGTTCGACCACCTGGTGGGAGGCTGACGCCCCGGCATCTCCATTACGGAACGGGGCAATCGGTACTCAACGCGCGGCGACGCGCGTAGAACCGCGGCGCGAGGAAGCGCCGCGGTTTCTCATTCCGCGTGCGGCCCCGCGTCGGGCCGCGGCAGCCGGAACAGCGCCCAGACCACCTTGCCGCTGAGCGCGCCGGCGAGCGGATGCCAGCCCCAGCTGTCGCTGAAGGAGTCGACGAGGAACAGCCCCCGGCCCGACTCGGCCGAGAAGTCGTCGGTCTCCCGGGCGGCGGGGCTGTCGTGGCTGGGATCGCGCACCGCGCACACCAGGCGCTCGGTCCAGCGCATCAAGTGCAGCCGCACCGGCGGCTCCTGGCCGGTGACGCAGTGGGTGCTCGCCGGCAGGCCGTGCCGCAGGGCGTTGGTGACCAGTTCCGAGACCACCAGGCAGACGTCGTCGAAACGGTCGCCCATGTCCCACTGGTCGAGGGTTCTGCGGGTGAACCGCCGTGCTTCGCGCACCGCTTCGTAGCGGGCGGGCAGAGCGCAGGAGGCGGCGTCGGACACGGCCGCGGGATCCAGCGGCGGAAGGCCCTGCCGTAAAGGCTCGAGCATGGTCGATCCATTCGTCCCCATGCGAGGCACTCCCGGGAATTCGCGGTCGGTGCGATGCGGCGGTGGTGCGGGACCATGGTTTCGGATGCGTACAGCAGATGCAAGGGCAGATGCACGTGCAGGTGACCGGAATGAGTCGTCCCGTACCGCTTGTTGGTCAATTTTTCCGTCATCTTCACAGCCGTGTCTGCCCGTTCGCTTGCCTCTTTCTTGAATCCGCGCGCGTGCGTCCCCCGTCTCGATTCCGTTTCCGTAACCGGACGAGTACTGCTCGGAGTGTTTTAGTGGCAGACTTCGGCCCCTGAAGACGTTGGGGAGGCTGGCGAACGTGAGCGCGGGAGAGCCGGGATCGGTGGTGCGGCGCATGCTGCTCGGATCACAACTCAGGCGACTGCGTGAGGCTCGGGGCATCACGCGCGAGGCGGCGGGCTACTCGATCCGCGCCTCCGAGTCGAAGATCAGCCGCATGGAGCTGGGCCGGGTGAGCTTCAAGACCAGGGACGTCGAAGACCTGCTCACGCTGTACGGCATCACGGACGAGCAGGAGCGCGCCTCCCTGCTCTCCCTGGCGAAGGAGGCCAACGTCGCGGGCTGGTGGCACAGTTACTCGGACGTGCTGCCGAGCTGGTTCCCCACCTACGTCGGCCTGGAAGGCGCCGCCTCGCTGATCCGGGCGTACGAGGTGCAGTTCGTGCACGGCCTGCTCCAGACCGAGGCGTACGCGCATGCGGTGGTCCGGCGGGGCATGCAGGGCGCCAGCGAGGCCGACGTCGAGCGGCGCGTGGCGCTGCGCCTGGAGCGGCAGAAGTACCTCGTCGACGAGCGCGCGCCCGACTTCCACATCATCCTGGACGAGGCCGCCCTGCGCCGCCCATACGGCGACCGCGAGGTGATGCGCGGCCAGCTCCAGCACCTCATCGAGGTCTCCGAGCGGCCCAACGTGCGCCTCCAGGTCGTGCCGTTCAGCCTCGGCGGCCACTCCGGCGAAAGTGGCGCGTTCACGATCCTCAGCTTCCCGGAGTCCGACCTCTCGGACGTCGTCTACCTGGAGCAGCTCACCAGCGCGCTGTACCTGGACAAGCCCGAGGACGTCGCCCAGTACGAGAAGGCGCTCAAGGAGCTCCAGAGCGACAGCCCGGGCCCGTCGGAGAGCCGGGATCTTCTCCGGGGGCTCCTCCAACTCTCCTGAAGCCCCCAACTCGCCTTAGACGTCAGTACGATGACGTGTGATCAGATCGTGAAGGCGCGATCGAGGGTCTGCTAGGGATCGAGGGATCACATGTCGTCGTCCTACTTCACCGACCTTGCACAGCAGTACATCGACGGTGAGTGGCGCCCGGGTACCGGCTCCTGGGACATCATCGACTTCAACCCGTACGACGACGAGAAGCTGGCGTCGATCACCATAGCCACGGTCGACGAGGTCGACCAGGCGTACCGGGCGGCCGCCCGGGCCCAGAAGCAGTGGGCCGCGACCAACCCCTACGCCCGGCGTGCCGTCTTCGAGAACGCCCTGCGGCTCATCGAGGAGCGCGAGGCCGAGATGTCCGAGGCGATCATCGCCGAACTCGGCGGGACGCGTCTGAAGGCCGCCTTCGAACTGCACCTGGCCAAGGAGTTCCTGCGCGAGGCGGTCCAACTGGCGCTGCGCCCCGAGGGCCGGATCCTGCCCTCGCCGGTGGACGGCAAGGAGAACCGCGTCTACCGCGTGCCGGTCGGTGTCGTGGGCGTGATCAGCCCCTTCAACTTCCCGTTCCTGCTGTCGATCAAGTCCGTCGCCCCGGCGCTCGCGCTCGGCAACGCCGTGGTGCTCAAGCCGCACCAGAACACGCCGGTCGTCGGCGGCTCCCTGGTCGCGAAGATCTTCGAGGACGCGGGGCTGCCCGGCGGTCTGCTGAACGTCGTCATCACCGACATCGCGGAGATCGGCGACGCCTTCCTGGAGCACCCGGTGCCCAAGGTCATCTCCTTCACCGGCTCCGACCAGGTCGGCCGGCACGTGGCGACCGTCTGCGCCCGGCAGTTCAAGCGCTCGGTCCTCGAACTGGGCGGCAACAGCGCGCTGGTGGTCCTCGACGACGCCGACATCGACTACGCGGTCGACGCGGCCGTCTTCAGCCGGTACGTCCATCAGGGCCAGGTCTGCATGGCCGCCAACCGCGTCCTGGTCGACCGGTCCGTCGCGGAGGAGTTCACCGAGAAGTTCGTCGCCAAGGTGAAGACCCTCAAGGCGGGCGATCCGCGCGACCCGGAGACCGTCATCGGCCCGGTCATCAACTCCTCGCAGGCGGACGCCGTCGCGGGCGTGGTCGAGCAGGCCCTCGCCGAGGGCGCGACGGCCCTGGTGCGCGGCGGGCGGACCGACAACCTCGTCGAACCGTCCGTGCTGACCGGCCTGCCCGCCGACTCGGCCCTGCTGCGGCAGGAGGTCTTCGGACCGGTCGCGTTCCTCGTCCCGTTCGACGGCGAGGAGGAGGCCGTACGCCTCGTCAACGACACCCCGTACGGCCTGAGCGGCGCCGTGCACACCGCGGACATCGAGCGGGGCGTGAACTTCGCCCGGCAGATCGACACGGGCATGTTCCACGTGAACGACGGCACCGTCCACGACGAGCCGATCGTCCCGTTCGGCGGCGAGAAGCACTCGGGCCTCGGCCGGCTCAACGGCGAGACGATGGTCGACTCCTTCACCACGACCAAGTGGATCTCGGTGCAGCACGGCCGCAGCCGGTTCCCGTTCTGATCCACGTTCTGAATCCTTTCGGCCTGCCGGACCCTTGCGGACAGAACCTGACCGCAAGGGTCCGTAGCTTTGTCGGTGTCGGGGGAGAGGCCCCCGGATCCGGCGAAAGGCGGCGGTCATGGTCACTCACGTTCCCGCGGAGGCACACGGCGACGAGCGCGGAGCGCTGCTGTCCTTCATCGAGGAGCAGCGCGGCGGCATCCGGCGGGCGGTGCTGGGGCTGACCGACGAGCAGGCGAGCTCCCGTCCCAGCGCCAGTGAGCTGTCGCTCGCCGGGCTGCTCAAGCACGTCGTCGAGGTAGAGCAGTTGTGGGTCGCCCTGGCCAAGGGCGAGCCGCCGGCCGTCGAGCGGGACCAGGGCAACTGGCACGAGTGCTTCCGGCTGGTCGAGGGGGAGACCGTCGAGTCGCAGCTGGCGTACTGGGAGAAGGTCGCCGCGGAGACGGAGGCCTTCATCCGCTCGGTGCCGAGCCTCGACGACACCTTCGCGCTGCCGCCCCAGCCCTGGTTCCCGCCGGACGGCCGGGTCTCCATGCGCTGGCTGTGCCTGCACCTGATCCGCGAGACGGCCCGGCACGCCGGCCACGCCGACATCATCCGGGAGTCGCTGGACGGCAGGACCGCCTTCGAGCTGGTGGCCGAAGAGCAGCGGACGGCGGCCGGGTCATAACCTTGGCCGCATGTCAGCGATCCGTCTCCTCGTGCTCGGCGCGGTCCGCATGCACGGCCGCGCCCACGGCTACCAGGTGCGGGGCGACCTGGAGTACTGGGGCGCGCACGAGTGGTCCAGCGCCAAGCCCGGCTCGATCTACCACGCCCTGAAGCAGATGGCGAAGCAGGGGCTGCTGCACGCGCACGAGACCGCCCCGTCCACGGCCGGCGGCCCGCCGCGCACCGAGTACCAGATCACCGGGCAGGGCACCGAGGAGTACTTCCGGCTGCTGCGCGAGGCGCTGGTCACGTACGACCAGCGGGGAGACGTGAAGACGGCCGCCGTCGGTTTCGTCGTCGACCTGCCGCGGGCGGAGGCGGTCGCGCTGCTGAAGGAGCGCACCCTGCGGATCGAGCAGTGGCGGGCCTCCGTCCTGGAGCACTACGTCCCCGAAGAGGGGCCCGGACAGCTGGGCCACATCGGCGAGATCATGAACATGTGGGTCCACACGGCCGACTCCGAGGCCGAGTGGACCCGCGGTCTCATCGAGCGCATCGAGGGCGGCGCCTACACCTTCGCCGACGAGGGCGACCCGTTCGTCGGGATCCTGGCCGAGGGAGAGAAGAACCCCTACGCCACGGGGGAGCCGCACCCCGGGGACGCGCTCTGATCAAATTTGATGGATGGCTCGGGCGGGGATTCGTTCGAGCATGTAGTCAAGTTGACTAGTGAGAGAGTCCCTGTGGCCGACACGGCGATCACCGTCGAAGGCGCGGAGAAGAGATACGGCGACAAGAAGGCCCTGGACGGGCTCGACCTCACGGTCGCGCGCGGCACGGTGTACGGGGTGCTCGGCCCCAACGGCGCGGGCAAGACCACCCTGGTGAGGATCCTGTCCACCCTGCTGCGCCCCGACGCGGGCCTGATCGAGGTGGCCGGGCACGACGTGGTGCGCGAGGCGTACGCCGTCCGGCTGCGCATCGGCCTGCTCGGCCAGCACGCCGCGCTCGAAGAGGAGCTCGGCGGCCGGCAGAACCTGGAGCTGTTCGGCCGGCTGCACCACCTGGGCGCGCGACGGGCACGCGCGCGTGCTAGTGATGGAAGCCGGTGGCCGCGCCCTTGTCCCAGGTGAAGGGGCGCGGCTGCCGGCGCAGCTCCGGCAGCAGGCGTTCCAGGTCCTGCGTGAGGAGCTCGGCGAGGTCCGCCGAGAACCCGTTGCGGCACACCACCCGCAGCACGGACAGGTCCTCGCGGTGGGCCGGGAAGGTGTACGCGGGCACCAGCCAGCCGCTCTCGCGCAGCCGCCGCGAGACGTCGAAGACGTCGTACGACGTCACGTCCGGCGCCGTCGTGAAGGCGAACACCGGCAACTCGTCGCCCCGGGTCAGCAGCCGGAAGTCGCCCAGCGCCTCGATCCGCGCGGCCATGCCCGTGGCCACGTCCCGCGCGGCCTGCTGCACGGCCCGGTACCCCTCCCGGCCCAGCCGCAGGAACGTGTAGTACTGCGCCACGACCTGCGCGCCCGGCCGGGAGAAGTTCAGCGCGAACGTCGGCATGTCGCCGCCCAGGTAGTTCACTCGGAACACCAGCTCCTCCGGCAGCGCCTGAGCGTCCCGCCACAGCGCCCAGCCGACGCCCGGGTAGACCAGCCCGTACTTGTGGCCCGAGGTGTTGACCGACGCCACCCTCGGCAGCCGGAAGTCCCACACCAGGTCCTCGTCGAGGAACGGCGCGACCATGGCGCCGGACGCCCCGTCGACATGCACGGGGATGTCGAGCCCCGTCCGCTCCTGCACCGCGTCCAGCGCCGCGCACAGCTCAGCGACCGGCTCGTAGGACCCGTCGAAGGTCGAGCCCAGGATGCCGACGACCCCGATGGTGTTCTCGTCGCACAGCTCGGCCGCGGCCTGTGGGTCCAGGTGGAACCGCTCGCCCTCCATGGGCACCAGCCGGGCCTCGACCTCCCAGAAGTTGCAGAACTTCTCCCAGCAGACCTGCACGTTCACGCCCATCACCAGATTCGGCCGCGCCCCCGGGTACCGGTCGGCGTTGCGCCGCGCCCAGCGCCGCTTCAGCGCCATCCCGGCGAGCATGCATGCCTCGCTCGACCCGGTCGTCGAACAGCCCACGGCCGCCGCCGGATCGGGCGCGTGCCACAGGTCGGCGAGCATCGCCACGCACCGCCGCTCCAGTTCGGCCGTGCGCGGGTACTCGTCCTTGTCGATCATGTTCTTGTCCCGGCACTCCGCCATCAGCACCCCGGCCTCCGGCTCCATCCAGGTGGTGACGAAGGTGGCGAGGTTCAGCCGCGCGTTGCCGTCGAGCATCAGCTCGTCGCGCACCAGCTGATGGGCCGTCATCGGCGCCATGGGCTGGTCCGGGAGCCGGTGTGTGGGCGGGGCCTCGGCCATGTCGCCGACCGGGTTGGCGGGGCCGTAGAAGGGGTTGACGGACAGGCGGCGTTCGCCGGTCTGGCGGGGGCCTTCGTTGAGCGGCAAGGGAGCCTCCAGGGGGAGTCGGGGTGTCAGCGGACGGGCGTGCCGTCCGGGTACAGCTGCATCTGCGGCCGGCCCGTCACCAGCAGCCAGGCCGGCAACGAGGCGACGCACAGCAGGGCGAGGATCTCCGGCGAGTCGATCAGCACCGCGGCGACGAACAGGCTGATCCAGCCCTGCCGGGTGATGGCCAGCAGCATCCCGAGCACACCGGCCGACACGCCCACCGACGGATGCACCCCGGACACCAGGGCGTGCGCGCACAGCCCGAGGGCCGTGCCGGCGAACACGGCCGGGAAGATGCGCCCGCCGCGGAACCCGCAGGACGCGGCGACGAGCAGCGCGGCCAGCTTCACCACCGTCATGACGGCGAACTCCCCGGCCGACCAGCCGTCCGGGTCGTGCGCCAGCTCAGCGACCTCGTCGAGCCCCTTGAACAGCGTCAGATGGCCGCCCAGGGCCGCGAGAGCGCCCAGCACGGCCCCGCCCGCCGGGAGCATCAGCATCGGGTGCCGCAGCCGGCGGAAGACACCGTGGACGTACGGGAGCGCGCGCACGGCGCACATGCCGAGAAGCGCGCCCGCCGCGGCGACCACGACGGCCGCCAGCAGATCCGCCCAGCCCGGCCGGCCGAAGGACGGCAGGTCCAGGTCGAAGCTCGGGCGGTCGATCAGCGTGGCGGTCAGGGCACCGGCCGCGGCGGCGGTCAGCGGCGCGAAGAGGTTGTCCCAGAGCAGGCCGCGCGTCTCCTGCCGGGACAGCACCTCGGAGATCACCAGGGCGGCCGCCACGGGCGTGCCGAACAGCGCGCCGATCGTCGCCGCCTCCGCCAGAGCCGGCCAGATCCGGCCCGGCGCGCGGGGGACGGCCCGGCCGCCCAGCCAGACCGCCAGGCCGACGTTCACGGCGATGATCGGGTTCTCGGGGCCCAGGCTCGGCCCGCCGGCCAGCGTCAGCGCGGTCGCCAGCAGCAGCCCCGGCAGCACCATGGGCGGCAGGACCGGCGCGTCCAGCCCCACGGTCGCCGGATCCGGTCCCGCGTGCCCCGGCACCTTCCACACCACCAGCCCGACGGCGACACCGGTCGCGACGAGCATCACGAACATCCACGCCACGGAGTACCGGCCGATGCCCAGGGCGTCCGGCACGGTCTTCCACAGCACGCCCTGGAGCTCCTCGGCGGCGACCTCCACCCCCACCAGGAGCAGGCTGGACATCACGCCGACGGCCACGGCGGGCAGGACCGACGGCAGCAGCAGGTGCGCGGGGGTCGACGGAGTGACGGAAGGTGCCTGCTGCTCGGTGTCGGCCACGGGCACACGATAAATGGATCAACCGTCACAAACCGGAAACGCGCGGGCGCGGGGGCCTCACTCCCGGGCCAGGACCACCGCCGTGCCGTACGCGCACACCTCGGTGCCCACGTCCGCCGCCGCCGTCACGTCGAAGCGGAACGCGAGCACACCGTTGGCTCCACGCGCGCGTGCCTGTTCGACGAGTCGTTCCATGGCCTGGTTGCGGGTCTGCACGAGCGTCTTGGTGAGCCCGCGCAACTCGCCGCCGACCATCGACTTCAGCCCGGCGCCGATCTGGCTCCCCAGGTGCCGGGAGCGCACGGTCAGTCCGAAGACCTCGCCGAGCACCTCCTGCACGCGGTGGCCGGGTACGTCGTTCGTGGTGACGACCAGGACGTCGGGCTGAGGGCCCTGTCCGCCGCCGTATTCATCGATGCCCATGGTGCACAGCTTTGACCGGGACCGCGCACAGTGCATCCTGAGTACGACCATGGAACCTGGGCCATGACGGCTGCGTTGATACTTTGAAGCAGTCAGTCCCCAGCCCGTACCCCCAGCAGCAGGAGCCACATCCCCGTGACCACGCTTGCGCTCGGCCCCGAGTGGCTCAGCCCGGACTACCTGATCTCGACGTTCAGCCTGCCGGGCATCCTGCTCATCGTCTTCGCGGAGTCGGGTCTCTTCGCGTTCCTGCCCGGCGACTCCCTGCTGTTCACGGCGGGTCTCTTCGTCGCCGAGGGCACATACATCACCCAGCCCCTGTGGCTGGTCTGCACGCTGATCGTGGTCGCCGCCGTTGCCGGCGACCAAGTGGGCTACATGATCGGCAAGTTCCTGGGCCCGAAGCTCTTCAGCCGTCCCAACTCCAAGCTGTTCAAGCAGGAGAACCTGGACAAGGCCCACGAGTTCATGGAGAAGCACGGCCCCAAGGCGATCGTCCTGGCCCGCTTCGTCCCGATCGTGCGCACCTTCGCCCCCATCGTGGCCGGCGCCGGCCGCATGAAGTACCGCACGTTCGTCACGTACAACGTCATCGGCGGCATCGCCTGGGGCACCGGCGTCACCCTCGCGGGCTACTGGCTCGGTCAGATCGACTTCATCAAGAAGAACGTCGAGTCGATCCTCGTCCTGATCGTCCTGCTCTCGGTCGTCCCGATCATCATCGAGTACCTCCGCGACCGCTCCAAGAAGAAGCGCGCCGCGTCCGAGGCCCCGGCGGCCCAGCCCCAGCCCCCCGTCATGGACGACGCGACGACCCAGCTCCGCCGCATCACCCCGCACGACCAGCCCCACCAGCAGCCGCAGCAGCCCCCGTATGGCCACCACAACGGCTACAACGACCAGCAGTACTACGGCCAGTACCCCCAGAGCCCCGGCTACGGCCACCAGCAGCAGGGCCACCAGCAGCAGGGCCAGCAGGGCCCTTACAACGGCGGCTACTGAACCGACCCTCTTGGGGGCGCGGGGAACTGCGCGAACAGCCCCCACCGGCCCGCGGCCGCCAACGGACACCAAGCCCCGAGCCCATAGGCACCCGGCGCCAGGGGGTGTCCGCGAAGTCCCGCCTGCCCCGCGACGCCCGGCACGCTCCCCCACTGCCTGAAGGGCGTGGGAGGTGCCCCCACTCGCCGCACCGGGCGAACACCCGCGTTCAACCAGTACGCGGGCGTCCGCCCGGCACTCCCCCAGCCTTCGGCCGGGGGGACCCCCAAAGCACGCACCGGACGCCGCGCGGCCCGCCCTCCGGGCGGACGACGGGACTTTGCGGACACCCCCTAGAAACCCCTGGTCCGCTTGGCGGCCCGCCGCTTCTCCGCGGAGCCGATCCGCAGGAACATCCGCGAGATCTCCGACCCCAGATTCACTCCGATGGCGATCGCCATGGCCAGAGCAACCGCCTTGGACAGGGACACCAGCCCCGCGTCCACCTCGTTCTGCGCGATCGCCAGCAGCCCGAAGTACGTCGCGGAACCCGGCAGCAACGGCCCGATCGCCGCGGTCGTGTACGGCAGAGCCGACGCGAACTGGTACCGGGACAGCAGCTGTCCGAACAAGCCCACCAGCCCGGCGGCCGCAGCCGTGGACGCCACCGGCGAGATGTCCCCGGCGTAGTGCATCGCGCCGTACACGACCCACGCGACACCCCCGTTCAGCGTCACCCACACCACGGTGGATCGTTCCTGCTGAAGCAGCACCGCGAACGCCAGCGACAACAGCATCGACGCGCCGATCAGCACCAGCGGATCGTCGGAGACCCCGAGCGCCGCGTCCGGGTTCAGCCGGGCCCCCAGCTGCACGCCGAAGTACAGCACCATCAGCACACCCGCGACGATGCCCACGAAGAAGTACAGGACCTCCAGCAGACGCGCGGACGCGGTGATGTAGAAGCCGGTCAGCCCGTCCTGCACCCCGGCCACCAGCGCCCGCCCGGGCAGCAGCGCGAACAGCCCACCGGTGATGACCGCGGAGGCCTTTACGTCCACATGGCCGAGCGTCAGCGCGACCCCGATCGCGGCCGGCGGCGTCGCGGCCACCGTGAACTGGTAGAACTCCGGCAGCCCGCGCCCCGCGCAGAGCCACGCCAGCCGGTCGCCGAGCATCGCGCCCAGCGCGGCGGCGACGAACACGATCACATCACCGCCGACGAGCACGGAGGCCGCACCCGCCAGCAGCCCGCTCGCGCCGGTCAGCGCCCAGCCGGGGTAGGGGTGCCGGTTACGGCGGATCTCGGCGAGCCGCCGGTAGGCCTCCTCCAGGGAGACCGCCGTCTCGTCGTCGCTGAGGTCGTCCACCAGCTGGTACACGGCCGCCAGCCGCGTGTAGTCGGTACCCCGGCGGCGCACGGTCCGCGACGCCGTGACCGGGTCGTCGACGAGGGACGGCTGGTAGGAGATCGCCAGCAGCGTGAAGGTGACGTTGGGCTCGCAGCGGTCCAGGCCGTACGACCGGCACACGGCGAACATGGCCGCCTCCACGTCCTCGGCGCCCTCACCGCCCGCCAGCAGCAACTCGCCGATACGCAGCGTCAGGTCGAGCACGCGCGGCACGGCCGGCCCCGAGTCGTCGCCGCCGCGCTGGCTCGGCTCCGGCGCCGGCCGCTCCGCCACCGGCATGCGCAGCATGGTGCGCATCCGGTCCTGCCAGGGCACGTCCTTGGTCAGGCTGACCTTGGGGATCCCGTTCGGCGGGGTGAACGCTATGGGGGCCTGATTCGCGCTGTACGTGCTCGGCGGCGTGAACGCCGACCCCTCCGGATCCGCCGCCGGCACCTGCGAGACGTCCAGTCCCTCCGGCAGGGCGAACTCGGACGTCACCTCGGACTCCGTACCGGTCACCTTGGGCACGGCGAGACCATCGGGGATCGCGAACTCCGACGTCGTCGACATGTCCCCGTCGACGGCGGCCCCGGCCGGAGGCAGGAACAAGCTCCTCGCCTCGTCCGACTTCGGCTTGCGGTCCTCCGCGTCCGTCACTGCCTGGCGCTCCCTGTACGACACGTAAGCCTCAGTACCCCCAGCCTCAGTATGCGCACATACAGGCGAACGGGCCGCACGCGCAGGCGTACGGCCCGTGAGCATCAGAAGGGGTCAGTGACCGCCCTGCTCCTTGAAGCGCTTGTAGGACCGCTCGATCTCGGCCTCGGCGTCCGTCCGGCCCACCCAGTTGGCGCCCTCGACCGACTTGCCGGGCTCAAGGTCCTTGTAGACCTCGAAGAAGTGCTGGATCTCCAGGCGGTCGAACTCCGACACGTGGTGGATGTCCCGCAGGTGCTCCACACGCGGGTCGTGCGCCGGCACGCACAGCAGCTTGTCGTCGCCGCCGGCCTCGTCCGTCATCCGGAACATGCCGATCGCACGGCACTGGATGAGGCAGCCGGGGAACGTCGGCTCGTCCAGGATGACCAGCGCGTCCAGCGGGTCGCCGTCCTCGCCGAGGGTGTTCTCGACGAAGCCGTAGTCGGCCGGGTAGCTGGTCGAGGTGAAGAGGCGCCGGTCCAGGCGGATCCGACCGGTCTCGTGGTCCACCTCGTACTTGTTGCGCGAACCCTTCGGAATCTCGATCGTGACGTCGAACTCCACCGGTGGCTCCTCCATGATCAACACATAGTTCTGGTGGTTAAGTGTCCCTCACGCAGGTGTGTGATCGCGAAAGGGGCTGGTGGTCGTGCCGGAGCTGCGTCCTTGGCGGGCCGCGAGGCCGCACGTGGTGCGGATCTCGAAGGCCCTGCGACCGCGCCTGGCCAGGGCCGCCGCGGCCGTGAAACCGCGGGTCGCGCGGCTCGTCCGAACCGGGAAACCGCAGGTCACGCGGGTCACGCCGAAGACCTGGCAGTACACCGCGGGCGCCGCCACCGCCGGCCTCGCACTGGCCGCCGGTGTGGTGACAGCCGCCGGCCCCTGGGACTCCTCGGGTCAGCGTACGGCCGAGCGGGACCGCGCCGTGGCCCTGGGCCGCGCGGGTGGCACAGATCACGGACGGGCCCCCGGCGCGCCCGCGCAGCCCCGGCCGGCCCCCAGCGCCGGGCCCGTGCTGACCGGCCTCGGCGGCGTCAGCACCGTGAAGTCCGCCCCGGACGGCAAGGCTCTGACGAAGACCCTCACGCCCCTGCTGAAGGACCCGGCGCTCGGCCCCCGGCCGGCAGCGGCCGTCGTGGACGTCACGACCGGCAGGCGCCTGTACGGCACGAACCCGGACGCCGCGCTCACCCCGGCCTCCACCACGAAGATCGCCACGGCGGTCGCCGCGCTGTCCGCGATGGGCGCCGACCACCGCCTCACCACCCGCGCCGCGCTGGAATCCGACACGAACGAAGTCGTCCTGGTCGGCGGCGGCGACCCCACCCTCACGGCCCGCGAGGCCTCCGACGGCTCGGCGAGCCTGCGCACCCTGGCCGACCGGACGGCCGCGGCCCTGGCCCAGCGCGGCCTCCGCGACGTGACGCTCTCCTTCGACACGACCCGCTACGCGGGCAGCCAGAAACACCCGATCGGGGTCAACCCCAATCTCGCCCCCGTCAGCCCCCTGATGGTGGACGAGGGCCGCACGGACGACTCGGCCAGTGGCCCGGTCACCCGCGTGACCGACCCGGCCGCGGACGCCGCCCGCCGCTTCGGGGACCTCCTGAAGTCCCGCGGCATCAAGACCACCGCCCCCGGCCCGTCGAAGGCCACGGCCCGCGCCAAGACCCTGGCCACGGTGTCCTCACCCCCGCTCTCGGCCCTCGTCGAACGGATGCTGACCAACAGCGACAACGACATCGCCGAGGCCCTCGCCCACCAGACGGCGATCGCCACGGGCCACCGGGCCGACTTCGCCGGCGCCGACCAGGCGATCAACGCGCAGCTCCGCAAGCTCGGTCTGCCCCTCAAGGGCGCCGCCTTCAAGGACGGCAGCGGCCTGAACCGCGCCGACCGCCTGACGGCCGGCCTCCTCACAGCCCTCCTGGCCAAGGCGGCCGACCCCGCCCACCCCGAACTCCGCCCGGCCCTCACCGGCCTCCCCGTGGCCGGCTTCACCGGCACCCTGACCACCCGCTACGCGGACGGCGCAGCCGGCGTCGTCCGCGCCAAGACAGGCACCCTGACCGGCGTGAACACCCTCGCGGGCACGGTCGTCGACCAGGACGGCCGCCTGCTGGCCTTCTCCTTCATGGCCAACGACACGACCGACCCGGCAGCGGCCCAGAAGGCCCTGGACAAGGCGGCAACGACCCTGGCGGCCTGCGGCTGCCGGTAGCACCTGCGCGGCCGCCGGCAGCCGGTCCCGCCCGGCCGTGGGCGGCCGTCCGGGTCGGCCTTGCCGTGGGCAGTCGTTCCGCTGGGGCGGAACGGGTGGGCACGGCCGGCAACGCCGAGTACCGGCCAAGACACCTCAGCCCCTGCCGACCCCACACACCGGCCACAACGCCGAGCACCCGGGAAACGAACCCGGCGACCCCCAACCCTCGCCGCCCTGCCCCAGCGGCCAGCGCTCACGTACGGTTGACGCATGACGAGCATCGGTGGTGCTTCAACCGGCATGGTCGACTGGAACCTCGCGGTCGCGACCGCGACCCGGCTCGTACGGCCGGGCCCCGACGTCAGCCGCGACGAGGCCCGGGCCGTCGTCGCGGAGCTGCGCCGGCATGCCAAGGCCTCGGAGGGACACGTCCGGGGCTTCACTCGTCTGGGCACGGAGGAGGGCCACGACACCCCCGTCCTGGTCGTCGACCGCCCGGGCTGGATCCGGGCGAACGTCGCCGGCTTCCGGGAACTGCTGAAGCCCCTGCTCGACAAGATGCAGGACCGGCGCGGCAACACCCCCGGCGGCGCGGTCATGAGCGCCGTGGGCGGCAAGGTCACCGGCGTGGAGCTGGGCATGCTCCTGTCCTTCCTGGCCTCCCGCGTCCTCGGCCAGTACGAGACCTTCGCCCCGGCCACGCGCCAGCTCCCGGCCGGGGAGAACGGCGGCGGCCGGCTCCTGCTCGTCGCCCCGAACGTCGTGCACGTGGAGCGCGAACTCGACGTCGATCCGCACGACTTCAGGCTCTGGGTGTGCCTGCACGAGGAGACGCACCGTACGCAGTTCACGGCCGTGCCCTGGCTGCGCGACCACCTCGAGGGCGAGATCCAGTCCTTCCTGGGCGAGACCGACGTCGACCCCATGACCGTCCTGGAACGCGTACGGGAGGCCGCACAGAGCCTCGCCGGGGGCCGTCCCGAGGCCGAGGAGGACGACGGGGGCCGCTCCCTCGTCGAGATCGTGCAGACCCCCGCACAGCGCGAGATCCTCGGCCGCCTCACGGCCGTGATGTCCCTGCTGGAGGGCCACGCCGACTTCGTGATGGACGGTGTCGGACCGGACGTCGTACCGAGCGTCGGGGAGATCCGCGAGAAGTTCCAGCAGCGCCGCGCCAAGGGCGCCTCCCGCCTGGACCTGGCCCTGCGCAAGCTGCTCGGCCTGGACGCCAAGCTCCGCCAGTACCGGGACGGCGAACGCTTCGTACGGGCCGTCGTCGACGAGGTCGGCATGGACGGCTTCAACCGCGTGTGGACCTCGCCCAACACCCTCCCCACCAAGACGGAGATCGCCAAACCGGCGGACTGGATCGCGCGGGTGCACCGCAGGACCGAGTAGTGAACACGGTGGCAAGGTCGTGAAAGGAAACGGGCCGACGGCAGGCGAACGCCCCTTCAATCACCCGTCCGAGGGACCGTGAGCCAGGGGTAGGCGTGCAATGCTCGGGGAACGGCCCGATTCTGTCACCATTTACACACTCTGCGTGACCGGCACTCGGGTTCACCCCCCGAAAACTTCATGAAGGGAACCGGACATGGGTCCCCATCCTGCGGTCGCGGCGATACGCCTGGCGGTCCGCCGCGTCCTCCACGACCTCCTCACCGAACACCGCACCACCACCGCCGCACTCCCGCACGCCCTCTCGCACGAGCCGCCGCCCCCGCCGCTCGTGCTCGTGGCATGCTCCGGCGGCGCCGACTCCATGGCCCTCGCCTCCGCCCTCGCCTTCGAGTCCCCCAAGCTCGGCATCAGAGCGGGCGGCGTGACCGTCGACCACGGCCTCCAGCCCGGCTCCGACGTACGGGCCGCGGAAGTCGTCCTGCGCCTGCGCGAACTCGGCCTCGACCCGGTCGACTCCGTCGCCGTGACCGTCGGCCGCGCGGGCGGACCCGAAGCCGCCGCCCGCGACGCCCGCTACGCCGCACTCGACACCGCCGCCGAATGCCACGGCGCCGCCGCGGTCCTGCTCGGCCACACCCGGGACGACCAGGCCGAAACCGTCCTGCTCGGCCTCGCCCGGGGCTCCGGGATCCGCTCCCTGTCCGGAATGGCCGCGGTCTCGGGGGCCGGCGGCCGTTACCGGCGGCCCTTCCTGGAACTCGACCGGCAGACCGCCCGCAAGGCCTGCATGGTCCAGTCGCTGCCCGTCTGGGACGACCCCCACAACGCCGACCCGGCCTACACCCGCTCCCGGCTGCGCCACGAGGGCCTGCCCGCCCTGGAGAAGGCCCTCGGCAAGGGCGTCGTCGAGGCCCTCGCCCGTACGGCCCACCTCTCCCGCGACGACGCCGACGCCCTCGACTCCTGGGCCGCCCAGGCCGAGGCCACCGTCCGCGACGCCGCCGGGCAACTGGAGTGCGCGAAGCTCTACGCCCTGCCGCCCGCCGTACGCCGCCGAGTGCTGCGCCGGGCCGCCATCGCAGCCGGTGCCCCGGCCGGTTCGCTGTTCGCCCGGCACCTCGAGGAAGTCGACCGGTTGATCACCGGCTGGCGTGGTCAGGGTGCCATCAACCTCCCCGGCAAGGTCGTGGCCCGGCGGCAGGGTGGCAGACTGGTGATTCGGCAAGGCTGAATCACGTCCCCCTCCGAGCATTCGGTGGAGGGGCCGCTCAGTCAGGGACGACCGAAAGTGATGCGGGTGGACGCGAAAGACATGGGTGCCGACCTTCAGCAGGTACTCATCACCAAGGAAGAGATCGACGCCAAGCTGGCCGAACTGGCCGCGAAGATCGACGCGGAGTACGCGGGCAAGGACCTGCTGATCGTCGGCGTCCTCAAGGGCGCGGTGATGGTCATGGCCGATCTCGCCCGGGCGCTGTCCACCCCCCTCACCATGGACTGGATGGCCGTATCCTCGTACGGGGCGGGCACCCAGTCCTCCGGTGTGGTGCGGATCCTCAAGGACCTCGACACCGACATCAAGGGCAAGCACGTCCTCATCGTCGAGGACATCATCGACTCCGGCCTGACCCTGTCCTGGCTGATCTCCAACCTCGGCTCGCGCGAGCCCGCCTCCCTGAAGGTGTGCACGCTGCTGCGCAAGCCCGAGGCCGCGAAGGTCGCCATCGACGTGGAATGGGTCGGCTTCGACATCCCCAACGAATTCGTCGTCGGATACGGGCTCGACTACGCCGAGAAGTACCGCAACCTCCCGTTCGTCGGTACGCTCGCGCCCCACGTGTACGGCGGCTGACATTCCGGCCGGGGTGCCGTACCGGTGATCGGGAACCCCAGCGGGCTTCCCGCCGTTGGAGCATGCGTAGACGGATCGCCAGTCGTCCCACGCGGCTTCAGGTGACAATGCTGGGGTACCGTCCGAAGAACAGCCTTTATCAAACTCACTATGGCAGGAGGGACGGGGCGGCACCGCTCCGTATGGATGGACGTGAAGCGATACTTCCGTGGGCCGGTCATGTGGATCGTGCTGGCCGTCCTTGCCGTGGTCGTGTTGATGCAGGTCGTCGGCTCGTCCGGCGGCTACAAGACGGTGGACACCGGCCAGGTCGTCCAGGCGATCAATGACAACAAGGTCGAGTCGGCCAAGCTGACCACCGGCGACGAGCAGACCATCAAGGCCTCGCTCAAGGACGGCGTAAAGATCGAGGGCAGCTCGAAGATCCAGGCGAGCTACATCGGCGACCAGGGCGTGACGATTGCCAACACGCTCCAGGCGAAGTTCCAGGACAAGCAGATCCCGGACGGCTACACGGTCTCGCCGTCCAAGCAGAACCCGTTCGTCGGGATCCTGCTCTCGCTGCTCCCCTTCGTCCTCATCGTCGTCGTCTTCCTGTTCCTGATGAATCAGATGCAGGGCGGCGGCTCCCGAGTCATGAACTTCGGGAAGTCCAAGGCGAAGCTCATCACCAAGGACACCCCCAAGACGACGTTCTCGGACGTCGCCGGTTCGGACGAGGCCGTCGAGGAGCTCCACGAGATCAAGGAGTTCCTCCAGGAGCCGGCCAAGTTCCAGGCCGTCGGCGCCAAAATTCCCAAGGGCGTGCTGCTGTACGGCCCGCCCGGTACCGGCAAGACCCTGCTCGCGCGTGCCGTCGCGGGCGAGGCCGGGGTGCCGTTCTACTCGATCTCCGGTTCCGACTTCGTCGAGATGTTCGTCGGTGTCGGTGCCTCCCGGGTCCGTGACCTGTTCGAGCAGGCCAAGGCGAACGCACCGGCGATCGTCTTCGTCGACGAGATCGACGCGGTCGGCCGCCACCGCGGCGCCGGCCTCGGCGGTGGTCACGACGAGCGCGAGCAGACCCTGAACCAGCTGCTCGTCGAGATGGACGGCTTCGACGTCAAGGGCGGCGTGATCCTCATCGCCGCGACGAACCGGCCCGACATCCTCGACCCGGCGCTGCTGCGTCCCGGCCGCTTCGACCGGCAGATCGCCGTCGACCGCCCGGACATGCAGGGCCGTCTGGAGATCCTCAAGGTTCACCAGAAGGGCAAGCCGGTCGCTCCGGACGTCGACCTGTCGGCCGTCGCCCGCCGTACGCCCGGTATGACGGGTGCCGATCTGGCCAACGTGCTGAACGAGGCCGCCCTGCTGACGGCCCGCAGCGACCGGAAGCTGATCGACAACCACATGCTGGACGAGGCGATCGACCGTGTGGTCGCGGGCCCGCAGAAGCGGACCCGGATCATGTCGGACAAGGAGAAGAAGATCACCGCGTACCACGAGGGCGGACACGCCCTGGTCGCGGCGGCCTCGCCGAACTCCGATCCCGTCCACAAGATCACGATCCTGTCGAGAGGCCGCGCCCTCGGCTACACGATGGTGCTGCCGGACGAGGACAAGTACTCGACCACGCGCAACGAGATGCTGGACCAGCTGGCTTACATGCTGGGCGGTCGCGCGGCCGAGGAGCTCGTCTTCCACGACCCGACGACGGGTGCCGCCAACGACATCGAGAAGGCCACGGGCCTGGCCCGGGCGATGGTCACGCAGTACGGCATGACCGAGCGTCTCGGCGCGATCAAGTTCGGTGGCGACAACACCGAGCCCTTCCTCGGACGTGAGATGTCTCACCAGCGCGACTACTCGGAAGAGGTCGCCGCGCTGGTCGACGAAGAGGTCAAGAAGCTCATCGAGACCGCGCACAACGAGGCCTGGGAGATCCTGGTCGAGAACCGCGACGTCCTCGACAACCTCGTACTGCAGCTGCTGGAGAAGGAGACGCTGGGCAAGGAGGAGATCGCCGAGATCTTCGCCCCGATCGTCAAGCGCCCGCCCAGGCCCGCCTGGACCGGCTCCTCCCGCCGCACGCCGTCCACCCGCCCGCCGGTCCTCTCCCCCAAGGAGCTGGCCCTGACGAACGGGGCGAACGGCGCGACGCCGGCCATCACCACCGCGAAGAGCACCGCGGCGGAGCCCGCCCCGGCGCCCGAGCGAGCCCCGGAGGACCGCCCCGAGAGCTGACCCGCTCTCCCGGTGGCCCCACCGGCCCGGAATGGATGCCGCGCCCCCCAGGTTTTAGCCTGGGGGGCGCGGCTTTCCGCCATGTGTGCAGGCCGCCCCGTGATGGACACAGGAACGAGGCACCAGATGACCGACCCCGTGACGCTGGACGGCGAGGGCCATATCGGCGAGTTCGACGAGAAGCGGGCCGAGAACGCCGTACGGGAGCTGCTGATCGCGGTCGGCGAGGACCCTGACCGGGAGGGGCTTCGAGAGACGCCGGCGCGGGTGGCGCGGGCGTATCGGGAGCTTCTGGCCGGGCTTCGGCAGGAGCCGGAGGATGTCCTTACGACTACGTTCGACCTGGGGCACGATGAGATGGTCCTGGTCAAGGACATCGAGATCGTTTCCCTCTGTGAGCATCATCTTCTGCCGTTCCACGGCGTAGCCCACGTGGGGTACATCCCGGCCGAGACTGGCAAGATCACCGGCCTGTCGAAGCTGGCGCGTCTCGTCGAGGTGTTCGCCCGGCGGCCGCAGGTGCAGGAACGACTCACCACGCAGATCGCCGACTCCCTCATGAAGATCCTTGAGGCGCGGGGCGCCATCGTCGTCATCGAGGCCGAGCACATGTGCATGTCCGTGCGCGGCATTCGCAAGCCGGGGGCCAAGACCACGACATCGGCGGTCCGCGGCCAGCTTCGGGATGCCACGACCCGGGCCGAGGCGATGAGCCTGATACTGGCGCGCTGACCGGATTGTCAGTGGTGCTCTGTATCGTCCCTGATCAGTGAGGTTGATCGCTGGTCGGGGGTTGCGATGGGGTACGGCCTGCCGAGCAAGACGCTGAACGCCGTCGGTGGCCGTCTCAGGGCGCGGAACGTCAAGGTGGGCTGCCGTCTGTGGACCTTGGAGGGGAGCGAACGGTCCCCACGACGGTCAAGGAGGTGACGATTCTCCGGGTCTGGGAGGTCGTGGACGTAGTGACCGATCAGGTGACGATGAGGGCTTCGCTTCCCGGTATGCGGCCTGTCTGACGGCGGCCACCGGGCTGCCCGCTCGGCCGCAAGCGGTGACACGGCCTTCCGGTTACCTGCAGCGACTGGCTTTGTTCACGAGTTGCGTCAGCAGTTGTACATGGGTTTGGGAGGCGCCCAGATCCACGGTTGGGTGATGTTCACGAGTTTTGTCAGCGCTGGGGTACTTGCCAGGACAGCATCGGGGGTGTTCCCGGTGAAAGGTCCCGGTCATGCCGCAGATGTCGAAGGTCGAGCTGTACGCGGCGATCCGGCGGGACCACCGGGCCGACATGACGATGCGGGAGCTGGAGCGCAAGTACAACGTCGCCTGGCGGACGGTCCGCAAGGCCCTGAACTCCGCGTGGCCAGAGCCGCGCAAGCCGCTGCCGCCGCGGCCGTCGGCGCTCGATCCCTACAAGGCGATGATCGACGAGATCTTGCGGGCTGACCTGGACGCGCCGCGCAAGCAGCGGCACACGGTCACGCGGGTCTTCCACCGGCTGGTCGACGAGCACGGCGCGAACGTGTCGTATCCGATGGTCAGGCGCTATGTCACTGACCGGAAGCCGCAGATCGCTGTGGAGGCGGGCAAGGCGCCCATTGAGGCGTTTGTCCCGCAGACCCACCCGCCGGGGATGGAGGCGAAGGTCGACTTCGGCGACGTGGCCGTGCGGCTCGCCGGCGAGCTGGTGACCTGCTACTTGTTCTCCTTCCGCCTGTCGTATTCGGGCAAGGCGGTCCACCGGGTGTTCGCCTCTGTCGGCCAGGAAGCCTTCTTCGAGGGTCACGTGCACGCGCTGCGGGTGCTGGGCGGTGTCCCGCGGGGTCGGGTGCGCTATGACAACCTCAAGGCCGCCGTCGCCCAGGTGCTGGGGCTGAGCCGGGCGAGGACGGAGACCGACCGGTGGATCGCGTTCCGGTCGCACTTCGGCATCGAGAGCTTCTACTGCCGCCCGGGCATCGACGGGGCCCACGAGAAGGGCGGGGTCGAGGGGCAGATCGGCTACTTCCGCCGCAATCACTTCACGCCGGTTCCGGAGGTTTCCTTGCTGGAGGAGCTGAACGAGATGGTCGAGCAGTGGGACCTGCATGACGGCCGGCGCCGGATCGGCTCGCGGCCGCGGACGATCGACGAGTACTTCGCCGTCGAACAGCCGCTGCTGATGCCGCTGCCGGATGAGCCGTTCCAGGGTCGACCGCTACAGCCAGATCACCGTCCGCACCAACCGCTACTCGGTGCCCGTCCGCCTGATCGGCAAATGCGTCCGGGTCGTGCTGCACGCCTCTCACCTGGTAGTTTACGACCAGAACGTGGAAGTCGCCCGGCCATGAGCGGCTGATCGCCAAGGCCAGCTGCCGCCTGGAGCTGGACCACTACCTCGAAGCCCTGATCCGCAAGCCGGGCGCCTTCCCCGGCGCCACCGCCCTCGAACAGGCCCGCCAAGTTCACCCCCGTCCACGACGCCTGGTGGGCCCAGGCCCGCAAGGTCCACGGCGAGCGGGACGGCACCCGGGCCCTGATCGAGGTGCTGCTGCTGGGCCGCATCCCGCACGAGCACCTGGTCGCCGGGCTGGCCGCCGCCCTGCGGGCCGGGGCCCTGACCGCGGACGCGGTCGCGCTGGAGGCCCGCAAGGCTGCCCAGGCCGAGGACGAGCCGCTCGTCACCGGTTCGGGACAGACGCCGGGAAACGTGACGTTCCTGCACGAGTGGCGTCTTGCACACCTGCCGCCGGACACCAGGCCGCTGCCCTCGGTGACCCCCTATGACCAGTTGCTCCGACGCCGTCGCGCCAGCGGCGGCGCTCACCGAGAGCAAGAAGCCCAGTGACCCTGCCCCGCCAGCGAGGCTTGACCGAGCAGGCCGCCGACGCAGCCATCGACACCGCCTGCCGCATGCTGCGGCTGCCGTCGATCCGCCACGAGTTCGCCGACATCGCCGACCGGGCGGTGAAGGACCAGATGACCTACCGCGGCTTCCTCGCCGAACTGCTGATGGCCGAGTGTGACGACCGGGCCCGCCGCCGCTCGGAGCGGCGGATCAAGGCGGCCGGCTTCCCGCGGGAGAAGTCGCTGCGGACCTTCGACTTCGACGCCAACCCGAACATCGACCCGGCCCCGATCCACACTCTCGCCTCCTGCGAGTGGATCAAGAAGGGGCAGCCGCTCTGCCTGATCGGCGACTCCGGCACCGGCAAGTCGCACATGCTGATCGCCCTCGGGACGGAGGCGGCGATGAAGGGCTACCGGGTCCGCTACACACTGGCGACGAAGCTGGTCAACGAACTGGTCGAGGCCGCCGACGAAAAGCAGCTGAACAAAACCATCGCCCGCTACGGACGCGCCGACCTGCTCTGCATTGACGAGCTGGGATACATGGAGCTCGACCGGCATGGCGCCGAACTGCTCTTCCAGGTCCTGACCGAGCGCGAGGAGAAGAACAGCGTCGCCATCGCCTCCAACGAGTCCTTCGGCGGTTGGACCAAGACCTTCACCCACCCCGCCTCTGCGCGGCCATCGTCGACCGCCTGACCTTCAACGGCACGATCATCGAGACCGGCACCGACTCCTTCCGCCTCGCCAGCACCCGGGCACGAGCCGAGGCACCCACCGAGGCTGGCTGACCCTGCAGGCTCCTACCCGACGGCCCGCCGCCCTCAGCTCTTCCGCTCGCTCAGGACACAGAACTCGTTGCCCTCCGGGTCGAGGAGCGTCACCCAGTGCTGCTCGTCCTGCACGGTGTCGGCGCGCCGGGCACCGAGGGAGAGCAGCCGGGCGACCTCGGCCTCCTGGTCGTTGGGGCGGAAGTCGGGGTGCAGCCGATTCTTCGACGTCTTGCCCTCGGGGACAGGCACGAAGAGCAGTCCCGGCATCTGGTCCGGCTCAGGCCGGATCTCGATGATCTCCTCGGATTCGTCGACCACTACCCAGCCGAGAGCCTCGGCCCACCAGCGCCCGAGAGCGACGGGGTCGGCGGAGTCGACGATGATCTGTTCCCATTCCAGTGCCATGGGTCTGAGCATAGACAGGACCGGCGGCCCACCCGTCCTCCGTCGAGGGGCGGGCCGTCCCGCGCAGTGACGTCATTTCTCGTGAACAACCACGGCACCGCCGACCCACCAGCTGCCTTCCGAACCGACGAACAAACGCTGCCGCTTGAAGTGAACAAAGCCAAGCGACAGATCCCGGGCTTTCGTGTACCTGTGGTCGCGTCGTACCTGGCCGACCTGGTGAGGCAATACGTGGGCGGGGACTGGCATCAATGCGGCAGAGGGTCCCTCGGGTTGTCCTTCGGGACAGGGAGACACTCGAGGGCTTTCTGGACGGATACGCGGACGGCGACGGGTACCGGCTCAAGAACTGGTCCGTCTCGACGCCCACCCCGGCTTCCTGGTCAACGGGCACGTCGCCCGCCAGCCCTGGTGAGCTCAGGGACGTCACACGGTCGGGGCCGCGCCCGTGCCCTCGTGTTCGTCGTCGTCCGGGAGCTTGCAGACGCGCTCCAGGAAGATGGCCGCCGCTATGACGCCGATGCCCGCGAGGACGGAGAGGCCGGCGTAGATGGCCTGGTCGCGGCGGGCGGGGATGTCGAGGGACTCCAGTAGGAAGACGCCGGTGCCGCCGTACATGCCGGCGACGAGGGCGGCGACCAGGGCGCTGGCCTGGCCGAAGACGACCGCGCGGGCCGCCATCATGGGGTCGACGCCCTTGGCGTCGGGCTGCCGCTCGCGCTGGGCCTTGAGGCGGGCGCGCAGCGAGAGCGCCGTGGCCAGCAGGACCACGGCGATCAGGGCCAGGACGATGGGGGCGGCCAGGGGGACGCTGGGGAGCGTGCCGATCGAGTTCCACAGGCGGGCGCCCGCCCAGGACAGGACTCCGGCCACGACGAAGACGCCGACCAGCACCCTGATGCGCAGCTCTTTCACAGTGTCCCTTCGGTTCCCCCGGCTCGGGCCCGGTTGTACAGCCGTCTCGACCTTAACGGCTACTCGGGCAGCCGGAGTTCCAGGTCGGTGCGCGGCGCCACGCCCTCGCGGGTGACGGAGTCCAGCAGACCGGCGACGGGGCCGCGGCCGGGCAGCTGCGCCTCGGGGTCCAGGTCGTGCCAGGGAGCCAGGACGAAGGCGCGCTCGTGGGCGCGGGGGTGGGGGAGGGTGAGCTGCGGGTCGTCGGAGACGACATCGGCGTAGGACACGATGTCGACGTCCAGGGTGCGGGGGCCCCAGCGCTCGTCCCGGACGCGGTGGAAGGCCTCCTCGACCGCGTGCGCGCGCTCCAGCAGCGAGGAGGGCGGGAGGGTGGTCTTGAGGACCACGACCGCGTTGAAGTAGGCGGGCTGGCTGCCGGGGTCCACGCCCCAGGGCTCGGTCTCGTAGACCGGGGAGACGGCCTTGATGCGGAGGCCGGGGGTGTCCTCCAGGGCGTCGATGGCGCCCTGGAGGGTCTCCAGGCGGTTGCCGAGGTTGGAGCCGAGGGCGACCACGGCCATTTTCGGATTGCTGAGCGTGGTGTCGGCGGCGTCGACCTTCTCGACGACGGAGGCGGGCACCGGCTGTACGGTCGGGTCGCTGGGACCCTTGAGGAAGGGCGCGGTCATACTCGGCTCCGGGTGATCGTGACGGTCACGTCGTCGAAGGGGACGGTGATCGGGGCGTCCGGCTTGTGGACGCATACCTCGACCTGCCGCACCCCGTCGTGCTTCAGACATACCTGGGCGATGCGCTCGGCGAGCGTCTCGATGAGGTTGACGGGCTCGCCCTGGACGACGGCCACGACCTCCTCGGCCACGATGCCGTAGTGCACGGTCTTCGCCAGGTCGTCGTCGGCCGCGGCCGGCCGGGTGTCCAGGCCGAGGACGAGGTCCACGATGAAGGTCTGGCCCTCCTCGCGTTCCCTCGGGAACACACCGTGGTGCCCGCGGGCCTTCAGGCCGCGCAGCGCGACACGATCCACGCGAATCACTCCTGCAATCGTCGGTGCCGGCCGGTCCGTGCCGTGTGCGGGCGGCACACCGGCCTCAGTCGAATCTACCTGCGAGCCCGGGCGGGGCCGGGCCTCGGGGGCGTGGGCCCGGACGGGACCCGGCAGGATTCACCCGGCGTTTCCCCTGGGGAACCCGGCTGCTCACGGGTTGGTAGCCGCCCATACCCGAGGGTCCGTGATTCCAACCACTTCCTGGCACGTACCCACTCAGGCGGGGGGTTCGTCCTGCTCGTCCTCGTCGGTTTCGGCCAGAACGGGGGAAGCGTGGTGCGACCAGAGTTTCCACCCCGCGGGCGTGCGCCGGAACACGTTCGTGGCGACCACGAGCTGTCCGACGAGCGGGCCGAGCTCCTCGTCCTCGCCCTGGGGGGCGGGGCCGCCGCTGAGGATGTTCTCCGTGCAGGTCACCAGGGCGGTGTCGCCGGTGACGGAGACGTGCACGTCGGTCAGGAAGAACTGGATGTAGTCGGTGTTGGCCATGATCAGCGCGTACGACCGGAGGACCTCGCCGCGTCCGGTGAGCACGGGCCAGCCGGGGTGCACGCAGGAGACCACGCCGGTGTCGGCCGGGTCGTGGTACGTCTCGTCGACGCCCAGGTCGGAGGGGGTCAGCCAGAGCGACGCCAGTTCCTCGAAGTCGCCCTGCTCCAGTGCCTCGTAGAAGGCGGTGTTGGCGGCCTCGACCTGCTCGACGTCGGTGTGCGGGGCGCTCACCGGGTTCCTTCTGCGCCGGTGCGTGCCGTCGTGATGGCGCGGGCGACGCGTACGGCGTCCGCGGTGGCGCGCACCTCGTGCACGCGGACCGCCCACGCGCCGGCGTGCGCCGCGAGCGCGGAGACGGCGGCGGTGGCGGCGTCACGTTCGCGGGCGGGCGGTGGCGGGCCGTCCGGGCCGGCCAGGACCCGGCCGAGGAAGCGTTTGCGGGAGGCGGCGACGAGCAGCGGGTGGCCGAGGGCGAGGACCCGGTCGAGGCCCGCGAGGAGCGCGAGGTCGTGCTCGGCGTCCTTGGAGAAGCCGAGGCCCGGGTCGACCACGACCCGGTCGGGGGCGATGCCGCCCGCCAGGACGGCCTCCACGCGCGCGTGGAGTTCGTCGACGACCTCGGTGACGACGTCGGCGTACTCGCCGCGGACGTTGCCGCCCTGGAGGAAGCCGCGCCAGTGCATGACGACGAACGGGGCACCGGCGTCGGCGACGGCCGGGATCATGCGGGGGTCGGCGAGGCCGCCGCTGACGTCGTTGACGAGGGCGGCGCCCGCCGCGAGGGCCCGTTCGGCGACGGAGGCGCGCATGGTGTCGACCGAGACGGTGACGCCCTCGGAGGCCAGGCCGCGGACGACGGGGACGACCCGCCGGAGTTCCTCGGCCTCGTCCACCCGGGTGGCGCCGGGGCGGGTCGACTCGCCGCCGACGTCGACCAGGTCCGCGCCCTCGGTGACGAGGTCGAGGCCGTGTTTGACGGCGGCCGTGGTGTCGAAGAAGCGGCCGCCGTCGGAGAAGGAGTCGGGGGTGACGTTCACGACTCCCATGACCGCGCAGCGGTCCCATTCCGGTAGGCCCGCCACGCGCCCGCGTCCGCTCTGGTTGCTCATATGTTCAGCGTAGGCCCAGGGGACGGCCGTCAGGCGCTGCGCCCCGGCTCTGTCCCGACAGGTCACGCCGCTCTGACGCTCCGTTCCGTCGTCGTGCCGTGGGCGCAGGGGCGGCGGCCGGCCGGGCGACGGCGGCGCAGGAACCGCGGCAGCGGCAGCGCCAGGTTGACGAAGCCCTCGGCCTGCATGGCGGCGAAGCCGATGCGGGGCAGGTCTCCGGAGGCCCGGTAGACGACGAAGCGGGGCTCCCAGCGCGGCTGGAACTTCGCGTTGAACTTGTACAGCGACTCGATCTGGAACCAGCGGGAGAGGAAGACGAGCAGTCCGCGCCAGGCGCGCAGCACCGGGCCGGCGCCGATCTTCTCGCCGCGGGCCAGCGCCGAGCGGAACATGGCGAAGTTGAGGGAGACGCGCGCGATGCCGAGCTTCGGGGCGGCCTGGAGGGCGGCCACGATGAGCAGTTCGTTCATGCCGGGGTCGGCCGAGCGGTCGCGGCGCATGAGGTCGAGGGAGGCGCCGTCGGTGCCCCAGGGCACGAAGTGCAGGATCGCCTTCAGGTCGCCGTAGGGGCCGGGGTGGTCGTCCTGCTTGTGGGCGGTGGCGATGAGGCAGTCGCCGTCGGCGGGGTCGCCGACGCGGCCCAGGGCCATGGAGAAGCCGCGCTCGGTGTCGGTGCCGCGCCAGTCGTCGGCGGCGCGCCGGATGCGCTCCAGCTCGGCCTCGCCGACGTCACGGACACGTCGTACCCGGGTCTCGTAACCGGCGCGCTCGATGCGTTTGACCATCTGGCGCACGTTGCGCATCGCGCGGCCGGCGAGGGAGAAATCCGCGACGTCCACCACCGCCTCGTCGCCCAGTTCGAGGGCGTCGAGCCCGGTCTCGCGGGTCCACACCTCGCCGCCGGTCTCGGAACAGCCCATCACGGCCGGTGTCCAGGAGTGGGCCCTGGCCTCGTCCATGAACCGTTCGATGGCGCCGGGCCAGGCCTCGACGTCGCCGATCGGGTCGCCGCTGGCGAGCATCACGCCGGAGACCACGCGGTACGTCACGGCCGCCTTGCCGCTGGGGGAGAAGACGACGGCCTTGTCGCGGCGCAGCGCGAAGTGGCCGAGGGAGTCGCGGCCGCCGTGCCGCTCCAGCAGGGCGCGCAGCTTGGCCTCGTCCTCCTCGGTGAGGTGTGCGGCCGGGTGTTCGGGCCGGAAGGCCAGGTAGATGGTGGTGACGGCGGTGAGCAGGCCGAGGGCGCCGAGCGAGAAGGCGACGGTCCAGGAGGTGTTGCCCTGGTAGTCGACCGGGCCCTCGAAGCCGAACAGGCCGTAGATGACGTGGGTGATGCGGTCGGCCAGACTGGGGTCGCCGACCATGCGCTCGGTGTGGACGCTGACGATGAGCAGGCCCAGCAGGAGCGAACCGGCGCTCATCAGGACGAAGTTGGCCAGTGCCCGCCAGCGGCTGCGCGGGTCGGGCAGGGCGTCGAACTGGTCGCGGTGGCGCAGCAGGGGTGCCAGCAGGGCCAGGGAGATCAGCACGCCCACGATCGAGTGCCGGTAGGTGAACTGCGCGACGGCACCGGCCGGCAGCAGGGCCACGGCCGCGCGCCAGGCCCGGCGCTTGCCGCGCTTGAGGCCGTGGGCGAGCAGCAGCAACAGCACGCCGGTGCTGAGGGACAGGGCGGCCGCGAACGGGCCGAGCGCGCCGGGCAGCACCTCGGCGATGGCGTGCATACGGCTGTGCCTGAAGCGCGGGAAGACGCCCGCGGCGATGTCCAAGGCGCCCACCAGGGCGCAGGCTCTGCCGACCAGGAGGGGGACGGCCTCGGGGCGTGGTCCGCGCAGCAGGTGGCGCACGCGGCTCATCCGGCCGGTTCCCGCCGTGGCGTTGCCACGACTCGGAACCTCGCCCGACATTTCCTCATCTGTCCTGACAGACATCGCATCCCGTAGTTCTGCGAGAGACCTTGGATCCGGTGCCGATTCGGGCATCCGGCGACATTGCGCCCTCTAGGACGGTGTCCAGGGGGAAGAGGTTCACTCCCGTCGTCAAAGCCGTTTCAAAGGCAAAGGAAAGTCTGGGACAAGCCCGTGCGAAGGTGTGAGCGCGCAGGGCGGCCCCGGACGGGAAGCGCGGACAGGTAACCACCGATGGGTCTGGGTCTCACGAGCAACAAAGTGCTGGTGCTGGCGGTGCTGTCCGCCGTGCTGCTGTTCGCCGGCACGGTCTGGCTGTGGCCACGCCTGGCCCGGCGCGGCTGGCGGGCCGTCGGCGGGCGGATCGGCCTGCTGCTCGCCACGCAGGTGGCGCTGTTCGCCGCGGTGGGGCTCGCCGCCAACCAGTCCTTCGGTTTCTACGCGAGCTGGGCGGACCTGTTCGGGCAGGAGAAGGACCAGGGCGTGGTCGTCGACCACACGCCGGACGGCAGCCCGTTGCGGGTGGTCGGCTCGCGCCGGGTGCCGGGCGCGGCCGGGGTGAGTGCCCGGGCGGGCGGCCGGATCCAGCAGATCGACATCGTGGGCCGTACGACGCACATCGCCACGCCCGCGTACGTCTATCTGCCGCCGGAGTACTTCCAGCCGCGGTACCGCACCCGTACGTTCCCCGCGGCCGTCGTGCTGACCGGTTATCCGGGCACGGCGTCGGCGCTGGTGGAGAAGCTCCACTACCCGCGCACGGCACTGGAACTGGCCCGGGCGGGCCGGATGCGGCCGATGATCCTCGTGATGCTGCGGCCGACGGTGGCGCCGCCCCGGGACACGGAGTGCGTGGACGTCCCGGGCGGTCCGCAGACCGAGTCGTTCTTCGCCAGGGATCTGCCCGACGCGTTGCGCACGCACTACCGGGTCGCCGAAAAGCCGGGCGGCCTCGGCATCATCGGCAACTCGACGGGCGGCTACTGTGCCTTGAAGATCGCCATGCACCATCCCGGTGTGTATGGCGCCGGGGCGGGTTTGTCCGCGTACTACAAGGCGCCGATCGACGCCACCACGGGAGATCTCTTCCAGGGTGACAAGGGGCTCCGGAATCGGGCCGACCTGTGGTGGTACCTCAAGCACAGGCCCGCTCCAGACACTTCACTGCTCGTCACCAGCAGCAGGTCCGGCGAGTCCAACTACAAGGACACGCTGCGGTTCATAGAGCGGGTGGAGGCCACCGGGCGGACGCGGATCTCGTCGATCATCCTGGAGAGCGGCGGGCACAACTTCAACACCTGGCGGCGCGAGATTCCGGCGACGCTGGAGTGGATCGGCGAGCGGCTGAACGGCCGCTGAAAACGATCTTGGGAATTGAAAGAAGGGCCGATTCCGCTTCTTCCCGGGTAACGATGCCGTGTGAACGCTTCGCATGGCTTTGTTTTTGCGGGGTGGCTCACCAAGATTCGCCTACGCGCGGTAAGTTTCTGGCCATGCCACGTGGACGTCACCGCCATTCCCCGCCCTTGCACAGGCTGCTGCCCCCGTCGGCGATCGCAGGCGTCTCCCTCGTCTGCGCCCTGGGGCCCTGGGTGTTCACGGAGCCGACGGTGCTCCGTGGTCTGGCCGCGGCCGCCGCGGCGACGGCGGTCGTCGGCGCGGTCGTGCTCCGCCGCTGGGACATCCAGGCGGGCAAACGCGTCGCCGACCTCACGCGCGCGCGGGCGAGCGACGAGTGGCGCTTCGAGGAGCGGGTCGCCGAACTGGAGGCCGACCTCGAGGAGTCCCGCGAGCTGCGCGCCAAGCTGGAGCAGCGGCTGCGCGCCAAGCGCACCGAACTGGCCGGGCTGCGCAACGAGCACGCCTCTCTGCTGCGCCGGTACGCCACCGCCGAGACCGAGCGGGCGAGCGTCCTGGAGGAACGCCGCGTGCTCGAGATCGAGGCGACGGCTCCGGTACGGGCCGCGCTGCCCGCGGGGGCCGTCCAGGCGACGGACGCTCCGGCGGAGGGGGACGAGGCGGCTGCCACCACCGCAGCCGAGGGCCTCGCCGTCGACGAGCAGACGGCGATTCCCGCCGTGTTCTCACCGGAGGGCTCCCGGCTGTTCCTGCGGGCCGCGGCGGCGCTCGCCCGGCTCGACAGCGACTCCGCCCCGGACCCGGACGGGGGCGGCGACGGCGACGGCGTACCGAAGGGCGACGACGCGGAGCCCGCGGGGGACGACCGGAAGGACGACCAGCGGGAGCAGACGAAGGACGCCGAGGAGGACCAGCCGCAGGGGCAGTCAGAGGCGGTCGCCGGGCACGAGCGGGCGGCCGCCGAGACCTCCACGGCCGCCGGGACCTCCACGGCGGCCGGCACCTCCGCGGCCCCCGGGACCGAGGCCGAGCGCCCTGTGCAGCCTGCCTCCTCGGGGCACTACACCGTGCCGACCGCCGTGGCCGTGGCACCGCAGACGCCGGTGCGGCGCCCCCTGGCCGAAGGCGGGTTCGACTTCTTCGGCACCAAGCAGGAGACGTCACGGGCCGCCCTGGAGGCCGTGCAGAACGAGGACCTGGCCGATGTCGTCGGCCAGGAGGCCCTCGCGCTGCACAAGGCCGAGGCGGAGGCCGGGTACAAGTCCGCCGACGAGGAGTCGCGCGGGATCGGCCAGGTCATCGACCTGACGGCGCATGACGAGACGGAGCAGATCGATGTGCAGGGGCTGCGGAGCGCGGTTTCCTGACACAGCACTTCATTCCTGACAGGGCACTTCAGGTTCCTGACAGGGCACTGCAGAGAAAGGCCCCCGGCTTCGGCCGGGGGCCTCTCCGCGTCATGCGGTGTCACGCCATCCAGCGGTCCGGCCGCGCGTCCCTGCGTCCCGTCCGTGACCGCTCCGCCTGTGCCGCCAGCAGCTCGCGTGCCTCGGTCGCGTCCCGCAGCCGTGCCCTCACCGTCTTGTTCGCGCCCGTGTCCACGCACACGTCGGCCACGCCCCTGGCCCGCTCCCACGGCCCCTGCGTCATCCGTACGCTCTGCACCTTCGCGTGCGGCACCAGGGCGAGGCTGCGCCGCAGCAGCCCGGACCGCGCCGCGAACACCGCGTCGGTGACGGCGAGTCCGTACCCGCGCCACCACACCGGCACGCACCACCGGGCCCGGCGCGGCGACGGCGACAGGGCCGCCTGCTCCGGCACGGTCACCCCGGGCAGCACGCGCGCGACGACCACCTCCGCGATCTCGCGCGGGGCGACCGGCACCAGCACCGAGTTGGAGGACCCCGCCACGTCCAGCTCCACGCGCACCCAGCCGCGCCGTCGCCACAGCAGGGGCTCCACGATCCGCACGGTCTGCACCCGACCCGGCGGCACCGTCTCATGGGCCCGGTCCAGCAGGCCGTGGTCGATGCGCAGCCCGTCGGGCGACTCGGCCACCGTCCAGTCGTACTCGCCGACGAACCGCCCCACGCTGCTCGCGCCCGCGGCGCCCAGCAGCGGCAGGGCGACGGCCAGGACGGTCCACACGCTCTCCGTGGCCAGCCACAGCACCGGCGGCACGACGAGCGCCGCGGCCAGCGACCCCCACGTCGCCCCGCTCAGCAGCAGCGACACGGCCAGGACGCCGGGCGGCACCCGCAGCATCTGCCGGGACGGCGCCTCGCCGACCTCGTGCGCGGTCTCCGGCGCCAATCCCGCCGCCCGGGCGAGCAGTTCGGCCCGCAGCGCACGCGCCTCGTCCGCGCCCAGGAAGGCCAGTTCGTCCTTCTTGTCGGTGCCTATGACGTCGAGTTTGAGCTTGGCGACGCCCGCGACCCGCGCGAGCAGCGGCTGGGTGACGTCGATGGCCTGGATCCGCTCCAGCCTGATGTGCGCGGTGCGGCGGAAGAAGAGGCCGGTGCGGATGCGCAGTTCGGTCTCGGTCACCGCGAAGTGCGTGAACCACCAGGAGCAGAAGCCGTACAGGGCCGCGGCCGGGACGAGCACGGCGAAACCGATGAGGAGCGTGGTCGTGGTCAGCCGGGTCAGATGGCGCTGCGCCCCGTCCGGGTCGTGCACGGCCCAGCCGATGAGGACGGCGACGGGGGCCCAGGCCCGCCGCAGCGGCGTGACGGGGTGCAGCCGCCGCTCGACGATCAATTTCCCGGCCTCGGCGGGCTCCGCGGGTTCGGCGGCCTCAGCGGCGTCGGGCGCTGTCACAGCCCCGCCGATCGGGCCTCGCCCAGCTCGGTGAGCCGGTCGCGCAGCCGTTCGGCCTCGGCCGGGTCCAGGCCCGGAATGGTCGCGTCGGTCGCCGCGGCGGCCGTGTGCAGCTGCACGCTGGCCAGCCCGAAGTGCCGCTCGACGGGCCCGGAGGTGACCTCGACCAGCTGCATCCGCCCGTACGGCACGACCGTCTCCTCGCGCCACAGCACACCGCGGCTGATCAGCAGGTCGTCGGCGCGCTCGGCGTACCGCCAGGAGCGCCAGTTGCGGCCGATCAGCACCCAGCCCCAGGCCATCAGCGCGAGTGGCGGCAGGGCGAAGGCGGCCCAGGCGGGCCCGGCCAGCAGGCCCGGCACCAGCCCGGCGGCCAGGCTGATCAGCCCCAGCCACACCACCAGCAGCAAGCGCCGCATCTTCAGCAGCCCGGGCGGCAGCGCGATCCACACCGGCCCGTCTTCGACAGCTTCCGCGGCGCCTTCGACAGCCTGCGCGGCGTCTTCGACGGCGTCCGCCGTGCTTCCGACGGCTTTCGCCGCGCTCTGCGCCTCCGCGGCGCCCGGTGTCCCCGCCGCGCCCTCTGTCCCCGTCGGCCCCGTGTCCTGCGGGCTCCCCGTCTCCATGAGGCCAGCGTACGTAGGAGAGACTGTGTCCATGACTCCTACGACGGAGACCATGGTCGGAATCGGCGGCGCCGCGGAGAGCACCGACATGGTGCTCAACATCGGGCCGCAGCACCCGTCCACGCACGGCGTGCTGCGGCTGAAGCTCGTGCTGGACGGCGAGCGCATCACGCACGCGGAGCCCGTGATCGGCTATATGCACCGCGGCGCGGAGAAACTGTTCGAGGCGCGCGACTACCGCCAGATCATCATGCTCGCCAACCGCCACGACTGGCTGTCGGCGTTCTCCAACGAGCTGGGCGTGGTGCTCGCCGTGGAGCGGATGCTCGGCATGGAGGTCCCCGAGCGCGCCGTGTGGCTGCGTACGCTGCTCGCCGAGCTGAACCGGGTGCTCAACCACCTGATGTTCCTCGGCTCGTACCCGCTGGAACTCGGCGGGATCACCCCGATCTTCTACGCCTTCCGGGAGCGCGAGGAGCTCCAGCACGTCATGGAGGAGGTCTCCGGCGGGCGGATGCACTACATGTTCAACCGCGTGGGCGGCCTCAAGGAGGACCTGCCGGCCAGCTGGACCACACGCGCGCGTGCCGCCGTCGCCGACGTCCGTTCCCGGATGGACCGGTTCGACGACCTGGTGCTCGGCAACGAGATCTTCCGGGGCCGCACCCGCGGCGTGGGCACGCTCTCGCCCGAGGCCGTGCACGCGTACGGGGTGAGCGGGCCGATCGGCCGGGCCTCGGGCGTCGACTTCGACCTGCGCCGGGACGAGCCGTACCTCGCCTACGGGGAGCTGGGCGACGTCCTGAAGGTGGTGACCCGGAGGGAGGGCGACTGTCTCGCCCGCTTCGAGTGCCTCCTGGAGCAGACGCACAACGCGCTGGACCTGGCCGACGCCTGCCTCGACCGGCTCGCCGAGCTGCCGCCCGGGCCGGTCAACCAGCGGCTCCCCAAGGTCCTGAAGGCACCCGAGGGCCACACGTACGCCTGGACCGAGAACCCGCTCGGCATCAACGGCTACTACCTGGTCAGCAAGGGCGACAAGACCCCGTACCGGCTGAAGCTGCGCTCGGCCTCGTACAACAACATCCAGGCGCTGACGGAGCTGCTGCCGGGGACGCTGGTCGCGGACATGGTGGCGATCCTGGGATCGATGTTCTTCGTCGTGGGCGACATCGACAAGTAGCCCTAGACCTGGAGCGGGTCCTCGATTCCGACCGGCTGCACCAGCCACCCGAAGTCGCCGAGGCCCCCCGCCGCGGTGAGCTCGGCGGCCTCTCCGGCGCTCGAGAGGGCGCGTACGTAGGCGGCGGGGTCGGTGGACGCCAGCGTGAGCGGGGGGCGTGCGCCGGTCACGCCGAGGGCACGCAGTGCCTCGCGCTGCGGGAGCAGCCGCCCGCCGGGCAGCGCGCACGCGTCGAGTGCCACATGGGCCGTGATGTCGCGGGAGCCGTCCGGCACGGCCGCCGTCTCGCGGCCCTCCCGGAAGCCGGTGAGCGTCCCGAACGGCGGCCGGGTGTCCGCCGTGTGCGCGTAGTCCACGGCGACGGCGAGCCCCCGGTCGAGCGTGGCGACCGCCGAGGCCCAGGCCTCGTCCCTGGGCAGACCGATCTCGGCCCGCAGCCCCGGCTCGCCGGGCAGCGGCCACCAGCGCGCCAGCCACCGCGCCTGCGCCCCGTCGACCGGCTCCCCGAGCCGTTCGGCCCCGTCGTCCCGGACCATGACCAGCCGCGCCACGCCCGCGGAGTCCACCTCGGCGACCTCCACCGGTACGTTGTCCAGCCACTCGTTGGCGAACAGCAGACCGGTCGCGCCCCGCGGCGGCTCGGCCCGCCACTCGATCCGGTGATCCAGGCCCGCGGGCCGCACGGCGACCTCGACGGCGCACACGCGCGTGCGGGCCGCGACGTCGGCCGGGAGCGCGGCGAGCACTCCGGCGGCCAGCTCGCCCCGCCCGGCCGCCATGTCGACGAAGTCCAGTTTCGCGGGCCGTCCCAGCGCCTCGTCGACCCGGCACAGCAGCTCCGCGACGGCCCCTGCGAACAGCGGCGACGCGTGCACGGACGTACGGAAGTGCCCGGCCGGCCCCTCGGCCCGGCGGTAGAAACCGCCCGGCCCGTACAAGGCCTCCTGAGCCGCCGCACGCCACCCGCGCCACCCGCGCCTCTCCGGTCCCCCACCCCTCGTCACTGCTGTCACGGGGCCAGGCTATGCGGACACAACGAACGCAACTCCACCTTGGGGAGTACACGCGCCCGGTGCGGATCGGCCCTCCGGTTGACCCCTGCACCTATCCCGCTTCCCTACGCTGGGTTACGTGCAGCGCCTCTATGACTTCCTCCGCAGGCACCCGATGTGGGTCGACGGCTCGTGGGCCGTGGTCCTCCTCGGGATTTCCGTGGTCGGCGGAGCGTCGGGCGGATTCGGCTCCCCGGCCGTCGCCGTTCCGCTTTCGCTGCTGTTGTGCCTGGTGGTCGCGCTGCGCCGCCGCATGCCGGAGAAGATGCTGCTGCTCGCCACCGCGGTCGGTGTGGCCCAGCTGATCACCGATGTCGAGATGGGCCCCCACGACTTCGCCCTGCTGGTGATCGTCTACACGGTTGCCGCGGAGGGCGCGCGCTGGGCCTCCCGCTTCGCGCTGGCCGCCGGCCTGTGCGCGGCCCCCGTGGCCCATCTGCGCTGGCCGAGCGACCAGGCGAGTGTCGCGACCGGTATCGCCGCGGCGGTCTTCATGACCGTGCCCTTCGCCCTCGCCTGGGTGCTCGGCGACTCCATCCGCACCCGCCGCGCCTACTTCGCGCAGCTGGAGGAGCGGGCCGCCCGCCTGGAGAGGGAGCGCGAGGCACAGTCCAAGGTCGCCGTCGCCGCCGAACGCGCCCGTATCGCCCGCGAGTTGCACGACGTCGTCGCGCACAACGTCTCGGTGATGGTGGTGCAGGCCGACGGCGCCGCCTACGTCCTCGACGCCGCCCCCGACCAGGCGAAGAAGGCCCTGGAGACCATCTCCTCCACCGGCCGTCAGGCTCTCGCCGAGATGCGCCGCCTGCTCGGCGTGCTGCGCACCGGGGAGCACGAGGAGGGCGGCGAGTACGTGCCGCAGCCCGACGTCCAGCAGATCGAGGACCTCGTCGAGCAGTGCCGCGGGCACGGACTGCCCGTCGACTTCAAGGTCGAGGGCACCCCCCGCCCGCTGCCCAGCGGCGTCGAGCTGACCGCCTACCGCATCGTGCAGGAGGCGCTCACCAACACCCGCAAGCACGGCGGGCCGGGCGCGGGCGCGAGTGTGCGCCTGGTCTACTTCGACGACGGCCTCGGCCTGCTCGTCGAGGACGATGGCAAGGGCGCCCCGCACGAGCTGTACGAGGAGGGCGGGTTCGACGGCCAGGGCCACGGCCTGATCGGCATGCGCGAACGGGTCGGCATGGTCGGCGGCACCCTGGACGCAGGCCCGCGCCCGGGCGGAGGATTCCGCATCAGCGCCCTGCTGCCGCTCAAACCCTCCGGCTGACCTCGGCACACGCCCCTCGCTGACACCTGTAACGCTCCCACCCGCAACGCTCGCCCAGCCGCAACGCTCCCACCCGTAACGCTCCCACCTGTAACAGAGACTGGAAGAGGCTCCGATGACGATCCGCGTGATGCTCGTCGACGACCAGGTGCTGCTGCGCACCGGTTTCCGGATGGTGCTCGCCGCCCAGCCGGACATGGAGGTCGTGGCGGAGGCGGGCGACGGTGTCGAGGCCCTCCAGGTGCTGCGCTCGACCGAGGTCGACGTGGTGCTGATGGACGTGCGCATGCCGAAGCTGGACGGGGTGGAGGCGACCCGCCGGATCTGCTCGGACACCGACCCGCCGAAGGTGCTCATCCTGACCACGTTCGACCTCGACGAGTACGCCTTCTCCGGGCTGAAGGCGGGCGCCTCCGGCTTCATGCTCAAGGACGTGCCGCCCGGGGAGCTCCTCGCCGCGATCCGCTCCGTGCACAGCGGGGACGCGGTCGTCGCGCCCTCCACCACCCGGCGGCTCCTGGACCGCTTCGCGCCGATGCTGCCGAGCACCGCCAAGGAGCCCCAGCACCAGGAGCTGGAGCGGCTCACCGGACGCGAGCGCGAGGTCATGGTGCTGGTCGCGCAGGGCCTGTCCAACGGCGAGATCGCGGCCCGGCTGGTGCTGTCCGAGGCGACCGTGAAGACACACGTGGGCCGCATCCTGACCAAGCTGGGGCTCAGGGACCGGGTGCAGGTGGTGGTGCTCGCCTACGAGACGGGGCTGGTGCGGGCCGGCGGGCACGCCTGAGCCGTCCGCCAGGGGGCTGTTATCTGAGGATCCCCTCCAGGAACTCGCTGCCGAGCCGGGCCACCACCGTCACGTCCAGCTGGTGCAGGACGTAGCGCCCACGGCGGCGGGTGGTGATCAGGCCCGCCTTCTTCAGCACGGCCAGATGCCGGGATATCTCCGGGGCCGTCATGCCGTGCGCCTGCGCCAGCTCGCCGGTGGTGTACGCGCTGCGGGCCAGATTGCGGCAGATGCGCATGCGCACGGGGTGGGACAGGGCGGTCATGCGCAGGGCCAGCTGCTCCAGCGTGGGCGGGGCGGCGAGCTCGGGGGAGCCGACCGGGTAGTGCAGCACCGGCTGCCAGCCGTACCGGTGCAGGACCGCCAGATGGGGCCAGCCCAGGCTCGTCGGGACGAGCAGCAGGCCGCCGTCGCCCGTGGTCGTACGGGCCTCGCCCAGCTTGTCGACCGCGATGTCGGCGGCGGCCTCGTCGAGCGTCACCGCCGGGGACACCGCGGCGAGCGCCTCGGCCAGGCCCCTGTGCCTGAGCAGGTCCGTCTTGTGGCGGGCGTCCGCGGCGAGCTGGTGACGCAGCCGGGACCAGGCCTCCGCGAAGAACGCCTCGTCGCAGTCCTGCAGGAACTGCCGCAGCCAGGCCCGGATCCTGGGCGGGTCGGCCAGCAGCCGCTCGCTGAACCGCAGCTGCTGCGGCCCCCGCGCGGCGGCCAAGTCCAGTGACCGGCGGCGAATGCCGGGGTCGGACAGCGCGGTGGGCCCGGACGAGCCGTACCCGACGGCACACGTGAACTCCAGCGCCGCGTCCACGAACTGCTCGTCCGTCAGCTTGTCCAGCAGGTCCAGTTCCTCGGCGAGGGTGGCGCACGGCAGTGTGCCCGGGACACCGGCGTACGGCAGGAACAGGTCCGAGAACGTCGTCCGCCACAGGAAGTCGGCCTCGCACATCCGGTCGGCCAGATGCGGGTCGAGCCGGGCGGTCACGCCCGTCACCCAGCCCTGCAGGCCCGGGTGGTGTCCCGGCTCGGACAGCGCGTGCAGCGCCATGCCCAGCTCGGCCAGGGGCGAGGGCACGACGGCGACCTGTTCCGGCCGCAGCCCCGCGATGTCGATGTGCACGCTCATGACCTCATGGTGCACCCCGCCACTGACAATGCCCCGCTCGATTGACGGGCCTCGTCAATCGACGCGACGCCGCCCTAGGCACGGGCGCACTGTGGGACCACCGGGGCAGCCGCGGAGCCTTCGGACCTCCAACACCCCGACCCGCAGAGGCGATCCACCATGAGCATCACGCAGCAGTACCTCCTCGACAGCTACCGCGCCCACGCCCTCGGGGAGCCCGCCCCGCCCGCGCCGGGCACGCACGACTGGCAGGTCGTACGGGAGTGGCGCGACGAGCGGCAGTTCCGGGCGGTCCTCGCCGGGCGCCCGGCCCGCCGGCGGAAGCGGGTCCGGCTCGCCCTGGGCCGGTGGCTGCCCTCCGGGCGCCGCGCTACCGGCTGATCGGCCCGGGCAGCCGGGCGACGAAGTCGGTGACGGCCGTCTTCACGTCCTCGGCGGTCCACTCGAGACCGGCGGACCGCACCTGCACCTCCGTGCAGGCCAGTCCCGGGCCGCTCCGGTCCCAGGCGAAGGAGAACAGGATGGTGCCGGTCTCCTCGGCCGTCCGCACCGCCGCCTCCGAGAGCACATCTGCGTCGTAGGGCAGCCACACCTGGAAGTCGTGGGTGTGCGGCACCTCAGGGTGCACGCGCGCCCACGGCACCCCGGCCGCCGCGAACCCCTCGCGCAGGGCGGCGGCCACCACGCGCGCGTGGGCGACGAACTCCGGCAGGCGGGGCAGTTGGCGCTCCAGCCCGGCCAGCGCCGACAGGGCCGCCGGGAACTGCTGGAAGACCAGGCCGCCGTACCGGTGCCGCCAGGCCTTCGCCTCCTCCACGAGCTCCCCCGGCCCGGCGAGCGCCGCACCGCCGAAGCCCTCGAGGGACTTGTAGAACGACACGTAGACACTGTCGGCCAGGCCCGCGATCTCCTCCAGGGACCGGCCGAAGTGGACCGTGGACTCCCACAGGCGGGCCCCGTCGAAGTGCACCACCGCGTCCCGCTCCCGGGCGGCCGCCACCACCTCGGTGAGCTCCTCCCAGGAGGGCAGCACGAAACCGGCGTCCCGCAAGGGGAGTTCCAGCATCAGCGCGCCGAAGGGCTCCTCGAAGTCGCGCACCTCGGCGGCGGTGGGCAGCCGCGGCTCGCCCGTCACGCGCACCGGCCGCAGGCCGCCGACCTCGCTGAACGCGTTCCGCTCGTGCACCTCGGGATGGCTGAGTGCGTGCAGGGCGACGGTCGGGTTGCCGGTGCGGCCCGCCCAGCAGCGCAGCGCCACCTGCTGGGCCATCGTCCCCGTCGGGAAGAACGCGGCGGCCTCGGTGCCGAGCAGTCCGGCGACCTTCGTCTCCAGCGCCTCGACGACGCCGTCGCCGTACACGTCGGACCGCTCGTCCAGGTCGTACAGGTCCTGCACCCCGTCCAGCTCCGCCAGCCGCTCCCGGAGCGTCTTGTGGAAGGCGAAGCGCGCGAACACCCGCTGTGCGCCGCGGTGGGCGGCCAGCCGCCGCTCACGGAGCTGTGACCTGAGGCCCTCTTCCGGCCGGTCCTCCTCGGACAGTTGCCCGGTGGCCCGCTCGCCCTGCTCGTCCTGTTCCGCCGTGTCGCTCATGGCCCGGATCATCCCCCGCGCGCGTGCGGCCGGGCACCCGGATTTCCGTACGCCCGAGCAGGGGTTCCCGTACGCCCGTGCCCGCGTGTGATGCACACCCTGTGGACAACCGGACGCCCCTCGAACCGATCGCGTTAACATGACGAGAAATCGTCCGGTACCCGGAGCGGACTGGAACGGGAAGGCCGCCGTCGAGTGAACACAACCCCACAGCCAGACCCCAGGGACCGCCCCGCGCGGCTCACCGTCGGCGTCGTAGGCGCCGGCCGCGTGGGACCCGCATTGGCCGCGTCCCTCCAGCTCGCCGGGCACCGCCCGGTCGCCGTCTCCGCGGTCTCGGAGGTCTCCCGGCGCCGCGCCGCGCAGCTGCTGCCGGACGTGCCGGTGATGCCGCCCGCCGAGGTCCTCCAGCGGTCCGAGCTGGTCCTGCTGACGGTCCCGGACGACGCCCTGCCCGAGCTGGTCGCGGGCCTCGCCGACACCGGGTCCGTACGGCCGGGACAACTGCTCGTCCACACCTCCGGGCGGTACGGCGCGCGGGTCCTCGACCCCGCCCTGCGCGCGGGCGCCCTGCCGCTGGCCCTGCACCCCGCGATGACCTTCACCGGCACGCCCGTGGACGTCCAGCGGCTGGCCGGCTGCTCCTTCGGCGTCACCGCGCCCGAGGAGCTGCGGCTGGCCGCCGAGGCCCTGGTCATCGAGATGGGCGGCGAGCCGGAGTGGATCGCCGAGGAGAACCGGCCGCTCTACCACGCGGCCCTCGCGCTCGGCGCCAACCACCTGGTCACCCTGGTCGCCCAGTCCCTGGAGCTGCTGCGCACGGCCGGTGTCGCGGCCCCCGACCGGATGCTCGGCCCGCTGCTCGGCGCGGCCCTGGACAACGCCCTGCGCTCCGGCGACGCGGCCCTCACGGGCCCGGTCGCGCGCGGCGACGCGGGCACGGTCGCCGCGCATGTCACCGAGCTGCGCCGGCACGCCCCGCAGGCCGTCGACGGCTACCTGGCGATGGCCCGCGCGACCGCCGACCGGGCCCTGGCCCACGGTCTGCTGAAGCCTGAGCTCGCCGAGGACCTCCTCGGGGTACTCGCCCACGGGACCGACGGCACCGAAGGGGACGCCCGATGACCACGACCCTGCTCAGCACCGCCGCCGAACTGCACGCACGCGCGCGTGCGGGCTGCCGCGCCGTGGTGATGACCATGGGCGCGCTGCACGAGGGCCACGCCACGCTGATCCGCACCGCGCGCGCCCTCGCCGGACCCGACGGCGAAGTCGTCGTCACCGTCTTCGTCAACCCGCTCCAGTTCGGCGCGGGCGAGGACCTCGACCGCTATCCGCGCACCCTGGACGCCGACCTGAAGCTGGCCGGGGAGTCGGGTGCCGACGTCGTGTTCGCCCCGGCCGTCGACGAGGTCTACCCGGGCGGCGAGCCCCAGGTCCGCATCACCGCGGGCCCCATGGGGGAGCGGCTGGAGGGCGCCTCCCGCCCGGGCCACTTCGACGGCATGCTCACGGTCGTCGCCAAGCTGCTGCACCTCACCCGCCCCGACGTCGCCCTGTACGGCCAGAAGGACGCCCAGCAACTCGCCCTGATCCGCCGCATGGTGCGGGACCTGAACTTCGGCGTGGAGATCGTCGGCGTCCCCACCGTCCGCGAGGAGGACGGCCTGGCCCTGTCCAGCCGCAACCGCTACCTCTCGCCCGCCGAGCGGCGCACCGCCCTCGCGCTGTCCGGCGCCCTGTTCGCGGGCCAGGACCGGCACGCCGCGCAGGAGGCGCTGCGCGCCCGGGCCCGCGAGGTGCCCGCCACACGCGCGCGTGCCGAGGCCCTCAGCGCCATAGGCGAGTCCCGCGCGGCAGCGGACGCGCACGCCGTCGCGACGGCCGTCCCGGGCGGCCCCGCCGCCGTCCGCGCGGCCGCCCGCCAGGTCCTCGACGAGGCCGCCCGCCTCGACCCGCCGCTCGTGCTGGACTACCTCGCCCTGGTCGACCCGTCCGACTTCACCGAGATCGGGGACGACTTCACCGGCGAGGCGGTCCTCGCCGTCGCCGCCCGGGTCGGGACGACCCGGCTGATCGACAACCTTCCCCTCACCTTCGGAGCCGCCTCGTGACCAGCACAGGCATACGACTGCACGCGCCCGCCCCCGGGTGGTCCATCTCCGCGGACGTGGTCGTCGTCGGCTCCGGCGTCGCCGGCCTCACCGCCGCCCTGCGCTGCGAGGCGGCCGGCCTCACCACCGTCGTCGTCACCAAGGCCCGCCTGGACGACGGCTCCACCCGCTGGGCCCAGGGCGGCATCGCCGCGGCCCTCGGCGACGGCGACACCCCCGAACAGCACCTGGACGACACCCTGGTCGCGGGCGCGGGCCTGTGCGACGAGGAAGCGGTCCGCATCCTCGTCACCGAGGGCCCCGACGCCGTACGCCGCCTCATCGAGACCGGCGCCCAGTTCGACGAGTCCTCCGAAGGCCGTCTGGAACTGACCCGCGAGGGCGGCCACCACCGCCGCCGCATCGCCCACGCCGGCGGCGACGCCACCGGTGCCGAGATCTCCAGGGCCCTGGTCGAGGCGGTACGCGCGCGTGGTCTGCGCACGGTCGAGAACGCGCTCGTCCTGGACCTCCTCACCGACGCCGAGGGCCGCACGGCGGGCGTCACCCTGCACGTCATGGGCGAGGGCCAGCACGACGGCGTGGGCGCGGTCCACGCCCCCGCGGTGGTCCTGGCCACCGGCGGCATGGGCCAGGTCTTCTCGGCGACGACCAACCCGTCCGTCTCCACGGGCGACGGCGTGGCCCTGGCGCTGCGCGCGGGCGCCGAGGTGAGCGACCTGGAGTTCGTCCAGTTCCACCCGACGGTCCTCTTCCTGGGCTCCGACGCGGAGGGCCAGCAGCCCCTGGTCTCCGAGGCGGTCCGCGGCGAGGGCGCCCACCTGGTCGACGCCGACGGCGTGCGCTTCATGCAGGGGCAGCACGAACTGGCCGAACTCGCCCCGCGGGACATCGTCGCCAAGGGCATCACGCGCCGCATGCAGGAGCGGGACGCCGAGCACATGTTCCTCGACGCCCGGCACTTCGGCGCCGATATGTGGGAACACCGCTTCCCGACGATCCTCGCCGCCTGCCGCGCCCATGGCATCGACCCGGTCACCGAGCCCATCCCGGTCGCCCCGGCCGCCCACTACGCCTCCGGCGGCGTCCGCACCGACTCCCGGGGCCGTACGACCGTCCCCGGCCTGTACGCGTGTGGCGAGGTGGCCTGCACCGGCGTGCACGGCGCCAACCGCCTGGCCTCCAACTCCCTCCTCGAAGGCCTGGTCTACGCCGAGCGCATCGCGGCCGACATCGCCGCGAACGGCCTCGAGGCGCGTGTGCCGCAGCCGCTGCCGCACCCGGAGACCCCCGAGCACCCGCTGCTCACGCCGGAGGCCCGCTTCACGATCCAGCGGATCATGACGAACGGGGCCGGTGTCCTGCGCTCGGCCGAGTCCCTCACCAAGGCCGCCGACCAGCTCCAGCAACTGCACACCGACGCCCGCGACGCCCTCGCGGAGAACGGCAAGACGGCCGAGGCCGGCGTCGACACCTGGGAGGCCACCAACCTGCTGTGCGTGGCCCGCGTCCTGGTCACCGCGGCCCGGCTGCGCGAGGAGACCCGGGGCTGCCACTGGCGCGAGGACCACCCCGAGCGCGACGACACCACCTGGCGGCGCCACATCGTCGTAAGCCTGAACCCCGACCGCACGCTGGCCGTGCACACCACGGACACCACACACTTCCCCACGACCCTCCAGCCCCAGGCCCCCCAGGAGCAGTGACCGACGTGAGCACCCCCGACCTTCCCCTCGCCTCGTCCGGAGGCTGCGGCGACGGCTGCGCCTGCGGCGCGGACGAGGAGGCATACCTGGAGTGCGGGCTGGACCCCGCACTCGCCCAGCTCCTGGCCGACGCCGGCCTCGACCCCGTCGAGGTCGAGGACATCGCCAACGTGGCCCTCCAGGAGGACCTCGCCCACGGCGTGGACGTGACGACGGTGGCGACGATCCCCGAGGACGCGGTGTCCACCGCCGACTTCACGGCCCGCGAGGCGGGCGTCGTGGCCGGCCTGCGCGTCGCCGAAGCGGTCATCTCGGTCGTCTGCGAGGAGGAGCTCGAGATCGAGCGCCACGCGGAGGACGGCGACCGCGTCGAGGCGGGCCAGAAGCTCCTGTCCGTCACCACCCGCACCCGCGACCTCCTCACGGCCGAGCGCAGCGCGCTGAACATCCTGTGCCGTCTGTCGGGAATCGCGACGGCCACGCGCGCGTGGGCGGACGCCCTGGACGGCACGAAGGCCAAGGTCCGCGACACCCGCAAGACGACACCCGGCCTGCGCTCCCTGGAGAAGTACGCGGTCCGCTGCGGCGGCGGCGTCAACCACCGCATGTCCCTCTCGGACGCGGCCCTCGTCAAGGACAACCACGTGGTCGCCGCGGGCGGCGTCGCCCAGGCCTTCAAGGCGGTCCGCGAACGCTTCCCCGACGTCCCCATCGAGGTCGAGGTCGACACCCTGCACCAGCTCCGCGAGGTCCTGGAGGCCGGCGCCGACCTGATCCTCCTGGACAACTTCACGCCGGGCGAGTGCGAGGAGGCGGTCGCCCTCGTCCAGGGCCGCGCCCTCCTGGAGGCCTCGGGCCGCCTCACCCTCGACAACGCCAAGGCCTACGCGGACACCGGCGTCGACTACCTGGCCGTCGGTGCCCTCACCCACTCCTCGCCGATCCTGGACATCGGCCTGGACCTGCGGCCGGCGGAGTAGGGGAGCGGGTACGGGCCATGCTGCTGACGATCGACGTAGGCAACACCCACACCGTCCTGGGCCTGTTCGACGGCGAGGACATCGTCGAACACTGGCGCATCTCCACGGACGCGCGCCGCACCGCGGACGAACTGGCGGTCCTCCTCCAGGGCCTGATGGGCATGCACCCGCTCCTCGGCGACGAACTCGGCGACGGCATCGACGGCATCGCCATCTGCGCGACCGTCCCCTCGGTCCTGCACGAGCTCCGCGAGGTGACGCGCCGCTACTACGGCGACGTCCCGGCGGTCCTCGTCGAACCGGGCGTCAAGACGGGCGTCCCGATCCTCATGGACAACCCCAAGGAGGTCGGCGCGGACCGCATCATCAACGCGGTCGCGGCGGTCGAGCTCTACGGCGGCCCCGCGATCGTCGTCGACTTCGGCACGGCGACGACGTTCGACGCGGTCAGTGCGCGCGGCGAGTACGTCGGCGGGGTCATCGCCCCCGGCATCGAGATCTCCGTCGAGGCCCTCGGCGTCCGCGGCGCCCAGCTCCGCAAGATCGAGGTGGCCCGGCCGCGCAGCGTCATCGGCAAGAACACGGTCGAGGCGATGCAGTCGGGCATCATCTACGGCTTCGCCGGCCAGGTCGACGGGGTCGTCAACCGCGTGGCCCGCGAGCTGTCGGAGGACCCGGAGGACGTCACGGTCATCGCGACGGGGGGTCTGGCACCGATGGTTCTGGGCGAGTCGTCGGTCATCGACGAGCACGAGCCGTGGCTGACGCTGATCGGGTTGCGACTGGTGTACGAGCGGAACGTGTCGCGTATGTGAGCTGGCGTTGGTGAGTGCGCAGCCCGGCGGAGCGGGGTGCCGCTGCGCCCACCCGTGCGGCCTGGGGGCACCTCCCAGGCCCTTAAGGCACTGGGGGAGGCACGACTGCCCGCAGCTGAGGCGGCCACGGCGGCCCGCAGCGCGGCGGCCTGCGGGCAGCTAGGGCGGGGACGCACCCGCACCCGCCGACGGCGGAAGGGGACGTGTCGGGGGGTGTCCGCCCGCAGCGGTTGGCGCGTCAACGCCGGTTAGTCGGTGTGTGACCCCATCGCGCCGTTGCGAGGGCGGACACTCCCCGGCGCGGCCCCGACCCACCACCACCGCGTAGGCGCAGGCGGCGCGCCTCCCCGCCCACCCGGGTGGTCCCCCACGCCACACCCATCCGATATGCGGGATTTGTCTGATTAGCGCGTATCGTCGCAGCATGCCCACGCCATACGGATCCCGCGGCGGCATGGCGTTCGGCGTGGAGGAGCTGCGTGTGCTCCGCCGCGCTCTCGCCCTCGCCCTCCACCCCACGTCCGCCTCGGCCGACGACGTCCAGGACTGCCTCCGCCTCGCAGAGTCGCTCGACGAGGCGCTGCGGGAGGGAGCCAGGCTGCGTGCCTTCCTCGTGGCCGACCTCGGCCGGTACCGCGCCGCCCTCCCCGGCGCCGCCGCCGGCTACCTCGCGCTCCTGGACGAGGCGCTGGGCGCCGGATACCGCCCCCAGCCCGACGACCTGGCCGCCCTCGGCGCCCTGCGCGGCAACCCCACCGCGGCCGCCCTCCTGGACCGCTGTCATCGGCTCACTGGGCAGCAGCCCGTGCGCACCACCCGGTCGCACATCCCCGCACCGCTGGCCCAACCGCCCGCCCGACCGGCCGCCCCCGCCGTCCCCGCCTCCCGTACGCGCCTGCGTCTCCTGCCCCTCCCCGGCGGCCTCTCCACCGTCTCCGAGGACACCCCGGAAAAGCAGCCCGAGAAGAAGCCCGCACGGAAGCCGGCGGCTCCGAAGCCCGCCCCCAAACCCACCCCGGCCCCCGCCCCGGGCACCCCCAAACCCGGCCGCCCGATCCCCACCCCGGGCGAGGTCTTCCCGCGCCGCAAGCCCACCCCGCCGCCACCCCCGGGCAACCCCCAGCAGCTCGCCGCGGGCTGACGTGGCTACTCTGGAGCCATGGACTACGTCTCCGCGCTCCTGCCCCCGGTCGTCATGGCCATCTTCTTCATCGGCGTGATCCGGGTGATCGTGAAGACACAGGGCGGCGCCAACAAGGCCAAGGAGGACGCGGCCGTCGACGCCGCCCTCGCGCGCGTGGAGGGCGCCCGGCAGTCCTCCGCGACGCCCCCGAAGGCCGAAGCCTGACCGGACCGCTGCGGCCCCCGGGCGCAGCCCTCCGACGGCGTACGACTCCGTGCGGCCGGCCCCCCGGCGAGGCCCGCACTTTCGAGTCGTACGCCCTTTTTGCTCCCGTTCGCCGTGAAGCGCACGTCCGCCACGCCATTACCCAGATCTCCCACTATTGTTCTGAGGTGTGCCTCGCCCATTGGGAGAACTCGAAGACGCGGTCATGTCGCGGGTGTGGAAGTGGAACCGCCCGGTGACCGTTCGAGAAGTCCTGGAAGATCTTCAGAAGGAGCGGTCCATCGCGTACACCACCGTGATGACCGTTTTGGACAATCTCCATCAGAAGGGCTGGGTGCGCCGCGAGGCGGAAGGCCGCGCCTATCGATATGAGGCGGTCTCCACACGCGCCGCCTACGCCGCCGCCCTGATGAACGACGCCTGGTCGCAGAGCGACAACCCCGCCGCGGCTCTCGTCGCCTTCTTCGGCATGATGAGCGAGGAACAGCGAGAGACTCTCCGCGATGCCGTACGCATCGCCCAGGTCCCGGAAACCCGGAAACCGACCGGACTGTCGGAACTGGCCCATCAGCCGGAACGAACGGAACCGCCGGAACGAAGCCAACCGCCGGAACGAAGCGAACGCCCGGAACGAACGGAACCGCCGGAGAACCCCGCCTCTGCTCAGGACCCCGGCGGGCGATAGCGTCCCGGTCATGTCCGCGAAGAGCCCTGAAGCCCCCGCAAAAGCCATCACCGTCCGCCGGGCACGTACCAGCGACGTCCCGGCCGTGCGCCGCCTCCTCGACGCCTACGTCCGCGGCGGCATCCTGCTCGACAAAGCAACGGTGACGCTTTACGAGGACATCCAGGAGTTCTGGGTCGCGGAACGGGACGACAACGCCGAGGTCGTCGGCTGCGGCGCCCTCCACGTGATGTGGGAAGACCTCGCCGAAGTCCGCACTCTCGCCGTGAAGCCCGGCCTGAAGGGCGCGGGCGTCGGACACCAGTTGCTGGAGAAGTTGCTCCACACCGCCCGCTGGCTCGGCGTTCGCCGTGTTTTCTGTCTGACCTTCGAAGTGGACTTCTTCGCCAAGCACGGCTTCGTGGAGATCGGCGAGACGCCTGTCGACACGGATGTCTACGCGGAGCTGCTGCGTTCCTATGACGAGGGTGTCGCGGAGTTCCTCGGACTCGAACGAGTGAAACCGAACACCTTGGGCAACAGCCGGATGCTTCTGCATCTGTGATCACCAGGACGGACACACAAGCCAGTTGCAAGCCGGTCGCAAGACCCGGGTGCCCTATGTCCGAAACGCGCACGTTTTCGGACGGGGGCGGGGCTGCTGGTCTCTGCCGAGGGTTTGTGTTTTTCCGGCAAAAGCGGTTTGCTTTCCGAGGTACTGCAAGTACTGCATATAACAGGGGACGGCGATACGGCGGACGCCGGCACACCCCGGCCCTGAAGATATCGATGAAAGGAAATCCGGTGGCACAGAAGGTTCAGGTCCTTCTTGTCGACGACCTCGACGGCGGCGAGGCGGACGAGACCGTCACGTTCGCGCTGGACGGCAAGACGTACGAGATCGATCTCACCACCGCTAATGCGGACAAGCTCCGCGGCCTTCTCGAGCCTTACGTGAAGGGCGGTCGTCGTACCGGAGGCCGCGCTTCGGGCGGGCGCGGAAAGGCGCGTGCGGCTTCGAGCGGCAGCCAGGACACCGCGGCCATCCGCGCCTGGGCGAAGGAGAACGGCTACGAGGTCAACGACCGCGGCCGTGTTCCCGCGACCATCCGCGAGGCCTACGAGAAGGCCAACGGCTGAACAGCGGCACTACCGGCCCTGCGCGCGCTAGGCCGACGGCTGGGCAGACGCGCGCCGCAGCCGGACCCGGTGGCACTGTGTGGCCACGGTGTTCACCAGCCGTACGAGATCGGGGGCGTCTCCACCGCCCCCCAACGCCGACAGCGTCGGCAGCGAGGCCTCGACCTCGCATCCCGGCTCGGGGGGCCGCAGCCACATGGCGGCCCCCTGGGAACCGAACCGGCCCAGGGGAAGCGGCCGGCCAGGACAGAAGCCGGACTCGGGGGACAACGCGCCGTCCGCCTCATGAGCCGACGGCGCGACCCCCTGCCGGTCCCACCCGGTCCCCGAAGCCATGAACGCCGCACCTCCCTCCCAGGGCAGTCCCCCGCCGCTCTCGCCAGGCATCGCCCCTCCCGCCTGGCGTGGTACCGCCCCGTCCGCTTCGCGGAGGCCCGGCGTACCTCTGCCGCAGGGCAGCACACCGCCGCCTTCGCCGGGCACCGCCGCACCCGCCTGGCGTGGTACCGCCCCGTCCGCTTCGCGGAGGCCCGGCGTACCTCTGCCGCAGGGCAGCACACCGCCCGCCTCGTCAGGCAGCGGCCTGCCGTGCTCGTGCCGCATCGAGCCGCCCGACTCGGGCTGCGACAGCGTGTCCGTCTCGCAGGGCAGCAGCCCGCCGCTCCCGCGCCGGAGTGAGCCGTCCATCGTGGAGAGCAACAGCGACTCGGTCCTGTAGAGCAGTGGCCCGCCGCCCCCCTCGTCCGGCCCCGAGTCGCCTCTCCCACGGCAGAAGCACGCGTCCGCCCCCTGCGGCGGCAACCCGCCGCCCGCCGACCCCACGCGCAGCCGCTCGCCCCTCTCACATGCCGGCGGCGGCGGATTCAGCCACGGCGGCCGCGGCGCCTCCATCGTGCTGCCCGGTTCGATCGCCGTCAGGTCGAGCGGCAGTTTTCCCCACTCCAGCCACTCCAGCAGCCCGGGCAGTTCCTCCGCCGTGCCCGCCGCCACCAGGAATCGCATCCGGTCGCCGAGCAGAGCCACCGGAGAGCCCGGTGCCAGGCGCCGCAGGGCCGCGTGTCCCGCCTCGGCAGGCACGTCCAGGACGTCGTAGCGCACCCCAACCACCAGCCGCAGAGGATCGCCGGGCACCGTCGGCCAGCCCAGTTCGTTCTCGTACCACCGCCGGACCCCGCAGCTCGCGTCGAGCGGCCGGCGGGGGAGCGGGACGGGGCGAGGGGCGCCGAACATGCCAAGTGCAACAGCCGTAAGGAAGTGCGGGTTACGCTGGGTGGCGTCACGAGTGCGCATGGTGGCCAAATGGGGGCATGTGGGGGGTGCGGGGAGGCGCAAGGTTGTTCGCCCGTAGCGGAGGGAAGGGGGGCGCTCGGCATGGACTTCGGGTCCGTGCGGGTAAGACATCCCTAGTGGGAGGGGGCGACACGCAGGAAAGGCCGTCTCACGTTCGCCATGGGCGTACTGACGAAGGGGGTAACTGCCTGGCCTGCGGGAACATCGTCTCGCACCATCGGGTTGGAGCAGATGTCGGCGTTCGGGGTCAGGAGGCCAAGGACGGTGTCGGCAGTTGGAATGAGCGGTCCCCGCTTGCGGGACTAAGCTGCGGAAGGACAGGGAGGGGAAGTTCCCCCCACTGCCTGACCGCTCTGAGGAGCGATTAACGATGTTCGAGAGGTTCACCGACCGCGCGCGGCGGGTTGTCGTCCTGGCTCAGGAAGAAGCCCGGATGCTCAACCACAACTACATCGGCACTGAACACATCCTCCTGGGCCTGATCCACGAGGGTGAAGGTGTCGCCGCCAAGGCCCTTGAGAGCCTCGGGATTTCGCTCGAGGCGGTCCGCCAGCAGGTGGAGGAGATCATCGGCCAGGGCCAGCAGGCCCCGTCCGGGCACATCCCCTTCACCCCCCGTGCCAAGAAGGTCCTGGAGCTGTCGCTCCGCGAGGCCCTTCAGCTGGGCCACAACTACATCGGCACGGAGCACATCCTGCTCGGCCTGATCCGCGAGGGCGAGGGCGTCGCCGCCCAGGTCCTGGTCAAGCTGGGCGCAGATCTGAACCGCGTGCGGCAGCAGGTGATCCAGCTGCTCTCCGGTTACCAGGGCAAGGAGACCGCCACCGCCGGCGGTCCTGCCGAGGGCACGCCCTCCACGTCCCTGGTCCTCGACCAGTTCGGCCGGAACCTCACCCAGGCCGCTCGTGAGTCCAAGCTCGACCCGGTCATCGGGCGCGAGAAGGAGATCGAGCGGGTCATGCAGGTGCTGTCCCGCCGTACGAAGAACAACCCGGTTCTGATCGGTGAGCCCGGCGTCGGCAAGACCGCCGTCGTCGAGGGCCTCGCCCAGGCCATCGTCAAGGGCGAGGTGCCCGAGACCCTCAAGGACAAGCACCTCTACACCCTGGACCTCGGCGCGCTGGTCGCCGGCTCCCGCTACCGCGGTGACTTCGAGGAGCGCCTGAAGAAGGTCCTCAAGGAGATCCGCACCCGCGGCGACATCATCCTGTTCATCGACGAGCTGCACACGCTGGTCGGTGCGGGTGCCGCCGAGGGCGCCATCGACGCGGCTTCGATCCTGAAGCCGATGCTGGCCCGCGGTGAGCTGCAGACCATCGGTGCGACCACGCTGGACGAGTACCGCAAGCACCTGGAGAAGGACGCGGCCCTCGAGCGCCGCTTCCAGCCCATCCAGGTCGCCGAGCCGTCCCTGCCGCACACGATCGAGATCCTCAAGGGTCTGCGTGACCGCTACGAGGCGCACCACCGCGTCTCCATCACGGACGAGGCGCTGGTCCAGGCCGCCACCCTGGCCGACCGGTACATCTCGGACCGCTTCCTGCCGGACAAGGCGATCGACCTGATCGACGAGGCCGGATCGAGGATGCGCATCCGCCGGATGACCGCGCCGCCGGACCTGCGCGAGTTCGACGAGAAGATCGCCGGTGTCCGCCGCGACAAGGAGTCCGCGATCGACTCGCAGGACTTCGAGAAGGCCGCCTCCCTCCGCGACAAGGAGAAGCAGCTCCTGGCCGCCAAGGCCAAGCGGGAGAAGGAGTGGAAGGCCGGCGACATGGACGTCGTCGCCGAGGTCGACGGCGAGCTGATCGCCGAGGTCCTCGCCACGGCCACGGGCATCCCGGTCTTCAAGCTGACCGAGGAGGAGTCCTCCCGCCTGCTGCGCATGGAGGACGAGCTCCACAAGCGGGTCATCGGCCAGAACGACGCCGTCAAGGCGCTGTCGAAGGCGATCCGCCGTACGCGTGCCGGTCTGAAGGACCCGAAGCGTCCCGGTGGCTCGTTCATCTTCGCCGGCCCGTCCGGTGTCGGTAAGACCGAGCTGTCCAAGGCGCTCGCCGAGTTCCTCTTCGGTGACGAGGACGCGCTGATCTCCCTCGACATGTCGGAGTTCAGCGAGAAGCACACGGTGTCGCGTCTCTTCGGTTCGCCCCCCGGTTACGTGGGCTACGAGGAGGGCGGCCAGCTGACGGAGAAGGTCCGCCGCAAGCCGTTCTCGGTCGTCCTCTTCGACGAGGTCGAGAAGGCCCACCCGGACATCTTCAACTCGCTGCTGCAGATCCTGGAGGACGGTCGCCTGACCGACTCCCAGGGCCGGGTCGTGGACTTCAAGAACACGGTCATCATCATGACGACCAACCTCGGCACCCGGGACATCTCCAAGGGCTTCAACCTGGGCTTCGCGGCCTCGGGTGACACGAAGACCAACTACGAGCGCATGAAGAACAAGGTCTCGGACGAGCTCAAGCAGCACTTCCGGCCCGAGTTCCTCAACCGCGTCGACGACGTGGTCGTGTTCCCGCAGCTGACCCAGGACGACATCCTGCGGATCGTCGACCTGATGATCACCAAGGTGGACGAGCGCCTGAAGGACCGGGACATGGGCATCGAGCTCGCCCAGTCCGCCAAGGAGCTGCTCGCCAAGAAGGGCTACGACCCCGTGATGGGCGCCCGGCCGCTGCGCCGGACGATCCAGCGCGAGATCGAGGACAGCCTGTCGGAGAAGATCCTCTTCGGCGAGCTGCGCCCCGGTCACATCGTGGTCGTGGACACCGAGGGCGAGGGCGAGACCAAGACCTTCACCTTCCGGGGTGAGGAGAAGTCGGCCCTGCCGGACGTCCCGCCGATCGAGCAGGCGGCCGGTGGCACGGGACCGAACCTGAGCAAGGACGTGTAAGCGTCACGGTCGAGTGAGAGGGGCCGGTGCTGAAAGGCACCGGCCCCTTTTCCATGCCCAGAGGGTGGGCGAGCTCCGGCCCTACGACAGCTGCCCGTCGTAGTCCGGCAGCTTGAACGTCTTCTCGGCGTGGCCGCCGGAGAGGTCGGTGGCGCTGTTGCCGATGTTCGCGATGATCGTGTAGCCCTTCTTCTCGACGTCGACGCGCTGAGCCGTCTTGTATTCGGCGACGTTCTTGAAGAGGTCGATGAAGTTCCGGACGTAGAGCCCGGAGACCTGGTAGCCGGCCTGCTTGAGGTTGTACTCGGTGAACGAGGAGATGATGTCCGGGCGGGCGGTCACGAAGAACAGGGCGACGCCGCGCTCCTGGGCGTATCTGGCGGCCTCCAGGACCGGTTTGTTGGCCGGCTGCGGGTAGCTGAAGCCGAAGTCGGTCTCCAGCGTGGTGTTGTCGATGTCGAAGACGATCGCCTGCTTCTCGCCCGGCCTGGCGGCAGCGATCCGCTGCTTCAGATAGGGCAGCGCCTGGTCCATCACCGCCTGGCAGTCCTTCTGCCAGGTCGCGTAGTCGACGTCTGCGGCGGCGGCCGTGGTGACCGCGGTGGCGGCACCTGCGGGGGCCGCGGCGTCGGCCGGTGCGGCCATCGCCACGAGAGCGGCTGCCGAGACTGCGGTCACTGATGCACGGCGCAACCAGGGGCGTCGGGTCTGCATGTCGTGGGGGTCCTCTCACGTCCGTGACGCTGCCAACATGTCGTGTGCATGTTCGTGGGCGAGGGTGGCGCGAGGGGAACCGTAGGGTTACCGGACGGTAGGTGCATAGAGGCGTGCGCCACATTTCCGGAATGGCCGAAGAGGCTCTCCGGTGACATGCCGCACAGGCGATATGTCCGTTACTAGGCGGAATAGTGCTGAACGGATCCGGAGGAAAGGGATTCTTGACCCCGTAGAGCGCGCGGAAGTGCGGTGTAGTGCCCTGTTTTGTCCCGAATGAGTGTCATGTCAAGAGACGTAGAACACTGAACTAAGTTACTAACTTGGGCCGTAGATCACGCTTTTGGGAGTTTGTCGGACTTCGGGTTACCAAGGGATGGCCATTCGGCGAGCGACTGTGCGCCGGGTGGTTTTCACCGTCCCCTTCCCCATGAGGTTTCGATGTCCCAGCGCGTCACGTCCCGTTCTTCCCGTACGTCCCAGCTCCGCACCCGTGCGACCGTGCTGGCCGCCGGCCTCGGTGTCTCGGTCGCACTGGGAGCAGGGGTCGCGTCCGCCGCCGACACCACGGCCGCGTCCGGTGCCGCCGGCGCCGTCCAGGCGCAGGCCGCCGCCCAGGCCAAGGCCGCCAAGGCCGCGGCCGTGAAGGCCGAGAAGGCCGCCCAGGCCGCCGCCGCGAAGAAGGCCGCCGCGAAGAAGGCGGCCGCCGCCAAGAAGGCCGCCGTGCAGAAGGCCGCCAAGAAGGCCACGCCGTCCTGGGTCGACCCGGTGAAGAAGTACAAGCTCTCCGCGAGCTTCGCCCAGGCCGGCGGCATGTGGCAGTCCACCCACAGCGGGCAGGACTTCGCCGTGCCGAGCGGCACCCAGGTCGTCGCCGCCCACGGTGGCACCGTCGTCAAGGCCGGCGGCAACGGCGCCGGTGACGGTCCCGCGTACGGCAACGCCGTCGTGATCAGGCATGGCAACGGCACGTACTCGCAGTACGCCCACCTGTCGCAGGTCAAGGTGAGGATCGGCCAGGTCGTCAAGACCGGCCAGGAGATCGCCCGGTCCGGCAACACCGGCAACTCCAGCGGTCCGCACCTGCACTTCGAGATCCGTACGACCCCGAACTACGGCTCGGCGGTCGACCCGGTGAAGTTCCTGCGCGCCAAGGGCGTCAAGGTCTGACGACCGGAGGCGGCCCGGGTCCGCTAGGAACCCCGGGCTCCCTCGTGGGCCTGGGTCACCAGGTCCGTGGCGACCTCGAGGACGGCTTTGTTCTTGTCCTTGGGGTCGCCTTCCAGGTCCTGGAGCAGGAACATCCCGGCGTGCAGCGTGAAGATCGCGCTGACGCAGCGGACCTGGTCGACCAGGTCGGCCTCCGGGTCGATGATGATGTCGCGCAGACCGCGGATGCGCTCCTTGAAGGAGTCGCCGATCCGCAGCTCCCGCACCGTCGCCTGATTGTCGTGCATGAAGCGGAACAGCGGCGCGGCGCCGGTCAGGGTCTCCGCATAACGGCGGATGATCTCCTGCTTGGTGTCGAGCGTGTGCGGCTGCTGCCGCCCCCACTCGATCAGCTCCTCGATCGGCTTCGTGAGGTCCTCGAAGATGCTGACGAGGATCTCTTCCTTCGTCTTGAAGTGGTAGTAGAGCGCCGCCTTGGTGACCTCCAGGCGTTCCGCGATCTCGCGCAGCGAGGTCTTCTCGTAGCCCTGCTCCGCGAAGAGTTCGAGGGCCACGTCCTGGATGCGCTGGCGGGTGTCCCCGCGGCGCCGATGCCTGGTGCCGTCCATGGTGCCGCCCATCCTCCTACGCCGCTCCCTTTCCATAAAACTTACTTGACGCCCGGCTAGTTCCGCGGCTAGCTTCCGAGTGTAGTCACTAGCCGGTCGGCAAGTAAGTAGCGGTAGCTGGGGGAGTGGGAAAGCAATGGCGGACACGACGGACACACCGGCGGTCGGCGCCGACGCCGGGGGGAAACAGCCGAGGAGCGTGCGGGTCGTCCTGCTCGCGCTGATGATCGCGATGATGCTCGCGATGCTCGACAACATGATCATCGGTACGGCGATGCCGACCATCGTCGGTGATCTGGGCGGCCTCGAGCACCTCTCGTGGGTGGTCACCGCCTACACGCTCGCGACCGCGGCCTCCACCCCGCTGTGGGGCAAGCTCGGCGACATGTACGGCCGCAAGGGCACGTTCATGACGTCGATCGTCCTGTTCCTGATCGGCTCCGCGCTCAGCGGCATGGCCCAGAACATGGGCGAGCTGATCGGCTTCCGTGCCGTCCAGGGCCTCGGCGCCGGCGGTCTCATGGTCGGTGTCATGGCGATCATCGGAGACCTGATCCCGCCCCGGGAGCGCGGCAAGTACCAGGGCATGATGGCCGGCGTCATGGCGCTGGCGATGATCGGCGGCCCGCTGGTCGGCGGCACGATCACCGACCACTGGGGCTGGCGCTGGGCGTTCTACATCAACCTGCCGCTCGGCGTGGTCGCGCTGGTCGCCATCAGTGTGGTGCTGCACCTGCCGAAGAAGCGCTCCGAGGCGCGGATCGACTACCTGGGCGCCGCCCTGCTGACCGTCGGCATCACCGCGATCGTCCTCGTCACCACCTGGGGCGGCACGGAGTACGCCTGGAGCTCCGCGCGGATCATGGAGCTGATCGGCATCGGTGTCGCCGCGCTCGTCGGGTTCGTGTTCTGGCAGACCAGGGCGGCCGAGCCGGTGGTGCCGCTGCACATCTTCCGCAGCCGCAACTTCACGCTGATGTCGATCATCGGCTTCATCACCGGGTTCGTGATGTTCGGCGCGACGCTGTTCCTGCCGCTGTACCAGCAGTCCGTGCAGGGCGCCTCCGCGACGAACTCCGGGCTGCTGCTCCTGCCGATGCTCGGCGCGATGCTGGTGACCTCGATGGTCGCCGGCCGGGTCACCACGAACACCGGCCGGTACAAGGTGTTCCCGATCCTCGGCAGCGTCCTGATGACCGTCGGTCTGTATCTGCTGTCCACGATGGACACGGGGACCTCGCGGTTCACGTCCGGTGTCTTCATGGCCGTGGTCGGCTTCGGCATGGGCTGCCTGATGCAGATCACCATGCTGGTCGCGCAGAACAGCGTGGAGATGAAGGACATGGGCGTCGCGTCCTCGTCGACCACCCTCTTCCGCACCCTCGGCTCCTCCTTCGGCGTCGCGATCATGGGCGCGCTGTTCAACAACCGCGTCCAGGACGTCATGGCCGAGCGGGGCGGTGCGCTGGGATCCAAGGTCACCGAGCAGTCGGCGCAGCTCGACGCCAAGGGCCTGGAGAAGCTTCCGGTACTGGTCCGGGAGGCGTACCAGCACGCGGTGTCGGCCGGCACGCACTCGGCGTTCCTGCTGGGAGCCGTGGTGGCGGTGGTCGCCCTGGCGGCGGCCGTGTTCGTCAAGGAGGTCCCGCTCAAGGGGGCCGGCCCGAAGACGGACGACGAGCCGGACGCCCCGGCGGCGCAGCCGTCCGTGGCGGAGACCGTCTGACCGGACCGCATGACGAAGGCTCCCGGGGGTGGAGAACCCCGGGAGCCTTCGTCATGCGGTCCGGTCGCACAGGCCTCGCTGTCAGACCCTCGTGCCACCATCGGATCCATGGACAAGATGCGGCAGGTGCGCCTCGCCAAGGACGCCATGGACCGGGACTGGGCCGATCCGGGCCTGGACCTGGGCGCCGTGGCCGCCCACGCCGGGTACTCGCGGTATCACTTCATCCGCGCCTTCAAGGAGGCGTACGGCGAGACTCCCGGGCAGTACCTCACGCACCGCCGCATAGAACGCGCCGAGGACCTGCTGCGTACGGCGAACCTCTCGGTGACGGAGATCTGCCACCTGGTCGGCTTCAGCAGTGTCGGCACGTTCTCGGCCCGGTTCAAGGCGTGGACCGGCCTGACGCCCAGCGAGTACCGGACGAAGCACGTGGGCCGCGGAGCGGCACTCATACCGGGCTGCTACGCCATGCTGTGGGCCGGCGGCTTCCGGCCGGCGCCCGCCCCGGGGCAACAGCGCAATTCCGGAGAAGCGGGCTGACACCCCCGCTGCCTACCGTGGCGGGGCAGGCACGAACCGGCCGCCGACCAGCAGGAGCACACCATGATCAAGGGTCTCGCCATCTCGACCGTCTGGGTCCTCGACCAGGACCGGGCCAAGGAGTTCTACACCGAGAAACTGGGCCTGGAGGTCCGTACGGACATGACCATGGGGGAGGGCGGCATGCGCTGGCTCACCGTCGGCTCGCCGAACCAGCCCGACGTCGAGCTCACGCTGATGGTGCCCGGCGGGCCCGCGATGGACCCCGAGTCCGCCGAGATGCTCCGGAAGCTGGTGTCGAAGGGCGCGCTCGGCGCCGGCGTGCTGACCACCGACGACATCCACGGCGACTACAAGAAGCTCAAGGACCGGGGCGTGGAGTTCCTCCAGGAGCCGCAGGAGCGCCCGTACGGCACGGAGGCGCTGTTCCGCGACGACTCCGGCAACTGGTTCTCCTTCACGCAGCCCCGGGAGGGCGGCCTCGACCTCGACCAGGACTGGACCTGCTGACCACGCTGGGGACTTTGGGGACGCCCCCTAGGGCAGCATCGGATAACTCCCCGTGTTCGTCGGCGCGTGCTCCGGCAGCCACAGCACCGCCACCGCGCCCTCGGCCGGTACGCCCTCCGGCGCGCCCGGCGTGCGTACGTTCCGGAAGGTCAGCCGGGCGCCCATCACCCGGGCCTGCCCGGCCGCGATGGTCAGGCCGAGGCCGTGGCCGTGCCCGGCCCGATCCTTGCTGCCGGTGCGGAAGCGGCTCGGCCCCTCGGCGAGCAGGTCCTCGGGGAAGCCGGGCCCGTGGTCGCGGACGCGGATGACCCGGCCCTCGACGGTGACCTCGATGGGCGGCTTGCCGTGCCGGGCCGCGTTGGCGAGCAGGTTGAACAGCACCCGTTCCAGGCGCCGCGGGTCGGTGGTGACCTCCGACTCGTGCACGATCCGCACCTGGACGTCCGGGTCCTTCGCCGCCACCCGCCGGGCGACGAACTCACCCAGCATGAGGTCCTGGAGCTCCGCCCGCTCGGAGGCCCCGTCCAGCCGGGCCACCTCCAGTACGTCCTCCACGAGCGTGCGCATCGCCTTCGCCCGGTCCAGCACCAGCTCGGTCGGGCGGCCGGGCGGCAGCAGTTCGGCGGCGGTCAGCAGCCCGGTCACCGGCGTGCGCAGCTCGTGCGCGATGTCGGCGGTGACCCGCCGCTCGGCCTCGATCCGCTGCCGCAACGTGTCCGCCATGGCGTCCACCGCGCTCGCCAGGTCGTCGGTCTCGTCCCGGACGACCCCGCCCATGGCGTCCCGCACGCGCACGTCCGTCTCGCCGCCCGCGAGCTGACTGGCCGCGACGGCCGCCTTGCGCAGCCGCCGCGAGAGGTGCCCGCCGATGAGAACGCCGAGCGCGCTGCCGCCGAGGACCACCGCGATGGAGCCGATGAGCAGGGCCTGGTCGAGGTCCTGGAGGATGTCCGAGCTGCGGTCGGTGAAGCCCGAGTGCAGGGACATGACATGCCCGTTCTTCAGCGGCACGGCGGCCCATATGTCGGGCACGTCACCGGGCCGGTCCGCCACGTACGTCGCCCGTTGGCCCGCCTCCACCCGGTCCCGCAGCGCCGGCGGCAGGTTCGGATCGTCGATCTTGGCGTTGGGGAAGTTCATCCGCCCCGACAGCTCGAAGTTGCGCTGGGCGATCAAGATGCGCTCGTCGGCCAGGTCACGCGCGTTGTCCAGCATCGACACCCGGGCGGCGTTGTGCACGACCAGGCTCAGCGCGACCGCCACCAGCGCCCCGACCAGTGCGATGGCCGCGCTCAGCTTCCATCTGAGGCCCGTGCGGATGCCCGCGCGCTCCAAGCCCGTGGCGACCAGGCGCCGGAAGTGCCCCCTCATAACCCTGCTCAGGCCTTCAACTTGTAGCCGAAGCCACGGACCGTCTCGATGCGGTCCTGGCCGATCTTCTGCCGCAGCCGCTGCACGTGCACATCGACGACGCGGGTGTCCCCGCCCCAGCCGTAGTCCCACACCCGCTCCAGCAGCTTGTCGCGGGAAAGCACCGTGCCCGGCGTCGTGGAGAACTCCAGCAGCAGCCGCATCTCGGTCGGCGTCAGCGCCACCGGCTGCCCGGCCCGGCGGACCTCCATGCCCTCCGTGTCGACCTCCAGGTCCCCGAAGGTCAGCACCCCGCCGCCGGCCGGGGAGGCCGGCTCCTCCGTCCGGCCGCCGCCCGCGTGCCCGAACCGGCGCAGCACCGCGCGGATCCGGGCCACCAGCACGGCACCGTCGAACGGCTTGGTCACATAGTCGTCGGCACCCGCCTCCAGGCCCAGCACGACGTCGATGGAGTCGGCCCGCGCCGACAGCATGATGACCGGCACGGTCGACTCGTCCCGGATACGGCGGCACAGACTGACCCCGTCCAGGCCGGGAACCATGACGTCCAGCAGCGCGATGTCCGGGCGGTCCGCCCGGAACGCCTCCAGGCCCGACAGCCCGTCGGGCATGGCGGTGACCACGAAGCCGTCCCGTTCCAGGGCGAGCTGCGTGGCCTCACGGATGACGTCGTCGTCCTCGACGAACAGGACGTGGGTCTGGTCTGCCATCCCGGTGCTCTCAGTCCTCGTGTGGTTCGTGGGGTGCGTTCTGCCGCGTTCCCTCTGGGGGACGCGAGATCCACGTGATGCGTTCACCGGTGGATCGGTCCGAGCGGCCCGATCGGTTCACACGCGCCGCGCCCACGTCAGCTCGCGGGCTCCGGCGTGGGGGTTTCGCCGACGACCTTCCCGTAGTCGTTGTGCGTGCGGTACTCCTCGTCGAACCGGCCGGAGGTCCATCTGTATGTGATCACGTTCTCCCCGGAGGGGCTCGACACCGGGTCGCCCTTCTCGTACACCTGCTTGGTCACGACCAGGTCGCCGCGGTCGATCTCCGCGTAGACCGGGGGCTCCTCGGCCTTGAACACATTCTTGTACGAGCCGTCCTGCTCGCGGTACACGTAACTGCCCACACCCACAGCGTCACCGCAGCTCAGGACGTTGACGACGACGTCGTCGCCCGATCCGCCGGTGAGGTTGCCGTAGGACACGTCGACGGGGTACTCGTCGGCGACGCACGGCTTCAGCTCGCGCTTCACCTCGGGGGAGACCTTCGGGTCGTCCTTGACGAGCCGGACCGCGTCGACCGCGTCGGGCGTCTTCGACGGCACGGCGGACGGCGTGGCCGCGGCGGCGCCCGCCACCGAGTCGGAGTGCGCCGGGCCCTCGTCGCGGGCGCCGGTGCCGCCCGCGCCGCACGCGGACACGAAAAGGCCGAGGGCGGCGAGCACGGCCAGCGCCGTACTCACCGCCTGGATGCTGGCCCGGGGCCGTGCAGACCCCTCGCCGGTCAGGCCGCGCACCGCTCCCGCTCCTCACGCTCCAGCGCGCGTGCGTCCAGGTCGCGGGACTCCAGCTCCTCGCGGAGCCGGGCGAGCGCCCGGTGCAGCGTGCTCTTGACCGTTCCGGCCGACATGCCGAGGGCGGCGGCCGTCTCCTCCGTGGACATCTGCTCCCAGTGTCGCAGGACGACGACACTGCGCTGCTTCGGGGCGAGCACCTTCAGGACGTCCATCAGCAGGGCGCGGTCCGCGTGCTGCTCGGTGGAGTCGTCGACCGAGGCGTCCGGGAGCTGCTCGGTCGGCACCTCCTCCAGCTTGCGGGCCCGCCACCACTCCGTCCGCGTGTTGATCATCACCCGGCGCAGGTAGGCGTCGGCCAGCCGCTTGTCCTCGATGGTCTCCCAGCGGCCGTACGTGCGGACCAGCGCGGTCTGCAGCAGGTCCTGCGCGTCCGTCGGGTCCGGCACCAGGCGGCGGGCACTGCGCAGCAGCGCGTCCTGCCGCGTGCGGACGTACTCCTCGAACTCGAGCACCTCGCCCTGCGCCATGGTGAACCGCCTCCCGTTTCCCCGTTGCGGCCGGCTTCCCGCCGTCCGTGCACTGCCTGTGTTCCTTGGTCGTCCCGTGTCTTCCGGGAACGGAACCGAAGGTACGGAGGCGTTGTCACGGCACTGTCCGAAGCAGCCTTCGGCTAGCACTCGGCTGTCCGTCGGTTGTGTAACGGCCGTGGGAACGGGGAAAAGCGGTGGGCGCGTTGGGGTGGGTTCGGGGTGATTTGTCCACCCGGATGACTGTGACAGTCGACGACGCGCGGCTGTGACGTGTCTGTACGTCAGGTCAGCGGCAGCCGGTACAGCCCGTCCGCCAGCGGCTCCACCAGACCGTCGGCGACGAGGCCGTCCAGGGCGCGAGCCCGCTGCACCGGCTCGTGCCACACCCGGTCCAGCGCCGCCTGCGGGACCGGACCGTGGGCCTCCCGCAGCACGGCGAGCAGCCGCCCGCGCACCTGCCGGTCGGTGCCCGCGTACGTCTGACCGCGACGCGGCGGCCCGTCGTGCTCCGGCTTGCCCGCCAGCCGCCAGGCGCACTGCGCGGCGATCGGGCAGCGGTGACACGACTCGCTCTTCGCCGTGCACACCAGCGCCCCCAGCTCCATGGAGGCGGCGGCCCAGCGGGCGGCGGTCGGCTCGTCCTCGGGCAGCAAGGCGCGGGCGAGTCTGCGCTCGGCGGCGGTGGTGGCGTTCGGCGGGTACTGCACGCCGGTGACCGCGCGGGCGAAGACCCGGCGCACGTTGGTGTCCAGCACCGCGTGCCGCTGCCCGTAGGCGAAGGAGGCGACGGCGGCGGCCGTGTACTCGCCGATGCCGGGCAGCGCCAGCAACTGGGCGTGGTCGGCGGGTACGTCACCGCCGTGCCGTTCCGTTATCGCGACGGCGGCGCCGTGCAGCCTGAGGGCGCGGCGCGGGTAGCCGAGCCGGCCCCAGGCGCGGACCGCCTCGCCCGGCGCCTCCTTGGCCAGGTCGGCGGGGCGCGGCCAGCGGGCCAGCCACTGCTCGTAGACGGGCAGGACGCGGTTCACCGGCGTCTGCTGGAGCATGAACTCACTGACCATCACCCCCCACGCCCCCGCCTCGGGGCGCCGCCACGGCAGGTCACGGGCGTTCTCGTCGAACCAGTCGATGACGGGGGCGTGCAGGCTCTCGCCGGAGGGCGAGCCGGAGGGCGAGCCGGAGGCGGGGTCGGCGGGGCTGGTGTGCGGGGGCTTCGTGGGAGCAGTCATGGCCATTCGATCCTGCCACGCGGGAGCCGCGATCCGGGCACACCACCACCCAGGAGGGACAGGCGTACCAGTCAAGAGGGACAGGCGTACCTGACGATCGGCAGCAGTGCCGCCCTGCCGCCCGCCTATAGCGTCGGGCGCATGGAACGTCCTCGTCCCGCCCGGCTCGCCGGATACGTCCTGCTCTGGGCGGCTCTCGCCGTGCCGGCGCTCACGGCGGACCGGCTCGGGCTGAACGAGCCGCGTCCGGCCTGGCAGCAGGCGGCCGGCGTGGCGGTGCTGGCGGTCGCCGCCGCCCTGTCCCGGCGGCTGCCGCTCGCGGCCTTCGGGCTGGTGGCCGCCCTGAGCCTCACCGCGGCACCGGCCATGTTCACCGTCTCCTACGGCCCCGCCCTCGGCGTGCTCGCGCTGCTGCTCGGGCTGCGGGCGGGACGGGCGCGCCCCGCGGTGCTGTGCTTCGCGGCCGTCGGCTGCGCCGGCACGGCCCGGATCGTGCTCGTCGGCGTCGACCCGGCCCCCGAGTGGCTCGTCATGACGGGCACGCTGCTCTTCGGCTGCGTCTTCCCCTGGCTCGGCGGTCGCTACTGGCGGCAGAGCCGCGAGCTGGCCGCGGCGGGCTGGCTGCGCGCCGCCCGGCTGGAGGACGAGGCCCGCTTCGCCGAGGAACGTGCCCGGCTGCGCGAACGGGCCCGGATCGCCCAGGACATGCACGACTCCCTCGGCCACGAGCTGAGCCTCATCGCCCTGCGCGCGGGCGCCCTCCAGGTCGCCCCCGGACTCGCCGGCGAGCACCGGAGCGCGGCGGCCGACCTGCGCGCGGCCGCCGCCGACGCCACGGACCGGCTGCACCGCATCATCGGCGTCCTGCGCGAGGACGACGACGAGCCCGCGCCGCTGGCCCCGGCGGGCGAGACCCTGGAGCAACTCGTCGCCCGCGCAGCGGAGTCGGGCCTGCCGGTGCGCTGGCAGCCCGCCGGGCCGGACGGCACGGCCGCCGAGCCCGGCGGGGTCGCCGAACGGCTGCTGCACCGCGTGGTCCGGGAGGCGCTGACCAACGCGGCACGGCACGCACCGGGCGCTCCCGTGACCGTGGCGCTGACGGGACGGGCCGCGGGGACGGGACGGTCCGCGGGGGTGTCTGTCACCATCACCAACGGCCCGCCCACCCAGGAGAGTTCCCGCCCCACGGGCGGCGGTACGGGCCTGCTCGGGCTGCGGGCCGCGGTGACCTCCGTGGGCGGCACGTTCGAGGCCGGACCGCACGAGGAGGGGTTCCGGGTGTCGGCGTACGTGCCCGACGCCCCCGAGCAGCAGGCCGGCGCCGAGCCCCCGGGCCCCGCGCCCTTCCGGCACGCCCGCCGCCGTGTCGCCGCCGGCCTCGGCACCGCGGCCGGCGTGGGCGTCGTTCTGGTCGGCGTGGCGTTCGGCTGGTACGCGTACGCGGAGAAGCACTCGGTGCTCGAACCCGCCGCGTACGCGAAACTGCGCCTGGGCACCCCGGTGGCCGAGGTCGAACATCTGCTGCCCGAGCGCGACGTGAACGACCCGCCCGACGACCGGGCCCCCGCCCCACCCGGGAGAGCCGACTGCCGCTACTACCGGGCGAGCGGCGAACTGTTCGTCTCCGTCGACCACTTCAGACTGTGCTTCGCCGCCGGCCGACTGGTCGCCAAGGACGTGGTCCCGCGCATCGGTCTGCCCGGCGAAGGCCGCGAGGAATACGAGGAGTTCTCACAGTGATCCGCGTTCTGCTGGCCGACGACGAGGCCATGGTCCGGGCCGGGGTACGCGCCATCCTGGGCAGCAGCGGCGTGACGGACGTCGTCGCCGAGGCGGGCGACGGCCGCGAGGCGGTCGAGCTGGCCCGAGCACACCGCCCGGACGTCGCCCTGCTCGACATCCGCATGCCCCGCCTGGACGGCCTCACCGCGGCGGAGGAGATCGTACGGACCGTGCCCGGCACGGCCGTCGCGATGCTCACCACCTTCTCGGAGGGCGCCTACGTGACCCGCGCCCTCGGCGGCGGCGCCACCGGCTTCCTGCTGAAGTCCGGGGACCCGTACGAACTCATCGCGGGTGTACGGGCGGTGGCCGCCGGCGCCGCGTTCCTCTCACCCAAGGTGGCGCGGTACGTCATCGACGAGGGCCTCGGCGGCGGCCGGCTCACCCGTGAGGCACAGGCACGCGCGCGCGTGGCCGTGCTGAGCCCCCGCGAGCGCGAGGTGCTCGGCCTGGTCGGCGCGGGCCTGTCCAACCCGGAGATCGCCGCCCGGTTGCACCTCGTCGAGGGCACGGTGAAGGCGTACGTGAGCGCCGTCCTGGACCGGCTGGGCGTACGCAACCGTGTGCAGGCGGCGATCGTGGCGTACGAGGCGGGGCTCGTGGAGGCGTGACGACCGGAGAGGCGCGCGACGATCGCAGAGGCGCGATCCGGCCGGAGAGGCGCGCGACGACCGGAGCGGTACGCCGGCGGGGGCGCGTACCGGCCCGGTGATGCGCGTGCCGACCGCCTCAGCGCCGCGCGTGCGAGCCGTACGACCTGACGGGCGCCGCGCCCGGCCCGGTGAACCACCGCACGGCCGGCGCCGACGAGGTGCGCAGCGCCTCGGCCAGCCGCGTCGCCGGGCCCCTGCCCAGCCGTACGGCGACGAGGGCCACGAGCGTGCCCAGCACCAACCCCGCGAGGACGTCGTGCGGATAGTGCACGCCGACGAAGACCCGGGAGAAGGCCATGAGCAGGGCGAGCGGGGCCGTCACCCACAGCAGCGCGCGCCGGACCAGCGCGAGGGCGACCGCCGCCGCGCCCGCGATCGTGGCGTGGTTGGACGGGAAGGACCAGTCGCCGTGCGGCGGGCACGCGGCGAGGGACGCGGCCGCACCGGCGACCGCCCGGCACGGACGCTCCTCCGTGACCGCGGACTTGAGCACCTCGCTGCACACGTACGCCACGGCCGTGGCCACAGGTGCCAGGGCCGCGAGCGCGAACGCGTGGGGAGTGCCGCGGCGGGCCCGCCACCAGGCCGTGGCGAACAGCGCGACGAAGACCAGCAGTCCGGCCTCCGTCCATATACCGGCCCCGTGCTGTACCCACATCGGGGTGTCACGGGCGAAGTCGGTGATGTCGCGGTAGAGCGCGCTGTCCTCGAAGTTCATGGTCACGGACGGTAGGCGGCAGGCCGGTACCGTCACACCCAGCGATCGTCGCGTCCCGAACCTGACGAAAGACAGGGGTGGCCTCCGGGATTCCGAGATGATGATCCGGAAAAGTTGTGGCCCCGAGCGGCGGGTGGGACAGGCGAACGCGCCGATCTCTCGTAAGGTTTGCGCCGTGGGATCTCTGCGCAATCCGGTCGGGCCGCTTCCCTCCTCCATCTACTGGCGTCGGAGGGTCGTACTGGTGTCTGTGGTCGCCCTGTTGGCGCTTCTGATCACCTGGATCGTGACCATGGGCGGCGGAGGCGGCAAGGACGGCGACAACGGCGCCAACGGCAAGAATCCCTCGCCCTCCACCATCACGCCCGGCCCGTCGAGTTCGGGCCCGGCCATCAGCCAAGCGCCCGGCGGACGCGACGAGTCGGGCGACGAGGGCTCCGGCGGCTCGTCGTCCGGGGGCGGCTCGGGTGACGGCTCCGGGGAAGGTTCCGGCTCGGGCTCCGGCGGCGGTTCCGGCGCGGGCGGCTCCGGAGGCGCGGGCGGTGCCGGCGGTTCCGGTGGCGATACGGCGGTGGGCGGCGTCGGCGTCGGCGTGGGCGACACCCTGCCGGCCGGTTCCACGCTGCCCAACTGCACCGCCAGCGTGGTCAAGTTCAGCCTGCGCAGCCGGCACAACACCTACGACCCCGAGCAGAGGCCTACGTTCCTGCTGACCGCGCGGAACGTCTCCGGCAGCGACTGCAAGATCGATCTCGGGCCGAAGAACGCGGTGTTCACGATCACCCCGGCGAGCTCCGACGACGACTACTGGTCCTCCGAGGACTGCCCCAAGGCCGCCGCGCACCAGCTGTACCGGGTGCCCGCGGGCAGCGGCATCACCTACACCGTGAACTGGGACCGCAAGCCGAGCGCCCCCGAGTGCGCCACGCCTCCGGCGGGCTCGGCCGGGCCGGGCACGTACCTGGTGGAAGCCAAGGCTCCGGGCTTCGCGAAGGTGCAGACGTCGTTCGTGCTGTCGGCCGACTAGGGTGCCTGTTGCGAAAGCGGCGTCGTCGCCCGAAGGGCGGCCGCGCGGCGTCCGGTGCGGCGAGAGTGCGTGCCGGGCGTCGCGCGGCAGGCGGCACTTTCGCAACAGGCCCTAAGCTTGTTCTTTATCTACCAAGATCTTCCGGGCTTGCCGATGGCCTTGAGGGTCTCGGGGCGTTTGACGGTCTTGCCGACGTCGTAGCGGGGTGC